>NZ_JBYTDP010000006.1:0-212676 GCF_058791555.1 Bacillus sp. EB106-07-01-XG149 | reverse complement strand
GCGGAAGTAGTTCAGTGGTAGAATACAACCTTGCCAAGGTTGGGGTCGCGGGTTCGAATCCCGTCTTCCGCTCCAATAAAATTTAACATGGCGGCATAGCCAAGTGGTAAGGCAGAGGTCTGCAAAACCTTTACCACCGGTTCAAATCCGGTTGCCGCCTTTCTTTTGTGCCGATGTGGCGGAATTGGCAGACGCGCACGACTCAAAATCGTGTTCCTTCGGGAGTGTCGGTTCGACCCCGACCATCGGTATCACGAACGGCGTAAAAAAAACTCTATACTAATTGTATAGAGTTTTTTTGTGTTTTCTTCGCGCGATAAAATAAGCATAAAAAATGTGCGGTGAGTAAACGTAGAATATTATAATCGGAAGCTGAATGAAAATATTCTATACTGATTGCCAACTTCGAAATTTAAGACCCATACAATAAAATAAAACGTTTGCTTGAACGACTGAACGTTAAAAATCGATCCACCTTATTTACTTTTAAAAATTTTTCTCTATCAAAGCCCATACGATACACTTCAGTTGGAGTAAACTGCGAAACACTAAAAGGATAAAAACGAATATTCATTTTTATCCTTTTAGTTCCATTTTATAGAGAATCTCCCCATCCTGGTGACATGAAGTTAAATCCGACACCACCAGTAGATATTAGCACATGATCAGCTGTTAATTTCGTAATTTCTAAAAACTTCTTTTCAAATTCTTCTCTGTTGTACTTGTACATAGTTGAGTGGCACGACCACATTTGCGTTGAAGTACTCAACCAGTCCCCTAATTCCTTTAATTCAGGAAACGACTCAAAGTGAATTGGTTCATCTAATTTCATGAATCTCACTTGATAGATAGTTGGGTTTAGCTTTTCTCCTATCCCTTTAAGACCATGTGCTTTTTTCTCATTTGAATGTGTCATAATTACTCTCCCCTATCTTTCCTTCAAATTTTTTCCTATTTTAATTATACAGCAATAGAAAGTAATTAAGGAAATATTATGGGAATCGGCGATGTAAAAAGACTCTAACAGAAATGTTAGAGTCTCTTTTGTTAAATTATGTTATGTAATTCTAAAATTCGTGATAAATGTAGGAATTCATGTATAATATAACTTGCGGATAGAAAAAAATGATAGTAATTTATATTATGTCTGTAATATGAATCAAAAATGAACTTTTTATATTTCTTTTAAAAATGTGTTGAATACACGTTATATTTTATATTAATATTTTTATGTAGATTTAAAACGGGAAAGAGAGTGGAAAGTATGGGTCGTAAATGGAATAATATTAAAGAAAAAAAAGCATCAAAAGATGCAAATACAAGCCGTATATACGCGAAATTTGGACGTGAAATTTATGTGGCAGCAAAACAAGGCGAGCCAGATCCAGAATCAAACCAAGCGCTTAGAGTTGTATTAGAACGTGCGAAAACATACAACGTACCAAGAACAATTATTGATCGTGCAGTTGAAAAGGCAAAAGGCGGTTCAGAAGAAAATTATGACGAGCTTCGTTATGAAGGATTCGGACCAAACGGATCTATGGTAATTGTAGATACACTTACAAATAACGTAAACCGTACTGCAGCAGATGTACGAGCTGCATTTAGCAAAAACAGTGGTAACATGGGTGTAAACGGTTCTGTAGCTTACATGTTTGATGCGACAGCTGTTATCGGTCTTGAAGGTAAAACATCAGATGAAGTTCTTGAAATTTTAATGGAAGCAGATGTTGATGCACGTGACATTCTAGAAGAAGAAGATTCTGTTATCGTGTATGCTGAACCTGATCAATTCCATTCCGTACAATCTGCACTTAAAGATGCTGGTGTTGAAGAATTCACAGTTGCAGAATTAACAATGCTTGCACAAAGTGATGTAGAACTTCCTGAAGATGCTCAAGTACAATTTGAAAAAATGGTTGATGCATTAGAAGATCTAGAAGATGTGCAACAAGTTTACCACAACGTAGACTTAGGAGAATAATACGATAGAAGCCCCTGTTCATTTAACGGATAGGGGCTTTTTTTCATGAAGTTAATTAAGAGGATGAATTAGTAAAGGTATTTTGTTGTAGACAGGGAATATGCTTATAGGGATATGTGAAATATTCATTATTGCTAGGAGGCTTAATATGGAACATAAAACACCAAAACATATCGTTGCTGTAGCAGGTTATTTAACAAATGAAAAAGACGAAGTGTTATTGGCTAAAGTACATTGGCGATCGGATACGTGGGAGTTGCCAGGAGGACAGGTGGAAGAAGGAGAAGCGCTCGATCAAGCTGTTTGTAGGGAAATGTTTGAGGAAACGGGTTTAACGGTGAAGCCTATCGGAGTTACAGGTGTTTACTATAATGCTTCTATGCATATTTTATCTGTTGTTTTTAAAGTCGCATATGTGAGTGGTGAAATAAAAATTCAACCTGAAGAAATACAAGAGGCTAAATTTGTTGCTTTAGATGAAGAGAACATAGATGAGTACTTAACGCGTCCTCATATGAAATCCAGAACGCTTGATGCGATGAGAGCAACACATTGTATTCCGTACGAAACGTGGGAAGTGCAGCCGTATAATTTAATAGGTAGATTGTAAAGAAAAGAGTAGCCGGTTTGAGATACAATCAAATCACTACTCTTTTTTGTATACTGTTTAAGAAAAAGGTCAAAATAATAATAGTGCTAGTGTTGATTTTTAGAACGTTTGTTCTGTATAATATATGATATATTGTATACATTTAGATTACTAGATACTTACAAATATATATATTTGTAGATGATATAATGAAAATAGGGTGTTTTAATAGGGAAGTATAGGCTTAAGGTATACTCTGCTATTGGTTTAGCATAATCTATATTCAATATTTCAGATGAATAGTAGATAAAAAAAGACTGTGATACAATACTTTTTTATACCTTACAATGATGTAAGGTACGTGTAAGAGAAATCGATGGGATGTTTTTTTACAACAAGGTATTCTTAAAGTAAGAGTTATATGCTGTGTGGAAAAGAGGTGTTCAAGATGAAAGAACGAGTATTATCTAGGGTGAACTATCATCAAAAAGTTGCATTAAATCCAATGACTAAATTCTTTTATAAAGCCATTATTTTATTATTATTGTTAAGTTGTACATTATTATTCGTTGGAAATGTAATGATCGAGCAAAGTGATATTAGTAAATTACATGTACCGGCTAAGTTAGAGGTGCCAGAATCATTAACACATGCATTTATTGCGACAGAAGATAAAAGGTTTTATCATCATAATGGTTTAGATTATATAGCGATTGTCAGAGCGTCTGTTGAGAATATAAAGGCTGGTGGTGTTGTGCAAGGCGGAAGCACAATTACACAGCAGTTATCCAAAAATGCTTTTTTAACGAATGAACGTACATTTTCTCGTAAGTGGAAAGAGATTTTCTATACGAAAAAAATTGAACGTACATTTACGAAGGATGAAATTTTAAAATTGTATGTAAGTAATATTTATTACGGAGAAGGAGCATGGGGAATTGAAAAAGCGGCAAACCTTTACTTCGGTAAAAAGGTGGACCAATTAACGCTGGCTGAAAGTGCAATGATGGCTGCTGTAGTAAAAGCACCTGCTTATTACTCACCTGCACAAAATTATGATAAGGCCGTAGAGAGACGAAATGTCGTTTTGAGATTGATGGAGAAGGAAGGCTATATCAATCATGATGAGTATGTGCAAGCAGTTAGTGAGAAATTAGTAATTCGTCATGATATAAAAACAGAGCAGTCGATGTTAAATAATGCGCGCGAAAAAGCAGTAAGCTAAAGGAAGCTCCTACATAGGAGCTTCTTTTTTTTGAATAAATTGTGACAAATTGTGACACAATATCGTCACAATTATTGTATTTTTGTAATTTATGTGAGCGTGTTCATTGCGTGACGTATATAAGTGTTGATATTATGTGTATTGTGTACAATGCTGTATACAGAATATGAATTTAAAGAGGAATGTATATGAAATCAAATAAACTCATGGCTCTTGGTGTAGTTTTTTCTATCGCAGTATTAATTGTAATCGGAACAATTGCGTATAGCATCATAAATGACAAAAAAGATAAAGGGAATGAGATGTTTGCTTATTCCACACAACAATCTTTAGGGAAAGATGATGCACCAGTTAAGGTAGTTGAATTTGGAGACTTCAAATGTCCTGCGTGTCGTACTTGGGATGTAACAGTATTACCACGATTAAAAGAAGAGTATATTGATAAAGGTAAAGTGCAGTTATACTTTATTAACTTCCCATTTATCGGAAAAGACTCTGATTTAGGTGCAGCAGCTGGTGAAGCAATTTATAAACAAGATCAAGATTCATTCTGGATTTTCTATGATGAAATTTATCAAAGTCAAAAGAAAGACACGGAAGAATGGATTACAGAAGAATTACTTCTTAACATTGTGAAAGAGAAGCTTCCGAAAGTTGATGTAGAACAATTTAAGAAAGATTTACACAGTAAAGAAATAAAAGAAAAAGTACGTAAAGATTCAGATCGTGCTCAAAAATTAAAAGTTCAAGGTGCTCCTTCAGTATATATAAACGGAAATCTTGCAAACCCTGATTTCGATAGTATGAAGAAGGCGATTGATAAAGAATTGAAAAAGTGATGAGTATCTCATCACTTTTTCGACTTTTTTCGATAAAATTCTTGCTTCCGTTTTTTTTACATGCTATACTACTTTACATAAGTTATTCTAATATCTTATATTTTTTTCATATTTGCGGGTGTAGTTTAGTGGTAAAACAAGAGCCTTCCAAGCTCTGGTCGAGAGTTCGATTCTCTTCACCCGCTCCAAATTTTATTAAATGTTTTTCTATAAATTGTGATCAACGCAGTGTTTCGTTTCTAAGATAAACGAGGCATTGCGTTTTTTAATGTTTGAAAAATATAATTGTATGCGAAAATAGAAGTAAAGAATAGTATTCCAAAAGTGAATTGCTAACCAATATAGTCGTTACATAAGGGATGGATTCATCTGAGGAGGCGATTAAGAATGGATTTTGAACAATTAAAGCAAGATGTCATTACGTATAGTAAAACAATTGGTATAGATAAAATAGGCTTTGCTAGTGCTTCACCATTTGAGGAATTAAAGCAGAGGTTAATCCAGCAACAACAATTAAATTATCAATCGGGATTTGAAGAGTCTGATATAGAAAAAAGAACGAACCCACAGCTTCTACTACCTGGTGCAAAATCAATTATTGCGATTGCATTAGCGTATCCTTCAAAATTAAAAAATGCACCATTAAGTAAGCGCGGAGAACGCCGCGGTATTTTTTGTCGTGCCTCTTGGGGACAAGATTATCATCTTGTTTTACGAGATCGTTTGCAAAAATTAGAAGCATATTTAATCGAAAAGCTTCCCGATATAGAAGTTAAGTCAATGGTTGATACAGGTGAATTAAGTGATCGAGCTGTTTCGGAGCGTGCGGGTATTGGATGGAGTGGTAAGAATTGCGCTATTATTACACCTGAATTTGGTTCGTATGTATATTTAGGAGAAATAATTACAAACGTTCCCTTCCCACCAGATCAGCCGATAGAAGATCAATGTGGAAGTTGTACAAAATGTATTGATGTTTGTCCTACAGGTGCTTTAATACAAGGAGGACAGTTAGACTCGAAGAAATGTATTGCATTTTTAACACAGACGAAAGGGTTCCTACCGGAAGAATATCGCGAAAAAATAGGTAATCGTATTTATGGATGTGATACATGTCAGACTGTTTGTCCGAAAAATAAAGGAATGGATTTTCATAACCACCCTGAGATGGAACCAGATCCTGAGTTAGTTAAGCCTTTATTAACACCACTTTTAACAATTAGTAATCGTGATTTTAAAGAGAAATATGGAATTATGTCTGGTTCATGGAGAGGTAAAAAGCCGTTGCAACGAAATGCAATTTTGGCACTTGCGCATTTTAAAGAGGCATCAGCAATTCCTGATTTAATTGGTGTTATGAAAGACGATCCAAGACCAGTACTTCGCGGAACAGCAGCATGGGCACTTGGGAAAATTGGTGGAGATGGCGTGGGCGAAGCTATTGAAAAAGCGATGCAACGTGAGAAAGATGAAGAGGTTCTTCATGAAATGAATCGCGGACTTGAATTGTTAGCTCAGAAAAAAGAGTAGATAATATCTCCCTTTTTCATATTGTAATATGGGAGGGAGACGAAATGGTTGTAAAAATAAATATTGAAAAGCAAGTACAACAATTTTTAGCATATGTAACAGAGAAACGAACAAATGTAGATGGTATTGCTGAAGATTTATTACAAATAGCACAGAGAAAGAAACAATTGTTTCAAAAGCGTAATGCAGATATAGTGAAAGCAACTGCGGATGTTTCTTTCATGAGACAATTAAATAATAGCAATCATCAAGAAATTGATTATCAAATACATTTTAAATATTTAATTAAGCATAAAGAATTATTTTATATCGAAGAGGAACAACTAAAGCGAAGAGTTTGTTTAAATAATAGCCGGGTAATAGGTGATTATGCTATTGAAGTACCAGAAGCAGTTGGAATGAGTGAGACGTTAGAAAGAGAAGTTACAAAAGAGAAGTATGGTTCTTATCAGTATAACCGTTTAGAGGCAGTTAAATATGCAGAGCGTTGGTGGGATGATAGAAACCCTGTATATCGTAATTTCCCTGATAATTGTACGAATTTTATTTCTCAATGTCTTCATACTGGAGAAGTACCAATGAATGGATACCCTAATATTCGTAAAGGATGGTGGCAAAGGGAGAATCAGTGGAGTTGGAGCTGGGCTGTCGCACACTCTTTTTATTGGTATTTGTCAGGTGCTACAACTGGGCTTCGAGCAGAAGCAGTAGAAAGACCAGAGGACCTTATTCTTGGTGATGTCATTGCTTATGATTTCGAGGATGATGGTAGGTGGAATCATACGACGATTGTAGTAGCCAAAGACGCAGATGGTATGCCACTTGTGAATGCACATTCAGCGAATAGCCGTCGGCGTTATTGGAACTATGAAGATTCTAGTAAATATACACCACAAATGAAATATAAATTCTTTCATATTATTAATGGGTAGAGATTTTTCGCTCAAGTGGTATAATACGTAGTAGACAAAAAACAGAGGTGAATATCGCGTGGGAGTACATGTTGTTTTATATCAACCAGAAATTCCAGCAAATACAGGGAATATTGCTCGTACTTGTGCAGCAACTGGAACAGAATTACATTTGATTAGACCGCTTGGATTTTCAACGGATGATAAAATGTTAAAGCGTGCAGGATTAGATTATTGGCAGCACGTGAAAGTTACGTATTATGATTCAATTGAAGAATTTTATGAGAAAAATAAAGACGGTGAATTCTTCTATTTAACAAAGTATGGCGAGAAAGCTCATACAGCATTTGATTATAGCAAACGTGAGAAGGATTACTATTTTGTATTTGGAAGAGAAACAAACGGCTTACCAGCTAATGTAATCGAAGAAAATTTCGATCATTGTTTACGTATTCCAATGACTGATAAAGTGCGCTCATTAAATTTATCTAATACAGCAGCTATTTTAATTTATGAAGCATTCCGTCAACAAAATTATCCGGGATTAGATTTAGAAATTGTTTATTAAAAGTCGCCATATGGCGACTTTTTTTTCTAAAAATAAAAATAATATGTAATCATACATTTAAAAAAGGGTACATATTCATATAGAATGGGATATATGAATAAAAATAGATTAGACGGGTTGAGATAAATATGAAGGAACAATATAATAATCAAAATACCTTTTTAAGTATGATAGATATGGATTTAATAAGAAGAGGACTATTACATGCCATTCAAGATTTAGTATTTATTGTGAAAGTTATGGATGAGGAAACCTTTAAATATATTTATGTAAATAAGATAGGTATGGATTATGCGAAGCTAGGCGCAGAATGTTATGGAAAAACGTTTGCTGAAGTATTATCAGAAGATACGGCGGAAATATTGCAAGTGCAATATGCAAAAGTAGCGAGCGAAGCGAAAGCACATACCTTTTGTGATGTAGTTAGTTTACCAAAGGGTGAGTTACATTATGAATCTTCACTTAATCCTGTATTCGACGAAGAAGGAGTATGTCAGTTTATTATTTGTATTACGAGGGATATCACAGCTCAGATTGAGGAAAAGGCAGAGATAGAGGAAAAACAAATGTTGTTTAAGTCGTTATTAGAATATAATAATGACTCCATTATATCTATGGATTCTATAGGTAGAATTACATATGCAAATCCAGCAACGTATGAAATATTTGGATATCAATATGAAGAATTACATAATAAATTTATTTTTGAATTTATTAATAAAGAATATGAAAAAGATTTTCAAATTATATTTAAAGGAGTCCTGCAAGGAAGGGCAAAACAAATTGTTTCAAAGAAATATGTTCATAAAGAAGGGTACGAGCTCTATATTTCTTTGAGAACTATTCCGATTATTGTGAACGCCGAAATTGTTGGGTTATATATTGTTACGAGGGATGTTACAAGACAAGTATTGAATGAAATGCGAACAGAATATTTAGCTTATTATGACCAATTAACAGGATTAATGAATAGAATTTCATGTGCAAATAAGTTAAATGTTTTTTTAAATGATAATACAGAGTTTGCGCTTGTTTTTATAGATTTAGATGAATTTCACCTTATTAATGATACTTTTGGTCATAAAGAAGGAGATAAAGTATTACAAAAAGTTACAGAATGTTTAAGCAGTTTTCAAATAGACGGTATGCACTTATTTAGAGAACACGATGATCAATTTGTTATGTTAATAGAAAATATAACGAAAGAACGTGTAGAGATAGTTGCAAAAAGAATACTAAAAAAGATTAGTGAACATTTTGTAATCGAAGAAGAGGACGTCTATTTAAGTGCGTCAATCGGAATTGTAATGGCTCCAACAGATGGAGAGGATGAAAAAATATTATTCCAAAGAGTTGATGCTGCTTTGGAAAAAGCAAAAGAAAAAGGAAAAGGGCATTATCAGTTTTATTGCAGTGGATTAGATTGTGAGCGTGAACAAAGATTTATAATAGAAAACCAATTGCATCGTGCTATAGAAAAAAATGAATTCTGCTTGTATTATCAGCCACAAATGAATATTGAAACGAAAAAAATAGCGAGTATGGAAGCTTTAATAAGGTGGGAGCATAAAGAATTGGGATTTGTCTCTCCCAATCAATTTATTCCGCTAGCAGAAAGAACAGGATTTATTATTAAGCTTGATGAATGGGTAGTAAATGAAGTGTGTCGGCAAATACGTGAATGGTTAAATAAAGGATATGAAGTTGTCCCGATTGCAGTTAATATTTCAGCCAGGCACTTTCGCTCGATTACATTAATAGAGATGATTACACGGGCTTTACATAAGTACAATGTACCAGCTCATCTATTAGCGATAGAGGTTACAGAAGGGGCCCTTATGCATAAAGACATATCAAAAAGAGTATTGCTACAATTAAAAGAACAAAATTTAAAGATTCATTTAGATGATTTTGGAACGGGATATTCATCTTTAAGTTATTTAAAAACGTATCCAATTGATACGTTGAAAATCGATCGTTCTTTTATGGAAGGTATACATGTGGATGAACGTGATACGAATATTACAGCTGCAATTATTCATTTAGCTCATACTTTGGAATTGAATGTAATTGCAGAAGGTGTAGAAAAAGCGGAACAAATACAATTTTTGAAGGAAAAGAATGTGAAGTTTGTGCAAGGTTATTATTATAGCCGACCTTTATCAAAATATGATGTGGAAAATGTGTATTATAAATGATTGATAAAAAAAGTGATGTGCTAAGAAGCACATCACTTTTTATGTGTACCGGGTTTATCATTGTAACCAGATGTGAAAATAGCTGTAAGAAATGTGAGTGATACACCTAAAATTAATAATAATTTCATACTAATATCCCTCCTATTTTTCAGTTTACGAATCTTAAATATGAATCAAAATGTATGTAAGGTTCTTGGAAGAAAAGAATTTATTTAAAATGAATAGAGGTGTAAAAACTTTAATACCTATATTATACAGAATTTTCTTTGAATTTTGGAGAGAATTTTATAGCAATACTGTATATTTCATTTTGATTTAAAGAATGTTTAAGGACATCCTAGCATACCTTTTATAATAATCCGATTGAACAAGGAGATGGGGGAGGAGCTATAATGGATATTCTAAAAAAGATTGAACAGCATCGAGCAGCAGAAGAACGGTTACAATGGGAAGGTACGTTTGCGGAGTATTTAGAGCTTGTGAAGGAAAGACCATGGGTGGCTCAAACAGCACACTCTCGCATTTACAATATGATAAAAGATGCTGGAATCGAAGAAGTAGATGGTAGAAGAAAGTATAACTTCTTTAGTAATCAGCTATTTGGATTAGAGGATGCTTTAGAACGTCTTGTGGAGGAATATTTTCATCCATCTGCAAAACGATTAGATGTTAGAAAACGTATTTTATTATTAATGGGTCCTGTTAGTGGAGGGAAATCAACATTAGTTACGATGTTGAAACGGGGATTAGAAACATATTCACGAACAGATCGAGGAGCAATTTTTGCAATTAAAGGCTGCCCAATGCATGAAGATCCACTTCATTTAATTCCGCATCATTTACGGGATGATTTCTTTGGTGAGTATGGGGTTAGAATTGAAGGGAATTTATCGCCACTAAACGTAATGCGTCTAGAGCAAGAATATGGTTCAAGAATTGAGGATGTAGTTGTAGAGCGTATTTTCTTCTCGGAAGATCGCCGTACAGGGATTGGTACATTTAGCCCGTCTGATCCTAAATCACAAGATATCGCCGATTTAACAGGTAGTCTGGACTTTTCAACAATCGCAGAATATGGTTCAGAATCAGATCCACGAGCGTATCGCTTCGATGGAGAATTGAATAAGGCAAACCGTGGGATGATGGAATTCCAAGAGATGCTAAAATGCGACGAGAAGTTTTTATGGCATTTATTATCGCTTACGCAAGAAGGGAATTTCAAAGCGGGAAGATTTGCGCTTATTTCAGCAGATGAATTAATTGTAGCGCATACGAATGAAACGGAGTATCGTTCCTTCATAGCAAACAAGAAAAATGAAGCATTGCACTCAAGAATTATTGTAATGCCAGTTCCATACAATTTACGAGTGAGTGAAGAAGAACATATTTATGAAAAAATGATTCGTGAAAGTGATGTATCCAATGTGCATATTGCACCGCACACACTTCGCGTTGCAGCAATGTTTACGATTTTAACGCGTTTAAAAGATCCGAAGCGTCCGGATATTGATTTAATTAAAAAGATGCGTTTATATGATGGAGAAACGGTAGAAGGTTATAATGCGATTGATGTAGAGGAGCTGCAACGTGAATATCAAGATGAAGGTATGAGAGGTATTGATCCTCGTTATGTTATTAATCGAATTTCCTCTACAATTATTCGAAAAGAGGTACCATCTATTAACGCATTAGATGTACTTAGATCGCTCAAAGACGGGTTGGATCAGCATCCGTCAATTAGTAATGAAGATCGAGAGCGTTATATGAATTTCATCTCATTAGCGAGAAAAGAATATGATGAAATTGCGAAGAAAGAAGTACAAAAAGCATTCGTGTATTCATATGAAGAATCAGCGAAGACACTTATGGATAATTACTTAGATAACGTTGAAGCATATTGCAATAAGTCGAAATTACGTGATCCATTAACAGGTGAAGAAATGAGTCCAGATGAAAAGCTAATGCGCTCAATTGAAGAGCAAATTGGAATTTCAGAAAATGCTAAGAAAGCATTCCGTGAAGAAATTTTAATTCGCATTTCTGCTTATGCGCGTAAAGGAAAACGCTTTGATTATAATTCACATGAGCGTCTTCGTGAAGCGATTCAGAAAAAACTATTTGCTGATTTAAAAGATATAGTGAAAATTACAACATCAACGAAAACGCCAGACGAAAATCAGCTTAAGAAAATCAATGATGTTGTTGCACGCTTAATTGATGAGCACGGCTATAATTCCTCATCTGCGAATGAATTATTACGCTATGTAGGTAGTCTGTTAAACCGATAGTTTGATAACAAAACGCTGTCTCTTGTATTTTGCGGGACAGCGTTTTATTATCCATTTATATGTGTAAAGTGTCATACCTTGTCCAAATGTAATAAATTAAGATGCAATTTCATGAATTTATTGTCAATTATTTTTACAATATGCATATGATAGAGTAACCAACCATTCATACGAAAAAAGCCAACACAATACAATATGTTGCAAAGTGTAAATGTGTGCAACTATGCATTGTGTTTCTTTCTTATCAACGGCTGAATATTTCTTTCTAGTATGTGAGTGGCAAAATTTTGTTTAGGATGCTCGGAGTATTATATGAAAAACGTTATATATGTTTATGGGATGAATTTCGATGGGCAGTTATCTTTCATTCTAGCTTGCACAGTATAAAACAAAATTTCTAGCTTACTGTTCATAGGGGAAGACAATTACAGTAAGGAGGGAAAGAAATGGGTGAAGAAAACCAACCAAATTATACGATTTCACAGGAAAACTGGTCCCTCCATCGCAAAGGATATGACGACCAACAACGCCATCAAGAAAAAGTACAAGAGGCAATTAAGAATAATTTACCCGATCTTGTAACAGAAGAAAGCATAGTTATGTCTAATGGTAAGGATGTTGTAAAAATACCGATTCGTTCTTTAGATGAATATAAGATTAGGTACAATTATGATAAAAACAAACACGTTGGGCAAGGAAATGGTGACAGCAAAGTTGGTGATGTCGTTGCGAGAGATGGATCAGGTGGTCAAAAGCAAAAAGGACCAGGAAAAGGGCAAGGAGCAGGGGATGCGGCTGGAGAAGATTATTATGAAGCTGAAGTCTCTATTCTAGAATTAGAGCAAGCGTTTTTCAAAGAATTAGAGCTGCCTAATTTAAAGAGAAAAGAAATAGATGAAAACCGGATTGAACATGTTGAATTTAATGACATTAGAAAGACTGGATTATGGGGAAATATCGATAAGAAACGAACGATGATATCCGCATATAAACGAAATGCGATGCGTGGTAAAGCCTCTTTTCATCCGATTCACCAAGAAGATTTAAAGTTCCGTACTTGGAATGAAGTATTAAAGCCAGATTCAAAAGCTGTTGTATTAGCGATGATGGATACGAGTGGATCGATGGGAATATGGGAGAAATA
Organism: Bacillus sp. EB106-07-01-XG149; assembly: GCF_058791555.1. Lineage (NCBI taxonomy): Bacteria > Bacillati > Bacillota > Bacilli > Caryophanales > Bacillaceae > Bacillus > Bacillus sp. EB106-07-01-XG149. The sequence goes on along the minus strand of NZ_JBYTDP010000006.1, from coordinate 199,400 downwards.
TATGGCACGTAGCTTCTTTTTCTGGATGACAAGATTTCTACGAACGAAGTATGAAACGGTAGATATTGAGTTTATTGCTCATCATACGGAGGCGAAAGTCGTTACAGAGGAAGAGTTCTTTTCAAAAGGAGAAAGTGGCGGAACGATCTGTTCTTCTGTATACAAAAAAGCACTCGAGCTAATTGATAATAAATACTCACCAGACCGCTATAATATTTATCCATTCCATTTTTCAGACGGTGATAATTTAACATCAGATAATGCTAGATGTGTAAAGCTTGTCGAAGAGTTAATGAAGAAGTGTAATATGTTTGGATATGGGGAAGTGAACCAGTACAACCGCCATAGTACCCTCATGTCAGCCTATAAAAATATTAAAGATGAGAATTTTAGATATTATATTTTAAAGCAAAAAGCAGACGTATTCCATGCGATGAAGAGCTTTTTTAAAGAAGAATCCGGAGAAAAAATGGCATAACCCCCTTAAAAAGGGGTTATTTTTTTGTTAACTTTTTATTTTTTTAGTTGACAATGATAATGAAAATCATTATCATTTATTCGAGATATGATTACATTTAGATTTATATATTTCGGAGGAGATGTAAAGTTGAAAAAAAATAAAAGAAAACATATAAATGCGATGTTAGTGGCGGCAGCTTTAGCGCTACCGTTTGCTGCGTATTCAACACCTGCTTTAGCAGCGGTAGCAATTGAGGCTAATAAAAAGGGATATGCTTTAGAAGATGGTACATATGATGCTGTTATGAAAGCATATAAAGATAAAACGAATGAGGAGTCTATGGCAACTGTTTATATAAAGAATCCTAAGTTAACGATTGAGAATGGAAAGAAAATTGTAACGGCAACGTTAAGTGATAGTGATTTCTTCAAATACTTGAAAACAGAAGATATTCATACTCCTGGTGTGTTTCATGATGTAACAGTAATATCAGAAGATAAAAAGAAAAATGGAACGAAAGTGATTCAGTTTGAAGTGGGAGAATTAGGAAAAAGATATAATATGCAAATGCATATTTATATTCCGACAATGGCCTATGATAATAAATATCAAGTGCAGTTTGAAGTAAATGCTTTAAATTTAGAAAATAACGTTCCAGAAAAGCAAAAGGAAAATAAAGAGGATAAAGTGGATCAACAAGATGAAAGTGCAAATGTAATAGTTGATAAGAAATTACAACAGCATATTAATAAATATAATTTAGAGAGAAAAAATATAAATGAACCTATAACGAAGGAAGATTTATTACAAATTAAAACATTATCCATATACTCAGGTGAGGGGATAAATGAAATAGCTGGTTTAGAATATATGACAAACTTAGAGAAGTTGACATTAAGAGAGTCTAATGTAACAGACATATCTGTTATCTCGGGATTGAGACATTTGAAATATTTAGATTTATCCTCTAATCCAATTGAAAGCATTCAACCCGTTTCTAAGCTAGAGAATCTTGACATGCTCTTTTTAAGAGATAACAAAATTGCAGATCTTACACCGTTAAGTCAAATGAAAAAGATTAAAATATTAGATTTAATTGGTAATAATATAAAGGATCTTACACCATTATTTACAGTGTTATCGTTAGAAGAAGTATACTTAGCAAATAATCAAATTAGTAATCTTTCGGGTATTGAGAAGTTAAAGAATGTGAAACTACTATGGATAGGAAATAATAAAATTAGTGATGTTGAGCCTATTAGTAAAATGAGTAATCTTATTGAACTAGAAATTGCTGATAGTGAAATAAAAGATATATCATCATTATCTAAATTAGTAAAAATACAAGTATTAAATTTAGAAGAGAATTATATCTCTGATATATCGCCACTGAGTAATTTAACAAATTTACATGAGATAAATCTTGGAGCGAATGAAATTTCTGACATAAAGTCTGTTGAGGAATTGAGTAAGCGAACTTCAATAGATATTCAAAGACAAAAAATCTTTTTAGATGAAGCAAGCGTAGATGAAGAAATAAAAATTCCAGTATACAATTTTAAAGGAGAGCCACTTCAAAATATTAAATTGAAAAGTGAGGGGGCTACGCTGAGTAACGGATTTATAAAATGGAATAGTCCTGGAGAAAAAATATATGAATTTAAACTAGATACGAATCCTGCTGAAAGTAAAATAAGGTTTAATGGGATGGTCGTACAGAATATAGTTGAAAAACAAAAAGAAAGTGAAAATTTAATTCTCGATAAAACTTTACAACAACATATTAATAAAGAGAATTTAGGTAGAGAGAATTTAAACACTCCTATCACAAAAGAAGATTTATTACAGATTAAAAAATTAGAGATACTTAAAGAAAAAGGAAAAGAGATAAAAGATATAACCGGTTTAGAGTACATGACGAACTTAGAAAACCTCACTTTAGAAGGAGTAGGCCTGAAAAATATTGAGTTCATCTCAAACTTGAAACAATTGAACGATGTAAATGTATCTCATAATCAAATTGAAGATGTAACACCGTTATCTTCATTGAAAAATTTACAATGGTTAAATCTTACAGATAATCGTATTAAAGATGTAACGGTTCTTGGCTCAATGTTAGACTTACTTAGTTTAAAATTAGCTGAAAATGAGATTCGTGATGTAAGGCCGTTAATACAATTAGGTCAGTGGGGAACAATTGATGTTAGAAGGCAAAAGGTCATTTTGGATGCTGCAGAAATAAATAAAGAAGTGACAATTCCTGTATATAATTTAGAAGGAGAGCCAATTGAAAAGATTACACTAAAGAGTGAAGGTGGAACGCTTACTGATGAGGGAATCATTTGGAATACTTTAGGAGAAAAAATATATGAATTTGATTTAGATGCAGATCATTATGAGACTGGCATATTATATAGTGGCATTGTCATGCAGAATATAGTAGAAAAATTAATACCGAAAGAAGAAGTAAAAGAACCAACGAAAGAAGTTGAAGAAGTAAAAGAAGAAGTAAAAGAACCAACAAAAGAAGTTGAAGAAGCGAAAGAAGAAGTAAAAGAACCAACGAAAGAAGTTGAAGAATCAAAAGAAGAAGTAAAAGAACCAACGAAAGAAGTTGAAGAAGCGAAAGAAGAAGTAAAAGAACCAACAAAAGAAGTTGAAGAAGCGAAAGAAGAAGTAAAAGAACCAACAAAAGAAGTTGAAGAAACAAAAGAAGAAGTGAAAGAACCGGTAAAAGAAGTTGAAGAAACAAAAGAAGAAGTGAAAGAACCGGTAAAAGAAGTTAAAGAAACAAAAGAAGAAGTGAAAGAGCCGGTAAAAGAAGTTAAAGAAACAAAAGAAGAAGTGAAAGAGCCGGTAAAAGAAGTTGAAGAAACAAAAGAAGAAGTAAAAAAGCCAACGAAAGAAGTTGAAGAAGTAAAAGAATCAGCAACAGGATTGGATCAAGAGCCAAAAGAGAATAATCAAGTTGTTGAAAAAGAGGGAAGAAAAGCAGACACATTAAATAAACAACATACTAATAAGTCAGAGGAAGGCAAGAAATCTTTACCATCAACAGGCGGTGAAGCTAGCACATCGACTTTACTTTCTGGAATAACACTTGTTCTTTCCACCCTAAGTATGTTCGTATTTAGAAAGAGATTATTTAAGAAATAAATAACGTTTAATCTTATTATTAGATATAACTAATTTCCGCTTTTTCGAGAGGACATTATCATGGCAGTTTCATTAGAAACATGCATATGATGATGTCTTTTTTTATGAGAGAAGGATATTGCTGGGCACTTCTAAGTGTATTAGAAATGGAAGAAAGCAGATTATTGGCGGGAGATAAAGGTTGATTTGTTCACGATATATACAAATTGTAGGAAGAAATAATATGAAATATTGCATTTTATATTGTTGTATCTAGATTTTATGTTAAATTCTTCAAGGGAATATATAAATAGGGGGCAATGATATGAACAAGAAATCAAAGATTAATAAAGTGATGCTTAGTATTAGTACAATGGCGTTATCGTTAGGAGCAATTCAAACGAATGTATCAGCAGAAGAAAAGGTACCATATAATGTATTGCATTCGAAACCAGTTGGAATAGAAAAACCAGTAGATGAAGTTGGGCAAATTTCGAAAGCAGAGGAAACATTATCGTTTCAAGAACGTTTAAAAGTAGGAGACTTTTCACAGCGACCAGCATCTATTATGAAGAGCTCAGAAGTAAAGCAAATGAAAGAAAGCTATTCAATGGCTGATTTAAACAAAATGAATAATCAAGAATTGGTTGAAACGCTAGGAAGTATTAAATGGAATCAAATTACAGACTTATTCCAGTTCAATGAAGATGCAAAGGCTTTTTATAAAGACAAAGGGAAAATGCAAGCGATTATAGATGAATTAGCTCACCGAGGTAGTACGTTTACGAAAGATGATTCAAAAGGAATTCAAACGTTTACGGAAGTGTTACGTTCAGCTTTTTATCTCGCATTTTACAATAATGAATTAAGCGATTTAAATGAGAGAAGCTTCCAGGACAAATGTTTACCTGCTTTAAAAGCAATCGCGAAAAATCCAAACTTTAAGCTTGGAACAAATGAGCAAGATGCAGTCGTATCTGCATACGGTAAATTAATTAGTAATGCATCAAGTGATGTGGAAACGGTTCAATACGCATCGAATATTTTAAAGCAATACAATGATAATTTTCATACGTATGTAGAAGATCGTATGAAAGGACAAGCTGTATACGATATGATGCAAGGTATTGATTATGATATGCAATCTTATTTATTTGAAACTCGTAAAGAAGCAAAAGATACAATGTGGTACGGGAAAATAGATGGACTTATTAATGAAATAAATCGTATTGCTCTTTTAAATGAAGTAACACCAGAAAATAAGTGGCTCGTTAATAATGGAATTTATTTTGCTAGTCGTTTAGGGAAGTTTCATAGTAATCCAAATAAAGGTTTAGAGGTTGTTACACAAGCAATGCATATGTATCCGCGTTTAAGTGAGCCGTATTTTGTTGCAGTGGAACAAATTACAACAAATTATAACGGAAAAGATTATAGCGGTAATACGGTAGATTTAGAGACGATACGTAAAGAAGGAAAAGAACAGTACTTACCAAAAACGTATACATTCGACGATGGATCTATCGTATTTAAAACAGGAGATAAAGTATCAGAAGAAAAAATTAAGAGACTATACTGGGCTGCAAAGGAAGTAAAAGCACAGTATCATCGTGTAATTGGGAATGACAAAGCATTAGAGCCAGGTAATGCAGACGACGTATTAACAATAGTAATCTATAATACTCCAGATGAATATCAGTTAAACAGACAACTGTATGGATATGAAACAAACAACGGTGGCATTTATATAGAAGAAACAGGTACATTCTTTACATATGAGCGTACGCCAGAACAAAGTATTTATAGCTTAGAAGAGTTATTCCGTCATGAGTTTACTCATTATCTTCAAGGTAGATTTGAAGTGCCAGGTTTATTTGGAAGAGGAGATATGTATCAAAATGAGAGATTAACTTGGTTCCAAGAAGGAAATGCAGAATTTTTCGCAGGATCTACTCGTACAAATAATGTAGTACCGAGAAAGAGCATCATTAGTGGATTATCATCTGATCCTGCAAGCCGTTATACAGCAGAGCGCACATTATTTGCTAAATATGGTTCTTGGGATTTCTATAATTACTCGTTCGCATTGCAATCTTATTTATATACACATCAATTTGAAACATTTGATAAAATTCAAGATTTAATTCGTGCAAATGACGTGAAAAATTATGATGCCTATCGTGAGAATTTAAGTAAAGATTCTAAACTAAATAAAGAGTATCAAGAGTATATGCAACAGCTAATTGATAATCAAGATAAATATAATGTACCGGAAGTAGCAGATGATTATTTAGCTGAACATGCACCAAAATCGTTAACAGCAGTAGAGAAAGAAATTAGTGATACGTTGCCGATGAAAGAGGCAAAAATGACAAAACATAGCTCCCAATTCTTTAATACATTTACATTAGAAGGCACATTTACAGGTAGTGTAACAAAAGGTGAATCAGAAGACTGGAACGAAATGAGTAAACGAGTAAATGAAGCACTAGAACAACTGGCGCAAAAAGAATGGAGTGGCTACAAAACTGTTACAGCATACTTCGTCAATTATCGTGTGAATAGTTCAAATGAATTTGAATATGATGTAGTCTTCCACGGTATTGCAAAAGATGATGGAGAAAATAAAGCTCCAACGGTTAATATAAATGGACCTTATAATGGGCTTGTAAAAGAAGGAATTCAATTTAAAAGTAATGGCTCAAATGATGAAGATGGAAAAATTGTTTCTTATTTATGGGAATTTGGAGATGGCAGCACAAGTGCAGAAGTTAATCCAATACATGCATATGAAAGAGAAGGCATTTATAAAGTAGCGTTAAGAGTAAAAGATGATAAAGGTAAAGAGAGCAGAAACGAAACCACTGTTACGATTAAAGATGGAAGTTTAACAGAATTAGAACCAAATAATCGTCCAGAGGAAGCAAATCGTATCGGGCTAAACACTACTATAAAAGGTAGCCTTATTGGCGGAGATCACACCGATGTTTATACATTTAATGCAGCATCAACGAAAAATATCGATATTTCTGTTTTAAATGAGTATGGAATCGGGATGACATGGGTGCTTCACCATGAATCAGATATGCAAAATTATGCCGCTTACGGTCAAGCTAATGGAAATCATATAGAGGCAAAATTTAATGCAAAACCAGGTAAGTATTATTTGTATGTATATAAATATGATAATGGCGATGGAACGTACGAATTATCAGTAAAATAGGTGCTTTTCCAATGTATGTTTAACTTTACTTTTTGTGGAAAATAGTATATTATATAGATATATAATATATCGGTTATTTACTAGGAGGAGCCTGTCACAATAGGTTTCTCCTGTTCTTTTTTAGGGGCCTGTCTTACAGGCTTTTCTTTAAAGGGTAAATAACTGAAAATTAAGAACTATAATCTTTGAAAGAGGTGGGGCATACACATAACAAAAAAGGGATTGTTTAAGAGAGGGGGATAAGAAATGGCTTTGTTTGGTTATCCACTTGAAACAATTTATTTATACGGATTTATTATTGCTACTATACTCACTGTTATTTATATCTTTTTTGGAGATATATTTGAATCCATATTTAGTTTTGGAGGCGGATCTGTATCCGTTGTTACTTTATTACTTAGTTTTTTCGCCATGTTATGTGGACTTAGTTATATAGGAGAATATTTATTTTCCTTTAATAGCATTCTTATTTTCGGGTCTGCATTTGCTATATCCTTTATTGGTGTTTTCATAATGAAAATATTAATTTTAAAGCCGATCGCAGAAGCGGAACAAAACACTGTGCAGCGTATGGATGAATTTATTGGTTGTAAGGGAGAGGTCATTACGACTATTCCTACAGAAGGGTTTGGTGAAGTATTAATTTCCTCCCAATTTGGAAACAATGCAATCCTAGCTAAAACAGTTGGAAAGAAAGATATTTCACAAGGAACTGAAGTTATTATCGAGGGAGTCCAAGATGGTGTTCTGCTTGTACAGAACATCGCTTATTCTTTAAAGAAACCAAAATTATAAGGGGGAATTTACATGACGATTCCATTAATTATCGGTGGAGTATTACTCGCAATTTTAATTCTACTCATTTTAGTATTCATTACAAAGTATCGAACAGTTGGACCAGATGAAGCATTAATTGTTACTGGAAACTGGCTTGGTGGCGGGAAAAATGTAGTTACCACTGATGATGGAAAGAAGATTAAGATTATTCGTGGTGGCGGTACTTTCGTAGTTCCGATTATGCAAAGAGCAGAGCCTTTAAGTCTATTAAACTACAAATTAGAAGTGGGAACACGTGATACGTATACGAAACAAGGTGTACCGATTACAGTAAATGGTGTTTCTATTATTAAAGTAGGATCTACCATTGAAGAAGTTTCTACAGCAGCTGAACAATATTTAGGAAAAGAAACAGAAGAGTTGAAAATAGAAGCAAAAGAAGTTTTAGAAGGTCATCTACGTGCTATTTTATCTTCTATGACAGTAGAAGATGCCTATAGTAATAGAGAGCAATTCGCTCAAAAGGTACATGAAGTAGCTTCTACAGATTTAAAGAAGATGGGACTTCGCATCGTTTCCTTTACAATTAAAGAAATCATGGATAAGAACGGTTACTTAGATGCACTTGGTCAGCCACAAATTGCGATGGTTAAGCGTGATGCAACAGTTGCAAATGCAGAGCGTGAAAAAGAGGCACGAATTGAAAAAGCTCGTGCTGAGAAAGAAGCGAAAGAAGCTGAGTATCAACGTGATGCACAAATCGCTGAAGCTGAAAAACATAAAGAGTTAAAAGTACAATCTTATAAGAGAGACCAAGAACAAGCTCGCGCAGATGCAGATCTTTCCTATGAATTACAACAAGCAAAAGCGCAACAAGGTGTTACAGAAGAGCAAATGCGCGTTAAAATCATTGAGCGTGAAAAGCAAATTGAATTAGAAGAAAAAGAGATTGCGCGTCGTGAAAAGCAATATGATGCAGAAGTAAAGAAAAAGGCAGATGCAGATCGCTATGCTGTTGAACAATCAGCAGAAGCGGAAAAAGTAAAACAAATGAAAAAAGCAGATGCAGATCAATATAAAATTGAAGCGGAAGCAAGAGCACGTGCAGAAGAAGTTCGTGTAGAAGGTTTAGCGAAGGCGGAAATCGAAAAAGCGCAAGGTCAAGCAAAAGCAGAAGTACAAAAAGCACAAGGTACAGCGGAAGCAGATGTTATCAGATTAAAAGGTTTAGCAGAAGCGGAAGCGAAACAAAAAATTGCAGAGGCATTTGAGTTATATGGCCAAGCGGCGATTATGGATATGGTTCTTAACATGCTTCCAAGTTATGCGAAGGAAGTTGCAAGCCCACTTAGCAACATTGATAAAATTACAGTTGTCGATACAGGTGGCGGTGGTAAAAATAGCGGTGCCGGAAAAGTTGCAGGTTATGCGACTGATTTAATGGCAACGATGCAAGAAACATTAAAAGCTTCTTCTGGCATTGATTTAAAAGAGTTATTAGAAGGATTTGCTGGAAAAGGAGCAGTACAACAATTATCAAACGATAAACCTGTTGTATCTGTAGTAGAAGATGCGAAAAAAGAAGTAGAAAAAGATAAAGAATAGTAAAGCGGGAGGAACCTCTAGTAAGTGAGATACTAGAGGTTCTTCAGTGAATTATAATATTTCGAATAATATACATTTTTATATATTGTTTTAATTATTTAATTTATATAGAATGAAAAAGGTATGTATCAACTCTTCAATAGAGAAAGAGATAGAGAGTCGCATTGATACATTTGAATCGTATGATTTATATAAAGAAATTAAATGTAAAACAATTACATTTAAAACGGTATGGAGGGGTAGAAATATGTTTCAAGGGAAATTAAGGAGTAGTAGTTTAAAAGCAAAGTTACTTGTATCATTTGTTATGATTTTAATTCTTCCAAGTATTGTAATTGGTTGGACGTCTTATCAGCAGGCCAAGACGAATTTTAATGAAACGATTGTAAACTCGGCGAAAGATAATATAAAAATTTTGGATAATGTAATTAACAAGGAATTGGATAGTAAAAAAGTAGATGCAACTTATTTTACGAAATTATTCACACACTCAAGTTACCAAGCAGACCAAATTCAAAACATCCAAAATAAACTAGAAGAATACAACAAATTACATCCAGAAATGGAAGCAATCTATACAGGATCTAGTAATGGACAGTTTATTCAATCACCAGCTATTCAGATGCCAGACGGATATAATCCTACAGAAAGAGATTGGTATAAAGAGGCAGTGAAGAAAAGCGGAGAGGTAATTGTAACTGCTCCATATAAGTCACAAACGACAGGGAATATTGTTATTACACTAGCGAAACAAAATGAGGATAAAAGTGGCGTTCTTGGGATTGACTTAATAATTAATGATATTGTTACTACTTCCAAGATGGTTAATATCGGTAAGGAAGGGTATGTAGCAATATTTGATCAAGATAAAAATGTAGTAGCACACCCGAAAATGAAGCCGGGAGAGAAATTAGAAGAGAAACTTAGTAAGGAATTTTATAAACAGGAATCTGGTGATTTTCATTATTCATTAGAGGGTGAAGACCGTAATATTACTTTTAAAACGAATAAGAAAACTGGATGGAAAATAGCAGGAATTATGCCTTCAAAAGAAATTATTGAAGCAGCTGAACCTATTTTCTATAAAACGATAACTGTTATTGGTATTTCATTAATAATTGGCGGGATTTTAATTTACTTCATAATTGCTTCTATTATTAATCCGTTAAAACAACTTGTTATATCATCGAAAAAGATTAGTGAAGGCGATTTAACAGAATCTATTGCAGTTCATTCTAAAGATGAAATTGGACAGCTAGGAGAAAGCTTTAACGAGATGGCAGCATCATTACAGAATGTCATTTCCAATATAAATACTTCAGCAGGTCATGTAGCGGCATCTTCAGAAGAATTAACAGCTAGTATGAAGCAAACGAGTGAAGCAACGGAACAAATTACACAAGCGATAGAGCAAGTGTCGAGTGGAGCGGAAATACAAACGAAAGAAGTCGAAGAAGGCGCGACATTATTAGAAGAAGTTACAGAAGGAATTCAACGTGTGGCAGACAGTTCTTCATTAGTATCCACAGCATCTATGTATACGAAGAAAAAGGCTGAAGATGGTGGGAAGTTAGTTGAACAAACGGTGAATCAAATGCAATTAATCCATGAGTCTGTTTCAAAATCAGATAAAGTGATTGTGTTGTTAGATGATAAATCGAAACAAATTGGAGCAATCCTTGAGGTAATTCAACATATTGCAGAGCAGACAAATTTATTAGCATTAAATGCTGCAATTGAGGCTGCGAGAGCTGGAGAACAAGGAAGAGGATTTGCAATTGTAGCAGATGAAGTGCGAAAGTTAGCAGAACAATCAGGACAGTCTTCTACGGAAATTGGAAAACTAGTAAAAGAGATACAATTTGACATAAAAGAAACAGTAAGCTCTATGAAGCAAGTTGGGACAGAAGTACAATCAGGACTTGTAGTTGCAAATGAAACGAAGCAAAGCTTTGTTGAAATATTGAAGTCTACAGATGATACAGTTGTACAAATTGATAGTATGGTAGAAGTAGCGAAGCAAATGACAGTAGATGCAAAACAAGTCAGTGCATCTATTAATGAAATTGCAGCTACGATTGAAGAAAATGCAGCAAGCGTTCAAAATATTGCTGGTTCTTCAGAAGAACAATTAGCTTCAGTAGATGAAATCAATGCAGCAGCAGTTCATTTATCGCAAATGGCAGAAGAATTACAAGAGATGATTGGGAAATTTAAAGTGTAATAAAAAAGAAACGAGGTAGTAATTGTACCTCGTTTCTTTTTTTATCCCGCTATTTGTGGGTTGATTAAAGTTTCAGTTTATGAAGATAAAAATAAAGAAATATAGAGTAACCGTGTTATGATTAGGTAAAATTATAAAAGACTGTATTTTCGTTAAATTCTATCTTTAATTATGTTAGGGGAATGGTTTTGAGGCTTAAAAAATTAAAACTACAACCGAGAATTACATTAACAATTAGTACACTTATTCTAGTTGTACTTCTGTTAACGAGTTATTTATTTTATTATATATTGTCTGAAACGGTAGAAGAGCAAATTGGTAAACGGGCTTTGCATGTTGCAAAAACAGTTGCTGCTATACCTGAAATAACGGAAGCTTTTCAAAAAGAAAATCCAGCTTCTATTATTCAGCCAATTGCAGAAAAAATTCGAATTGATACAGATGCTGATTTTATTGTAGTTGGAAACAAAGAGGGGATTCGATATGCACATCCTAAGCGAGATAAAATAGGAGAAGCAATGGTTGGTGGAGATAATAAAGGAGTTCTATTAGAAGGAAAATCTTATATTTCGAAAGCAACTGGATCATTAGGTCCTTCATTACGCGGCAAAGTTCCAATCCGTAATCAGGAAAATGAAATTATAGGCGTGGTGTCTGTTGGATTTTCAATGAATGATATTCATGGAGCGGTAGAAGTATATGGAAAGCGTGTATTTTGGATTACAGTAATAGGTCTTTTAATCGGGATAATTGGTTCTATATATTTAGCCGGAAGTATAAAAAGAATGATGTTTGGGATGGAGCCAGAAGAAATTTCATCTTTATATGAAGAGCATAGTACAGTGATTCAATCTGTACGTGAAGGGATTATTGTCATTGATTACAATGGCATGATTAGTTTAGTCAATCAAGCGGCTTATGATATTCTTTCGTTAGATGAACAGCGTAATATTATTGGAGAATTTATTTTAAATGTAATTCCTAATTCAACGATACTAGATGTACTTCAAACTGGTGAAGAACAGTTTGATCGTCAATTAAATATAAAAGGGCAGGCTGTTATTGCGAACCGTCTACCTATTAAAGTGAAAAATAAAGTAACTGGCGTTGTATCGAGCTTACGTTTGAAATCTGAAATGGATCAGTTAACAGCAGAGTTATCTCAGACGAAGCAATATACAGAGGCATTACGAGCGCAAACGCATGAATATAACAATTTGTTGTATACGCTTTCAGGTCTTATCCAGTTAGAATCATATGAAGATGCTTTAGAGCTTATTCATAAGGAAACAGCGGTATATCAAGATTTTGTTCAATTTATTATGAAGCGAATTCAAAATCCATGGTTAGGTGGAATTTTAATTGGATTCTATAATAGAGCGCGAGAGTTAAAGATTGATTTTATGCTAGATCGAGAAAGTAGCTTAGATAAATTAAGCCCGCATATTGAGAGTAATTACGTCGTTTCTATTTTAGGAAATTTAATTACGAATGCATTTGAAGCAATTGAAAGAAATGAAGAGAATGATAAGAAGGTAAGGATGTTTGTAACTGATATTGGAGAAGAGATAGTAATTGAAGTGGAAGATTCAGGACAAGGGATTCATGATGAAGTCATTACTAGCATATTTTATAAAGGCTTCTCTACGAAAGAAGGCGGGAAACGAGGATATGGATTAGCAAAAGTGAAAGAGTTAGTAGAAGATTTAAATGGAAGTATTGCAATCGAAAAAGGGGATTTAGGTGGTGCATTATTTATTATTGCATTACCAAAAGAGAGAGGCGAATTGTAATGGGTGAGGAGATTGAAGTATTGATTGTAGAAGATGATATTCGAATTGCGGACATTCATCGTCGTTTTACTGAAAAGATTGAGGGATTTAAAGTAATTGGAACAGCAACGACTGGAGAACAAGCGAAAGAATGGCTAGAGTTTGTGAAGCCACAACTCGTTTTATTAGACGTGTACTTACCTGACATGCAAGGAACGGAACTTGTCACATATATTAGGCATAATTTGCATGATACAGATATTATTATGATTACAGCTGCATCGGAAACAGATGTGGTGAGGCACGCTCTACGAGGCGGAGTAACAGATTATATCGTAAAGCCACTTATGTTTGATCGATTTAGGGCGAGTTTGGAAAGTTACCAAAAAAAGATTGTGCAGTTAAAGAAAACTAATCAATTATCTATAGAGCAAATTGAACATTTATGGTCTCAAAGAGGCGTAAAGGGAAATGAAATAGAATATGCCCCGAAAGGGATAGATCCTTTAACTTTAGCAAAAATAAAAAAGCATATGTTAACAGTTGATGAAGAAGGTATTACGGCAGAAGTGTTAAGCTCAATGGTTGGGGTAAGCCGATCAACAGCGAGGCGCTATTTAGAGTATTTAATATCTGGAAAGAAAGTTCATGCGGAGCTTATATATGGGAGTGTAGGGAGACCAGAAAGAAGGTATTTTCTTGTTTCTTCATAACAAAAAAACAGTAGAGAATTACATTTCTTCTACTGTTTTTTACGTCTTATATTGGAATAATTCCGATTACAATTCCCGTAATTAACATCACCATTGTCGTTCCAACAGCCCAAAGTAACGTAAAGCGTTGATGTTCACCAAAATCAACTTTGGCCATTCCGACTAATAAATAAGTGGAAGCGACAAGAGGACTTAATAAGTGAACAGGTTGCCCGAGTAATGAAGCGCGTCCCATTTCAGCTGCACTAATTCCGTAAGCAGCCGCAGCTTTCGTTAAAATAGGTAGTACCCCGAAGTAAAATGCATCATTGGACATGAAAAATGTGAACGGCATACTAAGAAGAGCTGTAATAATCGGTAGTTGTGGCCCAAGAGCGTCAGGTATAAGAGTAACTACACTTTGAGCCATTGCATCTACCATTTTTGTTCCTGATAAAATACCAGTGAAAATTCCAGCGGCAAATACGAGAGAAACAACCGCTAATACGTTTCCTGCGTGAGAAGCAATACGTTCTTTCTGTTGTTCTAAGTTTGGATAGTTAAGCATAACAGCAATAGCGAAAGCGATTGTAAATAAAACAGGTAACGGCATAACTTCTAGTATGAGACAAACAAGTAAGGTAACAGTTAATAAAAAGTTAATCCATAGAAGTTTAGGGCGTTTATGAACGGCAGCTTCTACTGTTGCAGCTTGCTCATCCATCGTTTGCATTTGTTTTAAATATTGTACATCCATAATTCCTAATCGTTTTCTTTCCTTTTTTCCAAGATAGTAAGCAACGAAAACGACCCAAATTGCACCAGCAATCATTCCTGGTATAAGTGGTGTAAAGAGCTCTGATGCGTCTAGTCCAAGAGCACTCATAACCCGAGCTGTCGGTCCGCCCCATGGTGTAAGATTTGTCACTCCTGCTCCTAACATAACAACCCCAGCTAATATAAGTGGATTCATTCCAAGGCGTTTATATAATGGGTACATTGCGGAAACCGTAATCATATACGTTGTTGTTCCATCCCCATCTAATGAAACGATAATAGTAAGAATCGCTGTACCAACAACAATTTTTAAAGGATCTCCTTTTACAAATTTTAAAATCCTACTAATGACAGGATCGAATAAACCGCTATCAATCATAATTCCAAAATACAAAATAGCAAACATAAGCATAATACCAGTAGGTGCTAGTTTTTGAATTCCTTCTAACATCATAGGTCCCATATTTGCATAAAAACCACCAATTAATGCGAAAGTAATTGGAATTAATATTAATGCTACTAGTGCCGACATACGTTTCGTCATAATTAAAAACATAAAGACAAATACCATCGCAAATCCAAGTAGTGCTAACATGTAATCTCCCCCTCAAAAATGATTGCGCTTTCAAAATGTAATGAAAATTCAGAAAAAAGTGTTTTTTATTTATCATAAAAGCATTCATTCAAATGGTAAATAATTTGAAAAATAACATCATTAGAAGCATAATTTTTATTTTGGTCATTTTGTTCACGGTAGTTAATTTGAATTTTTAAAAAGTAAGCTGCTCTCCGTAAGAATGGTAGAATAAGATGAAAATATTGAAGTGTGAAATAGGGAGTAGATTTTATATGAAAACGAGAATTGAAGAGATTTATAGTTCTTATGAAGGAAAAGTAGAAGAGATTTTTGTTAATGAATCTTCTTACGTATATGAGTGGGAAAATTTAATGATGATCCGAAAAAATAACGGTGAGCTTGAAAAAGTTGCGGTCGGTATTAGTGGAAATATAAGATTAGTAAATGTAGTTGTTGGGCAACAAATTAATACAGATATATTATTAGTTAAGTTAGAAGATGATTTATTAATTACAGGTTGTGAATGATGAGAGATGTGTAGAAATGACTGCACATCTTTTTTGTTCCATATATTACAAAAAGTACATTGTTTTTTCACAAATCTCACACAAGTTTTTGATATTCTCTTTGTGGAAGATGCGGTTAGGGAGGAAATAAAATGAGAACAAAGTATGTGATGTTTGCTATATGCTTATTCTTTGTCTTTACAATAGTAGGATGTGGTAAGAAACAAGCAGAGGCTGTAGCAATTGATGAGAAACATGATAAGTGTGATATTTGCCAAATTGGGGTAATGGATAATCAATTTGCAACAGAAGTCATTTTAGAAAATGGAAAAGCGTTAAAGTTTGATGATATCGGTTGTATGTATAAATGGATGGAGATTAATCCAGGTGAAAAGACGAAAGAAAAATTTGTTCGAGATTATGATTCGAAAGAGTGGATTTCATTAGAAGATGCGACTTACGTATATGATAAAACAATAAAGACACCGATGGCCTATAATGTCATTTCATTTGAAAATAAAAAGGATGCAGAAAGCTTTGTGTCTAACTATAAAGGGAAAGTTCTTTCATATAAAGAGCTAGCAGAGCATAAATGGGAAATGAATAAAGAAATGATGGGGAACCCGAAAAAAGGAAATCACGGTGGACATCATTAATAATAGAAAAGGACAACTATATAGTTGTCTTTTTTTATTATTACTCAGGTGCAAATATAGAAAAGGTGTAAAATTTTTAGAAGAACGGTTACAATGGAATATAGTAACCTAAAGCAATCATTTATGTACTTTTTAGAAATGTATACAAATGCGGTAAAATCGTGCTAAACTAATTGCTTCATAATGTTAATGATGAGGCCATCAGGCACATCATTCCAATAGGTTGAGAAACATAGTATAGGTTTTAAGATAATCCGATTAAAGAAGGAATATAAAGGGCTTATGGATAAATGTACTCAAGAAGAGTTATTGTATGTGATGGAGGAATGGTTAAGAAAACATTATCTTTCATAGGAGCTGTAGTTGTGAGAAAACAAAAAATTTTATTATGTATGTTATTAGGACTTTTAATGACGGTAGTGGCTTGCGATAAGCAAGAGGAGCCAGAATCGAAACCGGTTCATGTGAAAAACGAAAAGAAAAAAGAAAAGCATAAAGAACAGGAAGAACCTAAAGAAGAAAAAAGTATAAATTTAATGGACAAACAGTTGCTACTTTCTGCGACTCTTGGCGACACGGAAACAGCTATGAAGCTGATTCAAGATGGAGCCAATATAAACGTAGAAGGTGACAACGGAGAAACTCCTATCCTTGCAGCAACGTATCAAAATCATGTAGAGACAGTTAAAGCATTAATTGGTGCAGGTGCTAATATTGAAAGTAAAGATGAGAAACAAAGTAATCCATTTCTTTATGCAAGTAGAGAAGGATATACAGACATTGTAAAGCTACTAATTAATGCAGGGGTTAATACGAAAGAAATTACTAAATCAGGTGGAACAGCACTCATTTCTGCATCTGAACGTGGCCATATAGAGGTTGTAAAAGAATTGTTAGAGCATACAGATATTGATGTGAATTATAGAAATGCTCGTGGTGGAACGGCTTTAGTAGAAGCAATCGTATTAGGAAATGGTAGTGAAAATCATAAGAAAGTAATTCAAATGCTTATTGACCACGGGGCAGATGTAAATATGGCCAATAAGGAAAATATTACGCCACTGCAATATGCTGAAAAAAGAGGTTTTAAAGATATTGCAAATATGTTGAGGTTAGCTGGAGCGAATGAAGTCGTACAGCCACAACCACAACCAGTGGAATAACAAGATAAAGAAATAAAAAGTACGAAATAATCTCATTTAGATAGACAGAATGAAGAAGTCATTTAGTATGATGGATTCAGTAATGTGTATTTGAATGGGATTTTTGTTTTGTGCATGAAAAATAGATTATGAATGGTATATGGAGTAACTAAGGAGGATATAAATGAGGCTTTCAGAACTTGATTTAATAGCAATTCAGGTAGAGGTTTTATTTGTTCATAATCAAGTAGGAAAAATGAAATATGTAAATGAACAAGGGAATCCGAAAGCACCACGCTTTTTTCTTGGCAGAACTCGTGAAGGGAGTATAACGAGATATCATTGTGATCTGGATGATGGAACGGTAGGTAAGATTGAGAAATTAATTCGAGAACCTTCAAATCATATAGAGATAGCAAAGATCATTGATGTATTAAATGAAGAAAGAACAGTGAAAAATATTTGGATGGGCCCTGCTTTCATGTTCTCGAATAATTTACATAAGCCAACTAGAGCAATACAGATAACAGAGAAGAATAAAGGGCTTTTGCGAGAAAATTTTCCTAATCTAATAGAACAGATGGAATGGAGGCAACCTTACTTTGCAATTGTAAAAAATGAAAAGGTAGTTTCTATATGTTGCAGTGCTAGGAGTACGCCTCTAGCTGCTGAGGCGAGTGTGGAAACTTTAGCGGAGTTTCAAGGGAATGGATATGGTACTGATGTTGTTACAGCATGGGCGATATCGATACAAGAAGAAAAACGCATTCCACTTTATAGTACTTCTTGGGATAATTATGCTTCACAAGCAGTTGCGAGAAAACTAAAACTGATTAACTATGGAATGAATTTGCATATCACTTAAATTTTGAAAATAGTTGTTTGCTGTTGGGGTTCATTCGTATATTTAGATTATTGTTAAAAAATATGGTGAATATTAACATTCGATTAACATCTAATTAACAATCTATCAAAACTGACTTAATAAATGCGTAATATAGTAAAGGTAACAGAATAACTAGGGTAGAGAACATTTGAGAACACCCGCTTACATATAACGTGCCACTTTCTTAGGTGTGCTCTATTTCCTAGAGTTCAAATAAGGAGAAAGGTGTTCTATGTAAGTAGGTGTTTTTAGTTTGGATAAAAATAGAAAAGCTAGGTGGAACGAATGTTTAAAGAACCTTATATCGCGATGATAAAAGATTGGAAAGGGTACAAAACATACAAAAAATTACCGAAAACAGTTTTTCTTATGACTGGTTCAATGCTGGAGTTACCAGAGCGTGTATATGAATTACAGAAGCATGGACATGATGTATTTCTTCATTGTGATTTTATACAAGGTTTAAATACAAATACAGAGGAAGCTCTTTTGTATATTCAAGATGTTATCGGGGCGCAGGGTATTATTTCAACAAAAGGTTCGACAATTCGAAATGCTAATAAAATTGGATTAAAAACGATTCAACGCATTTTTATTGTTGATACTTTATCTCTTACAAAATCAATTGAGAATTGTAAAACGACTAAACCGAATGCGGTAGAGATTATGCCTGGTATTATGCCTTCCATTATTAAGCAGTTAGCAGAAGAAATAGAATTTCCTATTATTGCAGGCGGACTGATTCAAACACGAGAAGATGCGGAAATTGCTATTCGTGCAGGAGCAAGTGCAATTTCAACGAGTCATTATGAAGTATGGATACACGAAGAAAAAAGGAGTGCAATCTTGTGATTGAATTGAAAAATGTTTCAAAGGTGTATAAAAATGCGGAAGAGACAGCAGTTAAAGGTGTATCGGTTCACATTAAAAAGGGCGAGTTTTTTGTTTTAGTTGGACCTTCAGGATGTGGGAAAAGTACACTATTACGAATGATTGCTGGCTTAGAAGAGATTTCTTCGGGGGACTTAATTATTAATGAACATGTTGCAAATGATTTAGAGCCGAAAGACCGTAATCTATCAATGGTATTTCAAAATTATGCGCTATATCCACACTTATCTGTAGAAGAAAACATTTTATTCGGACTTAAGGTAAGAAAAGTACAAAAAGAAGAGCGACAAAAGCGATTAATGGAAGCAATTGAAATGGTAGGACTGAAAGAGTATGTAAAAATGAAGCCAGGACAATTATCAGGGGGACAAAGACAGCGTGTTGCGCTTGCTAGGGCGATCGTGAGTCAAGCACCAATTTGTTTAATGGATGAACCACTTTCGAATTTAGATGCGAAATTACGTGCGCAAATGAGGATTGAAATTAGAGAAATTCAGCAACGGTTAGGAATTACAATGATTTACGTTACTCACGATCAAATAGAAGCGATGACTATGGGAGATCGTATCATGGTCTTAAATAAAGGAAGCATACAGCAAGTTGGAACACCGCTTGATATATATAACGAACCAGCGAATGAATTTGTTGCAAGCTTTATAGGGTCTCCTTCGATGAATATAAATGATGGAGAAATGGACAAAGAAAAAGGTGTATTACATATAGGGCAATTGCAAATTCCATTATCTAATGGACTGTTAAAGCAATTACCAGAAGGAACAATTCGAATAGGCATGCGTCCTGAACATATTGAACTGTCTGGGGAAGGGCAAGAAGTCACGTTACAATCTGTAGAAGTATTAGGGAACGAATCTATATTAAATTTCGCGGTAAATGGAATAACTTGGAGTGCAAAAGTCATTGGACAGCTACTCCTGAACAAAGGTGACAAAGTAAAATTATTATTCTCGCAAGATAAGTTATGCTTCTTTCACCAAAATACGAATGAACGATTAAAAGTGGTAGCTGAAGAAGAGTTGAAAGTGGTGGCGAAATAATGATTGAGGTAGGCAAGTTACCAGCACAAGCAAAAGTGTCAAAAAAGAAGAGTTTATGGAGTAAAACGAAAGATTTAAGAATAGGATTATTATTTTTGGCGCCACCTATTTTACTATTTTCGATTTTTCTTTTTTATCCATTATTTAGGACGATTTACTATAGCTTTTATTTAACAGATATACACGGAGAAGCTAATCTTTTTGTTGGCTTAGAAAATTATCAATACTTATTTTCTGATCCTGCTTTCTACAAAAGCATAAAGTCAACTTTATTATTTGTTGTATATACAGTGCCTACGAGTATTATATTCGCTTTATTTCTTGCATTGATTGCAAATGGAAAAGTAAGAGGTATTGGGTTATTCCGTGTGTTATTTTCTTCCACTATGGGAATATCAGTAGCTGCTAGTGCGGTGATTTGGCTATTTTTATTTCATCCAAGTGTCGGGTTATTTAATAATATATTAGCCTCTATGAATCTACCTGCAATCGCATGGTTAACGAGTCCAGATTGGGCATTGTTCTCTGTATCGGTTACAACGGTTTGGGTGAATACAGGATTTGCATTTTTAGTTATATTAGGTGGTTTACAAAATATTGATACGTCTTTATATGAGAGTGCATCTATAGATGGCGCTAGCTATTTATATAAGCTTCGCCGTGTTACATTACCGATGCTATCACCAACTTTATTCTTTATCGTGACAGTAACGTTAATTAGTGCGTTCCAAAGCTTTGGACAAATTGATATTTTAACGCACGGTGGACCAAATGATGCAACAAATTTAATTGTGTACTCGATTTATAAAGAGGCGTTTGTGAATCATCAATTTGGAACAGCAAGTGCACAAGCGATGATATTATTTGTTTTCATTTTCATTGCTACATTACTTCAATTTAAGTTTGCTGAGAGAAAGGTGCATTATAAATGATCGTTAAACAGTGGAAACAAAATTTCCTATTATATATGCTGCTCATTATTAGTGTAGTAATGGTGTTTTTTCCTGTACTCTATGCGTTTTTAATAAGCTTTATGACACCAGATGATATTCAAATGAGAAGGCTATTTCCGACCCAATTTACTTTCGATAATTTTATTAATATTTTTCAAAAAGTACCGCTTTTGACATACTTGTACAACAGTTTAGTTGTATCGACAGTCGTTATGATTGGACAACTTATCGTATCAAGCTTAGCGGCTTATGCTTTTGTCTTTTTACAGTTTAAAGGAAGAAACCTTATTTTCTTCCTGTTTATTTCAACGATGCTTATTCCGTGGGAAGCAACGATGGTACCGAACTTTTTAACGATTCAAAACTTCGGTTGGATCAATAGCTTTGCTGGGATGACAGTGCCGTTTTTTGCAACAGCTTTCGGTATTTTCTTGTTACGTCAACATTTTATGACGCTTCCGAATGAACTGAAAGAAGCAGCTTTTATTGAAGGGATTGGAAATGTAAGGTTTTTATTTAGCGTCGTAATTCCGTATTGTAAAACGAGTTTTATTACGCTTGGAGTATATAGTTTTTTAACAACATGGAATATGTACTTATGGCCACTCTTAGTGACCACTGATGAAAAAGTAAGAACAGTTCAAATTGGTGTAAAGCAGCTTCAGTCTCAAGAAGTTGCAACTGATTGGGGAAGCGTAATGGCCGGTGTTACGGTTATTGTCATTCCAACACTGATTTTACTATTTGTAGGGCAAAAGCAATTACAACAAGGATTAACAAAAGGTGCAATTAAATAACCAAGAGAAGGTGAGATTAAAATGAGTTTAGTTAAAAAAGGTGCTGCTCTATTAATGGCAGCAACAATGGCATTATCTAGTGCCGCTTGTTCAAGTAGTAAAACGGAGGGGAAATCTGAAGCGCAGGCAAAAGTAGCACCAGTTGAAAAAAATGGTGATAAGACTGTAATTCGTTTTTGGCATGCGATGGGTGGAAAAACACAAGGCGTACTAGATGGGCTTGTTGCAGACTATAATAAGTCACAGAATAAATACGAGATAAAGGCAGAGTTCCAAGGGACATATGAAGAGTCTTTAACGAAATTTAGAACGATGTCTGCTACGAAAGAAGCGCCAGCTCTTGTTCAGTCGAGTGAAATTACAACAAAATATATGATTGATAGCAAAAAGATTACGCCAATTGATAGTTGGATAAAAAAAGATAAGTACGACACCTCAAAGTTGGAAAAAGCAATTACAAATTATTATTCAGTTGATGGAAAAATGTATTCTATGCCATTTAATTCATCTACACCAGTACTAATTTATAATAAAGATGCTTTCGCAAAGGCGGGCTTAGATCCAGAAAAAGCTCCGAAAACGTATGCGGAATTACAAGAAGCAGCGAAAAAGTTAACGATTAAAGAAGGCGGAAATGTAAAACAATATGGATTCTCCATGCTGAATTATGGTTGGTTCTTTGAAGAATTGTTAGCGACACAAGGTGCTTTATATGTAGATAACGAAAACGGTCGCAAAGATGCTGCAAAGAAGGCGGTATTTAACGATAAAGAAGGACAGAAAGTATTTGGAATGTTAGATGATTTAAATAAAGCTGGCGCACTTGGAAAATATGGAGCAAGTTGGGATGATATTCGTGCCGCGTTCCAGTCTGGACAAGTTGCTATGTATTTAGATTCTTCAGCTGGTGTTCGCGACTTAATTGATGCATCTAAGTTTAATGTAGGCGTGTCATATATTCCATATCCAGAGGATTCGAAACAAAATGGTGTTGTTATTGGCGGAGCATCATTATGGATGACGAATATGGTTTCAGAAGAAACACAACAAGGTGCTTGGGACTTTATGAAATATTTAACGAAGCCAGACGTACAAGCAAAATGGCATACTGCAACAGGCTATTTCTCTATTAATCCAGATGCATACAATGAACCATTAGTAAAAGAGCAATATGAAAAATATCCACAGCTAAAAGTAACAGTGGAACAATTACAAGCGACGAAGCAATCTCCAGCAACTCAAGGAGCATTAATTAATGTATTCCCAGAATCACGAGATGCAGTTGTAAAAGCATTAGAAGCAATGTATGACGGAAAGAATAGTAAAGAAGCGTTAGATGAAGCTGCCAAAGCAACTGATAGAGCAATTAGTATTTCAGCTCGTACGAGTCAAAAATAAGAAAAAGCCGTATCCGAAAAAGGATACGGCTTTTTCAAGGAGATAAGGGATCAAAAAAATGAAGAAGTCTTATCTCTTTTATATGAGTAAAGGGTCTAGAATGAATCTTGTCCTTTTCATTATTTGTTTAACTCCATTGCAACTTGTTTGCCATTTACGAAAACCTCTGCCACCGCTACTACAACTTCCATCACTTTTTTCATGTCTCATCTCTCCTTGTTTTTTGTTTCATTTCTTACTTTTAGTATAAGGAAATATAGCACTTGCAACTATCGAATTGGATGACAAGAGACTTACATTGTTGTAAGGACAATCGTTTTATTTGTAATAAATGTGATTTTGAATATGGATTCAGAAATTTCTGTTGTTTTAAACTATAATTAGAAAGAGAGTGGCTTAGAAAGAAGGGGATAATATGAAAAGAATTCTTGTTATTAGTGATATTCATGGAGAAATAGAAAAGTTCGAACAGTTATTAGAAGAAGCTCAATATGATGCAAGACAGGATCAATTGATTTTATTAGGGGATTATGTAGATCGTGGTCCCAATGCGCGTGCAGTAATTGAAAAGGTAAAAGAGTTAAAAGAAGAGGGAGCCCTCATTCTAAAGGGCAATCATGAAGATATGATGATTAAGGCATTAACGACTGATGAGGAACGTTCATGGAATCATTGGGTAAAAAGGAATGGTGGAGATAAGACTTTATACAGCTATGGCTTTGTAGAAGAAGATATTGTGGTTAATGAAGAAGTTTTCCAAAAACCAATTTTACAATCGCATGTTTTAGAGGAACATGTAAAATTTATTCAAGAATTAGATCATTACATTGAAACAGAAGAGTATATATTTGTACATGCCGGTGTTGAGCCATTGAAGCGAGTTTCGGAATGTGAACCATATACGTTAATGTGGATACGTAATTAGTTTCATAGTGGGTATAGTGGTGAAAAGGTTGTTGTATTTGGTCATACGGAAACAAAAACGTTTCATGGTAGTGAGAATTGCGGCGTGTATTTTGGGAGTAATCGTATTATAGGGATTGATGGCGGTGCTGTATATGGTGGCCAATTAAATTGTTTAGAATTGCCGAGTAAAAAGGTGTACGTAGTAAAAAGTTGAAAGAGATAAGGGGAATCTTATTTCTTTCAATTTTTTATTAAGAAAAATTTAAGGAAGAATCTTTATAATAAATCTTTCAAATTTTATATTGAGAAAAACGTTAAAATGTAATTATAAATAGAATTGAACAATATGGTGGAAGGTGAGAATATGCGCTTACTCGTAGTAGAAGATAATGCTTCTTTATTAGAGTCTATTGTCCAAATATTACGCGATGAATTTGAAGTAGATACAGCATTGAATGGAGAAGATGGATTATTTCTAGCATTACAAAATATATATGACGCCATTTTGCTTGATGTGATGATGCCAGAAATGGACGGTTTTGAAGTAATTCAAAAAATACGTGATGAAAAGATTGAAACACCAGTCCTATTTTTGACAGCGAGAGATTCTTTAGAAGATCGCGTGAAAGGCTTGGACTTTGGTGGGGATGACTATATCGTTAAGCCATTTCAGGCTCCAGAGTTAAAAGCGAGAATTCGCGCTTTATTACGACGAAGCGGTAGTTTAACAACAAAGCAGACTATTCGTTATAAAGGGATTGAACTGTTCGGAAAAGATAAAGACGTTCAAGTAGATGGACAAAGCATGAAGTTAACATTAAAACAATATGAGCTTCTAGAGTACCTTGTTCAAAATAGCGGAAAGATTTTAATGCGTGAACAAATTTTTGATCGTGTTTGGGGATTTGATTCAGATACGACAGTAGCAATTGTAGAAGTGTATGTACATCATTTACGTAAAAAATTAGAGCCATTCGGTTATCAGAAAGATATTCAAACTGTTCGAGGTATTGGATATATATTAAAAGAACAATGAAAAAGGGAAGCATGTTTCAGAAAACACGCATTCGATTGACTATATTGAATTCATTAGTATTTATTATCTTAATAGGTGTATTAGGCAGTATCATTTATTCATACACATATAATCGTATTTATAATGAAGTAGATAAATCGATAGGAAAATCTGTTCAGCATAGAAAGAATTCAGATGATAAAAAACTACCTAAAAAAATTAGGGGATATCCTCCGATTGGGGATCCAAGGATAACGGAGTTAACTTGGCTTGGAAACACAGTGGAGATAGGTATTGAAAACGGCAAACGCCGTTTTATCTTTGAAGATAATTTGGAAAAGTTTTCTCCAAAGAAATTAGGAACTTTGCAAGATATAGAAGTGCAAGGGCAATATTTTAGAACGTTTGCATTTCAACAAGATACAAAAATAGTTCAAATTGTACGCGATATAACAGCTGAAAAAGAAATGTTAAATACTTTATTTTTAATTCTTGTTATTGGTTGTAGTGTAGGAAGTTTATGTGCAATAGGCATCGGCTTTTTCTTAGCCGGTAGGGCACTCATACCCATTCAAAATTCGTGGGAAAAACAGCAGCAATTCGTTTCGGATGCATCACATGAATTAAGGACACCACTTGCAGTTATTCAATCAAAAACGGATGTGTTATTTCAGTCACCATCTGCGACAATAGAAGAAAAAGCGATGGATATTTCTACGATTTCAAAGGAGTGTAGACGGTTATCTAAGCTTGTAACTAATTTATTATTGTTAGCACGTTCGGATTCTAATCAAATTGAGATGGATAAGAAAACATTTCAAATGGATACATTGTTAGAAGAAATAGTAGATCCATATAAGGAAATTGCTTCATATCAAGAAAAAGAGATGATATTGAAAGTAGAACATGACATATCATTTATGGGTGATAGAGAGAGAATTCATCAAATGATGGTCATATTGTTAGATAATGCGATGAAGTATACAAATGGGGGCGGACATATTCAAATCGATTGTACGCAAACGAGCAGCTCAATTCGTATACGGGTGAAAGATGACGGGATAGGGGTTAAAGATGAGGACATCCCAAAATTATTTGATCGTTTTTATCAAGGTGATAAAGCGAGAAGTGCGTCAGAAGGAGCGGGATTAGGCCTTTCAATCGCAAATTGGATTGTAGAAAAGCATTATGGGAAAATATTAGTAGAGAGCAAATGGGGAGAGGGTACTTGTTTTGAAGTGAATTTCCCTAAAAACCAAAGAATATAAGTGAGAAGACGATCTTGTTTTTACAAGGTCGTCTTTTTTTAAGGGAAAGTTAAGAAACTATTTATAACATGTATTATATACAGAAAGTTCGTTGCATGAAGAAGCGATTATAAAAAGGTATTTGAGCAGATTATATCGATCATAATGTTATTTCGATTATGTATAGGGAATGATGGAAAAGAAAGTGTAAGAGGGAGGAATTAATTTTGAAAAAGAAAATGATGACGGTATTCACTATTGGAGTAATGAGCTTAAGCATACTAGGGGGGGCCTCTCCTTCTGAAACATCAAAAGGAAAGACAAATTACACGCAGCGCAGTAAAGAACAATTAAATAATGGGAAGATACATGCGGTACATACAGAAGAAAAGGCGGAGAATCTAGGTATTGAAACAGAAGGGAAAGAACAAATTACGCTAGAAAAAGAAATTCATGAGACGGAAGTAGGAAGAGAAGCTGAACAGTTAGGAATTTCGATTGAAGGAAAAGACGTTGGAACTCTTTCAGAAGAAATCTATGAAACAAAAGTGAAGCAAGAAGCGTTAAAGCTAGGCATATCTATAGAGAATACAACGATTGTAAATTTAATTACTCAAATTAATACGATTAAAATTAGCGATGAAGCGGATAAATTAGGCATTTCGACAAATGGAAAAGAAATAGAGGACATTGCGGAAGAAATCTATGGAACGAAAGTAAGAGAGGAAGCAGGGAAGTTAGGTATTTCACAAAAAGGAAAAGAGATAGAAACGTTAGCGCAAGAAGTGTACGAACAAAAAGTGCAGGAAGAAGCAAAAAAATATCATATTGATTTGTATGGTAAAGATATATATCAAGTATTAAGCGAAATTAATGAACAAAAAGTGTTACAAATGGCAGATGAGCTTAATATGGATAAAACGAATATGAACGTTCAAGAATTAGCAGAAAAAATTAAAAAAGATCAGCCTGAAAAAGGAAAAGAACTAAATTTTGTACCGGTGATTCGCACGGATGCTGACGCGTTTTATTTTTATTTAACGAACTAAAAAGGGCGTGAGAGTGATACGGAGATGGAAGTGGTATATATGTATGGCTTTACTAGCTATAGCAGTATGGAATGTATATACAAATGGTATTACAAAGTATGCGGAGAAGTTAACATTCTTCAATATACAAAGCGGAAAAGAAGCAGATTTTAGTAATAATGATGAAAAGGTCATCTTATCGAATGTACCTTTAATTCAGCAATTACCAGAGCTAGATAGAGGCTGTGAAGTGACTAGCTTAGCGATGATGTTACAATATGCAGGCATTACAGTGGATAAGATGAAATTAGCAAATGAAATAAAGAAAGTTGATTTTATGAACGATGGTGTACGTGGGAATCCGAATGAAGGATTTGTAGGAAATATTTATACCTTTTCTGAATCTGGATATGGTGTATATCACGGACCACTTTTTCAATTAGCGAAAAGGTATTTACCTAATAAAGCTGTGGACTTAACAGGGAAGAGTATAGAAGAACTTTATAAGAGTGTAAAATCAGGACAACCGGTAGTTATGATTACGAATGCAACATTTGCGCCATTAGATGAAGATGAATTTACTACATGGGAAACAAATAGCGGAGATGTTTCTATTACGTATAATGAACATTGTGTAGTACTGATTGGATACGATGAAGAATTTGTATATATTCGGGATCCTCTCGAGGATAGCCTAGATGTAAAAGTGCCGAGAGGAAAATTTGAAAAGGCATGGATGCAAATGGGGAGTCAGGCGATTAGTTATGTGAAAAGCTCTAAATGAATTAGTAAGGAAATAGATGTAAGGAACTGTAAGAGGAGTTTTTGTGGGTGTTTTTTGTCAAGAAATAAGAGAACTTCAGCTTATTATATAAGCTGAAGTTCTCTTATTTTTTATGATTAAATCTTTAGAAGTAGTGAATATGAAAAAATGCATAATTGACAAAAAAAATACATGTTATCATTATATATTGTTTTATATATGTTAATTGTATAAAATTACACAAGTATTCACATTACATAAAGGAGGCTTATTATGCAAAAAATATTTAACTGGGTTAAATGTATGAGTATCAAGAAAAAATTAATCATTTCATTTTTTCTTATTTTAACTATACCAGGACTTATTATCGGTGGTGTTTCATATCAAACTGCCAAAACAAATTTTGAACAACAAATTACAGGTAAAGCAAAGGAAAATATTTCAGTTTTAAATACTGTTATTTCTCAAAATATAGAAGAGAAATTTGTTGATGCGGCGTACTTTGCAGACATTTTAACAGAGGATACATATCAAAACGGACAAGAAGAAATAGTAAGAACGAAGTTAGCGCAATATATAAAACTTCATCCAGAAGTAGAAGGTATTTATATTGGAACACAGGCGGGAAAGTTTATAAGAGAACCATTTATCCAAATGGCTGATGGGTATAATCCAACAGATAGATCTTGGTATAAAGAAGCACATGAAAATAAAGGGAAAGTAATTGTTACTGCACCATATCAATCAGCATCTACTAAAAATATGGTAGTGACAATTGCTAAAGAAGTAAAAGATGGTAAAGGTGTTATAGGAATTAACTTAAATTTAGATAACATCTTAAAAATTTCCAAAATGATTAACATTGGTGAAAAAGGTTATGCAGTTATTCTAGATCAAAATAAGCAAATTGTTAGTCATCCATCTAGAAAACCAGGTGCAAAAGTTACTGATCCGTGGATTAAACCAATTTATGAAGAAAAACAAGGAAATGTGTCTTATACAGAACAAGGTGATAAAAAGAATTTAATCTTTGCAACAAATGAGAAAACAGGATGGAAAGTAGTTGGAGTTATGTTCGACGAAGAAATTACCCAAGCTGCGAATCCAGTGTTTTATAAGACTTTGATTGTCATTGCTATCGCTATTGTATTTGGTAGTGTATTAATTTATTTCATTACAAAGTCTATTACAAGACCATTAAGAAAAATAGCTGACTCGGCACATAAAATTAGTAAGGGAGATTTGACAGAGAAAATTACAATCCATTCCAAGGATGATATAGGGAAATTAGGGAATTCATTTAATGAAATGTCTGCCTCTTTACAAGATGTGATTACTCAAATTAGTTTTTCAGCAGAACATGTCGCTGCATCGGCTGAAGAGTTAACAGCGAGCGTACAGCAAGCAAATGATGCGACAGATCAAATTACAATTGCAATGGAACAAGTATCAGGTGGGGCTGAATCACAAAGTCAAGGTGTTGAAGAAGGTGCGGCTACATTACAACAGGTAAATACAGCAATTCAAGATGTAACTGGAAGCGCGGAATCAATTTCTATCTCCTCATTACATGCGAGAGAAAGAGCTGAAGAAGGGGAAGAATTGGTTGAACAAACAGCAAAACAAATGCAGTCTATTTCTAGATCGGTATCCGAGTCAGATGCTATTATTAAACTTCTTGATGAGAAATCAAAGCAGGTAGGAGCTATTTCTGAAGCGATTCAAAACATCGCTACTCAAACGAACTTATTAGCTTTAAATGCGGCTATTGAAGCGGCAAGAGCAGGTGAACAGGGCCGAGGGTTTGCTATTGTAGCTGATGAGGTTAGAAAATTAGCGGAGCAATCAGGAGAATCATCTGGAGAGATTGCAAATTTAATTGCAGAAATTAAGGCGGATATTGAACATACTGTTAAGGCGATGGATAATGTGAATGGAGAAGTTCAACAAGGCCTTGATGTTGTAACAAAAACGAAAGTAAGTTTTACGGAAATTTTAAGTTCTACTACACATATTGTTTCTCAAGTTAATCAAATGGTAGAAACAACGAAGAGAATTGCTGGAGATGCAAATGAAGTGACAAATGCTATTGATGAAATTGCAGCGGCTGCAGAAGAAAATACAGCTAGTATGCAAAGTGTTGCTGCTTCAACAGAAGAACAAGTGAATTCAATGGAAGAAATTAGTTCAGCTTCGCAAAACTTAGCTGGGATGGCCGAAGAACTACAAGCCATGACTAGTAAATTTAAAGTATAATAACAGCAGATAAGTAAGGTGATATTATTTTCACCTTACTTATTTTTCTATTCAGCAATTAGGGGAGTCATTAACGGGATGAAAAAAAGAAAAAGACTATGGAATTTATGGAAAACGATTACATTGTTAGTTTGTACAGTTGTAATTTTTTCTTTACTTGTGACAGATATATTAATTAGTCATAATGTAGAACGGACGACGGAGGATAGCCAAGCAGAGAAAGCAAAAACAATTGCACACATTGTGGCGAATGATTCAATTGTAATCGATGGTTTGATTGGGAAGGCAGATACTTCTGCAATCCAAACGTATACAAATAGAATATTAAAAAACACAGGTGTTCAATTTATTGTAGTTATGGACATGAATGGAATAAGAAAATCACATCCAAATCCTCAAAAAATAGGCCATCATTTTATTGGGGGAGATGAAGGGCCTGCATTGAAAGGAAAGGAACATGTATCGCTGGCAGAAGGAACTTTAGGTATTTCAATGCGAGTGTTTGTACCTGTATTTTCTGAAACAGGTGAACAACTTGGAGCGGTGGCCGTTGGTATTTCAGCAGATAATGTAAAAGAGAGAGTTAAGGAAAGTAGATATATCATTTACATTGGTGTCGGAGTTGGAGTACTAGTCGGAATTATAGGAGCAATATTGCTAGCTAGACATATAAAGAAAAGTTTATTTGGTCTTGAACCTCACAGGATAGCGAAAATTCTTGAAGAAAGAAATACGATGCTACAATCTGTAAAGGAAGGTATTATTGCTGTAGATAAAGAAGCCAATGTAACTTTAATAAATAATGAGGCAAAACGATTGTTTAAGAAAAGTGGACTTGAAGAAGATTTTATCGGTAAAGATGTTGAGTTGTATATGCCTAATTCACGTATAAAAGAAGTATTACAAACGGGAGAGGTACAATTAAACGAAGAACAAAATATTTATGGAATTACGATTGTGACGAATCGTGTTCCTTTATATGTAAAAGGAGAAATAGTTGGTGCAATTGCAACATTTCGTGATAAAACAGAGGTTAGAAAATTAGCAGAAGAATTAACTGGTATTAGACTATATGCGGAAGCATTACGGGCACAATCGCATGAATTTATGAATAAAATGCATGTCGTATTAGGACTTACACACATGAAGCAGTATGAAGAATTACAGAAGTATATAAGCGGTATGGTATCAGAGCATCAATATGAAATTGGTGGGGTTATGGAGAGAATAAAAAGTCCAGTATTTGCTGGTTTTTTACTTGGGAAACTTAGCTATGCTAGAGAGAAAAATATAAAATTAATCATAAGTGAAGATTCTTACATGCCGGAAATAGATGATGAAAGTAGTATTCATGAACTAATTACGATTGTCGGAAATTTAATTGATAATGCATTAGAGGCAGTGACGAATTGTGAAAAGAAGCAAGTTGAACTTGAGATACAATATGGGGATACATTAATCATTACAGTACAAGATACGGGGAAAGGTATACCAGAAGAAGAAATAGGGGCATTATTTACGAAAGGTTATTCCACAAAGGGAGATAACCGTGGTTATGGTTTGTATCTTGTAAAAGAAAGTATACAGCGAATAAATGGGGAAATTCATATGCATTCATTAGTAGGAAAGGGAACAACGATAACAATTGAAATACCTAAAGGTAGGGATGAGAGGCAAATATGATTAAAGTTTTAATTGTAGAAGATGACCCGATGGTAGCAATGTTAAATACGCATTATTTAGAGCAAGTAGGAGGGTTTGAACTTGTTCAAGCAGTTAACTCCGTTAAAGAAGCGATAGAAGTATTAGAGGAATCACAAGTAGATTTAGTATTACTTGATATTTTTATGCCTGAAGAAACTGGATTTGAGCTTTTAATGTATATTCGGAACCAAGAAAAAGAAATCGATATTATGATGATTTCAGCTGTACATGATATGGGGAGTATTAAAAAAGCATTACAATATGGTGTAGTAGATTATTTAATTAAACCATTTACATTTGAACGATTTAAAAAGGCATTAACTATATATCGAGAAAAACTTACTTTCATGAAAGAACAACAAAAAATTAGTCAATCGGAATTAGATTCGTTAATTTTGCAAAAAGAAAAAAGAGAGCCTACTGTCACTAAAGAGCTTCCGAAAGGATTAACGAAGCAAACGATGCAATTAATTTGGCAGAAGATCGAGTCGCTGAATGGACGAGCGTTTACAACAGATGAAATGGCGCAATTAGTTGGAGTTTCAAGAGTTTCTATTCGAAAGTATGTAATGTTTTTGACTGAAATTGGAGTATTAGAAAACGAAATGGTGTATCAACACGTAGGAAGACCAGTGAGTAAATTAAGATGTATTGACAAAAATAAAATAGAGTTTTACGTATAAGCGACTTATTATAAGTCGCTTATACTTTTTTTAATTACAAAATCAATTACAAAACTTACAAAAACTATTTTTACTATTGAAAGCGTTTTAATATTGTTATTAAGAAAACAAGGGGGTGCCATATGGGAATTCAAAAGAATGTGGAAGCGGTATCATTTTCTGGAGGAAATGAAGTACAAAGAGAATCTTTCGCTTCTAAAATTATGAATGTAAAAATCGGTGTTATACCTTTACCGTTATATGTAGTATTGGCTGCTATTATTTATGGGGCATCTGTATATAATAAATTGCCAGCAGATATGATTGGTGGATTTGCAGTTATTATGATCATGGGTATTTTCTTAGGTGACATTGGAATGAGAATTCCAATTTTAAAAAATATCGGCGGTCCGGCAATACTTTCATTATTTATTCCATCATTACTTGTATTTTTTAACTGGATGAATCCAGCTTCAATGGAAGCCGCGACTATGTTAATGAAAAAATCGAACTTTTTATATTTATATATTTCTTGTTTAGTAGTCGGAAGTATTTTAGGAATGAATCGTAAAGTATTAGTACAAGGTTTCGTTCGTATGTTTATACCTTTAGTAGTAGGGACGTTAGCTTCTGTAGCAGTAGGATTATTGGTCGGTTCACTATTTGGGTTTGAAATGAAGCAAACATTTTTCTTTATCATCGTACCAATTGTGAGTGGTGGTATTGGGGAAGGGATTTTACCATTGTCGCTAGCTTATAGTGATATTTTAAATGAATCATCAGCAACGTTTGTATCACAGCTTATTCCAGCGGCTATTATTGGAAATATGTTTGCAATCGTGAGTGCAGGTTATATGAAGCGTTTAGGTGAGAAGAAACCGGAGCTTAGTGGTAACGGTGTATTAGTGAAAACAGACAATCAGGCAGAATTATTAAAAGAACAAAATACAGAGAAGCCAATTGACTTCTCATTAATGGGAGCAGGTTTATTAATTGCGTGTACGTTCTTCATCTTCGGAGGATTTGCTTCTAAGTTCATCGGTATTCCTGGGGCAATCATTATGATTTTCTCAGCAGCACTTGTGAAATACTTTAAATTAATGCCAGCAAAAATGGAGCAAGGAGCATTCCATTTATATAAATTTATTTCAAAGAATTTAACTTGGCCGTTAATGGTTGGACTAGGATTGCTATATATTCCGCTAAAAGACGTAGCAGCAGTTCTTTCAGTAGGGTATGTTGTTGTGTGCGCATCAGTTGTTCTTACAATGGTAGCATCAGGTTTTCTTGTAGGGAAAGTGATGAAAATGTATCCAGTTGAATCAGCAATTGTAACGGGATGTCATAGTGGTTTAGGTGGAACTGGAGATGTTGCTATTTTATCAGCTTCAAATCGTATGGAATTAATGCCGTTTGCGCAAATTTCAACACGTTTAGGCGGGGCAGCAATGGTTGTAACAGCGACAATTTTATTAAAAATGTTTTCATGATCAAACAAGCTAGCTATATTCATATAGCTAGCTTGTCAAATTAAGGGGAGATTATAAGTATGTTAGATAATCAAATTAATGAAAGATCATTGTTACTGCATAAAGAATTAGTAGGGAAAATTGAAATTACAAGTAAAGTAGAAGTAAATTCAGCGGATGATTTAAGCCTGACATATACACCAGGTGTAGCGGAGTCTTGCAAAGCAATTGCGGCGGATGAAGAAACAGTGTATGACTATACGGCACGCGGTAATATGGTGGCAGTTGTCTCAGATGGAACAGCGGTACTTGGTTTAGGGAATATTGGACCGAAAGCAGCTATGCCTGTTATGGAAGGGAAGAGTATTTTATTTAAGAAATTTGCGAATGTAGATGCTTTCCCGTTATGTTTAGGTACGACTGATGTGGATGAAATCGTTACCCTTGTGAAAAATTTAGAGCCTACGTTTGCAGGAATTAACTTAGAAGATATTGCGGCACCACGTTGTTTTGAAATTGAAAAGCGATTAAAAGCAGAAACGAATATTCCTGTATTCCATGATGATCAACATGGAACCGCTATTGTCGTCTTAGCAGCTGTTATTAATGCATTAAAAGTTGTTAGCAAACAAATGGATAATGTGAAAATTGTTATTAACGGTGCGGGTTCGGCAGGAATTGCAATTGGAAAATTATTATTAAAGGCTGGTGCAAAGCGCATTACGTTAGTTAGCTTAGAAGGTATTGTTTGTGAAGGTGAATCATGGATGAACGAAGCACAAATTGAAGTTTCCAAAAAGACAAATCGAGAATATGTGCGTGGAACGTTAAAAGAAGCGATTCATCAAGCTGATATTTTTATTGGCGTATCTGCTCCTAACGTATTAACGAAAGAACTTGTACAAACGATGAATGAGAAAGCAATTGTGTTTGCTATGGCGAATCCAATTCCAGAAATCTTCCCAGAGGATGCATTAGAGGCTGGGGCAGCTGTAGTAGGAACAGGGCGCTCGGATTATGCGAATCAAGTAAATAATGTATTGGCGTTCCCAGGGATATTCCGTGGTGCGTTAGATGTGCGCGCGACTGATATTACAGAAGAGATGAAATTAGCGGCA
This sequence comes from Bacillus sp. EB106-07-01-XG149, assembly GCF_058791555.1. Taxonomy (NCBI): domain Bacteria; kingdom Bacillati; phylum Bacillota; class Bacilli; order Caryophanales; family Bacillaceae; genus Bacillus; species Bacillus sp. EB106-07-01-XG149. Next base: position 163,706 of record NZ_JBYTDP010000006.1, on the reverse strand, counting down.
GCATATGGGATCGCTAACATCATTACGGACGAAGAACGTAATGCGAATTATGTAATCCCGAATCCGTTAGATAAAAGAGTTGTTCCAAGTGTTGCGGAAGCTGTAGCGAAAGCAGCCATTGATTCAGGTGTGGCGCAAATTATGAAAATACCAAGTTATTAATAGCTAAAAGCAGTGCCTAAAAAGGCACTGCTTTTTTGAGATAAGAAATCAAAATAATGAAGAAGTGTAAAATTATTTATTTGTGTGTCTTCACTATTTATTTAATTCCATTGCAACTTGTTTACCATTTACTAAAACCTCAGTTACTGCTACGATCACTTCTATCATCTTTTTCATCTCTCCTTGTGTCATTTCTTACTTTAATAAGTATAAGAGAAGAGAGATACTTACACTATCGAAGTATATGACGTAGAAATTACATTGTTGTAAGAAAGTGTTTTAGTTTTGTCACTTTACTCAGCGGTAATTACAAACTGATCATAATATTTTTCATTCACATATATATTTAATACCCATAATCCAGATGAAGGTAGTGACATAGTGAGAGGGAGTTCGTTTGTAGTAGAATCAATTGTATTTGAAGTAGTCCAAGTTGGTTTGGAAGTTTCTTGTTGAAAGAGTACGGGTGTTGGAGTTATTGATCCTTGTTTTAGTGCAATAATAGATAGTTTTCCAGTTGGCATTTCAGGATCTAAAAAGTACCACATCATTTCATTTTTTTCATTTGCGATAATAGGACTATCAGCCATTGCGATTTTTTCTTCGATGCCTTTTAAAGGTATTTTTTCTTGTATGAAGGAGGGTGTTTCTTCCCAATTTACATCTTTTAAAACGCTAAGATGAAAGAAGGAAGGTGCATTAACTTGAGTGGATGACGTTGCGATGGCTTCTTTTTTAGGTGCTTCTGAATCAGGTTGCGCTTGTGTGCATCCAGCGATGAGAAAAGAGAAAAGTAGCATAGTTCCGATTTTTTTCATGGTGTCACACTCCTAATTTTTATTGTTAGTGTAATTGTATTTGCTAGAAAGCGGGACAATTCCTTTAAAGTATAAAAAGAGGTCGTAAGTTTTGTACGACCTCTTTTGACATTTTCTATATTTGTTCAGTTGTAAAAGTCGGTTCATTCTCTTTTTGCGGCATCGTTAAGAAAATAACAGAAAGAACGATACATACGCCGCCTAATAATTGATATGCTCCAAAGGATTCATTTAGCCAAGCGATTGAAACGATGGCAGCTACAAGTGGTTCAATGCTAGATAAAATGCTCGTTTCTGTTGCTGCTAAATATTTCAGACTACCGATATAAAGGAGGAAAGAAAGAGTGCCACTTATGATGATAAGAATAAGCATAGAAAAAGTTTTTGGTGTAAAAGTTTGTGAAAGCTGATTCCATTCAAACGAGCGATTACAAATAAGCAGGGCAATGCCACCGATTAACATCCCCCAGCCAATTACTACAGTTGTTCCGCATTCTTTAATAAGAGAAGCTGGATGAAGGGTATAAAATGCAAAGCCAATTGCTGTTAATAGGCCGAAAATAATGGCTTCTTTCGATAAAACAATATTTTCAATTGAACCGTTTGTAATAATAAAGTACGTTCCTGTTAGGGCAGTTATAATTGCGAGTAGTTGCATAGAAGCAGGGAATTTTCTTTGTCCAAATGCGACATAAATGGTAATAAGAACAGGGCCTAGAAATTGAAATAATGTCGCTGTGACCGCATTACTAATATGAACTGTTTCGATAAAGGCATATTGCGCACCGAGCATGCCGAGAATAGAGAAAATAATAAGTTGTATGGAATGTCTAGGATGTTTCCAAATTTGAAATATGTTTTGTTTCTTTATAAGCAAGAAAGATAAAATAAATATCCCCGCAAGCAACAAGCGAATTGTTAAAAAATCAATTGATGATACGTTAGTATGTTGAAATAGCCACTGAATCATCGGGCCAGATAATCCCCATAAGGTAGCTCCTGTAATAATCATAATGAGTCCAATCCGTCTATTGTTGTTCATAATCATGCATCCCCTCTCGAGTATTTGATTTTTTATGTGTGACATGATACAAGGAATTATATATAATTTCTGGTACTGTAAAAAGTATCAGATTTTAGTTTTATTAAGGGGTCAGATATTATGTTAGAATTAACGCCTAATTTAAATACGAAAAGTAAAATAGCATTGTACGTGCAATTGTATGAGTATATAAAAAAAGAGATTAAAGATGGAACGATTCCGGCTTTTACAAAATTACCTGCTAAAAGAAAGCTGGCGAGCTATTTACAAGTGAGTAAGAATACAGTAGAAGCAGCTTACGAGCAATTACTTGCAGAAGGTTATATTGAATCGGCATCGAGAAAAGGTTATTTTGTATGTAAAATTGAACAAATGATTTATGTAGAAGGAAGCGAAGCGAAAGTAGAAGAAGTATCGTTTCGGGAGGAGAACTATAAATTTGATTTCACCCAAACAGGGGTTGATACGGATACTTTTCCGTTCACTACGTACCGCAAGCTTATAAATGATGTATGGCAGCCACATAATAATGAGTTGCTTTTTCTTGGACACTCTCAAGGAGAATTGAGCTTAAGGGAGGAAATTGCGAGCTATTTGTATGAATCTAGAGGTGTGCGTTGTTCAGCTAGTCAAATTGTATTAGGGGCGGGAACACAAATATTAGTGAAGTTACTTTTTCAATTGTTGAAGGGGAGTAATTATGCAGTTGAAAACCCAGGTTATCATAGGAAAATGGTCGTTTTTGAACAGGGAGAAAAGAAGGTTCAAATGTTGTCTTTAGATAGGGACGGAATTTGTATGACAGATTTAGAAAATAGCGATGCAAATGTTGTATTTGTAACTCCTTCTCATCAGTTCCCATATGGAATGATTATGCCTATTACGAGGAGGACGCAGCTTTTACAATGGGCAAAGAAAGAAGAAGACAGGTATATTATTGAAGATGATTACGATAGTGAATTTCGTTATTCAGGAAAGCCAATTCCGGCACTACAAGGGTTAGATACAGATGGGAAAGTTATTTATATGGGGACGCTATCAAAAGCTTTGTTACCCTCATTACGGATGAGTTATATAGTATTACCGAAGAATGTAATTGAAAAGTATCAAAAGGAATATTTATTTTATACGCAAAGTGTTTCAAGAATGGACCAAGAAGTGATAAGAAGGTTTTTAAATGAAGGCTATTGGGAAAAACATATTCATAAAATGCGTGTCGTTTACCGAAAAAAGAGGGATCGACTTGTTTTTGAAATAGAGAAATATTTCTCTAATCGTGTTGAAGTGATAGGAGAAGATTCTGGATTACACATTTTATTACAAGTGCATAATGGAATGCGAGAAGAAGAACTAATTAAAGAAGCTGCAAAATATAGTATTAAAATATATCCTGTTTCTACGTACTATAAAGACGGTACTGCGCCTGAAAATGTAGTTTTACTTGGGTTTGCGATTTTATCAGAAGACGAAATTGCGAAAGCGATTCAATTATTACATAAGGCATGGTATACAAGAAAGTAAAAAACATCCTCCAAGCATGAGGATGTTTTTTATTATTTATTTTCATCTAAGAATAAGACCATATGCTCTTCGTCCCAATACTGTCCGTTATATTTCAGTGAACGTTCTTGTACACCGAATGTTTTAAAACCTAATGATTCATAAAGTTTCTTCGCACCATCGTTGCCAACAACAACATCAAGCATAACTTGTTCTACTTCTAAAGATTTAGCAAGTTCAAGACATTCTTTAATAAGTGCTTTTCCTGCTCCAAGTCCGCGTGCTTTTGGTGATACATATACAGAACCGATTTTAGCTTTATGTTCTTGTTTTACATATGGTTTCGTTTCCAGCGTTGCAACTCCGATTAATTGTCCATCTTTAAATGCACCTAGCGTATAGTTTTCATCTTGTGCTAATTTTTGTGCTTTATATTCAATCGCACACTCTTTATTAATAATATCTTCATAAGAAGAGCTGAAAGCTTCAGGGTTTTGCTTTAATCCTTCTACACGAAGTTCTAAATAAATTTCTGCTTCGTCTTTTGTTAATACATGGATATCCAATTATATCACCCTCCAAATCTTTGCAAATGTACCTTTATTTTATATTGAAATAAGAATAATTTCAAAAGCTTAGCTTATATGAGCTGATTTTATGACAAAATAACACCAGTAGTGTTTACTACTACTGGTGTTTTCACACGCATCTTATTCAAAAGGTAGCTCGATTATAAAGTTTGTTCCTACTCCTAATTGGCTTGTTACTAGAATGGAACCGTTATGCAATTCTACAATTTCTTTTGCAACAGCTAGCCCGATGCCTTTTCCACCAGTAGCTCTCGTTCTGGATTTATCAACACGATAAAAACGATCAAAAATATGCGGGATATCTTCTTCAGGAATACCTTCGCCTTCATCGGCTACACTTATTATAAAAGAATCTGTTTCTGTGAGCACGCGTATCGTAATAGTTGTGTTTTCTGGCGAATGTTGATAAGCATTGTGTAATAAATTTAACATAACTTGTTCCATACGTCTTTCGTCTATGCAAACTTCTAAATCATCTTTGCAATATACATGGAGTTGCATTTGTTTATTTGTTAATGTTGTTTTTGTTTTTTCAACCATTCGTTCTAAAAATGGTTGAAGAATCACTTTTTGTTTTTTTATAACAAACTGGTGTTGTTCTAATTGCACCAGCATAAATAAATCTTGGACGAGATCGGTTACACTATCAGTTTCATCCTCAATGATCTGTAAGTATTCTTCACGCTCTTCCTTCGTTAAAGACTCCCTCTTTGCTACCTTCGCATAACCTTTCATATAGGTCAATGGAGTTAATAGTTCATGGGCAACACTAGCGAGAAATTCATTCCGTTCTTTTTTCATATAAGTCAGTTCACTGGATAAATCTTCAATCGTTTTTGCTAAGCTTCCAAGTTCATCATTCCGTTTAATACCTAATTGAATTGGCGTATTTAATTTTGACATTTTTTCTGTCGCCCTCTTCATTTTTATAAGTGGTTCTGTAATAACACGCGAAAAAACAAAGACAGAAATAGTAGTCAAAATAATTGTCAAAACACCAATGATAAGAAATTGCTTCATGAGTTTAAGTAACATATTTTCTAAGAAAGATGTTTTTAATAACATATATAACTTCCCTTGAAACTCTGCTGTGTTAAGTGGGCTTACCGTTGTGATGAATTTTGATTTTTTCCAGTTCTTTTCGACGATCAATCCGCCTTTTGGAATAGGTTCTGTTTTACAAGTAAGTTGCTTCTGCATTGCCTTTGTTACGGGTTCTGAAGTGGAAATAATTTTGCCATTATTGTCTGTTAGTATGATAGCTATATCAGAGTTAGCAATTAATTCTGATTCTACTAAGTGTGCAGCTGCATCCGCGATATCGAAATCTGGATACATAGGACGGTTAGGGTTTTTATTGTATTCAGCGCGTTCGGGGTGTTGCTTTTCTTTAGCAATTGCATTCCGCTTTGTGCGGCTTGTAATTTTTTTACTATAGCGATTACCTTTTTCTAAAAGAGCAAGTGTTTCTTCCTCAATCCGCATTGTTGAAATGCTTTTGTAAAAAGATACAAAAGCAATTGTTTCAATACATAAAGCTAATATTAAAAAGTATGTCCCAATTTTAAGTGAAAGTTTACTCATTTTCTCACCATACCTTATTTCATATAAAGGGTCAGTGGTATACTATTGTCCACTGACCGAAGTAATTATTCACTTTTCCATTTATATCCGACTTTATAGACAGTTTCTAAGTAATTTTCAACTGGAAATCCTTTTTTGCGTAATTTATCACGGATATTGCGAATATGTGAATCGATTGTTCTATATTCAATGTCTGTTTCATAACCCCAAATTTTTTCGATTAAATCATCTCGGCTATAAGCACGGTTTGTATTTTGTAAAAATAGTCCAAGTAAAGAAAATTCGATAGGAGTTAGTGAAATTTTTTCATCATATACTGTGACAGTATGTTTCGTTTTATCCCACTCAATACCATTGAAGCTAACGAAGCCATCTTTCTTTGTACGGCGTAATATAGCTTCGATTCTTGCAACTAATACATGCTCATCAAATGGTTTTGTAATATAGTCATCCGCGCCCATAGTAAGACCTTTCACCATATCATAATTTTGATTACGAGCTGTTAGCATAATGATTGGAACGTTGGAAATTTGACGGATTTGATAACAAGTATCCCATCCATCCATAGTTGGCATCATAACATCTAACAAAATAATATCGAAGTCTTTTTGTTCTATTAACTTTAGTGCTTCAAGGCCAGAGGTAGCTTTCATACAAAAATAGCCGCGAGGGCTTAAGAAAAGATCTAATAATCGTAACATGCGTTCTTCATCGTCTACTAATAAAATTTTTACCATTATCTTGTGCACCCCAAACTGTTCATTCTACTTGTATAGTTTACATGAAAATAATAAAAAACTCTTTTTATGTGATTGAGTGGAAGAGTTATTTTTCGCTCAGAGTAATTGACATAAAAAATGCACTAGTTTTGCACAACTATTTTTTATAATAGAAAACGTAGCGACACAAAATACCCTATGTTGCGACATAACGTCATGTCATTTTATTTATAAAATGACAATTCCATTCTATTGTGTATGTGAGATAGAGAGGGTTTTCGTATTCACCTCGCATCGGATAAGAAAAATTTCCTATCTCACACTTTTTTTAAAAGGAGATCATACACATGAATCCAAAAGAAGAAATTTCAAAAAAAGAAAAGCAAGATCGTAATACGGTTGTCATGTGCATTGCCGTATCTATGGTTATTATTATAAGTTGTGTAAATAAAATTTTGGGGATTTTATAATAATGAAAAAAGCTTATTGCTTCTTAAGAAGCAATAAGCTTTTTTCATTATTAGGGAAATAGTTCTATATAATAAACCAAGGTAAAATCGCTAACCCAGAAGTTACAATCGCTATAGTAAATATTAAAAGCATAGCTCGTTTGTTTTGTTTCATGTCACATTCTCCTTTATATATCAATTGAATGCTATACGTTCATTTCATGATTGGTGCCTCACTAATTAAAGTGTCACTTTATACTTTTAGTATAATGAATGGAAAGGTTTGGTACGATCGATAAAGGTGACATGAAGATTACATTGTTGTAATGAAAAAAGCACCTTCCTTAATAAGAAGATGCTTTTAAAAAACTATATTGAAGTATTAATCATTTAAGAACAGAACCATATGTTCCTCGTCCCAATATTGCCCGTTATGTTTTAATGAACGCTCTTGTACGCCGTAAGTTTGGAAGCCTAATGATTCATATAATTTTTTTGCAGCATCGTTACCAACTACAACATCGAGCATAAGTTGTTCTACATGTAGTTTATCGGCATTTTCAATAATTGCTTTAATTAGAGCTCGTCCTGCTCCAAGGCCACGCGCTTTTGGGGAAACAAAAACGGAACCGATTTTTGCTTTATGTTCTTGTTTAATGAAAGGCTTTGTTTCTAAAGTAGAAATGCCGATTAAATCGTTATCTTTGAAGACCCCTAGAGTATACTTATCCGGATTGCTTAATCGTTTTGCCATAGCAGCTACAGGATCCTCATGTTTAAGAACATCTTCATAAGAAGAGCTAAAAGCTTCCGGGTTCTTCGTTAAACCTTCCATACAAACTTTTAAATATATTTCTGCGTCCTCTGTCGTTAATAAGCGAATTTCCATAGTTATAACCTCCTTGGTCGATTTCAAATCAAATAAATCCATTACTTCAATAAGATTGTGTATGCGTTTTGTTAACAGTCTCTTTTAATTTGTAAAAGAATGAAAAGATATATGCTACAATGTTTTGTTTTTAATATGTAATGAAATTATATATTAACTTCATTAACTATTCAAGACTTTAATATATTACATTTTTATAACTAAAATAACTCCTCAACCGAGGAGTTATTTTAGTTATTCGATTGATAACCATCAATTCGATGTGGATGTGTGTAAATATTGCAAGATTCATTTCTAATAAATCCTACGACTGTAATGCCTAAATCATGAGCGAGTTGTAATGCTAATTTTGTTGGAGCGGATTTAGATAGAACCATTTCACATCCGATTTTTGAAACTTTGAGTAAAATTTCGGATGAAATACGCCCACTAAATGCAATGATTTTTTCTTTAACAGATATATCGTTGCGCAAACAATGGCCATATATTTTATCTAATGCATTATGTCTTCCGATATCCATTCTTGATAGGAGGATATTGTTTCGATCACATAGCGCGGTATTGTGAACCCCGCCGGTTTGGCGAAAGGTAGTGGAAGATTGTTGTAAAGTATTCATTAAGTAAAAGCATTCTTCAGGAGTAATTTTTACATGTATATCATGTAAATCTTTTGCTTTTGCTGCATCGTTAACGAAAATAAAACCTTGTCTACCTTTTCCGCAGCAAGAAGTGATGTATCGTTTATTATATAAAGTTTGATAGAGTGGATTTACTTTTGATGATGTTACATGGACAATTCCGTTATCTTTTTGCACCCATAGCTCTTCAACATCTTTATAGGAAGCAATAATTCCTTCAGAAATTAAAAAACCAATTACCATATCTTCAATATAATTTGGTGTGCATACAACTGTTACATATTCTTCACCATTTAATTTAATAGTAATAGGAGATTCTGTAACAATCTCATCCAGTTGTTTTGAAAATGTACCAGATTGATAGCGTACAATTGTATAAGTCTCTTGCGTAGGCCCCATATTTAATTCCCCTTTTATATGTATTTCTCTCCCATATTTATCATAAAACAATGGGGAAATAAAAACACCTATTAGCAAGGAAATCACAGATTATTTTGGTTATTATTGTATATGTACGATATAATAGAACCGTAGAATAGTGATATTTTCAAGCTTTCGTAGTTATACCTTATAACATCTAGAATCGACTTCATAAGAAAAGTATTCGGGCAGAGCGTTTCAAAAATATGTACAGTAATGCGATTTTGAAAACGGATTCATAATTGTGTTGTACAGTTGGTTGTAAGGAGAGGGGAAACTATGGCAGAACAGACAGTCCGTGTAACCGTGGATGGTAAAGAATTTTCCACATCGGGTGAAAAGACGATACTACAATTATTTAACGAGAGTAATTTGGAACATCCTCAAATTTGTCATGTACCAGAAGTAGATCCAATTCAAACTTGTGATACGTGTATTGTAGAAGTAAATGGGAAGTTATTACGTGCTTGTTCAACGAAATTAGAAAACGGTATGCATATCGAAAGACAGTCCCAGCGTGCGAAAGAGGCACAGACTGAGGCAATGGATCGAATATTAGAGAATCATTTATTGTATTGTACCGTTTGTGATAACAATAATGGTAACTGTAAAGTTCATAACACGGTACATATGATGGGAATTGAAGAACAGAAATATCCGTATGAGCCGAAAGTAAGTGCTTGTGAAGTAGATATGTCACATCCGTTTTATCGGTATGATCCAAATCAATGTATTGCTTGTGGACAGTGTGTAGAAGTATGTCAAAACTTACAGGTTAATGAAACTATATCGATAGACTGGAACTTAGATCGTCCACGTGTTATATGGGATCATGGTGTAAGCATAAATGACTCATCTTGTGTAAGTTGTGGGCAGTGTGTAACAGTATGTCCATGTAATGCGTTAATGGAAAAAACAATGCTAGGTGAAGCTGGGTTCATGACTGGATTAAAACCAGATGTGTTAGATCCGATGATTGATTTTGTAAAGGATGTAGAGCCTGGATATAGTAGTATTTTAGCGGTTTCAGAAGTAGAGGCTGCGATGCGTAAGACGAAAGTTAATAAAACAAAAACAGTTTGTACATTTTGTGGTGTCGGTTGTTCCTTTGAAGTATGGACAAAAGATCGTCATATATTAAAAGTACAACCTGTTTCAGATGCACCTGTTAATGGTATTTCCACATGTGTAAAAGGTAAATTTGGATGGGACTTTGTAAATAGTGAAGATCGAATTACGAAGCCATTAATTCGCCAAGGAGATATGTTTGTTGAAGCTTCATGGGAAGAAGCATTAGAAGTTGTTGCTTCTAACATGCAGCATATTAAATCTCAATATGGCAGCGATGCGTTTGGATTCATTTCTTCATCGAAAGTAACGAATGAAGAAAATTACCTTATGCAAAAACTAGCCCGACAAATATATGGAACGAATAATGTGGACAATTGTTCTCGTTATTGTCAATCTCCAGCGACAGACGGTTTATTTAAAACTGTCGGTATGGGCGGGGATGCTGGAACAGTGAAAGATATAGCTGAAGCAGGCCTTGTTATTATCGTTGGTGCGAATCCAACAGAAGGACATCCTGTACTTGCGACGAGAGTAAAACGTGCTCATAAATTACACGAGCAAAAACTGATTGTAGCAGACCTTCGTAAACATGAAATGGCAGAGCGTGCGGATTTATTTATTCATCCGCGCCAAGGTACGGATTACGTATGGCTTGCTGGTATTACGAAATATATTATTGATCAAGATTGGCACGATAAAAAGTTTTTAGCTGAAAATGTGAAGAACTTTGATGAATATAGCAAAATGTTAGAAAAGTATACGCTCGATTATACAGAAGAAATTACGGGGATTTCTAAAGCTCAGTTAAAAGAAATGGCCCGTATGGTATATGAAGCAGATGGTACTTGTATACTTTGGGGAATGGGTGTAACGCAAAATACAGGAGGAAGTACGACATCAGCAGCAATTTCAAATTTACTACTTGTTACGGGTAACTATCGTCGTCCTGGTGCAGGTGCATACCCATTACGAGGACATAATAACGTACAAGGTGCTTGTGATATGGCAACATTACCAAACTGGCTTCCTGGTTATCAAGCAGTATCAGATGATACGCTTCGTGCGAAATTTGAAAAAGCATACGGTACAACTATTCCGAAAGCACCAGGATTAAATAATATTGCAATGTTACTTGCAGCGGAAGAAGGAAAACTACGCGGTATGTATGTCATGGGTGAAGAAATGGCTTTAGTCGATTCAAATGCGAACCATGTGCAACATATTCTATCAAATTTAGACTTCCTCGTTGTTCAAGATATGTTCTTATCAAAAACAGCTCGTTTTGCTGATGTTATTTTACCGGCAGCACCAAGCTTAGAAAAAGAAGGAACGTTTACGAATACAGAGCGCCGTATTCAAAGATTATATGAAGTATTGAAACCGCTTGGTGATTCCAAACCAGACTGGTGGATTTTGCAAAAAGTTGCTCGTGCACTGGGCGGGGATTGGAATTACGAAAGTCCAAGTGAAATTATGGACGAAATCGCATCACTTGCACCGTTATACTCTCAAGCGACGTATGACCGTCTAGAAGGATGGAATAGTTTATGTTGGGGTAGTCATGATGGTAGCGATACACCGCTATTATATGTAGACGGATTTAACTTCCCAGATAAACTTGCTCGTTTATCATTAGATGAATGGGTACCACCGGTTGTAGCGCCAGATGAGTATGATTTACTTTTAAATAATGGTCGTATGCTAGAACATTTCCATGAAGGGAATATGACGAATAAGTCGGCTGGTATTTTATCTAAAGTATCTGAAGTATTCGTTGAAATTTCACCTGAACTCGCTATAGAGCGCAATGTGAAAGATGGTGGTCTTGTAGAATTAGCATCACCATTTGGGAAAATTAAAGTACAAGCGCTTATTACTGATCGTGTAACGGGGAAAGAGCTATATTTACCAATGCATGCAACAGTAAATGAAGAGGCAATCAATATTTTAACTGGGACGGCAACAGACCTTTATACGTGTACACCAGCATATAAACAAACGATGGTGAAAATGCGTGTGTTACGTGAAAAAGGAAATCGTCCGTTACCATCTTCAAACCCGCGAGATAAAAAGCGTAATCCGCAAAATGGTGTTGAAATCGAGCAAAAGTGGCAAAGAAAACAATACGTATCACTTGTGGACTAGGGGGCGGAGAGAATGGCGAAAGAAATTACGTTAATAAAAAAGAAAGTTGTAACAGAGGAAGAGCAGAAACAGCAAGTAGCAGATGAACTTCTAAATGAGCTATCTAATAATCGTGAAGCAGTAGAAGAAACGATGCAGCTTTTAGCACAGTTGCAGAAGGCTGGTATATTAGATGCAGCGATTAGTTTACTTGCTGCGAAGGAAGATGTTTCAAAAATCGCTGTGGAGCAATTAAATCGTGAATCCGTTAAAAATGCACTCAACAATATGATGGGGGCGGGGGAAGCGCTATCCGCAGTTGACCCAGAAGTAACAAAGCAAATCACATCGAGTTTAGTTACTGGATTGCAATTTGCAACAGATGAATTAAATAGTGGGAAAAAAACAAAAGTGATGGATTTCTTTAAAGTGTTAAAAGATCCAGATATCAATAGAGCCATTACATTCGGTTTTAGCTTCTTGAAAGCATTTGGGCAAGGATTAGAGAAAAAATAGAGTAAATGAAAAAGTGATGGGAAGTAGCCATCACTTTTTTCATTGTATGTATAAGAGTGTTCATGTTAAGCGGAATATATTATTATTATTATTATAAAGATGGATTGGAAATGGAAATATGGAATCCATCTCAAATATCGTTTTAGAATGTGGAGGAATATATGCAACACCGTAAAAGACTATCTATACCAGAGGTAATGGGACATTCCTTTCAAACAGTTAGATTTGCTTTTTGGAATGTATTAACCTTTCAACTTGCTTATAAATTATTAGCAGCGATTGTATTTGTTCCGCTATTTGGGATTATTTTTAATAAGTTATTGTATTTTGGTGGTTATGCAAATGCGACGAATGATGAATTATTAGCGTTTTTAAAGACACCATACGGCATTTTGGCAATCGTAATTTTATCATTGTTAGCACTGTTTCTTATCTTTACGGAATTTGCAGTACTTATTATTATTTCGTACTTCGCTCATAAAAGACAAAAGGTGAAATTACGTCCGATTTTATATAAAACTGTAACGTATTTACCTACTCTGTTCACATATTGCTTACCAGGATTTATTTTATATGCTGTCGTATTGTTACCCCTTTTAAATATTGGATATGAAACGGCATTGATTCCGCAAATTCAAATTCCTAACTTTATTACAGGAGAACTGTTTAAGACAACGATGGGACAGGTTGGTTATTACACATTTTTTGCTGTAGTTGCATATTTGAACCTTCGCTGGATTTTTGTTCTACCTATTGTTGTTTTAGAGCAAAAGCCGTTTCGCACAGCAGCACGTAAAAGTGCAACGTTAGTAAAAGAAAGTTTTTTAAAAGTACTATTCTTTTTAGTAGGATTTTTTATTTCAATAGGGATTGTGTACGGTGTATTTTTTGGAATGTATTTATTGTGTCTATGGGGCATGTACGAATTTACAAATCCACAGGGAACATTTGCATTATTAGCGGAATCAACAATGTCTGTATTTTTAACGAGTACATTGTATTTATTTAGTTTTATCGTGACGCCATTTTATATTATGGCAATAACACGATTATATTTACAAAAGGTTCCGGTTGAAGATGTTTTATTAGAAGAAGGATTAGATTATTCGAAAACGAAAGCAGATAAATGTTTCTTCCAAAAACATCGTTGGAAATTTATTGGCGTATATATTGTAGGAATTATTACTGCGGGAATGGTTGTTGCTTTCATTGTGACCTTTATTACAAACACATATAAAGAACCAATTATTATGGCGCATCGTGGTTATATTTCAAAAGGTGTAGAGAATACGAAAGAAGCTGTGCAGGGGGCTATTGATGCGAAAGCAGACTACGCTGAAATTGATGTACTGCAAACGAAAGACGGTGAACTAGCAGTTATACATGATTTGAAGCTAAAACGTCTTGCTAATGCTAATGTTCATGTGTCAGATTTAACGATGGATGAGTTAAGGCAGGTTACTCTTAGTCAAGACGGATTGTCAGGACAAATAAGTACGCTGGATGAAATCATTAAGCTGTCAAAGGACAAAATTAAACTTAATATTGAAGTGAAGCTTCATGGTGGCGAAAAAGATTTCGTAAACAAAGTATTAAAAGCGATTAAAGATAATGAATTTGAGAAGCAATGTGTCATTCAAACGCTACACTATCCGCTTATTAAAGAGTTTAAACGTGCAAATCCAAATATAAAAGTAGGATATATACTGTATGCAAGTAGAGCCAACTTAAAGAATGTGAAAGCTGATTTTTATGTAGCGGAAGAATACATGTTAAATAAGAAATTAGTAAAAGAAGCAAGGAAGTTAAATAAGCCAATTTACGTATGGACGGTAAACGATATGGAAAGTTTAAAGGGATATTATAAGTTAAACGTAGATGGTATCATTACCGATTATCCTGAAGATGCACGTGAAACAATTAAGATGTTAAAAGAACAAGAAGCGGAAGAAAGTGATCTGTTTGATAAAATTAGTGAAACAACAGATGATTTATTTTCCAAGTTATTTATAAGTTATCCAGCTGCTGGCTAAATGCCTGCAGCTGTTTTTTTATGAAAAGAATATATCCCTAAAGTATTGTACAAATTATTAACTGTATATGTATACGGAATCACTCGGGTTTCTTACATTGTTACATTATTGTCGAATAATAAGTGAATGCTGCTTATTTTTAGGGAGTATAATAAAAATAGAGTGATAGATAATGAAATGGAGCGAGGATGCTAATAGAATCAATGTTCCATATATTTACACTATTCTAAATATATAAACTTTTAAAAAATGATATGTTAGCGTTTTCATAACTTTTAAGTTATGCTAGAATAAGGACATAAGTTATTAATTATTACAAAAAGAAAAAAGACTTTCTTTTTTCTGTTAATTATAAGGGGGCATTTCATTATGCGTATTGGGGTACCAGCAGAAATTAAAAACAACGAAAACCGTGTGGCAATGACACCAGCAGGTGTTGTACATTTAATTCGTAACAATCACGAGGTATTCATTCAAAAGGGTGCAGGTCTAGGATCTGGTTTCACAGATGCTCAGTATGTTGAAGCAGGAGCGAAAATTGTTGATACGGCTGAAGAAGCTTGGAACATGGAAATGGTTATGAAAGTTAAGGAACCAGTTGAAAGCGAATACAAACACTTCAGCGAAGGTTTAATCTTATTCACATACTTACACTTAGCTCCAGAACCAGAATTAACAAAAGCGTTAATTGAGAAGAAAGTTGTTGCGATTGCATACGAAACAGTACAATTAGAAAACCGTTCTCTACCATTACTTGCACCTATGAGTGAAGTAGCTGGTCGTATGGCTGCACAAATTGGTGCACAATTCCTTGAGAAAAACAAAGGCGGTAAAGGTATCTTACTTGCAGGTGTTCCAGGGGTTAAACGTGGTAAAGTAACAATCATCGGTGGTGGACAAGCTGGTACAAATGCTGCTAAAATTGCAGTTGGACTAGGTGCGGATGTAACAATCATCGACTTAAGTGCAGAACGTCTTCGTCAATTAGATGACATTTTCGGAAACCAAGTAAAAACTTTAATGTCTAATCCTTACAATATTGCAGAAGCTGTAAAAGAGTCTGATCTTGTAATCGGTGCAGTATTAATCCCAGGTGCAAAAGCGCCAAAACTTGTAACAGAAGAAATGATTCAATCAATGGAGCCAGGTTCTGTTGTTGTAGATATCGCGATTGACCAAGGTGGTATTTTCGAAACAACTGACCGTATTACAACTCATGATAACCCAACTTACGAAAAACACGGCGTTGTTCATTATGCAGTTGCAAACATGCCAGGTGCGGTTCCACGTACATCAACTCTTGCATTAACAAACGTAACAGTACCATATGCAGTACAAATTGCTAACAAAGGCTACAAAGAAGCCTGCCTAGGCAACTCTGCATTACTAAAAGGTATTAACACATTAGACGGCTATGTAACATTCGAAGCAGTTGCAGAAGCTCACGGTGTAGAGTACAAAGGTGCTAAAGAATTATTAGAAGCAGAAACAGTATCTTGCTAATAGAAGCATTATACAAAACAAAATCGAACAATATATAAACCAACATGATAAGAGCTAAGAGTGAAGATCTCTTAGCTCTTCTTGGCAAAAGGGGGCATACATCGTGGCCAACCTATTTAAAAAGAAATCCGTTACGCAATTGTTAGGGGAAAGTAAAAGTAAAACTTTAACGAAAACGCTAGGGGCATTCGACCTAACAATGCTAGGGATTGGTGCGATAATCGGTACAGGAGTTCTAGTATTAACAGGATTAGTAGCAGCAAGAGATGCTGGTCCAGCAGTTATTTTTTCATTCATGATAGCAGCGATTGTTTGTGGATTTGCAGCATTATGTTACGCAGAGGTCGCTTCTACACTTCCTGTTTCAGGTAGTGTGTACACATACTCATATGCAACAATTGGTGAGTTTGTAGCTCATTTAATGGGATGGACATTACTATCCGTATATGTTGTAACAACTGCCGCAGTAGCTGGTGGATGGACGGGTTATTTCCATAACTTAGTGAGTGGATTGGGACTTGAAATTCCAAAAGCGTTGTTAACGATTCCAGCGCAAGGTGGTATGGTAAACTTACCAGCAGTTATCGTTACGTTAGTAATAACTTGGTTGTTATCACGAGGTACGAAAGAAAGTAAGCGTGTGAATAACATAATGGTATTAATTAAAATTGGTATTGTTGTTTTATTCATTGCAGTTGGTGTATTCTACGTGAAACCAGAAAACTGGATACCATTTGCACCGTATGGCTTAAGTGGAGTCTTTGCCGGAGGAGCAGCAGTATTCTTCGCTTTCTTAGGATTTGATGCATTAGCAACTTCTGCTGAAGAAGTGAAAAATCCGCAACGTGATCTACCGATTGGTATTATTGCTTCATTAGTCATTTGTACAATCATTTATGTTGTAGTTTGTCTCGTTATGACAGGTATGGTTTCTTACAAGGAATTAGATGTACCTGAAGCTATGGCTTATGTACTTGAAGTTGTAGGACAAGATAAAGTGGCTGGTGTAATTGCTATTGGAGCTGTAATTGGTATTATGGCTGTAATTTTCGCGTACATCTATGCTACGACACGCGTATTCTTCGCTATGAGTCGTGACGGTTTATTACCAAAATCTTTCGCGAAAATTAACAAGAAGACTGAAGCGCCAACATTTTCAGTTTGGTTAACAGGAATTGGTAGTGCTTTAATTGCTGGATTTATCGATTTAAAAGAATTGTCAAATTTAGCGAATATTGGAGCGTTATTAACATTCGCCATGGTTGGTGTAACTGTTATCATTCTTCGTAAAACGCATCCGAAATTACAACGTGGATTTATGGTACCACTTGTACCAATCTTGCCGATTATTTCAGTTGCATGTTGTCTATTCTTAATGGTAAACCTACCATTAAAAACATGGATATACTTCGGTGTTTGGTTAGCAATCGGAGTAGTTGTATACTTTGTTTATTCGAAAAAACATAGTCATTTAAAAGACGATGGAAGTTCGCAGGATAATTTAGAACAAGCTAATTAACAGCTAATTAAAAGGGATATAAGTATAGTAAGCCTTGTGCGTCTAGGGAACGCGCAAGGCTTTTTTCTTTTGTGTAAAATGTACATCCTTTTTTGTATGAGAATGTAATGGATGCAGAAAATATGTATACGTCTTATGAAAATGTGAACAAAATGTTCGAAAAAATATATGAGATTTCATTGACACATATGAATAGACGCTCATATAATAAGAGTATAAGATATATGAATGATTGTTCATATGTTCAAATGAAGAGGTGAGCTATAATGGCTGGAAATAAAGTAGAAACACCACAAGAGACATGTTCTCAAACGATAATTCATGAAGAAGTTGTTGATCAAGTAAAACAAACAATTCCAACTGATGAAAGTTTAAGTAAAGTAGCAGAATTATTTAAAGTATTAGGCGATCGTACACGTACGAGAATATTACATGCATTATTTGAAGCTGAAATGTGTGTTTGTGATTTAGCGTATTTATTAGGAATGACACAATCATCTATTTCACATCAGCTGCGTGTGTTAAAGCAAGCGAAACTTGTAAAGAATCGTAAAGAAGGAAAGGTCGTTTATTATTCGTTAGCTGACCAGCACGTAATTCATATCTTCGAGCAAGCGTTTGAACACGTAAACGAGGAAGAATAAAAAAGAACGCGAGGAGGGAGAACGATGGCTGAAGCATTAGTGAAAAAGAAACTGATGTTAGAAGGTTTAGATTGTGCGAACTGCGCAATGAAAATTGAAAAAGGTGTTGGAAATATAGAAGGAGTAAATTCTTGCTCTGTAAATTTTGCGACAAAAACAATGGTTTTAGAAACAGCACAAAATAAAGAAAGCGAAGTTGTTACAGAAGCAAAACAACTCGTTACAAAATTAGAACCGCATATTAAAGTACAAGAAGAACAAAAAAATAAAGTTGCAAAAGAAGTATTTATATTAGAAGGTTTAGATTGCGCGAACTGTGCGATGAAGATTGAAAATAAAGTGAAGGAAATGCCGGCTATTTCAGCAGCAACTGTTGATTTCGTATCAAAGAAATTAAGAGTTGAAGTAGCGAATAAAAGAGAATTAGAAGCGACTGTAGCAAATATAACAAATGTCGTACAAAAGTTAGAACCAGATGTGAAAGTTGTTCGTGACTATGTCCGTGGTCATGACCACGGACATAGTCACGACCATGGTGAAGCAAATGTGAAAAAGATGGTAGGACGATTAGTGGTCGGCGGAATTTTGACAGCAATTGCCGCATTAGCTGGCTTACCACAAATGATAACAATTCCGTTATTCGTCCTTGCGTATTTATTAATAGGCGGAGATATCGTTTGGAGAGCGGTAAGAAACATAACTCGCGGCCAAGTGTTCGATGAGAACTTCTTAATGGCAATTGCAACACTAGGAGCTTTTGCGATTCAACAATATTCAGAAGCTGTTGCGGTAATGCTATTCTATCAAGTAGGGGAACTATTCCAAAGTATTGCGGTCAATCGCTCCCGAAAGTCAATTACTTCATTAATGGATATCCGTCCTGATTATGCGAATGTGAAGGTTGGAAATGAAACGAAACAAGTATCACCAGAAGATGTACAAATCGGCGATTATATTATCGTGAAGCCTGGTGAGAAAGTACCATTAGACGGAAAAGTAGTTGAAGGAACATCAATGGTAGATACTTCAGCATTGACTGGTGAATCTGTACCACGTGAAGTCGAAGTTGGAAATGATGTATTAAGTGGTTTTGTGAACCAAAATGGTGTATTAACAATTGAAGTGACAAAAGAATTTGGTGAATCAACTGTATCAAAAATTTTAGATTTAGTTCAAAATGCAAGCAGTAAAAAAGCGCCAACAGAAAACTTTATTACGAAGTTCGCGCGTTACTATACTCCAGTTGTAGTTATTACAGCAGCGATCATGGCGTTTATTCCACCACTTATTTTAGAAGGAGCTACATTCTCAGAATGGATTTATAGAGCTTTAGTGTTCTTAGTAATCTCTTGTCCATGTGCGTTAGTTGTATCTATTCCTCTTGGATTCTTTGGAGGAATTGGTGGTGCATCTAAAAGTGGTGTGTTAATAAAAGGAAGTAACTATTTAGAAGCTTTAAATGATGTGAAATATATTGTTTTTGATAAAACAGGAACATTAACAAAAGGTGTCTTCAAAGTTACAAAAATGGAACCAAGCGAAGGTATTACAAATGAAGAATTATTAGAATATGCAGCATTTGCTGAAGTGTATTCTAATCATCCAATTGCACAATCTATTCGAAAGGCATATGGAAAATCAATTGATGAAAAAATAATCGATGAGTATAACGAAATTTCTGGTCACGGTACAGTCGTAAAAGTACAAGGAAAAGAAATTTTTGCAGGTAATGCTAAATTAATGAGAAAAGAAAAAATTACATTTAAGCAACCAGAAACGGTAGGTACATTAGTTCACGTTGCTGTAGATGGGGAATATGCAGGTTATATCGTTATCTCTGATGAGGTAAAAGAAGATTCAAAACAAGCAATTCAAAAATTAAAAGAACTAGGTATTAAGAAGACAGTCATGTTAACGGGTGATGCAAAATCAGTTGGTGAGGCTGTTGGTAAAGAATTAGGTTTAGATGAGGTTCACGCAGAACTATTACCGCAACAAAAAGTCGAAGAGATTGAAAAAATTGATGCGGCGAAGAACGGAAAAGTTGCTTTCGTTGGTGATGGTATTAATGACACACCGGTATTAGCAAGAGCAGATGTTGGTATTGCGATGGGTGGTTTAGGATCAGATGCAGCGATTGAGGCGGCAGACATTGTTATTATGACTGATGAGCCTTCAAAAATTGCAACAGCCTTAAATATTGCAAAACGCACACGACGCATTGTATGGCAGAATATCATCTTTGCATTAGGGGTAAAAGGATTAGTTTTATTACTTGGTGCTTTTGGTATTGCAACAATGTGGGAAGCTGTCTTCTCAGATGTTGGTGTGACACTACTTGCAGTGTTAAATGCAATGCGTGTACTACGAGTGAAAGATTTATAAAAAAGAGGACGCAACCTGCGTCCTCTTTTTTAGGTTATTTTGTTGAAATTGACTCAATAAAATAATAACAAATATTATTTTATGAATAAATAACGTAATATTGAAATTTATAAATAAAAAATATTTGTCGTACTATTTTAATATATTTTCCACAAAGATACATATCGTATTGAAAAAACAGAGAAGGAAAAGCTTCTCTGTTTTACTTTTGTATATTTTTTTCAACTTGTTCTCGAACAGTTTGAATGTAATTCATTTTATGATCCCAACATTCTTGACTTAAATCGACAGGGTACTCTTCGGGATTTAAAGTTCGCATATATTCTTCCCAAAATAGTGCGAGACTCTGTTCGTTATATTTTTGAATATCTAATATACCTGGTAGTTCATATGTTCTTTCGCCGTTAACGAAAATGTCTTTATGCAGTTCGCGTGCTTCAAAGTTTGTTACAAATTTACTTATATACGTGTGAACAGGATGAAACATTTTTAAACGTTCTTCTTTTCCTGGTTCTTCAGAATCTAATGCAATATAATCGCCTTCTGCATGATCGTTAACTCGATTGATAATGCGATAAATTCGTTTCAGTCCTGGAGTGGTAATTTTTTCAGGGTTAGATGAAATTTTAATTGTATCATTTAACTTTCCATCAGTATCTTCAATCGCAACTAGTTTATAAACGGCCCCTAACGCTGGTTGTTCAAAGGACGTAATTAATTTTGTTCCAATGCCCCATACATCAATTTTTGCGCCTTGAGATTTCAAATGCATAATTGTGTATTCATCTAAATCGCTAGAAGCAATAATTTTTGTATGTGTAAACCCAGCTTCATCTAGTAGTTTTCTTGCCTTTTTAGATAAATAAGCCATATCACCACTATCAAGGCGAATGCCGTAAAAATCGATACGATCTCCAAACTCTTTCGCGACGCGAATTGCATTTGGAACACCTGATTTTAAAGTGTCGTATGTATCAACGAGAAAGACACATTTTTTATGAGTTTCAGCGTATTTCTTAAACGCGACATATTCATCACGATACGCTTGAACGAAAGAGTGAGCGTGTGTGCCGGCTACAGGTATTCCGAAGCGTTTTCCAGCACGAACGTTACTCGTAGACGAAAATCCACCAATAAAGGCAGCACGTGTGCCCCAAAGAGCTGCATCAAACTCGTGGGCACGTCTTGTACCAAATTCTAAAAGATCATCATTATTTGCAGCATGCTTCATACGAGCAGCTTTTGTTGCAATTAATGTTTGGTAATTCACAATGTTTAACAGGGCAGTTTCAATAATTTGTGCTTCACCGAGCGGTGCATCAACACGTAATAAAGGCTCGTTATTAAATACAACTTCACCTTCTTGCATACTTCGAACCGTCCCAGTGAATTTCATATTTTGTAAATAATGAAGGAATTCTTCTTCAAATTGTAATTCTGCTAAATAAGCGATATCGCTTTCGGTAAAGCTGAAGTTTTCTATGTACTCTACAATCTTTTCAAGGCCGGCAAAAACAGCATAACCGTTCTCGAATGGAAGTTTTCGAAAGTATAAATCAAACACCGAGCGGCGATTATGAATACCATCTTTCCAATATGTATAAGCCATATTAATTTGATATAAATCTGTATGTAAGGCATAGCTATCGTCTTTATAATAAGTCATCGCGAAAACACCTCCATAATTTGGTTATAGTATACCAATTTTTCACCGCTCGTAGCAAAGAATGGATATGAAAGTGGAGTCAAGAGGGAAAAAAATGAAATAATGCATATTTTTTAGAAAATTAACATTTATCAATTTATATTTCTCAAGATTTTATGTATTATTAGAGTAATGGGGGTAATGAGAATGGAGGAGGACAATGCAACAAACATTAGAAAAAATAGGCAAACAAGTCTTTTATAAACGGCTACAGCAAAAAATGACACAAGAAGAATTATGTCAGGGCATTTGTTCTGTCTCATACTTAAGTAAAATCGAAAATGGAAAGATCGAAGCATCAGAAGAAATTCTACAATTGCTCTGCACAAGGTTAGAGATTGCCGTGACGGATTTGAGAGATGTAGAAGAAGATGTGAAGGGGAAGCTAGATGAATGGTTAAATGCATTAGTTCATTTGGACAAGCCACAAGTAGAACGCATATACGAAGAGTTGCAAGGTGAAATGAAGCATGTTTTGGATTTTGAAATTATAAATTATTATCAACTGCTTTATACGCGTTATTTAATTATGAAACGAGATTTTCTTGCTGTTGAAGAAGAATTAGAGAGATTAAAAAAGATGTACAAAAAGTATTCGCCGTTTCAGAAATTATTATATACGTATAGTAAAGGTCTATATTATTTTTTGCAGCATAAATATAAAACGGCCTTAGATTATTTAGTTCAAACTGAAGTGATGGCGAAAGAACAAGGTTATTATGAAACTGGAATCTATTATAATTTAGCTCTCGTTTATAATGAATTAGAAATAGAACATATGGCTTTACATTTTGCTCATTTAGCTATGGAAGGCTTTAAGAATGAATATAAATTTCGTCATGTGATTAATTGCCAGTTATTGATAGGGTTAAGTTATATACAGAAAAAACAATATAACGAAGCTTTAGGAATTTATAGAAATATTTTAAGAGAGGCTAATTCTTTTGCGGATAAAGATAACATAACAGCGATTGCTCTAAATAACATGGGGTATTTACATTACCATTTAAAGGATTATGCAAAAGCGAAAGAGTATTATTTACAATGTTTACAATACAAGAAGGAAGAAGATTTAGATTACATCGATGCTGTATATGAGATTGCATTGCAATGTATTGAATTGAAGGAATTTGAAGAAGTAAAAGAGTGGATTAATAAAGGGATAGAAGTTGCGAAAAGAGATGAGAAGTATAAAAGTATGTTATATACACTTTTAATACTTCAATATAAATATTTTGAAGAGAAGGGGGTGTATAAAAAGTTTTTAGAAACAGAAGCTTTAACATTTTTTAAGCAAGAGGAAAATAAAAAAGATTTAAAAAAGGTATATTTAGAATTAGCAAAATATCATGAAGAAGTATTAGAATTCCAAGAAAGTAATCGGTATTATAGACTAACTATAAATTTATTAGAAGAAAAGGGAGGAAGATGAATATGAAGAAAATGATTTTTGGTGCACTAGCATTAGTGGCTATATTAGTAGTGTTAGAACCTCAATATGCTTGGACTGGAGATATGTATGGTCAAGCTAAAGAAGTAATAGAAGTAATAAATTCTTAATAAAAACCCCTTTCCAATCGGAAAGGGGTTTTTCAATATTTGTTCCCCAAAATTCTACAAAACTTGAGAAAATAATTATTTGAATTTTTAGTATATTAATAGTGGAAACATAGTGCTACGATAAAACTACTCTTTTTCAAAAAAAATTTTTATTAGGGGGAAGGTTCATGAAAAAGAAAAGTTTAGCGTTAGTGTTAGCGACAGGAATGGCAGTTACAACGTTTGGAGGGACAGGCTCTGCGTTTGCAGATTCTAAAAATGTGCTCTCTACGAAGAAGTACAATGAGACAGTACAGTCACCGGAGTTTATTTCTGGTGATCTAACTGGAGCGACTGGTAAGAAAGCGGAATCTGTTGTGTTTGATTACTTAAACGCAGCAAAAGGTGATTATAAGTTAGGGGAAAAGAGTGCGCAAGATTCTTTCAAAGTAAAACAAGTGAAAAAAGATGCTGTAACTGATTCAACAGTAGTACGTATGCAACAAGTATACGAAGGAGTACCTGTATGGGGATCTACTCAAGTAGCTCACGTAAGTAAAGATGGTTCTTTAAAAGTATTGTCTGGAACAGTTGCGCCTGATTTAGACAAAAAGGAAAAGCTGAAAAATAAAAATAAGATTGAAGGCGCAAAAGCAATTGAAATCGCGCAGCAAGATTTAGGTGTAACACCGAAATATGAGGTAGAACCAAAAGCGGACTTATATGTATATCAAAATGGTGAAGAAACAACATATGCATACGTTGTAAATCTAAACTTCTTAGATCCAAGTCCAGGAAACTACTACTATTTCATTGAAGCAGACAGCGGTAAAGTATTAAATAAGTTTAATACAATCGATCATGTGACGAATGATGATAAGTCACCAGTTAAACAAGAGGCTCCTAAGCAAGATGCAAAAGCAGTTGTAAAGCCTGTAACAGGAACAAATAAAGTAGGAACTGGTAAAGGGGTATTAGGAGATACGAAATCGCTTAATACAACGTTATCTGGATCATCTTACTACTTACAAGATAATACACGCGGGGCAACGATTTTCACATATGATGCGAAAAATCGTTCAACATTACCAGGAACATTATGGGCAGATGCAGATAATGTTTTCAATGCAGCGTATGATGCAGCGGCAGTAGATGCTCATTACTATGCAGGTAAAACATATGATTACTATAAAGCTACATTTAATAGAAATTCTATTAATGATGCAGGAGCGCCGTTAAAATCAACAGTTCATTACGGAAGCAATTATAATAATGCATTCTGGAATGGCTCACAAATGGTATACGGAGATGGTGATGGTGTAACATTTACTTCATTATCTGGTGGAATTGATGTAATTGGTCACGAATTAACGCATGCTGTTACGGAAAACAGCTCTGATTTAATTTATCAAAATGAATCAGGAGCGCTAAATGAAGCAATTTCTGATATTTTTGGTACTTTAGTAGAATTCTATGATAACCGAAATCCAGATTGGGAGATTGGTGAAGATATTTATACGCCTGGTAAAGCGGGAGATGCGCTTCGTTCTATGAGTGATCCGGCGAAATATGGTGACCCAGACCATTATTCTAAGCGTTACACTGGTTCAAGTGATAACGGTGGAGTTCATACGAACAGTGGTATCATTAACAAACAAGCTTATTTATTAGCAAATGGCGGTACACATTCTGGTGTAACTGTAACTGGTATTGGTAAAGATAAGTTAGGTGCAATTTATTACCGTGCAAACACACAATATTTCACGCAATCTACTACATTTAGCCAAGCTCGTGCTGGTGCGGTACAAGCTGCAGCTGATTTATATGGTGCGACTTCTGCGGAAGTAGCAGCAGTGAAGCAATCATTTAGTGCTGTTGGTGTAAACTAAGGGTTTAAGAGAGTATTATTAATAAAATACTTCAAAAATAAAGAAGGAGCCTATGCTCCTTCTTTATTTTTTTCTCCATTTTTTCCACAAATAAAACAATCCAACACACCCCGCTATTGTTACAATCCACTTCGCTTCATTCGTTCCATTCATGACATGATAGGCAGAATATACTTCGATTAACAAAGCCGGTATTTTACCTATTGTGCTGGCAATACTGAAAGAGAGTAGTGACATTTTGCCTAGAGCGGCAAATAAAGTAACGATACTTGATGGGATGAAAGGTATGAATCGAAACGATAGAACGAGTAGAAAGGCCTCTCTACCTTCTACATAAAGTAGGCGTTCTACCTTTGGATACTTATTTACTTTGTTGTGAGTGAATTTCTGAAGGCCTATACGATAAATATAAAACGAGATAATAGCCCCTAATGCCTCACCTGCGATCGAAATAATGGTTCCGTTTGTTACACCAAAGAGCTGTATGTTAATAGCGGTCAAAAAAATACTAGGGATAAAACCTAAAAGACTGATGATGATGTTAATTAAGATACTAAGTGGAATTGCGATTGAATAATAGTCTGTTAAGAAGTTTTGAATTGTTTCAGCCATTGTTTAAAATCCTTTATCTTTTTTTGCATTACACCATATTTCTATTGTGTAGGCAAGTGCAAATTTACATAATGTAGGAAACTGTTGATAAAACAGCATTTGTATACCTTATATAGGTATTGGGTATACAAAATGAGGGGTATATTTTCTGGTTTGGAAAACACCGAACAAATCCTGTATTTACAGGGTTTGTTCGGTGTTTTAAGTGGTGTTTTAGGTCGGGAAATAATTTTAAAAATATAGGGGTATATTTCGAAGAGGGTCCAAAATAGTTGTTTGATGAAACTAGGGTGGTAATATGGCAAAATTGATGAGGAATTTTAAAAATGTATATGTTTTTTCGTTGTGAAATTGACTTTTAGTGAAGTTACGATAATAATCATGGAAGAGGTGATATGATGAAACGAATAAGTAGTCTTTTCTTGAGTAGTTTATTGGCATTAATGCTGATCTTAAGTGGATGTGCAGGAAAAGAACAAAAAACAGAGAAACAAACAGGGAATCAATCGACATCAGTAGAAAAAATTAGTGATAATATTTTAGATGAAATGGAAGGGCCACCTAAAAATGGTCATACGATTGAAAGACATGTAGGAAAATCAGAAGAGGATTTGAAGAATCGCTTGAAGACAGATAAAGTATCAGCGGCAAGTACATACTATGATAAGGAAACAGCGACGAAAGCTGTAAAAGATAGTTTGAAGCAGCATGATAAGGAAATTCAAGATTGGTTAAAAAATTCTAAAGAGGCTCGTCTCGTATTAAATACAACTCATTCATTCCCAGTTGGAAAAACAGTAATAAAGAAAAATATGAATGTAAAAGACAAGTTAGTAAAAACTGTTACTGTTTTGGCGAGAGATAAGTCAGGAGATTTAGGATATAAGATCATTACTTCTTATCCATCTGATAAATAAGAAGGGGGAGTAAATATGTATACGACATTACAATATTTTCTCAAATCGTATTGTACGTTAAGTATCCATGAGGATGAAATAGTAGGCGTGATGGAAGAGTTTATAGAGCAAGAAGATGAAGAAATTGTTTTGAAATTACGCGATGAATTATTATATATGAAGAAAAAGAACGCTTGGGAAGAGGCGTGCGTATTAGCTGCGAAGCAAGGAAATCGCATGTGGTCTTTAGAAGAAACGAAAGACCATCTTGAAGCTTTTTTACTATTATTGCAAAAGAAAAAGGCGTGAATAGATCACGCCTTTTTTGTTTGCCAATTTGATGGTGTCTCATTGTGTTGGGGCACTTTTATATACGCTTTTTGAAATTTGTCCATTTGATACTACTTCACCGTTTTGTGTTACTTTTTTATACGTAACCGCTGTTATTTTATCACCAGTTCTACTAACTACTTGAGAAGAAACTTCAACATTTTTACCAGTATTTGTACCAAAAATGCGAGTAGTAATACTACCGCCATTTGAAAATGCTTGAATATAAATATGATTGCCTGTATTGTTTTTAAATTTTAAATCCGGACCATAATCTGCCACTGCTGCATCTTGCCCAAGTGGTAAATAATTTACGGGCATAGAATGATTGCTTCGAGAAACAATTCCTAAATCTGCTCTTAAAGCTGCGCTATATAAAGTGCTACTAACTTGGCAAACGCCTCCGCCTGCACTTTGTATAACTTTACCTTGTGAAAATACTGCTGCGGATTTATAACCATGGGCAGCATCCGTTACGCCAACACGGCCATTAAAACTAAACGTTTCATCAGGTGCGACAATAACTCCGCTTAAAGTATTAGCTGACTTATTTACGTTATAGGACTGGTTTCCATTCCGACCAGCCATTGGAGTTGAATATTCAGCAATTACTTCTTTAATCCCCATTTTCTGTATATCTTCTGTAGAACGCTCAGGTTTTAAGAGTGTAACTGGTAATGTAACGTCCGATGAGCCAGAAGTAATGGCCTGCTGCGTTAAATCAGTTAATTTTCCTTTGTCAATTTTTTCTCCATTTTGACTTTGGCTAATATTTACTGTAGAGCCTTCAACACTTAATTCTGCATTAACAGGATTTTTTAATGTGTCATTATATTTATCCTTCATAAAGCTTTCATAAGCAGTTGTATTTAATTGAGCTGTTAATTTATAGTCACGTTTTAATTCACCGTTTTCGGCCTGCTTCCGCATTTGGTAACGATTCATTGCGTTTCCTTCTTGTTCTTTAAAGATTTTGTCGATAATATCTTTTTCTTTATAATTTATACCTAAATCTTTCCATGTGTAAGTTTGTTTATCATTTTGGAATATGTAGGTAAGAGATTTTTGATCTAATTCAGTTACCTTTTGATTAATAATTGCTTGAATATCTTTTTTATTTTTTCCATCGAGAGAAATACCTTCAAATGTAGTATTTGGTAATGCAGTAGTATCTAATTGATTATTTAGTTTGGATACATATTGATATCCACCAACACCGCCTACACAAAGTAATATGCTTCCAGTAATTGCAGAACCGATCAGTATTTTACTTAGCTTCATTTATTTCCCCCCAGAAATTTTTGTATAAATATATGTATTACATTTTTTGTATAAAAATGATGAAAATAACATTATGTATGTACTAGTATACTATTATTTCCACTATGTGTGTAATGTTTTTATAAAAAATGTTACACTGTTGTAATAATTGTCTCTTTTTGTCACAATATGTACGAGAAATATGTTGAAAATTATAATAAAAAGGCTGTCTAGAAAGATCTAGCAGCCTTTTTATTATAATTTTTTATGTTCATTTTTATTCGTAACACCGAGATGTTCTTGTAGTGTTGTCGAAATATTATTGACGCTTGTTTTATTTGGAACGTAATAATAAATACCACCTATATATTTATCAGTACCTTCTACTTGCATTTTGTCCATTTTTAAATTGGAATCCATTGAATTTTTGGCAATTGTCATCATATCATCAAAAGTTAAATTTGTTTTTAAGTCTTTATCGACGGCGTCTAATAGGCCGCCGATTTTATTAATAGAATTAAGAGAAAGTGCTTTTGCAGCAATAGCTTCTAAAACAAGCTGTTGTCGTTGACCGCGCATATAATCACTGTCGATATGACGAGTTCTAGCTAGCGCTAATGCCTCTTCTCCATTTAAATGTTGACGTCCTTTTTTCAGATGAATAGCATCTGCTTCGTCTTTACTATTTTGTTCTGTAAACTCAACCGGAACATCGACAGTAATACCACCAAGAGAATCGACAATTTTGATAAATGATTTAAAGTTGAATTTTACATAGTAATCAACTGGAACATCTAAAAATTTCTCCACTGTATCAATTGTGCTATCCACACCACCGAATACGTGCGCATGTGTAATTTTATCGTATTTATCACGTGATTTAATGTAGACACGTGAGTCACGTGGAATACTGACAAGTTTAACAGATTTATCGTTTTTATTAATTGTTGCAAGTAATAGCGCATCCGTACGAGTTGCTTTTCCATAACTCTTGTCCCTAATATCACTTTCATCAACACCCATAATAAGTACGGAAATGTTGTCAGTCATAGGTTTCACAGCTTTTTCACGTTTGCTGGATTTATCCCCGCGGCCCAGTTCAGAATAGGCATTACTTAATACAGACTTTGCTTTACTGTATATATGGAAGGAGTAACCTCCTGCTCCAAGTGCTATAATCAGTAATGGAATAAGAAGGAACCAGAGTAGGCGTTTTTTCTTTGAGTGTCCTTTTTTGGCTCGGGTGTCTTTGTTCATATCGGATTTCATCATTTTTCTCCTTTAAAACTATCAAAGTGTATACATCTAGAAGCGCATTCAAACACATAAAAAATATTGTACGCTAAATAAAAGCGATTGTACATGTATAAAAAATAGATGTCTTGATTATTTATAAGACATCTATTCGTTATTGTATACAAAAGATAGGGATAAGAAAATGATAAAATTTTACCTAATTACAACATAATGCTTACGATAATTGCAGATAAAATGCTAACGAGGGTAGCTCCATATAGTAATTTAAGGCCAAATCTGGCAACGACGTTTCCTTGTTCTTCGTTTAATCCTTTTACTGCACCTGAAATAATGCCGATAGAAGAAAAGTTGGCAAAAGAAACGAGAAAAACAGAAATGATCCCCACTGTACGGGGAGAAAGGCTATTGGAAATTTTACTAAGGTCCATCATTGCTACAAATTCATTCGTTACAAGCTTCGTTGCCATAATGCTACCAGCTATGACAATTTCAGAACTTGGTACACCGATAAGGAATGCAACAGGCGCAAATACGTAGCCGATTAATTGCTGGAAAGTAATGCCGAATATAATGAGGAATAGGTCATTAATGCAGCTAATTAATGCGACGAATCCGATGAGCATAGCGCCGACAACAATAGCTACGCGAAAGCCATCTAGAATGTATTCTCCAAGCATTTCAAAAAAGCTTTGCTTTTCGCCTTTTATTTCTAAAATATCTTCGTCATCTTTAACGTCATAAGGATTGATGATGAGTACGATAATAAAACCACTAAATAAATTGAGAACGAGTGCGGTTACTACATATTTAGGCTCGATCATTGTCATATAGGCACCTACGATAGACATAGATACGGTTGACATGGCAGAAGCACAAAGTGTATAAAGACGATGTTTTGGAATTTGAGCTAATTGCTTTTTAACTGTAATAAAAACTTCTGATTGGCCGACAATGGCAGAAGCGATAGCGTTGTAAGATTCTAATTTCCCAAGACCATTTATTTTGCTAAGGAAGTAACCGATCCAATGAATAAAAAATGGTAG
Organism: Bacillus sp. EB106-07-01-XG149; assembly: GCF_058791555.1. Taxonomy (NCBI): domain Bacteria; kingdom Bacillati; phylum Bacillota; class Bacilli; order Caryophanales; family Bacillaceae; genus Bacillus; species Bacillus sp. EB106-07-01-XG149. Next base: position 132,569 of record NZ_JBYTDP010000006.1, on the reverse strand, counting down.
TATTTTGAAATGTTGTAGTATACCAATTAAGACGGAAATGAAGACAATTGGTAATAATACAGTAAGGAAAAATGACATTTCACCTTTATTGGCAAGACCGCCAAATACAAAGTTTATACCATCAGCAGCATACTCGAGTAGCTTTGTAAACAGACTGGAAATGACCCGAATAAGTATGAGGCCGATTTCTGTATTTAATAATAAATAGGTTAAAATCAACTGTATAATAAGCATGATGAAAATTGGTTTAAATTTAATATGTTTCTTATTGTTGCTAGCAATATAAGCAAGGAAGAAAACAACGATAAGTCCCACGAAAAAAGTAATAAATTTCATAGTAAGCCCCCTAAAAGAGATATTCTGCTATATATGTTTTTCATTTCAAGGGAGAATATGCATCTTTGGTAAAGAAAGGAATAGAGAGAGCATGAATATATGTAGAGTGCACCACGTTGCAATTATTTGTTCGAATTATGAACTGTCAAAGGATTTTTATACTCGGATATTAGGTTTTAAAGCGATAAATGAAGTATATAGAAAAGAACGAGATTCTTATAAGTTAGATTTATGTGTAGGGGAAGAGTATCAAATTGAATTATTTTCATTTCCTAGTCCACCTGAGCGCCCAAGTTTTCCAGAAGCAGCTGGACTTAGACATTTAGCATTTGCTGTTACAAATATAGAAGAAGCTGTAAACCATTTAAAACAATGCGGTGTGGAGACTGAAGCGATACGTATGGATGAAATTACGGATAAAAAATTTGTCTTTTTCCAAGATCCTGATGGCTTGCCTTTAGAATTGTATGAGGCTTGAAATTGGTGAATTTTATATAGGGTTGCTTTCAAATAAATGAAGAAACTAAAGTGAAACTTCTTTTTTAAAGGAGGTGTAACTTTAGCTAAGAAAGCTAAAGGACATATGTGGATATTTTAAAATTATTGATGGTAGCCATCCTTATTGCGTTAACAGCATTTTTTGTAGCTGTTGAGTTTGCAATTATTAAGGTACGTAGCAGTCGTATTGATCAACTCGTTAGTGAGAAACGACGAGGAGCATTGGCAGCTAAAAAAGTAACTTCGAATTTAGATGAGTATTTATCAGCATGTCAGTTAGGTATTACAATTACTGCTTTAGGGCTTGGGTGGTTAGGAGAGCCTACTATAAAACATATACTCGAGCCGTTGTTTTTAAAACTACACCTATCTCCTGCAATTGCAAGTACAGTTTCATTTATTATTGCCTTTGCAGTTATTACGTTTTTACATGTTGTCATTGGTGAACTTGCTCCGAAGACGCTCGCTATACAAAGGGCAGAGCAAGTTAGCTTATTATTATCGAAGCCAATTATTTACTTTTACCGAGTAATGTATCCGTTTATTTGGGCGTTAAATGGTTCTGCAAGGCTTGTGACAGGGTTATTCGGATTACATCCGGCTTCTGAACATGAAGTTGCTCATTCGGAGGAAGAATTACGATTAATCTTATCCGAGAGTTATGAGAGCGGAGAGATTAATCAAAGGGAATTTAAATATGTAAATAATATTTTTGAATTCGATAATAGAGTCGCAAAGGAAATTATGGTACCTCGTACGGAAGTTGTAGGTTTATATGAGGACGAACCATTTGAAACACATATTAAAATAATCGCACAAGAAAAGTACACGAGATATCCTGTATTTGGTGAAGATAAAGATGAGATTATTGGGATGGTTAATGTAAAGGATTTATTTATTCGTTATATGGATGGTAATCGAGATGAGGAGTGCTCGATTACGCCATATACAAGACCAGTTATTGAAGTGTTAGAAAATATTCCTATTCATGATTTGCTATTACAAATGCAAAGAAAACGAATTCCATTAGCTGTATTATATGATGAATATGGTGGTACAGCGGGGATCGTTACACTAGAAGATATTTTAGAAGAAATTGTTGGAGAAATCCGAGATGAATACGATGAAGATGAACACCCGCCTATAGAGCATATAAGTGAAGGGTGTAAAATCGTAGAGGGAAAAGTGCTTATTAGTGAAGTAAATGATTTATTTGGCCTACACTTAATCGCTGATGATGTAGATACAATTGGTGGCTGGATTATGGTACAAAAGCAAATCGTTGCTGAAGGAGATAGTATTGAAGAACACGGCTTTTCTTTTAAAGTTCTTGAAAAGGATATGCATCAAATTAAACGAGTGGAAATAAAGAAGGTAGAAGAATGATTTTCTATAAATTTTTATAAAAGATATATATAGAAAAATAAATGTTTGCGCTTTCAAAAAAGGTGCTATATAGTGAAGGTGGATACTGAAAAATTCTTCTAAATGATACTCGTGTTTTTAGAGGCGAATTTTTTAGATAAGGATTTAGAATGAAAAGTATAGGTGATGAAAATGATAGCAACGAAGGATATACGTATAGAGAAAGATTTTTTAGGTGAAAAGGAAGTACCGAGTGTAGCTTATTATGGGGTACAAACATTACGTGCTGTAGAAAACTTCCCGATTACAGGATATCGCATTCATCCGTCACTCATTACGGCAATGGCAATTGTGAAAAAAGCGGCGGCACTTGCAAATATGGATACTGGTTACTTAGCTAAAGACATTGGATATGAAATTGCAGAAGCAGCGCAAGAAATTGTTGATGGAAAATTCCATGATCAATTTATCGTGGACCCAATCCAAGGCGGTGCTGGAACTTCTATTAATATGAATACAAATGAAGTAATCGCTAATCGAGCTTTAGAACGTATGGGATATGAAAAAGGCGAGTATGTGAAAATTAGCCCAAACACGCATGTGAACATGGCTCAATCAACGAATGATGCGTTTCCAACGGGAATTCATATTGCAACTCTTATGATGTTAGAAGAACTTCTTATTACAATGGAAGAACTTCATGCTGCTTTCCGTGAAAAAGCAAAAGAGTTCGATCACGTCATTAAAATGGGGCGTACACATTTACAAGATGCTGTTCCGATTCGTCTTGGACAAGAATTTGAAGCGTATAGCCGAGTGCTTGAGCGTGATATAAAAAGAATTAAACAGTCTCGCCAACATTTATATGCAGTGAACATGGGGGCGACAGCTGTTGGTACGGGATTAAATGCAAACCCTACGTACATTGAACAAGTGGTTAAACACTTGCGAATATTTAGCGGCTTCCCACTTGTTGGTGCAGAGCATTTAGTTGATGCAACGCAAAACACAGATGCATACACAGAAGTATCTGCGGCATTAAAAGTATGTATGATGAATATGTCTAAAATTGCGAATGACCTTCGTATTATGGCATCTGGTCCACGTGTTGGATTGGCAGAAATTCAATTACCAGCTCGTCAACCAGGTTCATCTATTATGCCAGGTAAAGTAAATCCTGTTATGGCAGAAGTAATTAATCAAGTTGCTTTCCAAGTAATTGGTAATGATCATACAATTTGCTTAGCATCAGAAGCAGGCCAATTAGAGTTAAACGTAATGGAGCCTGTACTCGTATTTAATTTAATTCAGTCTATCAGTATTATGAATAACGGATTCCGTGTATTCCGTGAATATTGTATTAAAGGAATTACAGCAAATGAAGAATTGCTGAAGCAATATGTAGAGAAAAGTGTTGGAATTATTACAGCAGTTAACCCTCATATTGGTTATGAAGCAGCATCTCGTATTGCACGTGAAGCAATTGAAACAGGAAAATCTGTTAGGGAGCTATGTTTAGAACATGGTGTACTGACAGAAGGAGAATTGGATATTATTCTAGATCCGTTCGAAATGACGCATCCTGAAATTGCTGGTGCTTCTTTATTAAAGAATAAGAAGATGTAATATGAAAAAAACACCGATCCATTTGGATCGGTGTTTTATTTTTAAAAGATATTAAATACAGCGTTTAATTGAAGTAAGCTAATGATAGCTAAGAAGATTAAACTGTATTTCATTGCTGTTTTAAATAGGGCAGATTCTTTACCAACTAGTCCAACTGCTGCACAAGCAACGGCTACAGATTGTGGTGAAACCATTTTTGCCATTGTACCACCTACTACGTTTAATGCAACAAGAGTAGAAGGAACGATATTTAATTGATCTGCAGTTACTGCTTGAAGCGGTGCGAATAATGAACCACTTGATACTACTGAACCTGTAATGAATACGCCAATCCATCCTAAGATTGGAGAAAGAACTGGGAATGCATTACCAGTAGAAGAGAATGCCAGTCCAAGTGTAGATGACATACCAGAGTAGTTCTCTACGTAAGCTAAAGCGATAACGCTACAGATTGTATATACTGGAGCTTTTAGTTCTTTCATTGTTTCTACTATTAATTCTTTAACCATTTTACCTTTTACGCGGTAAACGATAAGTGAAACAATAATTGCTAATACGATTGCAGTAGTTGTAGATGAGAATACATCAAACTTGAAAACAGCTGCGAAAGGTGTATCAGCTTTTGTAATTGGTGTAGTTTTCATAACAGCATTATGAAGACCAGGGAACTGAATGTTAAATACTAAGTTTGCTAGTGCGCCATCCGGAGCAAATAAAGCTTTAATTGGTTTTAAATTAAAGATTGTTACGAATGCAGTTAAGAATACGAATGGAGACCAAGCATATAAAATTTGATTGAATGTATGAGATTCTTGTTTTTCTTGTTTTTCTTCTGTAGAAGAAGATTTTGGTTGCCAAACACGTAAGAATAATGCTAGAGAAACCATACTTACAACGGCTGCGAAAATATTAGTAAGTTCTGCACCTAAGAAGTAAGTCACAAGGAACTGAGTAATAGCGAAAGAAAAACCACTTACAAGAATACCTTGCCAAGTTTCTTTAATACCTTTAATTCCATCAACCATTGAAACAAGTAAGAAAGGTAAAACAATACTAATGAATGGTAAAATAAGAACAGTTTGACGACCGATAGTTAATGCGTCTAGCTCAGTTAATTGTGCTGGTACTGTAACTGGGATACCCATGGCACCCATAGCACCACCAGCGATGTTAGCTACTAAACAAATACCTGCTGCTTTTAATGGATTAAAGCCCATACCTACAAGTAATGCAGCTGTAATAGCAACTGGAACCCCTAGACCAGCTGCGCCTTCTAAGAAAGCACCGAAAGAATAAGCAATTAATAATACTTGTAAACGTTGATCATTTGTAATGCTTGAAATACTATCACGAATAATGTTGAATTGCTCTGTTTTAACAGTTAATTTGTAAAGGAAAATTGCTGCGATAACGATAGTACAAATTGGATAAAATCCAGATAAAACACCGAATCCGGCAGATGCTACAGCTACAGTTGCTGGCATTTTATAAACGAATATAGCAAGAATAATAGCGACAATCACACTGTAAAGACCAGCCATGTAACTTTTCATTTTCAGTCCCATTAAACAAATGATGAAGCAAAAAATTGGAAGTGCTGCGATTAGTGCAGATAACCAAATATTGTTTAATGGGTCATAAATTTGTGTCCAAGTACTCATAATAATGACAACTCCTATCTATTTTATGTGAAGAAATTCACATTATTTGTGAAACAATTCACAATCAACTTACATGCTTAGTATATTCTCCTTCAACACTATTGTCAACGTAAAAAAGTATAATTATTCCATAATAGTGTTAAAAGAAATACTTTGTTCATAAAGTGGACAAAAAGCAAACGCCAATAGATTTGAGTTTGCTTTTTGAAGTTATTTCTATATTGTTTTATTTGTTCGTATATCATTAATCTTATATGTTAGATGACGTCTTTACATCAAGTATATAGGGTGTTGGAATACTTAAGCTTTGATAGGTGGTAACATGCTCGCCCGAGTTGATCTAGTAAGGTAGAGAAAGCAAATGCATTTAATAGGAAGTATTTCATCACAGTTCAAGCTATTGAATACGAATTTAAAAAGAAATAAGTTAATTTTTAATGTTAAAGTATCTCTTTTTACTGAAAATTCCTTTTAGCATAACAAAGAGGTTAAATATAACCCAAATACGTTACGAAAGGTTATCAATTATAGACGGTATTTTACAATATCATTACTGTACGTTGCAGTGAGGTGAAAATATAACAAAAAGCCTGATAAAACAACGTTTGTAAGCAAAGTATTCATAGCCCTTACTTTTGCTTTTTCATTATATCATATAGTATAATATTCAAAATCAGCAAGGAATTTTTCCTGAATTCTTTCCTGATAAAGGTGGAAAAATTTTTCAGCTTTATAGGTTGATAAAGTTATGTCGTAACAGGAAATATAAGAACAGATATATAAATAAATAAAAAGAAAATAAAAACGAAAATGAGGGGAACTTTATGAGCCAAAATCAATTCGAATGTCGTATTTCAGAAGAAGATGTACAAATGTTAAGAGCGTTAGCGCACCCGTTGCGTCTACGTCTAGTAATGGAACTAATGCAACGTGGAACTTGTAACGTAACACAATTACAGGAAGTATTAGAAATTCCACAATCAACGGTTTCACAACATTTAACGAAATTAAAACAAAATAAAGTAGTGCGCTTTGAAAGACGAGGGCTAGAAGTGTATTATCAAATTCATAATGATAAAGTAAGTGAAGTTGTAAAAACATTATTTTCTTAAAATTTGAATATTATGGAAAAAGACGTGTGGGATATACGTCTTTTTTTATTTGTCAGAAAGGTGATATGAGAGTAAATGTTAGCATGTAAGGAAGAAAAGGCTATCAATTAACATGTTGTTATATGGAATATATTCTAAAGGGAAAAGAAAAGATAGAAAGGAGTGTAGTAAGGAAAAGGAGGAATAGTAGTATGGATGTAAAACGTGTGAAACAAATCTTATCTTCTTCAAGTAGAATTGACGTTACATATGAGGGCGTACCAGTATGGATTGAGAGCTGTGACGAGCAGAGTGGAGTTGCTCAAGTGTATGATGTATCTAATCCTGGAGAAAGCGTTCACGTGAACGTGACGGCTTTAGAGGAGAATTAATAGAAAAGACGCTTCTAATTTTAGAAGCGTCTTTTTTATTATTCCATCATATGTGCAATTTTCTTAGAGAACATAAGAAGTACTAATCCTAGTACGATTACGATAACACCGATGCTTGCGAATACTTCTAAATATCCTAAAGATTGAGTGAAAGCAGCTAATTGTCCTGCTAAGAAGTTTGCACATCCAGTACCAGCTAACCATACACCCATTAATAAAGAAGCTAATTTAACAGGAGCGATTGCACTAACCATAGATAATCCGATTGGTGATAAGAATAATTCACCGATTGTGTGGAACATGTAAGTGAATACAATGAATAGTAAGTTTGCCTTCATTGTAATGTTACCTTCATCACTACCAGTTTTTAAAACAGCTAAAGTTAGAACTAAGTATCCAATACCTAGTAAAATCATACCTAGTGCCATTTTTGTTGGGATTTTTAAATCACCATTTTTTGTTTTTGAAAGCTTAATCCATAAAGCTGAAACAGGTAATGCTAGTAAGATAATGAATAGTGGGTTTACAGATTGGAACCAAGGTGTTGGAATTGTAAATCCACCAATTGTACGATCTACGAACTTATCTGTGTAAAGTGTTAAAGAACTACCAGCTTGTTCAAAGCCTGCCCAGAAGAATACAACGAAACAAGTTAAAATTAAAATTGCAGCTGTACGTTTTTTCTCTTGTGATGTTAAAGGTTTTTTCTCAATTACTTTTGCAGTTTTTTCTTTAGACTTTTTACCTACAACAGTTGTACCAATTGTTCCTAAGTAACGAGGTGCTAAGAAATTAAAAGCAACCTGTCCAATGATCATACCGATACAAGCTGTTAAGAATCCATATTTGTAATCTGTGAAGTAACCGCAAATGAATGGAGCGATAAGAGCTCCTAAGTTAATTCCCATGTAGAAGATAGTGAAAGCACTATCACGACGAGAATCGTTGTCGCTATATAATTGACCTAGTAAAGTCGAAATATTTGGTTTGAAGAATCCGTTACCGATAACTAATAATCCTAATCCTAAAAATAGTCCAGTTTTCGTATTCATTGAAAATAGTACAAAGTTACCAATTGCCATGATGATACCACCAATAGTAATGGCGTGTCGCTTCGTAATGAAATGGTCAGTTAACCAACCACCGATAATTGGTGTGAAGTATACTAACATTGTGAAAATACCGTATATTTGTACAGCAACTGCTTTATCAAATCCTAAACCGCCGCTTACTAAGCTCGTTGTTAAATAAAGAACTAATAAGCCACGCATTCCGTAATAACTAAATCTTTCCCATGCCTCTGTAAAGAACAACAAATATAATCCTGGTGGATGTTTTTTTGGTGATTGTTGCTCTCCAGCTTTGTCTAATTTTAAAGCTGCATCCATGTTTGTTTCCCCCTAATCCTGTATAACGGATATTTATGTAATTATTTTAATTCACAAAATATTTAGAAGTCAATAGAATTATATGGAAATAGAAAGAAAATTTCTAAAAAAATCTATTTTTCTTCAACCGTTACTGTATTTTTCCCTGAAAACTAGATAATAAGCGTTTTCAAATGTAATAATTGAATTCTAAAAGAAAATAAAATAGTGATTAATCGGAAAATTTAGATTAAAATATTTATTCTGATATAGAGAAAATATATTCTATTTACTTTTATAATATAACATATTGGGAATAAAAATACAAAATGAAATAATGTGACATTTAAGTGAATCAAAAAATAACCAGCTCCATAGAAGGGAGCTGGTTAGGGAAATATTATTTAACAAAGCGTTTTTCGATATCATCTAATAGTAGGTTAGCAGCCATTACACCACCGGCTGTATTCCAAATAACGTCGTCAACTTTGTATGCTTTACCGTTTTTCACTGCATTTAAATTTTTAAATAGAGGATCATTGATATATTCTTTTTCTAATTCAGAACCTTTTTTCTCGTTTCCTTTATCGAATGTGAAGTAGAATAATACATCGCCGTCCATTGCTGAAATACGTTCTTTAGATACGTTACGCTCTGCAAAGTCATCTTTATTTTGATCTCCAGGACGTTTAAATCCAAGTTCTTTTAAAATAACACCAGAGAATGTATCACCGTGATAAATACGAACATCACCAGGCATAAAGCGAACCATAGAGATTTCTTGATTTACTTTATCGCCTAGTTTAGTTTTTAAATCTTTCATACGTTTATCGTAATCAGCTAAAACCTTTTGACCTTCTTTTTCTTTATTTAATGCTTTTGCATAAAATTTGAAGTTATCTTTCCATTCACCACGTAGCGTTTCAGAGAACACAGTAGGTGCAATTGCCTTTAGTTGCTCGTACACTTTTTCGTGACGCATTTTGTTACCGATAATTAAGTCTGGTTTTAAGGAAGCGATTGTTTCCACGTTCACTTGCCCTTCATCACCAACAACCTTTACATCTTTCATTTTATCTTTAATATGTGGATACCATGGATCACCAGTCCAAGATTTCACAGCCCCAACTGGTTTTACACCTAACTCGAGTAAAGCTTCAGTGCCTTCATTTGTTAAAATAACTACACGTTTTGGACTAGCGGGAACTTCTGTTTTACCCATTGCATGTTCCACAGTAATCATTTCTTTTTTCGTATCTTCTTTTGATTCTTCTTTCGTATTTGATTTTCCACAAGCACTTAAAAGTAGTGAAAAGGCTAGTAAAAATACAAATACTGTAAACGATTTCTTTTGCACGAATTTCATTATGTACCCCCTACATACTGAGAAGTTTTTTCAATAGCAAGCATGATATTAAGCTTTTATCTTTTGATTGTCAATACATATCAATGAAAATAGTTCTCATTATCGTTGACAATGAGAATTAAGTTGAAATACACTTACAACGTATCATTATACATTGAAGGGGAAACGCTGCATGTTATTAAAAACAAATCAAGCAAAATGGATTGGGTTATTTGTTGGAATCATTGCAGTCATTATTTGTATTTGGGGAAGTATTATTTTCGGATATACAAATACGAGTTGGAAATTAGCGTTAGATGCTTTTTTCCATTTTAATGGTTCCAATGAACATATTATTATTCAAAATGTGCGTCTACCAAGGGCACTAATTGCAGCTAGTGTTGGTGCTAGTTTAGCCATTGCTGGTTGTCTTATGCAAACTTTAACGAAGAATCCACTTGCTTCTCCAGATTTTATTGGATTAAATTCAGGCGCTGCGTTTTTCATAGTTGTAGCAATTGTGGTTTTTTCTGTTACATCATTGTCAGCTTTTACTTGGATTGCCTTTTTAGGGGCAGCAGTTGCTGCAATCCTTGTATTCGCTTCTAGTTCTTTAGGAAAAGAAGGGACAACGCCTCTTAAGTTAACATTAGCAGGGGTCGCAATTAGTGCGTTATTTTCATCATTAACACAAGGATTACTTGTGTTAAATGAAAAGGCGCTTGAAGAAGTATTATTTTGGCTTGCCGGATCTGTGCAAGGAAGAAAGTTAGAAATTTTACAATCTGTATTCCCATATTTATTAATAGGCTGGATCGCATCTATTATGATGGCAGGGAAAGTAAATACATTGATGATGGGGGAAGACGTCGCGAAGGGGCTTGGACAACGAACAATTTTAATGAAATCATTCGTGTTACTTATTATTGTCCTGTTGTCTGGTGGTTCAGTTGCAGTCGCTGGTCCGATTGGATTTATTGGTATTATTACTCCGCATTTTGCCAGATTTCTTGTTGGAGTAGATCACAGGTGGAGAGTACCGTATAGCGGGTTGTTAGGTGCAATACTATTAATCTTAGCTGATATAGCAGCAAGATATGTCATTATGCCACAAGAAGTACCGGTAGGGGTTATGACAGCATTTATCGGGGCACCATTCTTTATTTATATTGCACGTAAGAGAGGGCTTAGCAAATGAAGAAGTATATTCCGTTTCGTATAGGAAAAGGCGGGCTCTCGTTTTTAATGTATAAACGAGCTTGTCTCGTCTTATTCAGTTTACTAGTTGTTTTAATAGGATTATTTTTTGCGAGTGCAGGTATGGGAGACATGAAAATTGCTCCTTATGATGTATGGCAAGCAATCACTGGAAATGGCGATGCGATGTCTAATATGGTTGTAAATAAGTTTCGTATGCCGCGTATTTTAATTGCCATCCTTGTAGGAATCGCACTTGCAGTAGCAGGATGTATTTTACAGGGTCTCGTTCGAAATCCACTGGCTTCTCCTGATATCATTGGGATTACAGGTGGTGCAAGTGTTGCAGTTGTATTATTTTTAGCTATATTTAGTGATAAAAATAATGCGCTAACCGTAAGCATTCATTATATGCCGTTAGCAGCCTTCGCTGGGGCAACGATTGTAGCGCTTTTTGTATATTTATTTGCATGGAGAAATGACGGATTATCACCGATTAGTCTTGTTTTAATTGGTGTTGGTTTTTGGGCATTAACGAAAGCGGCAACGACTTTGTTTATGTTGTTAGCGCCAATTTATCAAGCGAGTCAAGCGAATGTATGGATTACAGGTACTGTTTACGGTTCTTCATGGCAAAACGTTATGGTGCTTGCGCCGTGGGTTCTCATTTTAACGGTAATATCATTTATAGCTGCTAGGCATTTAAATGCGCAAGAGCTAGGGGATGATATTGCGGTAGGACTTGGTGTTCCTTTAACGAAGTCACGCGTATTCATGTTATTACTGAGTACAGCTTTAATTGGTGGCGCAGTTGCCTTCGCCGGAGGAATTGGGTTTGTCGGTTTAATGGCACCTCATATTTCACGAAGACTAGTTGGTTCTTTATACGGTGCATTACTCCCAGTTGCGGCTATTGTTGGTGCAATTTTAGTACTTGCTGCAGATTTAATCGGGCGTACAGTTTTCACACCACTTGAAATTCCAGCAGGGGTATTTACATCAGCAATTGGTGCACCTTATTTTATTTATTTACTTTATAAAAGTCGGAATTCATAAAGGGAGATGAATATGCAAAAAGCATTGGAGACGAAACGTTTGACGCTGTCTTATGGTGAAGCAATTATTATTGATGAGTTGAATTTAGAAATTCCAAAAGGCGAAATTACAATCTTTATCGGTTCTAACGGTTGTGGAAAATCAACTTTATTACGTTCACTAGCTAGATTATTAAAGCCAACAACTGGTGACATTTTGCTAGATAATCAAGCCATTCAAAGTATGCAAACAAAGCAAATCGCTCGTCAAATGGCAATTTTACCGCAAGGACCGCAAGCTCCAGAAGGGCTTACAGTATTGCAACTTGTAAAGCAAGGGCGTTATCCATATCAAACGTGGCTGAAGCAATGGTCAGAAAAAGATGAGGAAATGGTACAAAAAGCACTCGCAGCAACAGGTATGACAGAATTTGCTGAGCGTGATGTGCATGCTCTTTCCGGTGGACAACGACAACGTGCTTGGATTGCAATGACGCTTGCACAAGATACAGATATTATTTTACTGGATGAGCCTACTACATATTTAGATATGACTCACCAAATTGAAGTGCTAGATTTATTATTCGAATTAAATGAAACAGAACAAAGAACAATTGTTATGGTATTACACGATTTAAATTTAGCATGCCGTTATGCAGATAATATTGTAGCCATTCAAGATAAACAAATATATGCACAAGGTAAGCCGGAAGAAGTAGTAGATGAGAAGCTAGTACGTGATGTATTCCGAATGGAATGTCAAATCAGTACGGATCCGTTATTTGGGACACCACTTTGCATCCCGCATGGAAAAGGAAGACGTGTACGTAAAGAGGTTGCTCAAGTAATGAGTTAAATAAAAAAGGCGATGAGGATTCATCGTCTTTTTTATTTGCGGCAAGAAAATAAGAGGAAGAGGGGAATTCGTAAACGTCGTTCATATTCTTCTTCACTCTGAAAATAAGTTTGATTTGGTGTGGCTTCTTTTATGTTTGTAATCGTAAACCCGGCTTGTTGTAACAATGTAAAATACTCTTCTGTTGTACGATGGTATTTAATAACCTCCTGATCAATCCAAGGTTCAACGCGTTTTCCCGTTTTAAAATAATCATCGACGAGCCAGCTCGTAAATATGAAAAGTAAATGATAGATTTCTTGTAATGAATCATATATAATCTAAAATTGTAAGCGGTTACTTTAAACTATTTTTCTATAATAAATTCTGAAAACGTGTTAAGCTAGTAGAGGGATTATTAGAACTATTAAGACAATAATTCGCTTACATGAACGATGGGAGGCTTCACAATGTCTAGTAAAACACTTGCGAAATTTTTAGAAGAAAATTTAGAGGATTTAAAATCAAAGGGGCTTTATAACGTAATTGATCCGCTTGAGAGTTCAAATGGACCGATCATTACAATTGGCGGAAAAGAATATATTAACTTATCTTCAAACAACTATCTTGGATTAGCAACAGATAGCCGTTTGCAAGAAGCAGCAATTGGTGCAATTCATAAGTACGGCGTTGGAGCAGGAGCTGTTCGTACAATTAACGGTACTTTAGATTTGCATATTAAATTAGAAGAGACAATTGCAAAGTTTAAACATACAGAAGCAGCAATTGCTTATCAATCAGGATTTAATTGTAATATGGCAGCGATTTCAGCCGTTATGGATAAAAATGATGCGATTCTTTCAGACGAATTAAACCATGCTTCTATTATTGATGGTAGTCGTCTATCAAAAGCAAAAATTATTGTTTATAAACATTCTGATATGGAAGATTTACGCCAAAAAGCAATCGCGGCGAAAGAATCAGGTCTTTACAATAAATTAATGGTAATTACAGATGGTGTCTTCTCAATGGATGGAGATGTTGCAAAATTACCAGAAATTGTTGAGATTGCAGAAGAATTAGATTTAATGACATATGTAGACGATGCACACGGTTCAGGTGTACTTGGAAAAGGTGCAGGAACTGTAAAGCACTTCGGTCTATCTGATAAAGTTGATTTCCAAATTGGTACATTATCAAAAGCAATTGGGGTAATTGGTGGATATGTAGCAGGGAAACAAAACTTAATTGACTGGTTAAAAGTTCGTTCACGTCCATTCTTATTCTCTACAGCATTAACACCAGCTGATGCAGCTGCATGTATGCGATCAATTGAAATTTTAATGGAAAGCACAGAGTTACATGATCGTTTATGGGAAAATGGCCGCTATTTAAAACAAGGGTTAAAAGAACTTGGCTTTAACATCGGAGAAAGTGAAACGCCAATTACACCTTGTATTATTGGTGACGAAGTATTAACACAAGAATTTAGTAAACGTCTAAATGAAGAAGGCGTATATGCAAAATCTATCGTGTTCCCAACTGTAGCTAAAGGAACAGGACGCGTTCGTAATATGCCTACAGCAGCTCATACGAAAGAAATGTTAGATGAAGCAATTCGTAAGTATGAAAAAGTAGGGAAAGAAATGGGCATCATTTAAGTAACGACATCTTTTGAATAGCTTGCAAATGAGGAGTGGGGATAATGAAAAAAATTCTAGTAACCGGTTCTTTAGGGCAAATTGGTTCTGAACTAGTAATGAAACTTCGTGATGTATACGGTGCATCAAATGTTATTGCAACAGATATTCGTGAAACAGATAGTGAAGTAGTAACGTCTGGTCCATTTGAAACGTTAGATGTAACAGATGGACAAAAACTACATGATATTGCAAAGCGTAATGAAGTAGATACAATTATTCATTTAGCAGCTTTACTTTCAGCAACAGCAGAAAAAAATCCGTTATTTGCTTGGAATTTAAATATGGGCGGACTTGTAAATGCATTAGAAGCAGCTCGTGAATTAAACTGTAAGTTTTTCACGCCAAGTTCTATCGGTGCATTCGGTCCATCAACGCCGAAAGATAATACGCCACAAGATACAATTCAGCGTCCTACTACGATGTATGGGGTAAACAAAGTAGCAGGAGAATTACTATGTGATTATTATCATCAAAAGTTTGGCGTTGATACGCGCGGTGTACGTTTCCCAGGTTTAATTTCTTACGTAGCTCCTCCAGGAGGCGGAACAACTGACTATGCAGTTGAAATTTATTATGAGGCGATTAAAAAAGGCACATACACCTCATACATTGCAGAAGGAACATACATGGATATGATGTACATGCCAGATGCTTTACAAGCGATCATTTCATTAATGGAAGCTGATCCAAGTAAACTTGTGCATAGAAACGCATTTAATATTACAGCGATGAGCTTTGAGCCAGAGCAAATCGCAGCATCCATTCGTAAACACATCCCGACGTTTACAATGGATTACGCTGTAGATCCTGCTCGTCAAACAATCGCTGATAGCTGGCCGAACTCTATTGATGCAACAGCAGCAATGAACGAGTGGGGCTTTAAAGCAGAATACGATTTAGACAAAATGACAACGGACATGTTGGCTAAGTTAAAAAAAAAGTTCACAGCTGAGTTAGTGATGAATTAACAGGAAGGGTCGATTCTTAGGAATTGGCTCTTCCTTATTTTTGAGGGAGAGAAGTCTTATGCAAAGAGTTGATGTCGTATACGCACTAATACATGATGAAGAAACAGATAAAATATTAATGGTGCATAATGTAGAACAAAACGTTTGGTCATTGCCAGGCGGGGCTGTGGAAAAAGGTGAAATATTAGAGGAAGCACTAATAAGAGAAGTAAAAGAAGAGACAGGTTTAACTGCCGTGGCAGGTGGACTTGTTGCGATCAATGAAAAATTCTTTGAAGCATCAGGGAATCATGCGATACTATTTACATTCCGAGCAAATGTAGTAAAGGGTGAACTGGTTGCGGAAGATGAAGAAGAAATTTCTGCAATAGAGTGGGTGGATCGAACGATCGCAAATGAAAGATTCCCATTCTACGATGGAGGATTCGAGGCATTATTAGAAGTAGCCATTCCATACAAGTTTCAACCAGAAACAAAGTGATTGAAAGAAAAAAACAGGAGCGAAAACGCTCCTGTTTTTCTATTCAATCGTCTTCAGTAATAACTTTTTCAATAGTGGTTTAATCTTCAGACGTAAATCTTCAGCGTGATTTGCAACTAAGAAGTGATGATTGTAAATGTTCTTCATTAATTGATAAGTTGCTTCTTTTGCTTCGCCTTCTTCGATGAAGATTCCGATTACTTCCATACCACTTTTACGAGCAAGTTTGACAGCTTCATGCGTATCTAAAATACCGTCTTGTTGATAGTCTAGCGCAGAAGGCTCACCGTCTGTAAAGACAAGTAAGAATTTATGTTTTTCTGGTCTTTTTGCAAGCTTTTCAGAAACGATACGAATAATATATCCGTCGCGGTTATCTTCTTCTTCGCGAAGCTGCATAATTTCTGGACCGACGTTTGGTAACGTTGAGTTTTTATACGTTACAACTTCATGGATAACGTTCGGCTTATCTTCAGGCTTAGCACTAGAAGCATCTTCCCAAAATCCGCTAATAGCGTGCGGGATTTTTAAAGATTTCAACGCTTCATGGAATAGGACCACACTCTTTTTCGTTTCTTCCATTTTGTTATACATAGAACCAGAGCAGTCCACTAGTAGTTGGAATGCAACGTCAAGTTCTTGTGATTCTTGTCCTTTTTTATAAAACATGCGTGGCTGCTTTTCAGTATAAATACGAAGGAACTTCTTACGAAGTCTTCCGTAATATTTATCACTATTTGCATTCGTTTTATTTTCAATCGTTTTTTCGATAATTTTCTTTAATTCTTTTACATCTTTATTAACGACTGATTTGATAGCTTGGTAATCCTTTTTTTCATCAGGATTTGATTTGCGAGCTTCTTTAAATATATGAGAAGCACCAACGTTATACTTACCGTATGCACCCTCGTTTTGGCTAGAAGCGTGTGAAGCTCTTGCTTCTTCTGTATCAGCGCCATCAAAGTTGGATTGTGTACTCTTTTGAGACGTACCTTGTACAGAACCAAGTGCTTGGTCGCCATCTTCTGATTCACGAGCAGTATCGCCCATCATGTTTGTTTTTGTTCCGCTTTCTAATTCAAAGCGTAAAAAGTTCTCGTTTTCGTTATTTTTATTTTCACGATGCCATGTGGAGAAACTTTCATCCATTTTGTTTTTATTTTCATCGTCATCTATGAGCTGCGTATCATCATTTGCTAAATCTTCGACGCGACAGTTCTTTTCGTCTGCAATGACAGATAAATAAAGCGGAGCATGTCCGAAATAATTATTAAGCATATCACTTTCAAGAAGTTCCTCTAAGCGATAGCGAATTTTTTCAACGATATACATAATGTCTTCTGTATTACGAGCTTGGAATGTTTCATGCAAAATTGCTTCAATTTGCTCGAAATATTCATTATTAAACATTTCATATTTATCGCTCGTTAATGAAAGATAGCAGAGACAAAATAGACGATCACCGTGATAGTTACGAACACGATTGATTTCATTTTGTGAACCAAAGTAATTGCGATACATTTCTTTTCTTCTTTTAAAAACATGCTTTGTGCCAGGGCGTAAGTTTTTTACGATTTCCTCAACACGTAAATCTTCTAATAGAACAAATAATTGTGTTAAAAACTTTTTTAAGGGTGATTCTTGTAATTCAATCGCATAAGAACGAATTAAAGTCATGTCCGAGTAATGTTTATTACCAAGTGCTTTTAAAAACACTTCGCTTTTTAATCCGATTACTGTATCCTCTTCTTTTCGATCATCCCAAAAGTGACTAATGACAACCTTTTTTTCAATTTCGTCGTAGTATGCTTTATAGCCATACTCAAGGTAGGCATCGTCTTCTTTTAAAAGAGCATACATTAAGTTTTCCATTTGTAGAAACAGCGACGCATCAATTTTTTTGTCACTAAAAATTTGTCTCATGAATTATCCCTCAAAGAAATAACTTTCTGCTAATTCACGGACAGTCATTTGTTCGGTTTCATCGTTTAATTTTGCGATAATACTACGTTCAATTGCACGCAAAACAGGGATATATACACCTAAATCACATGCGTCGATAATGCCACGAATACTTGCTGCTTCTTCGCTTACACGTCCATCACGAGCTAAAGGCATAAGGTCGCTTGCAAATGCAACGAACTTTTCAATTGTTGCAACATCATTTAATTTTGATTCAGATAGTAATAGTTCTTTTAATGTGTCACCTTGAATGTATGGAACTTCAATAATAACGAAACGGTTTTTTAATGCTTCGTTTAGTTCACTTGTTCCAACGTAACCTTCATTAATTGCTGCAATTACACGATACTCGTCATCACCGTATACAACTTCTTGTGTAAATGGATTAGTAATCATTTTACGGTAATCTAATGCACCGTGAAGAAGTGGTAACGTTTCAGGTTTTGCCATATTGATTTCATCAATATATAGGAAATGACCGTTCTTCATTGCTTTCATAAGAGGGCCGTTAACGAATGTAACTTCAGATGCGCCATCTTTCGTTTGTAGTGTGTTGTATCCTAAAATACCTTCTACATCTAGGTCAACAGAACAGTTAATGCTATGCATTGGTTTTTGGAATAAAGAAGAAAGAGTTTCAGCCAGTACTGTTTTACCACTACCAGTCGGTCCTTTTAATAGAATGTTTTTGCCAAGAAGAAGCGCTGTAATAGCATCTTCAATAATGCTGTTATCAGATGCTTTATATATTTTCTTTCCAATTAAATGTGCATTTTCACCAGCTTCTTGTTTATTTTTTTCGTGAATGGTTGAGAGCTGTTGTTTTAAATCAGCATGTATATGAAATTGTTCTAACATGTATTTCCCACCTAACATTATTTTCATAAAGTAATACATCTTATGATAACTTGTTTTAATATGGTATGCAAAGAAAAGGAGAGAGGGGAAATGGAAAAGAAAAAGCAATCAATATTACATTGATTGCTTACAGTAAAGGAGAAATGAGTCGCATGAAAGACTCTAATATTCGTTTTTTGATACTTCTTTTTTGGAATGCGTTCCATTTAATTTCAGTGGAATGCTTAAAGTCGTCTTCAAAATCATGTTTAATATCATGAACGGTTTCTGATTCATATAGTACGCTAATAAGTTCATAATTTAATTCAAAGCTGCGTACGTCCATATTTGCCGTTCCAATTGTCGCGATTTTATCATCAACGAGTACAATTTTTGCATGCATAAAACCATCTTTATAACTATAAATGGAAGCACCAGCTTTTAAAAGCGGAGTGAAGTAGGACTGAGATGCTTGATCACTAATAATACTATCACTTTTACCAGGATATAAAATGCGTACATCTATGCCAGATATTGCACTTAAACGTAATAATGTTAAAGTTTCTTGATCTGGAATAAAGTAAGGTGTAGCGATCCAAATCGATTTTTTTGCAGATCCCATAACAGCTAATAATGTATTGCGAATGCTTTTATCATCTGAGCTAGGCCCGCTGGCTACAATTTGCACAGCACCTTCTGCACTTGAAATTTCTTTACCTGGGAAGTATTGTCTATTCATAAATTGATCCCAAGAATAAGTATTCAATCCACTAGAGGCATAGAGCCAATCTTCTAGAAAAATTGCTTGTAATTTATATAACGCTTTTCCTTCTATTTTTAAATGACTATCACGCCAAACGGGAAATTTTTTTGAACGGCCAAGATATTCATCACCGACGTTGAGTCCACCAGTAAAACCGATTTCTCCATCTACAATAACGATTTTTCGATGGTTACGATAATTGACAGTTTCAAGTAACCAAGCTGAAAAAATAGGGTCAAATTCTACAATTTCAATACCAGCTTCTTTCATAGGTTTTAAAAAGCGTCTTCTTAACGTATTACTTCCGAGTCCATCATAAAGAAAGCGTACAATAACACCAGATTTTGCTTTTTTTATTAAAGCATCTCGAACTTTCGTACCAATCTCATCAGATTTATAAATATAGTATTGAATATGTATGTGATGTTTTGCTTGCTCGATAGCTTGCAAAATTTCTGAGAATGTTTGATCTCCATTTGTTAAAAGTTTTGTCGTCGTTCTATCTGCGGCAGGACCGCCTCCAAATTTTTGTACGACCTCTGTTAAATGTACAGAACGTTCATGTAAGGGGACTGTGAGTGATAATTCTAGTCGTCTTCCTTCTAATATTTCACGGAATAATTTTCTTTGTTCTTCTGAACGATGGAGATGTTTTTTCCTTCTCCAACGGCTACGACCGAAAATAGAGTATAAAAGCACACCTACAACAGGAAGAAGTGCTAATACTAAAAACCACGCTAAGGTGCTTTGAGGAGATCTATTTTCGATGAAAATAACGAATGAAATTCCTACGATTGTAATAGACCATAGGGCACCGACAAATGTATATAAAGAAATAAACGATGTATTTAATAGGAAAAGAACGATAGATATAATTGTAAATATTAATAGTAATTGAACGATAGGCTTCTTCATTTCTATAAAATTCCTCTAATCTTTCTTAAATATAGACTTCTTATATAAAAGGTATAATCCGACATTCTTATTATAAAGTGTTTTATTTTTTTTACAAAATATAGACATTTTCCCCATGCTTTCCGCATTTGTCCTACATACAGTATATTGTTACGTTATTATCCTGCTATTTGCTGTTTAATAAACAGTGTAGGGGGGACAAAACATTTGTCCTTTATATAGGAACGGGGATAACCATATCATGGATTGGTAACAGGTGCACGATGAAGCCAAGGATATGGTTATTCGTATTATACGGATTCTTCTTATTATATAGGTTACTAACAAGGTCCGTACTATTCATACAATACCTATTAAGATGAGAAAATGGAAAAGGAGAGGGGAAACATGAATTATATAGAAAATAACGGATTGTATTATCGTCATAATCATGGCGGTCACCATCATAATGGCGGACATAACCACCATGGCGGACATAACCACCATGGCGGACATAACCACCACGGAGGGCACAATCACCATGATCATCACCACCATCATGGAGGTGGATGGGGCTGGGGTGGCGGCTCATGGGGTGGTGGATTTTTCCCAGGAAGTTTTGCTGGAGGCGTGTTAGGTGGACTTACAGCTGGCGCATTAACGGGTGCAGCAAGTGGAGGCTACTATCCAGCACCGTACCCAGTAACTTATCCAGCGCCATACCCAGCACCATATCCAACTCCATATCCGGGGTATCAGCAAATATCATATCCGTATTAAACTAAAAAAGAGGCTTTCCTCTTTTTTTAGTTTAATAAAGTATTTATAAAATATTTCCAAAATAAAGGTGAAAATATGTTAATATTTTGTTATTGTAATTCAAAAACGTATATACTAATTTTAACTTTTATATTATTATCCGTGAATAGTTGTATAGTGCGCTCGAAATTCTATTTCGCTAGTAAAGTAAAGAGGTTAGATATGAGCGGGATTAATAGGGAATAGGTGTTGTATAGAGCAATCTATAAAGGAATGTAAGAGAATGAATAATGTATAATAAAGTAAGCTAATTATAGCGATAAGAAACTACTATTTATAATTGAAACGGTATTATATTGCTTTTTATTACAAATAATATTATGTTATTTTAATCGGCATATTTCAAAATGTGATGAATGCAAATAGCTATTATTAAGAAATGAAATATCTCTATTTCTATGAAGAGAAACAAGTTGTGTTTTAGTCAGATAGGAAGCAAGGAGAGATGCGCATGCTAGAACAAAGAGGTCATGCATTATATGACTCTTCATTGCGAGATTTAAAGTTAGCATTAGATGAGTCTTCAATTGTTGCGATTACAGACCGAAATGGTCTTATTACATATGTAAATGATAAGTTTTGTGAAATCTCCAAATATACACGAGAAGAGCTAATAGGGAAAGATCATCGTATTTTAAATTCAGGATATCACCCGAAAACATTTTTTCAAATTCTATGGAAGCGTATTTTGAACGGAAAAGTATGGAGAGGTGAGATTCGAAATCAAGCAAAAGATGGGACGTATTATTGGGTTAAAACAACAATTGTTCCGTTTTTAAATGAAAAAGGAGAGCCGTATCAATTTATCGCGATCCGAAATGATATTAGTAGTAGGAAAGAAGCAGAACAGAGGTTGCGGTTAAGTGAAAGTCGTTATAGGGAGCTTGCGTATCATGATGCTTTAACGAGTTTACCGAACCGATTGCAGCTAATAACAACTGTAAACGAGATGATTGCAGGAAAAAAAGAATTTGGTATGATTTACTTTGATTTGGATCGTTTTAAATTAGTAAACGATACGCTAGGTCATATGATAGGGGATTTACTTTTAAGCGAAGTTGCTTCACGGTTGCATTATGTGCTAGGAGAGAAAGACGTTCTGGCTAGACTGGGTGGCGACGAATTTGTGCTGTTAACAAAAAATCATAAACAAGATGAAATGAGGCAGTTAGCAACATCTGTGCTGTCGTGTTTTCAGGCACCATTTATACTTGAAGGTCATGAAGTATACATTTCAGCTAGTCTAGGACTGTGCGCATATCCGCAAGACGGACAAGATGTAGAAACTCTATTGAAAAATTCGGATTTAGCCATGTATAGTGCGAAAGAACAAGGCAGAAATGCCGCGTGTTTCTTTACAGATGAGTTACGTGCGAAAATAAATCGTAGAATGAAAATTGAATTCGCTTTGCAAAAGGCAATCCGTGATGAAGAATTAGATGTGGTACTGCAGCCTATTATTGATTTGAAAACGAAGAAATATACCGGTATTGAGGCTTTAGCACGTTGTTCGACAGAAGAAGGGCCTATTTCGCCAGGCGAATTTATTCCAGTAGCTGAAGAATCTGGACTTATTATAAAATTAGGAGACTGGGTATTAGAAAAGTCATGTCGCTTGTTTAAAACATTGCCAGATTACGAAGAAGGACTAAGGTTATCTGTTAATTTATCCATACAACAATTAATGCAAAAGCGTTTTATTTTATCTGTACGTAGCATTTTAAGGAGAACTGGCTTTCCACCGAATCGTTTAATTTTGGAAGTAACGGAAAGTATCGCTGTTCGTCATTTTGATTATATTATTGCTACATTACAAGAATTAAGAAATATGGGTATTTTAATTGCTTTAGATGACTTTGGAACGGGTTATTCTTCCTTATACTATTTAAAGCAACTGCCACTGGATATAGTGAAAATTGATCGTAACTTTATTCGTGAATTTCATTATGATCACGCACAGCCAGAGCGAACGATTGTAAAATCTGTTATTGAAATTGCCCATAGCTTAAATTTAGCAGTAGTTGCTGAAGGGGTAGAAACAGTAGAGCAAGAAAGTTTATTACAATCTATGGGCTGTGATTACGTACAAGGATTTTATTATGCGACACCTTTATCTGTAGGAGAGTTAAAAGAAAAGTTAATTACAGATTTTTAATAAAAAAGAGAAGCGAGTAGCTTCTCTTTTTTTAATTCATTTTTTTCGAGTCTTTCATTAATACTGGATAAAGAATAAGACCTAATACAAACAATCCGATTCCTAAGAAGAACGTTTTTAAATCAGCAGTTCCTGTTTTGATAACCCAAATAGAGTAGACAAATGCTAGTGTAGTAATGATTCCATCCTTTATTCGAGAGCCAGGCATTATATCATACGTTTCTCCTGTAATAACCAATTTGAATTGGTACAGCGTGGAAACAAGGTATGGGATTAAATAAGCTAATGTTGCTACAACGATAGCGAAATTATAGGCTTCTGACACAGTGCCAGAAATCGTTGAGAATAAGAAAATTTGCGTCATCACATTTGTAATAAATAATGATTTTGAAGGACTACCTTTTTTATTTGTTTTCGCGAAAAACTTAGGGAAAAGTCCATTCTTGGCTGCCTGGTAAGGTACTTCTGAACTAACAACGATCCAGCCAACTGTAGATCCAAATAAAGATACAAGTGCAAGTAAAGCCATGATATAGGCACCTTTATTGCCAATTGCTAAATTTAATGCGTCTACTAATGGTTTTTGAGACTCTTTTAAAGCATCTTGCGAAAGAGCTCCCATTGTAAGTAAAGTAATTGACATGTAAATAAGAAGAGCGATAATCAACCCGAAAATAGTAGCTTTTTTTACATCGCGCTGAGATTTTGCACGGTTAGAAAGCATTACAGCAGATTCAATACCGATAAATGCCCAAAGTGTTGCGATAGCAGCTGAATTGATTTGTCCACCTAACGAAATTGATTGTCCTGCTTCATTCATAAATGTTTGACCGTCTCCGAAATTAGAGGCATTGAAAATGAATAATGTGATTACAATAAACATTGTAAATCCGATAATTTTTGCAATGGTAGCAAGAAGATTCATATTCCCAGCCTGGTCAATATTTTGAGAAAGAATATATTGAATTCCCCATAGCATAAGGCTACATACGAGGAAAGTTAGTCCTTTTCCGAGTTCTAGTGAAAATCCGTTCGTAGAAAAGAGAATTTGCTTACTTTGTAACACTGGAAAGAATGTTGATAAATATCCAGCAAAGGAAATAATAACAGATGCTGTTGCAGCCCAGTTCGCAGCCCAATATCCCCATGCCATACTATATCCTGCAACTTTACCCGCTTTTTTTGAAGGGAACATTGCTTGGGCGTAACTTTGTGGTCCAGCCTTTAATTCTGGCTTGCGAATTGCTAAATTTCCAAATACGAGTGCAATCATAAATACGCCAAGGCCTGTAATACTCCATGCGAGTGTAGAACCCATTGGACCTGATACATGTGCTAAATTTGCTGGGAGCATAAATACGCCACCGCCAACCATATTTCCGATCACAAAAGCTGTTAAAATCCATAATCCCCATTTTTTCGTTTCCATTTTTGTTAACTCCTTTGTAGTAAGTTTTACTTAAACATCATTTTTTACTAGCTTTTTGGCAATAAAAAAAGAGCCATGTAGATAAAAAATACCTACATGGCTCTTCGCCTAACGTAGGTACAACGGGAATAACCCTTGTACCTACGCGTAATTTTTCCGCTAGGTTTCAAGGGTTACGTATGATGATGATGTTTTTGTGCAAATGTAACTACAATTGTTGTATAAGTAAGCATAGTTCTTTGCTCCCTTTCTCCTCTGATTTTGAAGTTAGTATACTACATGTTTTTTTGAATGAAAAGAAAAATATAAAAATTTTTATAAAAATACGTTTTAGAGATTAAATATTTACCTGTATTTTTCCTATACTGGAAAATAAGTGAGAGATTGGCAGAAGAGTGTAGCATGGTATAATACATATAGAATTAGAAGGTGACAAGGGGCTATTGTAGATGATGAGTAAGTATGAACAAATTTATACAGAAATCAGTAAGTCTATTGATAATAAACAATTAAAAGAGGGGTGCAAAATCCCATCAGAAACAGAATTAATGAAGCAATATGAAGCAAGTCGAGGTACAGTCAGAAAAGCAGTAGATTTATTGCAAGAGCGTGGATATGTTCAAAAAATACATGGAAAAGGTGTTTTTGTTTTAAAGCGAAAAAACATTGAATTCAACTTTGGTGGTATTGTAAGTTTCCAAGAAGAAAATGAACGTTTAGGACGCCATTGTATTACAAAAGTCGTGGAAATAGAGAAAGTAAAAGCGACAAAAGAGGTTGCAAAGCTATTAAATGTGAAAGAGAAAACAGAAATAGATCATATTAAGCGCGTACGAAATATTGATGGAGAAAAAGTAATTTTGGATATCAATCATTTTGTATCGGAATATATTCCTGGATTAACGAGTGAAATTGCAGCGGAGTCCATTTATAAATACATTGAGAAAGAACTAGGGCTTCATATTAGTTACTCACAAAGGGTAATTGAAGTGCAGCCATGTACAGAGGACGATAGAAAGTATTTAGATTTAAATGGAACAGACTATGTTGTTGTTGTGAAAAACTTTACGCATTTCTATGATGGAAGTCAGTTCGAATATACAGAATCACGCCACCGCTTAGATATTTTTCATTTTTCGGATGTGGCGCGGAGAAAATAAGGAGATGGAACGAAATAACGTTTCATCTCTTTTTTTATAAAAAAATCACAAACTCGTATATACGAGTGTTGACTAACTTATATATACGAGTTAATATGTAATTGTAAACGGTATCAAATAAAGAAAAGAGGGACGGGAATATGGGGAAAGACTATCGTAAAACAGCAGAGGAAGTGTTGCAGTATATTGGTGGGAAAGACAATATTGAACAAGCTGCGCACTGTGTAACGAGGCTCCGTATCGCTTTAAAAGATGAAAGTAAAATAGATAATGATAAACTACAGTCTGTTTCATTAGTGAAAGGAGCGTTTCATAACGCTGGGATATTTCAAATTGTAATTGGCCCAGGGGACGTAGATCGTGTATACGCTGAATTGATAACGCTTGCAGGTATGAAGGAAGCGACAGTAGCTGACGTGAAAGACTCTGGAAACCAAAAGTTAAATCCAGCTCAAAAGTTTGTAAAAGTATTTTCAGATGTATTTATGCCGATATTACCAGCGATCGTAACAGCTGGTTTACTAATGGGGATTAATAATCTATTGGGGGCAAAGGACTTATTTTTTGAAGGTAAAAATTTATTAGATGTGTATCCAAACTTAGGCGGGCTTTGGGATTTAATTAATATGATGGCGAATACAGCATTCGTATTCTTACCAGCACTTGTCGGTTGGTCAGCGACGAAGCGTTTTGGTGGTAGTCCGATATTAGGGATCGTTATGGGATTAATGCTTGTGCATCCAGCCTTATTAAACGCGTGGGATTATGGCAAAGCAGCGACTGGTTTAGATGGACAAAAGATTGAGTACTTCGATATTTTAGGATTATTTCAAATTGAAAAGGTAGGGTATCAAGGTCAAATCTTACCGGTTTTAGTAGCAGCATTTGTATTAAGTAAAGTGGAAATTTTCTTAAAGAAACATGTACCAAATGCAATTCAATTATTAGTTGTACCAATTACAACGATTGTCGTAACAGGTGTGTTGGCATTAGGGATTATTGGTCCGGTTACACGTCATATTGGAGATTTATTAACAGTTGGATTAGTAGGTATATATGAAACAGTACCAGTAGTTGGAGCGGTATTGTTTGGAGCATTATATGCACCGCTCGTAATTACAGGTATGCATCATATGTTTATTGCAATTGACTTACAATTAATTGCACAGCACGGTGGTACATTCATTTGGCCAATGATTGCTCTTTCTAACATTGCGCAAGGTAGTGCGGCACTTGCGATGTTCTGGATTTCTAAAAACCAAAATGATAAAAGTATGGCATCGACATCAGCAATTTCAGCATATTTCGGTATTACAGAGCCAGCTATGTTTGGTGTAAACTTACGAAATAAATTCCCGTTCTATGCAGCGATTATAGGATCGGCTGTGGCAGCGATATTCATTACGTTAAATGGTGTATTAGCACCTGCTATCGGAATTGGTGGATTACCAGCATTTATTTCTATCATTCCGAAATCGATTCCAATATTTATTGTAGGAATGATTATCGTAGTTGTAATCCCATTTACGTTAACATGGTTATTTGCAAAACGAGTAAAACAGAAGTAGGAGGAAGTTAAACATGAAGGATTGGCATAAAAGTGTAGTTTATCAAATTTATCCGAAGAGCTTTAATAGCTATTACAATAAAGAAACCGGTGATATAAAAGGGGTTACAGAGAAACTAGATTATTTAAAAGAACTCGGAGTAGATTATATTTGGTTAACACCGATATACCAATCACCACAAAATGATAATGGATACGATGTAAGTGATTACTACAGTATTGATCCATCTTACGGAACGATGGAAGAGTTTGAAGAGCTTTTAGAAGAAGCAAAGGCACGTAATATTGAAATTATGCTTGATATCGTTGTAAATCATAGTTCGACGGAGCATAAGTGGTTTAAAGAAGCGAAGGAAGATAAAAATAGTCCATATCGTAATTACTATATTTGGCGTGATGAAAAAAATAATTGGCAATCTAAGTTTGGTGGGTCTGCTTGGAAATATGATGAGAAGACAGAGCAATATTTTTTACATCTATTTGATGAGACACAAGCTGATTTAAATTGGGAAAATAAAAAACTTCGTGAAGAAGTATATGATATGATGCGTTTTTGGCTTGATAAAGGGGTAACTGGATTCCGATTAGATGTTATTAATTTAATTTCAAAAGATCAGCAGTTCTTAAATGATGACGGAAGTATGGCGACAAGCGATGGCCGTAAATATTATACAGATGGCCCGCGCGTTCATGAATATTTACAAGAGATGAACCGAAATGTTTTTGAAGGGAAAGATGTAATTACAGTTGGAGAAATGTCATCTACGACAATTGATAATTGTATCAAATATTCAAACCCTGAGCGTAATGAATTAAGTATGACGTTTAGTTTCCATCATTTAAAAGTAGATTATCCGAATGGAGATAAGTGGACGCAAGCTAATTTTGATTTCATTAAATTAAAAGAGATTATGTCTAATTGGCAAATTGAAATGCAAAAGGGCGGAGGATGGAATGCGTTGTTCTGGTGTAATCATGACCAACCTCGTATTGTGTCACGCTTCGGTGATGATAGAAAGTACCGAAATGAATCTGCGAAAATGCTAGCGACAGCTATGCATATGTTGCAGGGCACACCTTACATTTATCAAGGCGAAGAAATCGGTATGACGAATCCTAAATTCGAGTCCATCGAGCAATATCGCGATGTGGAATCGTTAAATATATATGATATAAAGCTGGAAGAAGGATTATCAAAAGAAGATATTATCGGGATTTTAAAACAAAAATCTCGTGATAATTCCCGTACTCCGATGCAGTGGAATGAAGAGATGAACAGTGGTTTTACAACAAGTACACCTTGGATTTCAGTGGCTGAAAACTTTACAGAAATAAACGTAGAAAAAGCATTAGAAGATAAAGAGTCTGTATTTTATCATTATAAAAAGTTAATAGAACTTAGAAAAACGTATGATGTAATTACAGAAGGGAAATATGCTATTTTAGATGAAAATCATCTTAAGGTTTGGGCATATACACGTACTGTAAATGACGAGGTATTACTCGTTATCAATAACTTCTATGGAGAAGAAATAACGTACTCTGTACCAGCTCATGTTCAATTAGATGGAATGAAGCAAGAAGTACTACTGTCGAATTATAAAGATTCCAGCAAGGATATTACAAAACTTAACTTAAGACCATATGAATCAATTGTATATCGATATACGAAATAAAAAGGTTGTATGCCCGCGTGGCATACAACCTTTTATTTTAAGACACCACTATACAAAATGTTTACTTCTACTTCAGGTTTGAATTTTACTTTTGCATAATCTTTATTCCAATTTTTTTTCTTCCATAACTCAGGGTGATATGCGATAAGGTGTCTGCCGATACCGAAAGCATCACAATTTGCTTTTTGTAACCTGTTCGTTATTTGTTTTGCTTCTTTTGTAAGTTGTTTAGATAATTTTTCATTTAATTTTTTTCTTTCTTCCATTTTGTAAATATTATCTCTTGGAGCCTCAAGGGCTATAACTTTTAGTTGAAGCTTAATGTGAGCATATACATTTCCTTTTCTATCTGTTGTTATTTTTAAGTCTCGCTTTAACTTTCGATTACTAACTTCCATTGTTAAATAATCAGATGTCTTCTCTGATTCATCGCTAGTAAGTTTTTGGGTTATACGGGCACTTGTTCCCATTTTTCCGGTTAATAATACGAATAAAACAGATTGTTTCAAAGGTAAATGCCCAGTTAATTTATCATTGTTAAATAAAGCTAACCCGTTTGTAATTACTTCTTTTCCTTTTATTTTTATAGAAGGGAGGGTAAAGTCTTTACCGGGATCTAACATTTTTGTAGCAGCTGTTTCTAAAGTTTCTTTTGGAAATACACTCATATCTTCTAAGCTTTTCACTTTTTTCTTTAGAAAATCTCCAATTAGTAAATTTCCTACCTTCTTTTTTTCTAGTATCTCGGATGTTTCACCATCTACTGCAATAAGTTTTACTAAAGCAGTTGGGTTTGTTGGGTCCCGAAAGCTGACATCTAAATAGGGGAGTATACCTTTTTTTAGAATTTTGGTTCCTAATAATTGAACACCATATTTAAAATAGCGAATATTCCCAGTCACATTTTTTTTTAGGGCATCGCTTGTATCCCTTATGTTATGCCCGTTTGCTGAATGTATTTCATTCTCGAATGAAGATTGCTCTCCGCTTGAACTTTTTACGAGTTCAAGCGTTTGCTGAAGTATATTTTCTTCCGTAATATCATATCCAATGCTATAAGCTAATCTCGCTTCTCTTAATGGTTCTTGATCCCAACAGCCAGAAAGGAATGCACTAGTACATAATATAAAAAGTAATTTAACTCTTTTTTGGAACATACTGTTCTCCTTTCTTATTCCTTATTACTGAATAAAGTAGAAATAAAAGAGGGAGGACAACTATGAAAATATACGTGAACTTATCAGTAAAAGTTGCAATTACTTTTAATTCTTCAGGTGTATCTATAAATAGGGCTACACTAAAAGCAATAATACCAACGATTGGAACAGCCTTTTTATGATTAGCCAGATTGAAGATATGTCCAATTCCTATAGAAGCAGCACAGTAATAACTAGCAATAGAAGCTACAACAGTTATCATCCATATTGGGATGAATAGTAAATCGGTTCGGTCTATAATCCCAATATGTAGAGAACGCAATAAGTAAGCAACTGGCTCTGGAATAAGTTCAACTTGTTTTGGACTAAATACGATAAAGCAAATCCAAACAGTAAAAGTATAAAAAAGAGTTACAAATCCATTAGCGATAGAAATTGCTTTCAGTTTTGCCACAGAACTCCCGTTTACTTTTGGGAAAGCGATAAGAATAATCTCAAAACCATACATAGCTGTAATAGTTTCTTTTGATGCTTGAATAATATTCCACCATCCGGCTTCTGTAATTGGAAAAATGTAAGAAAAATCAGCTCGTGTAAGCCCTAGGGCAATTAAAAGAGCCATTGGTAAAATGAGAATAGAAGCCATGACGTAAAACCGTACGATGACTTTGAACGTATTATAAGCTATGTAACAACAAGCTATTGTAAATAGCATGAGAGTGGCATACCAAGGAGTTGCTTGTAATATCCAAACTTTAATGACATTACAAGCATTTAACATAACCGTCATACCGATAAGGGTAAAATAAAAAACATAAGCAAAACCTAATAGTTTTCCAAACTTATTCCCAAATAGCATACAAACACTTTCATACATATCTGCATCAGGAAATCGTTTTAAGAAAAGCCACATAAGTAAAATAATAAGTTGAATTGCAAGACCAGCGATGAGAGCAGAAATCCATCCGCCACCTTTCGCTATTGGGTGAAGACGGTTTGGTAGAGAAAGTATACCAACTCCGATTTGGCATTGAATAACGAAAAAGGTAAATTGAACAAGTGAAATTTTACTTTGCGTGTTTGTCACCGTTCTCATCCTCTCTCGTTACATGTTGTCGTTGCATTTTTTTCGGTTTTGAATCATGTGGTCGTTCCCAAAACGACCAAATTGGTAGTCGTACAAAAGAGTCTTTCATATCTTTTATCCGCATCGGAGCGACAGGAGAAAGATATGGGGTATGAAATGAATGTAACTGGCATAAATGAACGAAAGTTATAATGAGACCGAATGATATTCCTACATAGCCAAATATGGCAGCAAGGAGCATTAACGGAAAACGAAGAATCCGAACTGCGGAACTCATATCATTTGATGGAACGAGAAAAGATGAGATCGCAGTTAAAGCTACAACGATAATCATTGTGTAAGAAACAAGGCCAGCCTTTACAATTGCATCACCAATTACTAAACCACCTACAATACCGATTGTTTGTCCAACTCGGCTTGGCAAGCGAATACCAGCTTCCCGTAATAATTCAAAGATTAATTCCATTAAGAGAGCTTCAAAAATAGGAGGAAGTGGCACTTTTTCTAATGAAGCTTTAATCGTATAAACAAGTTCGAGCGGCAACACATCAGGATGAAAAGCAACTGTTGCGATATATATAGCGGGCAAGAGAAAGGCAATCAAGAAACTGACTAAGCGAATCATTCGGATGAAAGAACCGACAATCCAGCGGTTATTATAATCATCTGGTGATTGATAGAAAGCAAATAACGTAACAGGAACGATAAGTGCAGTTGGATCTCCATCAGATAAAATAGCAACTCGTCCTTCCATTAAATTTGCTGCGACTCTATCTGGACGCTCTGTATTTAATTGTTGCGGAAAGGGTGAGAAAGACGTATCCTCTATAAATTCTTGTATATATCCTGGAGGCATAAGTGCATCTGTCTTAATCGTTTCTAACCTTCTTTTTACTTCTGTAACTAGATCGTCATTAGCTATGTTTTGCATATAAGCAATTGCCACTTTCGTATGCATTTCTTCACCGAGTGTGAAATATTTAACGACGACATGTGGACTTTTTATGAGTTTACGAATAGAAGCTAAATTGGTTGCTAAATCTTCTACTAAACCAGTATGCGGTCCACGGACAATCCCTTCATTATCAGGTTCTGTTATATCTCTCTTTAAAGATAGAGCTGTTTCGAAAATACAAAAACTGTCGACGTGTTCATGAAAATATAAGGATTTACCTTGTAATAAAAGCTGCACACCATAATTTAAATTTGTTTCTTTTTTCATATTTAATGTGGCAAAAGCTTTATCTAAAGACAGATCCGATCGAGTTAATAATGGTTCAAGAGCTAATTGATGAATTAAATTTGGGTCTGCTAAAGATTCGATATATATAATTGTTCCTTTTCCATTTTGAAAAGGGATATCTAATTTTTTTATATCGTCCGAATGGGAAAGTTTGTTTTCAATGTAATTAATGTTCTCCGGAAGTGATGGAAACATATGCTTTTGATTTTTACTCTCTTGTTGTTCTTTAGGCTCTGTCATAATTTCCACCTCTTTTAGAATAAAGTCACTTCAGTTAATTTTTGTTGTTTGTGAGAAATTTATGCTTGGATTATTCGGGGGGGATTGAAAATTCTGTTTTTTATCTTCTATACTTAAAGAAAATGAAAATTAGGAGAATGGGAAGGAAGCGTATATTAGATTGGCGATATTAATATATATCTTTTGTACTATAGGAGGGTAAACCTAGCGACACATATAATTACATCATTCGATGAATAGGAAATTTAAGAAAAGCGATTTATAATAATAGTATTGTGTCTTGCCTTTTTAGGTGCAGTACACAGCCGGTGATTGGCTAGTGGAGGTTCTTCCATTTTGCCAGTGCCGGTTTTTTATTGGATAATAGAGAAAATGAAGTTTTATAAAGAAAGAAGGGGTTGTTTTGAAGGATGTAAATTCTATTTTTATAAGAGAAAAGATTGCTAGTTCTTATCTTTATTTTATTTCTTTTCTTGGTTTGATTACTATAACTATATCTTTACTTGAAATTAAAATCCCTTCTCATTCAACAATACTAATATTGTTATTAATATTTATGGGGATTGCAGAGTATTTTCCTGTACGATTTTGGAGAGGAACGAGCTCGCTTACCTTTCCCATAATTTACGCTATGAGTTGGCAGTTTGGAATCCATATAACTATTATTGCTATTGTACTCGTAACGTTAATTATTCACCTGCATCGTCGTTCACCAATACAAAGAATGTTATTTAATAGTACTCAGCATGCGCTTAGTTTGATCTTGGCCGAATGGTTTTCAAATAAATGTATGCACTTATTAATTAACAATATAGATATGTCAGTTCTGTATGAAAATTTAATATCTTTGTTATTATTTTGCGTGTTTTTTTGTTTTTTCAACAACCGCTTTTACGATTTGTTAATGATACTCCTTCCACAGCCATATTCAATCTATCAGTGGTATAAAAAAACTGTAACGGTATTCCTTTGCGAAACTTTTGGTTTCTCTTATGCGGCCTTGATGCATGTATTAATTAGTACATATAGTGTGGAAGTAAATGAGATTACAGTACTTTTTTTCTTTTTTCCACTTGTAGCAATTTCAGTTATTAGCTCTTTTTCTGTACGGATAAGGATGGAGAAGGAACGATTATATGAGCTGTTTCTTATTACGACAGAAATTAGTCGTGGACTAACCGGAGGGAACCTGAAACATATTAAACAAGCACTTAAAGGTTTTTTTGGCATACAAGCATATGGAATATGGACAAAAGATGATGGAAACTGGAATCTTCTATTAAAAGATGGGAAAGTCCGTCTTGATATTTCTGATCATTCGGAAAAGTTTGAGGGAATCTCTAAAAATCTTGTGTTTAATGATTGGAAAACTGGTACGGCTCCTGGAGATGAAATATTTGATAGTGTCATACGCTCCCTTGTATATTTTCCTCTTATTGTAAATGATGAACTAGTCGGAATGTTTGTTGCAGGGAAAAGTAGAACTGCGGGTTTTTTCCCGGAAGATGTACAGTCTTTAGCTACGTTTTCTAATCAATTAGCTAACGTAGTTAAAACAAGGATATTGATTTCTGAACAGGAAAAAAGAATGATTTTAGAAGAAAGAAATAGAATCGCACGCGAAATTCACGATGGTATTGCGCAAACATTGGCAGGGGTGATATATCAACTAGAATCCGCGCAGAAAAAATATCGTGATAAACCAATAGATATGCAACAAATAGTAGAGAAAAGTATAAAAGATTTAAGAGGAAGCTTAGGAGAAGTTCGCTATTCTATTTATGCTTTAAAACCATATCCGACACAACAATTAGGGCTAAAGCAGGCGATAGCAAGTAAAATAAAGTCTTTAAAACAAGAATATGAACTAGATATTACATATCATGAAAGAGGTCATGCACGTGCGCTTAGCTTTTCAAAAGAAAGAGCTATTTTTGATACATTACAAGAGAGTTTGCAAAACATTGTAAAACATGCACAAGCAGACAAGACTGATGTTTTACTTAGCTATCAAAGTGAGCACGTGCTTTTAAGGGTTAAGGATAATGGGGTTGGTTTTTCACTATTTGAGTCTATGGTTAAAACGAAGAATGAGCCACATTATGGTATATTACATATGAATGAACAAGCTGAACAATTAGGGGCTACTTTACAGATTGATAGTTCTGTAGGGAAAGGGACAGAAATTACACTATTAATTCCAGATTCACAAACAAGGGGTGCGTAAAATGATTAAAATATTAGTAGTGGATGATCATGCTTTTTTACGAGACGCAATTCGGAGCATACTAGAGGATGAATCTGATATGAACGTGGTTGGAGAAGCTAGCTCTGGGGACGGAGTATTGGAAAAAGTAGAAGAATGCAGACCAGATTGTATTTTGATGGATATTAATCTTCCTGGGAAAAATGGTATTGAAGCTACAGAGTTGGTGAAAAAAAATTATCCGAATTGCCGAGTACTTGTGTTTACAATGTATGAGCATGATGAGTATTTAATGGATGCACTCCAAGCTGGTGCTGATGGGTATTTATTGAAAGATTCATCATCGGAGCAGGTAGTAGCAGCAATTCGGATGTTATATCGAGGCGATTCAGTTATTCATCCGCGTATGACTAAAAAATTAATTACATATCATCAGCAAAAAATGAAAGTAGAATCAAATGAAAATGAACTGACGGAACGTGAAAAGGAAATTCTCTTTGAATTAGTAAAAGGACTTAGTAATAAAGAAATTGCTGAAGCTCTGTATATTAGTGATAAAACAGTTAAAATTCACATCAATAAAATTTTTAAAAAACTAAATGTGAAAAGTCGGTCGCAAGCGGTGATTTATGCTGTTCGAAATCAATTGGTTCCGTTGGATTAAATAAGAGATGTTTAAAAGAACTATCGTGTTTCTTTATTCTATATTACAAAGAATAAAGAGCAAGATAGTTCTTTTGTACTATGTAGACATAGAATCATTAGAAAAAAGATACGCCTTTCGTTTAATTTTCAGAAAAGTTAGAATGTGGAATAATAAAAATAGAATTATTGCTTAAATCTACTAATAATTCATGTTGTAAATCATTGTAGTTGGAAACAATTTATGGGGGCTTTTATAGAAAGAAGATTAGAAGTGTGGGGATGGCGGTAGTAGTGTTGGAGATTTTTGATCCTTTTAAATAGATCCAAGGTTGATAGAATTGCCAATGCTACATAGGAGCTCAGAAGATTTATTTTAGAAAAAATAATTTTAATAATAAGGAGATGCGCTATGAAGAAGGGGAAATTCGGAAGAATACTTATCGGAACGCTAACTGTTGGTATGTTAATGTCTCAAGGAATTCCATATAACGTATTGGCAGAAGAAGTAAATACATCTACTTTAACTGGAATTGATGATGCAAGTTCTATATTGAAAGGACTTACAAAGGAACAACGTAATGCTTTAAAAACATTAGATACAAAACCTGGTTTTGTTATTTCACCAGGCATTAATACAGCAAGTCCTGATAATGTGAATGTGATTGTAGAATTTAAGCAAGCACCTAGCAAAATCGAGATGTTAAAACAAGCAGCTAAAGGGAAAAAAATAGCTCTTTCAACTGCAGAACAAAAGGTGGAAGCATCGCATAAAGGATTTAAAACTGAGCTTGAACAGCTTCAAAAAAAGAAAGATAAGGGGCCGGATTTTAAAACTGCCAAAATAACAAGAGAATATAAGAATGCTTTTAATGGTGTGGCAATGTCGTTACCTGCGAATATGATCGAAGATTTAGTTCGCACTGGTATTGTTAAGCGTGTATGGGAAGATCGTGAGGTCAAAATTGATTTACCGAAAGAAACAGCTAAGACGGCTGCCGAACCCAAAATGGCAGATAGTGTACCACAAATTGGTGTGGACAAGCTGCATGATGAAAAAATAACAGGAAAAGGAATTAAGGTAGGTGTACTGGACACAGGTATTGATTATAACCACCCTGATTTAAAAGATGCTTATAAAGGGTATCGTGCAAAGCAAGGTGAAGATGCAAGCAAAATAGATCCGAACTCAATAAAAGGATGGGATTTTGTTAATAATGATGCTGATCCAATGGAGACAACGTATAAGGATTGGCAAAATTCTGGAGGATATCCTGAAATTTATGATGGAAGTGCATACTATACATCCCACGGTACTCATGTAGCTGGGACAATTGCTGCAGACAAAAAGAATAGTGTGGATTATGCAGTTACGGGAGTCGCTCCGGATGTAGATTTATATTCATATCGTGTATTAGGTCCATATGGAAGTGGACAAACAAGCGGTATTCTTGCTGCGATTGATAAAGCAGTGAAAGACGATATGGACGTTATCAATTTATCATTAGGTGCGTCTATTAATGATCCTTTATATCCTACTTCTATTGCAGTAAACAATGCGATGTTAGCTGGTGTTGTTACAGTAGTAGCGGCAGGTAATAGTGGTCCAGAAGAAGGCACCCTTGGATCACCTAGTGCAGCAGCACTTCCAATTACAGTTGGAGCAAGTGACGCTGCGATGACTATCCCGACATTTTCCGCCGATGCAGCTGATTTACATGTGGATAAAATGATGCTACTTGGAAAAAGCTTTACTGATAAGATTGAAGATTTGAAAGGTCAATCATTATCTGTTGTATATACAGGTCTTGGGAAAATAGATGATTTTAAAGGGAAAGATGTACAAGGAAAGTTAGCGCTCATCCAGCGCGGTGAGATTACATTCGATGAAAAAATTAAAAATGCTAAGGAAGCAGGTGCAAAGGCGGTAATTGTATATAACAATGTAGATGGTGAAATTACAAGTTACCTTGGGGAAAGTACTTCATCTATTCCATCGTTCCGCTTAACAAAGGCAGATGGTGAGAAATTGCAAGCAAAAGCTGTCCAAGGAGATGTCTCTTTAACATTTGGAGAACTGAGTAACACAAAAACAGAAGGAGATCACTTAGCTGATTTCAGCTCTCGCGGTCCTGCAAGTAAAACAGATGATATTAAGCCGGATATTGTAGCGCCAGGTGTTTCTATTTTCTCAACTGTTCCTGAATATATTAATGATCCAAAGGATGGAGAAAATTATCCGGTAGCGTATGGACGTATGTCAGGTACATCTATGGCAACTCCTCATACAGCGGGGGTGGCGGCACTCATTTTACAAGAACATCCAAACTATAGTCCGTTTGAAGTAAAAGAAGCGCTTATGAATACTGCAGTTGACTTAAAAGAGGCACGCTCTGTATTTGAGGTAGGATCAGGCCGAATTGATGCGTATCGTGCAGTTCATGCAGATACAGCTATCGAGGTTATCGATAAAACATCAAACGTTGTAAATGATGAAGAAGTAGAAATTGAAGAAAAAACAGGGTCTATTGCATTCGGGTATAAAAACCAATTGGGAAATGGACCTATTAAAGATAGTCGAAAAGTCTTAATTAAGAACAGCAATAAAACAGACGAGAAAGAGTTTAAATTAGAAGTAGAGTTTTCACCAACAAGTGTAGGTGTGCAAGATGCAGCGAAGAATGGTGTGAAGCTGAACGTACAAGATTCTATTAAAGTAGCTCCTAGTACATCAGGGGAAATTAGCCCTGAAATTATCATTCCAGAAAACGCTGAATTTGGTAGATATGAGGGATATATTCATATTTCAAATAAAAAAAATGAAAAAGAAGTATATCAAGTGCCATTTGCAGTTAAATTCACAGAAAAAGGAATTGAATCTGTAGATTTGCTGAGAGATGCAATGGCAACAGATACATCTAACTTCCATCCATTTATGGAAAGGCCGAGTTCACCGCTGACATTTAAATTGAACAGTCCACTTGAAACTATCGATGCAGTGGTGAAGGATCGAAAAACAGGAAAGGCATTAGGAATTGTGGGGACAATTAATGCTAGCAGTCTAACACCAAATATTGAATATATCATGTTCGATGGTATGGGTGGCTATGTATTCCCGTTTACAGGAGATCCAAATCATCCAATTGGAGACAAGCGAGTTACGTTGCCTGATGGAGATTACCAACTTGATTTCATTGGATATGACAAAGAAGGGAAACCTTATACAAAAGGAGATAGCGTAATTATTGATAATATCAAACCTGAAATGAAATTTACCGATGTAAAACCTGGCGTTCATGAGGTAAATGAATCTATGTTCAAAGAAGAAGATGGTCAGCGTGCATTATGGGTACATGGTAACATTTATGATTCTACGATAGATGTATTAAAGGCAAAAGGCCTTCAGTATGACCAAAAAACTAATGAAATTGTATATTACCAAAACTCTGCTTTTCCGTCAGGTTGGTTGAATACAATTCAAGCCAATGGTGATTTTAAATTTGGTGTACTTCCAGAGGAAATCAATGAACCGCTTAATTTAAGGTTATTTGGATATGATCTTGCAACTGCATCAAATATGGCAAATGGATTTAAAGATTATGTCTTTGTTAAAGAGGGAACGGAATACGCTGTCCCAAGCTATGACAAGGATAAAGTTAAACTAGGAGAAAAAATTACATTAACTTTAAATCTTAATAATGTGAAACAACTTATGTCAGGTACATTTGAGATTCCTTATAGTAAACAGTTGTTTAAATTTGTAGATGTTAAACCAAATCCAGCACTTGCAGAATATGCAAAACAACATGGATTAAATATTAAATTAGAAGGTCCAGTGATAAATGAAGAAGGAAACTGGGAAAACAAGGTGAAAGTTGGTGCATCTTTAGAAGGAACAGAATTTAAAGGTCTAGATGGAGACGCACCATTTGTAGATGTTACATTTGAGATGACGAGTGACGAGTATTTTTATAATTTAACAGCATTTGGAGTAGATAAATTCTCTTATACAAAAACAGGTGCATCAGAAGGCGTTGAGATTCCTGTGTTTAAAGATAAATCCTTTTCTATTATTTCGAAACATGCAATGGTTACAGGATATATTGGACCAGAAGCTTTCTTAACTGAAGAGGGGTATTTAGGTAAGAATGACTACACAAAACTAGGAGCAAAAGTGTATGCAGTTGGTAAGGATGGAAAGAAATATACAGGAACGGTTGATGATAATGGGCAATTTGAAATTCATAGTGTTCCAGTAAGTGATACAGAATATAATATTTTCGTAGAAATGCCAGGTCATTTAAATAGTAAATTAACTACAAAAATAGGGAAAATGCAGGATGGAGAATTAGTGGGACAAAACTTTAGAGCTGATATGGATGACAGCCTTGCAGGTGATGTAAACGGCGATAAAATGGTAGATATTCAAGATGCTAGAATAGCAGCTCTTTCATATGAAAAAGGAAAAGTGGCTGTAAAAGATGGAGATGTCAATCAAGATGGTGTTGTAAATGAAACAGATATTCGTTTTATTGAGAAGAATTTCTTGAAAAAGGGTCCAGATGCCAAAGAAAATCAGAAACCGAAAGAAAATGTAGGGCCAGTGACGTTAGATAAAATCTTACGTTCCATTGGATTAGAGCCAAAAAAATAAGTGGGCACAATTCTAGAGTAAACTAAGTGATAAAACAATGAGTATAGAATTAAATAGGATTTACTAACAATGGACCGGTAATGATTCGATGTAACATTACCGGCTATTCTTAAAGTGATAGTTATTTGTATACATGAAGTAAATAGTTTAACGTTGGTTAGGTTTCGTTATGGGGAATATTATTTGTTTAATTAGTATTGTTTGTGGGATGGAAATAAGGTTTGGAGTTTGAACTTTAAAAATAGGGGGACTTGTGAAATGAGTATTAAGAAAAAACTTGGTATGGGTGTTGTAACTGCAGGGCTTGGTTTATCTTTAATTGGCGGGGGGACATATGCGTATTTTAGTGATAAGGAAGTATCACAAAACACGTTTGCAGCGGGTACTTTAGATTTGAGTGTTAATCCTGAAGTTGTTATTAATGTCGACAATATTAAACCAGGTGATGAAATGGAACGCGGTTTTCAATTAGTTAACAAAGGAACTTTAGCGATAGGAGACGTGAAACTTCTTACAGATTATAGTGTAATCGATGCTAAAGGAGATAATGGAAGTGCTGATTTTGGTGATCATATCCGTGTCGATTTCTTATGGAATTTGGATAAAAATGAGGTTCCAATTTGGTCTACTACATTATCTGAATTAAAGGTAGCTACGCAAAACGGAAGTATTCCTGATCTTGTACAAAAAGGTGTTGTAGACCGAGAAGGAAATGGACTTGCTCCTGGTGATGATGATACTTTCTATGTAATGTTCACATTTGTAGATAGCAATGAAGAGCAAAATGTATTTCAAGGAGATTCATTAAAATTAAATTGGACTTTCAATTCAATGCAGACAAAAGGTGAAGAGAGATAAAGATAAATGTTATATATAAGAATAAATTGATGAAGAATTGAGAAATAAAATTTTTAATAGTGTAAGGGTTGATTTAGTAAATCAACCTTTTTTGTGTTTTGAGAGAAAATTATGCTTGGATTATTTGAAAAAAAATAAGCTTGAAAGTTACGTTACGTCATCTTTTATACTTAAGGAAACAAGGAGTAGAGGGATGGTGTATATAATTTTGAAAAGTATGTGGGGATGGAAAGAAATTTTATATTTATTTGTGTTTGTATTTATTATTGTTCCAGTAACTGTTGAATCTCTTTTTTATGACTATGCTTTAAAAATAATAGGGAACTCATTATATGCTGGAGTATTAATGGGATTTATAATGGCAGTGATATTTACTACTGTAGTTTATCTTTTTTGTATAAAAAGATATAAGCTCTCGTGGAGAGATATTGGAATTCGGAAGCTTTCATGGAAAGATTTCTTATGGACATTTGGAGCGGTTATTTTCTTAATTGTAGTTAGTATTGCTGTATTAATGATAATGGAGAAAATGGGTATTTCTTTTGAAAATAGTAAAACGGAAACGGTCCAAAATGATAAATCAATATATTCATTCTGTATCGCGGTAATTGGAGCAGCAGTTATATCACCAATCTATGAAGAGATTTTGTATCGAGGGGTTTTTTATACGTTTTTTCGTGATAAATATGGTATATGGGGCGGAGTGCTTATAAGTTCCATAATATTTACCGTTGTTCATATTCCAACATATAACACATTACCAGTGAATTTTTTTAGTGGAGTAGTATTTGCGTGGTTATATGAGAAAACAAATTCTATTTTATCAGCTATGATTGCCCACGCATTATTCAATTTTATAGCAGTACTTCTCACATTTATGTCGAATTAAGAAGATATATAGGAGGGATACATATGGAAATAGCTGTAGAACGTGTTTTTACAAAAGAGGTTTTAAAAAGAGCGGCGAGTTTGTTTCATGTAGCAGTGGAAGAAAAACCACTTGGAGATTTTGAAAATTATATTTTTAAGGCAAAGGGTGATAGTGGTGAAGATTACGTATTACGTTTAACACACTCTTCTCATCGTTCTAAAAAAGAAGTTGAAGCTGAACTAGATTTTTTACGATATGTTGCGGAGCATGGGGCAAAGGTAGCAGGACCTCTTTATTCAAAGTCTCAAAATCTTGTAGAAGGGATTAGAGCAGAGGATGAAACTTTCTTTTTCGCTTCTTTATTTACATATGCAAAAGGTGAACAAGTAAAAGGAAAAGAATCGCCTTATTGGGGAGATGCTTATTTTGAAGCATGGGGAAAAGCGATTGGTCAACTGCACCGCTTAACAATGAACTACCCTAAAACAGATTATCGTGATACGTGGGAAGAAGACGAAAGTGGGATTGTTAATGAATTAGAAGATGATCAAGTGAAAAAGATTGCAGCGGTATTAATGGATGAAATAAAGGCTCTTCCCATTGAAAGAGAAACGTTCGGCCTTATGCACGGTGATATCCATCCCGGTAATTTTCATTATGATGGTAAAGAGCTAACAATCTTTGATTTTGATGATGCGGCTTATAATTACTTTATACATGATTTAGCGATGGTTCTCTATTACTCTGTTCTATTTACACCGTGGATAGCAGAAGAGAAG
The DNA here is from genome assembly GCF_058791555.1 of Bacillus sp. EB106-07-01-XG149. Lineage (NCBI taxonomy): Bacteria > Bacillati > Bacillota > Bacilli > Caryophanales > Bacillaceae > Bacillus > Bacillus sp. EB106-07-01-XG149. The sequence goes on along the minus strand of NZ_JBYTDP010000006.1, from coordinate 89,671 downwards.
ACAAATTTTGCTCGTAAACAGCTACAAGTGTTACGAAAAGGCTATGAGTATGAGCACAGACTAGCGGATAGTTGGTATGAATCGTTACCGTTGTTCTTACGTCTACGTGATGTTGGTTTATACGGTACACTTCAAAAGAAGTTTAAGGGGAAAGATATGCCAGATAACTTCCGGAAATTATCGAAAGAATTATATGAAAGAATTATAAGCAAAGAAGCAATTGTGAATATATAATACATTTTGTTCAAAACAAAGTATATAAAATAAATATATACTTTGTTTTTTTATACAAAAATATGTTTGTTTTATTAAAATAATATTGTTATAGATTAGGTATACACTTATAATTTTATGTATATTCTGAATATTCTTTATAAAGAAGGAGGGGGAATGTTGGAAGCTTTCGTGAATTGGTTAAATAATATTGTTTGGAGTCCAGCACTTGTTTATTTATGTTTAGGAGTAGGTTTATATTTTTCCATTCGAACGAGGTTTTTACAAGTAAGGCACGTAGGCGAAATGGTTAAGCTGACATTTCAAGGTGAAAAATCAGAGGCTGGTGTTTCTTCATTCCAAGCGTTAGCACTTTCGTTATCAGGGCGCGTTGGGACAGGGAATATAGCTGGGGTAGCAACAGCGGTTGCATTTGGTGGACCAGGAGCTGTATTTTGGATGTGGGCAGTGGCCTTTTTAGGGGCAGGATCAGCTTATGTAGAATCTACATTAGCACAAATATATAAGACGAAACATCAAGGACAGTTTCGTGGTGGACCTGCTTATTACATTGAAAAAGGTTTAGGTGTGAAATGGTATGCATTAGTATTCGTTGCAGCGACAATTCTTGCAACGGGGCTTTTACTACCAGGTGTGCAAGCAAATAGTATTGCTGTAAGTTTAGAAACAGCTTTTGGAATTAACACTACCGTATCAGGGGCTGTATTAGTTGTTGTATTAGCTCTTATCATCTTCGGTGGAGTAAAGCGAATTGTTAACGTGGCACAAGTTGTCGTACCGTTTATGGCAGTTGGTTATATTTTAGTAGCTTGCGTTATTGTTGCTATGAATATTGAAAAGTTGCCAGAAGCATTTATGTTAATTATAAGAAGTGCTTTTGCATTAGAGGCGGCTTTCGGTGGTATTATCGGTTTAGCAATTTCTTGGGGAGTAAAACGTGGTATTTATTCCAATGAAGCAGGGCAAGGAACTGGACCACATGCAGCAGCTGCTGCGGAAGTATCACATCCAGCTAAACAAGGTTTAGTGCAAGCATTTTCCGTTTACATTGATACATTATTTGTTTGTTCAGCAACAGCATTTATGATGATTATTACAGGCATGTATAACGTATTTGATGCAAGCGGAAAAAACTTTATCGTAAATAAATTAAATGGTGCTCAGCCAGGACCGGGATATACACAAGCTGCGGTAGAATCTGTTTTCCCTGGATTTGGAAACGGTTTCGTTGCAATCTCGTTACTATTCTTTGCATTTACAACAATTATGGCGTATTACTACATTGCAGAAACGAATATTGCGTACTTAAATCGTGATAAAGACCGTCCTTGGCTGTCTATGGTACTAAAGTTTGTATTTTTAGGAGCTGTATTCTACGGCTGTATAAAAACAGCAGCAACGGCGTGGGCTTTAGGTGACATCGGTGTAGGAATTATGGCATGGGTAAATATCATTGCGATTTTATTATTACAAAAACCTGCATTAGTTGCATTAAAGGATTATGAAAAGCAGAAAAAAGAAGGAAAAGATCCAGTATTCGATCCAGGGCCATTAGGAATTAAAAATGCTGATTTCTGGGAGCATGAATACGGAAAAGATAAGAAAGAAGAAGTATCTTAATAGAATAGAAATGAAGAAGCAAAGGGAAATCCCTTTGCTTTTTTTTATGGACAAAATGAGGTTGGAAGTTATTTTTTTGCCTATTTTTGAATATAAAAAGAATGTACATGCTTTGTTAAGGGAAGGGGGGAGTATGTTGATAGAGTTTCGTAATGTAAATAAATATTATGGTACCTTTCAAGTTTTAAAAGATATTAATGTACAAGTGAAAAAAGGTGAAGTGGTAGTAGTTGTTGGGCCGTCCGGATCAGGAAAAAGTACGTTGCTACGGTGTATAAATCAGTTAGAGACAATTACAGATGGAGCGTTAATTGTACAAGATACGGAAGTACACAATGCAAAAACAGATATGAATGAATTACGCCGAAATATTGGAATGGTCTTTCAACATTTTTATTTATATCCACATAAAACGGTTCTTCAAAATATTACACTAGCACCGATTAAAGTAAATAAAGTTTCAAAAGAGGAAGCTGAGCAAACAGCGATGTTTTATTTAGAGAAAGTAGGAATTCCGGAGAAGGCTAGTGTATACCCTCATCAATTATCCGGAGGACAACAGCAAAGGGTAGCAATTGCTAGGGGGCTCGCAATGCAGCCGGAAATTATGCTATTTGATGAGCCTACGTCTGCTCTTGATCCAGAGATGATCGGGGAAGTACTTGATGTTATGAAGACGCTAGCTAAAGAAGGGATGACGATGGTCGTTGTAACGCATGAAATGGGATTCGCGCGAGAAGTAGCAGATCGGATTTTGTTTATGGATGATGGTCAAATTATTGAAGATACAACACCGGCGCAATTTTTTGCAAGTCCTGAACAAGAAAGAGCTCGTCTATTTTTAAGAAGAGTGTTAAATCATTAAAGGGGGAGTTTTATGCTTAAAATGAAAAAGTTGTTTACGTTAATCGTATTTTCATGTTTATTCGTACTTGTCGTTGCTGGATGCGGAAGTAAAAAAGATGAGACGAAAGAAACGAACACGAAACAAGGCGGAGCTGTTGAGCAGATTAAAAAGCGCGGGAAACTAGTAGTTGGGGTGAAGAATGATACGAACTTATTTGGCTTGAAAAATCCTTCGACAGGACAGGTAGAAGGGTTTGATGTTGATATCGCAAAGGCGCTTGCGAAAAAAATCCTTGGAGATGAAAAGAAATTAGAATTAAAAGAAGTAACGTCTAAAACGCGTATTCCACTACTGAAAAATGGTGATATTGATGCAATTATCGCGACAATGACAATTACGGAAGAACGTAAAAAAGAAGTAGATTTTTCAGATGTATATTTTAAAGCAGGGCAATCGTTACTTGTGAAAAAAGGAAGCGATATTAAAAGTATTGATGATGTGAAAAAGGGTGTGAAAGTGTTAGCGGTAAAAGGTTCAACGTCTACAAATAATATTCGTCAAAAATCACCAGAATCGACTGTATTAGAATTTGAAAATTACAGTGAGGCATTTACAGCGTTAAAAGCAGGGAAAGGCGATGTATTAACGACAGATAATGCAATTCTTTACGGCATGGCAAAACAAGATTCGAATTATGAAGTTGTAGGGAAAATTTTCACGGATGAGCCGTACGGAATTGCAGTGCAGAAAGGTGCAGATGATTTAACGAAAGAGATTAATAGCTTGCTAAAAGATATGAAGGCGAACGGGGAGTACGACAAATTGTATGAGAAATGGATTGGGCAAAAACAAGAGAAGTAAAGTGATAGTTTCATTAATGGAGCTTTATTCTCATTGATAAATAGTAAGAGGATGAGGGATGCTCATCCTCTTCTTGTAAAGAAAGAGGGGAGAATATGTGCCTGATTTTTCTATATTGACGAATAACATTGATATGTATTTAGAGGGCTTTAAGTATACAGTTATGTCTAGTGTAATTGCGTTAATAGGCAGCTTTATTTTGGGAGTAATTTTGGCTGTAATGCGCATTGCACCTATTCGTATTTTAAATTGGTTGGGAACGGCTTTTGTAGAGTTTGTAAGAAATATTCCACTCGTATTAATTGCATTTATATTTTATTTCGCTTTACCTGTAATAGGAATTACTTTAAATGGTTTTGTAGCAGGAACAGTTACGCTTACCGTATATACTGCAGCGTTTATTGCGGAAGTCATTCGCGCTGGTATTTTATCAGTTGCAAAAGGTCAAATGGAAGCAGCGCGTTCCTCAGGATTAACGTATGTACAGGGGATGTATTATGTTGTTTTACCCCAGGCGATGAAAATCGTAATCCCTCCTCTAGGAAATCAATTTCTCAATTTAGTAAAAAACTCTTCCATACTCGGAATTATCGCTGGTACCGATTTGATGTATCAAGGAGATTTAATTTCAACGAAGACATTTGTTACGTTCGACGTTTATATATTTGTCGGGATATTTTATTTAATATTAACAATTCCGCTCAGTATGCTAGTGCGTTATTTAGAAAAACGCTTAGCAAAGGAGGCGGTGTAAATGGATTTTAAGGGAGCAATTACAGGAGATCATATTCTGTTTTTATTAAAAGGATTACTTATAACGTTAGAGGTAGCGCTCGTAGCAATTGTACTCAGCTTTATTATTGGTAGTATAATAGGGATATTGCGCTACATGAAAATCCCTGTCGTCTCACAAGTATTAGGAATTATCGTTGAAGTGATTCGAAACTTACCACTACTTTTAATTATATTTTTCACATATTTTGCGCTTCCAGAAGTAGGCTTGAAATTAGAGATTATAACAGCTGTAATTGTTGCTTTAACAATATTTGAAGCAGCAATGATATCTGAAATTGTTCGAAGTGGTCTATTATCGATTGAAAAAGGACAGATTGAGGCCGCAAGATCTTCAGGATTAACGTATGTTCAAGCACTGTGGCATATCATTTTACCACAAGCATTAAGAAGAATGGTCCCGCCGCTTGTCAGTCAGTTTATTTCATTGCTGAAAGATACATCATTAGCAGTTGGTATATCACTGCCAGAGCTTATGCATAATGCTCAAATTATTAGCGGGCAGAATGTAAATTATATGATTCCAACGTTTATAGTAGTAGCTTGTATGTACTTTATCGTAAATTATAGTTTATCAATTTTATCGAGAAGATTAGAACTTCGTTAACCTTTACAATATATGTAAAGGTTTTCCCTTGTTTCTCCTTATTTTCCTCTAATTAGAATCTAAATCTCACAATAATTCGGTTTTTTATATTATTTTATCAGAAAAGTTTTAATTTTATATAGAAATTGTAATCGCTTTCGTGTATATTTTTATTATCAGAAAATTTTAACAAGATATAGGGGTATCGGTAGGGGGAGGATTTAGATGCAGCAACCAACGAATGAGAAATTACATCGTACGATGAAGAGTAGACATTTATTTATGATCGCACTAGGTGGTGTAATCGGGACCGGTTTTTTCTTAGGTTCAGGTTACACCATTAATCAGGCTGGACCAGGGGGAGCCATCCTTTCCTATTTAGTGGGCGGATTTATTATGTATTTAACAATGCTTTGTCTCGGAGAGTTAACGGTAGCAATGCCGGTTTCAGGTTCTTTCCAAAAGTATGCGACGAAGTTTATTGGGCCAGGAACGGGCTTTATGATTGGCTGGCTATATTGGCTTGGCTGGGCAGTGACAGTAGGACTAGAATTAACGTCAATCGGTTTAATGATGAAAAGATGGTTTCCGAATGTTGATGTTTGGGTATGGTGTCTCGTATTCGGCGTTATTTTATATGCTTCAAATGCTATCTCAGCGAAGAGTTATGCTGAATTAGAGTTTTGGTTCTCTAGTATTAAAGTAGTTACAATTCTTGCATTTATTGTTCTTGGTGGTAGTGCATTATTAGGGTTTATATCATATGACGGAAAAGAAGCGGCACCTCTTTTCTCTAACTTTGTAAGCGATGGTGGATTATTCCCGAATGGACTAGCTGCCGTATTACTCACAATGATTACAGTTAACTTCTCGTTCCAAGGAACAGAGTTAATCGGGATTGCAGCAGGAGAAAGTAAAGACCCTGAAAAAACAATCCCACGTGCAATTCGTAATACAGTATGGCGCATTATGCTATTCTTCATTTTAACAATGACGATTTTAGTAGGATTAATTTCTTGGAAAGAAGCTGGCATAATTGAAAGTCCATTCGTAGTCGTATTTGATAAAATCGGTATTCCATACGCAGCTGATATTATGAACTTCGTTATTATTACAGCTTTACTATCTGTAGCGAATTCAGGATTATATGCGGCAACTCGTATATTATGGTCACTTGCAAATGAAGGAATGGCACCAACATCTTTCAAGAAAGTAAATAAACGAGGTATTCCAATTACAGCGCTAGTCGTAACAATTGCGGTAGCAGGGTTATCTTTATTCACAAGCTTCCTTGCAGAAGATACAGTATACATGTACTTATTATCTATAGCTGGTTTATCGGCTGTTTCGAGTTGGATCATTATTGCTTTATCGCAACTTCGCTTTAGAAGTCAGTATATAAAAGGCGGAGGAAAGTTAGAGGACTTAAAGTATAGAACACCACTATACCCGATTGTTCCAATTTTAGCTTTAATTACAAATAGCATCGTTGTTATTAGTTTAGCGTTTATTCCTGAACAAAGAATGGCGTTATACTGTGGTATTCCATTTATCATTTTCTGCTACATATATTATTATATGAGTAAGAAACGGAAGAAACCGAAGAAACCGATGAAAGTGGAGATGGAAAAAACAAATGAAACTAACAATCAAACACGATGATATAGAAGCAGGTTTATCGTATGGTCAATTAGCGATTGGAAAAGAAAACGGGTATTCACCGTTACAATTACTCATTTCTTCTATCGCAGGATGTAGTGCAATTGTCTTCCGAACAATTTTAGAAAAGAAACGTATTCCATACGATACGTTTACAATTGAGACTGAAATTGGTAGAAGTGAAGCTGTATCAAAACCAGTTGAAAGTGTTCATTTGCACTATAAAATCAAAGCACAAAACATTACAGAAGAGCAGTTGGACAAGGCGCTGCAACTTGCAGTGAAAAATTGTACGATTGTTCAATCTATAAAAGATAGTATAAAGGTTACGGAAACACTTGAACTAATAAAATGAAACATAAAAACGTGAGAATACGGCTCTCACGTTTTTATGTTTTTAATAAAGGGGGAAATATGATGGAATGTTTAGGGTGTAAATTAGCCAACGAAGAAGAAATTATATATAAAATATATGAAGATGACTATGTAACATGTTTTTTAGATCATGAACCTTTCTATCCAGGACATACTTTAATTGTGCCAAAGCAACATGTTGTAGAAGTAGACGAATTAGATGATGTTGTAGCAAAATCCATTATGGATGCTTCTAAGCTGATTGCAAAATCGATTAAGGCATTATATAAACCTGACGGAATTACAATTTGCCAAAATGGTGGAATCTTTAACGAGTTAACACATTACCATATGCATGTCGTACCAAGATATAAAGAGCGCTCGTTTGCCGAGTTTTATACGGTACAGCTAGGAGAAAAGAAGAATTATAACTTGGAAGAGACAAAGAATTTGTTAAAAGAAGCGATAGAGCAAATGCTGCTTACTGAAAAGGCGTAAGAGAGTTGTTTTTAACGGGGCAGTCAGGAAAATTACAATAAACAAAAAGCTCAATTTCTCAGTTACAATAGAGAAATTGGGCTTTTGTTTATTCTATTATTAAATTTTATCTATAAAAAGATTTTGCAGTGTCACAAAGTATAGCGCTCATTCGTTATATAGAGTGAGAGGAGGAATTATATGAAAGTTACAAACAACGGTTATGAAAAGATGGAAGAGCTATATGAGTTGTACGAACAAAAAATTTATTATGTGGCTTATTCTATTTTAAATAATATTCAGCAGGCTGAAGATGCGGTTCAAGAGACGTTTATTACTCTTTATAAGAACTTGGAAAAGCTCCATAGCTTGAGCACTGAAGAGCTTAAACGCTACATTTTGAAGGTCGCGAAAAACAAGGCGATTGATAGTTATCGGAAAAATAAGCGACATAAAACATTCTTAGAAGAATATGAAAGAGAATCAACAGAAGTAGTAGATGAAAATATTGAAGAGTGGGAAAAACGTAAAATGTCTGAGGTTCAAATTGATACATTGCTAAAAGAGTTAAATGAATCGAACAGACAGGTGTTTAAGTACAAAGTCTTCTATAACTTAACGTATCAAGAAATTTCAAGTGTCATGGGGATAACGGAGGCCAATGTCCGTAAGCAGTTTGAACGCGCTCGAAAACGAGTTCAAAATATGATAGGAGGTATACAACATGACGAATTCAAAGAACTCCAAAGAAATATATGAACTTGCTGAAAAAATTGCTTTAGATGATTTTGATAAACTCGAAGAACAGCATGAATTTTCACATACATATACGCGCAAAAAGAAATTGTTTATGGAGGAAATGAAGCTGAAAGATGGACAACCGCAGAAAAAGCGTAAAAAACATCGTATGTTAATCGCTGCTGCTTGCTTATTGATTGGCATGCCGACAACCGTTTTTGGGGCAGTGAAAGTCTATAATATGATTGTCCAAAAACAAAATTACGAAGTAAATGTTTCAGTAACAAACAATGACTCGAAAAAGGCTGACAAGTGGTATAAGTTGAAGATTGGTAAATTGCCAGAAAATATGGAAGCAATTGATGACAGTGCTATGAAATATTCATTTAAAGATAACTACGCAAAGGGTGGATTTTCATTCATTCTTTGGAGAGTAGGAAAAGATTCGAATTTTAAAACGCTGTACTCAAAAAGCTACGAAGAGAAAGAGATAAATGGCAAGAAAGCAGTGATTGTCAATAAAGAAACTGGAGACAACAATTTAGCGTTTAACAGAGAGGTCTTTCTCTTTTTTGAGAAAGAGGGGATCATGTTACAAAGTTATATTGGAAACGATATAAACGAAGAACAAATGGTGGATGTGTTAGGGAACATTTCCCTTGAGCCTACGTCAAAAGAAAAGGCATCACATATAACAGATTATGATAAAAAGTATTTTAGCGAAGAAAGTAAGCCTAAACAAACTAAGGTGATTCCTTTGAAAAAAGATAGTAAACGACTATTTCATATAGGACAAAAGGTTCCAGTAACCATTATCATGGATAACAGTAAAATTGAATATGTGATAGAAAAAGTTGAAGTTTTTGATTCCATTAAAGATTTTAAACAAGAAAACTTTAATGAACTTGGTTTAGGAATACTAAGCGAGAATCAGGCTTTGGATCAAGCTGGACAATTGATACCATATAGACGGGATGAATATAAATTTGGAAATGGTAAAGATTCAATTGATCAATTAGTAGAGTCAAGATTAATTCAGCCTAAATTTGTCTACTTGACAACAACAGTGAAAAATATAGGTAAACAGGAAACAAAAGAAATCTATATGCATCCATCCATACAAGTGCTTAAAAGTAAGGGGAATGTATGGAATTACGCTGAAAGAGCTGGAATTGCGGAAAAAAATATTATGACGGGCGAAGTTGATTATTTAGAACCTCACGGAGACGGGAAAAGCTTCTACAATATTGGCAGTATCCGACCAGGAGAAACGGTAAAAGTTAACTTAGGTTATTTTGTAGATGAAGATAAACTAGATTCAATCTTTTTGGATGCTTTCCATTACAGAGGGAATGGAAGTACTGAAAATATGAATGCGTCATATCGTTGGTGGATTGATATTCGTCAACAGTCAAAACAATAGGAACAAATAAACAAAAAGCTGCTTATATCTAGCAGCTTTTTTCGTCTTCATACATATGTAAAACTTCTTTCGCACGTATACGTAAACTATCTATCAATTCTTTTGGCTCTAAAACTCGTGCATCTTTTCCAAGTCTATAAAATAAAGGGGTAATAAAATTGATTTCACCTTTATCAATTGTTGAATGTATATATCCTGTCCCGTCTTCGTTTCCTACCACGAATTCTTCAAGGTAAGGCACGCTTTTACATTGGCGCACACCTTCTGTCGTTAATAAGACATGTAACTGGGTAGGAATGTTTATGACGTTAGAGCTAGAGTCAAACCATTCTTCTAAATTCATGAACGTACTTTCATTTTCTTCTGTTGATAATATAGAAAGAATACGATCAACGCGATACAGTAATACTTTTTTTCTACTGAAGTCATAGGATGGTAAGTACCATAGCCCGTCATGAGCATATACACCGATAGGGTGAACGTGTTTTGTTTTTATTCCTGTTTTAGATTCGTATTGAAAGTGTAAATTTTTATTTTCAATAGCGGCTGTTAATACTTCGTTTAAAAGAGGTGTATCAATTGTTCTCTTTGGATTCCAAAAAGCGATATAAGAACGTATTTTATCAACTTTCGTCTTCGCATCATGTTGTAGAGAGCTATACAGTTTATGTGTAACAGAATTGATCTCTGTATTAAAAGGCAGGTCTCGGTAGTAGCTTAAAGATTGAAAGGCAAAAAAGATGGAGACCGCTTCTTCTTCCGTAAATAAGATAGGTGGAATGACCCTATTTGTTAATACTTTATATCCTCCATTACGACCTTGTTCAGCATAAATGGGTAATCCCATATCACTTAAATCTAAAATGTATCTATGAACCGTACGAACGGAAATATTAAATTCATCAGCTATTTCTTGAGCTGTAAATGTCTTTTTGGCAGAAGCAAATATAAGAATATCTAATAAGCGTTTAGCTTTTGACAAATGTATCACCTTTTTCTTTTTAACATGACATAAAGTGTCATATTTTATTGTTAGTATATTGTTTACATCATATGTTATCAAGATGAGATATAAGGAGGAAAAATATGTCACGTGAAATAGTTTTATTTATTGCGGCGAGCTTAGATGGATATATTGCGAAAGAAAATGATGATTTAGAGTGGTTAATGGAAACGGAAGGAGAGGGAGATAACGGTTATACAGAAATGTACGAAACGATTGATACAATAATTATGGGAAAGAAAACGTACGATTATGTAGTAGAGCATACGGAAACATTCCCGTACTTAGATAAAACATGTTATGTTTTTTCTCGTTCAGAAAAAGGTTCAGACGGAAACGTAGAGTTTGTAAATGAAGATGTAGTGGAGTTTACAAAAAGGTTAAAAGCACAAGAAGGATCTAAAATATGGATGGTTGGTGGAGGAGAGCTACTGAGAGAATTCTTTAAGAATAATCTAATTGATGAATATGTTGTTACGATTACACCGCATATATTAGGCTCTGGTGTTCCATTATTTAAAGAAAAGAATCCAGAAATTAATTTAACTTTGACGGATACGAAACGTTTTGGGCAATTTGTAAATTTATATTATGAGGTAAAGTGAATAACCTACCAATGAATAGACCAAATCACATCTGATTTGGTCTATTCTTATTCCTAGTTATATCAATATTTATCTGTCTTTAACATATCAATTAACATAAGGGATAACAGATAACATATTAATTTCGATAATTCAAAAGGGAAATTGTAATTTTATGTTGAAATGAATATGGAAATTATGAAGAAATGTACTTAGATTACTGAGGTGGTTGTCTTGAATAAAGGGAGTGAGGAATTGGATGAAAAGAAACTATTAAAATTAGTTTTAGAAATTCAAGAGCTACAAGATTTTGGAGAAGATTTTGAACATAAACTGACTGTATTTGAAAAGAGTGTTCCTTATCCACGTGCAAAAGAATTATTTTTTGCTGACTACGGTGCAGAATACATTGTAAAAAGAGCTATTAATCATAAAAATATAAAGTTAGGAGAGTTAAATAGAGAAGAGTTAGTTACCTTGGTTCAAAAACTTATGGATACAGAAGGAGAAGAATGGGAGCTGGCAATTTGGTTGGACATGGTTAAATCGTCTGTTATTGACCCTAAAATAAGTGATTATATTTTCTGGAGTGATGAAGAATTAACTGCCAGAGAAATTATAGATAAAGCATTGGCTTATAAACCATTACAAATATAAAGAGTGTTACTTTAAGTAGAATTAAAGATTCTTTTTAGAATAAAGAGTGTGAAATGAATATGTTTAGAAATTTATTTAAGTTTTGCCTTTAATTTTATTTAAGTTAAAGGAGAATTTAATTCAATAAGACAATAAAAGACGCTCAGAGTTTTTTCTGCTCTGGGCGTTTTCATATGTCAATTATGATGTAAGTTTGTAGGTTAATTAATGATAGTTGTATTTCTATATAGATGATAATGAAATGATAAAACAAGACCCATGATCGACTTCGCTCGTTACAGTAATATTCCCGCTGTGTAGTTCTACAATTTCTTTCACGATAGATAGTCCTAAACCAGTTCCGCCTGTAGCGCGTGATCTAGCTTTATCAACTCGATAAAAGCGGTCGAAAATGTGAGGGAGGTCTTCAGGCGGAATACCTTCACCTTCATCTTCAATTGTAATGGAAATACGTTTATTTTCTTCTGTAACAGAAATGTTTATATGAGAATGTTCGTTTGAATGTCTATAAGCGTTATTTAAAATGTTCACTATAACTTGTTCAAATCGCTGTTCATCTAAGCTTACTACCAGTGTAGGAGGACAAAAGAAGGAAACTTTAATATGTCTTTCTTTATACATGGCGTTTACTTTTTCGGCTATGCGAGTAAGGAAGGTGTGTAAATGTACTTCTTTTACTTGAATAGAGAAGTTATGTTGTTCTATTTGTGCAAGTGAAAATAAATCTTGAACTAAGTTTGTAATGTAATCAGACTCATCTTTTATAATAGATAAATATCGCAAACGTTGCTCAGGAGATGTGGTTTCTTTTAAAGCAATGTCAGCATAACCTCTTACGTATGTTAACGGTGTTCGTAATTCGTGAGCAACACTTGCTAGAAATTCACTTCGCTCTGTTTTCATATAATGTAAATCATTAGCAAGCGTTTGAATAGATGATGCTAGCTCACCAATTTCATCATTTCGAGTAGTTGTTAATGAAACAGATAAGTCGCCTTTACTCATTTTTTCAGTGGCATGTTTCATGTGTAACAATGGTTTTGTTAACAACCGTGATAATAGAAAGATGGTGATGGCTGTTAATAGAAAAGTAATGACTCCAGCAATAATGAATTGTCTTGTTAGCCCGTTAACCATTTCCTCGATTGATTCCGTTCCGAGAAACATATATACGTAGCCTTCTGTTTTGCCTGCCACTATAATAGGACTAACTGTACATATATAATTAGATGTTTTCCAATGATTTTCTATAATTGCTCCGTCATGATCTGTCCGTGTTTGCATTTTTTCGATATGCTTTTTTATCGTAGTATTTATTTTGTTGGATTTAGCCAGTACTTCTTTATTTGCATTTGTAATAACAACAGTGGTTTCAGCTTCGGATTCCATTAGGGCAACATGGGAGATTGTTTGCTTATCAAAATACTTTTCAAGGACATCTCGGTGACTATTTCCGCGCTTTAATAAAGCTGTCATTTCTTCATTTACTCTATTGTTGACAAGGCTATAATAAAGTAAGACAAATAGAACACTTTCGATTAAAAGTGTAACAATTAAAAAATAAAATCCGAGTTGAATAGATATTCGCTTCATCGTTTTGCTCCTTAATCTAGAGTATCAATCCATCGATACCCGACTCCGTAAACAGTTTTTAAATGATGATCAATAGGAAAATTTACTTTTCGTAATTTATCACGCAAATTACGAATATGTGAATCGACTGTTCTATCTTCTGTATTTGTATTTAATCCCCAAATTCGTTCAATGAGCTGATCGCGGCTTAATACGTAGTTCACATGACGTAAAAATAATCCGAGTAAAGAGAATTCGATTGGAGTGAGAAGAAGTTCTTCATTATGGACAGAAGCGAAATGCTTTGCCTCATCCCATAAAATGCCGTGATATTGGATTTGTGCGTGTTGATTCGTTCGCCTTAAAACAGCTTCAATTCTTGCGAAAAGCTCCTCTTCATGGAACGGTTTCGTCACGTAATCATCTGCGCCAAGTTTTAATCCTTGGACGACATCTACCGTTTGATCACGAGCAGTTACCATAATGATAGGAACGTTACTAAATGATCGAATTCTTTTGCACGTTTCCCATCCGTCCATCTTTGGCATCATAATATCAAGTAAAACAAACTTGAAGTTTCGATTTTCTATATGTGAAATAGCTTCTTCACCGGATACTGCACATACGCAGTTGTATCCGATTGGAGTAAGATAAAGTGTTAATAATTCAAGCATTCTCGGCTCATCATCTACGAGTAGTATATCGACCATAGAGTACCTCCGCATTTGTAGTTATTATTTAAATTGTAAGTCAAAATCATGAAGAAATGGTGCAGATTATAATGCATCTGCATAATTTCTTCAGAATTGCTTGTTATTGTAAAGGTGAAATTCTAATTTAGGTAATCATATTGGCTCGAAAACGATTCATACGGAGGCGGTATAGTGAAAAAGATGACCCGAATTTTAGGGATAACAATAATTGCGGCGGCTGGTCTTGCGGCGTGTGGGCAAACGAACACAGATCATAAAAATCATGAATCTAAAGAAGAGAAGAAAACAGAGCAAAAGGAAATGAAAATGAAAATGAAGCAGGAGGTAAGTGCGCCGAAAGAAATGAATAAAGGGGCATCGAATGATGTATTAACGACGAGTTTAAAAAATGTAACGAGATTAAATACAAATGACCCTATGCAAATGGCAGTATTAACTTCGCAAACGATATGGCCAGCAACGCATAAAGAGAATCAGCCAGGCGCTGTTATTTTAGTACCAGTAAACGAGTGGCAATTAGGTATTGCAAGTGCGGATCTTATTCACCATCCGAATAACGGGCCAATTTTATTTATAGAAAAAGAAAAGGTACCCGAAATGACGTTAAAAGAAATAAAACGATTAAATCCGCTCGGAACGAAAGATGGAACACAAATTATGTTGATGGGGGATGTAGGTCCATCTATCCTTGAGCAATTAAAAGCATATAAAGTAAAGCAAATAAAAGAAACGGATCCAGCTAAATTTGCTAAAGATGTGGATAAAGAATATGCCGATATAACAGGTAGCTATCCAAATAGTGTTATTATCGGTTCGTCTGAAGAAGAAGGGCGTTTATATACAACACCAGCTGTAAATTGGATTTCTCATATGCCAGAACCGCTTTTATATACAGAAAAAGATAAAGTGCCAGAAGCGACGATAGAGGCATTAAAGATGAGAAAAGATAAAGCGAATATATATGTATTAGGACCAGAAAAAATCATTTCAAAAGCAGTAGAAAAAGAGTTAAGTAAATACGGAAAAATAACGCGTATTAGTGGAGAGACTCCAACAGAAAATTCGGTTGCATTTGCGAAGTTTAAAGATGAAAAAACGAAATTTGGATGGGGGTTTACAAAACCAGGTCACGGTTTATCATTTGTTTCAAGCAAAACACCAGACTTAGCAGTTGCAGGGGCACCATTTTCACATATGGGTAAACACGCACCTGTTGTATTGTTAGAAGAAGGGAAAGCTTCACAGCCAGTGTATGAATTCCTTGCTAGTATTCAGCCGAAGTTTAAAGATGACCCAACACTTGGACCGTATAACCACGGCTTCTTATTAGGAAGTACGAGTGATATTTCATTTGAAACACAAGGTATACTGGATGAAAGGTTAGAGATTGTTCAGGAAAGTGGTCAAGGGCACGGTGGACATTAATGAAATGAGAAAAGACGCTATGAAGGTAGCGTCTTTTTTTAGGAAACTTTTACATAGCGCAAAATCCTCTACTCGTTATATAATAGCCTTCGTGCAGTCGGCCTAGGTTTTCTTATGGAGAAAATCAAATGATAAAAGAGTAGAGGAGTGGTATTTTGTTTCAAACGATAAAAAATGACTGGTTCTCCAATGTGAAAGGGGATGTGCTGTCAGGAATTGTTGTTGCTTTAGCGTTAATTCCTGAAGCGATTGCTTTCTCAGTTATTGCAGGCGTGGATCCGACCGTTGGGTTATACGCAGCCTTTTGTATTGCAGTTACCATTTCATTTGTTGGCGGACGAACTGGGATGATTTCAGCTGCAACAGGTGCAATGGCATTATTAATGGTCACGCTCGTGAAAGATCACGGTTTGCAATACTTATTTGCTACAACAATATTAACCGGTATTGTCCAAATTATTTTTGGCGTGTTCAAACTGAGCTCATTTATGAAGTTTGTACCTAAATCTGTTATGAGTGGTTTTTTAAATTCACTTGGAATTTTAGTTTTTACAGCGCAATTACCACATTTTAAACATGCAACTTGGCAAATGTATGCACTTGTCGCATTAGGACTTGTAATTATATATGTATTTCCACGTATTACGACGGCTGTACCGTCTACACTTATTTCTATTATTATTGTGACAAGTATTGCACTTATGAGCGGATTGCAGTTAAAAACAGTAGGAGATATGGGAAGCTTGCCGAAAGAATTACCGTTCTTTAGCATTCCTGACGCACCTTTTACACTTGAGACGTTAGGGATTATTTTACCGTACGCAGTTATGCTTGCAATTATCGGTTTACTAGAGTCATTATTAACAGCTTCAGTTTTAGATGATATGACGCATACGGAAAGTAATAAACATAAAGAAGCACGTGGGCAAGGTATTGCAAATATTGTGGCTGGTTTCTTCGGAGGAATGGCAGGGTGTGCAATGATTGGACAATCTGTTATTAATATTAAATCAGGTGGACGAGGTCGTTTATCCACATTTGTAGCGGGCGGATTTTTAATCGTATTACTATTTGTTTTAGGTGACTATGTCGTTCATATTCCAATGGCAGCTTTAGTTGCAGTAATGATTATGGTTTCAATCGGAACATTTGATTGGAACTCTGTAACAACGATTCATAAAGTACCAAAAGGAAATGCGTTTGTTATGATCGTAACAGTTGTGATTGTCTTAATTACACATAATTTAGCATTAGGTGTAATTATTGGAACAGTAATTAGTGCGGTTTTATTTGCATTCAATATGGCAAAGATTCACGTGAAACATTTATATATTGAAAATAAGAAAATATACGAAATTCATGGTCAACTTTTCTTTGCATCTACAGCAGACTTTATAAATAATTTTTCATTCAATGAAGATGTGGAAGAAATTGAGTTGAACTTTACTTATGCGCATATATGGGATGATTCAGCAGTAGCTGCAATTGATAAAGTTATCATGAAGTATGAACAAAGTGGCGTGAAAGTAAGTATAACGGGATTAAATGAACGAAGCTCGAAGATTATTTCAAATTTAGCTACTTATAATAAAAGAATTGCTAGTTAGAAGCCTCCTTTTTAGGGGGCTTTATTATATAATACGGGTAGGATAACGAAAAGGGGATTCAGCATATGTACAAACAAATTATATTAGCATGTGACGGTTCTGAACATGCACTTCGAGCAGCGGAACATGCAACATATATTGCGAAATGTAGCGAAGAAACAAATGTTGAAGTTGTGTACGTAGTAGATAATAGAACGGCAAAATCAGATATTATACAAGGTCAAACAGATCTAGAAACAATATCGGCTAGTCGAAAAGATAAATTAAAAGAGATTGAAGGTTTATTAAAGAAAGAGAACATTTCTTATAAAATTACGATATTACATGGCGATCCAGGAGATACGATTGTTCAATATGTAAATACAGGAGACATAGATCTTGTTATCGCTGGAAGTAGAGGATTAAATACACTGCAAGAGATGGTGCTTGGTAGTGTAAGTCATAAAATAGCAAAACGAGTGAAATGCCCGGTGATGATTATTAAATAAATTGAGTGAGATACTCTGTAGTGTAAGCAGGACTTTGATATAATTCAAGGTCCTTTTTGGCGTATAAAAGGGGAAGGTATGGACATACTAGATACATAAGTTTTAGAAAATGTTAACTTACAAATTTGTAAGTTTGTTGTCAGAAAAATCGATGTTATGAAATTTTTCCCATTGGTAAAATAAGAGTATCAAAGGGGAGATAGGGAGGATGGAAGTAATGAAATCATTGCAAAATTTATCATATAGTCAAGGGGTAAGCTTAATTTGTTTAGGCGGATTTGCTGCATCTGTTACGTTAGCTATTTTAATAAAGATGGTTCATCAAATCTTTTAATTTTAGAGTAGGGAAGGAATTGGTTGTTATTAATAGCAAGAGAAGTATTATAAATAGAAAATAGCTCCTAGCATGTATCTTAGTGCTAGGAGCTATTTTCTTATTTCTCTGTTTCTGCTTTATCGCTTGTTACGCTAACTTTACCCCACTTGTATTGATCTTCTGGTGTATATTTATAATCTTTTACGCGATTATTTACACCTTTTAAGTCAAATTTATAATGAAGTGGAATTAATGGTACTTCGTCATGAACTAATTTTTGCCATTTATCGTAGACATCTTTACGGTACTTTTCATCAGCAGCTTCTGGAGAAATACCTTGTTTTAATAATTCTGTGTTTTTGTCAGTAGCCCAACGTGGGTAATTGAACGCTGCATCTTTAGCCCAAATACCAGAAGGATCTGGGTCAGATCCAGTTCCCCAAGCTGCCGCGAAAAGATCAACTTTTGGATCATCTTTTTTAATCATATCGTAGAATGAGTTAAATTCATGTAAGCGACCATCAAGAAGCTCTACTTTTAGGCCGATGTCTTTCCAAGATTGAATAAAGAATTTTGCAAGTGGTTCACTTACATCGCTACCACTCATTGATAAGAAATTAGCTTTAAATTCTTTACCATTCGGATCTTCACGGAATCCATCTCCGTTCGTATCTTTATAGCCAGCTTCATCTAATAATTTTTTAGCTTTCTCTATATCTTTATCATAGGCACCAGCTTTATTGTTATGATATTTTGGTAGAGATGGTGGAATTGGTGAGTTAGCCGGATAACGTAGGCCGTGATATAATTTTTCACCAATTTCTTTTCGATCGATAGCATACGCCATTGCTTGACGTACACGAACATCTTTAAATTTCTCCTTATCCATCACTACTTCTTCTTTTTCTTTATCCATATGGCCTAATTTAAAACCGATATAGCTATAGTATAAATCAGTTTTACCGACTAATTGTGCATTTTTTAATTTACTTACATTTGGATACTGATCTGCACTTACTTCAGCAATGTCAATATCACCATTTTTTAAGGACGCGTTAACAACGGAAGGGTTAACAACTTTTAAAACCATACTTTTTAGTTTTGGTTTTCCGCCATAATAATCATCAAAACGTTCAAATTCAACGGCTTCACCTGGCGTAATTTTCTTCACTTTAAAAGGCCCGAAACCAATTGGGTTTTTACGAATTTTATCAGATTCTGCTAATTTATCGATTGGTACATCTCCTAAGTATTTCTTATGAAGAGGATATGTCCAAAGTCCAGTTTTCACTGAAGGATTCGGTTCTTTAAATGTAATCGAAATTGTTTTTGGATCCGTTACCTTTATACCCGAAATTTTTTCGGCTTTTCCATTATGGTAATCTTCCATACCTTCAATCATTTGCATTTGAGTGTCATAGCGAGAACCAGCATATTGTTTGTTACCAATTACTAGATAAGAGTATTCTAAATCCTCAGCGGTAACAGGGTTTCCATCATGCCATTTTACATTATCTTTGATTTTTAATGTAATTGTCTTTTTATCTTTAGAAATTTCATATGTAGCAGCGCCATCATTCGTGTATTCCCAGTTTTCGTCATTTGATAATAAAGATTCATCGAAAATTGTAATGACTTGGTTATCAGGATCTCCTTCATATACAGCGAAGTTCAAAAGTCCTTCAAATGGTGTGTTAGAAACAAGACCATATGTTAATGAACCATCTTTAATTTCCTTTTTATCATTTTTAACAGATGCACTAAATTTATTTGTATCTACTTTTTTTGTGCTGCTCGTTTTTTCACTACCACCACTGCCCCCACATGCTGAAAGTAGTAATGTTGAAACGGCAAGTGTACTTAATACTTTGAAAAATTTTGGCTTATTTGTCATTTCTTCCACCCCTTATCCTTTTCTTTGTCTTGCGTCGGCCGAGCGGCGTAGCGCTTGACCAATAAAATTTATACACAGCATCAATGTTAAAATCATGACTGATGCGGGTAACCAAATCCACCATTTTTCTTGTAATACATCTGGATTTCTAGCATAACTAACAAGTGTACCAAGGCTTGGTGTACTTTCTGGTAGACCAAATCCTAAGAAAGTTAGACCAGATTCAATACCGATGTTTCCAGCAAGATTTAATGTAACGCTAACAATGATAATTGAACTTAAGTTAGGTAGTACTTGGAAAAGAATGATTTTCCAGTTTGGTGTTCCTAAAGTTTTAGATGCAGAGACATAATCTAGTTCTTTTTCAGTTAATACTTTTGAGCGAATTAATCTGGCCTTTCCTGTCCATAAGAACACGCTCATAATTAAAATGAAAGTAAAAATATTGAATGTAGGAACAAGTGTAATAAATACAATTACAAGCATTAAAAATGGTAAAACCATAACAAAGTCGATAATGCGCATAATGATATTATCAATAGCTCCTCCAAAATACCCGGCAATTAATCCAATTGAAAGACCAATTAAACAAGAAAGAATAGTAATTGCTAATCCAATTGTAAAAGAGTTCCGTGTACCAATAATAAGTTGGCCGAAAATATCGCGTCCTCCATAATCTGTTCCTAACCAATGTTCAGCAGAGGGGGGAGCATAAATAGCGAATAAATCAACTCGTACAATATCTTCTTGTTTCATAATAAAAGATGTTGCGTAGACTGCTAGTAATAAGATTGCTAGGAAAATAAGTGAAAACATTGCTAATTTATCTTTACGAAGTTCTCGCCACATAATAGAGAAACCAGAAGGGCTTTTTTCGTAATGAATAACTTCAGTTTGTTTTTCAGGGTTTGCTAACATAACGTCATCTCCTTTCTTTAATCAATACGAATACGTGGATCGACGATGCTTAGAATAATATCTGAAAGGAGAGTTCCAAGTAACGTTGCAAATCCAGTAAACATAACGAGTGCAGTTATTACACTAAAATCACGTTGAGAGATAGATTGTATAAATAGTTGTCCAATTCCTGGATAGCTAAAAATACTTTCTAAAAAGATGGCACCGCCAACTAATCCTGTAATTTCATAGCCTAAGAAGGCTGCAATTGGTAAGAATGAATTTCGTAAAATATGTCTAGAATAGATTTTTGATTCTGGAACACCTTTTGCTCTTACTGTACGAACAAAATCTTTATGTTTCGTATCAATAATTTCGCTTCGTAAATATTGAACAGTACCAACTGTTGCGATTAATGCCCCGGATAAAGCTGGTAGTAGCATGTGATTCAATTTGCTTAAATAGTAAGCAAATGTACCTGTTGCAACTTGAGGATCTACGCTACCGCCGGTTGGGAATATTGCAAACTTAAATCCGAATAGGAAGAGCATAACTAGTGCAAATATAAATAGTGGTGTAGCAAAACCTAGATAGTTGTAAAGGGTAATGAGTCGATCAGCCCATGTATCATTCCAACGCCCACTTATAACTCCCAGTGGTATGGCAATTAAATAAGTAAGAATAAGAATGACAAGTGCTAAAGATACTGTATTTCCAAGTCGTTCTCCAATTAAATCGGTTACTTTCATTTTATGTGCATAGGAAATACCAAAGTCACCTTGGGCTGCATTTTTAATCCAGCGAACATATTGTGTTGGAACTGGGTCATTTAATCCAAGCTTTTCACGTTGTTCTTCAATCACTTTTGGATCCGCTTTTGGATTCATTGCTTTGCCAGTTAAGGCATCGCCTGGCATTGCCTTAGCTAGTAGAAAGACAAGTACACTTAACACGAATAATTGCGGGATCATCACTAAAAATCTCCGTAATATAAACTTCCACATGTTTTATCACTCCCTTATGGTAATGCCACCCGGTGCGTTGGCGAGATTGCTTTTAAGTCATAAGCACGACCGTTTTCATTGAAATAATTTTCGTATGATTTCTCGTATTCAGAGCTTACTTGTTGACGGAGCTTACGCTGTCTCTCTCTGTTTTCAGGACGAATATCAGGAATTGCTGATATTAGGCGCTTCGTATAAATATGTTGCGGATTACTATAAATTTCTGCACTAGTTGCTTCTTCGACGATGCGTCCGCGATACATAACACCGATACGGTCACACATATGACGAATTACACCTAAATCATGACTAATGAATAAGTATGTTAGTCCGAGCTCAGCTTGTAAATCTTGCAAGAAGTTTAATACTTGTGCTTGTACAGAGACATCAAGCGCAGATACTGGCTCATCAGCGATAATAAGCTTAGGTTTTAATGTAAGAGCGCGTGCAATACCAATCCGCTGCCTTTGCCCGCCGGAAAATTCATGTGGATATTTATAAATTGACTCTGGATTTAGACCAACTTTATCAAGATATTCTTGAACCGCTCTACGTTCTTCATCAGGTGAGAGCTTCTCAAAATTTCGAAGAGGCTCAGCAATAATGTCGAGAACACGTTTCTTCGGATTTAATGATGAATAAGGATCTTGGAAAATCATTTGAATATCTTTTCGTTGTTCACGTAGCTCAGAGCGACTTAATTTTGTTAAATCTCTATTATTAAAATGAATGCTACCCTCTGTTGCTTTCGTTAAATGCATAATTGCTTTACCCGTTGTTGATTTGCCACTTCCTGATTCACCAACGATCCCATATGTTTCACCCGGTTGTAATTCAAAACTTACACCATCGACAGCACGCACGTAATCTAATGTGCGGCCGAAGAAGCCACCTTTAATTGGAAAATGTACTTTTAAATCTTCTACTTTAAGCAGTGCCATGAGTTACGTCATCTCCTTTCTTATCTTGGAAGTTGAAATGCTTGTAGCAAGTACAACGTACCCAATGGTCTGGTTTTACTTCATGTAAAATTGGATTTTCCTCGTGTTGATCAGGTCTAATCCATGGAATTCGAGCTTGGAAGCGACAACCTGTGCGAGGAAGCTTCGCTAACGAAGGAACCACCCCTTGAATTACATGCAATTTTTCTTTTTCACCATACGCAGATGGAATGGAGTTTAATAGAGAACGAGTATATGGGTGAAGAGGATTGTTAAAAATCTCTTCAACTTTTCCTGTCTCTACAACTTGTCCAGCGTACATAACGACGATACGATCGGCTGTTTCTGCGACAACACTTAAATCATGAGTAATTAAAATGATGCCCATTTTCGTTTGTTCTTGAATAGATTTTAGTAAGTCTAAAATTTGTGCTTGGATGGTTACGTCAAGAGCCGTTGTTGGCTCATCCGCAATAATGAGTGCTGGGTTACAAGCAATTGCAATTGCGATAACAATTCTTTGTCTCATTCCGCCAGATAATTCGTGTGGGTATTGTTTATATGTAAGTTCTGGTTTTGGAATACCAACTTGATGAAGTAGTTCTAAGGTGCGTTCTTTTTTTTCAACTTTTGAAAGGCTTGTGTGGTAGTCTAAGTTTTCTTCGATTTGTTTTCCAACTGTCATGAGAGGATCGAGTGCTGTAAGAGGTTCTTGGAAAATCATACCGATGTTTGATCCGCGTACTTTATTCATCTCTGCGGCTGACATAGTTAGTAAATCCTTATCTCTATAGTTAAGCTGCCCTTGTAATTTTGTATTTGCTTCATTATGCAATCGCATAATAGAAAGGGCAAGTGCACTTTTTCCGCAACCTGATTCACCAACTATCGCGACAATTTCATTTTCATGGACAGTTAACGAAACATCATCTACTGCTGCATGATAGTGATCTTGTATGCGAAAGGAAGTCTGTAAGTTTTCAATGCGAAGAAGTGGATTCTTCATGGCTATCCCTCCATCTTTTCAGAAAAGACTAAATATTTTGTATGTTGTTGTTATTTTAATATAAAATGACAATGTTTGACAAGTATAAGTTGAGAAAATATTCAAAAATCTTTTTATACAAAAATTGAATGCAGTTGTATTAGTAGTTGAGGTGTTTTGGAAACGCTAACATATATGTGAGAGGGAAATAAATCTTTTGTAAGAAAAAAGTATTATATGTAGAAAAAAGAGAGGTGTTCTGGAAAGAACAGTCTCTCTTTTTTTGATAAGAATAATATTAGTACTTAAGCTTGTTTTGGTTTTGCAGATCCTGTCTTTAAAGTAAGAGCAAGGAAGAACATTGCAAGTACACAAGATACAAGTAATAAGATGAATCCGCCATCCCATCCGAATGCATCGACGATAAAGCCCATAGCTGCGCTAGCAAAAGTAGCTCCACCTAGGTAACCGAAGAACCCAGTTAAACCAGCTGCAGTTCCAGCAGCTTTTTTTGGTGCTAAGTCTAGTGCGTGTAGGCCGATTAACATAACAGGTCCATAAATTAAAAATCCAATTGCGACAAGTGCGATACTATCAATCATTGGATTACCAGGAGGATTTAGCCAGTAAACAAGAACGGCGATAAATACACCAACCATAAATAAAATACCAGCAGGTGCGCGGCGCCCTTTAAACAGTTTATCACTCATCCATCCGCAAAGAAGTGTACCTGGAATACCAGCCCATTCGTATAGAGCATAAGCTGTGCGAGAGCTACTATGAGTAAAACTTTTTTCCTCTACTAAATAAGTAGGAGCCCAGTCTACAACGCCGTAACGTACGAAATAAACGAAAACGTTCGCAATAGCGATGTACCATAAAAATTTATTGTTTAGTACGTATGTAAATAAAATTTCTTTTACTGAAAGTTCGCGTTCTCGATCTTTTACTTTTTCATCTGGTGGATATTCTCCAGTATGTTCTTCAATAGAAGGTAATCCACAAGATTGAGGTGTATCTCTCATCGTAATTAATACATAAATACCAACTAAAATTGAAAGAATACCTGGGAAGTAAAAAATACTATGCCAGTCATTTGCAAAGAAATATAACCCTAATGTTACAAGAGAAGGCATAAGTGCGCCACCGACATTATGAGCGACGTTCCAAATAGACATTTTTGTACCACGTTCACTAATAGAGAACC
This sequence comes from Bacillus sp. EB106-07-01-XG149, assembly GCF_058791555.1. Taxonomy (NCBI): domain Bacteria; kingdom Bacillati; phylum Bacillota; class Bacilli; order Caryophanales; family Bacillaceae; genus Bacillus; species Bacillus sp. EB106-07-01-XG149. Next base: position 64,787 of record NZ_JBYTDP010000006.1, on the reverse strand, counting down.
AGTGAACCATCGTACGACCACAAGGAGGCCAGCCCATACCTTGTACCCATCCATTTAAAAACTGAAGGACAAACATAAGTATAATGCTCGTTGTAATGAAAGAAAATGAGCCGAAAATAATATTAATGATACCTGATAAAAATAGCCCAGCTGCTAAAAAATAGCGAGGATTACAACGGTCGGATACGATACCCATAAGAAATTTACTTAATCCGTAAGCGATAGAAACTGCTGAAAGGATAACCCCAAGTTCCCCTTTACTAAAGCCTTGTTCGATTAAGTATGGCATCGCTAGTGAAAAGTTTTTTCGAACAAAGTAGTAACCTGCGTAGCCGATGAAGATACCTAAGAATACTTGTAAACGTAATTTACGGTATTCGCTATCAACGCGATCAGCTGGTAAGCGTTCCGCGTGGGGCGCAGGCTTAAATAATTGTGTGAAAAACATAAAATGAAAATCCTCCCCTAATGAATTCGAAATGTTGTAAGTCAGAGAGAATATAAAAAGGCCATGAAATATAAAAAAGTTTCCTTTTTTATGATTCATAGCCGTATACTCCGATTCTCCGTGACTGTCAATATTAACTTCGTCGAAAATTATACAACTTTGTGACAGGAATGTAAACGTTTTTATAAATAAAAAGTGTTGACGGATTTTGTTCGTGGTATTAATATTTAAATACGTTAAATATTTTATTGCTTAAATAAGAGGTGGATAACATGCCAAATGATATGACGCATATCGATAAAATTCAAGCTCTTGCCTTTTCGATTGGAAAGAAAATGCAGACGGAGTTATTAGAACAAATGCAAGCAACAGGACTTACACCACCGCAGTTTTATATTTTAAAGATTTTAGATCATTACGGTGCTTCAAGAGCTACAAAATTAGCAAAAAAGATGTATGTAAAGCCTAGTGCAATTACAGTGATGATTGATCGCCTAATTGACCAAGAGCTTGTAGAACGCTATCACGACAAAGATGACCGTCGTGTTGTCATCATTGAGTTAACAAAAAAGGGGAAAGCTAGAGTAGAAGAGGCAATGACCGCTCGTAATGAGCATATTGCAAAATATTTCTCACATTTAGAATTACAAGAAAGAGAAGATTTGTTACGCCTCTTTGAGAAGGTAGAAACAATTATTTGCGGGACACAAGAGAAAAAAGAGAATAACTAAGAGGAATTGAGGAGATTACATGGAGCAACAAGAAAACATAAATAGAAAGTTGCTGTTAATCGGTTTAATAATCGCGATGCTATTTGCTGCATTAGATGGAACAATCGTTGGTACAGCAATGCCGCGTATCGTCGGTGAACTAGGCGGATTAAGCTTAATGACGTGGTTAACAACAGCTTATATGTTAACATCAACGACAGTTGTACCAATTGCAGGTAAATTAGCGGATTTACTTGGCCGTCGTAACGTATATATTACGGGACTAGTTATCTTTATGGTTGGTTCGGCGTTATGTGGTATGGCAAATGGTATGACAGAATTAATTATTTTCCGTGGTATTCAAGGTCTTGGTGGCGGTATTATGATGCCAATGGCTATGATTATTATCGGAGATATGTTTACGGGAAAAGAACGTGCGAAATGGCAAGGTATTTTTGGTGCGTTATACGGTCTTGCTTCTGTAATTGGACCACAAGTGGGTGGCTGGATTGTAGACGCAGTGAACTGGAGATGGGTATTCTACATTAACTTACCAGTTGGTATTTTAGCAACAATCTTTATTGCAATGGGATTAAAGTCACATAAACAAACAGGACCGATCAAAATTGATATCGCTGGAATCTTTACGATGATTCTCGGTGTTGTAAGTTTATTACTTGCATTAACGTTTGGCGGAAAAGATTATGCATGGGGTTCTTGGCAAATTATCGGTTTATTTGCATTAGCTCTAATTGGTATTGTTAGCTTTGTTATCGTTGAAACGAAAGCAGAAGAACCAATTTTACCGATGCATTTCTTTAAAAATCGCACGTTTACAATACTGAATGCGATTGGTTTCTTTATGAGTATCGGAATGTTCGGTGCGATTATGTTCGTACCATTCTTCATGCAAGGAATTGTAGGAGTAAGTGCTGCTGAATCAGGAACAATCATGACACCGATGATGATTACAATGATTGTTATGAGTATTATCGGTGGTCAACTTGTATTAAAAGTTGGTGTGAAACCACAAATTATTACAGGGATGCTTATTATGGCTGGTGGTTTCTGGTTATTAACAACGATGGATATGCACACGACTAAACTTACTGCTACTTTTTATATGAGTATTATCGGTTTAGGAATGGGTCTTGTTATGCCGACATTAACATTAGCGTTACAAGAAAGTTTCCCGAAAAAAGATCTTGGAGTCGTAACATCATCAAGTCAGTTCTTCCGTCAAATCGGTGGAACATTTGGTATTACAATTTTAGGGTCAATCATGAATAACACTTCAGGTACAACATTAACAAATAAATTAGTACCTGTATTAGATACGTTCCCGAAAGAAGCGGGACAAATGGTAACGAAATTTAAAGATATGATTCATACAGACCCACAAGGTTTATATTCGATGCTATTTAGTCCAGAAGCATTAAAACAAATGCCAGAAGCATTCGCTAACAGCATTGTACCAATTTTGAAAAACTCCTTAGTAGACTCACTTCATACTGTATTCCTAACAGGATTAGTATTCATTGTAGTGGGTGCTATCTTTACGATTTTCTTACAGAAGATTAAACTATCAGATCGTAAAAAAGACGCTGAAGAGCCTTCTGCACAGGAAAAAGAACAAACTGTATCATATTCGTAATGAAAAAGCATCGCCTTATGGCGGTGCTTTTTTGAGTATAACCTTAAAAGCTTTTTTGTGAGAAATGATTGACGTATTTCTAGAAATACGTTATATTATTTTCTGTAAACGGTTACATGAAATGGAGAGGAAAGAGAATGAGTACGATTAAAGACGTTGCAAAATTAGCGGGAGTATCTGTTGCGACCGTTTCCAGAGTGTTAAATAAAAATGGATATGTTCATGAAGATACATTAAAGAAAGTAGAGCGAGCAATTGAGATGCTAGATTATAAACCTAGTACAGTAGCGCGTTCATTGTATAATAAAAAATCTCGTTTAATTGGCTTAGTTGTTCCAAATATCGTGAATCCATTCTTTCCAGAAGTTGCACGTGCCGTAGAAGATGTAGCGCATAAGCAGGGATACACAGTTGTCCTTTGTAACTCTGATGAGAGTTTAGAGAAAGAAAAGCAATATATTGATGTACTTAGGCAAAATAATGTGGATGGATTTATTGTAGCAACAAATCCACAAAATAGTGTTAATTACATGAAGTTGTCTGTTCCAGTTGTTGCAATTGACCGTATGTTTAATGAGCGTATTCCTACTGTATATGCAGATAACTATGCAGGGAGTCAGGCTGCGACAAAGTTATTAATAGATAAAGGCTGTAAACATATTGCGCATATTCGCGGACCGCGTGACGTAAGCACGGCTAATGAACGTTTTGAAGGTTTTGTAGACGTTATTACGCAAAATAATCTTTCTTATATGATTGCAGAGAGTACATTTGATCCAGCTAATAGTGAGCGTGTAGCGGTGGAATTATTAGAAGAATACCCACATATTGATGGAATTGTTGCTGGAAATGATTTAATTGCAATAGGTATTGTAAAGGCTGCACTTCAAAAGGGGATTTCTATTCCGGATAATTTACAAATTATCGGATTCGATGGAATTTCTTTAACAGAAATGATGTATCCATCTATTACAACTGTTGCACAGCCAATTTATGAAATGGGGAAAATTGCAACAGAGCTGTTGTTAGAGCAGATGGAAGGAAACGTATTAGAAGAGAAACACTATCGTTTACCGATTGAAATTATAGAACGAAATACAACGAAGTAAGGAGATGAAACAGATGCCAAATATTGCAGTAGTAGGTAGTATTTCAATGGATTTAGTGGCTATTTCAAAAAAACGTCCGAAAGCAGGAGAAACAGTAATTGGTGAAGCATTTCATACAATCCCGGGAGGGAAAGGAGCCAACCAAGCGGTTGCTGCAGCTAGATTAGGCGCAAATGTAGCGATGGTTGGAGCGGTAGGAAACGATAATTATGGAACTGTAGTTAAGAACAATTTAGAGAACGAACGCGTTTTTATCGACTATGTGGTACCGGTTACAGATGCGTCGACAGGAATTGCTCATATCGTTTTAGCAGAAGAGGATAACAGTATTGTTGTCGTGCAAGGGGCGAATGCTCTTGTAAATGAGTCGGTTGTAGATCGTTCAAAAGATCTTCTTATAAAAGCAGATATGGTTGTTCTTCAACTAGAGATTCCACTTGAAACAGTAAAATATGTATTGGCTATTTGTGAAGCGCATAATATTCCAGTTATGTTAAATCCAGCGCCAGCACAAGTATTATCAGAAGATATTTTAGAAAAGGCAACTTATATTACACCAAATGAACATGAGTGTCGCATCGTATTAGATGATTTCACATCACCAATTGAAGATTTACTGGCTAAATATCCAAATAAACTATTGATGACAGAAGGTTCTAAAGGTGTTCGTTTCCATAATGGTACGGAGATTGTACATGTTCCTAGCATCGCTGTTGATGTAGTAGATACGACTGGAGCTGGTGATACATTCAATGGTGCATTAGCGGTTGCGCTTTCTGAAGGAGAAACACTTCAAAAAGCAATTCGTTTTGCGAATATTGCTGGTGGCCTTTCTGTAACGAAACTTGGAGCACAGGGCGGAATACCAACGAGAGATAGAGTACGTGAAGTGCAGGTGATTGTCGGATGAAAAAGCACGGTGTATTAAACAGTGAGATTGCATCAGTCCTTGCTTCACTTGGGCATACAGATACAATTGTAATCGCAGACTGCGGGTTACCAATTCCTGACGGAGTAAAACGAATTGATTTAGCAGTTGAGATTGGAAAACCTAGCTTTTTAGACGTATTGCAAGTGGTAGCCGATGATATGGCAATTGAAAAAGTAACGTTAGCAGAAGAAGTCATTAACAATAATGCGGAAGTAAATAAAGAGATCGAGCTGAAATTAATAGAGCCAGCGTTTGAATATGTATCGCATGAACAATTTAAAGAGCACACGAAGAAAGCGAAGGCGATTATTCGTACAGGAGAGGCTACTCCTTATGCCAATGTAATTTTACATGCAGGCGTGATTTTTTAATAAAAGGAAGTGATGGGAATGCGTATTGAAATGAAAAATATTTCAAAGGCGTTCAATGGCAATCCTGTTTTGAAGAATGCACAGTTTAAGATTGAAACAGGGGAAGTCCATGCATTGATGGGGGAAAATGGAGCGGGTAAATCAACGCTCATGAAGATTTTAACAGGTGTATACAAAAAAGATGGTGGAACAGTCACGATTGATGGACAAGAACGAACTTTTAAAAATGCGAAAGAAGCTGAAGAGTATGGTATTGCATTTATACATCAAGAATTGAACATATTATCGAACTTAACAGTAGCTGAAAATATGTTTCTCGGTAAAGAGTTAATGTATGGGAAGACAGGTGTTTTACGAACGCGTCAAATGAACGCGATTGCGCAGCAGCAACTAGCGGAGTTAGGGTTACATGTAAAAGGCGCTATGTTGGCAGGAGAGTTATCGGTTGGACAACAGCAAATTATCGAAATTGCGAAAGCGTTAATGACAAACGCGAGCGTTATTATTATGGATGAACCTACAGCTGCATTAACAGATCGTGAAATTGAAACGTTGTTTACTGTCATTAATAAATTACGTAAAGAAGGCGTTTCGTTCGTTTATATCTCACACCGAATGGAAGAAATTTTTTCAATATGTGATGCCATTACGATTTTACGTGATGGGGAATACGTAGGAAAGAGACTTATTCCGGAAACATCATTTGATGAAGTAGTGAGTATGATGGTGGGGCGCAGCATTGGTGAACGTTACCCAGAGCGAAATAGTCAAATTGGCGATGTCATTTTTGAGATGCGTAACGGAACGAAAAAAGGGAAGTTTGAAAATATTTCGTTTCAAGTGAGAAAAGGTGAAATCCTTGGTGTTGCTGGCTTGATGGGAGCTGGCCGTACAGATATTATGAAAGCGATATTTGGATACGAACCTTTAGATTTTGGCCAAATTTTTATAAATGGACAAGAAGTAAAGATTGATAGTCCGATAGATGCGATTAGACAAAGAATAGCTTTTATTACAGAGGATAGAAAATCTGAAGGGTTAGTTTTAGATTTCTCAATTCGAGAAAATTTAGCTTTACCGAATTTAGAAAGTCTTTCAAAGGGAAGTGTCTTAAGTAACGAACTAGAACAACAGTTTACAGCGGATATGATGAAACTTCTTAATGTGAAAGCAGCTAGTGGAGAGCAAGCGGTGAAATCTCTTTCTGGTGGAAATCAGCAAAAGGTTGTTATTGCAAAATGGCTAGGTATCCACCCGCAGCTACTCATTTTAGATGAGCCAACAAGGGGTGTAGATGTTGGAGCGAAAAAAGAAATTTACTCTATTATGAATAAGCTTACTGAGCAAGGAGATGCCGTTATTATGGTATCATCTGAGCTTCCAGAAGTTTTAGGAATGAGTGATCGCGTTCTTGTTATTCATGAAGGAAAAGTCGGCGGCATTTTAGAGAAAGATGAGGCATCACAAGAGTCTATTATGGCACTAGCTACAGGGGGAGAGTAAGGATGGCTAAGAAGGGGAATGTATTACAACAACTCGGTTCTTTAATCGGTTTAGTATTAATTATCGTCGTAATTACAGCTTTAAATCCAGCATTTATTGAGATTCCAAATTTATTTAATATACTGCGTCAAGTATCGATTAATGCGCTTATTGCATTCGGAATGACCTTTGTAATTTTAACAGGGGGTATTGACTTATCGGTAGGTTCTATTTTAGCATTATCAAGTGCACTTGTTGCTGGAATGATGGCAAGTGGCATGGACCCGTTCCTTGCGATGGCAGTTGGATTATTAGCTGGTCTTGTAATGGGGATTGTAAACGGTATCATCATAGCGAAGGGAAAAGTAGCTCCATTTATTGCAACTTTAGCAACAATGACTATTTTTCGCGGGTTGACGCTTGTTTATATGGACGGACGTCCGATCACTGGTCTTGGTGATCATTTAATGTTCCAAATGTTTGGCCGCGGTTATTTTCTCGGTATTCCGGTACCAGCTGTTACAATGATGGTCGCTTTCGCAGTACTGTACTTCATTTTGAAGAAAACGACATTTGGTCGCCGTACATTTGCAATTGGTGGAAATGAAGAAGCAGCAGCACTATCAGGTATTAATGTTACGAGAATTAAAGTAATGATTTACGGTCTTTCCGGAATTTTGGCAGCGCTTGCAGGTATTGTCTTAACATCACGACTAGATTCTGCACAGCCAACTGCAGGTACTTCTTACGAATTAGATGCAATTGCAGCAGTTGTATTAGGTGGAACAAGTCTTTCTGGGGGAAGAGGATGGATTGTTGGTACATTCATCGGTGTACTAATTATCGGTGTACTAAATAACGGTTTAAATTTATTAGGTGTATCTTCTTTCTTCCAACAAGTTGTAAAAGGACTTGTAATCTTACTAGCTGTATTAATTGATCGTCGAAAAGAAGCATAATGGAGGGACAGTTCATGAAGAAATGGTTACTTATACTCGTTGCATGTATTATGGTCATTACTGCTGGTTGTTCAATGGAACCACCAGAATGGGCAAAGGATTCTAGCGATAAAGGTCGAAATAAAACTATTAAAGTTGGATTCTCTGTTTCAACTTTAAACAATCCTTTTTTTGTAACTTTGAAAAAGGGTGCAGAAAAGAAAGCGAAAGATAGCGGCATCGAGTTGATTGCTGTTGATGCACAAAATGATGCAGCAAAGCAAACGAACGATGTTGAAGATTTAATTCAAAAAGGTGTCGATGTAGTTGTTATTAATCCGACCGATTCAGATGCTGTTGCTTCAGCAGTAAGTGCGGCAAATGCAGCGAATGTCCCTGTTATTACAGTAGACCGCGTCGCAAATTCAGGTAAAGTTGTTTCTCACATTGCCTCTAATAATATTGAAGGTGGTCAAATGGCTAGTGATTACATTCGTGAATTAGTTGGCGGGGGAGCAAACGTTGCTGAATTAGAAGGAATCCCTGGCTCTTCTGCTGCTCGCGAGCGTGGGAAAGGATTCCATAACGTAGCGGATAAGTCTTTAAAAGTAGTTGCAAAACAAGCGGCTGATTTTGATAGAGCTAAAGGATTATCTGTTATGGAAAACATTTTGCAAGCAAATGGTGATATTAAAGCTGTGTTTGCGCATAACGACGAAATGGCATTAGGGGCACTTGAAGCATTGAAGTCTGCTGGAAAAACGGATGTAGTCGTTGTTGGGTTTGATGCAACAGAAGATGCTGTAAAAGCGGTTAAAGATGGGCGTATGGCTGCAACAGTTGCTCAAAAACCGGAATTAATCGGAGAGAAGGCGATGCAAACAGCAAAAGAGATCACGCAAGGTAAAAAAGTGGACAAATCTATTCCGATTGAATTAGAGCTTATTAAGAAAAATAAATAAATATAAAATGAAAATTAGGAAGGAAGAATAATAAATGAAATTCTTTATTGATACAGCAAACATTAATGAAATTAAAGAGGCAAATGCATTAGGCGTAGTAGCTGGAGTAACGACAAACCCATCACTTGTAGCAAAAGAAGGCGTAGATTTCCACGAGCGTATTCGTGAAATTTGCAGCTTTATAGAAGGACCTGTAAGCGCAGAAGTAATTAGCTTAGAAGCTGATAAAATGATTGAAGAAGGAAAAGAATTAGCGAAAATTGCTCCAAACGTTGTTGTAAAAGTTCCAATGACAACAGAAGGTTTAAAAGCAGTAAAAGCATTCTCTGACTTAGGAATTCGTACAAACGTTACATTAGTATTCTCAGCAGTTCAAGCATTACTTGCAGCTCGTGCTGGTGCAACATACGTTTCACCATTCTTAGGTCGCTTAGACGATATCGGTCATAACGGTATGGACCTAATCCGCCAAATCGCAGAAATCTTTGCAATTCACGGCATTGAAACAGAAATCATTGCAGCATCTGTACGTCACAGTGTTCACGTAACAGAAGCAGCATTAAACGGTTCACATATTGCAACAATCCCAGCAAACGTAATTGCTTCATTAGTGAAACATCCATTAACAGATCAAGGAATTGAGAAATTCTTAGCTGATTGGGAAAAAACACAAGAGAAATAATAGAAAATCGAGAATCCTAGTTTAATTGACTAGGGTTCTTTTTTGTTTGAAAGAATTTTCATGCAATTTTGCATATTGTCTTTTAAATTTGTTATATAAGCTATTTAATATATATCAAATCACTTTTTATTTTTCATATTTCGACATAAAAAGGTAGAGGTTCTGACCAGAAAACTGGAGGGGCATGATTCTATAACAGAAAGCTTAACGTTTATAGAATTATGCCTTTTTATATAGGGAGGGCAGAAAGTAGGGATTTTGATTTAAACGCACTAATTTATCTGAATTTTAAGTTTTATAAAAGGAGAGAAATAGAATGAGAAGAAAAGCGCCATTTAAAGTGTTATCATCTTTAGCAATTGCGGCAATTATCGGATGCACATCTGTAATGAGTACTCCGCTAGCATACGCAGAAACGCCAGCAAAAGAGAAAGACAATGTATCTACAACACCAATTGATTACAATTTAATTCAAGAAGATCGTTTAGCGGAAGCGTTGAAAGAAAGAGGAACAATTAATCCAGCATCTTCTAAAGAAGAGACGAAAAAAGCTGTAGAAAAGTATATTGAAAAGAAACAAGGAGATCAGGCAAATAAAGAAATCCTACCAGCGGATACTGCTAAAGAGGCATCTGATTTTGTGAAAAAAGTAAAAGAGAAAAAAATGGAAGAAAAGGAAAAGGTAAAAAAACCTGAAAAAAACGTTAGTCCTGAGCAAAAACCAGAACCAAATAAAAAACAATTGAATGGACAAGTCCCAACTTCTAAAGCAAAGCAAGCGCCATATAAAGGGTCTGTTCGAACTGATAAAGTATTAGTATTACTCGTTGAATTTAGTGATTATAAACATAATAATATTGATCAAACACCAGGGTATATGTATTCGAATGACTTTAGTAGAGAGCATTATCAAAAAATGTTATTTGGTAATGAACCGTACACGTTATTTGATGGTTCGAAAGTAAAAACGTTTAAACAATATTATGAAGAGCAGTCTGGTGGAAGTTATACGACAGATGGATATGTAACGGAATGGCTAACTGTTCCAGGAAAAGCGTCTGACTACGGTGCTGATGGTAGTAGTGGTCACGATAATAAAGGACCAAAAGGCGCACGTGATTTAGTGAAAGAAGCTTTACATGCAGCCGCTGAGAAAGGGTTAGATTTATCTCAATTTGATCAATTCGATAGATATGATACAAATGGTGATGGAAATCAAAATGAACCTGATGGTGTAATTGATCATTTAATGGTAATCCATGCTGGCGTTGGTCAAGAAGCTGGTGGCGGTAAATTAGGTGATGATGCAATTTGGTCACATCGTTCAAAATTAGCAATAGATCCAGTAGCGGTTGAAGGTACAAAATCAAAGGTAGATTACTTTGGTGGAAAAGTAGCGGCGCATGATTATACAATTGAACCAGAAGATGGAGCAGTAGGTGTATTTGCGCATGAATTTGGACATGATCTTGGCTTACCAGATGAATATGACACGAAATATACTGGAACTGGTTCACCTGTCGAAGCGTGGTCATTAATGAGTGGAGGTAGTTGGACAGGGAAAATTGCAGGAACAGAGCCAACTAGTTTCTCACCACAAAATAAAGACTTCTTACAAAAGAATATGGGCGGCAACTGGGCAAAAATTTTAGAAGTAGATTACGATAAAATTAAGCGTGGAGTAGGAATTCCTACATATATCGATCAAAGTGTTACGAAATCCAATCGTCCAGGCGTTGTACGTGTTAACTTACCGGGTAAGAGTGTTGAAACGATTAAACCGGAGTTTGGAAAGCATGCATATTATAGTACAAGAGGAGATGATATGCATACAACACTAGAGACACCATTCTTTGATTTAACAAAAGGAACAAATGCAAAATTCGATTATAAAGCAAATTATGAGTTAGAAGCAGAGTGCGATTTTGTCGAAGTGCATGCAGTAACAGAAGATGGAACGAAAACGTTAATTGATAGACTTGGAGAAAAAGTAGTCCAAGAAGATAAAGATACAACAGATGGAAAATGGATGGATAAATCATATGATTTAAGTCAATTTAAAGGGGAAAAAGTGAAACTGCAATTCGATTATATTACAGATCCGGCTGTAACATATAAAGGTTTCGCGATGGATAATGTAAATGTAACTGTTGATGGACAAGTTGTATTTTCTGATGATACAGAAGGACAGGCTAAAATGAATTTAAATGGTTTTGTTGTTTCTGATGGGACAGAAAAGAAAGCTCATTATTACTACTTAGAGTGGAGAAACTATGCGGGATCAGATAATGGATTAAAAGCAGGAAAAGGTCCAGTGTATAATACAGGTCTTGTCGTTTGGTATGCAGATGATAGCTTCAAAGATAACTGGGTTGGGGTGCATCCAGGTGAAGGATTCCTTGGCGTTGTGGATTCGCATCCAGAGGCATTTGTTGGGAATTTAAACGGAAGACCAACTTACGGTAATACAGGTATGCAAATTGCAGATGCTGCATTTTCATTTGATCAAACACCAGCATGGAGTGCAAATTCATTAACACGTGGACAGTTTAACTATTCTGGATTACAAGGTGTTACAACATTTGATGATTCAAAAGTATATAGTAACAAACAAATTGCAGATGCAGGAAGAAAAGTTCCAAACCTTGGACTTAAATTCCAAGTTGTTGGACAGGCAGAGGATAAATCGGCAGGCGCTGTTTGGATTAAACGTTAATAACATAAAAGCACATTCTTCATATGAAGAGTGTGCTTTTCAATTTGTACAGTAAGTTATTATTTTAGCTTATGTAATACAAGGGTCTGTTCATATGTAGTGTATCAAATTATGTGGGGAAAGGAAATATTTCCGAGGAAATTGTCGAAGTATCGTTGGTATTTATACACTTTTTTTGTAAAAGAAGAAATGTAGTGTTGCCTTTACAGTTTAACTTATTTACATTGTTACTTGGCTATACACAAAAGTAATATATACGGCAATAAAAGAGACAATGATGGAATTAACCCATCATTGTCTTTTTTACTTTGCTGTTTGCTTTACTTTTTATTTTGCTTCTTACATAAATCATTCCAGCGAATGTTAATAAGAATGCAGTTCCGATAACGAAGCTGACGCTAGGGGATGCCCCGATTGCACCAACTATAAAGGATCCAGAAACAACTCCTAATGAGAAGAAAGCATAAAACAATCCGAATGCTTTTCCGCGCTTATCATCTGTCGTATTTTCAACAAGTAATGCATTTATCGATGGGAAAAGGATAGCGAATCCAATGCCATAAATCATCATAACGATAAAGAGCATACCTTTTGTTGCGAATAATCCAAGTAAAGATAACGCGAATGCCATTACTGCAATCCCAATTAGCATGAGTTTTGAACGATTAAATCGATCGTAAATACGGTTTGTTGGTAGCAAGAAGAAGAGGATAGCGGTAATTCCGAATACACTTAACATCATGCCTGTTGTAGATGCTTTAAGCGCTAATGCCTCAACTTTCACTGGTAGCATATAAGTGACAATTCCTTGTGAGAACATTAGTGTGAAAGCACCAATATATGCTTGCAATAACGGTTCTGATTTCAATAGTTCAATCATATCTTCTTTGTTCATCATTTGTGTTCTTGAGGTATCTTTTCTTGATACGTTATTTGGTAAGAAGAATAGAGATACGATTGTACCAAGGACCATTAAAATAGAAATGGTGATGAACACCCACTCTATACCAGCAGTTGCTTTCATAATTCCACTGAAAGCCGGTCCTACAATTGCCGCTGTTCCAACAGCAGCACCAGATAGAGCCATTGCCTTACCTTGTCTTGCTGAATTTGTTTGTTTTGATAAAAACGTAAAAGCAGCAGGAATTAAAAATCCGTCACTAAAGCCGTGCATAAAGCGCACAACTAATAGTTGTTCACCACTTTGAACAACGGTGTATAACAAGACTATGAAACTCGTAAGTCCCATGCTTATATAAAGTATTTTTTTTGCACCAAATTTATCGACAGCAGCGCCAGCAATAATATTACCGATCATATTAGCGAATGAGTACATACCGACAACTAGCCCAATAATAAGAGGAGATCCTCCAAGACTTTGAGCGAACGTACTCATAATAGGTAATTGTGAAAATGTATCTAGAAACGCTACGATAACAATAAAGTAAATAAAATATTTCAAGCGATATTCACCTCTCCTCTGCTATTATGGCATAATGCTAATTTCAACCGCAATGAAATTAGCATTAACAGATGTGGAAAAAAGTCCAAAGTGACAAAATATTGAACGTTATTTGTTAAAATTTAGTGGAAATGAGATTGTTTTTTTGAAATATATGGATAGAAGTATTATAATAGATTGGTAAACTTCACCAGGTTAAGTATATACGTAGAGAGGGATGTATAAAATGAAAGCATTACTTTGGCATAATCAACGCGATGTACGAGTAGAAGAAGTACCAGAACCAACTGTAAGACCAGGAGCAGTTAAGATTAAAGTGAAATGGTGTGGTATCTGCGGAACAGACTTGCATGAATATTTAGCAGGACCTATTTTTATTCCAACAGAAGAGCACCCATTAACACACGTAAAAGCACCGGTTATTTTAGGTCATGAGTTTAGTGGTGAGGTAGTTGAAATCGGTGAAGGCGTTACTTCTCATAAAGTGGGAGATCGCGTCGTTGTAGAACCAATTTATTCTTGTGGTAAATGTGAAGCTTGTAAACATGGACATTACAATGTTTGTGAACAACTTGTTTTCCACGGTCTTGGCGGAGAAGGCGGCGGTTTCTCTGAATATACAGTAGTACCAGAAGATATGGTCCACCATATTCCTGATGAAATGACGTATGAACAAGGTGCACTTGTAGAACCAGCGGCGGTAGCAGTTCATGCAGTACGTCAAAGTAAATTAAAAGAAGGGGAAGCTGTAGCAGTATTTGGTTGTGGTCCAATTGGACTTCTTGTCATTCAAGCAGCTAAAGCAGCAGGAGCAACTCCTGTTATTGCAGTAGAACTTTCTAAAGAACGTCAAGAGTTAGCAAAATTAGCAGGTGCGGATTATGTATTAAATCCAGCTACTCAAGATGTACTAGCAGAAATTCGTAACTTAACAAGTGGTTTAGGTGTAAATGTGAGCTTTGAAGTAACAGGTGTCGAAGTAGTACTTCGTCAAGCGATTGAAAGTACAAGTTTTGAAGGACAAACTGTAATTGTTAGTGTGTGGGAAAAAGATGCGACAATTACGCCAAACAACCTTGTACTAAAAGAAAAAGAAGTTATCGGTATTCTTGGATACCGTCATATCTTCCCAGCTGTTATTAAATTAATTAGCTCTGGCCAAATTCAAGCAGAGAAATTAATTACGAAAAAAATCACAGTAGATCAAGTTGTTGAAGAAGGATTTGAAGCACTTGTAAAAGATAAAACACAAGTGAAAATTCTTGTTTCACCTAAATAATAGAGAATAGTAAAAAGTAGCCCTTTTCTAGAAATAGAAGAGGGCTACTTTTTTTCTATACAGAAAGGTGATAGACTTTCCTTTAACTACAGGTATTTTGTTTGGAAGGGGTAGTCTAATGCTTTCATTTATGTTGACATTGAAACGGATGCTAAAAGCTTGTTTACGAGCGTGGAAAGATAAAGAATTTCAAGTATTATTCGTATTAACATTTTTAACATTAACATCTGGTACAATTTTTTATAGTACAGTTGAAGGATTACGTCCTCTTGACGCTTTATATTTTAGTGTGGTCACGTTGACGACTGTCGGTGATGGGGATTTTAGTCCGCAAACTGATTTCGGAAAGATATTTACAATCTTATACATATTTATTGGGATTGGATTAGTGTTTGGATTTATTCATAAGTTGGCAGTTAATGTACAACTGCCAAGTATATTATCGAATAGAAAAAAAGAGTAAAGCATGTGGATGCTTTACTCTTTTTTTACATTAGTTTAGACAATCATTTGCAGTAGATTAACAATACTTTATTACAATATAAGTGCATTCATTCATTATATTCACTATGTATAAAGTTATAATGATATGAACATTTGCATATTTTAATTTATTGATAGAAATTTCATGAAAGGTGGGATATTCTAGTCATAGGTTAACCGGACGATATCATAGGATCCTAATAAAAAGTTTACAATAATTCAATTATAAAATGGAGGATTTCAGATGAAAAAGAAAGTACTTGCTTTAGCAGCAGCTATTACATTAGTAGCGCCGTTACAAAGTGTTGCATTTGCTCATGAAAACGATGGAGGAAGTAAAATAAAAATAGTTCATCGCTGGTCTGCTGAAGATAAACATAAAGAAGGCGTAAACTCTCATTTATGGATTGTAAACCGTGCCATTGATATTATGTCTCGCAATACAACACTTGTAAAACAAGATCGAGTTGCACAATTAAATGAATGGCGTACGGAATTAGAAAATGGTATTTATGCTGCTGACTATGAAAATCCTTATTATGATAATAGCACATTTGCTTCACATTTCTATGATCCAGACAATGGAAAAACATATATTCCATTTGCAAAGCAGGCAAAAGAAACTGGCGCTAAATATTTTAAATTAGCTGGTGAATCATATAAAAATAAAGATATGAAACAAGCATTCTTTTATTTAGGATTATCTCTTCATTATTTAGGAGATGTAAACCAACCGATGCATGCGGCAAACTTTACAAATCTTTCGTACCCACAAGGATTCCATTCTAAATATGAAAACTTTGTAGATACGATAAAAGATAATTATAAAGTAACGGATGGAAATGGATATTGGAACTGGAAAGGTACAAATCCAGAAGATTGGATTCACGGAGCGGCAGTAGCAGCGAAACAAGATTACGCTGGCATTGTAAATGATAATACGAAAGATTGGTTCGTAAAAGCAGCTGTATCACAAGAATATGCAGATAAATGGCGCGCTGAAGTTACACCAATGACAGGTAAGCGATTAATGGATGCACAACGTGTTACTGCCGGATACATTCAGCTTTGGTTTGATACGTACGGAGATCGTTAATTATTAAAAAAAGGTCAAATCTCACAATAGAGTATTTGGCCTTTTTATAACTAATACATGGAGGTATGAAGCGTGAAAGGAAAACTGCTAAAAGGTGTACTTAGCTTTGGGATTGGTTTAGGAGTTTTATACGTAGGATCTTCAGCTCAAGCAGAAACATCTACAAATCAAAATAATACTTTGAAAGTGATGACGCATAACGTGTATATGCTATCAACAAATTTATATCCGAACTGGGGACAAAGTGATCGTGCTGATTTAATTGGGGCGGCAGATTATATAAAGAATCAAGACGTTGTTATATTAAATGAAGTGTTTGATAATAGCGCATCAGATCGTTTGTTAGGGAATTTGAAGAAAGAATATCCAAATCAAACAGCGGTATTAGGTCGTAGTAACGGAAATGAATGGGATAAAACGTTAGGTAGCTATTCATCTTCAACTCCTGAAGATGGGGGCGTTGCAATCGTGAGTAAATGGCCGGTCGTTGAAAAGATTCAATATGTATTTGCAAAAGGATGCGGGCCAGATAATTTATCGAATAAAGGATTTGTATACACGAAAATTAAGAAAAATGATCGTTTCGTTCATGTAATTGGGACGCATTTGCAGGCTGAAGATAGTATGTGCGGAAAAACTTCACCTGCATCTGTACGTACAAACCAGCTAAAAGAAATTCAAGATTTTATAAAAAATAAGAATATACCAAATGACGAGTACGTCCTATTTGGTGGCGATATGAACGTGAATAAAATAAATGCAGAGAACAATAGTGACTCAGAGTACGCATCTATGTTTAAAACATTGCACGCTTCTATTCCATCTTATACAGGACATACAGCAACTTGGGATGCGACGACAAACAGTATTGCGAAATACAATTATCCAGATGCATCTGCTGAACATTTAGATTATATTATTGCAAGTAAAGATCATGCGAATCCATCATTTATAGAGAATAAAGTATTACAACCGAAATCTCCAAAGTGGTCTGTTACATCATGGCTCAAAAAATATACGTATGATGATTATTCTGATCATTATCCAATAGAGGCAACTATTTCTATGAAATAGTCCTAAAAAAGTTTCTTCTTAAATAGGAAGAAACTTTTTTATTTTGTAGAGGAAATTTAAACTTTCTTTCCAATATGTATAAGACATATAGAGAAGAGGAGAGAAAAATGTGGATCGAGGAATTTTTAAAGAGGTTCCATTACCGTGTGCATTTTTGGATGAAGTGGCTTTAGATAGAAATATTCAATCGATTATAGAATTAAGTGGGAATAAGAAGATTCGTATAGCGAGTAAATCGTTACGTTCTGTTCCAGTTATGCAAAAGATTTTAGCTACAAATGATCGATTTCAAGGTATTATGTGTTTTTCACCTAGAGAGGCTTTGTTTTTAATTGAACAAGGATTCAATGATTTATTGCTCGGATATCCTGCTTATGATAAAAGGGCTTTACATGAAATAAGTTTGCTAACAAAGCAAGGCCTCATTATAACTTGTATGGTGGATTGTGAAGACCATATTGTTTATCTAGAAAAAATTGCTGAGGAGTCTAAAGGGTGTTTTCGTGTTTGTTTGGATATTGATATGAGTAGTCGTTTTTTTCAATTTCATTTTGGGGTAAACAGATCACCGGTAAAAGATGTGCAAGGTGCTTTGAAAATAGTAAAAAGGGTGAAAGAATCATCATTTTTAATACTAGATGGTGTAATGGGATATGAAGCTCAAATTGCTGGGGTAGGAGATCACATACCGAATCAAAGAGTGAAAAGTAAAGTGATTTCGTATTTAAAGAAGAAGTCAGTGTTAGAAGTTAAAGAAAGAAGAGGACATATCGTAAAAGAAATACAAAACCTAGGTATTGAACTAAGGTTTGTAAATGGGGGAGGCACAGGAAGTATAAAAACAACTGAGCAAGATAATTCAGTTTCAGAGATTACAATAGGTTCTGCTTTTTACGCTCCGAAACTGTTTGATTATTATAAAGAGGTCAAATTTCATCCAGCTGTCGGATTTGCCTTACCAGTTGTGCGGAAATCAGCCCCGTTTATTTACACTTGTCTAGGCGGTGGATATATTGCCTCAGGCGCAATTGGGAAAGATAAAGAACCTGAGGTTTGGAGGCCAAATGGTGCAAAATTGTTAGCTTTAGAAGGTGCTGGCGAGGTACAAACACCGATTTTTTATAACGGCGAGGAACAAGTAGAGATAGGAGATTCTATCTTGTTTCGCCATAGTAAAGCTGGAGAATTAAGTGAGCGGTTTCCTTTTTTATATCGTGTGAAAGAAGGAGAGATTGTTGGGGAGTATTCAACATATCGGGGGGATGGTCAATGCTTTCTATAAAGGGGCAAAAATGGAGAAATTGGACAGGGAATGTAGAAGGAACGCCGCATTATACGATGTATCCAGAAAGTATACAAGATGTAGTAGAAGTTGTAGGGCTTGCGCGAAAAAAGGAGAAGAAAATTCGTGTTGTCGGTTCAGGGCACTCGTTTACACCTCTTGTGCAAACGGAAGAAATTTTAGTTTCTTTAGATGAATTGAAGGGCATTGTGAATATTGATGCGGAGAAGATGACCGTTGAAGTATGGGCAGGAACAAAGCTATATGACCTAGGAAAGTTACTTGAAGAAAAAGGTTATGCACAAGAAAATTTAGGGGATATTGATTCGCAATCTATTGCAGGAGCGATTAGTACGGGAACTCATGGGACGGGTGTTACCTTTGGGAGTTTATCAACACAAGTTATAGAGATTACCGCAGTTTTATCTACAGGTGAGAGTATAGTTTGTTCGGAAACTGTGAATGTGGAATATTGGAGAGCCTTTCAGTTGTCGCTTGGGATGCTAGGTATCATTGTAAAAATAAAATTGAAAGTTATCAGGGCGTATTCACTTGTGTATGAAAGTGAAAAACAGTCACTATCTACTGTAATGAACAAATTAGAAGAATATAAGAAGAATCGCCATTTTGAGTTTTTTGTTTTTCCTTATTCAGATGAAGTACAAGTGAAATTTACAAACGAAACAACGGGTAAAAAAAGTGATTTGAAATGGCATAAACTAAAGGTAGAGTTGCTTGAAAATAAGATGTTTTCTTTGTTATCTAAAGGATGTAAATGGTTTCCTTCTATAAGTAAAGGAGTAAGTCGATTATCGGCTAAAGCTGTACCGAATACAAAAATAATCGGCCCGAGTTATGAAGTGTTTGCTACATCGCGTGCGGTTCCATTTTATGAAATGGAGTATAGCGTTCCTTCAAAGTATATGCGGACCGTTGTAGAAGAAATTTCAAGCCTTATTGAAAAGAAAAAGTATAAAGTGCACTTCCCAATTGAATGCCGTTATGTGAAAAGGGATGACATATGGCTCAGTCCAGCGTATGGAAGAGATTCAGCGTATATAGCTGTTCATATGTATAAAGGTATGAAGTATGCTGCTTATTTTGGTGAGGTGGAGAAAATTTTTCTAAAGTATGAGGGACGCCCGCATTGGGGAAAAATGCATACGTTAACGTACGAAAAATTACAAAATATATATCCAGAATTGCATTCGTTTCTAAAGGTGAGGAAGTTATTAGATGAAGCAGAAATGTTTTCAAACCCTTACACAGAAAAATTATTTACGATTATGAAAAAAAGCTGACAAAGTATTACTTGTCAGCTTTTTTTAGTATGATTGCATTTCTTGTTTGACTAATTCGCTCGTAAAATAGTAACTTATCACGACTAAATACATGTAATAAAACATGAATAATAAATAGACCGTTAATTACGAGTTGGAATAATAATATAACTACTAATACTAAAGGCTCTTTAAGATTTAAGATAGAGCTACTAGAAAGAATATAATTGATTCCACCTAAAACGAAATAGAATATACCGTAACGGATGAATAGTTCCTTCAACGTAATACGATCTGATTTCCCTTTCACGTAAATACGAAGCAATGCTTTACCAATTGTCTTTCCATTCGTAAAGTATGGAATGATAATAAAGTAAATAAAGATCGAACACGTTATGAAAATGAGTTCGTATATGTTCGTGTAAGATTGAATATTAGAAACAAAGAAGGAATTTCCTTTGTTTTTAATGACAGGTACAACGATAGATAAGAAAATCCAATCAATTTGCATCGCGATAAAACGACGAACGAATCCGACTGGTTTTGTTTCCAAATCAATATGACTATCTAATTCGTTTGCTTTCGGAAGGAAGTACGTAAATATTGGTGCAATGATAAAGCCAATTACGCCGCCTAATGTATTTAAAAACAGATCGTCTATATCAAATAAGCGGTAGGCACAATTATATATACCGTATAGTCCAGTCACTTGTGTTAGCTCGAAAAAGAGTGAAAGACAAAAAGAAATACAAATTGTTTGTAAGAAACTACGTCGGAAATAATAACGTAAGTAAATACCAAATGGAACGGTTAATAGAACGTTAAATGCTACTTGTAAAAACGCAGATTCTTTTAATAGGTAGAAATAAGTAGCTGGTTTCGTTAAAATTGCCGAGGTATGATTACTAATTTCTTGTATGAAATAAAATGGTGATAGTTGCATATGTTGCGTATTAGCCGGTTGTAGGCTACAAGTATCATATGTTTGTGGTAACGGCAAAATCACAAGAAAATAGGCATTTAATAAGTAAAGTAATAATGAGTATAAAATAAATGAACGCCATTTATTTAAATAACCATACTTTCGGTAGTTAAATATTAAAAAAGGTATTAAGAGAAACATTGCTAAAATAGGAAATAAAATAAATGCTGTTTTTACTGGAAATAAATATGCAGTCAAAATGAAGCTCCTTTCATTGAAAATTCGTTTATCATTATAACGTTAAAAGAGCCTAAAAACAAAATTAAAATATTTCGAAATAGAAAAAATTTCAAATTTAAACGGGATTAAGTTACACTAAATTTAATATAAGGATATTGTGATTATTATAAGTTGAGAGAGGGTACAAGATATGCGATATGAGCTTTTTTCTGTAAGTGGGGATCATATTAGAACTTTTGAAAGTGCATGGCGTTTTCAGGAGGGAGAACAGATTTTTGTTCATGATGATCAAACAAAACGAAATTTTATTATTATCCGCCTAACGCATGATGTATTTCAACAAAATAAACATGTTATTCGTTTGTATTGTCAAGAAAAGAAAGTATACGCATAAAAGGGGGCCCCTCTTACTGTACAGAAAGGTAAGAGGGGTTTTATCATTATAAAGATATAAAAAAGCGAGTCATCCTAGTTTAATAGAATGACTCGTTTTTCGATTTGTAAGTTGAACTTTATAAGAAAATAAGAGTAAGTACACCTACGATAATGCAATAGAAAGAGAAATATTTTAAATTTCCTTTTGCCATAATGTTCATAAACCATTTTAAAGAAATATACGTCATGATAAATGTTGCGATAAATGCAACGACATATGGTACGAATAATGTGTCTAGATTTGGATCTTTTGCAATGTCTGTAATACTTAGTAATAAACCACCTAAGCTAACAGGGATATATAGTAAGAATGAGAAACGAAGAGCTGTTTCTTGCTTCATACCAAGTAACATCGCTGCTACGATTGTTGCACCTGATCGGCTTATTCCAGGAATTAGTGCGCAAGCTTGTGCTAATCCGACGATGATTGCATCTTTCATAGAAAGGTCGCCATCATTTTTACGCCCACGCAAGTTTCTAATAATCCAAAGGCCGACAGCAGTAATAAGGAGGGAAATCCCAACCATCTGCACACCTTTTAAGTACTGATCGATGTAATCTTTAAATAAAACACCAATAACACCTGCTGGAATGGTCGCAATAACAAGATAAATAATAAAGAAGAAATCTGATTTTGCGTCTTCTGCTCTTGTGAATATATAAGATAGACCATTCTTCGTTAGACGAATTAAATCATTTCTATAAATAAGTAATACAGCTAATAATGAAGCTGAATTAACAAGTAGTTCGAAGCTAAACCCTTCTATTTTTAGTCCTAGCAAATGCTGTGCTAAAACGAGGTGACCGCTTGAAGAAATCGGAATTGGTTCTGTTAGTCCTTGGAACAGACCAAGAATTAAATATTTTAAAATGTAATGAAATTGTTCCATAAAAACCTCCTTGTTTATTAGTCGAAAGAAACAACTTGTTCATTATAACAAAGATACGGATGAATATTGAGAAGAAATAAATATTCGAAATATAATAAAAACCCCTTATAGCGCGCTATAAGGGGTTTTTATTATTAATGAGAAGCCGTTGTTTCTTGAAGACCTTTAGTCAATTGAACATCGACTTTTTCGGCATCATGAATGTGGTTCATAATAGTAGTATTTAATTTTTGGAACATTTGTTGTGTATTAGCGAATTCTCGTAATATATCATCATTACAAGATTTTTGGTTTTCGATAGCTTTAATAACATTTGTAGCACCATTTTGTAACGTTTGAATCATAATTAAAATATTTTCAATTCTAGCGTTTGTATCGGCACTCATTTCTACACCTTCATCGACTAAATGTAAATTATCTTTTGTGTTATCGTATGCTTTTTCAATTTCTTCTTGAATTTTTTTCGTTAAGTTGCCGATGTTTTTTGTACTTTCCGCTGTACTTTCCGCTAGCTTTCTTACTTCATTAGCAACGACAGCGAATCCTTTACCGTGCTCTCCAGCGCGCGCAGCTTCAATACTCGCATTTAAAGCAAGTAAATTCGTTTGTGCTGCAATGTTTTGAATGACTTCTACAATTTGCTCGATTTCTTTTGAACGTTCACTTAAATGATTCATACTGTTAGACGTACGCTGAGATTGTTCACCTAATTTGTTAATTACAATAAGTAAACGGTGAACAGATTCTTTTCCTTCATTAGAACAGTCAATAATTTCTTCAATAGATTGAATTAAGCTTTGTTCTTTTTGTAACATTTCGTTATTCAATTCATTGGAATGTGTAGTACGCGTTGAAACATTTTCGAAACATGAGTTTAATTGTTGAACTAAATTTTGAAGTGTATGGTGTTGATTATTTACAAGTTGATGCTCTTGAACGACGTTTTGCACACGGTCGTGAATAGAAGAAATGATCACTTGTTTTTCAGTATCTTTTTGTTTTAATTCTGCTTCTAGTTCTTGTATACGATTTTCTAATTGATCAATTTTATGTAGAAGTGATTTTTTTTGAGTAAACATATATTTATTTCAACCGCCTTTAGAAGTTATATTTTCTCTATATTTGGATTTTAGCATCTTTTATAATTTTTAAATATAGGAATTGTTAAATATTTAAGAATCTATTACATTTTATGCATAATTCCCTTTTTTTCGTCATGAAAAATAAACTGTATTTAATGGTATTGTAAACAAACTGTAAAATAAATCATGTATAACTGTATAAGAAGGGAGTCGGATTATGAACTATTTTAAGCGAATCAGTAGTCTAGTATTAGCAGGAATTATCGGTCTTTCTAGTACAGTCGCTGTAAAAGCAGAGTCAAACGACGAGAAACTTAACAACATGCAACAGCAATTGCAGCAAAACGATGCAGATATGCAAAAGAAAGAGCAAGAGAAGCAAGCTGTTAGTAAAGAAATTAAAGGTATCGAAAACGAACTACATAATTTAAATAATACAATTGCAAAAAATAAAGAGGATCAAGCTGCTATTCAACGTAAAATTGATGAAACACATAAGCAGATTGAGCAAAAAAAGAATGAAATTGTCGTTTTAGAGGATAAAGTCCTTGCTCGTAAGGATATTATGAGAAAACGTATGGTTTCTGTTCAAAACAGTTCAAATACAAGTTTAGTAGTGGAAGTTGTAGTAGAGTCAAAAAACTTTGCAGATTTCTTACAACGTATGAACGCAGTTTCTACTATTTTAGAAGCTGATAAAGAAATTTTACGTCTACAAGAACAAGATCTTCGTCAAATTGAAGAGGATAAGAAAACAATTGATGAAAAAGAAGCATCTTTAGTAGTAGACAAACAAAAATTAGCAAAAGCACAAGCTGAGTTGCAGGATAACTTGAAAAAGCGTCAAGATAACTTACAAACAGTTCAAGCTAAATATAATCAGGTTGCAAGCCAACTTAATTTAGCAGCAGAAGAAAAAGCTAAAATTGAGTCAAATATGAAGGCAGTACAAGAAACAATTGCTCGTGAGCAAGAAGCAGCAAGAATTGCAGCAGAAGAGCGTGCAAAAGCAGAGGCAGCTGCAAAAGCTGAGCAAGAAGCTTTAGCTAAGGCACAGGCAGATGTTGCTGAAAAACAAAAGCAAAAGCAAGAGCAAGAGCAAGCTAGTAAGCCAGCTCAAACTAAAAATAATAATTCAAGTGTAGAACCTGCACAACCATCTAAACCAGCTGCTGGTGGAAGAGAAATCTATGTACATGCAACAGCTTATACAGCAGATCCAGGTGAAAATGGCTATGCACCAGGTCAACAAGTATATTCTGCATGGGGAGGCTATAACCTAACTGCAAACCCAGGAATGAAATTAATTGCAGTGGACCCATCTGTTATCCCATTAGGTTCTCGCGTATATGTTGAAGGATACGGAGAAGCAATTGCAGCAGATACTGGTGGCGCGATTAAAGGTCACAAAATTGATGTTTTAATGCCAGATAAAGCTTCATCTAGTAAATGGGGCAGAAAAAATGTTAAGCTTACAATTTTAAATTAACATGTAATCCAACTTTACAATATGTAAAGTTGGATTTTTTTGTAATTATAATGTTAAGTTGAGTTTACATTTTGTTAAGGATAGCATACAATGACGGTGAGAGGTGGTAAATTTGACCATTTTAAATAGAGTGAAGGAATTAAGAGCTCGGTTTAATTTTTCGCAAAGTGTATTAGCAGAAAAGGTTGGAGTGACAAGACAAACAATCGCGGCAATTGAAAAAGGGGATTATGTCCCTTCACTGTTATTAGCACTTACGATTTGCGATGTATTTCAGTTAAAGATGGAAGATGTGTTTGTTTTAAATAAGGAGGGGGAGAATGATGAATAAAATTGCTGTTTCTTATATTGTAAATGTGCTGAGATTTGTGATTGCTTGTTGGGCATTTATTGAACTCTATTATGCTTGGATAGAGCTGGCAAATATTATTGAAACTGAGAAATTGCCATTTGAAGTAACAATCAATATGATACCATTAGGAATGTTAACAATTGTAGCTATTATAACGACGATTTTTTATAAAGTTCAAAAGAAGAAACATAAAGCACTTTCTTATTGGATGTACCCGTTATTATTTCCACAGACAGATGAGCGGGAAAAAGAAATCACGCAAAAGGCGTGCCGAACAACATTTATTTCATTCTGGTACGGAGTAGTTATTGCTATTGGATTTTTAACACTTTCTCCTGTAGCTAATTTATATATTCCTGGATATCCGTTATATATTTTATTTTTCATGCTTTTTGTTCAAATGACAGTCTTTTACGTATCATTATACAGAAATAAATTAGTCTAAAAAGAAACCTTCTTGCATTAGCAAGAAGGTTTCTTTTTAGCTTACACTTGTACATATAGCAATATTATCTTATCATTTTATATAGAGTAAGATTTTGTAAGGGAAAGGAATTGTATATGAATAAGCAAAGAATTTATAGTATAGTAGCAATCCTTCTATTTGTTGTAGGTGGTGTGTTAATCGGAAAGCCATTTTACGATGGATATCAGGCTGAAAAGAAACAGACTGAAAATGTGCAGGCTGTTCAAAAGATGGATTATGAAAAACATGAGACGGAATTTGTAGATGCTTCGAAAATTAATCAGCCAGACTTAGCAGAAGTAGCGAATGCATCATTAGATAAGAAACAAGTAATTGGTCGTATTTCGATCCCGAGTGTTTCATTAGAACTTCCTGTTTTAAAATCTTCTACTGAGAAAAACCTATTATCAGGTGCAGCAACAGTAAAAGAAAATCAAGTAATGGGAAAAGGGAACTATGCATTAGCAGGACATAATATGTCTAAAAAAGGTGTTTTATTTAGTGATATAGCTTCTTTGAAAAAAGGCGATAAAATTTATTTGTATGATAATGAAAACGAATATGAGTATGCGGTTACTGGTGTATCTGAAGTAACTCCTGATAAGTGGGAAGTTGTAGAGGATCATGGGAAAGATGAGATAACGCTTATTACATGTGTATCTGTGAAAGATAATTCTAAGCGTTACGTTGTTGCTGGTGATTTAGTAGGAACGAAGGCGAAGAAGTAAAAAAGAAGGTCAACTCTTTAAAGAGTTGACCTTCTTTTTTACTAATGTTGAGAAATAATAGAATATTTTAGTTGGTATTTAAGTATTTTTCTATTTATGTATAATAAAGTTAGAATTCAAGATTTTGGGAGGAACAAGAGTGAAACAACAGGTGAAGAAACTTCTTTTAACAACAAGTGTAGCGTTATTGGTAGCTCCAATTTCAGCCTATGCGCATCCAGGGCGTACAGATGCTAATGGGGGACATACGTGTCGTACAAATTGTGAAAAATGGGGATTACAGTACGGGGAATATCATTATCACAATAAGCCAGCTTCTAGTAGTGGTGCAACGAGTTCAGCTCCTAGCCCAAATAATAATGGTGCTGTAGAAGCTGAAAGACAAGTAGAAGCGCAGCGCAATACTGAAGCTGAAAAACAACGTGCCGCAGAGGCGCAGCGTAAAGCTGAAGAAGAGAGACAACGTGTAGCGGAGGAACAAAGAAAAGCAGAGGAAGAGAGACAACGTGTAGCTGAAGAACAAAGAAAAGCAGAAGAGGCACGTAAGCGAGAGGAAGCACAGCGTCAAGCTGATATGGAAAAAGGGCAGCTTGAGGGACAAAAAAGTGGAGAGACTGATTTTAAAGCAGGGAAAAATGATGCGGAATCACATTTAGCTGGAAAATCAGATACATATAAAGAAGCATTCAAAACTGCATATGCTGCATCTTGGTCTTTAGAAGAACAGAAGAAAACGTATTTTGAAAAAGGAAAAGAGCAAGGTTTAGCACAAGAGACGATGGAAGATAGTCAAATTGCTCCGGAGTTTAAGCCGAACTTTGCAGAAGGTTTCCAAGTAGGGAATAAAGAAAGAACAGAAAAAATTGAAAAAGAGCAAGCTGAACTAGGGGAAAAGGCAGGTAAGGAACTAGCTGGAAAGAAACCTGGAAATAGAGAGAAAGATGTGTATGTGAAGGCGTATGAAACAGCTTATGAAAAGGGCTATAAGTCTACAAAAAAAGCAGTAGAAAAGGCTGGCTATAAGTATGCATTTGAAAACTATGATTTGAAAATTCCTGCTAAGTATGAAAAAAATGAATCGTTAAAGAAATGGTTTATTGAAGGATTTAAATCAAATAAAAAAGCAGCAGAAATTAGAGAAGAAGGCTATAAAAAAGGAGACAGTTGGCTTGCATTCTTCTATAAGAATTTTGTGCCAAGTGAATATAAAGAACATAAAGAGCTGTACGAACAAGCGATAGAAAAAGGTAAGAATGCATAAAAAAAGATGAGGGGAATCCCTCATCTTTTTTTATTCCATCCATTTCACTAATCTCTTAGAAATTAATAATAAAACAAAACCTAACACAATTGCTGCAGCTCCGATTACTGTAAATACTTCAGCATACCCAAGTGAAGTTGTGAAGCTTGCTAGTTGTCCACCTAAAATGTTGGCGATTCCTGAGCTTGCTAACCATACTCCCATTAATAAAGAAGCAAGTTTTACTGGGGCAAGTGCACTAACCATTGATAGTCCAACAGGTGATAAGAATAGCTCACCTAACGTATGGAAAAGATACGTAAAGACGATAAATAGTAAGTTTGCTTTTTCTGTAATGTTATGTTCATCACTACCTGTTTTTAATGTAGCGATAACGAGAATGATATAACCGATACCAAGCAAGATCATACCAAGTCCCATTTTTGTTGGGATTTTTAAATCCCCGCGCTTGCGAGTTGCAAGTTTTGCCCATAATGCTGAAATGACTGGAGCAAGTAAAATAATAAATAATGGATTGACCGATTGGAACCAAGATGTTGGAACTTCCCATCCGAAAACAGAGCGGTCTACAAATTTGTTTGTATATAATGTTAACGAACTACCAGCTTGTTCAAAGCCAGCCCAGAAAAAGACAACAAAGCATGTTAAAATGACGATAACTGCGGTACGTTGTTTTTCTTTTTTTGTTAAAGGTGTATCTCCAACTGTTGGTTGTCCATCAGCTGTTTGCAAATCGCGAGTTGGTTTTTTACCGATATCACCAAGGTAGCGATTTGATAATGTTGTAAATAAAATTTGTCCAATAATCATTCCGATTGAAGCTGCTAAGAAACCGTAACGGAATCCATAATGTACAACGCCATCAATTGTTGTTTTGAATAAATTTTCTGATAAAAATCCACAAACGAGTGGAGCTAAAAATGATCCGACGTTAATACCCATATAGAAAATGGTAAATGCACTATCACGTTTTGGATCATTCTCTTCGTATAATTCTCCCACAAGTGTAGAGATATTCGGTTTAAAGAATCCATTACCGATAATAATAAGCGCTAATCCGAGGTATAGGCCTAATTGGTTTTGCAAGGCAAATAGTGTAAGGTTACCGAGTGCCATTGTTATACCACCAATTGTGATGGCTTTTCGTCTACCTAGAAAACGGTCTGTTAAGTATCCACCAATCAATGGTGTGAAATAACAAGCTCCAGTATAAAATCCGTAAATAGAGAGTGCCCATGCGGGACTAAACCCAAGACCACCGCTTACTAAAGCTGTCGTTAAATATAATGTTAATAATCCTCGTAATCCATAGTAACTAAATCTTTCCCACATTTCTGTAAAGAAGAGTAAGTATAAACCTGGAGGATGTTTCTTTTTTCTTTGTTGTTCTCTTTCTAGTTGTATCGTTGATTCCATGTTATTTTCCTCCTGACACAAACAAAAACAAAGTTAATAATTTTGTACATTTAATATTTTACCTTATTAACTATTATAAGTCAATAAAGGTTGATTTTTCAGAAGAAATTGGAAAAGAGGGATAGCTATAGAATGGGTGTTTCTTTTATGTTAGACTATGGACTATGTTTTCTTTGTTAGGAAGCGGATTATTGCACTTTTTTATATGTGAAATTGATTTCATAAAAGATGAAATTAAAGAAGGAGAAACAAATGAAATTGTTACAGAAAAAAGAAATTTTACTGATTAGCCTTATGTTATTCTCGATGTTCTTTGGAGCGGGGAATCTTATATTCCCACCTTTCCTTGGGTATGAAGCAGGAGAACATGTGTGGATTTCATTAATAGGATTTATTATATCAGCAACAGGTCTTCCTATATTGGGTGTTATCGCTATTGCGAAAGCGGGAAGCTTTCAAACGTTAGCGGGTAGGGTTCATTCTTCATTCGCCATTATTTTCCCATGTATCGTGTATTTATTTATTGGACCAGGTCTTGGTATACCACGTGCAGGAAGTTTAGCTTTTGAAATGGGACCAGGTCAGTTCTTCACAGAATCGGGAAGTGTAGTTTTATTATGTTACACGGTTATTTTCTTTAGCATTGTGTACTGGTTAAGTTTATCACCGTCTAAATTAATGGGGTTGTTCGGAAAAGTTTTAACACCGTTATTATTAGGTATGATTGCCCTTATTTTTATAAAGAGTATGTTTACATCAGTTGGCAGTGTGAAAGAGGCTGCTGGAAACTATGGACAAGCTCCTATGTTCCAAGGCTTTTTAGAGGGATATTTAACGATGGATGCGCTAGCCGCTTTAATTTTTGGGATTGTTATTGCAAATGCTCTTCGTGCAAAAGGTGTTGAAGATGATAAAGGTTTAGCGAAATATATGAGTATTGCTGGAATTGGTGCAGGACTATTATTATCTATTATTTATGTCATACTTGGATATGTTGGTTCAATTAGCGGTTCGTTAGGTACATTTGATAATGGGGCGAACGTGTTAGCGCAAGTTATGACTACATTATTTGGACAAGGCGGAGTCGTTTTATTAGGTCTTATTTTTACGATCGCGTGTTTATGTGTGTCAATCGGACTTGTTACGTCTTGTAGTCAATTTTTCGCAAGTGCATTTCCGAAAGTAGCGTATAAAGTTTGGGCATTTATATTAAGTTTTGTTAGTATGATTTTAGCTAATTTAGGATTAACACAAATTTTAAAAGTATCAGTACCGATTCTTGGGTTTATTTATCCAGTTGCATTAACGCTTATTATTCTAGGGTTATTCCATAAATATATTGGAAAGTATGCATACGTATATGCAGTAACTGTTGGGATTGTAGCGGTATTTAGTGCAATCGATATTTTCAATAAAAATGTAATGATGAATCAGTGGACATCAATATTGAAATACATTCCGTTTTATACAGAAGGTGTTGGATGGATTGTTCCAGCTATTATAGGTGTTTGTATTGGCGTTATAGTTAGTATTGTTCTAAATAAGAATAAATGAGTAAAAAGGTGTTTTCCTATTTCGGAAGACACCTTTTTTTTTGGAAAAATAGTATTGAAAATGAATAGACTAAGAGTATGATAAAGGTAATTGGTAATATATAGGTTTTGAATAGATGATGAGGGGGGAGCGTATGAAGGAGGATTTAAATAAGAAAATAGAAGCGCTAGAAACGGCAATTGAAACGATTCAAGAAGCGCTTTTTGAATTGAAAGCAAAACAAAGAGAAATAGAAGTAGAAAATGCTCAGCAACATGTTAGTAAAGAAAAGAAAGAATATATTGAAACGGTAATGGAGGAAAAGCAAAAAGAAGAAGTAGTTACAATAAAGGAGCCCGTGCAAGAACGTGAGGTAAAACAAGTAGATATATCTGCATTTAAACCAGAACCATTTAATATTATTAAGTTTTGCCAAACTTGGTTACCACGCATATTTGTTGGCATTATGTTACTTGGAGTAATCTGGTTATTTAAAGCAGGGGTAGATGCTGGATTATTAACACCTGCAATACGAATTGTGTTTGGTATTGTCCTATCAATCGGTTTTTATTATATAGGTGATATTCAAATTAAACGAGAGCGGCAAGCGTTGGGTTTAGTATTAGCAGGAGGAAGTATTACGGGTATAGTTTTAACGACATTTGCGGCGCATTATTTATATGGATTTATTCCAGCAAGTGTTGCGTTTGTATGTAATATTGCATGGGTCATTTTAGGTATTTATGTAGCGAAGAGGTATCAATCGGAATATCTTACTATATTCGTAGCCGTAGGAGCGTTCTTCGTGCCATTCTTATTAAATAGTACGACTCCTAATCCTTATATTTTCTTTGGATATGAGACGATACTAACACTTAGCTTATTATGGTATGCGTTGAAAAATCGTTATCAGTATTTATATATGATTTCTTATGCTGTTGCTGCTATTGTCCTTTTTGTTTTCTTTGCTATTATGTCAATGTTAGTAGAGGATTTGCAAATACAGTTAACGGTTGTTTATGGTTTGATTCACTTACTATTATTTTGGCATATGTTTACGGAGAGAAGTTTTATATTAGAGCCACGTTTGGCGATATTTAGTGCGAATGCAGTTTTCTTTATATTAGCCATTTCAAAAATACCTGAATTTACAACATGGGGATTAATGATTAGTGCACTCGTGCACGCTATTATGTTCGTGTTTGAATATAGGAAGAATCGACATTCTACATTTACAAATCTTTTATTTGGTTTCGCAATGGGTGCATTTAGTTTAGCGATTTTATATGAGTATAGTTTAGTGAATGCAGCGATTGTATTATTATTACAAGGTTTCCTCGGTATGGTGACTGCTATTAAAGTAAAACAACAGATGAAATTGTATGTTAGTGCGACGATTTACGCGATTGGAATGATACAGACTATTTTTAGTCCGTTTGATCATTTCATTTCAGCTGGGTTTGTTGCCCATATTATTTTAATAGGTACATTTTATTACTGCATGAAACAAGCGAAAGATGTGTTAAGGAGCTTTGGAAAATATGTTTATTCTATAACGCTCTATTGGTTTATGGTTATCGTATTTATTGCAATTACTAGAGTCGGTGAAGTGCTGTCTACAGATGGAAGTATAATAAGCGTATCTGTATCGTTATTATGGATGGTATATGCATTATTTGCCGTTTGGCTTGGACGGAATAAAAATATGAATGAAATATTGTATGCCGGCTTAGTCGTGTTAGTCGTAACGATAGGGAAGCTATTCCTTCTGGACTTACCAGAAGTATCGATGATGATCAGGGCTGTGTTATTCTTAATTGTAGGAAGTATAGGTATCGTTATTTCAAGAATGTTTTTCTCGAAAGAAGAGAAGTGAGAAGAAGGCAATCCGCATGCGGATTGCCTTTTTCATTATTTCTTATCAATTATTACAGCTTCATTGTATTTCGCTGTCGTATTTTGGCGTAGACGAAGAGTTGCTTGTCCAGCAGTATTTGGATTGATTTGTACATTTACAATCTTCTCAGCAGAACCTAAGCTGTTTGTTGTGAAAGAGAATGCACTACTATATCCAAAAGCAGATGGCCAAGAACCATTTGTATTTTGAACTTTTGCTACTTGTGTACCGCCAGTAGTGAATATACCTAAAGAGTAATTAGTGTATGTTGTGTTTGGTAATAAGTTATTTACTTGGATTTTTATTTGGAACACTTCATTGTTTGGTAGAGTGCTAGGGTGTGTAACTACGTAGTCGTTTGCTGTTACAGCACCGTTATAACCGTATGAACCTGGTTTAAAAGTATTTGTATTAAACCATTGATAACCTGCATTTGGCGCACTCCAAGGTTCAGGTTGTGGCTCAGTTGATAAGCTTGGTTGTTCAAATGTTTGTAAAGTGGTAGGTAAATCAAGTTGTAAACCATTTACTTGATCTAAACTTGTAAATGTTTCTTTATTCGATAGCCAATTTACGATGTTTTCTAGTAAGATAGCATCGTTTTCTTCTTTATATCCATCGTAAGTTTTCTTTGTTTGGCCAGAATCTTCACGAACATATTTTGGCGATGCATCTTCAACGGGAGAAGAGTCACCGATAAAGGCAGCTTTTCCAAGTCCTACTTTAGCGATAGCGGCATAAGGACCCTCTGCAACACCACCGCCGTTATAAACACCGCTATCAACAGCGTTATTCCATTTTGATGGGTTTTCTGGAAGATAAACAAGTCCCTTTGCTAGTTTTGGATTTGTAATAGCTAGAGTAGAACCAGCATGCATTGCTACAGATGAAACACCTTTTGTAATTCCGAATGATTGTTCAGGTGACACAATATTTTTAGCGGAAACATCACCAATTGCATTGTAACGGAAGCGAATACCGAAGTTGTCAGATAGCCAATCAGAGCTTTCTACTCCTTGCATAGCTTGTGAATTTATTTCTTCGCTAGACATTCCTTTTGCAGGATTATCCCATGCACCGCGTCTATATCCATTAAATACTTCAGAAGAGTCCCAGCGATTTTTATTACGATCTGCATTATAATGGTCAGCGATAAAGAAAATACTTCCGCCATTTTTCACATATTGTAACATTGCATCTTGTTCAGATTTCTTGTAAGGAATATTAGCTTCTGGAACGATAAATACATTGTAGTCTTTTAAATCTTCGTACGTAAACGGTGTTGATTTACGAAGTTCTTTTACATGATATCCGTTTTGGGCAATACCGTTTCCAAAATCAGAAAAGCCACCATCAATAACCCAGTCAGCGGTCCCGGCCGTTTGACCGTGTGTATTATCGAATAATACTTTCTTCCCGCTATTTTGATTTACAACTTTTGCAGCAATTTCAGGAGCTGGGTCTACTGAGCTTTCGGCATAAGTAGACGGAAGGACTGAAGCTCCTATACTTAGTGTAATTGCTGTTGCTAAAGAAAATGTAATCCATTTTTTATTCTTCATAGAAGAATCCCCCTAATAAAAATATTTGCTTTAATAATGTAATCTATTTTTTTCAGGAAAGAAAGATAGAAAATATTAAATAGTGTAAAGATAACGTTAATTTAATTGAGAAATATTTGTGTGAATAATGAAAAAATCTCTTCCTAATGAATTAGGAAGAGATTTTGGGTTTAACTAATTTTTGAATTAGGTGTTTCATCAATTTTATGGAACCCTTTCATGTAATACACGATAGCTAAACCAATAAGCCAAATAGGACCAACAATCAATGCAATTCTTGTATCTTCTGAATACGCCATTATACCTAATACTAGTGCAAGGAAAGCGAGTGAGAAATATGAACTTAATGGATGTAAAGGCATTTTATATGTTAGCTTGTCCTTTTTATCAGTTTGCAAACCTTTACGGAATTTAATTTGAGCGATTAAAATGATGCCCCAAGTCCAAATTGCCCCGAAAGTTGAAATACTAGTCAGCCATGTAAACACTTTTGCGGGCACAAGATAGTTTAATATAACACCAACGAGTAAAACGATAGCTGTTGCTATAATTCCTTGACTCGGAATACCGTTTTTATTTAAACGACCAAATCTTTCAGGTGCTTTCTTTTGCTGAGCTAATGTAAATAGCATACGGCCTGTACTAAATAAACCACCATTACAAGAAGAAAGAGCTGCTGTTAATACGACAAAGTTAATAATCCCTGCTGCTTTTGCGATACCGATTTGCTGGAATGTTAATACGAATGGACTTCCTTTTTCACCAAGTTCATTCCATGGATAAATTGCCATCATAACGAATAGAGCCCCAACGTAGAACAGTAATATTCTCCAAAATACGTTATCGATTGCTTTTGCGAGTGTTTTTTTCGGATTTTGAGCTTCACCCGCTGTAACACCGATTAATTCAACGCCTAAATAAGCGAATAACACCATTTGTAAAGAGAGTAGTAACCCAGAAAAACCATTTGGGAACCAGCCACCATGTGACCAAAGGTTTGAAATACCAGTAGCGATACCACCGTTTCCGAATCCGAATAAAATAATACCAGCTCCAATAATTATCATACAGATAATTGTGACAATTTTGATGAGAGCAAACCAAAATTCAAGTTCTCCAAATACTTTTACGGATAAGAAGTTGAAAGCACTCATTAATAATAGAGCGAGTAAAGCCCAAGTCCAGCGCGGGATATCTGGGAACCAGTATTGCATGTAAATGCCAGCCGCTGTAATTTCAGCCATACAAGTAACAACCCATAAGAACCAGTAGTTCCAACCAGTAATGTAGCCAGCTAGTGGTCCAAGGTAATCATAAGCATATTTACTAAAAGAACCGGCAACAGGTTGTTCAATTGCCATTTCTCCGAGTGCTCGCATAATGAAAAAAATAACGAGTCCGGCGATCATATAACCTAGTAGAATAGAAGGGCCAGCTAGCTTAATAGCAGAAGCGGATCCTAAAAATAGTCCAACGCCAATAGCGGAGCCGAGCGACATTAAAGTAATATGTCGTTCTTTTAAACCACGGTTTAAAGTTTCAGATTTGTTTGTGTGCTGCATAAGAAGAATCCCCCTTGTAGAGTGAACGATATTTGAATGCGTTTACTAAACATTTAACTATTTCAAATTATAAAACATTTCTATCTGTTATGCTACAAAAATAAACATGATTAACTGTACTACATCTGTACTTGTCAGACTTAAACTTAAAATTCGAACTATTAGTGAATATATTGACTCTTCTTTTTATTGATTGTTAAGATTAAGTATTATATTTTCTCACATACTAGTAAGAAAAGAATATGTGATAATAATTCAGATGTAGGAAGGGTACATAACCATGTTTCAATTACAAAAATATAACACTTCTGTGAAGCAAGAGCTTTTAGCTGGCATCACAACTTTTTTTACATTTGCGTATATTCTTGTCATCAATCCGAAAATATTATCTGATGCAGGTGTACCATTTGATCAAGCTTTTACAGCAACTATTATTGCGACTGTTATAGGGACGCTATGTATGGCGTTTTTAGCTAACTATCCAATTGTTATTGCTCCAGCTATGGGAATGAATGCGTATTTT
Source organism: Bacillus sp. EB106-07-01-XG149 (assembly GCF_058791555.1). NCBI lineage: Bacteria > Bacillati > Bacillota > Bacilli > Caryophanales > Bacillaceae > Bacillus > Bacillus sp. EB106-07-01-XG149. The sequence goes on along the minus strand of NZ_JBYTDP010000006.1, from coordinate 28,470 downwards.
GCTTATTCTGTTGTTCAACAGGCAGAGGGGATTACATATGTCATTGCGTTTTCAGCAGTATTTGTAACAGGTATCATTTTTCTTTTATTATCTTTCACTTCATTTAGGCAAAAGCTAATTGTCGCAATTCCTGATAGTTTAAAACATGCAATTGCAGGTGGAATTGGACTATTTATTGCTTTTATTGGATTACGCCTTTCTGGAATTATCGTTGATCATCCATCTAATTTAGTTACGATTGGTGATTTTCATTCTCCAGCCGTTATTTTAACTTTAATTGGTTTAATATTAGCGGCGGTATTAATGGCATTACGTGTGAGTGGTGCATTATTTATTAGTATGATTGTGACAGGAGTTATCGCCTTCTTTACAGGGCAACTGAAGTTTACGGATAAAATTGTTGCGATGCCTCATTTACCAGAGGGAATTATCGTTTCAAACCCAATCAACGCCTTTTCAGATGTAATTGAATACGGATTATATGGTGTTGTATTTTCATTTTTACTTGTACTGTTATTTGATACAACAGGTGCACTACTCGGTTTAATTAAACAAGCAGGCTTAATTACAGATAATACAGAGAAACGTTTTGGTAAAGCGTTTATTGCAGATGCAATTGGCGGGACTACAGGCTCTATATTTGGAACAAGCCCAACAGCAGCGACGATTGAATCATCAGCTGGTATTGCTGCAGGTGGTAAAACAGGATTAACAGGTATTGTAGTTGTCGGTCTAACGATTATAACGGCATTCTTCAGCCCTGTGATTGCTTCTTTATCAAGTGTAGCCGCTATTACAGCTCCTTCATTAATTATTGTAGGTAGTTTAATGGCGCAAAGTCTTCGTGATATTAATTGGAATGAATTTGAAGATGCATTACCAGCATTTTTAATTTTCGTTGGTATTCCGTTAACGTCTAGCATTGCGAATGGAATTGCAATTGGATTTTTAGTGTATCCAGTCTTAAAAATTGTGAAAGGGAAAGCGATGGAAGTACATCCGTTACTATACTTATTTACAATTTTATTTGGATGTCATTTATTCTTATAATATAGATATAGGAAAGGGGCTTCTTATGAGAGGCTCCTTTTTTGTGTATAATAAGGTGAAAATCAAATTAATGGAGTAAAATATAAATTACTTAATGGAATATATATGTTACAATATAGGTGAAGGAGGAACATGAATGGCTGTAAGTAAAATAAAAGTCGCGCGTGTTCAGTTAGATTTAACGCAGCAACAATTAGCAGAAAAAGTAGGCGTTACAAGGCAAACGATTAGTTTAATTGAGAAGGGGAAATACAACCCGTCTTTAGATTTATGTTTGAAAATTTGTTATGCGGTAGACAAAACATTGAATGATTTATTTTGGGAGGAAGAGGAGTGAGGGGATGAGAATGGTGAAAGATGAACGTTTAATGATTGAGGGGCTAAAACATATTAGACTCGTTTTCATCTTACAAAATATCGTCATACTAGGTATTGTTTTTTATCGCTACGTTTTGCAAGATGCAGGATATGAAAGTGTTTCGGATTTATTAATGGTATTTATGTGCGGGATCGTAGTCAGTAACTTCTTAAATTTAAAACATTCTGTAGAGGCATATGAGCATACAGGTGGAGTATCACGGAGCTATTTTATGAAATTATTATTTATTCCAGTAGGTATTGTTATTGGAATTGTAGCTATTTGTATCATTGTAACACCAGATATTTCTATAAAGGAAATTAGTATGACAGGACTTATTATGTTTGCTTGTTTTTTAGTTCCTAGTTTGTTTATATACATATATATGAGAAAAATAAAAAGTGAAGATTGAAATATAAGAAAAGCTTTCCCATATTGCGGAAAGCTTTTCTTATATTCTTTTATACAGTACTTTATGAAGGCCAATCGGTTCAATTTCAAAGATTTCACCATGTTCCTGGAAGCCTAAGCGCTTGTAATATTCAGCTACAGTAATTCGGCCATTACACCATAATATATTTGCTTGGCGTTCTTGCAAGACTTGCTCCGCTTTCTGAATTAAGGAGCTTCCAGCACGTTTGTTTCGAAATTCAGGTAATGTGGCCATTCCTCGTAGACGATAATGAATACCTGCTAGTAAGTCAGGGTATATCTCTTTTGAGAAGGAAGCGATACTAATTAGTTCATCGTTTATAAATGCGCCTAAGTGAAAGGTGTCCGTTTCATAGTCGGAAGAGTATTTACAATCTGCTAATGTTTGATTCGGGCGTAAAATTTTTTGACGTAATACGTAAGTTTCAGATCCCTCAATATTTTTCACGGTAATCATATTAACATCCTTTCTTATAAGGCGTTTTCTGTTAGTTGTATAAAGAAATAGGCAGGTGCGGCGAAAAGTCCGAGTATGCTAGCAGTTCCGAGAAGGAGTGAAAGTAAGAGGCAAGAGTATTTTATTCCATTCGATTTTTTCCATCCGTAGCTACAAATTTCAATGCTAACACCGATTAGAATAATGGCAACGAGTATTTCTGCTAATAATAAAAGAGCTAAAGTTACAATAGACATAATGTGATCCATCCTCATAATATGTGATAGTAACATTTTACCATATAAAATGGAAAAAAATGCCCCTCAATTATGTGAGGGGCATTTTTCTATTCTAATATGCTTTTTAGTGTATCGATATGTTCTTTTGAGCCAGTTACAAGTAATGTATCGCCGTGTTGTAGGCTTGTATCACCATGTGGGATTAATGCTTTATTTCCACGATAAATTTGAATGACGAGTACATCGCCTAAAAATGGAAGGCGACGAAGTGCAACGCCGTTATATTTATTACTCCGTAGTTCCACTTCACGGACTGTTTCGTTTGCTGTTGTAATTAAGCGAACGAGACTCGGTTTATCAATTAGTGCACGTAATAGAATACGTGTAGAGTTAATTGTTGAGAATACGGCGATATGTTCTTGCGTTGCTTTTTCTTGTAGAAGTGGATCTTCTACACTTGCAATAACATGTTCAACCCCTAGCTCTTTTGCATGTTCTGCTAATAATAAGTTTTGTTCATCATCGCTTGTTGCAACAACAACGCGGTCTGCATGAAATGCTGTTTGTTCAGTTAATGAAGCGATTGTGATGTCATCTAATTTTACGATAGGGAAGTCATGTGATTTCGCTTCCTCATCATTTATTTTATTTTGACGCATCATATATAGTGTTACGTCATAATCTTCTCGTTTTAAATCAAGTGATAACGGAAGGGTAATTCTGCTTGCGCCAATAATAGAAACTTTTGGTTTTGGTGTTTCTACTTTTGGGAACATTTTTTTAAATAATATAGGTGCAAAAATACAAGTAATAACTGCGCTTAAAATAAGGGAAGCAGATAAACTTGGACTGATGATTCCTAGTTTTTCACCAATTTGTGCAGCTGCAATAACTAAAGAAAGTGTCGATGTTAATAAGATGGCACTTCCTAGTACGATATTACGTGGATACCATTTTCGTAAGACGAGTGATGGTAACAGTTTTGAAATAAAGAGTCCTACAATTAAAATTGGGATCATTAGCATGCTAGAAGGTTCTTTAAAAATAGACCAAACTTCTAGATTCACACCAACCATTACGAAGAAAATAGGGATGAAGAAACCGTAGCCGATGGAATCCAGTTTTTCAACCATATCTTCATTTGGTGATAATAACGATACGAGTACCCCTGCTAAGAAGGCACCTAAAATATTTTCAGCTCCAACAGATTCAGATAACCCAACTAATATTAAGATGAGTGCAAAAACAGCTCGTGTATCAATTTGTACACTACCAGCTTTTAAGCTATCTAAGTATGGAATGTTTTTAAAGCGTTTTGCAACGAAGTAAATAACAATACCAGCGCCGAATAGAAGAAGAAGGAGCCACATGCTTTGGCCGCTTTCGGAATTTAATCCGACGAATACAGCGAGTAAAATCATTGTAACTAAATCTGCAATAACAGCGACTAATAAAATGATTTGTCCGATTGCCGTTTTTCCTAAGTTATTCTCTTTTAATGTTGGTACAACAACACCTAAAGAAATAGTTGAAATAATTAAAGTCATAAACATTGCATTATCCACGAATCCTAGCCATACGAACAGTAATGATAGGGCATAAGATAAGATGAAAATAAATAAGAAGATAATGCTTGCTGCTTGGAATGTGTTTGGTTCGTTTGTCGTATTCTTTTTCCCTTTTTGTTTAAAGATAGAAAAATCAATTTCTAAACCGCTTAAGAACATTAAGAAGATAAATCCTAGTGTCGATAAGACTTGAAGCCACATATCTGGCTCAATAATATTAAACCCACTTTTACCTACAAAGATTCCTGCAATGATTTCTGCAACAACGACAGGAAGTGCTTTTAATTTAAAGCGTTGTAACAAAAGGGGAACGAAAAACGCGATTGCAACGACAACCATAAGTGATAGAACAGAAGTATGATGTTCCATTGCGTTCTCTCCCTTCAAATAAATATAGTACTTATTTAGCCATATAATAGGTAGAAAAGCAACGCATATGGATTCGATTTCATAAAGAAAGAGTTTTCTTAAGATTTGTCATAATAAGTATATTTTTCATGATTCTGTTGTTAATTCCGTAATGTGGATGTAATAGGAGAGGGGATAAAGTGAAGGCTTTTACGGGCAGTTGATCCCCCTGGGGTCTTACTGCTCGTTAATGAGGGATAAAAAAAGACTGCTGAGGAATCTCAGCAGTCTTTTTCATGTACATTACATTGAGAAGAAGATCCATACAGTTAAACCAACTGTTGCAGTTGCAACGAAGAAACTGTATATCATAGTAAGAATTTGAACTCTTCCTTCTCCTTCTTTTAAATGCATGAACATAATTAATTGTAACAACGCTTGCGCAACAGCCATTACGATAATAGTTGTTAAGATTGTTGAAAGTGGCAAGTTTGTATAAAGTGCCACGTATAACGCTAGAAACGTTAGTGCAAGCGATAAAATAAATCCGAAAACGTGTGACCAAGGGAATCCGCTATGCGCATGCCCGTTTGCCTGGTTGTTATTTTGACCCATTTACGCCACCATCCCGTTCAAGTAAACTAGTGTGTAAATAAAGACCCAAACAAGATCAAGGAAATGCCAGTATAAGCTGATAATAAATACTTTACGAGCTGTAACTGGTGTTAAACCTCGTTTTAAAATTTGGATAATAACACAAATTGCCCAAATGATACCGCCTGTTACGTGGGCTCCGTGCGTTCCAAGAAGAACGAAGAATGCAGATAGGAAAGCACTTGTTTGAATTGTTGCGCCTTCACCGATGTACATAATGAACTCTTCGATTTCAAAGAATAGGAAACCTGCACCTAAAAGTAATGTAAGGATGAACCATCCAAGCATTGCTTTTTGGTTGTGCTTACGCATTTCGTGAATTACGATACCACATGTGAAACTACTTGTTAAAAGTAGTAATGTTTGAATTAAAAGCGTTTTAAGTTCAAACAGTTGCGCTGGGGTTGGGCCATCTGCCGTACGACCAGCAAGTACTAGATAAGAGGCGAAAAGTGTTGCGAACAGCATAATTTCAGCCCCAAGAAAAATCCAGAATCCTAGGATATTCAATCTGCTTTGCTCGGATTGATATTCCAAAGGTAAGCTTTTATCTAAAGCCGCCATATCATTTCACCTCTCATGCTATATGTTCTGTTTCTTTAATTTCATCAACACTTACGTAGTAGCCATCATCATAATCGAATGAACGATAGATTAAGCAAGCTAAAATACCAACGCCGCCGATTGCTGCAAGCCAGAACCAGCTAAATACTAATGCGAAACCTGCAAGACCGAAGAATAAAGACGCAATAATAGGCACACCAGAGTTACTTGGCATGTGAATTGGTTTGATATCTTCTGCTGCTGGTGTAACTGTTTCTCCGCGTTTTTTCATGTACCAGAAAGCATCAGCTTCTTTGATTTCAGGAAGTTTCGCGAAGTTGTAATGTTGTACAGGAGATTGAGTTGCCCATTCAAGTGTACGGCCATCCCATGGATCTCCAGTTGTGTCACGTTCACCGTGACGAGCACTCCAAATTACGTTGTAACAAAGAATTAGGAAACCAATACCCATCATTACCGCACCAACAGATGCGATTTGGTTTAGCCATCCCCATCCAAGACTTTCAGAGTAAGTGTACATACGACGAGTCATACCGTCTAAACCTAAGAAGTACATTGGGAAGAAACAGATATTGAATCCGCTCATAAAGATCCAGAATGTCCATTTACCTAGGCGTTCGTTTAACATATGACCAGTCATTTTTGGATACCAGAATGTGAATCCAGCAAGCATAGCGAATACTGTACCTGCGATTAATACGTAGTGGAAGTGAGCAATTAGGAAGTAGCTGTTATGGTACTGATAATCAGCTGCTGCCATACCAAGCATAACCCCTGTAACCCCACCGACTACGAAGTTTGGAATAAATGCCAATGACCAAAGCATTGGAACTGTAAAACGAATACGTCCTTTATACAGTGTAAACAACCAGTTAAAGATCTTAACCCCGGTTGGAATCGAAATCGCCATTGTCGAAATCGAGAAGAATGAGTTAACCGCTGGACCTGCACCCATCGTGAAGAAGTGATGAAGCCATACGACGAAACTTAGTAAAGAAATTGCAACCATTGAGTATACCATCGCACTGTAACCGAATAGACGTTTACGTGAGAATGTACTAATGATTTCAGAGAAAATACCGAATGCCGGTAAAATAACGATATATACTTCAGGGTGACCCCATACCCAGAATAGGTTGGCCCATAACATTGGCATACCGCCGCTCGCCATCGTAAAGAAGTGAGCATCGAATAGACGGTCAAATGTCATTAATGCAAGAGCAACTGTTAATACTGGGAAAGCGAAAATAATGATAACTGTTGTAATTAAGATTGACCAAGTAAACATTGGCATTCTCATTAAAGTCATACCAGGTGTACGCATTTTTAAGATAGTAACAAGGAAGTTAATACCGGTCATTAGCGTACCGAGACCTGAAATCTGTAATGCAATTGCGTAGTAGTTATTTCCTACACCAGAAGTAAACTCTGTACCTGCCATTGGGAAGTAAGAAGTCCACCCAGCGTCTGGAGAACCACCGATTACGAAAGCGATGTTGAATAACATTGCTCCGACAAAGAATAACCAGAAACTTAAAGCATTTAAGAACGGATATGCAACGTCACGAGCACCAATTTGTAATGGTACTACAAGGTTCATTAATCCCATAACGAATGGCATCGCCATGAAAAGAATCATAACTGTACCGTGTGTTGTGAAGATTCCGTTATAGTGTTCAGCATTTAAATAAGTTGTTTCTGGGAATGTTAACTGTGCACGGATCATTAAACCGTCCATACCACCACGGAATAACATGATAACCGCAGAAATAATATACATGGCCCCAATCTTTTTATGGTCAACAGTTGTTAACCATTCGTCCCAAAGCCATTTCCATTTTTTATACTTTGTTAGTACGAAAATGATTGCTAATGTCACAAGAACGATAGAAGCGTCTGCACCGTAAATAATCGGGTCACCTGTGACAAAGAATTCATCAAGCTTCACTGTGTTCACTCCAATCTGTTGGAATAATAGCTATTATTTTTTGTTTTTGTAGTAGTTGTAATCACAATATTCAAGTGATTTTGGATCTACATAACTTAAGTGGTGACTAGAGAATGTCATACGACCAACTACACCAGGTTTAACAATTTCGTTGTACTTATCTTCTGTTAGTTTAGGAGCAGTTTGTTGTACTTCTTTAACCCACTTGTCATATTTCTCTTTAGTTTTTGCTTCAACTTCGAACTCCATATGTGTGAATCCTTCACCAGAGAAGTTCGCACTACGGCCTAGGTAAGAACCCGGCTTATCAGCTTGTAAATAAAGATCCATAATCATGCCATCCATAGTGTACTTCATACCACCAAGTTCTGGTACCCAGAAAGCATTCATTGGACCGACAGAAGTCAGTTTGAATTGAATTGGTACACCAGCTGGGATGTTTAAATAGTTAACGGTTTCAATTTTTTCCTCTGGGTAACTGAATAACCATTTCCAGTTTGCAGATGTAACATAAATCTCAACTGGTTTAATATGTTTGGACTCTTCCGGAACCTCTTCCGAAGCATACGTTGCTTTTACTGTTGGAATCGATAATGCGATAACGATAATAACAGGAACAAGCGTCCAAATAATTTCTAATAATGTGTTACCGTGTTGTTCAGGTGGCTCGTAGTCCATATTCTCTGGTTTTTCACGATAACGAATCAAGATGACTGTAAACAAGATGAATACAATTGCGATAATTAATGACATAAGCAAGAATGACCAAACAATTAAATCATACTGTGCTTTTGCAACAGGTCCTTGCGGATTTAATACTGCGAGTTTCTTATCACAGCCGCCGAGGAACAGAAGTAATGATAACGGAAGAAGCGAAGCCAGCTTCCAAAACGTTTTCTTTAGTTGCACGATTGAAAATCTCCTTTCTCCTTGGATTGAAACTATGCCAATAAAACAATATAAACCTATTAATTTATAGATGGCAATAGTTTTTGTGATATTGTTAAAAAATAGACACAAATGCACACTTTTTAAGGTGAATATCATTTGTAACTTGATAACATTGTAAACCATTTTCCAGTGAAAAACGTGATTGTGGAAATTTTAAGATAAATAAAGTTATACCAAGATATCCAAGAAATAGAAAAAAGCTATCTTATGATAAGAAAGATAGCTGAATATTTTGTATATTTAGTTTACTTCTTTTTTTAGATTTATTTGTTGTTCAAATGTGACAACTTTTTTATATTTTAATTGGTATAAAATGTAACAAAAAATCATAAATGGAATACCACAATAAAGAGCAATTCTCTGATCTGGAATGAAAGCTAAACTAACAAATGTAATGAAATTGAGTGAGAATGCTACGATTGGAACGATTGGATAAAGTGGTGTGCGATATTTTAAATCATTAATGTCCCCGCCGTTTTTTAAGAAATTTCTACGGAAGAAAAACTGTGAAGCTGCGATTGACATCCAAACTACGACAGCGGCCATAGCTGCAATAGATGTTAAAACTAAAAAGACAGTATCTGCCGCAAATATACTTGTTAATAGAGACAAACTTGCAAAAATTAGACTGAAAATTAATGCGTTTAGTGGCACTCCTTTTTTAGTTAACTTCGTAAAAGCTGGACTTGCCATTCCTTGTTTTGCCATCGCCCAAAGCATACGAGAATTTGCGTATAGACCAGAGTTGGCTACGGATAATACTGCTGTAATAATAACAAAGTTCATAATGTCAGCTGCATATGGAACACCAGCCACATCAAATACAAGTACAAATGGACTTTCGACTAGATTAGCCTCTTGCCATGGGAGTAAACCTACAACAACTGATATTGCTAGGACGAAGAAGAAGAGAGTTCGCCAAATGGTATTTTTAATCGCTTTTGGAATTGTTTTCTCAGGGTTTTCACTTTCTCCTGAAGCAATTCCGATTAATTCTGTTCCTTGGAAGGAGTAATTTACTGTAATCATCGTAAGAAGAACAGCTAATGCACCGTTTGGAAATAACCCGCCATTTTCAGTGAAATTGTGAAGCATTGGTGCTGGTTTTCCATTAAAGTCTAGTAGACCGAACATAACTGCACCACCGAGTACGATGAAAATAACAATGGTTGCGACTTTTACACTTGCGAACCAAAATTCTGCTTCTGCATATGCCTTTGCTGATAATGCGTTTACAAGAAAGAGTGCTGCTGCAAATGTAACACACCAAATCCACGAAGAAACGTCTGGAAACCAACGTTTCATTAAAATACTTACAGTTGTTAACTCTACCCCAACTGTAACAGCCCAATTTAACCAATACATCCAACCGACAACAAATCCAAAACCAGGTGAAATAAATTTGCTTGCATAGCTTTGGAATGAACCTGCTTCTGGCATAGCAACTGATAATTCACCAAGACATAACATCGTTAAATACATAACAAATCCACCGACTAAAAATGCAAGAATAGCACCACCAGGACCGGCGTTATGGACGATTTGACCAGATCCCATAAATAGGCCAGTTCCGATAACCCCACCAAGTGCAATCATAAATAGGTGTCTACTTTTCATTGTTCGTTTTAAATCTGTTTGTTCTACTTGTTGATTCATATGCCCCTCACCCCGTTATTTTCTTGTATGAATTGATTTTCATTCCGAGTTTTTAATCATTAGTGGGGGATGTGACACATACTCGGCTTATTTATTATGAAATGAATGGAGTATGTAAAAATGCGAACTATGACTAAATACTCTAAGAATGTTTTTATTAACAAGGTGATATCTTCACTATGTTAATTATTTTGATTTTAGCAAAAATATTCAGAAAAGTATATTGTTTTTTCTTTTTATTAAAAATAATTAGAATTTTATAACGATGGAAGTGTGAACAATAATTCATAGAATCTTTCTAGCAAACTAGTAAGAAGAAAGGTACAATGATAAGAGGTATGTCTGTAAAATAATAATTAATGGAGTTTTGTTTAAAATGAAAAAGTTAAAATATCTTTTTGTTTTTGGAATTATATTTGCTGCCGCGTTTTTTATAGGGAAAGATAAAATTATACAAAAGGCGCAAGTGTTCCGTTTAGAGTTTTTATCTGAAATGAAAGAAGCAACTATGATTGAAAATGTTCCGTTTATAAAGCAGTTACCAGAATTACCTCGTGGATGTGAAGTTACAAGTTTGGCTATGTTGCTAAAATACAAAGGTATACAAGTAGATAAGATGCAACTTGCTAGCGAAATTCATCGTGTTCCATTTGAACAAAATGGTTTACGTGGAAATCCTTATGAGGGGTTTGTTGGAAATATTTATACGAAGGCAGAGCCAGGATATGGTGTATATAATCAACCCATTTTTAATTTAGCAGAAAAATATGCTCCTGAAAAAGTAGTTAATTTAACAGGTAGAGACGTGCAAGATATGTATAAAGTAGTTAGTTCCGGTTCGCCAGTATGGGTCATTATTAATACAACGTTTAAGCCACTAGCCGAGAGTAGTTTTGAAACATGGAATACAAGCTCTGGCGAAGTGAAAATTACATATTATGAACATAGTGTAGTAATAGTTGGGTATGATCAAAACTTTGTATATGTAAATGATCCGCTTAAAAATAATCCGCGTTTTGCTGTTCCGCGAGCAGAGTTTGAGAAAGCTTGGGAGCAAATGGGGAAACAAGCGATTACTATTCTATAATACTGAAAAAGTCATCTTTTTGATGGCTTTTTATTTTTAAGTTATTATAATGGAAAATTCAGAATATTCTTTTAAAAGTTAACAATTCACGTTATAATAACATTTAACTTGGTGAAGAAGGGGCGAAGAGAAATGGATGTTGCAAAGGAACTGGTTTTATCGAAAAATCAATTGATTGAGTGGAGAAGGCATTTTCATAAGTATCCAGAGTTATCTTTTCAAGAAGAAAAAACATCGCAATTTGTATTCGATATACTTCGAAAAATCCCATGTTTAGAAGTGTCAAGACCTACTAAATATAGTGTAATGGCAAGGTTGATTGGTAAGCAACCTGGTAAAACCATCGCGGTTCGTGCTGACATGGACGCTCTTCCTATTCATGAAGAAAATGAGTTTGATTTTATTTCTACATATCCAGGTGTTATGCATGCATGTGGCCATGATGGACATATAGCGATATTACTTGGGGTCGTACATAAGTTAGTAGAAAAAAGAGAGAAGATTAAAGGAGAGATTCGTTTTCTCTTCCAACATGCAGAAGAAAACTTTCCTGGCGGTGCAGAGGAAATGGTTGCAGCGGGCGTAATGGAAGGTGTGGATTATATTATTGGTGCTCACCTTTGGGCATCGTTAGAGGTTGGTAAAATAGGTGTAATTTATGGTCCTGCAATGGCTGCCCCAGATGTTTTTAAAATTACGATAGAAGGAAAAGGTGGACATGCTGGAATCCCTCATGAAACGGTTGATAGTATTGCAATCGGTACACAAGTCGTTTCGCAACTTCAGCACATTGTATCTCGCCTCACGAATCCGTTAGATTCTCTTGTAGTATCTGTTACGCAATTTCATGCTGGGACAACCCATAATGTGATTCCAGAACAAGCGGAGATTGAAGGGACAGTGCGGAGTTTAAGACATGAGTTGCGAGAAGAAACAGAGAAAAGGATTGAACGGATTGTGAAGCATGTGACGGAATCTTACGGAGCGAAATATACATTTTCTTATGAATATGGATATCGACCAGTAGTAAATGATTATGAAGTTACAGAGATTATTGAGCAAACTGCATTACAGCTTTATGGAAGGGAACGAGTTACTCGTTTACAACCGACGATGGCTGGGGAAGATTTTTCAGCGTTTTTACAAAAGGCGCCAGGGACATTCTTTTTTATCGGAGCGGGAAATAAAGAGAAGGGAATTATATATCCGCACCATCATCCTCGTTTTACGATTGATGAAGATGCATTACCGATTGGAGTGGAAGTTTTTGTATCATCTATTATGAATTTTATAAGTAAAGGAGAATGAGATGAAGAAAATACACGTATTAGCGCTTATTCCAGTTTTTTGTTTAGTTGTTGGACCTGTATTTGCTAATTCAGTTACTCCTTACGTATTAGGGATGCCATTTTTATTATTTTGGGTATTATTATCGGTGCTCATTACGTCTCTTTGTATGGGGCTTGTGTACGTATTTGATCCTGCTAATAAGGGGGATGTAAAATGATCGCCTTACTTATCATTATTTTATTTTTGTTTCTCGCACTATTTTTAGGAATTCGGGCACAACATGGAAAAGATATGAATTTAGAGCAATGGTCAGTTGGAGGAAGAGGCTTTGGCACTATTTTTGTTTTTCTTCTTATGGCAGGTGAAATTTATACGACGTTCACATTTTTAGGCGGAAGTGGATGGGCGTATAGTAAAGGAGCACCTACTTTCTATATTTTAGGTTATGGTGCACTAGCTTATATTTTATCTTACTTTTTATTGCCGCCAGTTTGGAAGTATGCGAAAGAGCATAATCTTGTTTCACAGCCAGATTTTTTTGTGAAGAAATATAAGAGTCAGACGCTTGGCATTATCGTTTCTGTCATTGGGGTTATTTCAATTATCCCATACCTTGTTTTACAGTTAAAAGGATTAGGTATTATCGTTTCGGAAGCATCTTACGGCAGGGTATCACCAGTTATTGCAGTGTGGATTGGTGCGATTGTTATAACGATATATGTAATGGTTTCAGGCATATACGGCTCTGCTTGGACAGCCGCTTTGAAGGATATTATGATCCTGTTTATCGTTATGTTTTTAGGTATATATTTACCATATCATTATTACGGAGGTTTTCAGCCGATGTTTGAAGCTGTAGAAGCAGCAAAACCAGGATTTCTATCTTTACCTGATGAAGGAATGAGCATTTCTTGGTTTGTTTCTACTATTGTATTAACAGCTCTCGGTTTCTATATGTGGCCCCATACATTCGCTTCTGCTTTCTCTGCAAAAAATGAAAAAGTATTTCGTAAAAATGCGGCAATTATGCCATTGTATTCTTTAGTTTTACTTTTCGTGTTCTTTGCAGGGTTTGCAGCTATACTGCAAGTTCCAGGGTTAAAGGGAGGGGATGTAGACCTTTCGTTATTCCGTCTCGCTCTTCAAACATTTGATCCATGGTTTATTGGTATTATTGGTAGTGCAGGAGTATTAACAGCATTAGTTCCGGGTTCCATGCTTGTTATGGCGGCATCTACTTTATTAGCAAAAAATATTTACCGAACAATGGTCCCATCTGCTTCAGATAGACAAGTTGCTAAAGCGGCAAAATTATTTGTTCCTGTAGTAACGCTTGTAGCTGTTTTGTTCACTTTTAAAGGTGGAGAAACAATAGGAGCACTTCTTTTAATGGGATACAGTATAGTGACACAACTTTTCCCTGCGCTTGTATGTAGTTTGTTTCCACGTCAAGTTATTACGAAGCAAGGGGCAATTGCAGGAATGGGGATTGGATTGTTAGTGGTCGCATATATTACTTTATCTGGTTCAACTATAGCTACAATGTTTCCAGGTTTCCCTCAATATATAAAAGATTTAAATGTAGGTATAGTCGCATTGTTAATGAATATGATTGTGATGTTTATCGTTAGCGGGTTCACGAGAAATGTGTCTATAAAGACAGACAGTATAATAGTAGAAAAGTAATCCGTGTGCTAGAGCTATCTTTGAAAAGAGATAGCTCTTTTTTGTATATATTTTCTTCTATTAGCGGAATCTAACTAAAAACTTGTTGAAAAGGAAGTTAGGTGGGGGAATTGTTAGAGTTAAAAGGTAACTTATTTGAAGTTATGAAAGAAATTAGGGATGAATTAGGTTCGCCTAATGATTTAACAATTAGGGAAGTTGCCCTTGCGGGTAGTTTTACACGCTGTGCGGTTATTTTTTTATGTGGGTTAACAGATAAGGATAATGTTTATAAATATGTAGTTCGTACACTTCAATATGAAGAAGTACAAAAAGAAGAAGCTGTTGTTCAAACATTATTGGATCGTTTTATTTCTATTGCAGAAGTCGGTATGAAGACAACGTTTCCAGACATTATAAATGCGATTTTAGCAGGAGACACAGTTATATTAATTGATAATATTCAAACCGCTATTGTCATTAATAGCCGAGCATGGGAAAAAAGAAGTCTAGAATCTCCAGTAACAGAAGATTTAATACGTGGACCAAGAATTGGATTGAATGAAGATATTAACGTAAATAAGATGTTAATTCGCCGCAGCTTACGTGATCCGAAGTTACGGTTTCGATCCTATATTATGGGGAAGCGATCGCAAAAAGAAGTAACTTTAGTCTATATAGAGGATATTATTAACCCTTATATTGTAGACGAATTAGATCGACGGCTTCAATCAATAGTGGCAGACGTTATTCTTGAGACAGGAACGATTGAGCAATTAATTCAAGACAATAATTTATCACCATTCCCGCAATTTTTGAATACAGAAAGACCTGATAATATAGTGGCTGCGCTAGCGAAAGGAAAAGCGGCCATTTTAGTGGACGGATCACCATTTGCTCTTATCGCTCCACTAGTGTTTGTTGATATTTTTCAATCTGTAGAAGATCATTATGAGCGCTGGGTAATTGGTACGTTATTAAGAATTTTACGTATGGGATCAGGTATTGCTGCTGTTTTACTACCTGCCACGTACGTAGCGCTTGTTTCGTATCATCAAGGGCTTATTCCCTCTAAATTAGCTTATTCTATTGCGGGAGCGAGAGAAGGGGTACCATTTCCGGCATATATAGAAACGTTAATGATGGCATTAACGATGGAGTTAATACGAGAAGCGGGAATTAGGTTGCCAAAACCGATGGGGCAAACAATTGGGATTGTAGGTGGTCTTGTAATTGGAGAAGCTGCGGTGAACGCAGGGATTGTAAATCCGTTTTTAGTAATTATTATTGCAGTTACTGCAATTGCTACATTTTCACTGCCTGTATATAGCATTACGATTACGTTTCGGATTTTACTTTTTGTCTTTGTTTTAGCGGCGACTGCTTTTGGACTATATGGAATTATTTTAGCTCTTATTGCACTTGCGATTCATATTACGAATTTAAAGAGTGTTGGGGTGCCATATACAACGCCTATTGCTCCTGCATTTTATAAAGATTGGGAAGAAGAAATGATTCGCTTGCCAAAATCAATGTTGAAAGAAAGACCAGAGTACTTACAAACGAAAGATTCTACAATACGTCCAAAGGAGCGAGAGTAATTGAAGCCATTTGAATATGGGGATGAAGAGATTGGATCTCGTGAAATTGGTTTTGCGGTATCGTCAACAATTATCGGTATAGGTGCATTATCTATGCCGCGAGATATTGCTACGCAAACCTTATTTTCGGACGGTTGGATTATTTTGCTTTTGGGTGGATTAGTCTGTGCGGTTTTAGGGTGGTTTGTAACGAGGGTAGCTATTTTATTCCCAAAACAAAACTTTGTTCAATATACGAGTGCACATTTGACGAAGCCTGTTGCATACACAATTAGTAGCATTTTAGTATTAACGTTTGCTGCTTTGACAGCATATGAATCGCGAATGATTGCAATTATTTCACAAACGTATTTATTTAGTGATACACCAGTGCAACTATTGTCTTTCTTTTTCCTATTAGTTGTTATTTATGGAATAGCAGGATCGAGAGCGGCTTTATTAAGGCTAAACGTTTTGTTTTTACCTATAGTTTTAATTGCGATAGTGCTGCTTTCTTTATTGAATATAAATTTAATGGAAATAAATAATTTACTACCAGCTTTTCAAACGGACGTCAGTCAATATGCTGTAGGAGTTAAAAACTCTATTTTCACATTTATCGGATTTGAGGTAGCTCTGTTTTATGCTGTGATGTTGAACGATAAGTCAGTGAAAAAGGCACCGATGGCAGTTGCAAAAGCGGTGATGGTAAACGTGTTGTCATACATTTTAATTTATGTAACTTGTATTAGTGTTTTTACATATATGACAACACGTGGATTGACATATCCAACAATTGAACTAGGGAAAGAAATTGAAATTGGTGGGGGGTTTTTAGAAAGGTTTGATGCGATTTTTTTTACTACTTGGATTATTACTATTTATAACACTACAGCAATGTATTATGACGTCGCATCTTTATTGTTTTGTGCTATGTTTCCGAAAGTGAAGAAACATATTTTTATTTTCGTAAGTGCCCCGATTATTTTTATGCTGAATATGATACCTAGTAGTTTGAATGACTTGTCAAATTACGGAACTTATTTAGCTTGGATAGATATGGGCTTTGTCGTGTTAGCACCTTTGTTAGTTTTTATTGTATATAAAATAAAAAGAAGGAATGGTAGAAATGAAACACCTTCTTAAAATTATAATGCTTCTAGTGTTAGCGGGATCGATAGGTGGATGCTCTGAGTTAGAAGAAATAGAAGAAAGAGGATTTGTAGTAGGTGCAGCCTATGATATTGTGAAAAAAAAGAAAGCGAATCCAATTATGAAAGGGACGTATCAGATGGTACTCCCCAGTAAATTGTCGCAACAAGGTGGACAAGGTGGTGGAGATAGCGAAAATTATATTAATGTGAGTGCGAAGGCAGATAGTGTCTTTGAGCAAATACGAATTATTGCCAAAAAAATTAGTCGCTCACTATTCTTTCCGCACATACAAGTGATAATTTTTTCTAAAGATTTATTATCGAATCCATATGTTTTACAAAATACGTTAGATGTATATATTCGTGATCATGAGATGAGAAGAAATATACGTTTGTTCGTTTCTAAGAAAAATGCAGAAGCTATTTTGAAGCAGAGCGCTAAGCCTGAAAATTTACCGGCGCAGTATATTGATATGTTAGCTGAACATCCTCCGAAAAATGCTCAAATGATTGAGGCTGCAAGAATTGGTGAAGTTCAGGAAAAGATGATTTCCAACCGAAGCTTCGTATTACCTATTCTTGAATTAACAAGGCAAGGGGTACAAATGAACGGGGCAGCGTTGTTTCGCGGGAAGGATAATAAGTGTGTAGGTAGTTTGAATGGAGAAGAAACATTTGGAATAAATTATATAATAGGTAAGAAAATTGGAGGATTCTTTACCATTCGTAAAAAAGACCAGCTTATTACATATGAAATTCATAAAATGCGTCGAAAGATTAAAGTATCTACAGAAAATGCTACAAAACCGAAGTTCGATATTCACTTGTTTTTGGAAGGAACATTGGCTGAGTTGCATTTTAGTGATCATAAACAAATTATGAACGAAAAGCGATTAAAGAAAAACATCACGGAGGAAATGGAGAAGCGCATTCAAAAATCGATTAAGCTTGTTCAAAAAAAATATAAGGTAGATGTATTAGAGTTAGGGGACGTATATAAGCGGCATAATTATAAAGAATGGAAGAAGATAGATAAGAATTGGGATCAAGGTGAAAATTACTTTAGTAATGCTGAGATTACTGTTCATGTTCATCCGACAATTGAGCATTCAGGTTCAGCTTTACCAAAAAGAGTAAAGTAAGGTGATGGAAGGTGTTTACTGGATTAGGAATTAGTTGCACAATATTAATGGCGATTCTTCCGGGGGCCATATACTTTATTCATAAGAAACTCACAATGTATGGAGCACAGCCTTGGAATACTGATGCACAAAAAAAGAAACCTGAATGATTTCAGGTTTCTTTCGCACAAAGCATATGTGAAGGGGGATACCTTCTATGTATGCTTTGCTTTTATACAAGCCCTAACCAATGTACCAACTGTGTAGAGAGGAATGTCACAACAATGGCGATAACGGTAGGGATTGCAAACGATAAGAATGTCCATTTTGCACTTTTTGTTTCTTTATATATGTTAACCAGTGTTGTTCCACATGGGAAGTGAAGAAGTGAGAACAACATTGTGTTTAACGCTGTTAACCAAGTCCAACCATTTTCTAAGAATAGATTTTTAATTTGATTAAAATCGTCTATTTCAGTTAAAGCTCCAGTTGATAAATAAGACATTAATAAAATAGGGATAACAATTTCATTCGCTGGTAGTCCAAGAATGAATGCAGCTAAAATAAATCCATCAAGTCCTAACATTTTAGCGAACGGATCTAGGAAGTTTACAAAATACATAAGTAAGCTTGTGTCACCGATGAAAATATTAGCTAGTAACCAAGTTAATGCAGCAGCAGGGGCAGCTACAACAACAGCTCGTTTTAAAACATAAATTGATTTATCGAGTGTTGCACGTACAATTGTATTCCAAACTTTTGGTTTACGGTACGGTGGTAACTCAAGAGTGTAGTGAGTTGGCACACCTTTTAAAGCTGTTTTTGATAGTACCCAAGAAACAGTTAATGTCATAATAACACCAATTACAACCATTCCAACTACAACGCCAGCAGTAACTAATGTTTGCATACTACCTGTATAACCAGCGGCCATAAATAATGAAGCCATTAAAATTAACATAGGCCAGCGACCGTTACAAGGAACGAAGTTGTTTGTTAAGATTGCAAGCATACGTTCACGTGGTGATTCAATAATACGCGTTGACATAATAGCGGCTGCATTACAACCAAATCCCATTGCCATTGTTAAAGATTGTTTGCCATGTGCACCGGAGCGTTTGAATAAGCGATCCATATTAAAAGCGACACGTGGTAAGTATCCGTAGTTTTCTAATAGTGCGAACATAGGGAAAAAGATTGCCATAGGTGGTAACATAACGCTAATAACAGCACCGATACCACGGAATAAACCAAGTATTAAAATGCCATGTAGCCATTCGGGTGCATGTGCTGCCTGGAACCAAGATGTTAAATATCCTTCGGCCCATCCGAAAAACTCAGCAATCATATCAGATGGTACGTTAGCACCTGCAATTGTAAGATAAAAAATAATAGATAAAATACCGAGCATAATTGGAAATCCCCAGATTGGAGATGTGAAAATTTTATCTAGTTTTTCAGAACGATACAATTTATCAGTATTTGTATATTGAACAGACTCTTTACATATGCTTGCAGATGTTCGATAAATATCTCCGACAATATCATCTCGTATATCTTCTTTTGAGAGTGTTTGTGCATGTTGAATAATATAGTCTAATGGAAGAGCTTTACTGGCTGAGTGAGATTCCATTCATTACGACCTCCCTTACAAGCGGTTCATTATGGTGTTTTTGAAGTGTAGTTAAGAAATTTTTATCTCCATCTAATATACGTAACGCAATCCAACGTGCTGGATACATATCACCGAACACTTTATAAATTTGTGGTTCTAATTCCTGAATCATATTTTCGATTTTTTCACTGTAAGAAATTTTAATTGGTGTTGGAATTAATTTTTTATTTGCTACTTTAGCGATAACGCTTAGCAAATGCCCAATACCTACTCGGTTACGAGCAGAAATCTTAACTACAGGTACACCGAGCGATTTTGCTAATTTCTTTTCATCAATAACGATGCCTTTTTTCTCCGCTTCATCAATTAAATTAATACAAATGACTACATTGCTTGTCATTTCCATCACTTGGAGAGCTAAATTTAAATTTCTTTCCATTGCAGTTGCATCTATAACAACTACAGTTACTTCTGGTTTTTCAAATATAATATAATCTCTTGCTACTTCTTCATCCGCAGAATTTGAATATAGTGAGTAAGTTCCGGGTAAATCTATTAATGTATATTTACTTCCGTTATGTTCATATTCCCCTTCAGCTTTTAAAACAGTTTTTCCCGTCCAGTTTCCAGTGTGTTGTTTTAAGCCTGTTAAAGTATTAAATAATGTACTTTTCCCGGTGTTCGGGTTGCCAGCTAAAGCAATACGATGTTTGCTCATCTGAAATCATCTCCTATTAATACCCCGAAAATAAGGGAACTTTCTTCCTTACGTAGTGCGATAGTTGTATTGCTTACTTGATAAGCGACCGGATCTCCAAGCGGACTGCGCTGTAATACTTTAATTGTTGCCCCAGGGATAAATCCTAAGTCTAATAAACGTCGTTTCATAGTTCCTTCTAATTGTATCTTCTCAATTTGTACAAACTCTCCTGTCTTAAACTCGGAAAGTGGTTTTGTATTAGCCGATACCATAAAAGTTACCTCATCTCTATATTGTTTGTTTAAGTTTAAAAAGTTTCCTTAGGTAAACTTTTTGTTAATAATATAGTAGACTACATTGGATGATGCTGTCAATTGGTACTTTAAAAATATTCATTTATTTTTAGAATTGTTCCAATTTATTTAGTTGTACTAAAAAATATTACTGAAATTCTGTTGAATGTAAATAAAGTAAGAGTGTAAAAGTTAAAAGATACAATGTATTTGTAAATGTATTTTTAATTAAAAAGGGAAAAGAGCGAAAAACATTTACATTGAATTTACATTGTTAAGAATAAATTTACATTACAGCTTAATTCGTGTGGATTTTGTTGGGTTCTTTAACTATAAATGTTGGGATTCCTAGCTTTTAAGGGTTATTATCGTCATTTACTTAAAATTAAAAATTGCTTAACACTCACATAATATTGTTGTCCTACAATGAATTTGTGTTCGAAAGAAAATGAATTCGAAAAGTGATAATCCAAATGGGGGTACAAGACATGGTTATGAAAAAAGGTATTAAATTTTCTTTAGCAGCTTTAGTGGTAGCAGGGGCGTTAGTTGGATGTGGGAAAGCAGATGATACAGCTAGTAAAGAAACTGCTAAAGGAAGCGATAATACAAAACAAGAATTATCAGGTACGATTGCAGCAGCTGGTTCTACAGCTCTTCTACCTCTTGCGGAGGAAGCTGGAAAGAAATTCATGGAGAAAAATTCAAAAGTTTCTATTCAAGTGCAAGGCGGCGGTAGTGGAACTGGGATTAACCAAGTAGCATCGGGTGCAGTACAAATTGGTAATTCAGATGTTCCATCAGGGGATAAAATAAAAGATGCTGAAAAAGCGAAAGAATTAGTAGATAACAAGGTTGCGGGTATTGCATTCGCGCTTGTCGTAAATAAAGATGTAAAAGTTGATAACTTAACAGTGCAACAAGTACAAGATATCTTCACTGGGAAAGTAACAAACTGGAAAGAGGTAGGCGGGAAAGATGAAAAAATCAACGTAATTAACCGTCCAGCTTCATCTGGTACACGTGCTACATTTGAAAAGACAGTTATGAAAGAAGCGAAAATTAATGATGGAACTGGTACAACACAAGATTCTAACGGTGCAGTAGAGCAAGCGATCAATTCTACTCCAGGTTCAGTAAGTTATTTAGCAATGTCTTACATGGTTGGCGATAAAAAAGGTGCGCTACAAACAGTGAAAATTGATGGTTCTGAACCAAAAGTTGAAAACATTTCGTCTGGTAAATATCCATTCTGGTCTTACGAGTACATGGTAACAAAAGGTGAAGCGAAAGAAGCAACGAAAGCTTACATTGATTATGTAAAAGGAAAAGACTTTGAAAAGCAAGTAGAAGATATGGGTTACATCCCAATGTCTAAATTAAATAAGTAATAAATTTTTATGGGGCTGGCTGCAAGGCCAGTCCTGTTCATTTCAATCTATGAAGTGGGGTCTGACCTGTGATGAAGGGGAAAAAACAAATTAATTACGTAAAAAGTGAATATATAGGAAGATCGCTTGTTACGTTTTGTGGTATTTTTATTGTTTTAATTACATTAGCTATTATTGCGTTTATTTGCGGTAAAGGTATTCAATCTTTTACACAAAGTGGTATCTCATTTACTGAGATGTTAACATCGACAAAATGGAATCCAAATGCTGACGAAGGAACCTTCGGGGCTTTGATTTTTATTGTAGGTTCAACGGTGGTTTCGTTAGGTGCGGTTATTATTAGTGCACCAATTGCTATAGCTCTTGCTATATTCATGAATTTAATTTCGCCAAAGTTTGGAAATAAAGTATTGAAGCCCGTTTTAGAATTATTAGTTGGTATTCCTTCGGTTGTATACGGATTATTAGGGGTTACGATTTTAGTGCCACTATTACGTGATTCGTTCGGGGGAGTGGGATTTAGTCTAATTGCGGGTATTGTTGTATTAAGTATTATGATTTTACCTACTATTGCTAGTATCGCTTCTGATGCAATACGCTCTGTTCCATTTGATTATTTAGAAGCTTCTTATGGTCTAGGATCAACGAAATGGCAAGCGGTTAGCCGAGTGATTGTTCCTGCTGCGAAAAAAGGGATTTTAACAGGTGTTGTTTTAGGTTTAGCGCGTGCTTTTGGTGAAGCATTAGCGGTTCAAATGGTAATCGGGAACACAATTAAATTACCAGAAGGAATATATAGCCCGACAGCGACGTTAACTGGTATTTTGACAATGGACATGACAAATACATTAAACGGAACTGCTTGGAATAATGCGCTATGGACTTTAGCGATGATTTTACTTGTTATTTCATTCCTGTTTATTTTAGTAATTCGAGCGATTGGGCAAAGAGGTGAGCGATAATAATGAATGCAAGAACGGTAAATAAAATTTGGACAGGTATCTTTTATGCGGTTGCGGCTTTAGTTGTAGCTCTGCTAGTATTCTTAGTGTTTGAAATTCTGCAAAAGGGATGGGGATTTTGGGATCCTGATTTTTTGTTTGGAGAACCAAGTAATACAAGAGCTGGTGGTGGGATTGGTCCACAGTTATTCAATTCTTTCTACATGCTTGTTATAACGCTTGTTATATCTATTCCTCTTGGGTTAGGGGCTGGAATATATTTAGCAGAGTACGCAAAACAAGGGCGCTTTTTAAATTTTGTTCGCTTATGTATTGAGACAATGGCGTCGTTACCTTCGATTGTTGTTGGTTTATTCGGTTTGTTAGTGTTCGTTACCATGACGGGTTGGGGATACACAGTAATGGGCGGTGCTCTTGCTTTAACTATTTTAAACTTACCAGGTTTAACACGTGTTTGTGAAAATGCGATTTCAGAAGTGCCTCATAATGTAAAAGAGGCAAGTCTTGGATTAGGTGCAACGAAATGGCAAACAATTGCTCGTATCATTATTCCGTCGTCATTACCGCAAATTATTACAGGTATTATTTTAGCGGCAGGTCGTATATTTGGTGAAGCGGCAGCGTTAATTTACACAGCGGGTTTAACATCCCCGATTTTAAATTCAGCAGCGGACTTCTCAAGTCCTGCGCATCCTTTAAATCCATTTAGACCAGCTGAAACGTTAGCGGTTCACATTTGGAAGTTAAATTCTGAAGGAGTTATTCCGGATGCAAAGTTGATTGCGACAAAATCTGCAGCTGTATTAATTATTATGGTATTACTATTCAACGTTATTTCACGCTTGGTAGCATCTATATTGCACAAGCGTTTTACAGGAACGAAAAGAAAAAGTAAAACGACGAAGAAAGCAAAAGTGGCATAAATTATAAAGAGGAACTCTCTACTTATAAGTAGAGAGTTCTTTTTGTATTTTAATATAGAAGGAATGGATGTAATGATTGTTGAATTTGTAATTGATTATATAGATGAATAGGTACAGGTGAGAGGAGAAGTTAATTTGTTTTTTCTGCAAATGTCAGGTTTTCCTGGATCGGGAAAATCGACAGTTTCTAAGTATATAGCGAAGTTAACGGGTGCTGTAATTGTAAATCATGACGTTTTGAAATCGGCATTGTTACAATCATTAGAAATGAAAGGGGTTGAATCGACAATTGTTGGAGGAGTATCATACGATGTTGAATGGGCATTGATTGATTCTTATTTAGAACAAGGGCATAGTGTTATATTAGATAGTCCATGTTTATATGAAGGGATGGTTGAAAAAGGAATGAAACTGTCTAATAAACATGGTGTGAAATATAAATATATTGAATGCTATCTTAATGATATGGAGGAGATTAATAATAGGTTACAAACACGTAAACGTATGGTCAGTCAGATTGGAAAAGTCGATTCGGAAGTAGCTTTTAAAAAGTGGTTAGATGGTAGTAAAAGACCTTTAAATAGTGAATGTCTTATTGTAGATTCTGGTAAACCTCTAGAGCGATATGCTCAAAAAATGATGGATTATATCAGTAAGTAGAGAAAAGGCGTTATCTTCGTTCTTGAAGATAACGCCTTTTTCTTTAAATATCAGGTGTTTCTGTAGAAGTGCTTATTTTTCTACGAGAGCGTCTTTTTCTCCCGATTTTATCTAATAGTTCATACATAACTGGAACGACTACTAATGTAAGAACGGTTGAGACTGCTAAACCACCGATGACAACGACGGCAAGACTTTTTGATACCATGCTTCCTGCTTGCGATTGACCAAATAGGAGAGGAAGCATAGCGACGATTGTCGTTATAGCTGTCATAATAATTGGACGTAATCTAGTAGAACCCGCTTCTAGTAAGGCTTCTCTTGTTTCCATGCCGTGTTCCCGATTTTGTTGCACTCTTTCTATTAATACAATAGCGTTTGTAACGACAATCCCGATTAACATTAATGCGCCGATTAAGGAATTTACATCAACAGGTGTTCCTGAAATGATTAACCCTAAAATACCGCCAACAGCAGCTAATGGCAAGGAGAACAAAATTGCAAAAGGAGCGCGCGCCTGTCCGAAGGTGATAACCATAATTAAATATACAATCCCGATTGCAATCCCCATAATTTTGAATAAATCTGTGAAGTTCTCTTGCATAGATTCAGTTGCACCTGCAATAGTTACTTTTGCGCCGCTAGGTAAGTCTAAGTTAGCTATCGTTTCGTTTACTTCTGCGCTTACTTTACTTAAATCTTCATTTGAGGCCTCGGCAGTAATTTGAATCGTTTCTTTTCCGTCTTTATGGAAGACTTCTGTTTGAAGTTGCTTTTCTGAAATAGTTGCAATGTCTTTTAAAGGAATTGGTCCATTAATAGGTGATAGTATGTTTGTGTTTAAAATGTCTTCTTGTTTAGTAATGTTTTCTTTTTTGTGTTCTATTATAATAGTTGTTTTTTCATTATTAATTGAAACTTCACCAATAGGTGATTTCTTCATAAGGAATGCTACTTGTTGAGCTGCTAATTCTGGTGTTAAGCCTAGTTGTTCGGCCTTTGTTTGATCAACATGGATTTGCCATTCTTTCTTAGAGTCTTCTAAATTTGTTTTTACTTTAGAGAGAGCAGTCATATTTTTTAGTTTTGTTTCGACGATAGTAGCAGCCTCTTTTAAATTCGTTTCGTTAGTAGCTGTTACGTTGAATTGCAAATTGTTGCCACCACCAGAGCTTGAATAACTCGTTTTTATATAATCTAGTTCAGCAGGCTCAAAAGCTTTATGTTCTTTCTTTAACTCTTTAATATATTGATCAATATCAGAGCCTTTCTTGAAGACTACAAATATACTGGCAAGATTATTTTTTGTCGTTTGCCCCCATTGTGCATCTTCTGCGCTAGATCCCATTCGTAAAATAACATCCGTTACATCCGAATTAGAAAGTAATTTCTTTTCGAAATCGAAGGCTTTTTGTTTTTGCGTTTCAGGAGCGTAATCAGTTGGGAAAGTCATATTAATAGATAACATTGTGTCGTCTTCAGATTTTATGTTCGCTTTCGGTAGTAATACATAGGCTGCAATTGATCCTACGAATAATAATAAAGCAGTAAGTAGAATAATGAATTTATGCGAAAGAGCCCACTTTAATGTAGCGACATATCGTGGTGAAGAACTTGGCTTTTTGTGCTTTGTTTTTTTGAGTAGTAAAAAAGCCATAAGTGGAACAACTGTTAGTGCAACGATTAAGGATGATAGTATAGAATATACAACTGCTAATACCATAGGTAACATTAATTTTCCGATTACTCCTGATACGAGGCCGATAGGTAAGAAAACAGCGACCGTTGTTAAAGTAGAAGAAGTAATTGCGACGGCGACCTCTTTCGTTGCATCGAGAATAATATCTTTAGAGAAAGATTCTTTTTGTAAACGGCGGAAAATGTTCTCGATGACAACGATACTATCATCAACGAGACGTCCAACTGCAACTGCTAAACCACCAAGCGTTAAGGTGTTAAGTGTGATGTTAGATTGGTGTAGTAAAAAGAGTGTTAATAAAATAGATAATGGAATACTGACAACGGCGATGAGTGTCGTTCGGAAGTTACGCAAAAAGATTAAGATAATTAGAGTTGCAGCAATTGCTCCAAGAATTACTTCTTTGCCCATACTAGTAACAGCATTTTCAACTTGCTCATGAGTTGAGGCTAAAAGTTTAATAGAAAACTGATCTTTATATTGTTTACTTATATCTTTGATTTTCTTATCGATTTCCTTTCCGATTGCAACTGCATTTTTGCTTGGCTCTTTCATGATGATTAATCCGGTTCCTTCTTCTCCGTTTATATGTGAGATTGTATCGTAGTGTTGTTTAAGTTCAATTTGAGCAACATCTTGCAATTTTACTTGAGGTGCAACAGTTATGTTTTTAATATCATCTACATTTTTTATATCCCCAATGACACGAAGATTATATTCTTCTTTATTAACGGTAATTGCTCCAGCTGGAGTGGAAGTTTCTTTTCCTTGTAAAACTTTTAATATTTGTTCTGTTGCTACGTTTTTATCTTTTAATTGGTTTGGGTCTAGTGTGATAGATAATTCAGAGGTTGATTTTCCGAAAAACATAACGTTGGCAACACCATCAATGCTTTCGAGTTGTGGTACGATTTCTTTTTCGATTTGCTTTTCATCTGCTTTTGAAAAACCGTTTTGCTTCTGGATAGCAATTTGAGCGAGTGGGATCATAGAAGTATTTAATTGGCTAACTATTGGTTTCGTTGCATCTTTAGGTAATTTAATTGTGTTAATGGCCTTTTCAACCTCGCGTGCTGCGTCTTTCATATTTGCTTTGGATGTATACGCGATATCGATACGTGATAATCCCTCGTGCGTAGAAGAGGTGATGCTGTCGATGTGTTCTAAATTGCGAAATTGTTTTTCGAGGGGATCAGTTACTTCTTTCGTCATCGCTTCAGCGTCGAGTCCTTGAGATAAGGTTGTGACAGTGACTGCTGGATTATCGATGCTTGGTAAAAATTCCATAGGTAGTTTAGATCCGGAATAAACGCCAAGTACGGAAATGAGAAAAACCATGATGATAACAGCAGCGCGGTTTTTTAATGAAAACTTTGTTAACCTATCCATAAAGTAATTCCTCCATTGGTTTATTTATAGTTGAGTACGTCCTTTCTTACTATATAACAAAAAATGGATATTTTTCATTAATTAAATGTAAAAAAATTCTAACAATAATCTTAAGTTAATGTTTTTGTTGGAATTTCGTTATTTATGCCGCTATTCGCCGAGCGATAAGACTATTACCTAATCGAGCTGTCTGTAAACAACCGATTCGTTCAATTAATAGTTTGTGTGGAGGAACAAAACTAAAAATCGGCATGTTTGCTTTATGTAGGAAGTGGTGAATCTATTTTTTAGTTTGGATTAATTTGTTTTTTATATTGTTAGTCTATAGAGAAGCGAATGATCAGGCGTTAATATAGAAGAGAATGAAAATCTAGGAAGGGGTTATGAAATACAGTTTGGTTAACTAGAGTGTATTGGTATACAATTTAAATAGCTGTTTTCCGTAGATGGGATGAGGCGTCTCTATATAGAAGAAAGTAGGATGGATATTTTTTTGTGTTTTTTTAAAAAAACACTTGTTATTTAAAAATCATGATGGTATATTAATAAACGTCGCTGATGCGGAAACGCAGAAAACGACAAAAAAGAAATTTTAAAACT
This sequence comes from Bacillus sp. EB106-07-01-XG149, assembly GCF_058791555.1. Taxonomy (NCBI): domain Bacteria; kingdom Bacillati; phylum Bacillota; class Bacilli; order Caryophanales; family Bacillaceae; genus Bacillus; species Bacillus sp. EB106-07-01-XG149. Next base: position 137 of record NZ_JBYTDP010000006.1, on the reverse strand, counting down.
TAGTTGACATCAAAAAACGAAGATGTTAATATGGTGAAGTCGCTTCTGGAGCGGCAAACAAGTTCTTTGAAAACTGAACGAAACAAACAACGTGAAACGTCAATTTTTATTTTTAGATGCTAGACAAACTAACTTTA
>NZ_JBYTDP010000005.1:344883-447383 GCF_058791555.1 Bacillus sp. EB106-07-01-XG149 | reverse complement strand
ATACAAGGAGGAATATATATGGACTATGCCGATTTATTAATCAAACTAGGTCTCTCGGCTATTTTAGGGTTCGCTATCGGTTTAGAGCGCGAATTAAAACGGAAACCACTTGGTTTAAAAACTTGTTTAGTTATTTCTATTATTAGTTGCCTCCTGACGATTGTTTCTATTAAAGCGGCTTACAATTTGCCACATACCGATCATATGAATATGGATCCACTTCGACTTGCCGCTCAAATTGTATCAGGAATCGGTTTTTTAGGTGCCGGTGTTATTTTACGAAGAGGAAACGATAGCATTGCAGGACTAACGACTGCTGCTATGATTTGGGGTGCTTCTGGTATTGGTATTGCTGTTGGGGCTGGATTCTATATCGAAGCGATTTTCGGAATGTGTTTCCTTATGATTAGCGTCGAACTTATACCATTAACAATGAAATTTGTAGGACCGAGATCATTTCGTCAACGTGATATCGCAGTAAAACTTGTTGTGCGAAATATGGACAATATCCCAATTGTAATTGAAGAAATAAAAGAAATGGATATAAAAGTTAAGAATATGAAGCTCAAAACATTGGAGAATGGCTCTCACTATTTACATTTGAAATTATCTATCGATCAAAAAAGGCATACTGCTGATGTTTACTACGCCCTCCAGCATCTTGAAAGTGTCCAACAAACTGAATTAGAAAGTATGTAATGTAAAACAAACTCTCTTTTAAATTAGAGAGTTTTTCTTTTTTCTATAATGGTAACAATGAATGTAGTCCTGCAAAGTAAGGAGGAATAAAAGTTTGAAATCCCGTCCAAATTTAGTAGATACATTTCGTGATTCCATTATTTTTCGTTTAGTTTGCTTTATTGTTGTACTTACTGCTTCTTCTGGCTTCCTTATACATAGATTAGAGCCATCGCACTTCACCACATGGTTTGATGGAGTTTGGTGGTCAATCGTTACCATTTTCACCGTTGGCTATGGTGACTTTGCCCCGCATACACTAATAGGCAAACTTATCGGTATGGGGATTATTTTATTTGGAACCGGTTTTTGTTCTTATTATATGGTTCTGTTCGCCACTGATATGATTAATAAGCAATATATGAAAATTAAAGGAGAAGAAGCCGCTACCTCTAACGGTCATATGATTATCGTCGGCTGGAACGAACGGGCAAAACATGTTGTAAAACAAATGCACATCTTACAACCGAACCTTGATATCGTGTTAATTGATGAAACACTTTCTTTACTTCCAAAACCATTTCATCATTTAGAATTTATAAAGGGTTGCCCGCATCACGATCAAACTTTATTAAAAGCTAATATTACAACTGCTCACACTATATTAATAACAGCTGATAAAGAAAAAAATGAAAGCTTAGCAGATACACAGTCCATTTTAAATATTTTAACTGCAAAAGGTCTCAACCCAAACATTCACTGCATCGCTGAACTTCTTACTTCTGAACAAATACAAAATGCAACGAGAGCTGGTGTATCAGAAATTATAGAAGGAAATAAATTAACGAGCTACGTATTTACCGCTTCTCTTTTATTCCCTTCCATTTCAGGCGTACTATTCTCACTTTACGATGAAATCTCTGATAACAAATTACAACTGATGGAGCTTTATCCTTCCTGCACTGGACAAACTTTTGCAAATTGTAGCTATACTCTTTTAAAGCAAAATATTCTCTTACTAGGTATAAAACGCGACGAACAATATATGATTAATCCAGTCCATTCCTTTGTTCTCATTGAAAGCGACATACTCATTGTTATTCACCATTAAGAAAATGTTTTTCTAGTTCCTGCATGAGCACTTTCCCAATATTGATATATTTTCTTTTCACATCTCCATCTGGATCTTTCGGCTCAGCAAATTGATCCATTCCACTCGTTCCAGCCGTTAAAGTATTTACGTGATCATCTAGTTCGTCTTGATATACGTGCGAAAGAATATAAGGCGTTCCAAGACGGACTATTACACCAGGTACATCTAGCTCTCCATCTACTGCTGTAAATGGCACTCGCAGAAATTGATAGCCATCTTCTTCATCAATTTTATAATCAAAGCATCCTTTATTGTAATCCCAATTGCCACCAATGCTATACCCAAGTGGCTTCATTATCTCTTCTAACTTATATAACGCATATGTACGTCCTTCTAAATTTGATTGAATCGGAATCAAGCCCATCCCTCCTAGACTTTTTCTTTAGCATACCCACTCTAGTTTGAATATATTGATGGACTTTTCGATAAAATAATAAAAAGCGACCGGAATCCGGTCGCTTTTTATTATTTTAAACGCTCTTCTAATTCTGCTTTTAACTCTTCAAATCCTGGTTTACCAAGTAAAGCAAACATGTTTTTCTTGTATGCTTCTACTCCTGGTTGGTCAAATGGATTTACGCCTAATAAGTAGCCGCTCATCGCACATGCCTTTTCGAAGAAGTATACAAGGTAACCGAATGTGTACTCATTTAATTCAGGGATATTTACGATTAAGTTTGGTACTCCACCATCGCTATGTGCAAGTAATGTACCTTCGTATGCTTTTGTGTTTACGAAGTCTACAGTTTCACCAGCAAGGTAGTTTAATCCATCTAAATCGTTTTCTTCTGATTCAATTGTTAGTTCATGTGTAGATTTACCTACTTTCAGAACTGTTTCGAATAAGTCACGACGACCTTCTTGAACGTATTGACCTAATGAGTGTAAGTCAGTTGAGAAGTTTGCTGAAGATGGGAAAATACCTTTTTGATCTTTTCCTTCACTTTCACCAAATAACTGTTTCCACCACTCAGAGAAGTATTGAAGTGCTGGCTCATAGTTAACAAGCATTTCAATTGTTTTTCCTTTATTGTATAAAGCATTACGAACTACTGCATATTGGTAAGCTGGGTTTTCTTCTAGTTCTGATGTACCGAAGTCACCATGACCAGCAGCTGCACCTTTCATCATCTCTTCAATATTTAAGCCACTTACTGCGATTGGTAATAAACCAACTGGCGTTAATACAGAGAAACGGCCTCCAACATCATCTGGAATAACGAATGTTTCGTAACCTTCGTTATCAGCTAATGTTTTTAATGCACCACGTGCTTTATCTGTCGTTGCATAAATACGTTTGCGAGCTTCTGCTTTTCCATACTTTTCTTCTAATAACTTACGGAAAATACGGAATGCTAGTGCCGGCTCTGTTGTTGTACCTGATTTGGAAATAACGTTAATAGAGAAGTCTTTACCTTCTAATACGTCCATTAAATCTTTCATGTAAGTGGAGCTAATGTTTTGTCCAACAAATAGCACTTGTGGAGTTTTACGTTGTTCTTTAGATAGCGTGTTGTAGAAAGAATGGTTTAACATTTCAATTGCTGCACGTGCTCCTAGGTAAGAACCACCGATACCTACAACAAGTAAAATGTCAGAGTCATTTTTAATTTTTTCTGCGCATTTTTGAATGCGAGCAAATTCTTCTTTGTCATATTGAAGCGGAAGGTCTACCCACCCAAGGAAATCGTTCCCAGCTCCAGTTTTTTCGTGGATTGCATGATGTGTTACTTTCACTGCATCACGTAAATAAGTGATTTCATGTTCACCGATGAAGGATAACGCTTTAGAATAGTCGAACGTTACATGTGTACTCATCTTTTTCCCTCCAATAATGTATATGTATTTCTGTATTCACTTTAGCGAAACTGAAGTTGTAAATCAAGCGATTCAACAATTGTAAACGTAACCAAAATATATTTTTTAGAAAAAGTTCATTTTTTGCATAAAAATTCGCATTTTTCGGTATAGATGTATATACATCCTTTTTCTTATATTTTTTATGTATAAAAACAACATAACTACGCCATTCTATAAAGGAGTTAATTAACTCATCGCTTGCTCATGCTTCACAATTAAGGGGGGCTTTTTCATGAGTACTCTGCAACGTATCGCATTAGTCTTTACTGTAATTGGTGCTGTTAACTGGGGACTGATCGGGTTCTTCCAGTTTGACTTAGTGGCTGCCATTTTCGGTGGACAAAATTCAGCTCTTTCCCGTATTATTTACGGCATCGTTGGTATTTCTGGGCTTATCAATCTTGGTTTACTCTTTAAACCATCAGAAAATCTTGGCACTCACCCAGAAACGAACGAAATTCGCTAGTCAGTATGTCCTTACTTCACCTCCGACATACGAATATGATTGCATGCAATCATATTTGCAAATATATATCATAAAACAAAGTAAAAGAGGAACGCTCATATGCGCTCCTCTTTTACTTTGTTACCTCGGACTCTTCAATCCATTCTGTTAGCTTTTTTCGCAGCGTATTAAATCCGTTCTCAGATGGATTCGGTATAAGAATCCGTCCTTGTTTTCTTTTCGCCGCTTTTAACGATAAACTCATTTTTCTGTGTTCTTCATCAATTGAAAGTACTTTTACTTCTACTGTATCGCCGACTTTTAAAAAGTCATGAATATCCTTTACATATCCATTTGTAATTTCAGATATATGCACAAGCCCTTGTGTTTCTGCATCTAACGCTACAAATGCTCCGTAATCTTGAATCCCAGTCACTTTCCCTGTTACAACCACTCCAGTTGTATATTGTTCTGACATATGAAACACTCCCATACGTTTACCATTTTCTCTACAATTGTAGATAGCAAAGCAGATGATTTATTGTTAAATATCCGATTAGTTAGTACGTACCCTAACTAAAGCTACTCAGGATACGCATACCTTATATTAGTAAATTATACCACTATGACAGAACTCATTCAAAATTAACGAAAAATTTCCTAGAGTACGTATAATTCTCCAATATTGGGATAGAATACTAACACATGGCTTTCTAGTATTCCCCCCCTTTTATGGACAAAACGTATTCTGTTTTGTCCTTTTTTTATTTTCTACAAACCGTTCCATTCTCTTCATTGCTTCCATAAGTTGTTCAAGCGATGTTGCATACGAGCAACGAATAAATCCTTCACCACTTTCGCCAAATACACTTCCAGGTACAACAGCCACCTTTTCTTCTAATAATAACTGTTCTGCAAATTCTGCCGAAGATAGTCCAGTTGAAGAAATCGAAGGAAAGACATAAAATGCTCCGCCTGGCACATGACACATTAAACCCATTTCATTAAACGATGTCGTCATAAAATTACGGCGTTTCTTATAACTGTCTCTCATCCGAATTACTTCATCATTCCCCGCGCGTAACGCTTCAAGTGCTGCGAACTGAGACATTGTCGGTGCACACATCATGGAATATTGATGAATTTTGAGCATTAATTCCGAAAATTGAACAGGAGCTGCAATCATACCGAGGCGCCACCCTGTCATTGCAAACCCTTTTGAAAATCCTGAAATTAAAATTGTATGCTCACGCATATTTTTAATACTCGCGAAACTTGTATATACTTCGTCGTATACAAGCTCTGCATAAATTTCATCAGATAATACGATTAAATTGTACTTCTCAACAATGACTGCTATTTCTTCAAGCTCGGATTTATTTAACATTGCACCTGTTGGGTTATTTGGTGAACAAAGCAAAATTGCCTTTGTTTTCGCTGTAATAGCTGCTTCAATTTGTTCTGGTTGTACTTTAAACTCGTTTTCTAAAGTCGTTGCCACAGGAACCGGAACTCCTCCAGCTAATGTCACAAGCGGTGCATAAGAAACGAAACTTGGTTCAATAATGAGTACTTCATCGTCAGGATTTATAATGGCGCGCATCGCTACATCTAACGCCTGACTCGCTCCAACTGTAACAATGATTTCATCGTTTGGATCATAAGATACTGCAAATTGTTTTTTTAGATACTTTGCTATTTCTTGACGGAGTTCCAATAATCCTGCATTTGCTGTATACGACGTATATCCTTGTTCTAAAGAACGGATGCATGCTTGCCTTACATTCCAAGGTGTAACAAAGTCAGGCTCTCCTACTCCAAGAGAAATAACACCTTTCATATTTGCTGCTAAATCGAAAAACTTTCGAATACCAGATGGTTGTAAAGATTCTGCCGTTCTAGATAGTTCAAATTGCTTCATGGTGTCACCACAATGCGCTTATCATCATCGTTTTTTTCATAAATAATTCCCTCATGTTTATACTTTTTCAAAATGAAATGCGTTGTTGTAGAAACGACAGATTCAATTGTTGCTAATTTCTCAGAAACAAACATCGCTACTTCTCCCATTGTCTTTCCTTCTAATGTAATAGAAAGATCATATGTCCCTGACATTAAATACACAGATTTCACTTCTGAATAACGATAAATTTGTTCAGCAACCGCATCAAACCCAACGCCGCGCTTTGGCGTAACTTTCACATCGATCATCGCCGTTAAACCTGTATGTTCTTTCACCTTCGTCCAATCGATATGTGTTACATAATCCACAATAATCTTTTCCGCTTCTAATTTTTCAACCATCTTCTTTACTTCTTCTACTTCTATATTTAACAGCTTCGCTAATGTATCTACAGATAATCGACTACTTTTTTCAAGACAAGCTAATAATTCTAATTCCTTTTCTGTCACCATATAAATCATCCTTCCTTTTCGTTTGTGTCTAAATTATACAAATACCCTTTCCAGTTTGAAAAGAAGATTTTTTTAGTGAATTATGTCAAAATAAAGTGAAACTTTAATTCATGGAAAGGTTCACCCCATGGATTATTAGTTGAACCAATCGGGCTTTTACGAGCAGTTGATCTCCCACCTCACTTCTTTGCCTCAACCGTCTTTTTAGGTGGGAGTCTTACTGCTCGTTAAAGCGGGGTAAAGTGAAACTTTAATCAGCGGAAAAATGCGTGATAAAGCGAAAGGGGATGGAACCGTGAAACCAAAAATTTATATTGCTGAACCAGTTCCAACATTTGTAGAAAACTATTTATTAGAACACTGTGATTATGAAAAATGGGAGCAAAATGAGAAGGTACCTCGTGATGTCCTATTAGAGAAAATACAAGATAAAGATGGATTATTAAATTTCGGATCTGCTATTAATGAAGAATTATTAGCTGTAGCTCCTAACTTAAAAGTAATAAGCAACATTTCTGTCGGTTACGATAATTTTGATTTACAAGCGATGGAAAAGCGAAATGTAATCGGAACGAATACACCATATGTATTAGATGATACAGTAGCGGACCTTGTTTTCGCTCTTATGTTATCTGCTGGTCGACGCGTTTGCGAACTCGACTCCTACGTGAAAAATGGTGAATGGAACGCCGAAATTGGAAAAGAGCACTTCGGACTGGATGTACACCATAGTACAATCGGTATTATCGGAATGGGGCGAATTGGAGAAGCCGTTGCAAAACGAGCGAAATTCGGATTTGATATGAATGTTCTTTATTATAACCGTCGCCGTAAAGAAGAAGCAGAGCAACAATTCGATGCTACATATTGTGATTTACAGACGCTACTCAAACAGTCTGACTTTATTGTCCTTCTTACTCCATTAACAGATGAAACGTATCATCTTATCGGAGAAAAAGAATTTTCATTAATGAAAGAAACAGCAATCTTTATTAATGCTTCTCGCGGGAAAACAGTAGATGAAGAAGCGTTAATCCATGCGTTAACCGAAAAGAAAATCTTTGCAGCAGGCATTGATACGTTTACACAAGAGCCGATTCAAAAAGATAATCCGCTCCTATCATTACAAAATGTTGTGACTTTACCACACATCGGATCTGCAACATTAAAAACTAGGCAGCAAATGGCTATGACAGCCGCTGAAAATTTAGTTGCAGGGTTACAAGGAAAAACACCGCCTAATATTGTTCGTGGGTAATAATAAATAAGCGAAAGGCAAGATGACATCGTCATCTTGCCTTTTTTTGTTAACATATTTTTTTCTTCCTTGGAAATGATATGAACAAAAATCAATGGAGTGACAAAAAATGAATCACGAATATACTTGTCCTTATTTCACTTTTTCCACTCGCGGCACTACTATTCATTACGAATTGTATGAACATGACAACAAAACGGAACGTCCTACTTTCGTACTCGTTCACGGCTTTTTATCTTCCTCATTCAGTTACCGCCGCCTCATTCCTTTATTATCGAAAGCAGGAACAGTACTAGCTCTTGATTTACCACCGTTCGGAAAAAGTGATAAGTCTCATCTCTTTAAGTATTCTTATCATAATTTAGCAACGGTTATTATCGATTTAATTGAACATTTATCTCTCTCAAATATTGTGTTAGTTGGGCATTCTATGGGTGGACAAATTTCTCTCTACGTAAACCGTATACGCCCTGAATTAATCTCAAAGACAATTTTACTATGCAGCTCTAGCTATTTAGCACGAGCAGCCTTACCTTTACTGTACTCTTCTTATTTACCGTTCTTTCATTTATACGTAAAGAACTGGATTATACGGCGCGGGATTGTTCATAACTTAATGAATGTCGTTCATGATCACTCATTAATTGACGATGAAATGAAGGAAGGTTACTCCGCTCCTTTTTATGACAACCGTATATTCCCTGCTTTAACTCGTATGATAAGAGACCGTGAAGGTGACTTATCTTCAACTGAATTACAAAAAATAGAAACACCTACACTACTCATTTGGGGTGAAAAAGATCGTGTCGTCCCTGTACATGTAGGTCATCGGCTACACAAAGATTTACCAAATTCGAAATTTATTTCTTACGAAAACACAGGACATTTACTACCTGAAGAAAAACCTGAACATGTTTATGAAGAAATCATTGCGTTTTCCGCGCAATAATGTAAAAGGCTGTCGGAAATTCCGACAGCCTACAATGAACAACTTCCGCCTTCTTTTATTACAAGTAATTCCACAGCTAACTTCTCACATTTTTCAAGCGCAGGTACTTCCTCAAAAGACATAAAGTATATATGTTGAATCTTTTTTGCGATGTACTTTGGGTCGTCGAACACACTTACGACATTCACAACATCGCTCGCTTCTGTTTCATAAAACTCCGGTCCCATTTGAAACGGATCCCAATTCTTCACAACCTCTATCATCTTTTCATATGTACCCATTCGCTTCCCGCCTTTTCACTTTTTAATACTTTTCTTTATCCTATCACATCAGCTATTCTATAAGAAGAGAGAGAACTTTCATAACTTAACGGTTTTACAGAAGAAGGGGGCAAACTTATGCAACTATTTCATAAAACAGTCAATCGACGTGGTACTCATAGTACAAAATGGGATACATATAAAAACGAAGAACTTATCCACGCTTGGATAGCTGATATGGACTTTGAAGTACCACAACCAATTCAAACTGCTTTAAAGAAACGTATCGAGCATCCTATTTTCGGCTATACACTTCCTCCCGAAAATATTGGAGATACTATTTGTAACTGGACAAAAAAACAGTACAACTGGGATATTCAAAAAGAATGGATTGTCTTTAGCGCCGGAATCGTTCCAGCTCTTAGTACGAGCATACAGGCCTTCACAAAGGAAAACGAATCCGTTCTCGTACAACCACCTATTTATCCCCCATTTTTCGAAATGGTCACAACAAACAATAGACAATTATGCATGAGTCCATTACAGAAACAAAATGATACATATGCGATAGACTTCGATTATTTAGAAAAGCAATTTCAACAAGGCGTCAAACTCATGCTTCTTTGTAGTCCTCACAATCCAATCGGGCGTGTTTGGTCAAAAGAGGAACTCACACAACTTGGCACGTTATGTACAAAATATAATGTAATCGTTGTCGCGGATGAAATTCATGCCGATATTATTTACGGAGATCGTACTCATACACCGTTCGCTTCTTTATCTGAAGAATTAGCAGCATGCACGATTACTTGTATGGCTCCGAGTAAAACATTTAATATCGCCGGATTACAGGCATCGATTATTATCATTCCAAACGAAAAACTCCGTCAAACCTTTACATCTATCCAATATAGACAAGGTTTCCACGGATTAAATACATTTGCCTATACAGCGATGCAAAGCGCCTATACAGAATGTAACGATTGGCTAAATGAAATTCGATTATATATAGAAGATAACGCTCAATTCGCTTGTGAATATATTAAAGATCACATACCTGCTCTTTCTGTAACGAAACCAGAAGGTAGCTTTTTATTATGGATTGATTGCTCTCGCCTACAGCTTTCTCAAAACGAACGCACCACATTGCTTGAGGAAAAAGGGAAGATCATCGTTGAACCTGGTGAGAAATATGGATTAGGCGGAGAAGAACATATTCGAATTAACATCGGGTGTCCAAGATCTGTTTTAGAAGAAATCTTAAATAGACTGCGCCATACGTTTTCATAATAAGAAAGGAGGTAATTCGGGAAAACCTTCTTTATCAATATCTTTTCAAATACGTTTCACAAAAAAAGCTACCATGCACGGTAGCTTTTACTTTTTCTTCATATCCGATGCTTTTTTTACAATGACACCACAAGCAATTCGATCACCTGATTTACCTGTTGGTTGTGTCATACCATCATCAGCGTTTTCTGTAATAATAATAGACGCTCCATCTTTTCTATGAATCGTTGTTTTTCCTTCTTCAAGCGTTATGTGCGGCGCATCGATTTCTGCCTTGATCTTTCCAGAACCGTCTGCAATTACGTTCGGTAAATCACCGTTTTCTGCACCCTTCGGATTAAGAAGTCCATGTTTTTTATTATCAGGATTAAAATGATTGCCAGATGATTCAAAACGTGGTGCTTTACACTCACCAATTTCGTGTACATGTATGCCGTGCGGGCCTGGTGCAAAACCTTCCCCTTTAATCGTAATTTTCACTCCGCTTGTTTGTTGCTCTACTTTCGCAGTCCCCACTTCATCGCCTGAAGCATTATGTAATTTCACGTCAATTTCTTTCGGCTTTCCTTGGTCACAACCTGCCATCAGAAATAATAAACAACAACTAAAAAAAAGCCGTTTTTTCATTCTATTCCCTCCAAAATATATTCTGCCCTTAGATTGTCCGAGCATAGAGGGAAACATACAAAAATGAGTTACTGTTTCTTTTCCGCTAAAAGTTTTTCTTCAACTTTCTGTAATCGCTCCGCTTCGCGTTTTGATACACGAATGAACATACGCCACGTAGCAACGGCACCAATGATAAATAGAACGCAAACAATCCCTGGAATAATATATTCTGTTTTATCTTCCGGAAAATATAAAGGCATCATACGGAACACTCCTTATTATAGGATTTTAAAAAACATCAGAATTTTCTGTTATATAATATAAAATTATAGTGGAACCTATCCATATTCTCAAGGGGGCATTCCGAAAGCGAATGATTTCTTTGACTCCTTCGCATACTTTCCTTACTATAAACTTGAGGTGAAAAATATGAGAGAAACATTTGAAATTGGTGAAATCGTTACTGGTATTTATAAAACTGGCAAATACATCGGCGAAGTTACAAATAGCCGTCCTGGCAGTTACGTCGTAAAAGTGTTAGCTGTTTTAAAACATCCGGTGCAAGGTGACTTACATAACGTAAAACAAGCTGACGTACCATTTTTCCATGAAAGACGTGCTTTAGCTTTCCGTGAACAGACGAACATTCCAGAGCAAATGGTGAAGAAATATGAAGGAGAAATTCCAGAGTATACAGAGTCACTCAAATTAGCATTAGAAACTCAAATGAATTCATTTTCTGAAGATGATTCACCTTTTGCGGTTCGTAGTCTAGAAACATTAGAGCAGTTAAAAAAAGACTACAAACTTTAAAAAAACAAAACGACCAAATTACATACTGTGCAATTTGGTCGTTACTGTGTACTCACTTTCTTTAACACTTTTGAAAAATCAACGAGTTCTCCCAATGTTGGAGGTGCTGGTTTCACTAAATACTCTTTATCTTTTTCTACTAATTTAAAAATATTATACGTCGTCATCGCATCATCTAGCGCACAATGATGCTTACCCGTCCCTGCTTTTCCATATGCCTCAATTGCTTTCCACAATCCTGTTTGATTTCTCTCTCCAAAAAACTTCTTATACTCAAGTGATAAATCACGACACTGTCCTAAGAACGGAAAGTCTACTCTCGCCATTTCACAATTATGCTTCAACACTTTCATATCCATATTTCCCCACGTAACAATGGTTGGTTTACATCTCCTTTCATATTCTGCAAGTTTTTCAACGAGTTCTGGAAACGAAATTCCTTTATCTACGACTTCTTGTTTAATTCCTAAAAATTTCTTACATCGATCCGTTAAAGAAGGAAAAGTTTTCGGCCTAACATGAGCTGAATACGTGTCTTCTACCTTACAGCCAACAACCGAAACGAGTCCTACCTCAATAATTTCCGGGAAAAATCCTTTTGGTTTTTTTCTGTGCTGGGGCATCGTAAACTCAAAATCCAAAAATAAAAATCGTTGTTCATCCATACGATCCCTTCCTTATCATCTTTGTCATTCCTTTCTATTTGACACTCCTACACGAACAAGCTCGAATGCTAATTCCATTTTAAATATTCAGATTGGATGTATCTTATATATATGTCAAATGCCCACAAATATTTTTAAAAATAAGAAAAAATGACCGATGCAGAAAATATGACAAAATACCCCCTCTCATTTACATCCTCCATTTTTCTACTTTATAATGACTTTATGTGTGTTTCGTTGGGAACATTTTTGACACACTAAGAAAAGTGAATGAAAGGAGATGAGAGTTTTGCACGAAACAACGCAAGAGCTCGCAAACTGGCAGTATTATTTTGCTATCGCAGTCTTTTTAATTACATATGCCATTATTATTTCAGAAAAAATTAATCGCGCTGTCATCGCACTTCTTGGTGCAGCACTCATGGTAATTATGGGGGTCGTTGATTTACACAACGCCTTTACGAAACATATTGAATGGGGGACGATTACGCTACTCATCGGTATGATGATTCTGGTGAACATTACGAGTAAATCGGGTGTCTTCCAATACGTTGCCATTAAAGCAGCAAAAGGGGCGCAAGGAAATCCAATTAAAATTTTAATTTCACTTTCCTTACTTACTGCGCTTGGTTCCGCATTTTTAGATAACGTTACAACTGTACTTCTTGTTGTTCCAGTTACTTTATCTATTACGCGCATACTGCAAGTAAATCCTGTTCCTTATTTACTTTCTGAAATTATTTTTTCAAACATTGGAGGAACAGCAACATTAATTGGTGATCCGCCAAATATTATGATTGGTTCTGCAAATAAGCATTTAGATTTCAATGCTTTCTTATTCAACTTAGCACCTATCGTAATCATTATTATTGCTGTTACAGCGACAATACTTTACTTCATGTACCGTAAACAATTAATTGCTGATCCTGTACAAATTAAAAAATTAATGAGTTTAGATGAAAAACAATACATTAAAGATCCAGTATTAATGAAAAAATCTTTAACAGTACTTGGACTTACAATCGTAGGTTTCATGACTCATTCGATCTTCCATGTTGATGCAGCTATCATCGCTTTAACTGGTGCTACTGTACTTATGCTAATCGGTGTAAAAGAACATGAAATTGAAGAGGTATTCGCAAGTGTAGAGTGGGTAACAATCTTCTTCTTCGCAGGACTATTCGTACTTGTTGGAGGACTTATTGATATCGGCCTTATCAAAATGTTAGCTCAAAAAGTAATTGGAATAACAGGCGGAGATGTTTCTTACGCATCTATCCTGATTTTATGGGTATCTGGTATCGCCTCTGCAACAATTGATAACATTCCATTCGTTGCAACAATGATCCCACTTATTAACGATATGGCAGTTGGTCTAGGTTTATCACCTTCTGACGCACAAATCGACGTATTATGGTGGGCATTAGCATTAGGTGCTTGTCTAGGTGGAAACGGAACATTAATCGGAGCTTCTGCTAACGTAATTGTTGCAGGTATCGCAAGTCGTGAGGGCCATAAATTTAGCTACATGGAATTCCTTAAAGTCGGCTTCCCAATTATGATCGTTTCATTAATCATTTCTCATATTTATATTTATTTACGCTACCTTATGTAGTAAAAAAGGGCTGTCCTATGTGGCAGCCCTTTTTTCTTGGTCAACGAAATATCGATTAACCAACAAAGAGCTGTTCCAAAATATCTTTGAAACAGCTCCCCGCATATATCTACTCGTTATACCTTACCGGCTCATTCCGAATAATGAACAAGTGAATCGGTAAGAAAACCGAAAATGTGATTGTATGAATAATCGTAAACAATATAGAATTCGTTCCGTATCTATCTAAAATTGCGTAGATAAGATAAATAGATAGCACAATCGATACAGCTGTTGCTATTAAATATAGAATTGGTACGAAGTTAAAAATGAAACACGCGACATATATGCCGAATACTTTCCATCCTGCTTCTTCTTTTAAGAAATCCGGTAATTTGTCTTTTGCTAAATCACCCCAGATCTTACTATTTAAAAAAGGAATAAACGCAAGAGCACCATCCGTTGCACCATCATTTTTCGCCATCGTATACAGTGCAAAAGCCGTTAATAAATACGCAATAATTGCCCAAATCAATACAACAAGAATAAACGCAAAACTAAGAGCAAAGAAACCTGCTAGTACGCCTTGATCTTCCATCTTATCCTCTCCTCTCTACTCTCAACATATTTCATTACTTTACAAGTTATGTTTTAAAATTTATCCAAACTCTCTGTATAATGGTATGAGAAAGGTAATAAGAAAGGAGAACGCACTTATGCATCCATTTGTACAAGCATTACAAGAGCATTTCATAGCTCATAAAAACCTTGAAAAAGCGGAACCGATGGCACGTTATATGAAAAATCACTTCCCATTTCTCGGAATTCAAACACCTGAAAGAAGACAATTATTGAAAGACGTCATCCAAATACATACTCTCCCAGATCAAAAAGATTTCCAAGTTATCGTATGTGAGCTTTGGGATTTACCAGAACGTGAATTTCAAGCGGCTGCACTCGATATTATGCAAAAATATAAAAAACATATAAACGAAACGCATATCCCGTTTTTAGAAGAACTCATTGTAACAAAATCTTGGTGGGATTCTGTCGATAGCATCGTTCCTACATTTTTAGGGAATATCTTTTTAAAACATCCAGAATTAATTTCCGCCTATATTCCAAAATGGATTGCATCAGATAACATATGGTTACAACGCGCCGCTATTTTATTCCAGCTAAAATATAAACAAAAGATGGATGAAGAACTTCTTTTCTGGATTATTGGACAGCTACATTCTTCAAAAGAATTTTTCATTCAAAAAGCGATTGGCTGGGTCCTTCGCGAATATGCAAAAACAAAGCCCGATGTCGTTTGGGAATACGTGCAAAATAACGAGCTTGCCTCGCTTAGTAAACGTGAAGCAATTAAGCACATTAAACAAAATTACGGAATAAATAACGAAAAAATAGGCGAGACTCTATCATAGATAGACGCGTTCCTCTATTGAGATTTAAAAAAGAACGTGTTAGAATATGTTCATTATTATTAATATAAGTAGCGATGACGGACTTATAAGTACTTGCACAAAAGCGATTCAGGGATAGTGAAAGCCTGAAGCCGCAAGGAAACGGCAGTCCCGAGCAATACGTGATAAAGTGGATGCACCTGTTGTGTATCAACTAGGGTGGAACCGCGGGCAAACGCTCGTCCCTAGGCAATTAAGCCTTGGGATGAGCGTTTTTTTATGTTTTCAAAGCATATACCGCTCGTTTCACTAGTATCTGAGCACGTCATCGCCAATACGTTAACTTTCAAAAGGAGGATTTTATTATGTATTCAATGGAACAAGTTGTAAACTTAGCAAAACATCGCGGTTTTGTTTTCCCTGGTTCTGAAATTTACGGTGGTCTTGCAAACACTTGGGATTACGGTCCACTTGGAATCGAATTAAAAAATAACGTTAAAAAAGCTTGGTGGAAAAAATTCATTCAAGAATCTCCATACAACGTTGGTTTAGACGCAGCTATTTTAATGAACCCAAAAACTTGGATCGCTTCTGGTCACGTTGGTAACTTCAACGATCCAATGATCGACTGTAAAAAATGTAAAGCGCGTCACCGTGCTGACAAATTAATTGAAGATGCATTAGATGCAAAAGGCATTGAAATGGTTGTTGATGGTCTTACTTTCGACCAAATGGCTGACTTAATGAAAGAGCATGAAGTAAAATGTCCTGATTGTGGTAGTGAAGAGTTCACTGAAATCCGTCAGTTCAACTTAATGTTCAAAACATTCCAAGGTGTTACAGAGTCTAGCACGAACGAAATCTTCCTTCGCCCTGAAACAGCACAAGGTATTTTCGTAAACTTCAAAAACGTACAACGCTCTATGCGTAAAAAACTTCCATTTGGTATCGGCCAAATCGGTAAGAGCTTCCGTAACGAAATCACGCCTGGTAACTTCACATTCCGTACACGTGAATTCGAACAAATGGAACTTGAATTCTTCTGTAAGCCTGGTGAAGATTTAGAGTGGTTCGCATTCTGGCGTGAAACTTGTAAGAACTGGTTACTTTCACTTGGTATGACTGAAGAAAGCATGCGTCTTCGTGACCACGGTGAAGAGGAATTATCTCACTACAGTAACGCAACAACTGATATTGAATTCCGATTCCCATTCGGTTGGGGCGAACTATGGGGCGTAGCATCTCGTACAGACTTCGATTTAAAACGTCACATGGAACACTCTAATGAAGACTTTAACTATATCGATCCACAAACGAATGAGCGTTACGTACCGTACTGCATCGAGCCATCTTTAGGTGCTGACCGCGTAACATTAGCATTCTTATGTGATGCATATGAAGAAGAGCAATTAGAAAACGATTCTCGTACAGTTCTTCGTTTCCACCCTGCTTTAGCACCATACAAAGCAGCTATCTTACCATTATCTAAAAAGCTATCTGAAGGTGCTACTGAAGTATTCGCAGAACTAGCTAAAGACTTCATGGTAGACTTTGACGAAACTGGTTCTATCGGTAAACGTTACCGTCGTCAAGACGAAATCGGTACACCATTCTGTATCACTTACGACTTCGACTCAGTTGAAGACAAAGCTGTTACAGTACGTGACCGTGACACAATGGAACAAGTTCGTATGCCAATTAGCGAGCTAAAAGGTTTCTTAGAGAAGAAAATCCAGTTCTAATTATAAAAAAGAGGCGCTCTATTGAGCCGCCTCTTTTTACTTTTCACGTTTTTCTTTAATTGCTACTGTACATCTTGATATGCATAGTAAATCATCATTTTCATCAATAATACGCACATCCCAAACCATCGTTGAATGTCCTCTATGTATCGGTGTCCCGATCGCTGTTACAATTCCATCTTTCTTTGAGCGAATGTGATTTGCATTAATTTCTAGACCGAAACAAATACATTTCTCTTGATCAATTAAATTGTATGAACCGACACTTGCTACTGTTTCCGCTAATGCAAGAGATGCACCACCGTGTAAAAAACCAAATGGCTGATGCGTACGCTCATCAACAGGCATCGTAGCAACCACCTTATCTTCTGTCATCTCTAACAACTCAATTCCAAGTGAATCCATTAAAGTTTTTCCCATATCGTTTCCTCCTTCTCTTACTTTAATTGAATGTATAATTTTACCTATTTATTTTCAAACTACTTATAACACTTATATAAGGAGGTTTCACCTAAATGAAACAGAAATTTTGTATATTACTGCTTATGCTCTCCTTGCTGACTATTGTACCAAATTGTGCACTAGCAGCCAAAGCATCCAACCTGACAATCGATGTTCAGACTGTAACAAAAAAAGGTAAGAAACCTTATATAGAATATCAAATTAACAGACCTTCTTTTCACAATTTTTCCGATTCTAAATTTCAAAATAAGCTCAATTTCTATTACAAAAAGTCTACTGACAAATTTAAAACTAAATTAGAAAAAGACGCAAAAAAATATTATAAAGAAACAGAAGGATCTAGCACACCTTTTCATCCGTACGTGGCGAATGTTGATTATAAAATCTCCTTAAATAAACCACCCTTACTCAGCCTATATTTGAATTACTATCAATATACAGGCGGAGCACACGGTCTTTATACGTGGAAGGCAAACACATTTGATTTAAAAGAAAAAAAGTTACTACACTTAGACGATTTATTTCAACAAGAAGATAAATATAAAGAAATAATCCGCGCTGAGATTGTAAGACAAATTAAACAAAATGAAGGCATTTATTTTCCTGATGCAACTGAAAAAATAATGAGTACGAAAAAGTTTCACTTCTTTTTAGAACCGGACAACCTCGTCATTTATTTCCCTTTATATGAGATTGCTCCTTATTCAAGCGGAATTCCTCAATTTCGTATTCCGTATACGTTGCTAAGAGAGTATTTGAAGCCTTCTTATCAAAATATTTTGATTGACAACAAGTAAATATTTTCGCTACGATAATGTTAACCTAAAAACAACAGGAGGTTAACATTATGAGAAGATTTCATGTTTTAGATTTAGCATTAGCTGCCATGTTCGTCGCTCTTATGGCCATTGGTGCAAATATTGTATCTTGGGCACCATTCCTGCAAGTAGCGGGCATCCCATTATCTATGCAACCATTTTTTGCAATTTTAGCAGGGCTTCTTCTTGGAAGTAGACTTGGTGCATTATCAATGACTGTGTATATGCTCGTTGGCTTAGCTGGTGCACCAATTTTCGCTAACTTCAAAGCTGGATTCGGGGCACTTTTAGATCCTACTGGTGGTTTTATTATTGCATTTATTATCGTTGCTTACGTATCAGGAAAACTAGTAGAACAAAAAGAACGACCAACATTCAGTACATTTGCAATTGCCTCTTTCACAGGAATCATTTTAACGTATATTATCGGTACTACTTATATGTACGGGGCAGTCAATTTCTTCATGGGTGGTAATATGAGTTATAAAGCTGCTTGGATGATTATGATGTGGTTCGCAGTAAAAGATATTGCATTTACAATTATCGGTGCTATTATCGCACCTCGCATATACTATGCTGTACGTCGTTCCGCTTATCAGCATTCTCATTCGACGATTTCATAATAAAAAGAGTTATCTTACTATGTTAAGATAACTCTTTTTTGTTTTTCGACAATATACGACACATATTAAAAATGATTTTTGTTATGCTAATTCAGCAAATTAGATATTTTGCACATCTAATTAGAACAATATTTTGGAGGAAAATCAGTGAATCTATCAAAAAATACACTTATTAAAGTAAGTGTCGGAGTACTATCTTTATTTTTCATACTAGGTATGAGTATCAGTTACAAATTATATGGAAATAGCGAGTTAGGAATGTCATATACCTTTGGAAACGGCCTAGCATTTTTCTTTTTAATTCTTACTATAGTTAGTTTATGCGCGGCTTTAATCTTTATTGTTATTGGGTTAATTAAGAAAGTACGAAAATTACCAGCAAAAAAATCTTTAATAACATCGTTAATACTATTTCTAACAACCGTTATATCCGTCATCGTTCTTCTCTTTACGATAACAAAAGTAACAAATATGGAAGAGGAGTATCAAGCTCTTCAAGCCCAAAAGAAAAAAGAAGCTAATTACTTAATTGCCGCAGCATCTTTTTATAATAATATAAACACCTTTAAATATGCAGCATCTTACGTGTTATCCGAGTATTCAACTACATGGTCAAGCGCAATAGATAAAAGACAGGACTTCAATAATGCACTAAGTTCTAAGAGAACAGAAATTGACGGAATGATTACAAGCGTTGATACGTTTTATAACAATATGGGAAATGATTTAAAGTTAGTCTCTGAAGCTGCAAAAGAACAGCCTAATAAATATAA
The DNA here is from genome assembly GCF_058791555.1 of Bacillus sp. EB106-07-01-XG149. Classification (NCBI taxonomy): domain Bacteria; kingdom Bacillati; phylum Bacillota; class Bacilli; order Caryophanales; family Bacillaceae; genus Bacillus; species Bacillus sp. EB106-07-01-XG149. The sequence goes on along the minus strand of NZ_JBYTDP010000005.1, from coordinate 427,567 downwards.
AGAAACCTATGAAGAATATAAAAAAATATATGGGATTATCACTGCGCTTAACGAACAGGCCCAATCTCCAAGTGGCAGCTTAATTTCATTTAATCAAAACGTTAATGCATTGATTCAGGAATACAAAAAAGCAGCTGGTAATATTAATATCGCTATTACTGATGAAATAAAATCCAAAGCTGATGAGCTAAAGCCTACTGATCAAAAGTAAAGACACTCTCTCCAGAGTGTCTTTTTTTCTCAAAAAATCCCCTTTAGATTAAGCAGTAAATACGTTCCTTTACCGCTCATCCAACAGGGGATTATATCACTATATTAAGACTGTTGCTTCGTGTGTTCTTCTAAAATTTTCTGCATCATTGGAACCATTTCATCACGTAATTCTGGGTGTTGCAGGGCCATTTCGATTGTCGTTTGAACGAATCCTAACTTTTCACCTACGTCGTAGCGCTTTCCTTCGAAATCGTAAGCAAATACACGTTGAATTTCGTTTAAGTTTTGGATTGCATCTGTTAACTGAATTTCACCACCAGCACCAACATGTTGCTGTTCTAAGAACATGAAGATTTCAGGTGTTAAAACGTAACGTCCCATAATTGCTAAGTTTGAAGGTGCTGTACCTGCTGCTGGTTTCTCAACGAAATTGCGAACTTGGTAACGACGTCCTTCCTGCTCTAATGGGTCGATAATTCCATAACGGTGTGTTTCATCTTCTGGAACCGTTTGTACACCAATAACAGAAGAAAGCGTTTTATCATATTCTTCAATTAATTGACGTAAACATGGTTTTTCAGCTTGAACGATATCATCACCTAATAAAACAGCGAATGGCTCATCACCGATGAATTTACGTGCACACCAAACTGCATGCCCTAATCCTTTTGGTTCTTTTTGACGGATATAGTGAATATCTACCATTTTTGAAGAAGCCTGTACTTTTTCAAGTAACTCATACTTTTTCTTTTCTAATAAGTTTTGCTCTAACTCAAATGCATTATCAAAATGATCTTCAATAGAGCGCTTCGTTTTACCAGTAACGATAATAATATCTTCGATTCCTGATTTTATTGCTTCTTCTACAATGTATTGGATAGTTGGTTTATCTACTATCGGTAACATTTCTTTTGGCATTGCTTTTGTTGCTGGTAAAAAACGTGTTCCTAATCCCGCTGCTGGGATTATCGCTTTTCTTACTCTTTTCATCACAAAATACCCTCTCTTCTGTCAGAATCAATAACGATTATTTCCTTACATAGAACAAAAGGGAGGTTTCACTCCCTTTTGTTCCCTACTACTTAAAATTACTTTATATTATAAACGATTCATAATATCTTCTTTAATAGTAAGTAACTTTTGTTCACTATTTTGTAAAGAATTATCTTGAACACCGAAGTAGAACTTAATCTTCGGTTCAGTTCCAGATGGGCGTAGGCAGAACCAAGAACCATCTTCTAATTGATATTTTAACACATTTGATTTCGGTAAGTGAATCTCTTCTTTATGTCCATCTTGTAAAGATGTAACGATGCTCGCTTTATAGTCTTCAACAGCTACAACTGTTAAGCCCGCTACTTCTTTCGGAGGATTTTCACGGAATGTTGCCATCATCTCTTGAATTTGTTCCGCTCCATCTTTTCCTTTTAGCGTTAGCGATACAAGATCTTCACGGAAGAAACCGTACTTCTCAAATACTTCTAATAAACCATCGTATAAAGTTTTACCTTGTGATTTGTAGTATGCAGCTACTTCACATGCAAATAGAACAGATTGTACTGCATCTTTATCACGACAGAATGGACGGATTAAATAACCATAGCTTTCCTCATAACCGAATTGGAATTCGTATTGTCCGCTTTCTTCATACTGTTTAATTTTCTCACCGATAAATTTAAATCCAGTTAACGTATCAACTGTATCTAAACCGTATGCTTTCGCGATTGTACGGCCAATTTCAGACGTTACGATTGTTTTTAATACAACACCGTTCTCTGGAAGTGTTCCGTTTTCTTTCTTTTGAGATAATAAGTAATCAAGCATTAATGCACCTGTTTGGTTACCAGTTAATACTTGGAACTCACCATCGTGATTACGAACTGCAACGCCTAGACGGTCTGCGTCAGGATCCGTTGCGATTAACACATCTGCGCCTACCTTCTCACCGTCACGAATTGCATACTCAAACGCTGCATGCTCTTCTGGGTTCGGTGATTTTACTGTAGAGAAGTTCGGATCTGGTAACTCTTGCTCTTTTACAACTGTTACATCTGTAAATCCAACTTCTTCTAAACCACGGCGTACAGAAATATTTGATGTTCCGTGTAATGGTGTAAAGACGATTTTTAAGTCTTTACCAACATTTTGTACCATTTCTTTATTAATAATGACATTGTTCAATTCTGCAGCATATGCATCATCTACTTCTTGTCCAATAATATTTAATAAACCGTCAGCTTTTAATTGCTCCACATTAGCAACCTCAACTGTTAACTCATCCTCTACTGCATTTACATAGCTAATTAACTCATCAGCTTCTTTTGGAGGCAACTGCCCACCATCTTCACCGTATACTTTATAACCGTTATATTCCGGCGGATTATGGCTTGCCGTAAGAACGATTCCACTTACTGTATGTAAATGACGAACTGCGAAAGAAAGCACTGGCGTTGGACGTAAGCTTTCAAACACATATGTTGTGATACCGTGTGCACCAAGTGTAGCAGCTACTTCCATTGCAAATTCAGGTGATTTATGACGAGAATCGTACGCAACAACAACACCGCGCTTCTTCGCTTCTTCACCTAATTTTTCAATAAACTTCGCTAATCCTTGTGTTGCTTTACGAACTGTATATACGTTTAAACGGTTCGTACCAGCACCAAGTTCACCACGCATACCACCTGTACCGAATTCTAGATTTTTATAAAAGCTGTCCTCAATTTTCTTCTCATCTTGCTTCATGTTTTCTAACTGTTCTTTTAGTTCTGCGTCTAACTCTGTATATGAAAGCCAGCGACTAAATTCTTGTTTCCAGTTCATATTTCTATCTCCTCTCGCTTGTCTTACCTTTATTATATGAAAAAAACAACCTGTATCTCAATATTTTTTACAATCTAACAGGATTTTACTAGGAATATTTGTATACACTATGGTTAAATACTCCACTAAAGGGAATGAGGATTATGCAAGAATGGGGCTTGTCAGAAGAGCTCAAAATACAAACAAAGCAAATGATTGAAATTGCTGAGAAAGAATTATCAATTATGAGACAAGCAATTGATAAAGAAGATGAATGTATTTTGTGCAAAATGGAAGATATTCATCATATGTTAGCAAACGTACAAACATTGGCAGCTACATACTATATTCAAGCGTATTTATCACCTTATACTGAAAGCTCACATTCTATCACAGCAACTGTCCAACATTTAAGCGCCCGAAAACACGGGGCTCTTATTGTTGTGGAAAGAAACGAGCCACTTGACTCTCTTATTCAAACTGGAACAACATTACATGCTCATTTAACCTCACCGTTACTTGAATCCATTTTCTATCCAGGTAACCCTCTTCATGACGGAGCCGTTCTCGTTAAAAATGATCATATTGTTTCAGCTGCCAATATTCTTCCGTTAACGAAAAGCACAGAAGTTGATCCTGAACTAGGAACACGTCACAGAGCTGCAATTGGCTTATCAGAAAAAAGCGATGCACTTATTTTAGTTGTCTCTGAAGAAACAGGTCGCACTTCATTCGCTTTAAATGGAACGTTATATACCATTTCTTTATAGGTTCCATCTTTTCCTATAGAACAGTACAATAGGAAATGAAATTATATCGAATTAACGAAAAAAATGACAATAATCATACCAATAAAAAAGGCTGTTCCAAAATGTTGGAACAGCCTTCTCTTATGGATCTTACTCTTCTCCGAAACGTTCAACAAGTGTTGCAAGTGTACGTACCATTGCACCCGTTGCTCCAGCTGGCCCTAAATCATGCGCTCCTGACGTTTCAGATGTTCCAGCGATGTCTAAGTGTACCCAAGGTGTATCTTCAGCAAATTCACCTAAGAATGTACCTGCCATAACCGCATGTCCTTCTCGGCCTGGTGAGTTATTTAAATCAGCAAACTTACTATTTCGAACGCGTTCTTTATCACGATCAAAAATCGGTAATTGCCAAATTGATTCATCTGTTTCCATAGAAGCCTCTAGCACTTGCTCAAACAACTCTTCATTGTTTGTCATTGCGCCTGTCGTCTGATTTCCAAGTGCAACAATTACACCACCTGTTAATGTCGCAACATCAATAAGATAGTTTGCACCTAGTTTTTTCGCATACGTAATACCGTCAGCTAACGCTAGGCGACCTTCTGCATCTGTATTTAATACTTCAATTGTTTTTCCGCTCATAGATGTGATTACATCGTCTGGCTTAAATGCTGTACCACTCACAACGTTATCAGTTGATGGAATAACAGCGATCACATTTTGCTCTGGGCGAAGTTCACCGATAATTTCCATCGCACCTAATACAGAAGCAGCACCGCCCATATCACCTTTCATACCGACCATGCCTTCACGTGGTTTTAAAGAATAACCACCTGTATCGTATGTAATCCCTTTTCCAACGAATCCAATGACATCTGTCCACTCTTCTTTTCCTTTATAAATAAGAGCGATCATTTTTGGTGGCTCAGTAGATCCTTGGTTTACTGCAAGTAACGCACCCATACCAAGCTCTTCCATCTCTTCTTTCTCAAGAACTTTATAATCCATATCATACTTTTCCGCTAACTCAACAGCATACTCAGCAAGCTTTGTTGCTGTTAATACGTTTGGCGGCATATTTACAAGTGTACGAGCTGAATTTGTTGCACGTCCATGTACGTAGCCAACTGTTAATGCAGCTTCAATTTCTTGTGCATCTTCCGCTGTAATAGCCGTGAACTTCTCTAGTTCCACACGATCCTTTTTATCTGATTTATACGTTTGTAACTCATATGTACCAAGACCTTGTACTTCTGCTGCAATATGAGCTACATCAATCGCATCTAATTTCTCTGTTACGAAAGAATCAAGCAAGATTGCTGCATCTTGTACTTTTGCTGCTTGTAACGTTTTAAACGCCTTACCAAGAGCAGAACGCAACGTTTCTGTCGTGTAAGACTCTTTCTTACCTAAACCAACGAAATAATAACGTTTCACATTTGTTTTTCCTAAACTATGTACTTTTGAAATAGCTTTCTTCTTAGTAGAAAGTTCTTTCTCTTCTAATAAAACTTGTAATTGTCCTTCAAAAGCTTTGTCCAGTTCTTGTACAAAACTACTCGTTTTCTCTTCTTCAAATAAGGCAACGATTACCGCTTCATGGCTTGCTAATTCTTTTTGTACTTGAAACATGTTCAGACCCCCTAAATTTCTCTACTCTGCCTTTATTATAACTTTATTTTCGATAAAATGCGACAATTCTAACTTCTGTTACATCCTACATAATCCGTATTTCTTCTATTTATAAAATAAAAAAGTCTAGCGTAATTCCCACTAGACTATCTTTGTTTTAAATATTGACCACGAAACACTTGCATCGTTTCGTCTTGATTTAACATCGTTAACTCTTCTTCTGAAAACTTACCATTTCCAACTTTCACTACATACACATTCACTTTTTTCTTACCCCATTGGCTATAAACATCTTTCACCGTATCATAATACAGATCAAGACGGTTTCCTTTTATTGCACCGCCCTTATCAGCTACTACACCGTACCCATAACCTGGTACGAATAGAATCGTTCCAATTGGGAATACGCGTAAGTCCGCAGCGATTGTGGAATATAAATCCCTTTTCACCTTAACTCCTGAATATGTAATACCATACTCCGGATGTCCCGGTCTCTTACCAGTTGACTCAATTCCCGACGTATAACCTGTTGCAGTCATTTCAATTGAACGATATTTAGACCAGTCGTTTGCCTGCTCTAAAGCATTTATCACTTCTTTACTCGGAGCAACATTTCTCTTAACTTCTGCTGCATGTACTTCTTTTGCACTCGTTCCCTCATATTTCTTTACAATCTCTAATAAAGAAACTCCTGTGAAAGCATTCCATGTTACGCATAATGCGGATACAAGTAAACAAGTCATCATAATGCGAATACAATATCGTTTTAACATTTTTATATTCCACACTCCTTCATCGTTAATCATTCCCTATACGATGAAGGAATATGCAAAAAAATAATCCCCAAATGAATTGGAGATTAAAACATTTGATATCCGCTTTTCCGCAGTTTCTTAATGACAATTCCGGCTAAAGCAGCACCTACTAATCCAGTAGATAGAATAAACACATCTGCCTGCCCTAAATGCGATACACTTGTCCCAAATGAAGAGAATGTTTCTTTCGGCTTTGAAAAATAATCCCACATACTCGCTTTATTAATAATAAGCATACAAATAATTGGATACACAATAACCATTATCCACGTCGCTCGCAAAATCATGTTGAGTAAAAATCCAATTCCAAAAAACAAAATGAAAAATAACATCATTGAAATAAGTAGTACTGGTATACTCACTCTTTCTCCCTCTCCTTCGCATGCGCCGTAAATACATGATAAGCTGTATAACCAAATTGCTCTCCTGGATCTAATGTTTTGTTCATCTCAAGATGTAGTTCTGACCTTCCTTCAAACAAATATTTGATAAGTAGAGACGTATTTGGATCGTCCGCAATCGTATCTGGATGTAAAAATGCTACTTCAGACAATTCCTTCTCCTGTACAATAATGTTTTCTCCTTCAGGCTCCAAAAGGAAAATAATCATATTATCACTAATCTCATTGCGAATCACGCCCGATCGAACACCAATGATCCCCTTCACATGAGCGACGATACCTGTCTCTTCTAACACTTCACGTTTCACAGCTTCATCAACCGTCTCACCTTCATTTACAAAACCAGCCGGTAAAGACCATTTCCCCTTTAATCCACTGTATTTTTTCTTAACGAACAGCCACCTGCCATCTTTTGTAGCAACTAAACCACTAACAGCTAACCACACTTTCCCTCGCTTCTCCATGATGTAATACCCTCCTCTACTAGAACGGACAGAATATTCTTTCTTTTTATATATTATACTATATTTTTAAAATGAAAAAAGCAGAAACAGCTCTTAGCCGTTTCTGCTTTTTCTACTATATATTAAAAGAACTTTAATTTACCTTTTTTAAGAACTAATAAAGGTCCACCTAATAAGAATAGGTAACGGTTATCGATAACTTTCTTCATGAAAGAAGCTTTCCAACCTGTTAACTTTTTGCCCATAACAACGCCCATTGCATCGTCATGACCTAAAGAACATACAGATCCTTTATTGTCGAATGCGAATTTTTTCATTTCGCCTTTACCACGAACTAACACAGTTAAGTTGTGTGCAATGTTGTAACCTTCTTGAATTGCGATTTGTGCCGTTGGTGGGTATGGACGATTAATTTCTTCGTTAATGATTAACGCTGCGTCACCAACCATGAATACATCTTCGTATCCTGGAGCGTGCATGTACTCATCAACTTTTACACGTCCGCGCATTGCTTCAAAGCCAGACTCTTCTACAATACCGTTACCACGAACACCCGCAGCCCAAACTACTGTTTCCGACTTAATTAATTCAGTATCATCGCCGTTTGCAACGATAATACCTTCTTCAGTTGCTTCTTTAATTGCTGTACCGATGCGGAATTCTACGCCTTTTTTCTCAAGTTGTTTTACAGCGTATTCTACTAATGCTGGATCGAAACCTGGAAGTGCTGTTGGAGCAGCTTCTACACAGATAATACGTGCTTTTTCACGTGGTACATTGTACTGTTTGCAAAGTTCAGGAACACGGTTTGCAAGCTCACCTACGTACTCGATACCAGTAAATCCAGCACCACCAACAACGATCGTTACTAATTCATCGCGTTGTTCAGTTGCATATTTAGCAAAACTAGCTTCCATATGCTCACGAATTTCACGAGTTGCATTAATGTTAGCAATTGAGAATGCATGCTCTTTTAATCCTGTAATTCCGAATGTTTCTGATTCGAAACCAAGACCGATTACTAAGTAGTCATACTCTAGCTCGCCGTCTTTTAAGATGATGCGTTTTTCAGCAGCTTTAATTTCTACTACTGTGTCTTGTACAAAGTTCACTTTATTTGTATCAATAACGTCTTGAATATCTAGACAGATTTTTTCATCTTGTAATGTACCAGCTGCGCTCTCATGTAACCAAGTCGCTTGGTAGTGATAGCTGTTGTTGTTTACTAACGTAATTTCAGCTTCATTTACAGATAATGCTTTTTGCAGACGAACAGTCGTAATCATCCCGCCATAACCTGCACCTAAAACTACGATTTTTGGAGTCTTCACCAAATCACAACCCTTTTCTTTATATAATAGTAATGAAAAATAATACCAAGTACTAAAAACTATATTTGTCAAGAATGTGGAATTTATCACATTCTATATCATAACAAAACGCAGTCAAAAAATCGTACGAATTTTGTCATAGAAATTTAACATAATACTTCCCTATATTAGTCGGTTTTATTCCAGAATTCAAGCGTCTGGAGAATTATCAATATTTTAAAATAACATAGCGTTTTCAAGGGTTTTTCAGCCTTTTTTTCATGTATTTTCCTTTCACCATATTTTATACAATTAAAAAAGCATCTATGCGAAAACTTACACACAATTCAGTCGTTTTCAGAAGTATTATGAACTCAAATATGCTATCATTTATTTGAAAGTGTCATCATTTGCAGGATTTTCGTGTACATATGAACAATATATGAAATCAATATCAAAATTCCATCTATAGGGGGAATGAAAGTGGCAGAAAATCAAAAAGTTTACGACATAACAATTATTGGTGGTGGTCCAACAGGGCTGTTCACAGCATTTTATGGCGGCATGAGACAAGCAAGTGTAAAAATCATTGAAAGCTTACCTCAACTTGGAGGACAATTATCCGCACTCTACCCTGAAAAATACATTTATGATGTAGCTGGATTCCCGAAAGTGCGTGCACAAGAATTAGTTGATAACTTAAAAGAGCAAATAAAGAAATTTGACCCAACCGTTTGTTTAGAAGAAGCTGTTGATACGCTTGAGAAACAAGCTGACGGTATATTTAAACTTGTTACGAATAAGCAAACTCACTATTCTAAATCAGTTATTATTACTGCTGGCAATGGTGCTTTCCAACCACGCCGCTTAGAATTAGAAGGTACAGCAAAGTACGAAAAGAAAAACTTACATTATTTCGTTGATGATATGAATAAATTTGCTGGTAAGCGCGTCGTAGTATTTGGTGGCGGCGACTCAGCGGTTGATTGGACAATGATGTTAGAGCCAATCGCTGACAAAGTTACAATCGTTCATCGCCGTGATAAATTCCGTGCGCATGAACATAGCGTAGAAAGCTTAATGAATTCTCGTGCAGAAGTAAGCACACCGTACGTTCCAGTAGAACTCATTGGTGATGACAATATTGAACAAGTCGTTCTTCAGCATGTAAAAACAGAAGAAAAACTTATCATCGATGTGGATGATGTCATCGTAAACTACGGCTTCGTTTCCTCTCTTGGCCCAATCAAAAACTGGGGCTTAGATATACAAAAAAACAGCATTCTCGTGAACTCGAAAATGGAAACAAATATTCCTGGCATATACGCTGCTGGTGACATTTGTACATATGAAGGAAAAGTAAAACTCATTGCTTGCGGCTTTGGTGAAGCACCAACAGCAGTAAACAATGCAAAAGCTTACTTCGATCCAAACGCAAAACTTCAACCGATGCACAGCTCAAGTATGTTTTAATATAGAAATGAAAAGAACTCCTTTTACGTGAAGGAGTTCTTTTATTATTGTGCTACCGTATCCTTCCAAAATATGTTACAATAAACGAGAACAAACGTTCTATTTAATAAGGGGGATATTTTAAAATGAAAGAACCTAAGATCGTAAAAAAAGAAGCTTTCCAAGCAATCGGCGTTTCGATTACGACGACAAATGAAATAGAGGCATCTACTGGAGGAAAAATTCCCGGGCTTTGGAACCGCTACTTCCAAGAACAAATTATGCATCACATCCCAAATCAACAAACGCAAGAAACATTCGCTTTCTACTCCAATTACGAATCAGACGAAACTGGTACATATCAATTTACAATCGGTGTGCCCGTTTCTTCATTAGAAGACGTTCCTGAAAATATGACAACTTTAACAATACCTGCCGCTACATATGCGGTATTTACAACGAGAAAAGGACCAGTCGCTGAAGTCGTTTGTGAGGCTTGGGAATATATTTGGCAATGGTCAAAAGAAAACAAACGTGCTTTTACAACAGACTTTGAGCTTTATGATGAAAAAGCAACAGATCCAACCAACGTACAATTAGATATTTATATTGCATTAGCCTGAACGACAAAAAAGAAGATACCATTTGGTATCTTCTTTTTTGTCGTTAAATAGCCACTGTGCAAATTCATTATTATTGTCTACAATGAGAAAGTGCAGTATAGAAATATTAGAAACTGTATAAAGTGAAACTATACTCAGTGGGGGTTTTGTTCATCCCCACTGAGTATTAGTTGAACCAATCGGACGTTTACGGGCAGTTAGTCTCCCACCTAACTTCTTTGCTCAAGCCAAATTTTGAGGTGGGAGTTTTACTGCCCGTTAACGCGGGATAAAGTGATTGTTAACAGGTTTTTCAGTTTAAATTTGTCACATAGAAAGGAAGCAATATGGAGGAACTACAACAAAATAAATCTGCTTTAAAAGAAAATGCGAAACCGTTATTAAAAAATACGAATTTCCTTTTCCTTTGGGCAGCTACTCTTTTTTCAAGTTTTGCTTTAGCCTTTTTTACTTTTTCACAAACGTGGTACATAGCAAAAACATTAAACCTTGAGGCTTCACTCGGTGTTGTTTTCGTAGCTCTTAGTGTTCCAAGGCTTATTTTTATGATTATCGGCGGTGCTGTAGCTGATAAATTCCCGAAAAAAAACATTATGTTTTATTCTAATATTATTCGTGCTATTCTTGTCGCAACCATCCTTACATGGTTCATCGTAGGTGATGTAACACTATATACATTTGCTTTATTCGCTTTATTCTTCGGGCTTGCTGATGCTTTTTTCTGGTCAGCTGATGGATCTATCTTGCCTGAACTTGTAGAAAAAAGCCGTTTAACACAAGCAAACTCACTTACACAAATGACAAACCAAGCATCTGTCATCTTAGGCCCTGTACTGGGCGGAATTCTTATCAAATTTACGAACTATGAAACGATCTTTTCGATCACGATTTTATTACTAATCGTCGCAGCCATACTCGTTCAAAAAATACAATTTACGATGCCAGAACAGCAAAATACAGACAAAGGCATGTTCACTTCGATTAAAGAAGGAATTTTATATGTAAAGGAATCACCATTCCTTTCAACTTTCCTTCTTTGTAGCGCCTTTTTAAACTTATTTTTAATCGGTCCGATGCAAGTTGGCTTCCCGCTTTTCGTTAAAAATGTTCTGCACGGTGATTCGCTTCAATTTAGTTACTTAGAAGCGTCTGTAGGTGGCGGAATGGCAATAGGCGCTGTCATTGTCGGTTTAAAAAATATTAATCGTAGACGCGGTCTATTTTGTATTATCATGATGCTACTGTCTGGTGTATTCTTCTTATCCATCAACTTTAGCACCGTACTGTGGCAAGCATTATTAGCTGGCATGTTTTACGGTATTACAATTGCAATGGCTATCGTTCCGCTTATGGCGATGATTCAATCGACAGTAAAAGAAGAAATGATGGGACGCGTAATGAGTTTACTTATGCTCTCATCAATGGGCTTTATCCCGCTTTCTTATGCATTCACATCAATCGCACTTGCAATAGGGATTCCAATCGTAACCGTTATGAAAAGCGGTGCAATCGCTGTTATCGTCTTCGTACTATTTGTAGCAATTCGTGTTCCAGTTGTAAGAAAGTTTGATTAACCACTTGGAGTCATGTGTTATACGCATGGCTCCTTTTTAAACGGATCAAATAACGGTATCCCCTTACTTCTTCTCATAGCTGCTCCCCATTCTAGTCCAACCTCTAAAAATAGATCCCGCACTGTACTGTATAAAAGAGCCTTAACATTTTTACGAATTTCCCCGTATTTATACGCTCTCACAACACTCTTCACTCGCCAAATGAAGTTTCCATACACTTCTTCATCAGCTAATATTTGCTCCAGTAACACACCTTGCTCTAGTAACCCGCTCTTTTTATATGCAAGTTCCACCTTACTCCAAAATATATTAATCTTCTTCGGATTACGCGTCATCGGTACAAGTGCGTATATAAAAGGCTTCGGTATATCGTGGCGGCAATACGTCTCATCAAGTTCGTACGTTTCTTTTCTATTCTCTTTTATTTGTGGAATGTTTTTAGAAAGAATTGTTTCCCCCTCATTTTTTTGCACATTTTTACTACAGCCAGCTGCACGACCCTCACTTTCACATGCGGACATTTTCATACGGTCATCCATGCGGTCAATTGCAGATATAAGAAATACATATAAGTTCGCACTATACCCGCCGCGTTTATGTCTTTCTTTTGTCGCAACACGCTTTATAATTCCTAGTTCCTCTAACTTTGCAATTGAGCGGCGTACTGTACGAATACTCTTTCCAACATTTGTAGCAATCGTCTCCATTAACGGACAAGCAACTCCCACTGTTTTCTGTTTCTCATTCACTGCATACTTTCCTAAAAAATGAATAATGGTAACATCCGTTTTATTTAATTCAAATCGATAGCACTTCAAAACTTCTTTTTGATATGTATTAAACTCTTCTTTACTTCGAAATTCACTGTATGGTTTCATTAGATTATATAAGCTTCCCATTTTTATCACCTCATTTATAGGTAAGAAGCGGGAAGAGAAATTGGCGTGATATTTAATATTTTTTTAGTGGAGATGAAAATATGATTGTAATAAGCGCTTGTTTAGGTGGTATCGCTTGTCGGTATGATGGAAATGACAATCTCGTTTCAAAAATAGAGGAGCTACTGCAACAAGAAGATACAGTCCTCATTTGTCCTGAAGTATTAGGAGGATTACCAACGCCTCGTCCTTCAGCTGAAATTATTGGCGGTAATGGCGATGATGTTTTAGATGGGAAAGCGCAAGTGATGACAAAAAACGGTGAAGATGTTACAGAAGCTTTCGTGAGCGGTGCTTATAAAGCTCTAGAACAAATGAAAGATTTACATCCAGAATATATTATTTTAAAGGAACGCAGTCCATCTTGTGGTAGTTCTACGATTTACACTGGAGAATTTAACGGGAATAAACAAACTGGTTACGGCGTAACAACTGCTTTATTCAAAAGACATGGATTTACAGTCATTTCAGAAGAGGATTTTGAGAATATAAAAAGGAATTGACCCTGTTCGTCAATTCCTTTTTATCTGCCTTATTTCACAACTAGTTTTTCTTTCACTTTCGCAGGAAGCTCATCTTTCTTTACTTCTTCCCAAGCTGATACACCTTTTTTATCTGAGTGATATACACGTAAGAATGCTTCTTTACGAAGATTTTTTTGTGCATTAAATTCTAATTCTTTCTCTTTACCTTCTTTATCAAAACCAGTTAACTTATATTCGTAATTTTTATACGGCTCACCATTATCAGATTTACCATTATACTCTTTTCCATCTACTGTAATTTGAACGTAATACTCGTCTTTACCCATACGATTTAAATCACAACCAACTAATAGGCTTGCAAATACAACTAAAATACTAAAAAGTGCAATATATCTTTTCATTTCCTTCACCTCATGTGTTTTTCTTATATTGTTATCTTAAAGCCTAAGCTTTAAAGAAGAAATTCAAAAACATGACATGAACATTACACTTTTGTAAGATAATAATTATTTCTTCACTTTAGAAACCGTCATCCCATCACCAATTGGAATGAGTACGGACTCTAAACTTGGATGAGTTGCTACTACTTCATTAAACTTCTTCATAACTTCTGTATAACGTTTTTGTTTCGCACTTTCATCAGCTACACTACCACCAGCTAAAACATTATCTGTAACAATTACAGCACCTGGATTAGCAAGCTCAATACAGTACGTTAAGTAATTTTCATAATTCTCCTTATCAGCATCGATAAAGAAGAAATCAAATCGCTTATTACTTGTGACTAATTTCTCAAGACTTTGTAAAGCAGCACCAGTCATATACGACACTTGTTTTCCAAATCCCGCTTTATGTAAATTACGATGCGCTACCTCTGCGTATTTCTCTTCTAGTTCAAGTGAAGTTAACGTACCTTCTTCTCCAAAACCTCTCGCAAGACAAATGCCACTATACCCACCTAATGCACCTATTTCTAATACATCTTTCGCTCCAGAAATGGAAACTAACATCGTTAAAAGTTTCCCCGAAGAAGGTGATACCGATATCGGCGGCATTTCGTTTTCTTTTATGGAAGCAATCACTTCATCCAAAAGAGCATCTTGATCACAAAACACTGAATCGATATAACGATTAATTTGTTTCATCAGATGCAGTCCCTTGCTCTAGATTTGCCTTCTCATCTAACGTAGGCGCTTCTTCTGTTTCACTCTCATGTATTTCAAATAGTTGTGTAAATTCATTAATAACCATATCAATTGCCTTTAATTCCCCGATTAAAATTTGCTGAATAGACTGGAATTCCGGCTCACTTAACTGTTGTTTAATTGTCGCTCGTTTCAAATTCATCATTTCTAAAAAGGCAATCGCTCTCCCGCGGCGAAATGTTTTCGGTCCGCGATGATGCGATCCGTCTCTCCCTTTATGACGCTCACCACGGTGGTGTCCTTCTTTCATGAACTTATCTTTTCTCATTTCAAATCCCCCTTTGTATACAAATGTATACATTTATTTCGTTAATCAAAAGTGTATACGTTTGTATACAAAATGTCAAAACAAAAGAAAAACCGCTACTTAAAAAGGAATCATTTAACTCCTTTCTAAGTAGCGGTTTCGTTTTCAATATGTGAAAAGGGATTTCTAAATGATGAATGGAATATATATTTATTGTTTTCTAGCTTTTGAGAGGAGAAATAATATGAATCCTATTTTATTAGATGTTCCGTTACAAATAGAAACAGACAGACTTATTCTTCGAGCACCACTTCAAGCTGGTGAAGGGAATGTAGTACACCAAGCTATTAAAGATTCCATTAGTGAATTAAGGCAATGGCTACTTTTATTCCAGTCAATTCCTACTGTTGAAGAAACGGAAATTCTCCTGAGAAATGCGCATATAGATTTTTTGAAAAGAGAAAGCTTTCGCTATCTTATCTATCATAAGGAGACGAATAATTTTATTGGAACTGCTAGCCTTCACGGAATTAATTGGAAGGTTTCTAAATGTGAAATTGGCTACTGGATTAACACGCAATTTAGTGGAAATGGATATATGACAGAAGTAGTAAGTGCGTTAATAAACCTTGGATTTCAGTTATTCAAATTTAGCAGGATTGAAATACGATGTGAACGTAATAACACGAAAAGTCGTGCGATTCCTGAAAAACTAGGTTTTGAACTTGAAGGGACATTACGTAATGAAGATCTTTCAGCTGACGGTAAACAACTAATTGATACTTGCATCTATGCAAAGATAAATTAAATTGTAAAATTCATTGTGCAACATATCTTAAAATCGGTTTCTAAATTGTGAAGGCGACGTTTTTGATTTTTTACGACAAAAGAAAAGACCTCCTTAACGATTTTATTCCATCGCTAAAAAGGTCTTTCTCTATTCTTACTAAAAACTTAGCACTCTTCTGGCTTACCAGCATTCGTCGCTGTACGGAAAGATGATCCACATCCGCATGATGCGATTGCGTTTGGATTGTCGATTGTGAATCCGCCGCCAAGCATAGATTGTTTATAATCAATTTTTACTCCTTTAACAATTGGAGCACTTTCTGTATCGATAACAAATTCAACACCGAAAAACTCAAGAACTGTGTCGTCTTCTTTTGGTTCTACTTCAAATCCTAAGCCGTAAGAAAGGCCAGTACATCCGCCGCCATGTACAGCAAGGCGCACGTACTTCTCTCCATCTTCAGCATCTTTTAACATATCTTTAATTTGAAAAGCTGCTTGTTCTGTTACTTCAATCATGAAATACACATCCTTTCTGTTCTCATTCTATTATACATCTTTACGCTTCTATCTTGTACTCATACACTCCGCGGCAAATTACTTCCGCTGGTCCTTTCATTAACACATTGCCTTCTTCTGTCCATGCAATCATTAAATCGCCACCAGCTAAATGAACTATAATTTCCTTACCACGTTCCATTTTCCCATTTAAAATAGAGGCTACAACTGCAGCACACGCCCCTGTTCCACAAGCTTGTGTTACACCAGATCCACGTTCCCAAACGCGGAAGTTCATCTCTGCATCATTCAAAATCTCGATGAATTCAACATTTACTCGCTCTGGGAACATTTCATGTGTCTCCAAGACTGGACCAAGTGTTGTAAGAGGCGCTTGTTCTACATCATCAACAAAAATAACCGCATGCGGATTCCCCATTGAAACAGCTGTAAATGCATAGCGATGATTATTGTATAAGAAGTTTTCACGAATAAATGGTGTTTCACCTTCACCAAGCATCGGTATTTCTGCACGTGTTAAACGCGGTGCTCCCATATCGATTTTCGCTAATGTAACTTTCCCTTCTTCTACCGTTACTTCCGCTGTTACAATACCAGCTAACGTTTCAATTGTGAAAACTGTTTCTTCTACTAGTTTATGCTCATACGCATATTTTGCTACGCAGCGTAAACCGTTTCCACAGCTCTTTCCTTCTGAACCATCATTATTAAACATGCGCATTTTCACCGGAGCTACGTCAGATGGACAAATTAAAATCATTCCATCTGCTCCAATACCAGTATTAATATTTGAAACCTTTTCCGCCACAAGAACTAAATCTTCTTCAGGAATTTGTTCTTCAAACATATTTACATATATATAACTATTGCCAAGACCATGCATTTTTGTAAAAGAAAATTGGCTCATTTGTATTCACTCCAAAAATAGTTTGTTATTTTAAGTATAAAATGCACGCTTTTAGAACACAATATGAATGTCCCCCGTTTCTCATATTTGACAACATTTGGCGATAAGCCATTCTTGCACAAATTGTGTAAGAAAAAAGCCCTTTTACAAGGGCCTTTTTTTATTTATATACAATATTATCCTCCCCCGCGAAAGAAAATTTTATCTAATAGAAAAAGAAAAAGGTGCTGCTGATTGCAACACCTTAAAACATTGGATTTTCATCCAAATAATCATATACATTATTGACCAATTCTTCTACTGTAGCACCTTGTACTACTTCACCATTTACAAGTGCAAACGGTCCTTCAAAACAAATGCCACAATATCCTAAACAACCATACTCCATTACATCTAAATTCGGGTCTTTTTCTAATTTCTCTAAAGCTGCTTGTGAGCCACTCGCAAGATTACCTACACAAAATTCAATTAATGGTTTAATCAAAATTCTCCCCCCTGTACTACAAAACAAATTACCTTCTGACTCTATCTATTAAGAAGAAAACTAAGCTGTCTCTTGTTGTTTTCGTTATACATTCTAAACTATTTAGTTACTTCACTATTTCACTTCAAAGTAGATGGTCTTATTTTATATAACATGCTACTCACAATGAAATAGTAACTAAAAAGGAAAAACAGTTTACTTTACTTTTCTTCTTATTGTACAACAGAGTATTCATTCATGCATTGTTATTTGTTCACAAATTCGATATAATTTGATTGAGTAAAGTCGAAATATTTTATTAATATAAAATTGTATGATTAGGGGATATTTCAACAGAAAAGGGGTAATCCATCATGAAACACCTCGTAATACTAGGTGGCGGCTACGGTGGAATGAGAATTCTGCAGCGGCTACTTCCAAGCAACCAACTTCCAGATGATGTACAAGTGACATTAATCGACAAAGTACCATATCATTGCTTCAAAACTGAATATTATGCATTAGTTGCGGGTACTATTTCAGAAACACATATTCGTATACCGTTTCCCGAGCACCCACGCCTCAATATTCAATACGGCACAATAACAAATATTGATCTCGAAGAAAAAGCTGTTCATCTTGATGGCGGCGAAGCGATCCCATATGATGATTTAATTATCGGTCTTGGCTGTGAGGATAAATATCATAACGTTCCTGGGGCGAAGGAATATACACATAGCCTACAATCGATTGAACAAACACGTAAGACATATGAACAATTAAATAGTCTAGAACCAAACGCAACAGTAGCTGTCGTTGGCGCTGGATTAAGTGGCGTTGAAGTTGCAAGTGAACTTCGCGAAAGCCGTTCTGATTTAAAAATTCACTTATTTGATCGAAAAGATAGAATTCTATTCCCATATCCAGAGAAATTAAGTAGATACGTAGAAGAATGGTTCGTAAAACATAAGGTTACTATTATACGAAACTCTAACATTACAAAAGTAGAACCAAATATTGTGTACAACCACGATGAACCACTTGAATGTGATGCAATCGTCTGGACAGCTGGTATTCAAGCAAATGAAGTTGTTCGAAACCTTCCAGTTGAACAAGATGGTAGCGGACGGGTTGTTTTAACAAAATATCACAATATTCCAAATAATGAGCACGTGTATGTTGTAGGAGATTGCGCAGCACTTCCACACGCTCCATCTGCACAACTTGCTGAAGGTCAAGGAGAGCAAATTGTCCAAATATTATTAAAACGTTGGAATAATGAGCCACTTCCTGACGAACTACCTGTAATTAAATTAAAAGGTGTTCTCGGCTCTCTTGGTAAGAAGCACGGCTTCGGTTTACTTGCAAACCAACCATTAATGGGACGTGTACCGAGATTATTAAAATCCGGTCTTCTTTGGATGTACAAATATCATAAAGGTTAATACTTTACAGGCTGTCTACTAAGTAGGCAGCCTCTTTTATGACTTAAAATACAATTATCAGACACATCTTTCTCAATATGAATGATGATTTATTTTTCATTTTTATATTAAAAACTATTGATAAACAGTGTATGCTATTTATAAGTTGTTTTATTATTTCCTTTAAGACCGAAGTCATTCGGTCTTATTTTTTATGTTGTAAATACTTTTACAGGAGGTATTCCATTTCACTTATGAACTTAACGAAACTAAACGATCGAATAGAAGCGAAGAAGAAAGAATTGATCTATCTCGTTGAAAAGTACGGATTCACTCATGATAAAGTAATTTCTTTCAGCCAAGAATTAGATCGTTTACTTAACTTATTAATAAAACTCAAGACGAAGAAAAAACGTTGCTCTTTATAACCGTTTTACAATCTTTTTTGATACGATATAACTAGAATCAGAAAGGAGCCATCTATGTTTATATTAAAAGACGTTACATATAAAGATATACTACACATTCCTTATTTACAGATTCAAAAAGAAAAAATCACATGTATTATCGGTGAGAGTGGGAGCGGAAAAAGTACATTGCTTCGCATGCTAAATGATTTACAATCTCCAACATCCGGTACAATTGAATACAACGGAAAGCTGATTTCTGATTATCCTCCAATTCAATTACGACGTGACGTAGTCATGCTTGGGCAAACGCCACCTATTTTTGATGGAACGATTAAAGACAATCTATTAATGGGACTTCGTCTTTCTGAAAAATCATTTCCAAATGATGATATTTTGCGAGGCGCACTAACGACTGTTAGCTTAGAAAAAAATTTAGAAGACAACGCCGATTCATTATCAGGCGGAGAAAAACAACGACTTGCTTTTGCACGTATCGTACTTATGGATCCACCTGTTTATTTATTAGATGAACCAACCTCGGCACTAGATAGCGATACAGAACGTCGCGTTATGAAACAATTTACTATGCTAGCAAGAGAAAAGAAAAAAACAGTTATCTTCATTACACACTCACAACAACTTCCAGAAGAAATTGCAGACGATATTATTGAAATTAGCAAAACAAACGGTGCAACTAGAAAGGAAGTGCTCTCAGTTGAAGGGCGTTATTGAACTCCAAATTTGGCAACTTGCCGCTGCATATATTTTTATTCTTATTTTAATTGGACTTGTAAAATTAAAAGGGATTCCGCGTGAAAAACAAATTGCGCTCGCAACATTCCGTATGACGATTCAGCTCGTACTTGTTGCCTATGTCCTTACATACGTATTTGAAAATAGTAATCCATTTTATACAATTGCTCTCATTACTTCTATTACTACCTTTGCAATTTTTAATATTTATAAACGGGTTAACATCCCGATGTCTAAAGACTTAAAACGAGTAGCCGCTCTTTCCATGGTTGCCGGATCAATTGGGCCACTTCTACTATTTATCTTTGTTATTATCGGGCATGATCCTTGGTATGCTCCGCAATATATCGTTCCTATTACGGGAATGTTAGTTGGAAATGCAATGACAGGTGTTTCTCTCGGTGCAAATACGTTCTTAAATAATATGAAATCGCAAAGAGGTCAAATTGAAGGAGCACTTATGCTCGGTGCAACACCGAAAGAAGCAACTGCTCCGCTCATACGCGACGCTTTTGACTCTGCTATTTTGCCAACAATCAACTCCATGGTCGGAATGGGAATTATAAGCCTACCAGGCATGATGACAGGACAAATCTTAGCCGGTGTATCACCTTTTACAGCTATTCAATATCAAATCGCCATCATACTCGGTATTTCTGGGAGTACTGCCTTTGCTGTCATTATCTTTTTACAGCTTGGATATAAAACATTCTTTAATAAACGGTGTCAGTTAAAAGAGATTGACTATGGCGCGCGGTAAATGTTGCACTATTCACGGTAAATAAAATTATATCGACTTACCGATAAAAAATGACAATAAAAAAGAGGAGGCTAATCGCCTCCTCTTTTTTATTACGCCTTCTTAACGAACTGTGATTTTAACTTCATAGCTCCGAAACCGTCGATTTTGCAATCAATATCGTGATCGCCATCAACTAGACGGATACTCTTTACTTTCGTACCGATTTTCACAACTGAAGAAGTTCCTTTTACTTTTAAATCTTTAATGACAGTAACAGCATCGCCGTCTTGAAGAACATTTCCGTTCGCATCTTTTACAACTTTTGCACCATCATTATTTTCAGCTTCTGCTTCTTGGCCCCACTCATGAGCACACTCAGGACATACGAAAAGAACGCCATCCTCATACGTATATTCTGAATTACATTTTGGACAATTTGGTAAAGTAGCCATAAATTCATTTCCTCCGTTCATTATTTATACGTAAAAATCAAAATTGATGTTTACATCTCGATAAATAAAATTTGTACAGCATTTCTTTATAGTGCCATAGTCTTACGTTATTGACAACCCTACCTCAAATTCTCATTTTTTATTGTATTTTACAAATTTTCAATTCGTGTGGTGTTTCCAATAAAAAAAGAAGAACCTTCACAAGATTCTTCTTTTCAAACTGAACGAGTTGTGACTAGAACCCCCAACCATTTTCTTCAATGTAAAATTGATACTCTTCTAACTCTTCTTCACTTAACTTCTTATTATTCTCATATACTTCTTTCCATTCAAAATAGTCTTCAATGAAGTAAACAGCAAATTTAATTTTCACGTTTTTCTTCTCTGCATAATCATAACCAGTAAACTCTACTACGTCATAATCTTTTTCTTTCTTCACAAACTTCCAAGTTGGATTATCCGTCATAATCTCTAAAGTAACACCTTCACTACTTGAGCGAACGACATTTTTTATATTTGATAATAAAAATGTTTCACATGAAACTATCTATATTTCGTATTACCTTACCTCTACACAGTACATGTAAATCCATTTCTACAAAATACGAAAGACGCCCTTTTCAAAAAGGCGTCTTTTTACAGTTGAAAATTTACTAATATAAAAAATGCATTATTTAATAAATGAATTCCCCATAGGACGAGTAAGTTATTTGTTTTCTTATACGTATAAGCTAAACATATACCGCCACCAAAAATATATAAAACACTACCTACTGTAAGGGGATGACCTAAAGTAAATATAGAAGCACTTATAACGGCACTACTAAGTGTAGAAAAGCGCCGAGATAATTTCATAAAAAACATACCTCGGAATACAAGCTCTTCCCAAATCGGTGCGAAAATTGTGAGTACAACTACGTATAAAATGATTTCACTTATCGTAGGCTCTATTACTAGATTAGATTCATCCACACCAAGCCCATGTGGTAAAACTAAATTTAATACCGCAAGATATATAAGCAGTACGATCATCGTCATTACTATCGTTGCATAATGCTTAAAATTATTGAACTGTATTGATTTCACTAACTGTAAACAATGATTCCTCGCTGGTGAATATATTGAAATAATAGTAAGAAATGTTAAAGGCGGAATAAGATGATCTACATACCATGGATATAAGGAAGAGTCATATACAAGGTTCAAAAAACCCACTCCATACATTACCCCAAAAATAATTATTATCATACTAATTACTTCGAGCATACTCATTACTACATTCTTTTCTTCATATGTAGCTAATTCTGTATTCATCCTACCCCCTCCAGTATAATTAAACCTTTTAATCCATTATATACCAATATTAACACAAAAACAGACGATACCATCTACTGTATCGTCTGTTTTTCCCTACCAGTTCTCTCTACACGTTTCAATTAAATGTAGTAAGTACTTCCTCGTCATATCTGCCCTTCTCCACCTTGAGAGCATTCGCTTTTCTTTTGGATTCTGTCGTATTCTCGCTACTTCTTTTAATAAAAGCTCCCATTCTTCCCCTGAACGTTCTAACAAGTATTGCAATCCTCTATCTTTTGAAACGATTGTTTTATGATCCAGTGTATATAAAATACGTCCCATTGTAACGACAGCTGATTCTACCCACTCTTCTATAAAAAATAAATATGGTTGCTTCGCTTTTTCACTCCAGTACTGTTCTACGTTGTATTTCATCGTATTTACTACATCATCCCACCTTATTTGAAATGAAAGATCTTCAGCTTCTTTCCCGGTAACTGTAATACCTTGATTTTTTAACGTCCACCATGTGACCGCATTAATATCCCAATGACCTATATTCGCTTTACCATCTGCACAATACACGTACTCATTCATTTCATCATTGTATTTCCCTAAATCAGCAAGCGGAATATACATACCATCCATTCTTTTACCTAACGTACTCTCACTAAGTTTCTTATGAAGTTCTACAAGTTGCTGTTTTTCAGCTTCATTCACAGAATCACTTATTACTGTAACAAAATCAACATCGCTCGTTTCTGCATGAAATGCACCGAGTGCGATGGAGCCGTAAATATATACTCCGACTATTTTTTCGTCTAAAAAAATTTCTTTTAATTCTACTGTGTACTGCTCCATTAACTGTTGTACTTCCGGTGGTAACGCATGCTTCACTCCATTTTTCACATCTATCCCTCCAATAAAAAAGAGCCTTTGCGAATTCGCAAAGGCTTCCTGCTTTATAAATATTTCTCGATTTCTTCGTAAACATCCTTCAAACGAGGATTTCCTTCTCCAACAACTTCTCCATTTACAAGAACGACCGGATAAAATAAATCTTCCTCCACTACGCGCTCTGCGAATGCTTTTTTATCTTCATCTTCTTGTTCTTCTTGAAAGTCAATATACTCGAAATTAAATTTATTTTCTTGTCCTTCATATTTACGACCAATTGCTGCTTGTAACCACTCAAACGTTTCTGTTGAAGATGGCATTCCAACGCAGCTCGCACAAATTACTTTCGTCCCATACACTTGCACATTAACCATTTCTTCTCCCCCACTTCTTGTTTTAACAGTATATTCAGATGTCTTATTACATAAGCACATCATTTTACAAACTTATTCCCTACCCCTATACTGAAAAAACACGTTGTAAACATGATAAAAAATTTCGACATTAAAACAAGAACAGAAAAAATAGATTTTCCCCTCTATCTTGATTATAATAAAACTGATGAAAGGAGTCGATAAAAATGGAAAACCCACATATGCAAGAACAAGTATTAGAAGTATTAGATAAATTACGTCCATTCTTACTTCGCGATGGCGGAGACGTTGAATTAGTAGACATTGAAGAAGGTATCGTAAAATTACGCCTTATGGGTGCTTGCGGAAGCTGCCCAAGTTCTACAATCACACTAAAAGCTGGTATCGAACGCGCATTACTAGAAGAAGTACCAGGCGTTATTGAAGTAGAACAAGTATTTTAATTAAAAGCGGAAGCGGCTCGTTCAAAATGTGAGGAGGATGGAGCTTCTGACATAGAGGCGCTTTTTGCCTCGGCGGAAGAAGCGAAGCCACCGAACATTTTAGCCGCTGGAGCTAGATATTAATCTAAAAGCGGAAGCGGCTCGTTCAGAATCGCTTCCTAAAAAGAGACCCAAATGGGTCTCTTTTTTTATTTAAATAATACTTCCCCTTTAACATCATAAAACAAAATTGGAAATCCTTCTCAAAAAATGAGATAATTAATAATATAGAATCGTTCACACATATAAAAGTAAAAAACATAGGGGGACGACACATGCCAAGAATGGGAAACACTTTTTTAACAATTCAAGAACTAGAAAAGAAAAAAGAGTATTTATTAGACCTTTCATCCGTTATACCAACATGGAATGCGAGTTATCAATTTTTATTTAAAGAAATCCAGCAAGAATTATTGAGTAAAGTAAATGAAAAAATCGAAAGACATCAATTCATTTTAAATATATGTGCAGATCAACAGGTAGGGGCATAATGTATTACATACAATTGTGATATATAAAAAAGAGACCTCAATCGGTCTCTTTTTTATATTTTAAGATAGCCAATCTAATTTCCTAATACCTAACTTATCAACTGGTAAACGAAGTGATCCATAAAAGTGCTTCATAAATTGCTCAGAGCGGTTCACATCGTGTAAAATGGCTTCTAAGCGATCTCTATATATACTTTTTTGTTCTTCGTTTCCCGTTTGGTAATATCGTTCGACTGTTTCAAAATAGTGAAGTGGAAACAGGAGCCTTGCAAATAATAGGCGCCAACCAAACGAAGATAGCGAATAATTCCGTTCATAATCTGTAACAAATTGAACGATTGTTTGCTCCCAGTCTTTCTTTTTTTCTATCATCATATAGCGGATTAATTCTGCCATATCTCGAGTTGGGTGATCATACACCCAATCAAAAGGGAGTTTGAGGCGCTTCGTTTGATGCCATAATAAAGGTGTGAATCGTTCTTGGCAAATTGTTGCTGCATCAGTCATTTGCGGTGTATCATCCATCTCTGTATCGACAACATATTGAATTGCATTTTCTGCAACTCCTAAGTAATACGGGAAGGATTCAATAAACAATTGATCGAATACGTCTGTAGGGTGGTTCATCACTTGTGATTGCCAAAACTTTTCTAATTGGTCGAGTCTTTTTTCCCATAACGCTTTCCATTCACCAATGCGGCTTAATTGCTCGATTTCTTCTGGAAAGAATGCGCCTCGTTTATGGAATATAGAAAGCTCACTTCCTAATGATGTAGCATGTCGTTCTAACGCACGCATACCTTTTAATAAGCAGTAATTTTGTTCTTCTATCTCACATACATAGTAGCCGTGTATAGTCGGAACGAAAGTCGCTACAGTTATATCCCCTTGCTGGTTCATATAGTCACTGAGCTTTTTCATCTCTACAAGTACTTCTTCCTCCATTTCTCCAATTGGAACAAGTACATAAATTTTGTTGCGAATCCAAAAGCTTTTATAGGGGCCAAGGGGGATTAATTCTTTAACATGCATGTGATAATGCTCATAAATATGATGAATCATCGCAGTCGCCACCTATGGTTTTTCTTTATATATATGAGCTTGTGCTCGCCTTTCATTCCTATGCACATGATAAAGCAACGAAACGTATACAAATACTAAAAAGAAAAAAAGGTGATAAACATGAAAGAATCAAATCAACTACAAGAAAGAGCATTACAACTATTACAAGAGCGCGGTGTAACAATTGACGATATTGCTGAGCTTGTTCATTTTCTTCAAAAAAAATATCATCCAAATTTAGAGATGTCAGAATGCCGTTATAACGTTGAGCGTGTATTATCAAAACGTGAAGTACAAAACGCACTGATTACTGGTATCGAACTCGATGTTCTTGCTGAAAAAGGAATGTTAAGTGAGCCGTTACAAGATATCGTAAAACGTGATGAAGGCTTATACGGAATTGATGAAGTGATCGCACTTTCTATCGTTAATGTGTACGGCTCTATCGGTTTCACGAACTTTGGATATATCGATAAATTAAAACCTGGTATTTTAGAATTCTTAAATGATAAATCATCTGGAAAGGTACACACATTCCTTGATGATATCGTTGGCGGAATCGCTGCCGCTGCTTCAAGCCGTTTAGCGCACAGAGCTGAGCATTCGGAATAATAAAATATGAAAGACCGTCAGTTTCATACTGACGGTCTTTCATATTCCATGAGCATAAATTCTCTTCCGCGACTCAGAAAAATAGGACCTTGCTGAAAACCTAAGTTTTTATATAGCGTAATCGCTCTTGTATTAAATGTCGCTACACTAAGTCGAAACGTCTTCGGCTTATATTCTTTCGCTGCAAAAGCTATCCCAGCTTGAAAAAATATGTTCCCCAGCCCTTTCCCTGTTAACGCTGGCTTCATGCCAAGTCCGATATCAATTACATCTTCTCCACCATATAAATGAGCATCTCTTCCCCCTGGTACTTGTGCATTTTCCCCAAAACAAAAATAGCCAATAAACTCTCCCTTGTCGTCACAACAGCCATAATACGTCCCATCTAATAATTCTTCTATTGCTTCTTCCTCTCCTGAAAAATTATACAAATCATAAGGTTCTTCATACGTCCACGTATTTATCTCATTTGCTTCTTCTACCGTTAACTTATGTATATCCATCCTTCTCTCTCCTAATCAAATATTCTATATATACTCATTCATTTTCCGCGCCTCATTTCCCTCTAATCGGAATATGCATAATTACATACGCACACCTATGAAACAAATGGTACAATTTATTTGAATCGCTGTTGCTACACTTCTTGATCAAAGAAAAGGCGTTAAAACGGATATTAGCGCCTTATCAAACTCAAGCAATTGGCACATTTTGTCATCATGAAAGACACTCGAAAGAGTGTCTTTTTTTTATACCTCACAAGGACTTACTCATTTCAACATATAAACACATAAAATAATGTAACTTTTTACATGCATGAACCCTTTTCTCAAAGTTTTGAAGTAGACTCAAAATAAAAAAAGCACTCTTGGCTAGAGTGCTTTTTACTTTCAAATAAGGAGGTTACATAATATGGATAGTACTCTCGTATTTAATTTCGGCATTGGTATTGTCATCATTTTATTTGTTTTCTTTGTTCTTTGTATGAGTGGGGTATAGAAAGACGATTTTTGCCGTCTTTTTATACATATGTATCATTTGACTTCCGCAAAAGAAGTAACCATAATTGTTACATAAATAAAAAACTATTCACATATCCACAAATAGGAGGCAGAACAATGAAACATGTAATCGTTTATGCACACCCAAATACAGAAAGCTTCAACCATGCGATTTTAGAAACGGTAAAAAGTGAATTAGAAGAAAAAGGTCATGAAGTACGCGTTAGCGATCTATACGAATTAAACTTCAATCCAGTATTAGGCGCTTCCGATTTCATCTCATTTTCTCAAGGAAATACACCAGAAGATATTAAAGAAGAGCAAGAGCATATCGCTTGGGCTGATAGCATTACATTCATTTATCCAGTTTGGTGGGCGGGACTTCCTGCTATTTTAAAAGGATACGTTGACCGTGTATTTAGCCATGGCTTCGCTTATGCTTACGGTGAAAATGGTATTGAAAAGTTATTAAGCGGTAAAAAAGGATTATTATTATCCACAATGGGAAATTCAAAAGAAGCATACACAGCAGGCGGTATGTTTGACGCAATGAAGAAAACAGCGGATGTTGGTATTTTTGAATTTACAGGCATTGAAACAATTGAGCATACATTCTATACGAGTGTCCCTTCTGTGGATGATAATGTGCGTAAACAATATCTTGAAGAAGTGAAAGATGTTGTGAATCGTGCATTCTAATAAAAAAACTCCGGTTGTTAAAACCGGAGTTTTTTTATTTCATCATTAATTTCGGAATATATCTTTGAAGAATACTTTCTAATTCATTCATATCTTCCTGTCTAATAAGTAAATTCACATTGTCATTCATTTTTTCTCGCCCGCGATATAAAAATATATTTTCTTTTGGATTTTCCCATGTTGATGTTTTATAGCCTTTTAATTCTTCGTATGAATAAAAGTTTAATCCGTCTACTACACCTTTTTCATATATTTGTACACTTTTAATAAGATGAACAGCTATTAAAGTCATAAAACAACTTGCTACAACATAACTACCCGACTGAATAAGAAACTGTTCAGCTGTATCAATATCGCCACTTACGTACTGAGCGTATATATACATACATTGTCCAATGAAATATGCTGGCCCAAGTAATGCAATCCAACGTCTCTTCACTCGTGGATATGTTGCAATAAGTTTTCCTGCACTTTTTTTCATTTCATTTATTTTATATATCTTCCATAGAACAAAAAATAAAACACATAATGTAAAAACAAACATAATACATGACATCCAGTACACTCTGATTCCCTCCCCTCGATATCATTACATATGAATTTTACATTTTATATAACAATAGCACATATGCAATTATGCATAAAAAACAGGTAACCTCTTCCGGTTACCTGTTTTTCATTACATCTTCTCAATCCACTCCGTCAAGTTATGCACAACTTGCGTTGGTTGTACTTCATATTCTGTTAACTTCTCCACAGTTGTGACTCCAGTGTGGACAAGAAGGGTATGCATGCCAGCATTTACTCCCGCTAAAATGTCTGTATCGTAGTTATCCCCAACCATTAATGCTTCATCTTTTCCTATACCAAGCACTTTTAACGCTTGTTCCATAATGATTGATTCTGGTTTTCCGATAAAGATTGGATCCACGCCTGTTGATACTGTTACAACTGATGTTAATGAACCGTTACCTGGTAATAATCCGCGCTCAGTCGGAATGGCGATATCTCCATTTGTAGAAATAAACGTCGCGCCGTTACGCACAGCAAGACATGCTTTTGCTAATTTTTCATATGTGATGTCACGATCTAAACCGACAACAACGAAATCAGGATTTTCATCCACAAGTTCAAATCCTTTTTCCACAAGTGCATCATGTAAGCCTTCTTCACCAATCATATATACAGTTGCGTCTTGTTTACGTTCATAAATGAAGTTCGCTGTCGCCATACTCGTTGTGAATACTTGCTCTGCTTCCGCTGGAATATCGAAACGAACAAGTTTTTCTGCCACTTGTTCTGGTTTACGCGTCGAATTATTCGTAACGAATAAATAAGGAATGCCGCGCTCTCCTAATGCTTTTACGAAGTCGCTCGCTTCTTCAATTTGTTCTTCTCCGCGATACATCGTACCGTCTAAGTCAATTAAGTAACCTTTATACATCATTATGTCTCTCCTTCTATGCTAACGTTCTCACCTATCATACCACTCTTATATTACCCGCTTTTTCCAAAGAAAAAAACGCTTTACCTTAAAGCGCCCCATAACGTTCATTTTTTCTCTTTTACTTGGTAAGAACAACTACAATCGCCCTCACACATGTTTGCTAACGTCTTTACATCTGCTCCTGCAAATAAACGATTATACATCTCTTTTTCATCTTCGCATACTTGCGGGAATCTCTCTGCAATTTCTTTTAACGGACAGTTTTGTTTTTCAATTACGAAAGAGTTCTCTCCATCTCTCTTTATTTGAACCATATAACCATTTTTCTCTTGCATAGCTGCTATCTCTTGCACTTTATATGCTAAATTCTTTTGATTACTCACTCGCTTTTGCAACTGTTCTTCCATTCGCTTCGTTCGCTCTTTTAAAACGTGACTAAGTATTTTTTCATCACCCATCCGAGCTAAATCTTCTAGCATATCAATAGCAAATTGCTTATACTCCTTCGGGAATGTATCTTCTCCCTTTTCGCTTAATCCATACAAATAAGTTGGTCTTCCGACATGTTGTCTTACCATCTTAGAATAAATGAAACCATCTTTCTCAAGATTACTTAAATGTCTTCGGATCGCCATTTCTGTAATCTCTAAAACGTCAGCTAGTTCCGCTACCGTGTGCTCTCCCTTTACTTTCAACAATTGTACAATTTCATCTTTCGTCGTACGTGCTTCCCCCATACTTTACCCTTCTCCCTTTTCTTTCTCACATACAATATAAGATCCCCAAAAAGGCACCTTGGGGATCTTATAAGCATAATTATTCTGGTACAAATGCAGATACAGGTCCTAATTCCTTCTCTAAATAACTGCGAATATTTGCTGGGTATTTCTCTACCACTGCAATATATTTTTGAATCGTCTTATATAATTCATCATGATTCATTTGAATATAATCTTGCGTAAGCATTTTTCGAAGAAGGATAATTTCTTTCATCCCTTGTCCTTCTTCTGCACTTATCACTCGCTCGTCCATCAAAATATCGATAATATCTTCATAACTTCCTGGATCGCGCATAATAAATCCATCAATCATCGCATTCCCTACATCTAATACACAATCAATAATTAGATGAGCTATACGTTCTAATGCGTAAAATTCAAACTCGGTTTCATATATCTTTTTCTCTTGAAATGTACTTGTTGCTCGTTCTAAACATACTAGCATTTGTTCTATTTTCTTTCTGTCTACAAAATACATGAATGTCACCTACCTGGAAATTAAAGCATTTACATTTTAATTGTAACGCTTTCTTCTGAAAAAATCGACAATTTTTCGAATTCACCTTTTCTCTGTTATTTGTTATAGTTATATTTGTATGATTTTTGAAATTGGAGGAATGGAATCTTGGAACGTGAACTCGCACTAGAAATTGTCCGTGTAACAGAAGCAGCAGCATTAGCATCCGCACAGTGGATGGGCCGCGGAAAGAAAAACGAAGCAGATGATGCAGCAACTACAGCAATGCGTGATATGTTTGATTCAGTAAACATGGCAGGTACAGTTGTAATCGGTGAAGGAGAACTTGATGAAGCACCGATGTTGTATATTGGTGAAGAACTAGGAACAGGTAACGGTCCAGAAGTAGACATCGCCGTTGACCCATTAGAAGGTACAAACATCGTTGCAAAAGGTCTTGCAAATGCAATGGCAGTTATCGCAATCGCAGATAAAGGAAACCTTCTTCATGCTCCTGATATGTACATGGAAAAAATCGCGGTTGGTCCAAAAGCAGCTGGTAAAATTAGCTTAGATGATCCAATTGAAAAAACAATTGAAATTGTAGCAGAAGCTAACAATAAAAAGATTCGTGATCTAACAGTTATCGTGCAAGAACGTGAACGTCATCAAGATATTATTGACCGTGTTCGTGCAAAAGGTGCACGCGTAAAATTATTTGGTGATGGTGATGTTGGTGCGTCAATCGCAACAGCACTACCTGGAACGGGTATTGATTTATTCGTAGGTATTGGCGGAGCTCCAGAAGGTGTTATTTCTGCAGCAGCATTAAAATGCCTTGAAGGTGAAATGCAAGCTCGCTTAGTTCCAATGAACGAAGAAGAAGAAGCTCGTTGTCGTGAAATGGGATTAGAAGATCCTCGTCAACTTCTTATGTTAGATGACTTAGTATCTGGGGATGATGCAATCTTCTCAGCAACTGGTGTATCTGCTGGTGAGTTATTAGACGGTGTGAAATTCCTTGGCGGAGATTTAGCTGAAACATATTCTATCGTTATGCGTTACAAAA
This sequence comes from Bacillus sp. EB106-07-01-XG149, assembly GCF_058791555.1. Classification (NCBI taxonomy): domain Bacteria; kingdom Bacillati; phylum Bacillota; class Bacilli; order Caryophanales; family Bacillaceae; genus Bacillus; species Bacillus sp. EB106-07-01-XG149. Next base: position 395,529 of record NZ_JBYTDP010000005.1, on the reverse strand, counting down.
CAAGAACGGTACGATTCATTAAAACGCATCACCATTTAGATCATAAACCACACTTAAACTTAGATATTTAATAAAGGAGCCATGTGTATGGAAGAACGTTTCTTTCTGTACGACGATACAGTCGCTACAAGAACTCGTTTCGTTAGCTTTATGGGAGAAAATGAGCGTCATGATTTAGCGCTTTTATACTCCGATCGTCATTACGGTAAAACAATTGTCCTTGATATACAGCGCAATAGATTTGCAATCATCGGTCCTGACGATTTAAACGAACCAGGCTACTTAGAGCATGCATTTTCTATGACTGAAGAAATTGCAGAAGAACTACGCTCATTTTTATTTGAACTTATATAATTTATCGTAGACACCAGCTATTTTAGCTGGTGTTTTTTCACTGTAAGTATTTTGAATTTTCAAACCTTATGTTATAATTAAGAATAAATCTATTTGGATAGAAAGGACGTTATCTACGTATGCCGACATTTACTTTGTAATGGACCAGCAATTGGATAGCATTACTCTCAAAAAAGCACCGTGCTTTTTCAAGGGAGTAGTCTGCCCATTCCCATTACAAGGAACGTAACGCATCTGTAGTATGATGTTTACGGAGGTTCCTCTTTGGGGAACCTCCTTTTATTTTTGTCTATTTCTCATGTCTTCATACTACAAGACATCCAAATAGCTGTATTACGTTCCTTTACCACTACTATAAGAGGTGAAGGAAAATGCAGAAAGTACAACTTTCTTGGAGTTTATATGAAAATGAACAAGGTACAATTGAAAAGTATTGTAAAAATTGCAGACGCACTACCCTATTTACTGACACGAATATTCGTAGGCATAACGCCAACGGAAAAAATATATATCGTTTTGCCATTTATAAATGTCCGAAAGATCATACGTGGAACCAAAAACTTCGTATTTATAAATCATTTACTGATCATGTGGAAACAGTCGACATGAATACGCAAGATCAAACAGAAACAACTACTACCATTTCCATTACACATCATAAAGAAAGTGGCGTAGCTGAAATTACAATCGTATTAGATATCGTTTTCGGTTCCCACCGAATGGATAAAGCTTTATCCACATATATTTCCGACTGGAGCCGTACACTCATTGTGGATAAAATTAAAAATGGGGATATTCAATTGAACGGACAACAAATGAAACCAAATGCAATACTTTCTGAAGGCGATCATATCTCGATTTGTTTATAAGCGAAAATATGCAAAAAATCCTCTTACAATCGTAAGAGGATTTTTTTATTTCTTCACTTTTCGTAATACGAAGTGTGCACAACCGAAGTTACAGTACTCGTATAAATATTCCGTTAACGTACTAATTTTCGTATCATATGTCGAACGTTGATTACTATCATCAAAGAAACCGCGCAATCTAAGTTGCTCATAACCCCAGTCCCCAACGATATAATCATATTTATTTAAAATTTCTGCATAACGCTCTTTAAATGCTTCTTCACTAAAACCGTCACGAAAGTTTTTAATTACTTCGTACTGCACATTATTAATGCTCACCGTAGCATGCATCTCTTGCTCTTGCTCTTGCTCTTGCTCTTGCTTTTGCTCCATCATTAACTTCCTCTCTAAGCATTCTTCTTTTTATCGTATCACAAAGCATACCAACCAACAATTTCAAATACAAAAAATTGAAAATTAGTGCATGCTATGGAGAAGGAGGTGATACATCGTGAAAAAACAAATTATACTCTCTCTCCTCACTCTTTCCTTATTCGCAGGCTGTCAATCATCTAATAAAGCCGAAATGGAACGTGAAGAAGGAAGTCGTGTTCTTGTTTCCAATAAAAACGACATGTATCATACGGAAAATACAAGATTAACGAGAGTCGGTTATTCATCTAAACAAAAACATGAAGTATCTAACAAACAAGTAGGAGCCATTAACCGTGAGAAAGTCGCTGAAATGATTACAAGCATGACAGTCAAACTTCCTGACGTTACAAACGCTGCTACGCTCGTTACCGATGATGAAGTATTTGTTGTATACCGTGCAAACACAACGGATCCAAAACTCGTAGCAGATCAAGTATATAAAGCTGCTTTGTCCATCGTCCCTCGCTATTATAAAGCATATGTATCAACAGACCAAAAGTTGATTTCTCAAATTCAAGGGCTTCAATCTGGCGCATTAAATGATACAGAATATACACAGAGCCTCGACATGCTAAAGCGAGAAATGAGCAAAAATCCTCATTTAAACAATACGGGGGATCAAACTTTGAATGATATGATTAAAAAATAAAGAAGATGGAGAAAACCTCCACCTTCTTTATTTTTGGCTATTTCTTACGATCCGCATAAACCTCCATCGCATCACACATAAACTGTGCTAACCCTTCGCCAAACTTATCAATATTTTTCGTAAAGCGCTCATCAGCGACGTACATTTGACCGAGTCCTTTAAAAGCATCTAATGAATATTCTCCGAAGTTTTGCAAGTAATCGTACCATACTCCAATTGCTTCCTGTGCCTCTTTAGAATCTGGTGCGCCGTGTCTAAGCGCCGCTAAATTTCTGTAAATCGTATTAAACTCTTCTTGATTATCTTTTGACATACCCTTCGCATATTCATTCGCTTTATCTACAGCTGTATCTCCCCATCTTTCACGCGCTTCTTCTTCGTACGGATTATGGCTGAAATCGAAGCCTTCAAATTTCTCTTTATTCGTCATTTCAATCTCTCCTTTAGTATGCTGAATTGTTTTATCAATCGTCGCAATCACTTTATCTAACCTAGCACGCTTTTCAAGAAGCATTTTTTTATGAAGCTGTAGCGCTTCTTCTCGGTCAAATGATGGACTCATGATAATTTCTTTAATCTTCTTCAAAGGGAAGCCTAGTTCTTTAAAAAATAAAATTTGCTGCAATGTCTCTAAATTTTCATTGGAATACAGACGATATCCAGACTCTGTCGTCTCGTCTGGGATTAACAACCCAATTTCATCGTAATGATGCAGTGTGCGCACACTAATTCCAACTAAATTAGCTACTTCTTTTACCTTCATTGTCATGTGTATCTCCCCCTTAATACATACGATAAAGTATGACGCAACGTTAGAGTCAATAAGTACATTCATTTTTTGTTAAAAGTTTCATCTCCACTATATTTCATGCATAATAGATATGTACATATATTAGAAAGCGGTGAAAGTATGGTTTCAAGTACGGTAATTGCCAGTATCACAATTCAACTTGTGCTTTCGATTCTGGTACCTATTATTGCGTTTGTTTATTTTCGTAAAAAATATCATATTAATTGGAAAGTAGTCGGTGTTGGTGTTCTTATTTTTATTGGGTTTACTCAAATACTCGAGACACCGTTCCACCTATTTATGCGTGGTAATCCAGCAATCGCTCCATTTTTAGAAAATCCGTTTGTCTTTGCAATTTATGGCGGACTAACTGCTGGTATTTTTGAAGAATTAGGACGCTTCGTTGCCTTCTTCTTCCTACTAAAAAAATATCTAGAATATAAAGATGGCTTCGCTTATGGAATTGGTCATGGCGGGATTGAATCCATTTTAGTTGGTGGATTCTCTGCATTGCAAACACTTATATTCGCTAATGCTATTAACAATGGTAGCTTCGCTCAAATGGCAGAAAAACTACCACAATTAAATCTTGTAAAGGATATGTTAATAGAACAACCTGCTTATTTATACTTCCTTGGCAGCTTGGAAAGAATTATGGCTCTTGTATTACAAATTGCCTTTACAATGCTTGTCTTATACGCTGTAAAACAGAAGAAATATATCTTCCTTGTTTACGCTATATTATTCCACGCATTTGTAGACTTTTTCGCGGCACTTTACCAAACAAAAACAATTAACATCTTCGTTGCAGAAGGAATTACCCTTCTCTTCACAATTGGTGCTGTCATTCTTATTCGTAAAATGAAAGAAAAATTAATGAGTGTACCGGCGTAAAAATAACCCACCAGTTGGTGGGTTATTTTTTATATGGATTATCATAATGACGATAGCTTTTTCCCGCTTGCAACTCCCTCTTTGTTTCTGCATCTATAACAATGTACTTACGAAATTCGTCTACTTCATTTTGAGAAAAGGAAGCGAAAAAATAAACTTGGCGATCAGGGTGAACAAAAAAATCTTGAAGTACCACGCTACTACGACAACCCACGGCTGCTCTTTTTCTGAAAGAAAATTCTTCATCCGACACTTCTTTAAATAAAATCTTTTTTCGAACACTATATGCTGAATTGTTGTATTCTTTATAGATTTTCTTATCTAACTGTTCGTAAAACACATCCTCACTCACAAACGATTTATTTCGATTGCTTGGATAATTTAATTTTTGATTGGATTCTGCATATGTTGTGGACAAGTGTATAAAAAAACAAAGACCGAATATAATACATATCATTTTTTTCATCATTACACCTCAAATGTTCATTTATCCACATTACTTTTCCACATATTTAGATCAATATGCCGTTTCCAATAAAAAGGAATTTTTTCCACATTTGTCGAAGTATATAAGCGTCAACTTGAAAGATGGGGATGAATTATGAAGAAATTAATTGTAATACGACATTGTTCAGCAACTGGACAAGAACGTGATGCCGAATTAACGATTGCAGGAAAAAATCAAGCAAACACTCTTGCTACATTCCTCTTAGAAAACCAACCACAAATAGATCGTATTATTTCAAGCCCATTTGTGCGAGCTATCGATTCTATTCGGCCCTATGCGCTTCAAGCTAACTTGTCTATCCAAGAAGACGAACGATTAGCTGAACGCATATTAAGCGACGTTCCAATGGATGATTGGTTGCAAAAACTAGAATCTACTTTTACAAATATAGATATTGCCTTTTCAGGCGGAGAGTCAACAAAACAAGCGACGGATCGAGCTATATCACTTATCCAAGACGTTTTAAAGTTAAACCATACTACAACACTACTTGTTACACACGGCAACTTACTCACGCTCATTTTAAAGCACTTTGATCATACGATCGGCTTTATTGAATGGAGAGCTTTAACGAATCCTGATATTTACGAAATTACACTCGATAAACAATGTATCCTAAAACGATTATGGGAAGCACCGTCCAAGTAATATCTCTTTCCAACACATTCAGTTGACGCCACGAGAAGAAACTGTACTAACAATAGAAAGGGGTATCACTCCATATGTACGAAGATGTACTTGCTTTACTACATAAAACAAATGCTTCTTACGAAAAGTTTGAACACGAACCAGTACTCGATTATGAAACAGATCGTATCGTACGTGAAAGGCTTGGCTTACACGGCACTCCAAGTAAAAGCTTATTTTTAAAATCAAAGTCTGGAGATTATTACGTATTTTTTACGTTAGAGGGCACAAGGCTCAACCGAGGAGAGATGAAAGAAATAACAGGAGAAAGCTTATCTCTCTGTTCTCCTGATGAGCTAAGAGAAGAAACAGGCTGTACTCCAGGATGTGTAGCTCCTTTCGGTTATTCACAACATGTAACGATTATTGTGGATAGCGCTATTTACGCTTACGATAAAATTTTAATTACACCTGGTGTACCTGAATTTACAATTGAATTATCCACAGAGGAATTAAAGAAAATCTTATTAACATGCCCAAATACTGTTTTAGAATATAAACAAAAAGAGAGCTAATGATTAGCTCTCTTTTTTCATTATTTTGCTTCTGCTACTTTTTCTTTTGCAGAACGTACTTGCTCGTCCGCATGGTAAGAAGAACGCACAAGTGGACCAGCTTCACAGTGACTAAATCCTTTGCTAAGCGCAATTTCTTTAAGCTCTGCAAATTCTGCTGGTGGATAATATTTAAGAACTGGTAAATGCTTCTTAGATGGTTGTAGGTATTGTCCAAGAGTTAAAATATCCACATTGTTTGCACGTAAGTCATCCATTGCTTCAATTAAATCTTCTCTCGTTTCACCTAAGCCCACCATAATGCTCGATTTAGTTGGAATATCAGGCTGCATTTCTTTTGCTCGACGTAAAAACTCTAATGAACGGTCATATTTTGCTCTAGCGCGAACTCGGTTAGATAATCGACGTACTGTTTCAATGTTATGGTTTAAAATATCTGGTTTTGCATCCATTAACATTTTTAAGTTTTCTTCTACTCCACCCATATCAGATGGTAATACTTCGATTGACGTAAATGGATTTTTGCGACGAACAGCGCGTACTGTTTCAGCAAAAACAGCTGCTCCCCCGTCTTTTAAATCATCACGTGCAACCGCTGTTATAACAACGTGCTTTAAGCCCATTTGTACTACAGAATCTGCTACGCGTTCTGGCTCTTGTAAATCAAGCTCAGTTGGTAAGCCTGTTTTAACCGCACAAAAACGACAAGCACGTGTACAAACCGCACCTAAGATCATAAATGTTGCTGTTTTCCTTACAGCCCAGCATTCATGAATATTCGGACATTTCGCTTCTTCACAAACTGTATGAAGATTCTTAGAACGCATCATTTTCTTTAAGCCTGTATAGTTTTCATTCGTGTTTAACTTAATTTTCAACCATTCGGGCTTGCGCTTATATTCTGTTTGTTTTGTCATGGTTATCAACTCCGCACAATATGAAATAGTTTACCGTGTTCGCTTCTTTCAATGTAACATATCTATTCTAACGTATGAAAGCGATTTGCTCAAATGAAGATTCTAAGATTTTTTCCAATCGTTCCCTATAATGAAATACTCCGTATATCCCACACTAAAAAGAGTGATGTTGTGAAAGGAGTCTATTTCATGCTTCGAAAAATTTCTCTTTTGCTTTCGATTTGCTTTCTTCTCCACCAAAACATCGCTTACGGTGAAGATAATCAGCAAAGCATATACGAAAAGCGCATGGCACTATATAAAGAAACCGAGCAATCTTCAGGCATTCCGTGGTATTACTTAGCTGCAATGGATCAATATGAAAGAAATATACGGAGCGTAAGAAAAGATATTCCGAAAAAACCAGATGCCATCATTTCCCTTTATTTCAAACCAGAAATATGGGCTGGACCCGTTAATATTAACGACACTCTTCCCCATACAATTTCTCTATTTGGCGGGATGGGTTTAGATGGTGACAAAGATGGATTTGCAAATGCAAATAACGACCGTGATCTTTTGCATACAGCAGCAACGATTTTAAAGAAACAAGGACCGTCCGAAGACCGTATTCACATTATGCTTTGGGAATATTATAGACGTGCGAAAACAGTTGAATTAATTACCGAATACGCCCGTATTTATAAACATTATGGACGTATTAATTTAGAAGGAAATGCTTTCCCTCTTCCGATTCGTAGTGATCATAGCTACCGTAGTACTTTCGGTGCTGGAAGAAGTTTTGGGGGAAGGAGAGTTCATGAAGGAACCGATATTTTTGCAGGCTACGGCGTACCAGTAAGATCCACTTGCTATGGCATTATTGAAACAAAAGGCTGGAACCGTCTTGGCGGATGGCGCATCGGCATTCGTGACCTTCATAATAACTACCATTATTACGCTCATTTAGGCGGATTCTCAAAGGAAATACAGCTTGGACAAATTGTTGAGCCCGGAAAAGTAATCGGATTTGTTGGTAGCACCGGTTACGGCCCTCCCGGCACAGCTGGAAAATTCCCGCCCCACCTACATTTCGGCATGTATAAAGACAATGGTTATACAGAATGGGCTTTCGATCCATACATGCATTTAAGTCTTTGGGAGCGAAAAGAACGCGCGAATACAAAGCGATAACCGTAGCAATATGCTACGGTTATTTTTTTAATTCGGCTAACTATCCGTTTTCTTTTTATCAGGTACAACAACACTCCCGCTTCCATAATAAGTAGGCACTTCCCCTTGAACAATGCGCGTTGCAATCGGAACGTCTTGCTTCACTGTTATTTCTTTCGTATGAAATGGAATAATCACTTGCAACGTTACTTCCATCTCCATAACAATTTGAATCGCTGTCGTATTGATCCCGTGCGGTTCAATTTTTTGTTTAATATCCGTATTCACATGACCAATCGTCGTGAAATCGATTGGAATATCGGGACCTATATTTCCAAGAAGCGCATTATCCGTTACACGACCAAAAGGAACTGCCATCGTTGCTCCATTTTTTTCAGAAATACCTAGCCCCTTCAAATCACCTTGTTCTACTTGCTGTAAATATTTTTCTATGTATGTGGTCGTTGATGTTACGATTTCATTTACTTGCTGCGTATTTAAATTAATTGTGGATACTTTCCCGTTTTTATCATTTTGTACTTTCATTAATGAATCCACATCGAATCCTTCATTAATTCTATCTTTTACCGCCTTCGTCATAATCGCTGTCGCCATTTTATGCGTCTCTACTTCCCCATATTTAAGTAACGTCGGCTGAATGCTACTATTCACAATCCATAATCCTTGCACGAGTAATATGACAAAAAGAATAAACGACATAAGCAGTATGTACCGAAAGGAAATAGGCCCCCTTCGAAACCGCGAATTTTTCGAACGAAATATACTCATAAAAAAACCTCCTTCTTATATCATTTCTATGCAAGAAGGAGGGACGATATATGCTTATCTCATTTTTAATAATGCTTCTTTTCCGATTGTGCCTGCCGTAATACCTAATGCTTCGGCTTCAATCGTTACTGATTCTAGCGGTGCTTCAAGAAGTTGTTCAATCGTTCTTACACCAACCGCACGGCCAGCAATAATACCTCGATCACCTAACTTCTCATTTAAAAGACCTACATCTAATGCACCGCACATAATATATCCTTTATCGCTCATTACAGCTAGCAAATTTGTCTTTGGAAGTTTGACGCTAACCGCAATAAACGTATAATTATCGATTATAATTGGCTCCACATTAACCATAGTTCACACTCCTCTCTTTCTTATCTGTATGACAAGAGAAAAATGAGTGTTACAAGTTAACTAGCCTATAGTTTGACAGAAGATGTATGAGTTATCAACACGTCTGTTAACACATCTCTGAGTAGTTCCGGCATATAATATTGTTTGTCAGAAAGTGTGGATAGCTCTGGGTATAAGTATCCAAATGTAAACATATCAATCGTTCCTACCGTATATATACGATCTAATTCCAGCGATTCCCCGTTAATCAATACATCTTCCAGTAAAATTTTATTCCCAGGAATCGTATCTGGAATAACTTCTACACCAGCGTAAATCATTTTCCCCATCACTTTTCCGCGAAATCCAAATCCTTTTACCTCAAGGTTCTCCATATTCGGACGGCGCGCTTTCAAAATAACTTCTCTTAACGTTTTTCCTGGCACTTTTAATAAACATGGATTAATTGGATGTGGACAAATTCTGTGAATATCTCCGCGCGTCACAACACCTTCTTCTAATCCTTCAAGAAGCACACCAGCGTTCACCATACCAATTTCTGCACCGCACCACGTTTTCAGCGCATTTGCTAACATGTGAGAAAATGATGTCTCATGAAACCAATCGACCGGTAATGATTCCTTTAAATGAACGACAGGCTCTGCCATAATATGTTTACTTTCTTCCTGCAGCATTTCAATTGTGGATAACGGTTTGCTATAAGCACCTAAACGTTCTGTCTTAATCGCTCTACCGTCCTTTTTCAATAACTTCTTCTTCTCTTTATCCACAGTGAGCTGAACGTGCCCAACGTAACGTCCCCACTTTTCACAACAACAAAGTAAAGTATTATTCATAAGAACGCCACGCTCAAATAAATGGTGCGTATGTGCACCTAAAATAACATCTATATCATAATGCTCTGCCATATACTCATCCATGCTTTTTCCAAGATGAGAAAGGACAACGGTAATATGAGCCTCATCTCGCACTTCTTCTAAAATAGACTCTAAATGGATAAGCGGATCTTCAATATGCCAATCGAGCATATGATAAAACTCTGGGTACGCTACTGTTAGTCCGATAAAGGCAATCGTAATTCCATCTGTCGTTGTATGTAATTTATAAGGCTTTGCCCACTCCGGACGTACACCTTCTTTTTCAAATAAATTCGCAACGAGCACCTCAAATCCAGCATCATCATATAGACGATTCAAATGCTCCTTCGCTAACGTAATTCCTTCATTATTTCCGATTGTTACATAATCATATAACGCCTCATTCAAAAGCTTCGTATTGCCAAGTCCATTCGTCGCTTCCGAAATACTATGAAAACGATCCACATGATCGCCGATATCAACCGTCAAAACGGTCTCTCCCGCTTCCTGTCTTCGCTTTTTCTCCCCTTGTACAAACCGAGAAATTTGCGGCCAATTTTCAAAATGACTATGTATATCGTTTGTATGATAAAGGTGGATGATTGTTTCTTTATTTATATTCAGAGAAAAAACCTCCTCTCAGTTCCTTACTGCCATTTACGCTACACGTACGCAATAATCCTGTAAATACTTTTCGTCTTTTCTTGCTATTTTACATTGTACTCGCATTATAAGAAAAAGCAAAAGATTGTCCTTTTTAATATGAAAACTTTTTCTAGTGTGTGGAAGGATTTTGGGTTGGGGTTTTGTTGGGGTTCGGGGGATTTGTCAAAAAGTTTAACAGAGGGTTCGGTAGGTGGGTTTATCAGTATCTTTTCCTTACTTCCAGTCGTTCTCTTTTCATATAAAATGTTGCGGGGTATATGAAGAATTTCTTTTGTCTTACTTTGTCAATAAGTCGATATCCCTTGTGGAAACGTCGATATATTTCGAGTTATGGTCGATTTATTTGAATAATCGCTGATATATTTAGCTGAACACCGCCTGGGTATTCCAGGCACACAACATAAGAAAGCGCCCTGCTGTGCAGGGCGCTTTCTTCATACATATATTATCCAGTTCCAGCGGCTAGAATGTTCGGTGGCTTCACTTCTTCCTCACATTCTGAACGAGCCGCTTCCACTTTATCTATTAACCGATAGAACCTTCCATCTCAAACTTGATTAGGCGGTTCATTTCAACTGCGTACTCCATTGGAAGTTCGCGAGTGAATGGCTCGATGAAGCCCATTACGATCATTTCTGTAGCTTCTTGCTCAGAAATACCGCGGCTCATTAGGTAGAATAATTGTTCTTCTGATACTTTCGATACTTTCGCTTCGTGCTCAAGTGAAACGTAATCGTTTTTGATTTCGTTATAAGGAATTGTATCAGATGTAGATTGGTTATCCATGATTAACGTGTCACACTCGATGTTAGAGCGAGAGTTTTTCGCTTTTGGTCCGAATTGTACGATACCACGGTAAGTTACTTTACCACCATGCTTCGCAATCGATTTAGAAACGATTGTTGAAGATGTGTTTGGTGCTAAGTGAATCATTTTCGCACCAGCATCTTGGTGTTGGCCTTTACCAGCAATCGCGATAGATAATGTTAAACCACGAGCGCCTTCGCCTTTTAAGATAACTGCTGGGTATTTCATCGTTAATTTAGATCCGATATTACCGTCAATCCATTCCATCGTTGCGTTTTCTTCACAAACCGCACGTTTTGTAACTAGGTTGTATACGTTGTTCGCCCAGTTTTGGATTGTTGTATAACGGCAATATGCATCTTTCTTAATGATGATTTCTACTACCGCACTGTGAAGTGAGTTAGTCGTGTAAACAGGTGCTGTACAACCTTCTACGTAGTGTACGTGTGCGCCTTCGTCTACGATGATAAGCGTACGCTCGAATTGTCCCATATTTTCAGAGTTAATACGGAAATACGCTTGAAGTGGTGTATCCACTTTAATACCTTTTGGAACGTAGATGAATGATCCACCAGACCAAACTGCAGAGTTTAATGCAGAGAATTTGTTGTCTGTTGGTGGGATTACTTTTCCGAAATGCTCACGGAAAATATCTTCGTTCTCTTTTAATGCGCTATCTGTATCTTTGAAGACGATTCCTAGAGCTTCTAGGTCTTCTTTCATGTTGTGGTATACAACTTCAGATTCGTACTGTGCAGATACACCAGCTAAATATTTTTGCTCCGCTTCAGGAATACCTAATTTATCAAATGTCGCTTTAATTTCCTCAGGTACTTCATCCCAAGACTTCTCAGATTTCTCAGATGGTTTTACGTAGTACGTAATTTCATCGAAATCTAAGTCGTTTAAGTCGCCGCCCCATTGTGGCATTGGCATTTCATAGAACTTATCCAGTGATTTTAAACGGAAGTCTAACATCCACTGTGGTTCTTCTTTCATACGTGAAATCTCTTCAACGATTTCTTTTGTTAAACCGCGTCCAGCACGGAAAATCGAAACGTCTTTGTCCTTGAAACCATATTTATAATCGCCGATATCTGGCAGTTGCTTCGCCATGTTGGTGTGTCCCTCCTTAGATAACCTCGTTTTTAGGAACCTTTAACATTACTTATCTTCGTTTAAGCCCTTTTCTAACGCTTTCCACGCTAATGTTGCACATTTAATACGTGCAGGGAACTTGCATACGCCTTGTAATGCTTCAATATCTCCTAAATCAATGCTGTCATCGTACTCTTTTCCTAGCATCATGTCAGAGAAAATTTTAGAAAGCTGAAGTGCCTCTTCAATTTTCTTACCTTTTACTGCTTGTGTCATCATCGAAGCTGAAGACATTGAGATAGAACACCCTTCTCCTTCAAACTTCGCCTCTTGCACAATACCTTCTTCTACTTTCATCGTAAGTTGAATACGATCGCCGCAAGTTGGATTGTTCAAGTTAACAGTAACACTATCTTCTAACACGCCATGGTTACGAGGATTCTTATAATGATCCATAATAACTTGACGGTATAACGTATCTAAATTATTAAATGACATTTGTGAAATACTCCTTTGTCTTGATTAGCGATTCAACAAATGTATCAATTTCTTCTTTTGTATTATATAAATAGAAGCTCGCACGTGCTGTAGAAGAAGCTTTCAGCCAATTCATAAGCGGTTGTGCACAGTGATGTCCTGCGCGAACCGCAATGCCTTCTACATCTAATACAGTTGCTACATCATGAGGATGTACGTCTTCAATATTAAATGTAACAAGACCAGCGCGATGCTTTGGACCATAAATTGTAACGCCATCTACTTCTGATAGTCTTTCTAAAGCATATTGCGCTAATTCATGTTCATGCTTTTCAATATTATGAAGACCGATTTCTTCTAGGAAATCAATTGCCGCACCAAGTCCGATTGCATTACCGATAATCGGTGTACCTGCTTCAAACTTCCACGGAAGCTCTTTCCAAGTAGATTCTTGTAAATCTACGAAATCAATCATTTCACCGCCAAATTCAATTGGCTCCATATTGTTCAGCAATTCTTTTTTACCATATAATACGCCGATACCTGTAGGTCCGCACATCTTATGAGCAGATAATGCGTAGAAATCACAGTTTAAATCTTGTACATCCACTTTCATATGAGGTGCACTTTGTGCTCCATCAACGATCATGATTGCACCGTTTTCGTGTGCGATTGCTCCGATTTCTTTTACAGGGTTAATCGTTCCAAGTACGTTTGATACTTGCATAATAGAAACGATTTTTGTATTCGGTGTAACTGTTTGACGAACATCTTCTAAAGAAATTGTACCGTCTGGTTGAAGCGGAAGGTATTTTAAAGTTGCACCAGTTTTCTTCGCAACTTGCTGCCACGGAATGATGTTACTATGGTGCTCCATGTAAGAAATAACGATTTCATCGCCTTCTTTTACATTTTCAAGACCATAGCTAGCCGCTACTGTATTTAATGCAGTTGTCGTTCCGCGCGTGAAAATAATCTCTTCCATTGATTTCGCGTTAATAAACTTGCGAACTTTCTCGCGTGCACCTTCATACGCGTCGGTAGCTTTCGTACCGAGCGTATGAACACCGCGATGCACGTTAGAATTATATTCTTTATAGTAACGTTCTAACGTTTCAATGACTTGAATTGGTTTTTGAGAAGTTGCTGCACTATCGAAATATACAAGTTGTTTGCCGTTCACTTTTTGATCAAGAATTGGAAACTGTTTGCGTATTTCATGAATATTCATTAGCGAACTTTCCTTTCAATTACCTCAACAAGCTGTGCTTTTACTCCTTCAATTGGAAGCTCATTTACTACAGGTGCTAAGAATCCATGGATGACTAAACGTTCTGCTTCGCGTTTTGGAATACCACGGCTCATCAAGTAGTATAATTGGTACGGATCTACGCGGCCTACTGAAGCTGCGTGACCTGCCATTACATCATCTTCGTCGATTAAAAGAATTGGGTTTGCATCACCGCGAGCTTTTTCATCTAACATAAGAACGCGAGAAGATTGTTGTGCATTTGATTTAGATGCACCGTGTTCAATCTTACCAATTCCGTTAAAGATAGATGTTGCACTATCTTTTTGTACACCGTGTTTTAAAATCCAACCTTCAGAGTGTTTACCGAAGTGAACAACTTTAGTTGTAAAGTTTTGTGTTTGGTTACCACGACCAATTGTTACTGTTTTTGTATCAGCATATGATCCGTCGCCCATTAAATTCGTAACGTTCTCTGAAATTGTGTTTCCGTCATTCATAAGGCCTAGAGCCCAATCAATGCGGCCGTCGCGTCCAACAATTCCGCGGCGGTTAACGTAAGTTGTTACGTCTTTTGCTAATAGATCAACCGCACCAAATTTAACTTGTGCGCCTTGTTCCACGATTACTTCTGCTACGATATTTGCAATACCTTTAGCATTTTCATTTGCAACGTAGTTTTCTACATAAGTTGCAGTACTGTTCGCATCAGCTACGAATAATACGTGGTTATATACGTTAGCTTCTTCGCCGTCTACTAAGAATACAGCTTGAAGTGGAGTTTCAAGAACAACGTTTTTCGGAACATATACAAATGCACCGCCGTTGATTAATGCAGCATGAAGTGCAGTTAAACGATGCTCGTCTACCTTCACGCCGTCTTTCATTAAATACTTTTGTAATAGTTCAGCATGCTCTGTTGCAGCTGTTACGATGTCTGTAAAAATAACACCTTTTTCTTTTGCTTCGTCTGCTAAAGAAACGAATGCAGTTGTACCAGTACGTTGTACTAATACGCTGTTATTTTCATCGATTAAGTTTTTCACTGCTTCTGGAAGCTCTGTTAAAGAACTTACAGGCTCTTGCTTAGCAGCGTCGCCTTTTCCGATAAAGTCCCATTTTTCAATTTTCGTTTTATCAGGCGTTGGCATTGGAAGTTCAGTTGCTTGTGCAAGAGCTTGTAAGCGGAACTCAGTCAACCAAGCAGCTTCGTTTACTTCGCTTGCGCGTTGACGGATTGTTTCTTGATCGAAAGGTAATGTACCGATTGTCATGTTTATGCTCCTCTCTTACGCTTCTTGCTCTGTTGTTTCGTCTTCAATACCTAATTCTTTTTTAATCCAGTCATAACCTTCAGCTTCTAGACGTTGTGCAAGCTCAGGGCCACCAGATTTAACGATACGACCGTTCATCATAACGTGAACGAAGTCTGGAGTGATGTAGTTTAATAAACGTTGGTAATGCGTAATCATTAGGCAACCGAACTCTTCGCCGCGCATTTGGTTAATACCTTTAGATACAACTTTTAATGCATCGATATCAAGACCTGAGTCGATTTCATCTAAGATTGCAATTTTTGGCTCAATCATCATTAATTGAAGGATTTCGTTACGTTTTTTCTCTCCACCAGAGAAACCTTCGTTTAAGTAACGTTGTGCCATTTCTGGATCCATTTCTAGGAATTCCATGTTTTTATCTAATGTACGGATAAATTTCATAAGAGAAATTTCATCGCCCTCTTCACGACGTGCAT
The DNA here is from genome assembly GCF_058791555.1 of Bacillus sp. EB106-07-01-XG149. Lineage (NCBI taxonomy): Bacteria > Bacillati > Bacillota > Bacilli > Caryophanales > Bacillaceae > Bacillus > Bacillus sp. EB106-07-01-XG149. The sequence goes on along the minus strand of NZ_JBYTDP010000005.1, from coordinate 379,727 downwards.
TAATTGCAGAACGTAAGAAGTCGGCGTTTGTTACTCCGCTAATTTCACTTGGATATTGCATTGCTAGGAATAGACCTGCTTGTGCGCGCTCGTCTACTTCCATTTCTAATACATCTTCACCGTCGATGATGATGCTACCTTCTGTTACTTCATACTTTGGGTGACCCATAATCGCAGAAGATAAAGTTGATTTACCTGTTCCGTTAGGTCCCATAATTGCGTGGATTTCTCCACCTTTTACTTCAAGGTTTACACCTTTTAAAATTTCTTTGCCATCAATTGATACGTGTAAGTCTTTAACCGTTAATGTAGAACCAGCCATCTCAATACCTCCATTAATCCTATATATACATTTTAAAAATTCCTAAAACGTTCATATTCTCATTTTATTCTCATTCTAATCTTATATCAAATAAAATGATATCGCAAACGACGAAAAAAAGTAACAATTTTTTCACAAATGTATATAAGTATTTCCCTTGCATCCTTATATAATACACCTTTCTTCTTATTTATATAAAGAAAAAAGGACTGGAAATTTCCCAGTCTTTTCCTTGTGTTTATTCACTTACCGGAAGTACAGCACCTTTATATTCTTTATTAATAAAGTCTTGAATTTCTTTTGAATGCAATACTTCTACTAATTCCTTAATTTCTTTTTTCTTCTCGTCACCTTTACGAACTGCAATAATATTTGCATACGGAGAGTCTGATCCTTCAATCGCAATTGCATCCTTTGTTGGATTTAATTTCGCATCAATTGCATAGTTTGAATTAATGAATAAAGCATCACCTTCATTATTTTCATACAGCTTTGGTGACAATCCAGGCTCTACATCTGTTTTAAACTTTAAGTTTTTCGGATTTTCTACAACATCTTTTACTGTCGCTTTAACAACATCTACACCGTCTTTTAATTTAATAACGCCGCCTTTTTGTAACAATGCGAGCATACGGCCACGCTCCGCTACGTTATTACTCATGATAACTGTTCCGCCATCTGGCAATTCTTTTAAACTTTTATATTTCTTAGAATAAATGCCCATTGGCTCTAAATGGATTTTTCCTGCGTTTACAATTTTATATCCCTTTTCTTGAATTTCTTTATCTAAGTAAGGAATGTGTTGGAAGTAGTTCGCATCAATTTCCTTATCCGCTAACGCTTTATTCGGCAAAACATAATCCTGGAACTTTTTAATCTCTAATTTAATGCCCTTTTTCTCTAGTATCGGCTGTGCCTTTTCTAAAATAACAGCGTGCGGCACGTTAGAGGCTCCCACAACAAGCTTATTCTCTTCTTTCCCTCCGCAAGCAGCTAATGTAAATACAGACAGTGCTGTAACAACTGATAGTAGAATCTTTTTCATATGATGTCCCCTTCTCCCCTATAGTTATGTAGTTATAAAAAAGGGCCGGCATACACCAGCCCTTTTCAGCAATTATTCTTTTACAGGAACAACTGCTCCTTTATATTCTTTAGTAATAAAGTCTTCAATTTCTTTAGAATGCAATACTTCTACAAGCTCTTTAATCGCTTTTTTATCTTTATCACCTTTACGAACCACTAATACGTTTGCGTATGGAGAATCATCGCCTTCAATTGCAATTGCATCTTTTTCTGGGTTTAATTTCGCATCAATTGCATAGTTCGAGTTAATTAAAACAGCGTCGCCTTCTTTATTGTTATACACTTGTGGTAATAAACCAGGCTCAATATCCGTTTTAAACTTTAAGTTTTTCGGATTATCTGCAATATCTTTTGGAGTTGCACTAACTGGATCTACTCCGTCTTTAATTTTTAAAATGCCTTCTTTTTGTAAAATTGCTAAACCACGTCCATGGTCAGTAACGGAATTACTCATAATAATTGTCGCCCCGTCCGGAAGTTCTTTTAAGCTCTTATATTTTTGAGAGTATACACCAATTGGCTCTAAATGAATTTTCCCTGCTATTTCAAAATCATATTTTTTATCTTTAATTTCTTTTTCTAAATATGGAATGTGCTGGAAGTAGTTTGCATCTAAATCCTTATCCGCTAACGATTTATTTGGTAATACGTAGTCTTGGAATTTTTTAATTTCTAATTCAATTCCTTTTTTCTCTAATAAAGGTTTAGCCTTTTCTAAAATTTCAGCGTGCGGTACGTTAGAAGCCCCCACAACTAGTTTTTTTTCATCTTTATCTTTCCCGCCACAAGCAGCTAACCCAAAAATTGAAGTTGAAATAAGTGCTGTAAGTAATAATTTTTTCATTTAAAACATCCTCCCGTTTTTTATTATCGTTTATCTATTCGAGTCGTTAAACTATCACCAATCCACTGAATGAAAAATACAACTAGTAATACACAAATTGTCGCAACGATTGTTACATCGTTATTTCCTCGCTGGAATCCTTCTAAATAAGCAAGTGTTCCAAGGCCACCAGCACCAACAACTCCCGCCATCGCTGTATAGCCTACTAAAGCAATTGTCGTAACAGTAATACCAGATACTAATGCTGGTAACGATTCTGGAATTAACACTTTCAAAATAATTGTGCTTGTTTTTGCTCCCATTGCTTTCGAAGCTTCAATTACACCTTTATCAATTTCACGAAGCGCAATTTCAACCATTCTCGCGTAAAATGGTGCCGCTCCAATAATTAAAGCTGGAAGTGCTGCACTCGCTCCAAGAATTGTTCCAAGCAGAATCTTTGTGAATGGGATTAATAAAATGATTAAAATGATGAACGGTATCGAGCGGAAAATGTTTACGAACGCTCCAATCCCCGTGTTAACCGCTTTGTTTTCCCATAAATTATCTTTCGCTGTCATAAAGAGTAACAATCCTAAAATTAGTCCTAATACAAATGTGGCAAGAGCTGCGATTGCCGTCATATATAACGTTTCACCAGTTGCTTCTAACATTTGATTCCAATCAACATTTGCGATTAACTTATCCATGTGCAATCACCTCCAGCTCTACTTGATCTTGATGTATTCCCTCTATTGCTTGTTGAATCGCTGTTTCCTCACCATTTAAATGAACAACTAAACTACCGTAAGAGCCGTTATTCGTTTGTGCTATATTTCCTTGCAAAATGCTAACTTCTATATCACTGCGTTGCATTAATCTTTGAAGTACTGGTCTTTCTACAGCTTCACCGATAAACTGCAAACGAACTACTTTACCATCTGGATACTTTTCAATTAAACTTTCAATCGTTTCATTTGTATCTTCAGAATCCGTTAACTGCTGTACGAAGCGTTTTGTAATGTCTTTCTGCGGATTGCGGAATACATCAAGTACTGGACCCGTTTCTACAATTTTTCCTTTCTCCATTACCGCCACTCGATTACAAATCTTTCGAATCACATGCATCTCGTGTGTAATGAGTACAATTGTTAAACCGAGACGCTTATTAATATCTAATAATAAATCTAAAATTTGATCTGTCGTTTCTGGATCAAGAGCTGACGTTGCTTCATCACATAAAAGCACTTGTGGGTTGTTAGCTAATGCTCTTGCAATCCCAACACGTTGCTTTTGTCCTCCGCTTAACTGAGATGGATACGCGTCCCCTCTTCCTTCTAATCCAACAAGATGAATTAACTCGTCGACGCGTTTTCTTCTCTTCGCCTTATCGACACCTGCAATTTCAAGTGGGAACTCGATATTTTCGCGTACAGTTCGTGACCAAAGTAAATTGAAGTGCTGAAAAATCATTCCAATTTCTTGCCTTGCCTTACGAAGTTCACTCCCTGTAATTGCTGAAATCACACGATTTGCAATTGTAATTTGGCCAGAAGTTGGTTTCTCTAACTGATTGAATAATCTGATTAAAGAACTTTTCCCAGCGCCACTATATCCGATAACACCAAATATTTCACCTTTGTCTATTTTTAAATTGGCATTATCTACAGCAGTGACATCACCGCTTTTTGCTTTATATATTTTCTTTACATTTTCTAACAAGATCATGATGTTCACCCCTTTTTTTGTTTAAAAAGCGTAAGCGGCTCGTTTAGAACAAGAGGACGCCCGAATCCCTGACGTAGAGGCACTTTTTGCCTCATAGGAAGGGATGAAACGACCGACTGTTCTAGCCGCTGAAGCTAGATTTTTGGTCGACTCCGCAATTTTTTATGTTTAATGCGTGTAGTCCACCGTTATCACTACTTTTATTATTTGAATGTCCTCCACATTCAAACAATAAAAAAACCTTTCCGCTTTAGAGAAGCAGAAAGGTTTATATGCGTATATAACAACATTATCCCTCTCTCTCATCTCTCAAAGCATTTGCTTTGCAGGAATTGGCACCATTTCAACATAAGTTGACGGTTGCCGGGCTTCACAGGGCACAGTCCCTCCACCTCTCTTGATAAGAGAAATCAGATTACATTTTCGTCTGATTTGTAATTTATGAAATTGTCTATATTTTATGAATTGAATTGTATCAATATCCATACGCCATGTCAACAGAAATTTTCGTAAAAAAAGAAACTTCAGACTTTTAAGCACCCACTGACATCGGTTTACATATATGAAACATCGATTCGACTAATAGCATCGTTCGATACGTTCCTGAATATTGTACACGTCCATCGTTCATTAACATTTGCAACCTTACATTGCCGTTCACCAATTGTTTTACATCTTCCTCATCTAAACAAACGATTTGCTCTGTTCCTCGTTCCTCATGTAGCAGCTCTATATAATCTCTTGAAATTTGTAGCGAACAACTTTCATCTCCAAAGCGGAAATTAACAGTTTTTTCTCCTTGTCTTAAAAGCGGCTCTAAATGATATTGACCATTAGCGTAATTTACAAATGATTGCAGCAAAGAATATAATTTCACCCTAAATCACATCCTTCATATCACTTTCTATTACACATACCATTCCCTCTCACTAAAGAGCAATCCTGTTACTTTCGCTCGACAAATACTGTAACCCCCCTGCATCTCGACATATTTCCCGAGAAATATGTCGAGGCGGCAAAAACTTTGCCGCCTACTTTAATTCCGTATATAAATATTCAACCGAATGAAATGCATATATCTTCTTCATGAGTGTCCCATTTTCAAAAACAAGTAAACACGGTACACTTTCGATTCCATACTCTTTCGCTAAATGCGGAGCATAATTTAAATCTAACATTCCAATTTTCAAGTCTTCAATTGTCATCTCAACGACTGTTAACATCTTTTTTGCTAATTGGCATGTTCCACACATTGGAGTATATACATATAACACTGTTTTTTCTTCGTTCTCTATTAGGGCTGTAGCTTCGGCTCCTGTCCAATCAATCACTTCTATCATTCCTTACCGTAAATATTCTGTATAAACGTCAATGTCAGCTCCCCATAATACATTTGCTAAGTGTGAAGATGGCGCAGTTGCCACTTCTCGGTACGAGCGATCAATATAAATATGCTCTGCTTGCGGAAATTCTTTTCGAAACTGTTTCCTTAACTTTTCTCCAGCATCATCAGCATCCACTAGTACATACACTTCCTTATCAAAAAACTGATCAATGAGCTCATCCATTTTCGACAAACCAATTGTACCATTTGTACAAACAATTTCCACCGGTTCACGAATAATAGATTCAATCTTTCTTCTATCTGATTTACCTTCTACAATAATGACTTTTTCCACATAAATCATATGTCATCACCCGATCACCATATACTATACAACCTTTAACTTAGTATATAGTATATTCGTTATTTTCATGTTGTTTCCTGTTTATTTTTGCAAAAGAAAAGCGGAAGCGGCTCGTTCAGAACAGGAGGGCATTGGAACTCCTGAACTAGAGGCGCTTTTTGCCTCAAGTGAAGGAGTGAAATGACTGACTGTTCTAGCCGCTGGAGCTGGATCACAAAGAAAAGCGCAAGCAGCTCGTTCAGATTGTGAGGGGGATGGAGCTTCTGACGTAAAGGCGCTTTTTGCCTTACAGGAAGAAGCGAAGCCACCGAACAATCTAGCCGCTGGAGCTGGATCATAAAGAAAAGCGCAAGCAGCTCGTTCAGATTGTGAGGGGGATGGAGCTTCTGACGTAAAGGCGCTTTTTGCCTTACAGGAAGAAGCGAAGCCACCGAACAATCTAGCCGCTGGAGCTGGATCATAAAGAAAAGCGGCACCGACTGTTTAGCCCTGTTGGCTAAGGTTCTTTCGTACAGAAGACGCTTTTTTGTCTTCTCGTGCGGAAGGTTCTTAGACATGAAGGGCTAGGAGGTGGAGCTGGACAAAGAAAAGCGCAAGCGGCTCGTTCAGATTACGAAGCCACATGAAACCTTACCGAAAAACATTCATTCCCATAATAGCTTATTCATTTGCACTCGATTTTAAATGTATTATGTAACACAAAATAAAAAAGGACAGCACAAAGGCTGTCCTTTAGTCGACTATAATTAGTCTTGGTTTGTCATTTCTGCATATTTTTCTGCAGTTAATAACTTCTCAACTTGGCTTGCATCAGAAAGTTCAACTTTAACCATCCATGCACCCTCGTATGGAGATTCGTTAACAAGTTCTGGTTGGTCACTTAATTCTTCGTTTACTGCTACAACTTTACCGCTTACAGGTGCGTATAACTCAGAAACTGTTTTAACAGATTCTACGCTTCCGAATGGCTCGTCAGCTTCGATTGTTGCACCTACTTCAGGAAGTTCAACGAATACGATATCGCCTAGCTCACCTTGTGCAAAGTGAGTAATACCGATAACAACTTCATTACCTTCAGTTTTTACCCATTCGTGTTCTTCAGAGTAACGTAAATTATTTGGAATGCTCATGACTGTACCTCCAGTGAATGTATTAATTATGTAAAAATACCTTATTGGTACTTTTTCCACACACTTTCAAACTGCTCTTCGTTAAAACCAAGTGTTACATTCGTTCCATTTGTTACGATTGGACGTTTAATCAACATGCCATCAGATGCTAAAAGTTCGTACATTTCGTCTTCACTTGCATCCTTTAACTTATCTTTCAGACCAAGTTCGCGGTAACGCATTCCACTTGTATTAAAGAATTTTTTTAATGGTAATTCACTTTTTTCATGTAAATTACGTAAATCTTCTTTTGATGGTGGATTTTCAACAATATGAATCATCTCATATGCTACATCGTTTGCCTCAAACCATTTCTTTGCTTTTTGACATGTGCCACACTTTGGATATGAATAAAATGTTACTGTCATAAATTCACCTACTTTTTTACTAACCTTTACCTTTATCATATAGAAAACGTTTTATTATTTCAAACGATTATTCGCTAAACTTTTACTTATTTCGTGATAATTTTTAATAATCCTGCAAATTTTTCTTATTTTTCCGCCATTTGTTAAGAAAAATAAATATATAATTTTTTTAGATTCTTCTCTTATCACTCGCCGAACATATATCTTAAACAAACGTTTGATTAACTCCCTATTTTTCTTTGTTAACCCTTGAATTGCATCGGTTTCTTTCTACCGAACATACACCTTAAACAAACGTTTGATTAGCTCCCTATTTTTCTTTGCTAACCCTTGGGCTACATCGGTTTCTTCCTACCGAACATACACCTTAAACAAACGTTTGATTAAACATAAAAAAGGACCCTTTTACAGGCTCCTTCATCATCGACTTAAATAATCGGCAATTGTTCGAAATACGACGATATACATATTATGAATACTTTCTTCAGTATTTCCACCATTGGACAAACCGACTGCCCATTGTTGTCCTTCACCACTTCCGATATTTGCAAAGCCTTGCGTATACATAGCATTTACATCTTTTCGTGCACTGTTATACTCTATTCCTTTTGTAATAAACGTTGAATATGATTTATCTTGCAAACCGATAAAAAATACTGGTTTCTTTAGCGATGAAAATACATTTTTATACTGCTCTGTTGAGGCTTCTTGAAAGTGATCTTTCATTATTAAAAAACCATCCACTTCCTTAGATTTCTTTTCCAGTTCCTCTAACTTCATTTCCTCAAACTTTATATTCCTAAACGTATCGTTCGGCTTTTCTCCAATAACTCCAATTACGAGTGCTCTTCCGTTATATTCTAATTTCTCTCCTTCTTTATCCTTTGCACACCCAGCACTCACTAGGCATATCAATATAAAAAATAAGAAATACGATAAACGCTTCATTTAGCACCCTCCCCTTCTTTTAAGTCAAGTGACGAAAACGTAAGGTTAATTCAAGAAAATGTAAGTAAAATCGATAGCTCAAATGACGTTTCTATATTATAATCAATTGAATTTACTTACATTACTAAACATAGGAGATTATCATGAAGAAATTTAAACTTTCATCTTTTCTTCCGTTAAGTTATATACTTCTACTCGTACTCGTAAGTCCCCTTTACGATGTATTAAATAAATCTACTGTACACGCAGTAGATGTCACAACTGTAGTAGATGATTGGATTCCATTTGTGAAAGCATTTATTATTCCTTATTTACTTTGGTTTCCTTACTTATACGGCGCACTTATTTATTATTGCTTTGCGGATCGAAAACAATATTATGTCACTTTAAGTAGTATCATTCTTGGAAAACTTGCTTGTTTTTCTATTTATTATTTTTGGCAAACAACTGTACCACGTCCAACAGTCGTTGGATCAGACGTATTTTCCGAACTAGTCCGCTATATTTATAGTATCGACCAACCGGTAAACTGTTTCCCTAGCATTCATGTTCTAACTACATTTGTCATTATGCTAGCTGCCTTTAAACGTAGAGAACAACATGCTTTTGAATATTACATTCTTACCTTCTTCGGTACGCTTATTATTTTATCAACGCTATTTACGAAGCAACACGCATTTGTAGACGCCATTTCTGGAATGACGCTTGCAAGCATACTTTACTTCGGCGTTCAGCTTTTATTAGCAAAAGAAACTGTACGTGTTCCAGTAAAACAAAATCACAAAATGTAAAAAGCAGACTGTGGCTTCCAGTCTGCTTTTCTCTATATAAAAGGAGATTTTCGATTTAAGATTGCGGTACAGTCATATCACCAGAGTGAATACGACCTGCTTTTTTAAGAGCAATGTAAAGTATATAAGAAACAGCTACTGGAATGATGATATAAGTGATGACCATCGCCGGGACAACTTCCCATCCTTCGCTAGAAATTAAATTAATTGGTGCGATAAGAGAACTTAATCCAAGACCTGCAATTTCTTTTCCTGCTTCTAGTTGGAAAATTAATGCGGATACTGGACCAACTATAGCACTGGCGACGACAGTTGGGACGAGAATCATTGGATTTTTAGTGATATTTGGCAACTGCACTTTCGGAGTACAAAGCGCCTGAGCTAATATGCCGCCTAAATTATTTTCTTTCGCTGAGATTACAGAGAATCCGATAAACTGAGCAACGCAACCTGCAAGAGCAGCACCACCTGCAACACCGTCTAAGCTAAGTGCAATCGCTAACGCAGCTGATGAAGCGGGAGAGATAAGTAATAGTCCCCAAACGACTGCAATGACGATAGAAGCGATAAACGGGCTACCAGCTGAGCTATCTTTAATAAATGCTCCAACTGTATTTAAAACAGGAGTAATATTATGAGATAACCAAATACCAACTAAACCAGAACCTAATATGGCCGCAAATGGAACGAGCATCATATCTAACGCAGTTTTTCCACTTAAACGTTTACCAATATATACAGCTAAAGTTGCTGTTAATAATGCACCGATTGGCTCACCTGTTTTAATTATTAGACCTGCTTCAGTAATTGAAATGGATCCGGCACCAATCGCTCCAGCTACCATAGCCGAGAAGATTACAAGACCATTTGCACCGAGCATAAAAGCAATTCCGGCACCAATCGCTGGTGCCATAAGTGATTTTGCAACAACTCCGATTGTAATAAGCAATGGAATATCAACAATTCTTCCTATATTTTCGATTAGTAAACCAATTCCAAGGGATACGAAAATACCTTGTGCGATTCCAGCTGATGCTTTAAATACACGAGACATTATATATTCCTTCATTTGTTTCACCTTCTCCTATAAGTTAGTAACCAATTGTTTTCATATAATCACGTAAAATATCGTTTGATTTTGCGAATCGAGATTCTTCATCCTCTGTTAAATTTAGTTCTACAACTTCTTTCATACCATCTCTAGTAATAATAGCTGGCACTCCTGTACAAATATCATATTCACCGTACTCCCCATCTAAAATGGCTGATACAGCAATGACACGGTGATCATCGTTAAAGATTGAACTCGCAATATAAGCTAGAGAGTTTCCGATTCCGTAATAAGTAGTACCTTTTCGTTTATAAATTTCCCATCCAGCTTTTGCAGTCTTCTCAACAATTTCATCTAAATCTATTTCACCAAATTTGTCTTTTTTCTCTTCTAAAATTTGTAGAATTGGCTTTCCACCCACAGTTACGTGCGACCAAGCAACCATTTGAGAATCACCATGTTCTCCTAATGAATACCCATGAATACTACGAGGATCTACATGTAACATTTCAGATAGAATTGTTCTTAAGCGAGAAGAATCTAGTGATGTACCAGTACCAATCACACGATTTCTAGGTAATCCAGATAATTTCCACACTTCATATGTAATAATATCAACTGGGTTCGATGCAAGTAAGAAAATACCGTCAAATCCACTTTCCATTACGCCGCCAACAACACTTTCCATAATTTTCGCACTCGCTCCTAAAGTATCTAAGCGACTTTGTCCAGGTTTTGGTGCTGGTCCTGCTGTAATAATAACGATGTCCATATCTTTGCAGTCTTCATAGCTTCCTGCATATACTTTTGTTCTTGTATTTGTAAAGTTAATGCAGTGTGATAAATCCATCGCTTCCCCAACTGCACGTTCATGATTTATATCAATTAATAATAGTTCTTCGCAAATGCCTTGATTTACAATGGAATATGCACAACTTGATCCAACTAATCCAGTACCGATAATTGCAACTTTTCTTGTATTTCTTTTCATAGCAATCTCTCCTAATTGATCATATAATCTATTTCTTTTGTTCTTTACACTCCTAATTATAGAGATTCCCACGATATAAACCATGGATACTTTGTGAAATATTGAGCAACCTTTTGTCCTTTTTGTGAATTGTTATATTCCATTTTCGTCATATTTGTTACAACTGGAAAAATATTTATTATATATTTATTGACATATATAAAGTGAAGCATTAATCAGTGGGGTTTTACCGCCCAGTAAATAGCGGGACAAAACAAAAAACGAGCGACTTCATTCGCTCGTTTTTTCATCCCATTATTCCGCACTTAATTGACCTTTTAATTGCTGTACAATCATTGGGTTAGCAGGTGCAGCTGGCTTATAATAACTCTTTTGCTTTGCGTATTCATACATATTACGTTGACGCATCTCATCTTGATTACGAATTTGGATTAACGTTTGATGTAACTGTTCATTATCAGACTGAGAAATATAATTTGCATAACTTGTTAAACTTGCATTTAATCCCGCTAAATAATCATTTACCATATCTTTTTCATTCATCTGTCGTTTCCTCCTATCCTAGGAAAGTCATTAATTGCTGTTTCGTATTTCGTGCATCTTGCGCATCCTTTTGTAACATTTGTTTCAGTTGTGGATCTGTACAAGCCTGTGCATACTGGTCTAACTTATTAATAATTGTTGCATGTCCACCAATTAAATGGCGTAAGTTTTCTACTTCAAGCTCTGTTAAATTTTGCATAGAATACTCCTACCTTTCTTTATTCGTTCACTGTTAGTATTTAGCTCTTTTTTGATTGTATACATGAATTAACTTTTTCACGTGCATACAAAATAAAAGATGAATAGCTAAGCCATTCATCTTTTATACTGGTTATGTATTTATTTTTATAGAGACACAATCATACTTATACTCACAAGTAAGTTCCATACAATGTGTAAAATAATACTAGGTATAATAGATTGCGTCTTTTTGTATAACATTGCAAATACCATTCCCATAATCGTTGCCGTAATTAGAAGACCTCCATGAAGAATTCCAAAAATGAAGGAAGAAATAATGATCCCAACTAAAAAATTATATTTCTTTTCTAAAAATCGATATAAAATACCTCGAAATAGAATTTCTTCTTTAATCGGTGTAATTATAGCAACACTTAACACATATATAATACTTTGTATGCTATTTTGAATCCCTAAGCTCCCTAATTGTCCCTTCTGTTCTTCTGCACTTTCAAAACTAAACACATGTAACGTTAAATATTGTGATAACGCAATGACTATAAAACCAATTAATAGATATAAATATGTCTTCCCATTCTTCAAAACGGATACATCCCAAATAGATTTAATAAAATGAAGAACTGGTTTATAAGCTAATAAAACGATAGCAACAACAGCTGCATCTAACAAAAGAAAATGGTACCCCTCTAAATTATCACGTAACGCCTCCTCACCATAAATCCCCAAAGCCAAACCAAGGAATAATCCTCCTAGAAGTAAGAATCCTAAAATGGTTGCTATCATTACAAATAGATTTTTATATGTTATATTCTCTATTTTTCTTTCCACACTATACGCTTCTAACACTGTTTTACTCACAGTATCCCTCCAGTTATTCTCATTTATCTCAACAAAATCCTTTAATTGAAATATAAAGATAATATAACAAAATTTCCAAAAAGAATAATATGCAATTTTACATATTATGAAAACTTTATATTTTATAGTTTTAGGAATAGGATTGCTATGCAATAATTATTATATGAAATTTCAAAAAACACTTCCTATCCACCATAACCCTCGCATCATATAAAATTTATTAGTTAAAGGAGCAATAAACATGAAAACACATGACTTCCTTACAGAAATCCAGAAGGGCTCTGAGCCTAGCCCATATCAAGATCCTATTGCATTTATTTTCGTTTTCCTTTCCGTAGCCATATACACATTTTTCAAACCTGCAAAATAATATCATTTAATGAGAAAAAACCTACCATTCTTTTGGGATCATATGCACTAAAAAACCTTAGAATCGCTTCTAAGGTTTTTAGTTGCCTCGCTTCTTATTTAATTTCTCATTACATGTAATCCTTTAATAAACGTTTCCAATAATACATGTAAACTTGTATCTAAATCTATTGGCAAACCAAATCCACCCTGCTGTTCAATCGACGCAAATCCATGACAAATACTTCTGAATCCACGTGTCGCATGAAGTGCATTCTCTCCTTCTAAGCCGTATTGTTGTAAAACCTGAAGACAAAGCTTCACAATTCCGTCTCCTGCTCTTCTTACTTCTTCATCTCGTAAAAAGGTTGCTTCATACAATCCAGGATGTTTGCGTACGAATGCTACATACGCTTTTCCTAAAGCATGAATTGCTTCGTCCATACGTTTACCCTCGGCCGCTTCTTCCAGTCTGTTATGCAGCTGTTGTATTCCGTACATACCAAGATTTTTCCGTACATCTTGTAAACCTTTCACATGATTGTATAGCGAAGGTGAACGTACCCCTAACCTTTGCGCTAATGAAGCTAACGTTACTTCTTGTATTCCATTTGTATCTGCAATTTCTGCTGCTGTTTCTACAATTTTCTGTAATGTAAGTCCGATTCTCGGTGACATAAATTAACCTTCTTTTCTACTTTCTATATTCCGCTTAGCTTCCTTAATAGCAAGTTTTATGACAGTACCTGGATCCTTTATCATTTTCCCATGTCCTGCCGCAAGCAAGGAAGGCTCATATTCGCTTAACTTCTCTGCACTTTGTAATGATATTTCTTTGCTCCACGTTGCCATCGCAGGAAACGGAAACCAAAATTTCATTTGTCCCGAAACAGCCATACCTCCTCTTGTTTGGAAGGCATCCCCGACAATAAGAGCTTTATTTCGTACATCAAGAAGCGACATGGACCCTGGCGTATGTCCCGGTGTCATAATCGCAAGAAGCGATCCAACTCGGTCGCCATCTTCCAATAAAATATCAGGTACCGTTTTTACCTTTTTAGGTACACCGCCTTTTATTGGTATATTTGGTTCATCCTTTTGTAACATCGTATCTCCTTCTAAAAGCTTTGCGTCCCGCTTAGAAATATAGACTGGAACATTAGGAAGTACTTCCTTTAATGCGTCTAATGCACCAATATGATCATCATGCGCATGTGTTAATACAATCTTAGTAATGGGTTTCCCTATTTTCTCAGCCGCCTGTAAAATTCCTTTTGCGCTATATGGCAAAGCCGCATCAATTAAAGTTAAACCATCTTCTTCCTCGACAAAGTAACAATTTACAGGAAACACTCTTGGCAAAAATGACAATTGATATACCGTTTTTTCATGTATCACTCTCATATTTCCAGCTCCCTTTCCGAATAAAACTAATGCTATTAGTTTTATTATACTAATGGCATTAGTTTTATGACACTAAAATTTTCATTTTTGCAAAAAAAAAAAAAAAAAAGAACAGTAGCCGTTTATACGACTACTGTTCTTTACAGCTATTAAACTGTGTAACGCTCATCTTCTAAAATTTTCGCAGCAATTTCACGTTTCTTCGGAATTACGTTAAGTGGTGTGTGGCGAGTTAATTTACGTAATGATGATAACATCATGCGTAGCATGTCGCCGTTTTCAACTGCGATAAGTGTTTCTTTCGCATCTGCTTCGATTTCGTTGAATGCTTCTTGACAGAATACTTCAGTGTATAACACTTTTTGTTTATTCTTTTCAAGACCAGTTGTTTTAATTGCTTTTTCTGTACGAAGAACAGCTGACTCCATTGCGTATAGGTTGCTTACGATGTCAGCGATATTCACAAGAATTTCTTGCTCTTTATCTAATGCTTTACCGTATTTTTGAGCAGCTAATCCAGCTACCATTAAGCCGATTTTCTTCGCGTTAGTTACTAAATATTTTTGAAGTGCTAATGGCTCATCGCCTACTTCTTCTGGCATCATCATCATTAACTCTTCTTGTAATTTTTGTGCTTTTTGAAGAAGTGGTAATTCACCTTTCATCGCTTTACGTAAGAACGTACCTGGTACGATTAGGCGGTTAATTTCGTTCGTTCCTTCGAAAATACGGTTAATGCGAGAATCGCGGTACATTCTTTCAATCTCGTACTCTGCCATAAATCCGTAACCACCATGAATTTGAACACCTTCATCTACTGTATAATCTAGTACTTCAGAACCGAATACTTTATTTAAAGAGCACTCGATTGCATATTCAGCGATAGAAGCTGCTACTGCTTTACCGTCCTTTACTTCCTCTTCAGATAATGTGCTCATGCGGCTTTCGAATAAACCTACTGTACGGTATACAGAGCTTTCAGCTGCATATGTTTTCGCTGCCATGTTCGCAAGTTTCTCTTGAATTAATGGGAATCGAGCGATTGGTTGTTTGAACTGTTGACGTTGGTTTGCATATTGTGCTGAAATTTCTACTGCACGTTTCGCAGATCCAACTGTACCAACACCTAATTTATAACGGCCGATATTTAAAATGTTGAACGCGATAATATGACCTTTACCGATTTCACCAAGTAAGTTTTCTTTCGGTACTAATGCATCTTCTAAAATTAACGTACGAGTTGAAGAACATTTAATACCCATTTTCTTTTCTTCTGGGCTTGTAGATACGCCAGCATATTCTTTCTCTACGATAAATGCTGAGAAGTGCTCTCCATCAATTTTTGCGTATACGATAAATACGTCAGCGAATGCAGAGTTTGTAATCCATTGTTTTTCACCATTTAATACGTAATGTGTACCTTCTGCATTTAAACGTGCAGTTGTTTTCGCACCTAATGCATCAGACCCTGAACCTGGCTCTGTTAATGCGTATGCCGCTAATTTTTCACCAGTTGCAAGTAATGGTAAATACTTTTTCTTTTGCTCTTCGTTACCGAATAATACGATTGGTAAAGATCCGATACCTACGTGAGCACCGTGAGTAATTGCAAAACCACCAGCGCGAGAGAATTTCTCTGCGATTAACGCTGAGCTTACTTTATCAAGGCCAATTCCGCCGTACTCTTCTGGTACGTCAGCGCCTAATAAACCAAGTTCCCCAGCTTCTTTTAAAAGACGAACAGAACGATCAAACTCGTGTTGCTCTAAATATTCAAGCTCTGGAAGAACTTCATTTACGATAAAGTCCTCTGTCGTTTTTGCAATCATTTTATGCTCAGATGAAAAATCCTCTGGCGTAAACACTTGATCAATCGTAATCTCATCAACTAAAAAGCTACCGCCTTTAACCGCATTTCCTACTGTTTTTTCCATGAAAATTTCCTCCTTCATATTTTCATAAGCCGCTCCTTTCTTTTTGAAAGAAGCTGGCTCTCAATTTTATTTTTTATAAACCTTTGTTGCTTCCATTCTTTGCTTTAGCGTCGTCTCGTTCTGAGCAAGCCACTTCCACTTTTTATAATCTAGTTCCAGCGGCTAGAATGTTCGGTGGCTTCGCTTCTTCCTGCGAGGCAAAGAACGCCTCTACGTCTGAAGCTCCATCCCACTCACATTCTGAGCGAGCCGCTTCCACTTTTTTTCATAATCCAGTTCCAGCGGCTAGAACAGTCGGTCGTTTCACCCCTTCCTGTGAGGCAAAAAGCGCCTCTTCGTCAGGGCTTCCAACGCCCTCCTGTTCTGAGCAAGCCACTTCCACTTTTTATAGTAATTCAAACACTCCCGCTGCTCCCATTCCGCCGCCGATACACATTGTTACGATACCGAATTGTTGGTTGCGGCGTTTCATTTCGTGAATAAGAGATAGTGTTAGTTTTGCTCCTGTACAGCCAAGTGGATGTCCAAGTGCGATTGCACCGCCGTTTACGTTTACTTTTTCTTCATCTAAACCAAGCTCACGAATAACTTGGATCGATTGAGAAGCGAATGCTTCATTTAGTTCGAATAAGCCAATATCAGATAGCTCTAAACCAGCTAATTTTAACGCCTTTGGAATTGCAGCAATTGGGCCGATTCCCATTACTTCTGGTGGTACGCCAGCTACTGCAAATGAACGGAATTTCGCAAGTGGCTTCATGCCATCACTCACTGCTTTTTCACGATCCATTAATAGTACAGATGCTGCACCGTCACTCATTTGTGAAGAGTTACCAGCTGTTACAGAACCGCGAACGTTAAATGCTGGACGTAATTTACCTAAAATGTCTAGCGACGTTTCTGCTCTTACACCTTCGTCTTGTGCGAAAATGATTGTTTCTTCTTGCAGTTTATTGTTTGATCCAACAGTACGTAACGTTACATCTACAGATACTGTTTCATCAGCGAAGTTACCTGCAGCTAATGCTTTCGCAGCACGTTGATGACTTCTTACTGCAAATGCATCTTGTTCTTCACGAGAAATTCCATATTTCACAGCAACTTGCTCTGCTGTATGGCCCATACCCATATAATATTCTGGAGCTGCTTCTACAAGGCGACTATTCGGACGAACAACGTGTCCCATCATCGGAACTAAACTCATTGATTCCGCTCCGCCTGATAATACAGCTTCCGAGTGACCAAGCATAATGCGCTCTGCTCCGTAAGCGATACTTTGTAAACCTGAAGAACAGTAACGGTTAATTGTAATAGCTGGAACATCGTAAGAAAGTCCTGCTAGTCCGCCGATATTACGAGCCATATTTAACCCTTGCTCTGCTTCTGGCATTGCACAACCGAAAATTAAATCGTCGATTGGTCCTTCATAATTCGCACGCTTTAACGTTTCCTTTACTACTAACGCCCCTAGATCGTCAGGACGAACTGTTTTTAATGAACCCCTCTTTGCTTTTCCAATTGGTGTTCTTGCTCCCGCAACAATGACAGCTTCTCTCATGAACGATATCTCCCCTCGTTATTAGTTACGTAATGGCTTTCCTTTTACAAGCATGTGCTGCATTCTTGCTTGTGATTTCATCTCACTTACTAAGCTAATAAATGCTTCACGTTCTACATCTAATAAATACTGCTCATCAACTTCTGTTCCGTACGGTACTTTTCCGCCCGCAATGACATATGCAAGTTTCTTCGCAATGTGAAGATCATGTTCAGAAATGTAACCTGATAAATGCATTGCTTCTGCACCAAGTACAAGAGTTGCATATCCTGTTTCACCAACAACTGGTATCTTTTTACGGATTGGTGCTTTATAGCCAGCTTCATATAAAGCAAGTGCTTTTTGTTTCGCATCATATAGTAAGTGATCACCATTCACACTAATACCGTCTTTATCGCCTAAGAAGTTGTTCGATACAGCTTCTTGTGCTGATGTAGAAACTTTCGCCATCGCTACAGATTCGAATACTTTATTCGCAACTTTTTGCAGATCAAACTCTACACCGTTTGGCATTTTATTTAAGTGTTTAATGTATAACTCTTTATTACCGCCTCCGCCAGGGATTAAGCCAACACCAACTTCTACTAAGCCCATATACGTTTCACTAGAAGCTTGAATGCTCGCTGCTGGTAAACAAACTTCTGTACCTCCGCCAAGCGTCATACCATATGGTGCTGCTACAACTGGCTTAGAAGAATATTTAATTTTCGTCATTGCATCTTGGAAGTTTTTCACAACCAACTCAATTTCAAAGTAGTTGTCATCTTGTGCTTCCATTAAGATCATTGCTAAGTTCGCACCAACGCAGAAGTTCTTCGATTGGTTACCGATAACAAGACCTTTATAATTCTTTTCTACTTCATCAACAGCGTAGTTAATCATTTGCGTAATATCCATACCGATTGCATTGCTCTTCGAATGGAATTCTAAGCAAAGGATACCGTCGCCTAAATCGATTAAGCTCGCTCCGCTATTTTTCTTTAATACGCCATTTTTCGCTTTTAATTGTTTAAGAGAAATTGCCTTTTTATTACGTTCGATTAGCTTATATTCGCCATTATCGTAATAGTAGCTATCTCCATTATCATGTTTGTAGAAAGTAGTGAAACCTTTCTCTAACATTTCTTTCACCCAAGTCGGAACAACTACGCCGTTTTCTTCCATCTTTTGAACGGACTTTTCAACGCCAATTGCATCCCAAACTTCAAATGGTCCTTGCTCCCATCCGAAGCCCCACTTCATCGCTTGGTCAATTGCAACGATATCGTCAGCAATTTCTTTATGAAGTTTTGCAGAGTATAAAAGAGTTGGTGTGATGATGTTCCATAACAACTCTCCTGCGCGGTCTTTCGCGTATACAAGCGCTTTCAATTTATTCGATAAACCTTTTTCTTGTTTACTTAACTCGATAGATGCAGCTTTTAATTTTTTGCGAGCTTCGTATTCCATCGTTTCAGGATTTAGTTCTAAAATTTCTTTTCCTTGTTTTAAGAAGAAGCCTTGACCTGTTTTACTTCCAAGCCATTTTTTATCAAGCATGTCATGCATGAAAGCTGGTACTTTAAATACATCACGCTCTTCTTCTTGTACGTTTTCATATACGTTATTTGCAACGTGTACGAATGTATCTAACCCAACAACATCTAATGTACGGAACGTTGCGCTCTTCGGACGACCAATAAGTGGGCCTGTTACAGAATCAACTTCCCCAATGCTATAGCCGCGTTTTATCATCTCTTGAAGAGTTACTAATAAACCGTACGTACCGATGCGGTTTCCAATAAAGTTTGGTGTGTCTTTTGCGATAACAACGCCTTTTCCAAGAACGTCTTCGCCAAATAGTTTCATGAAGCTTAATACTTGTGGATCAGTTTCTTTCGTCGGTATTACCTCTAGAAGTTTTAAATATCGTGGTGGGTTAAAAAAGTGTGTGCCTAAGAAGTGCTTCTGGAAGTCGTCTGAACGACCTTCTGCCATTTTTTCTACTGAAATGCCTGACGTATTCGAGCTTACAATAGAACCCGGTTTACGAACAGCATCTACTTTTTCAAATAGTTTCTTTTTAATATCTAAGTTTTCAACTACTACTTCAATAATCCAATCTACATCAGCTAGACGCTCAAGATCATCTTCTAAGTTACCTGCTTCAATCAGTGCTAAATTTCCTTTCACTGTCAGAGGAGCTGGTTTTTGCTTTAATAGTTTTTGCACAGCCGTATTACTAAAACGATTTCTCACACTTTTATGTTCTAATGTAAGTCCCTTCGCTTCCTCTTCTTTTGTTAGCGCAGGTGGTACAATATCAAGCAATAATGTCGGAATACCAATATTAGCTAAGTGTGCCGCAATCCCTGAACCCATTACGCCTGAACCTAGAACAGCAGCCTTTTTAATTTGGAACATCCAATTCTCCCCCTATTCTTGAATGAATGCTCATTCAATTTTTCGACATAAGTCGCAATCAATGAGTGAGCCTCTACTAATAAATATATGATACAGTTTGAATTTTCGCAATATATTTATTGATAAAATTTTCTGAAATAAATATTTTTCTTTTATTTGCCCATGCTATATATATGTATTTTCTTCACTCAAATACACTTTTCCTTTTTATAATCTGACGAAAATGGAGGAATATATATGGCAAAACTTAAGAAGAACCCTTCAAAAGCTGGAATTAGCGCAGCAAGCGTATCTGGAAATGCAGGTCCGCATAATCACGGTGTGGAAAAGGGCCGTCAAGGTAATAACCAACAATATAAGAAGCATAATATGGGCGAAAAATAACGGTATATTTTTGGGCAGAAAACGTGGCATAATGGGTAATGGCTGCTTTTTCTGCCCAATTTATTTGTACATATGGAAAACAAAAGAGGGAACGATGATGAAACGAACAATAGTTATGATTGTAATGATTGCTACACTATTTACAGGGATGATTTTCTTCTCTTATGCACAAAGGCAACAAGCTGTAAGAGCGGATCAACCTAACATTACTGGGCAATACGCCATTACAATTGATGCAGACACAGGTGAAATTTTGTATGGAAAGCGGGAAGACGAACGCTCTTATCCGGCTAGTATAGGGAAAATGATGACTACCTTACTCTTACTAGAGAATGTAAAAGAAAATGAAGAAATTACAGTTACAGAGAACGCAATTAAAACAGAAAGTCAAAGTAAGAAAATTAAACTTCGTGCTGGGGAAAAGTTAAAGCGGGATGAGGCATTAAAGCTTATGCTTATCATTAGTGCAGACCCAATCGCTGAATCCATCGCAGAACATATCGCAGGATCAAAAAATGAATTTGTAAAAATGATGAATGCTAGAGCGAAGGAACTTGGTACAAAACATGCGACTTTCAAAAACGCAAGTGGCGCTGATGCACTCGGAAATAAAGTATCACCATATGACATTGCTATGATTACGAAAGAAGCATTAAAGTACCCAGTTGTTTTAGAATATATGAATTCAACACGTACAACTCTACATACTTCAGAACGCTCTCCAAACATCGCAAACTATGGACGAGAAGAACTATATGACGATCCATATGCAATTGGAAGTAAAAGCGGTCTATCAGCACTCGGAAAATATACGGTCGTAACAGTGGATGAAAAAGACGGTAAACGCGTCATTAATGTTGTATTATCTTCTACTCGCACACAACTATATCCTGATACGAAAAAAATGGCTCATTACGCATTTCAGCAATTAAAATAACCAAGGAGTATTTTCTCCTTGGTTATTTTTTAACCATACCTTTTAACACGAACGCAACGTTTGCTGGACGTTCTGCTAGACGACGCATGAAGTAGCCATACCAGTCGTTTCCATAAGGCACATAAACACGCATTTTGTAACCTTCTTTTACTAGCTCAAGTTGACGCTCATTACGAATACCATATAACATCTGGAATTCAAATTGGTCTCTTGGAATGTTGTGTTCTTCGGCAAGTTTTTTCGTATATTCAATAATCGCTTCGTCATGTGAAGCAATTGCAGTATAATTTCCATTTAATAAGTGCATTTTAATAATTTTTTTATAGTTATCATCTACATCTTTCTTATCCGGGAACGCTACCTCTTCAGGCTCTTTATAAGCTCCTTTTACAAGACGTAAATTCGGACTATAAGCATTTAATTCTTCCATATCTTTTTCTGTACGATATAAGTAAGCTTGAATAACTGTACCAATATTATCGTATTCAGATTTTAATTGTTTAAAGATCTCAATTGTTTTCCCGCAGCGCGTATAGTCTTCCATATCAATTGTAATAAACACACCATTTTCTTTTCCAGCTTCTAAAATACGGCGCATATTGTTCATTACGATTTCATCAGAGATATCTAATCCCATAGAAGTCATCTTTAAAGAAAGCTGCGAATTAAGACCTTCTCTTCCAATTGCACGAATCGCTTCAATCGATTCGCTAGCCATTTCATTTGCTTCCGCTTCGTTATCAACGAATTCACCTAAATAATCGATCGTTACACAAAGACCTTGCTTATTTAATGCTTTAATTGCAGCTGTCGCTAATTCAATCGTTTCCCCTGCGACGAAGCGACCTGCACCAAAGCGCAAACCATACTTTTTAGCCAGTTTTGTTAGCGCTTTATTTTTTGACAAGAAAAGAAACGAATTTCGCATTAATTGTTCCATGTAATTCACCCCTATGACTGTGATTTATCTGTTTTTTACCCCTCTTCAA
Organism: Bacillus sp. EB106-07-01-XG149; assembly: GCF_058791555.1. NCBI lineage: Bacteria > Bacillati > Bacillota > Bacilli > Caryophanales > Bacillaceae > Bacillus > Bacillus sp. EB106-07-01-XG149. The sequence continues at coordinate 357,203 of NZ_JBYTDP010000005.1, read as the reverse complement.
AATTATATCACTGTTTAAAATTATTGGATACAAATAATTATTTTGATAATTTATAAAATACTATAAAAACATTTAAAAACCTATATTCTCGCTTATAAATATGCAGGAAATATTTTTCGACATTTAGAAAAAACGAGTTTACTAGGCACAAAATAAGCATGCCGAAAAATATTCGACATGCTTATAAAACCCTTTACATTCCATGTAAATTATATGAGGATATTAATACAGAAAACTTGATGTAACATTACCTCAAGCCTTCTCACTGCTCATTTCGCTTCTCTTCATTCAGCTTTTTAATATCTGTAATTAACTGTACCATCTCTTCTTTTGCATCAGGATACGTCTCATTCCAGTGCTTCACTAAAGCCGGCATCGTCTTTGCAATATAAGAATACAGGGCCCACTTCTGCACCTGTTCTTTTCTCTCTTCATTGCTCTCTCCCAGTAATAGTTCCGTGTATTTCTCTAGTAACCCGTCAAATTGTTCGTTAAACTTTTCACTCATCTTATTTACCTCCTATATGAAAAAAGCAGCGAAGATCGCTGCTTTTTCTTATAATTTTGATCGAACAGAGTTTAATTTTTTCTCCATTGTGCTTACTTTATCACGACGATCATCGATACGAATTGTTGTTGCAACGCGCTGTGCACCTTTCGTATATGGAACTTCATGCATTTGTTGAATTACTTCTAGAATGACAGGAAGATCTCCTTCAATTACTGTATTCATTGGTGTTAATTGATACTTCACGCGATCTGCATTTTTCTCTAGCACCTTTTGTACTTCTGCTACATATTCACTAACACTTGGATTACCAGTTCCTACTGGAATAATCGATACGTCAACAATTGCCATAGTAGTCTTCCTCCTATAATTGCTTCTTATATATCCATTGTCTATTTTACCGAAATACTCATCATTTTACTAATTTGTTATTCCTCTATTTTAAACTGCTCAACCAATCTTTCTAAGTCTCTCATATGCTCCGTCAAACTTTCCATCGTATGAGCTACCTTTTCTAGATGACTCACTTGAGATTCAGTTGCAGCATTTACTTCTTCCGAAACAGCTGCGCTTTCTTGACTTGTACTAGCAATTGTATGCATTACTGCTGTAATTTCTCCTTGCTCGTAACCGATGTTATGTACCTCTTCTACAATTTGTTCCACTGAAGTACTAATCGTATTTACAACTGACATAATTGTGCGGAATTCCGTTTCTGCCTCTGTCGTAACTTTATTTTGTATATCCGCGATATCTTTTAATTTACTTACAACTTCTACAACTCGTCTTACCTCTACTTGTACATCACCAATCATCGTTGCGATTTCTCCTGTCGCCTCTTTCGATTGTTCCGCTAACTTTCGAACTTCTTCAGCAACAACAGCAAAGCCTTTACCTTGTTCCCCTGCACGTGCCGCCTCAATTGAAGCATTTAAAGCAAGTAAATTCGTTTGATCCGAAATACCTTTTATAAGCTCTACAACATTTTGAATCGATCCAACTCTTTGCTCTAACTTTCCGGATGCTTCCTCTGTATGAACAACAATCGAAGATGATTGGCCCCTTGTACGAACTAAATTACGCATCGTATTTAATCCTTGCTTAGATGCCTCTTCAGCTTTGCCAGCCACACCTTTTATTTCACCAACCGAATTATTCATTTGTTCCACTGACTGCGCCATATTCTCGAGTTGCTCTGAAACTTCATCTACACTATTAGCAAGAGTGGACGCTCCTCCGCTCACATCATCCATTGCACCTGATACTTCTCTACTAGCTGCTACAGTTTCATTCGTTAAATAATGTAGATTATTCGTTGATTGTTGCACTGTTGATACACTATTTTTAATTTTACTTACCATTTCATTCATTTGCTCAACCATATGATTAAAATGATTTGTCAGCTCTCCAACTTCATCCTTACTTGTCACTTTCATTTGCAACGTTAAATCACCTTCTGCTACTTTTTGAACGTGATTCGTTAATAGTTGCAGCGGTCTTGCTAATCTTCGTGAGAACAAGTATGAAGCTGCGATTCCAACTAATAAGCTAATACAAGCCATTATAATGACTGTATTTCTCGTACTATTTAATAGCCCATCAATCGTTTCTTTCGGATAAAAAATTCCTATTTTCCATTTCATCAAATCAAATGACTGACTATAAACAACTACATCTTCACCCTTTAATGTAGTGACAGCATATTTTGTTACCTCTTTATTTAAACTCTTCACAAGTGGCTCTTTCGAAACATCTTTCCCTATTTTCTCTGGATAAACGAGAGCCATATTTTTATCATTTATAATAAACATTTCTCCGCCATTATTGTATTGAATATTATGAAGTAACTTCTGAATTGTTCCAAGTGATACATCCATCGCAACAACACCTAATACAGATCCATCTTGAGCTGTAATTGCTTTAGAAACTCCCACGCTTAACTTACCTGTTGCAATTTCATACATAGGTTGTCCCCAGTGAACCTTTTTCACATCAGCTTCTGAATCTTTATACCATGGTCTTGTCGTTGGATCATATCCTTCTGGCACTTGTCCACCTTCAGCAAGATTGGCACTTAATGTTTTTTTATCTTTCGTACCAATATATAAGTCTAAAATGCCAGGATGATTCTTTTTGTACTCCGAAAACTCTTTCGTCAAAAAGGCTTCTTCTTCTGGAGTAACTCCGTCTTGAAGTATATTACGAACCATCTCACTGTTCGCATAATATCCCATATCTTCATCCGTTCTTTGAACAAATGTCGTAAGTTGCTCTGTCACAAGATCCATCGTATTTTGAGAATACTGGTCTAAGGAGCGCACTTCCTTCTCTTTCTGTAATTGATACATAGCTGTACCTAATATTACGAACATCATAGAAATAAGTACCGAAAATACTACCGCAATTTTTAAACGTAAACTTCTTAACATCTTCCCCCAAGCACTCCGATACGATAAACTTAACTAAATCTATACAATTCAATCAAATTTACACAAGTTAGTGCTTCATCGTGTTCTCGCAGCCCCAAAGGGACGAGGGGTATAACACTCCACACGAGGCAGTATCGTTACCTCCTATTATCAAGCATTTATTTTACCCATCTTGATAAATTTATCGAAGCATTTACATCCCTATCGTGGTGGCTATTGCACCCAACACAACGCCACTCACGTATTTTTAAACTCCACTGTCCTTCTGGTTGAACTGAATGGTCGTATTTTACTCCGCAACATGAGCAAATCTTGCTTGAGGCGAACCATTTATCAGCTTTTACATACTCAATGCCATACTTCTCGCACTTGTATGATAAACATTGAAAGAAGAAGTGTAATTTTTGAAATAAAAATGCTTTCGATAGTTTTTTGTTTTTTAACAGGTTTGAGATAGGGAAGTCTTCCACAACAATCCTCATTGGTTTGGTTTTCACCAATTTAGCTGTTGCTTGATGGATATGGTTATTTCGGATATTCGTAATTTTCCTAGATAACCGCAGGTGCTCAGCTTTCGCTTTTTCATATCCGGCAGATTGAATTTTCACACCTTTTTTAAATCTCCTAGACATATCTCTTTGTGCTGACTTTTTCCTTTTCAAAAGTTTTTTAACCTTAGCATCTTTGTTTATATTTCGTTCTTTCGTACCATTAGAAGCTACAAACAGTTCTTTTAAACCAACATCCACACCAAGCGACTCATTGGTTAGTTCTTTGGATTCAAAATCTTCTTGGAATCCTACACTAATCCACCAATGACGACCATCAAATGTAACTCTTGGATTGGATGGTTTTTTGTTTCTTGGTAGTTGTTGGCTTGTTTTCACTTCTCCAATAGACTGAATATGAACTACTTTCTTTCCTATAATCAGTCTTTCATAATTGGCATAAAATCCTTGAATTAAATCTTTTTTGGATTTATAAGAAGTGTGATAACCATTTTTGTACTTTTTGAACGAATGTTTTCTCGCCGTATCAAAATCTTTTGAAGCCTGTTTGGGAACTTGTGCGTTGATGTCATTTAACCACTCATATCTCTTTCGCTTCTTGATCTTTGTAAATCGTTTCTGTAAAGCTAACTGTGAAACAGATTTTCCAAATAGCTTATAATATCTATCACTCATTCTTTTACAATAGTTATAAGCGAATCTTGCAGCACCAGCATGGTTTCTAAGCACTTTTTCTTGTTCAGGCGTTGGAATTAGTCTGACTTTCTTCGCCAATATCATCAGAATTTAACTCCTTTTAATGAAAGATTTGTTCTTCTGAATAGTAGCGTGTTCCACCAGCATTCTCCTTAGACTACTCGGATGCAAACCTGTTAATTCTGATACTTGACTAACTCGTGAAAATTTCATTATTATTCTCACCCCATTGAACCTAAAACAGCACGTATGTTCGATATTTTCAATGGAGTTTGATAGATTCAATAAAATTTATCTTGTTCAACTAAGGGCGCAATTCCTTAGCCAGTTCTCTTATGAACTTCTCATGTTTTCACATGAGCGCAGACTATATGTTTATCTACTTAAAGATAGAGGATTTTTCCACCACCATAGGCTTGTGATGTACTCTCGTCAGTTATACGAGATAGTCGTTGAACGTTCATCTTATCCATTTTGACTTAGATGATTCGAGGCGGAAGACCCATTGTTCTAGTGTTTAGGATTTAACCTTGCACGATCTGATTGATTTTTTCTGCTTTCGCGACATTCACGCTCACCATTTCTGGCCACGTTGTAGTTCAATCAGCTTTAGGGATTGCCCGCAGTTAACCCTCACTACTAGCCAATCACTTGACTAGCAGGGCTTACTGATATATTTAATTAACTTTCGTTATAATTGGTTAAATAAATCGTAACAGTTAATTACCCTTCACGTTGTAATATACTTATATTAATCACTATATTAAGTATAATGGATTAATTGAAAAAATTGAAACTAATTCTAATTTCAATCTGATTAGAAAACCTACTACCACTTGTGCAAAAACAAATAGTTCATTATCCTTAAACTATATAATCTCATTCGTTCGGAGGGAACTATGTTACAAAAATTCGGTTTCTCACAATATGAAAGCCAAGCTTATGAAGTTGTCGTATCAAGCAACGAACCACTAGATGCTACAACGATTGTGAAGCACTCTGGTGTTCCAAAAGCAAAAATATATGAAGTGCTAGCACGCCTGATCGATAAAGGGATGGTAATGGATTCTGTTTCAGAAAAGAAAAAGCTGTATACAGCATTACCACTCAAGCTAGCAATTGAAAAATTAACGACAGAATTCCAATCAAATATTAAAGAATTGGAAACAAATCTATCGAAAAAATCATTTACAGATGACCGTGTGTGGAGCTTAAAAATGCAATCTTCTATTCGAGTTCAAAGTAAAGAACTCATCGAAAGTGCAAAAGAATCGATTCGTATTTCAGCTTGGAATGATACTCTTTTAGAATACCTTCCTTTACTAGAACAAAAAGAAAAACAAGGCGTCAAACTCGAGTCCCTTATAGTTGGAAAGGTAGAAACAGACTTAGAAAACATGCATTTTCTAATCCCAACAGAAGAACCTAACGCATTAGAGCGCTACTTGCTACTCATCGTTGACGACCGCGAAATTTTATTTGCTGGTGTAGAGCAAGAGTCATGGCAAGCGATGAAAACAATGTCACAACCTTTCGTAAAGTTCTTTACAGAATTTTTCTATCACGACGTTGCACTTGCAAAAATTACAGAAAAGCACCTGGATCTCTTCATGCAAGATGAGGAAATTAAAAGTTTGTTGAGGAAGTTGAGATACTAAAAAAAACGCCTCTATTACAAGGCGTTTTTTTCTACATTTCTTTTCTATTTTTCATCCTTAACACATAAGCACCAGCAATAATAAAACCAATTCCTAAAACGAATAAAGCCGTAAATTCATTGCCAACGCCGCCAGTAGCTGGTAAACGCATTTCATTATGAATATTAGGTTGTTGTACCGGCTTCACATCAGCGGAGGGTTTCACTTCTCCACTCGGTGTTGGCTTATTTGGCTTAGAAGGAAGTGATGCCTTTTCTTCTTTCTTATTTTTCACAATATGTTTAATAATTTCTCCATCTTCTTTTATTTCAAATGCGAATGTCTCTTCATTTATTACATACCCATTCGGCGCTATTGTTTCTTTATACGTGTACTTTCCGTATGGTAGTTTAAATTTCGCTACACCTTTTTCATCCGTTTTCCCTTTTACTACTTCTTTCCCTTGTTCGTTGTAGATTGTAAACTCTGCATTTGGCAGTTTCGTATTCCCATTCGCTATATCTACTTTCGTTATTTCTAATTTACCTTCTACTTTCTTATCTTGAACGATATGTTTAATAATTTCTCCATCCTCTTTTATTTCAAATGCGAATGTCTCTTCATTTATTACATACCCATTCGGCGCTATTGTTTCTTTATACGTGTACTTTCCGTATGATAGTTTAAATTTCGCTACACCTTTTTCATCCGTTTTCCCTTTTACTACTTCTTTCCCTTGTTCGTTGTAGATTGTAAACTCTGCATTTGGCAGTTTCGTATTCCCATTCGCTACATCTACTTTCGTTATTTCTAATTCACCTTCTATTTTCTTATCTTGAACGATATGTTTAATAATTTCGCCATCCTCTTTTATTTCAAATGAGAACGTCTCTTCATTTATTACATATCCATTTGGTGCTATTGTTTCTTTATACGTGTACTTTCCGTACGGTAGTTTGAATTTCGCTATACCTTGCTCATTTGTTTTCCCTTTTACTACTTCTTTCCCTTGTTCGTTGTAGATTGTAAATTCTGCATTTGGTAACTTCGTATTCCCATCCGCTATATCTACTTTCGTTATTTCTAGTTCCCCTTTTATATTTTCATTTTTCAACTCTAATACAGCAGTTTCACCAGTTTTCACTTCAATTTTTTTAGTACTTCCGTCTAACACATATCCAGCTGGCGCTTGAATTTCTTTGACGCTATATATACCGATTGGAAGATTCCCTAGCTCAGCAATCCCCTTATCATTAGTCGTAACATTTTGTTTAAAGTTTTCATTAGAAACTTCAAACACAGCCCCTTTTAATAATTCCTTTTTTTCTCCTAATTTCATAATCTTTAAAGAGCCTACTGATTCCCAATTTACAACTAAATCTGTACTGATTTTCTCACTATTTCTTTGTAACAATACTGTTGTATTTTGAACTTTTTCCGAGCCTTTAAAAGCTATTGCTTGTAAATTTGTTAAAGTAGACTTCACTTTCATTTTAAAATTACCGCTACTCGTATCTTTCGGGATTAATATTTTAAATTTTTCGTTAATTGATAATATACTTTTCTCTTCTCCATTTTCATTTACAATTCGAATCCCTTTAGGAGCATTTTCAGGAAGAATTGTATAAGAGCCAGAAACCACATTTGTTTGCACTGCATAAAATCCTGTTTCTAAATAATCACCTTTTTGTGTAGCAGTTTGTGGATCTACAGGATTAACTTTTAAAAATACATCTTGTGATCCTGTTTCTTGTTTTGAAGCCTCTACTAAACGCTTCATAAGATTATGTACTCGTTCATTTTTTGCAACTAAATCTTCTACCGTTAATTCATTTGCTGCAATCCATACCGCTAATTGTGTAGCATAATGTGCTTCTTCTACTGTCGCTACCCCTAATTCTGATGGGCTTTTTTGAGGATACCCATTTAATAAAACACGATATATGGCATCAGATGTTTTCCCCATTTCAGGCAAATCATCCCCATTTGGAGAACGTAAATCAGGCGTTAAACAATACGCAATACTACCCGAAGCCGTTTTAATTATTTCTGTTTTTATTTCACGATGTTTCGAATTACTATAACTCCAATCCATTTTATATGTTTCTCTGTTCATTACCTCTGCCTTTACTTGTGGCATTGCAATTCCTAATAAAATAATAAGAGCACTTAAAAAACTAAACCATTTTCCTACCATCTTTCGTTTCATTTTCTCCACCACCATATATAAATTTCCACATGAAGCAATCTTACTGTTTCATTGTACTTATAGTGAAAAAAAGAGAATAGGTGGTTTTTTTGTAGTATCTTGTCGAATTGTTGAGAAAGTTTCAAAGTAATAAGCAACCTTTACATTATTTGCTCTCATGCTGCTATTGACAAATGAATATTACATATTTAAAAATAATAAAAAGGCACTTTATAAGTGCTTTTTTACTTACCAGAAACAAATTTCAAACGAATACATGTTACTTATCTTTTTCTTTTATCTCCATCAACAGCTCAATAATTTTCTCATTTTGCTCCACTTGTTTCTCAGAATTTTGATAGATGACACGAATCCATCCTAATACAAAAACAACTACAACTATCGGTAATAGTGCAAGTATTATACCGAATATCGAGAAATTAAACATCATTTACCCATCACCTCGCTACATACAAATTCTCCACCTTTCTACTAAAACCTGCAATTTTTTACAAATAAAAAAGAACCTATCAAACGATAGATTCTTCTTTTGCAAACTGAGTAGAACGTCCTCTCGTAATAGAGAAAATCGCACAAAGCAGCGCTAATATAATAAAGCCACCGCCTACCCAAGCGTTATATATAACAGATGATTTTTCAATAACAACTCCGCCTACTGTTGAACCGAGTGCAATTCCTAAGTGAAGGGCAGAATTATTTAAACTTTGCTGAATACCAGCCGATTCTGGCGCAATTTCAATTAAATAACTTTGTTGCGCTGGTGAAATAGCCCAGCTCAGCATACTCCAAAGTCCCATCATAATAATGAACAGCGGGAATGAGAATGTCATCATTGGCAATATGAAGATTGCACACGCAAATACGATAATAATTGAGATAATACTTTTCTTCGATCCCCATTTATCAGCAAGCAAGCCCCCAAGGCCGCCTCCAAGTACCGCTGCAATTCCGAAAATGAAGTAAAATACACTAATCCAATCCGCTTCAACATGCATGACATCTTTTAAGAAAGGTGTTAAATATGCATATAGTGTTAAATGACCCGTTAAAAATAAAAATGATGTTAACTGTGCACTTACGATTTTCTTATCTTTTAATGTAGCAATTTGTTCTCTTATTGATAACACTGATGTCGGTGGTACTTTCGTTAAGAATAATGAAATACAAGCGATTGCTATAACTGTTAATACCGAAATTAATACAAATGGTGCACGCCATCCATATGCATTTCCGAGTACAAGTCCAAGTGGTACTCCAAGTACAAGTGATCCACTAATCCCCATGAAAATGATTCCAATGGCACGCGCACGAAAATGCGGTTCTACAACACTAGAAGCAAGTGTTACTGACAGTGCAATAATAAGCGAACCACTCGCTGCACAAACAACCCTTGAGAACATTAACATCCCGTAATTCACACTAAATGCTGAAATAATATTTCCGATTAAGAAAATTGATAATGCCCCAATGTATAATCTTTTTCTTTCAAATTTTCCAGTTACCGCTAATAAAACCGGACCTGATAAAGCAAATACTACTGAAAATATTGTTATAAGCTGACCAGCTGCACTAATAGATACTCCTAAATCATTGGCAACTAGATCGAGCGTTCCTCCTATAATTAGCTCAACCGTTCCGACTACGAAAGCCGCGATAGCTAAAATATACACACGAAAATTCAAGTCTTTCCCCACGCTTTCTTTTTTGGTTACTACGACTATAGTAACCAAAAAAGAAATTGAAAACAAGTACAATTTTTTTACAATAAAAAAACAGGCGTATCATACGCCTGCCTTCTAATTATTAAACACTAGTTTTGTTCTTCTTATTTAAATACCAATATACCGGTAGTCCAGTAAAGACAATTCCAATTGATAAGAAACAACTTACCGGATCATTAATAATCGCACTTCCAAGTACAAACAATGATCCTAAAATCGCAATGATTGGTACAATCGGGAATAACGGTACACTGTATGCACGCTCTTTATTCTTGTTACGTTTTCTTAAAATGAAGACACCAATAAACGTCATTACATAGAAAATATAAATAATGAATACGGAAATCTCAGATAGCTTATTCGGATCACTAATAATCATTAAAATAATTCCTAAAATGATTTCAACAGTAATCGCATTTGCTGGTGTTTTAAATCTTGGACTTTCCTTTGCGATAAACTTAGAAAACGGAAGGTGTCCACGCTCTGCCATCGACATCGGAATACGTGGGAACGTTAAAATCTTTCCATTTAAACAACCGAAAATAGAAACGATAATACCGATACTAATGATTTTCCCGCCATATTCTCCAAGTAGCATGCCCGCAGCTGTCGCTGTTGCATTCTCTCCAAGGTCTACAATTTGCGTTGCTGGTAATACATTTAGTAACGCTAAGTTAATTGATACGTAAGCAGCCGTTACAATTAAAATCCCAACTGTCATCGCTTTCGGTAATAACTTTGTTGGGTTCTTCATTTCTCCGCCAATTGAAGCAAGTAGAATCCAGCCGTCATAAGCAAATAACGTTGCTAAAATTGCCATACCGATACTTTGATTTTCTGATATCGGCACAACTACATTAAAGATATCGCTATTCCCTTTCCAAAAACCTAGCACAACAATTAATACAATCGGAATCATCTTCCCAATTGTCGTAACCGTTTGGACGATACCTCCATATTTTGTTCCCATACTATTTACAACGCCAAGGAACACAACTGTTCCAATAGCAATTGGTAAATTCCATACTTTATCTAAATAGAAAAAATTAATCATTAAAGAACTAAAATACAAGCCTAATGTTCCAATAATAGCTGGTCCATAAACAATTGTTTGCATCCAGCCTGATAAATATCCCCAAAAACTTCCGTAAATCTCCTCTAAATACGTATACAACCCACCATTTTTCGGGATTTGCGCTCCAATTTCGGCTACTGTTAAACCACTGGCTAGCGTCAATAGTCCACCAATTACCCAAGCAAGAATCGCCATATTAGAACTCCCTGAGTAATCTAATACGCTCCCTGGTTTCATAAACACACCAGATCCAATAATCGTTCCTACTACGATAGAAAGTGCTACTGTTAAACCAATTTTGTTCTTCTCATCATGATGCATGCTGCGTATCCTCCTTCCAATTCTAGTGTGATGCAAAAATGAAATAAAAAAACACTCCTCCCTAAAAAAGGGACGAGTGTTGTATTCGTGGTTCCACCCTTGTTTCAATTCGCAAAGTAACACACTTCACCAATTTCTCAAGTCAAAATAACGGTTTTTGCCGGCAAGCAATTACTAGGTATCCGTTCACTGCTGCAGTTCAGAGGTGGTAATCCAGTTTTCCGTATTAGGAAGCTCACAGCCAAAGGCTTCCCTCTCTGAGAATCGTAAAAAATTGATCATGTCCTCATCATCACTTCTTGATGTCGAATTTTGTAGTTATTGTTCATTATATTGAATTGTTAGAAAAAATCAATATATTTTTTTATATAACATATGAAATGTTTCTCTTCTTATATTATAACAGAAGTTACGATACTTCTCGAATCCCCTAAAAATGGTATAGTCTATATAGGAGGTGCACGAATAATGATTGCTATTTTTTGTATTATCGCTACGTTTCTTTCTGTTCTATTCGCTATCATGTACAGGCACAAGTATCCTGGTTATAGCATTTTAGCGGTAGCTATTATACCAGCTACTGCCTTCTACGTATTAGGTAAATATCAATATACAGAAGTGTTTATCGGTTTTGCAATCTTCTACTGCCTCTTTGGATACATACTAACAATGAAAAAAATTTTATTGAATCATTAAAAGGGACCGATTTCTGCTAACAGAAATCGGTCCTTACACGTACCTTTCGGTTGCCCACACGAAAGATACGACTTCACTCAATTATTTCTCATCTTTGTTCATAAAAAACTTATGATGCGGAAGATCCACATTCAACGCCTCTAATTGTTTCTTTTCATTCTCTAAAATCGCTTTTGCTTTTGTTTTCGTTGCCTCATCTAATCCCACAAAGATGTCTTCATGCTTCTCTTTCTCTGGAAGTTTCACACCTAGCTTTGTTAATTCTTCTTTTGCTTGCTCATGAGTTAATTTCCCGGATTTTTCTTGTTCAAAAATAGACTTTGCTTTTTCTTTTGTTGCTTCATCTAAGTCAGCAAGCATGTCTTTACGCTTACCTTTCTCAGGGAATTTCACACCTAGCTTTGTTAATTCTTCTTTTGCTTGCTCATGAGTTAATTTCCCAGATTTTTCTTGTTCAAAAATAGACTTTGCTTTTTCTTTTGTTGCTTCATCTAAGTCAGCAAGCATGTCTTTACGCTT
>NZ_JBYTDP010000005.1:175493-344784 GCF_058791555.1 Bacillus sp. EB106-07-01-XG149 | reverse complement strand
TACCTTTCTCAGGGAATTTCACACCTAGCTTTGTTAATTCTTCTTTTGCTTGTTCACGTGTTAATTTACCGGATTTCTCTTGCTCTAAAATCGATTTCGCTTTTTCTTTCGCCTGATCATCTAGCCCTGCAAACATATCTTTCCGTTTTTCTTTCTCTGGAAGGTTTACACCTAACTCCTTCAACTGTTTCTTTGTGTCGTCCATAATCGTTTTTACTTTTTGTTTTGTAGCGTCATCCAAATCTTTTTTCGCCGTTTTTGTAGACTGCTCAGCTGCTGGAGTATTCGTTGCCGCGAATGCCGGAATACCGACTCCTCCAATGATTCCGAATGATAAAGCACCTGCAATCGCTAAATACCCAACTGTTTTCTTCTTCATAGGAAATTTCCTCCTTCATATTTCTAAAGCATGTACACTTTCGTATACAATGCCTATAGTAATGTTGGTTTCTTAACATTTCCTTAACGACTTAACAAAAAAACGCCGCTCATCCCGAGCGGCGTTGTTCTAAGCTTTTTGTAATTGTAATTCTTCACGTTCCATTATTCTTCTTAATACAATTGTTTGTGTCATTGTAAATAAATTACCCGTTATCCAGTACAACACAAGTCCTGATGGCGCCGCAAATCCCATAAATAGAATCATTGCTGGCATCATAATTTGCTGCACTTTCAGCATCTGTACTTGCTCTCCAGGTGTAATATTAGATTGGAAAACTTTCATCTGAATAAATGTCGTTAATGCTGCGATAATCGGTAATATATGATAAGGATCTGCATGTCCTAAGTTCACCCATAAAAATGAAGATGTGCGAATCTCTTCTGTTCGGCTAATCGCATAATACAAAGCAGAGAAAATCGGCATTTGTATAAAGAGTGGCCAGCAACCAGCAAGAGGATTCCAACCGCCTGATTTCATTAGTTCCGACATTTCCTTTTGATACTGCTTTTGTTTTTCAAGATCTTTACCCACATCACCGTATTTTTGTTTCAGCTTCTGCAGTTCAGGTTGCATTTTCTTCATTTTCGCTTGACTACGATATTGCGAAACAGCTAATGGGATCATTGCTGAACGAATAACGAGCGTCATAATAATGATAGCAATCCCGAAGCTAGCTCCCGGTATATGATGAGCAACAAATTGAATCATATACGAGATTGGATATACGAAATAATGATCCCAAATTCCCGTACTATGTGCATCGATTGTGCCTGCATTACTGCAGCCAGATAAAACAAAAACAAGTAATACTGATAAACTAATGAGCGCAGCTCGGTATGATTTTAACATGTTCATTCCTCCAATGTTTCGTAATTATTTAGCGAAACATTGGTGTATACGGACCGACCTCGTCATTCTCTTCACTGGATTCTTGTCTGCGCACAGAACGAATCATTCCATATTTATAAAAAATAGAGAAAAGCGATACATTACCAGTACCCTCTTCACACGTATTAACTAGTTTAAAAGCCCTTTGTCTACCGCTTGATGCTTGCTGACGCACAAAGCGAGAAACGTTAGCAAGGAAGAAAACTTCTAATAAACAAAGTGCTGTCGTTACAAACGATATATATAGAATTGCATCCTGCAATAAAAATTCCATCGCTTCACATCCTTAATAAGGTCATTTTAGCACATTCAACAAACATTCTCTATTTCCTTTTATCGTCAAAAAAGTATTTTGCATATTTTCTCAAGAAAACTATGCTAAAAAACTAATGTATTCGCTTTCTTTAGTATATTCACACGTATCCTTGTATAGGTTTAATTTGTTAGAAATTTATAAAATTTTCGCATTATAATAAAACTATTGCCAGTTTTTGAAAAAACCTTTATTCTCTTCTTGTAATCAAAAATGAATATGGAGATGAAACATACTATGGGTCAACTAGGAGACGCCGATTACGTTCCCGACACCGCCTTTTTATCCTTCCCAGCAGCTAAAACATTTCACTTAGAATTTATCATACAGTTGGTTGTTATTTTCGTAGCCTCTATTTTGTATGCAATTTCTATGAATATGTTCTTTATCCCGCATAACATGATTAGCGGTGGCTTCGCTGGTGTAGGGATGATTATCGGTTATTTAATGCACTACAATATCGGTGCACTTATCTTTTTACTAAACATTCCTCTTCTTATTTTAAGTCACTTTTACTTAGGCAAGAAGACAACCTTTTTAACAGCGTACTTTGTAGCTATATCATCGTTAGCGATGAACATTATCCCGGTACACCAAGTTTCAGACGATATTTTACTGTCTTCTGTATTTGGTGGTGTAATCTGCGGAGCAGCTTCCGGAATCATATTCCGATTTGCTTCTTCAACAGGTGGCTTTGATGTTGTTGGATTGATTGTAGCGAAACATCGAGATATTTCAATTGGAGCAATCATCTTTGGATTCAACTTAATCTTACTTGTTGCAGCAGGATTTATTTTCGGATGGGATATTACACTTTATACGTTAATTAGCCGGTTTGTAGTCAGCAAAGTTATCGATGCTGTGCATACGAAACATATTAAATTAACGATAATGACAGTTACAGAAAAAGGCGAGGAAATAAAAAGCGCACTATTGCATCACGGCATACGCGGGGTGACAATGGTAGATGCTGTCGGCGGCTATACAAACCATAAGAAAAAAATGATTTACACTGTCGTGACTCGCTATGAGTTAGGCGAAATGAAACGTATTATCCGTCAAGTGGATAACAAAGCATTCATGAACATTACTGAAACAGTTGAAATTGTCGGCCGTTTCAAACGCATATAAAAAAGGTTAATACATGAAAGGGCATAACATATTAGTCATATATAATATGTTATGCCCTTTGTTATTCAACTAACGCACCCTTTAGCATAATAAAATCACGAAGTTTATTACTACAAATCGGAGGATAGCATTCCGTATACAATGCTATCTGTCCATTCATTTTTACTCCAAAAATCTTGTATGAAATGGGCTTCCTTTCTCATGCCTATTCGTTCACACAATTTTTGTGAAGCTGTATTACGTGCATCAAGATTAGCTTGTATACGATGTACATGAAATTCATTAAATAATTTAAATACCAAACTACTTACTGCTTCTGTTGCCAAACCTCTCCCAGCTACTTCATTTGAAAAACTATAACCAATCTCAACAGTGTCTTTCATATTTGTGTACCATACGGATAAATCACCAACTACTTTAGTCTTGTATATAACTGCCAAACTTAATATTGATTCTTCAGTAAGTACATTATTTGCTAGCTTCTTATTAAATCTTTTCTGCATGTCTTCATGAGTCCACTTATTATGTAATAGGAACTTACATGTATCATCATTATTATAAATAGCAAATACATCCTGTAAATCAGTACTCTTAAAAGGTCTAATTATTAATCTTTCTGTTGTGATCTCCAAGTTAGCTCTCCTCCCTTACATTCATGCTACAAAACATTTTTTATAGTATTTAAGCCTCCTTCTTAGATCTCACCTTGATTACATATTTCATCATAATAAATTAAAATCCTTCTTCCACTAAACTGCATTGTTAATGGTATTTCCTTGCGATTTTTATTTTTTACACTTATTACAAAATCAGATAATTCTATTATTGTGGCCCTAAATGTGTTATAATGAAAGCAGACTCACAAAAAAAGAGTATATAGACTTGGAAGTTTCTCTTATTTTTACAAGCAAAAAGAAACGAGCAGTCAGGTATATTTCAAACACCATACACGTAACGGTTTAAAAAACCGATCATCTTAGTTATTCTTCCATGATCTTTTTATAAAAAGATACGTACAACTAAAATTCACTTCAATATACTATACCTACCTTTTTGACTTCCAAATCATCTTATTACATAAGGAGATGAACATATGAATCAATATATAAGATATACAATAGCTGTCCTGTTTGCTATTATCGGCGGAACAATCTGCTTCTGGACAAACACTCAGCTTGGAGAGAATATTATTTTTAATGGAATCGAAACGCTTGTAAGCGCTTCAATTTTAGGTGGATACATTTACTTCCTCTTCAATCCAGAAGAAAATGCACAAAAAACAATGTTATTAACAATGATCGGAATCGTTGGCGGATGTATTTCCTACTCAATGACTAACTATACATTACCACTTCAATTAAGCTCAGCTTTCTTCCACGGTCTATGGACTTGGTTCATTGCATTCTGCCTAGCAGACGTATTCAACCTTTTACAAGACAATGAAGAAGAGAACGGTCGCCAAATTGAAAGTAACTCGTAAGCTGGAAGATACTCTTCCAGCTTTTTTGTTTTGTTACTCTTTCCTGTTCATACCCCATCACTAAAATAAAAAGAAGCTACCCCCACGGCAACTTCTTTTCCACATACCCCATTCAGTATTCACTAAAATATATCAACGATTTTTTAAATATATCGATCATTTCTCCACTTATATCGGCGATTTTTTCATTATATCGACGCTTCGACACAGGATATCAACTTACCGACATCCTTCGACACTCAAAGCGTACAACATACCCTATCCCCCAAGCAATTTACTGCCGAACTCTACGATTAAAAAGATAACTAATAGGATCGCGAGTATCTTTAATGCCACATATGCTACTTTAAAAACAGCATAAATGAGCAAGACTATTAAAATAATCGTTAAAATTTCCATCTAGAATTCCTCCAAGCTTTGCTCTTCTTATCTTATTTTACTCGCCACAGACTTTTTATGAAACGGCAGAAGACGACATAGAAAAAAGAGGATACCTTACCCATCGTAAGATACCCTCTCTTTCAACTGCTCAAACCATTCTCTCTCTAATTGTAAATATCCCAGTTCATTCTTTTCAGCATTCTGTAATTCTTTATCGGCTTTCTTCATATACATACGGGAAGCTTCTAAATCATTCTCTGCATATGTAACAATTGCTTGTGCTCGATAATACCCATGTAAGTCTATTTTTGTAATGGCCTTCCAATGTTCCTTCGCTTCTTGCAGAGAAAGACGATCCATCTCATAAAGAGCTTTATATAAAAGATACCAACTATGAAAACTACTAACGAAAAATTTATTTTCTTTCGTTACAGGGAGTTTCACGATTTGTTCTACATACGGTATCGCTTTTTCCATTCCCTTTTGATCCGACCGGGCAAGGAAGACAAGCATAAGTCCGCTCATGATCTCTCTTATACTTTTATGTTCTTTTATTTTATCTTCGGTAAGTTCTACTAATCTCTTATCCCAATCTTTCGGCCTCTTATAACTAAATAACTCACTTGATACTTGAATATTATATAAATGCTGCCTCGCCTTTCCATCATCTTTAATTAAAATGAGAAATTGCATACCATCGCTCATAAGTGTTCCTTTTATCGGCACGATTGTAACCGCAAAAATGATAAAATGGAAAACAGAAAAATATAACAGATATTGATAATAACTCACCATGTATATGTAACCAAAAGTAATACCAAATAGGAAACTTGTAATTGGCCCACCTAAAGTCATCCATGCCCATTTTTTCGAAAGGTTCGGTGTTACTATAGAAGGCGGTATTAACATTGCCACGCCTCCGAAGTACGCCCATAATTTATTTTCTCGAATACGTACTTTCCCCTTCTCTTTTTGAACAGTAATAGGCCCTACTGTCATAAATTTAAATGTCAAACCACCCATTACGCCGAATATGACATGTCCTAACTCATGAATGATTACCACTAACAGAAAAATAGCCAATAATACCCATATGTTCAACATTGTTTCTAATTTTCCAGTTCGGATTACTCCGTATAAAATGGACAGAATTAACGCCACTGTCAGTGAACCAGCTGGCCTTCTTAAAATATCCACCTTTTTCTCCCCTTAATAAATCATTTTTCTATGCATTTCGTACATGAATTTTCCAAGATGCAATATCCAAATAAATGAGATTAAGCCAATTAATACAAAATCGATATCACTAGCCGCTGTATATATAACGGCAGCCCACCATACATATGCTAATATTGTATTCGTAAATTCATACGCTTTATATCCAGCCTCATGCACAATGTGCTTTAATCCTTCATCTGCATTTTTCGTCCACATTTTCATAGATTCTATATACGTTACACCTTGTTCAGGATATAGCTTGTTATAACGATTTTTTGTTATGAGCCCGATAACCACTACAATAGTTAAACAGAAGATAGAAGCTACTAAATTCCACACTGCAAATGAAACATTTGTATCCTGCAACAGTGCACGTCTACATGTAATAACTGCATATACAAACCATGCCTGCGTAACTATATCACCTACACGTAAATATATACTTATAATGCCTAATTTTCTGCCTTGTACGCTCTCTTCTTCATCGCGTGCCTCCGCTAACATACGTGTATTCTTCCAAGTGTAGTACATCATTAAAATTCCAAAAATAGTACATACACCTATAAATGTATTAGATGATAATTCTCTCGGTTCATCCGAGAGTAAATTTAAAGCTATATAAGATGTTAAAAAGCCACCCATCATACTTAATGCTATTTTCCCCACAAAATCAAATTGTTTTTTTCGTTTACTCTTCATCATCCTCTTCCCCCTCCACTAACGCAAATATTTCCTCCACCGGTACTTTGAAAATGTGTGCGATTTTTAACGACAATACAATAGATGGTGCATAATCCCCGCGCTCAATTAAACTAATCGTTTGCCGTGATGATCCTATCGCTTTCCCTAAATCCCCTTGTGATAAACGATGCTTTGCTCGCAATTCCCTCACTCGATTTTGAAGCTTCATGTCTTCCCTCTTTTTCATTTATTTAATTAAAATTGTAAATAACATCTTTATTTTTGTCAATTATAATTGTCATTACGACTATAATAATTGACAAAAATAAAGATGTATTATGATGAAAATAACTTATATAATGAATGTGAAATATTAAACAAAGGAGGTTCCATATGAAGAAAACATCTACCTTTTCTTACATTCTTACTAAGCTTACAGCAGCTTTATTATTATTTTTATTACTTATTAGCACGCTTCTCTTAACAACTAGTCAACAAACATTATATAGTTTCTTAGCTGGATTACGAGAACTACTATATGTTCCCTTCGTTCCTATTCTTGCGGCATATGCAATTTTTTGTTCTATTTGCATCGATAAATTGAAATTAAAAACATATACAAGACTGAAGACATTATGCCTTTATATTTTTTGCGGCTATTTATTTTCTCTTCCATTCCTAATGTTTAAAGAAGCTAGTCTAATACAGTTCTTGTTTCTCGGATCAATTGGAGCAGTGTGTTCTCTTTTTTTCTACTTATGTGCAGTTATAGCAACAAAACTTAAGTGGATACAATATGTCGTGCCAGGCATTATGCTTATTATATTTATCACAATCAACTTTATCGATCTAGAAAAGGTTGGAACATCAAAAGAACAATGGCTCGAAACAAAAACAGAAAACTCTTTCGAAGCATCTTTTCAACATTTTAGTGGTGAACATAAAGTCCCCATTGAACTAAAACGAGGTGACATATTAGAATTTACCATTGAATCACGAGCTGAAAATCCGGATGGCTACATGGGAGCCGTAAAAATGGCTAGTGAGTTTCAAGAGGAAGAAAATTATTTAGCTTCAAACGGTCCTAATGCATACCAATTTGCAGCAATTAAGACGGGAACGTATTACATTATAGTTAATGGCAATAAGTTAAAAGGAAAGTTGAGAATAGATTGGAATATAAAATAAAAAGGCAGTGCGTTTGCACTGCCTTCCTAAATTTTGACATAGAATGGATTTCATATTAACTTGCGTTTTGTAACAATACTCGTTTCAACTGTTTGCGGAAACGAACACCTAACGTAATTGCTACAATCACAATCACTCCAAAAATAATTTTACCGATGTGACCTTCTAACACTCCAAAAATATCATGTAAGTTGCCACCTAACCAGTAACCACCGATTAAGAAGAATGATACCCAAAATAGAGCACCTGAGTAAATTGTAATTGCAAAACGACGGAATGGTAAGTTAATAATTCCTGCAAAGTATCCTGTAAAATGACGTACACCAGGAATAAAGAAACCGATAAAAATCAGGAAGTATCCATACTTATCAAACCACATTCTTGTTAAGTCGATTTTTCTTTGTGTTAAAAATACGTATTTCCCATACTTTTGAACAAAGGGCATACCTAATTTATTTCCTAAAAAGTATTGAATTGTCATTCCTACACTTGTCCCAATAAAGGATAGGATAATTAAAATCGGTAAACTTAAATCGCCCTTCTGCGCTAAAAATCCTGCATATGCTAACGTTGGCTCTCCCGGAAAAGGAAGTGCAATATATTCTAACAGCAAACCAACAAGTACAACATAGTACCCGTATTGCTGAAATAATTCATGAATCCATTCCATGTCATCTCTCCTTTCAATCACGTACAACTTCTTACTATTATTGTATAAAAAAATTGTCGAAATAACTATCACAATAGCTTACATTTTTATTACATTTTTGTAAGGCTCACACTAAAGTTTTCTGTTCTTTATTTACTTCTATGTACGTTCATTTAAAAACAACTTAACAAATATATACCGTGAGAAACCTGGCCTTAATATACATTTTTCATCCAGTTTTTAACACTTAAAAATCACCTTATTTCGTTCTCAATAAAAAACCACTACAAACTCATACTAACTTCATATTAGCTTCATATACGTATTGTAAGATTATAGCGGAATTTGTTGAAAAATTTAACTAATATATTACTAATCATTAAATTGAATAAATATAAGTCGCTTTTCGAAATTAAAAAAAGGGTGAATAAGAAATGGAAGCTTATAAAATGCACGATTTTATTAATACAAATGTTGAATCTCACCAAAATGAAACCGTTTTTAATTTACACATATGTGAAACAAGTGAATTTGACGTAAGTTTAACAAAATCTACAACACTGTCTTTTATCGTTTCAAAAAAGAACATTAAGATTGTTACGAAAAAATGGATTAATTCAAATCAAGAAAGCATGATTGGTAAAAGTTACATCATTCCAACGAAAGCTTTCCACTACTTCTTACCAATTATTTCTGAAACTGAAGATGAGCT
This sequence comes from Bacillus sp. EB106-07-01-XG149, assembly GCF_058791555.1. NCBI lineage: Bacteria > Bacillati > Bacillota > Bacilli > Caryophanales > Bacillaceae > Bacillus > Bacillus sp. EB106-07-01-XG149. Next base: position 335,701 of record NZ_JBYTDP010000005.1, on the reverse strand, counting down.
AAATATTCAAGTTCAAAGTTTTGGACTACATGGTGAACTTTTACTAAATGAAAGATTACTTATTGATAAAAACAACAAACAAAATCCAAAGATTACTACCTTCTTTGAAACATTAGATGAAAATGTAAATAAAGTATTACGAGGATTGCAAATTCAGTGTATGTAAGACTATTACAATAGTAAAAAGGAGAATATAATGAAAAAACTATTATTAAGCGCACTATTATCATTAGGATTTTTAACTATTCCATTCACAAATGCTGAGGCAGCTACAACGAACGATCAACTGATTGTAAACACGCAGTTAAATAAAATGGATTATTATCAAAATGGAAAATTTATAAAGAGTTTTACTGTCGCTACTGGAAAAGCAGCTACTCCTACACCTAAAGGTACTTTTCAAATCGTAAATAAAATTAAAAATCGTCCTTATTATACAGGCAAAATTAAAGGCGGCGATCCACGTAATCCACTTGGTGACCGTTGGCTCGGACTAAACATGGCAGGAACTTACGGAACAACTTATGCGATTCATGGTACGAACAATAATCAGGCAATTGGCAAATGGACAACACTAGGTTGCATTCGTATGTATAACAATGATATACACTGGTTATTTGAGCGTATTCCCCAGCAGGCTACTGTCACTGTAAAATAACCTAACAACACGATTTACGTGTAGCCAAGAATTTTATATCTTGGCTTATTTTATTTCTTCATTTACAGTAGCAAAACAACTGTATTTACATATATAATAGGGATAGATTGTATTAAGTAACATCTAAACATTGATAAACATGGATATTAAAATTATACAGTTATAATATTTTATAAATTTTACAATACATACTATAATAGAATTACTGTAATTCTTAAATATTCAGTTTCACTAAACAACTCCCCTTGCTACTTTCATGATTATTTTATGGCGGGGGCTTATTATATGTATAAACAATCTGAGTCATCGGAAAAATGATGAATTCGAATATTGCAGTAAAAAGCGTTATTTAGGAGGTGTTACTATGACGCATATACTGGTGATTGAAGACAACCCAGATATACAAGAACTAATTCGTGAATTTCTAATGGCACAAAACTTTACCGTTGATGTCGTTGGCGCTGGAACAGAAGGCATTCTTCTTTTCCAAAAAAATTCATACGATCTTGTCCTCCTTGATGTGATGTTACCAGATATAGATGGCTATAGTATTTGTAAAATTATGCGAGGACAATCTGATGTACCGATTATTATGTTAACAGGCTTACATAATGAAGAAAGTGAAATTAAAGGATTTGAATTAGGTATTGATGACTATATTACGAAACCGTTCCATTACACCGTATTTATTAAACGTGTAGAAGCTGTATTAAGAAGGGCAGCAACGAAGGAAGCAGAAACTGCAACTATACTACAATTCCGTGAATTGATGTTAAATTCTACAGCATATGCCGCTTATGTTCATGGTAATCAAATTGAATTAACAACAAAGGAATTTGAAATTATTTATACTTTACTGCAAAATCGGGGAAAAGTATTATCAAGAAGTGATTTACTGAATAAGGTATGGGGCTATGAACATTATGGTGATGTAAGAGTTATAGATACACATATTAAAAACTTAAGAAAAAAATTAGGGATTCCTTATATTAAAACGGTGAAAGGCATTGGCTACAAAATCGAATCGTAGCACAGACAACATCACCAAAAATATTTTCATCAAAACCTTATTATTTTGTATTCTTTTATCACTTTGTCTTTATCAAATTATTTACTTCCTAGCTTCAAACTACGATAAAGAACGTTTTGCAAAAGAAAATGGAGCGCTGTCTACAGAACAAGCGGATTCAGACAAACAAAACGACCAAAGTAAAACGAATCAAAATAAAGCTGTATCACAGGGAGACATTTTTAATTTCCAATCTTCTATTATAGATTATAAATCACTCTCTACAGCTATCAATCATCTTTTGCAGCCTAGCCAAACTGCAAAAGCAAAAGAACATACACAAAGTAGTACGGGGAAAAATAGCACTTCTGCTCCACTTACAGAGATGGAAAAGCAAGTCGCTACTAATGATGCCTTACATAAACAAAATGCAGCAAGTAAAACAAATGATGCACAAGATAATCCAAAATTAACAGATGTACTGCAGCAATTAGCTCCACATATTGGCGCGACAATGCTTGCATTATCTTTACTCGGATCTTTAATTTATACAAAACTAATTGCCAAACCTTTTCAATTTATGAGCGATGCTTTAAAAGATATTATGAATCTTGATTTCTCAGATAAAAAGCTACTTAACAAAAATACAGACCAAACTGATTTTAATTTACAAGTAGCTGCTTCACAGGTCCCAAATATCGTGAAGAATTTACATGCAAGCAATCAAGATTTAAGAAACGAGCTCAAGAGAGAACAACAATTAGAACAATCTCGTAAAGAATTTATGTCTATGGTATCCCATGAATTAAAAACACCAATCGCAGCCGTTATGGGACAACTAGATGGCATGATTCACGGAATTGGAGCTTATAAAGATAGAGATAAATATTTAAAACGTTCCTATGAAATGATGCAAGATATTAACATATTAACGGAAAAAATGTCGGAATTATCCAAAATACAAAACCCTCAATTTAAACCTGATTTAAAAGTTATCTCATTAACTACTATTATTGAGGATGTTATGAAGAAAGTAGATTACTTTGTATCTGTAAAGCAATTAAATGTTCAATCTAACATTAAGCAAGATGTACAAATTTTAGCTGACCCTAAATTTATTCAAACTGCTATTTTTAACATTATTTCAAATGCAATTCATTACACAATTGACCATCAGCATGTATATATAAAGCTTTATGAAAAGCCAAACGGTTACGCATTAGAAGTACTAAATACAGGTTCACAAATAGATGAAGATAAACTTGCCCATTTATTTGAACCATTCTATCGCGCAAACCCTGACAAACACGGCTTAGTACAAGGTAGTGGTCTTGGGTTATACATTGTAAAACAAATACTAGATAAGCATCAGTTTCCTTATGGGATACAAAACACACCTCAAGGTGTAAAATGCTCCATTGTATTTCCAAAAGCAATGTAAAAACCTACTACAATTTCATACCCCAAATTCATACTTCGTATGAGTGGCGGAATTTTGTAGAGTGTCTTACTCTGTTTCGTTCGCCCGTTGTCCTTATTTGGATAGCGGGCGTTTTTTATTATTTAAAAGGAGGATTTTCATGGAGAAATTTAAGTATTCATTACTTGTTTTATTCGGAGCTTGTAGCTACGGCGTACTTTCAACGATTTTCAAACTCGGATTCATTGATGGATTTTCAGCACATCAACTATTAGGAGGACAATATGTCTTCGGATGGATTGGGCTTCTTCTGCTCGTTCTTTTCGTTTCACGTCATAAAGTAACAAAAAAGCAATTCTTTTCCTTACTAACAGTTGGCACAACAATGAGTATGACTGGTATCTTCTACGCTATTTCTGTAGAAGAACTACCAGCATCTATCGCTGTTGTCCTACTCTTCCAGTTCACATGGATTGGTGTAGTTATAGAAGCAATCGCTAATCGAACATTACCAAGCCGTGAGAAAGTTATATCTATCATTATTTTATTTACTGGAACATTGTTTGCAGGCGGTGTCTTTGAAGGTCTCGGACAAAACTTTTCCACGAAAGGTATTATCTTTGGTCTATTAGCCGCTGTCTCTTTTTCATTCTATGTTTTTGCAAGCGGGCGTGTTGCTACAGAAGTTCCGCCTTATACGAAAAGCTTTCTTATGACAACAAGTGCTACTCTTATCGTATGCCTATTCTTCCCGCCAACCTTTTTAACGGATGGTGCCCTGCAAACCGGTCTTTGGAAATACGCTTTCTTCCTCGGATTGTTCGGCGTTGTCGTACCTGTCATTTGTTTTTCAATTGGTGTACCGAAAGTAGGAACAGGACTTAGTACAATACTAGGAGCAGCTGAATTACCAACGGCCATTATCGCTTCTATTACACTTGTACATGAAGTCGTAACCTTCATGCAGTGGATTGGGATCATCTTTATACTACTTGGCATTTTCACCCCTCAGCTGCTTACGGCTAGGAAAGAAAAGAAACATAGTAGCGTGCATAGTGCGTAACAAAAGACCTTTCATTGATTTGAAAGGTCTTTTTCTCTATCTCACTTTACTGCTCCATATAGCTTTTCTATCTCATGCTCGATTTGTTTTACATCGATTCGTTCAAATAGTGGCTGCACACTATCAATTCTATTCGGCAACGTGTTTTGAGGCTCCCAATTTCGGTTCACAATCGATAACGTGTTTCTAACTCTTTCACTTGAAAATGGTAAAAACGGTTCAAGGAGATTTGCAAAATTAGCGATAAGATACACACAGTTATAAATCGTTTCTTCGCATGAAGCTGGATCATCTTCTCGTTGTTTCCAAGGCTGCCTCTCATCAAAGTATTTATTTGCAAAACGTACGGCATCAAATATTGTTTCTAGCGCCACCTTAAATTTAGTTTGCTCAATCAACTCTCCTACATTTATATATAATCCTTCTACCTTCTCTTTCAGCTCTTCATTAATAATTCCATTCGGCACAATGCCATCATAATATTTTTCAATAAACTTTAATGTCCGGTTCACAAAGTTCCCGTATGCACCTAACAATTCACTATTATGACTGTAAATGAATTCACGCCATGAAAAATCAGTATCACGATTTTCTGGTGCATTTACTGTTAAAAAGTAACGAATAGAATCTGGATTGTAACGTTCTAATATGTCAGGCACCCATACTGCCCAGTTTTTACTCGTAGATAACTTTCTTTTTTCAACTGTTAAATATTCATTCGAAACGATATGACGAGGAATGGCTCCTTCTCCTATTCCAAGCAATACCGCTGGCCAAATGATGGAATGAAATGGAATATTATCCTTTCCGTGCACATAATATGTTTTCGCTTCTCTATCCCAAAACTCTTGATCATCTTTCCCTGTTTCTTCAGCCCAATGTTTACTCGCCGAATAATATCCTGTCACTGCTTCAATCCATACGTAAATTTTCTTATCTTCATACCCTTCTACTGGAATTGGTACCCCGATTGGTAAATCACGTGATACGGCCCTATCTAGTAATCCTTCCTTTACATATCTCTCTGTTAGTTGAATCGCATTGTCACGCCATGCCCCTGTTTGCTTTGCGATTTCTACAGCCCTTTTAATTTGCTGCTGAAATGTATGCAATGCGAAATAGAAATGCTCTGTTTCCTGTATCGATGGCGTACTACCACATAACTTACATTTCTTTTCTAGCAAATCGAGTGGATCTAAAATAGCTGCACACGCATCGCATTGATCTCCTCTTGCTGCTTCATGGCAATGTGGACAAATGCCTTCTACATAACGATCAGGTAAAAACTGCGTACATGCTTCGCAATACGCTTGTTCCACTGTCCTTTTATAAATATAATCTTCTTCTAATAAACGTAAAAAAACTTTTTGAACAGTTTCATGATGGTGCTCGCTATCTGTACGTGTATAGCAATCATACGTAAAACCAAGTTTATGAAAACATCGCTGGAATTCTTCATGATACTTATCAGCAATTTCCTTCGCCGTCACACCTTCTTGTTTTGCCCTAATTGCAATCGGTGTTCCATTACAATCACTTCCCGAAACATACAACACATTCTCACCTTTTGCCCGGTAATAACGTGCTAAAATATCTCCAGGTAACAAACTCGCAATATGTCCAAGATGTAACGAACCATTTGCATACGGCCAAGCGCCTCCAATAAAAATACTCATCTTACATTCCTCCTTTTAAATATAAAAAAGCCCCGCCCTTATCTTAAAAAAGATAAGGGCGGGGCTTTATAAACAGTCGCGGTACCACCTTATTTCGCCAATTACTCACATAATTAGCCTTAACAAGTACGGAGCTATATGCTCTTATACTGTGGTTTTGATAACGAGTACCAACTCTCGTCACCGCCTACTATTATCATTTGATAAGTTCAGGACGAAGCTCAAAGGCCATTGTTCAAATGAATATTCTTGCTTCTTCTCAGCTACCGAAGCTCTCTGGACAGAATGATTTCATTCTACTTTTCCTTTTCAACGCTTTTATATATAACACGTATTTTACGACTTAATTGCAGAAAAATCAAACTTAAATTCAAAAAGAAAAGGAAATCCCCTTCTCCTGCAGAATAACTATACGTTCACAAAAGGAGTGATACGATTGAATCAAAAACAACTAAGCACACGTAATGAAAAAAGCTGGAATGCAGCTGCTTATGAAGCTTGGACGAATCGCCACGGGGCACCAGCCGATTATGCAAAAAAGCTTATGAAAGATCCCGTGCGCGAAGTAGAACACTATTTACCTTACATACAATCTCCAAAAGGAAAACGTATTATTAACTTACTCGGGTCAAAAGGAAATAAAGCCGTTGCTCTCGCTCTTTTAGGCGCTGATGTAACAGTTGTTGATATTTCAGCAAGTAATGCAAAATATGCAAATGAACTTGCGGAAGCAGCAGGTGTCTCTATCCAGTATGTCGTTTCTGATGTACTAAATGTGCAGCTCTCCGAATCATTTGATATCGTATTACTGGAACTTGGTGTACTCCATTACTTTCTAGATTTAAAACCGCTCTTTCAAAAAATTGCTACCATGCTTAAAGGAGATGGAACGCTTATCCTTCGTGACTATCATCCTGTTTACACGAAATTATTAGGAGTAGACCACCCATCATTTCGGGCCAATGGAAATTATTTCGATGAAGAATTGATTGAAGATGATGTGGCTTATAGCATCCTTCTTACAGAAGCGCAGAAAGAATCATTGCCTAAAACAACCATCCGTCGCTGGACGCTAGGAGAAATTATTACAACACTTGCACAAGAACATTTTAAAGTTGAAAAACTAATTGAAGAACACGGGTCTCATCAAAGGTGGGTCTTCCCTCCTACTGCACCGGAAGGAATTGAAGAACATATACCAGGTCTATATACATTAATTGCGACAGCATGCAAAAAAGGATCCCTTCACGGATAGGATCCTTTTTGCATGCTCACGCATATAAGTTGAGGTTGGAGATTACCATAATTCTGTAGAATAGGACACAAGATATTTCAACATTTCGTCTCTGACTTACGTCGTCAAAAAGGGGTATGACCAACATAACGAAGAGTAATGTTACAGTTGATAGTGATAATCGTTATCAACTAATTAGAAGTATACATGATGTTATTTCAAATTACAATAGCATTTCTCATTTTTATTTATGAACTTTTTGATATACAAATGTATACATTTTAAGAACATTTACTCATATTAATCTGCCATCTTCCATTATCTGCTATAATTTTCATTGAACAGATTAATAACTTCATAATGGTGTTTTTATTAATGTCGTTCTTAATATTTATAAATCATAATAAATAGTTTTTAAAGGTAGGGATAACGATGAAATATGTTAGTATTCGCAAAAAACTACTGTTCACACTCTTAAGCATTTCTTCTTTATTTAGTATTGCTCTTATTGTTATTCTTTCATTCGCTATGAACCAAGCAAGCGAAATTGAAACGTTAAAAAATGATGTATCTAAACGAGCAACAATTTTAAAAGAACGTGGTGATTGGTTCCAAGCACAAGTTGCCGGTTTACAAGAATATTTACTGTCACATGATCAAAAAGGATTGGATAAATTCAACCGAGAAGGAAAAAAACTTGCTGATACTAGAGAGAAAGTAACAAGTGATAAAAAACTCCCAGAAGGAATGAAAGAAGCGATTTTAATGGGAGCAAAATGGCGAAGCGTCATAGATAATGAAGCCCTCCCTCTCGCTCGCGAAGGAAAATGGGACGAAGCATCCAAAATCGCTTTAGCTCAAACCGATTATGTAAACAATCTTTTAAGCCGTTTTACTAAATATGCAAATGAAGAAAATGATAAACGTGACGCATTAATTGCTGACGTAGAGTCTTCTTCATCTCTTATTCAATATATTATTTTCTTCTCTCTCATTACATGTACGTTAACATCTATTTTATTAGCATGGTGGTTCTCTGGTAAACTCGTTAAACCGATACGACAAATTGATGAGAAATTAAAAGAATTAGCCTCTCAAGATGGCGATTTAACTGCTAGATTACACGTAACGAGTAAAGATGAAATTGGTGATATCGCCAATTCCTTTAATCAAATGCTCGCTAACTTACAACGTATCATAAAACAAGTGCAACAAACATCAACAAGTGTAAAAGAAGCGTCTGAAAATGTGTTTATCGAAACCACTGCTTCTATGGAAAATACAGCAAAAACCGAAGAAACTATGAATGCTCTTGAGTATAATATTCGTTCACAAGTTTCAAGTATCGAAGAAAGTTCAACTGCAATGGACGATATGACAACGAGTGTTCAGCGTATTGCAGAATCTGCCTCCTCTGTTGCTAGCCTAGCTGTTACAACTTCAGAAAAAGCAGATAGTGGGAATAAAGTCATTGAGAAATCTATTACACAAATGCATACAATTAACGAAGCTGTTAACGCTACATCACAAGTAGTAGAGCGACTCATTACACATACGAATCATATTGATACTGCACTTCAATCCATTTCTAATATCGCGGAACAAACGAATTTACTCGCTTTAAATGCTTCAATTGAAGCAGCTCGTGCTGGCGAACATGGAAAAGGATTCGCCGTTGTTGCCGATGAAGTACGAAAACTTGCTGAACAATCTCAGCTAGCGGCAACTGACATTAACCATTTACTTCATCAAATTCAAGCTGACACAAAAATAGCAAATGAAATGATGACACAAGGTCAGTCAGAGGCTTCGGAAGGAATTACAGTCATTCGTACCGCTGGATCTTCATTCTCGGAAATTGTTAATTACATTAACAAAGTCTCTACACAAATGCAAGAAATGTCTGCAACTGCTGAAGAAATGGCCGCAAGTTCAGAAGAAATGAATGCAGCTTTAAATAACATCGCCTCTATTTCAAATGAAGTTGCCGCCGAAACATCACAAACAGCAACTTCGGCTGGTGACCAAGTAAATAAAATGAGTGTCGTTGCTAAAAAAGCTTCTGAAATGAAAACGACCGTACAAGAACTTGAAGTTCTCGTTTCTCATTTCAAAACAACCGTTTAAAGCGAAACTTTCATTTATCCTTTTATAAGCTTCAAATTATTAAAAAGAGAGATTTACAGTCTCTCTTTTTTCACCTTAAAATATCTCTTTCTATCTCTCATTCCGTCTGCTATAATTCCTAAAGGAAAGAAGAAAGCTTTATTCCCGACGGAGTAAAGCTTTCTTTCAATTTTTTGCATTTGTTAATTCAAATACTAAGATTTCACAAGGAGGCTTTTTATCATATGAATTTTATTAGCATTCGAAAAAAACTAATGTTCATGATGGGAACGATTTGCGCTTTATTTGGCATCGCCTTAGCTTTTATTTTATTTTTTGCTATTGACCAATCTCGTAAAGCTGAAACATTACAAAAAGAAATTTCTCCTCTGGCAACAGAATTGAAAGAGCGTGGAGACGCTTATCAAGTACAACTTTCTGCTTTAAGAGGTTATTTACTACAACACGATCAAGTAGAATTAGACAAGTTTAACGAGATGAGTAAACGTCTGGAGGATTCAAAAGATAAACTTCTTTCTAATCCAAATATTTCTCAATCCGTGAAAGATACAATGAATTTAGGGTCCACTTGGAGAAAATTTATTGAAGAAAAAGTCTTCACCCTTGCAAAAGAACAAAAATGGGAAGAAGCTTTACAAGTGGCTTCTACAGAGAATGGCTCTGTTTATAAAGTAATTGGTGATTTCACAAATTACAGTAATGAACAAGCTAAGTTACGTGATCAATCTATCAAAAAAATTGATCAATCTTCACTACAAATTGAATATGTTGTCTTCTTATCACTTGTTATTTGTATTATCGTAGCTATCATTCTTGCATGGTGGTTCTCTGGTAAGCTTGTAAAACCAATTCAACAAATTGATAGTAAACTAAAAGAATTATCATCTCAAGAAGGTGACTTAACAGCCCGCCTACAGGTAAATAGTAATGATGAAATTGGTGCGATTGCAACATCATTTAATAAAATGTTAGAAAACCTACAACATATTATTAATCGTGTTCAAAAAACATCCGTAGAAGTACAAAACGCTTCTGAAAATATGCTAGAAAAGACGAATATATCACGCGAGGCAACAATAAGAGTTCAAAGCTCGATGTCTAGCTTGAATGCAAATATTCAATCGCAAGCCTCTAGTATGGAAGAAAGCTCAACTGCAATGGACGATATGACAGTAAGCGTTCAGCGTATTGCTGAATCTGCTTCATCTGTAACTGAACTTGCTGTAACTACATCTGAACAGGCTAACGATGGAAGTTCAGTTATTCAAAAATCCGTTTCACAAATGACCACGATACACGACGCGGTAAATGCTACGTCAGAAGTGGTCGAACGTCTAATTACCCACACGAAATATATTGATACAGCTGTACAATCTATTTCTAATATCGCAGAACAAACAAACTTACTTGCTTTAAATGCATCTATCGAAGCAGCTCGTGCTGGCGAACAAGGAAAAGGTTTCGCTGTCGTAGCTGACGAAGTTCGAAAACTTGCGGAACAATCTAAAACAGCGGCAACAGATATTAACCAATTACTACATCAAATTCAACAAGACACTGAAACTGCAAGTTCTATGATGTCACAAGGTCGTTCGGAAGCATTTGAAGGTATTCATGTCATTCGTGAAGCTGGCAACTCTTTCACAACGATTGTGGAACAAGTAAATAAAGTATCTACTCAAATGCAAGACATCTCAGCAACCGCTGAGGAAATGGCTGCAAGCGCTGAAGAAATGAACGCTTCACTGAATAACATCGCTTCTATTTCGACTGAAGTATCTAGTGAAACAGCGGCAACAGCACAATCTGCTGAGAAAAAAGTCATTACGATGAATGAGATGACACAAACTGCTAAACAAATGAAACAAACAGTTGAAGAATTAGATCAACTCGTATCTCATTTCAAAACTGAATAGCTTTCAAAAAATATTCCTCTTCCAAGAGGAATATTTTTTTGAGCTCATTCCCTGCATTATATATATATATCCGTTATAATGAGAATCGATATCATTAATATGCAGGGGGTGCTACACATGTCACAACAAGCATTTGAAGAAAAGTTATATGCAAACTTAGAAGCTGTTATTGACCCTGAACTAGGTGTTGATATTGTTAATCTTGGATTAGTTTATGACGTTACAGCAGATGAAAATAATAATGCTGTCATTACGATGACGATGACTTCTATCGGTTGTCCAATGGCTGGGCAAATTGTATCAGACGTAAAAAAGGTATTATCAACGAACGTACCTGAAGTCAATGAAATAGAAGTAAATGTCGTTTGGAATCCGCCCTGGTCTAAAGAACGCATGTCACGTATGGCGAAAATCGCATTAGGTATTCGTGACTAAATAAAGAAAGACCTGACATCCTAGTCAGGTCTTTTTCTCTTATTATTTTACGCCTACTGCATCATAAGCTTTCGTTACAGCTTGTACAGCTTTAGAGTTTTTACCATATAAATCTTCAGCTGACTGCAGAGCAGCTTGACGCATCATCTTAAAGTCAGAGTTTGCAGTTAAATATTTCGTAAGAGCACGGTAATAAATTTTTTCTGTCGCTTCACGGCCTACTCCAGTTACTTTCACACCGTAATGCTCTCCGCCATCAGATACTAAATATGCAGCTTTATTGTTAATACTACTGTTAATATGAACGCCGCCATTATCAGCTGTTCCAGTGTAGCGTTTATTGTAATGATCTGGGTAACCTTCACCTGGTTTTAATGGATTTGGAATAGATGCTGGATCTTTCAGAGAACGAAGTGCATCACCAGGTTTTCCAGGTGTATAAATGTCAGCACCTAAATCCCAGCTCTTCTTCTCAACCATGACACCCATAATATCAGATAACGATTCATTTAACGCACCTGACTCATTTTTATAAACAAGGTTTGCTGTATGTTCAGTTACAGCATGCGTTAATTCATGACCGATAACATCTAATCCAGCAGATAATGGAATAAACGTCGTACCGTCTCCATCACCATACATCATTTGTACACCGTTCCAAGCTGCATTATTCCAGCTTTCTCCAACGTGAACAGTAGAAATAAGCTTCGCACCTTTATCATCGAAAGAGTTACGATTAAATGTCTTTTTGTAGTAATCATATACTTTTCCTGCATTTACATGCGCATCAACCGCTGCTTTATCTTCGAAGAACTTAGATTTACTCTCAACTTCTTCTCCTGTGTATCCAAGCCATTGTGAGAATAAGTTAAACAAGTTTTCATCCATATTTTCTGCATCAAATGTATGAACACCTTGTCCTCGTTTACCATCAAACAAGTTGAACGCTCCTGTTTTCTCATCTTGAGCAATTTCAAATGATTGTCTATCGCCTAGTACTCCGTAACCAAATCCTGTAATGTGATCTACAGCGTTATATTTCTCAATCACATTTCCATTCGTTGCATCAACAAAATAATGCCAGTATCCTGGAGCTGGTTTTGAAATCGATGCTTTAACTAAGTATGCAAGATAGTACTTCCCATCTTTTTCATACACAAATAAATCTTTTTTCACACCGTCATAATTCTTTACTTTACCAACTTCTTTTTCAATATCTGCCTTTGCAATCGTTTCAGCTTGCTCTGCACTAATATTTGCAAACGAAGGAATATTTTTATCCTCTAAATTCGGAATAACTTGTCCGAAGAATGCTTTTACATTATTTTCTTTATCTAGTGTAACAGTCTGATCTGAACCATACACAGGAATATTATTATGTTTTTCAACTAACTTCACATGTGTCGTACCAGATTCAGCATCTTTTTCCTCCCCAACGACATTGAAGTGTTTATCAATATTTCCTGCTAATTTAAACATATCTTTCTTACTCTCTAAATATTGAAAGACCGTCTCTTTTTTATCTAGTCCTTCTGGTGCTTTCCATTCTTCACCTATGTATGCAGGTGTTTTAAATTCTTGATGATATTGAATTTTTTGTTCTTCTGCTTTCGTTGTCGTTGCTCCAAATGTTCCAAATCCCCCGGCTATAACAGTTAACGCTAATGCTGATGAAATGACTTGCTTTTTCACTATAACATTCCCCATTCCCATAAAGATTTTTGACACTTTTATACAATTCTTATTTTCCGGGCTAATACCTTTTTCTAAATATTGAGAAAGTTTTTTCTGACAATTCCACTCAAAAAAAGAGGACATCAATTCGATGTCCTCTTTTCCATAAACGTTCTATTGTCTTTTCAATTCGATTGCTAAATAGTGTGATTGCTCTTTCGCTTCAATATGAATATCTTCTTCTACTGCTTCTGCTGCATCACGCATAACAAGATTTTCACCATTTATTACACTACTCCCTTCAATTTGTACAAGGTACAATTGACGGCCTTCTTGCACCGGGAAATGAATTTCTTTTCCAGCATCTAACGATAAAGAATATAAATTCGCATCTTGGTGAATACGAATTGGTGCCTCTCCTTCTACTGGAGATACCATATGGAACCATTCATTTTCACGCTTGCTCCAATCAAATGTAAACTCACCATAGTTTGGTTTATGATCCGCACGATCTGGTAAAATCCAAATTTGTAATAAACGTAGTGTTTCATTTCCTAAATTATGCTCGCTATGAAATACACCTGTGCCAGCACTCATATATTGAACATGTCCTCGCTCAATTGTTCCGCGATTCCCCATGCTATCCTCATGTGTTAAAGCACCATCTACAACGTACGAAATGATTTCCATATCGCGGTGCGGATGCATATCAAAACCAGTTTGTGCCGCTACTAGGTCATCATTAATTACACGCAATGCTCCAAAGTTCATGTTATTCGGGTTATAGTAATTCGCAAAGGAAAAATGAAAATGTGTATTTAACCAACCGTGATTTGCTCTTCCCATATTTTTATGATCAACTTTTCTAAACATATCCTTCACCTCATATTATCTCGAATTCAAGATTTATTTTAAAAATTTTTCTCACTGTAATTTTTTTAGTAATTGTAATAATTGATGTTGTTCTTCTACATTTAAATTTTGAAACTGCTCCGCTTGGAACGTTTCTTGAGGCGGGACGATTTCTTCATATAAAACTTTTCCCTTTTCTGTTAACGAAATATATTTTGTAGTACCTTCTTGTTCACGATGAATCCACTCCAGCTGCTCCATTTTATTTAATAGCTGCGTAATATTTCCCTTCGTAACAAATAGTTTATTTCCGAGCTCTTGCTGCGTTAGACGATTATGTCCTCCAACTTGAGCTAGCACATCAAACTGAGCGGCAGATACATTCCATTCTTTCAAATGCTGATTCGTCTCACGAATACTTTTGTTATAAAAACGTGATAAACGAAACCATAATAGTAATCCGAGTCTATCTTCTGTCTTCATTCTATCACCTCGCTCATTTCATACCATTAGTTTAGAACTAAACTTTATAAAAGTCAATCACTTACTTTTAGTAATCAACAAAGAAAGCACAGTGCCATTTCTCCACTATGCTTTACATTAACTTTCTATTTTTATATTCATCTAACTTCCTCTCCGCGAACTTTCTCGCATCTTTCTCAATCCATCTATCTTCGTACACTTCACTTCCAACATACAATACTTCTCTCTTATGCTGCATCGCATGACGAAACTCATGCAGTAGTGTTTTGAGCACCTGCTCGTACTCTTCCCACATACAAACAAAAATTAATTGTTTTTCTTTATGATAAAAACCACCTACTGGGAATAAGAATTCCTCTTCTTCTTCTCCTAATGATAGAAGCACATGATTCGCATCACACGTATCACAAAAAACAACTGGTGTTTTACATACTTCAATCAGTGAAAACAAATCATCTCTAAGCCTTTTGACATCCCAAGGAAGCTCCGAATCCAACACATACCAATTCTCAACTTGTTGATATACATTTTGAAACTGGAGTTCCATTTCTCTATAATCCCCTTTCCAAACTCCCTTTTCCTATATGTATGCCACAATATGTAAAATATTAAACCTACTCTTTCCCCTTTCGAAAAATGACAATAAAAAAAGAACCTATGTCAGCATAGATTCTTTTTACGTAATCACTTTTTTTTCATCACTTTTTTTAATGCAAAGTAACCAATTGCACAAACAATAGCTGCAAGTGCAAAGTATTTCACATATGGCCCAGCTACTTTATTAATACTTTCCCACTCTGTTCCTAATTTAAAACCTAAATATACAAATACAATTGACCATGGAATAACAGCTAATGTAGTTAGCGTAATAAACTTAGCATGTGACATTTTCGCAATACCCGCTGGTATCGAAATAGCATGACGCACAACAGGAATAAAACGCGCTGTAAAAATAACGCCAGTTCCGTAACGATTAAACCAATCTTCAGCATAATCAATATGTTTCTTTTGAATTAAAATATATTTTCCATATCGCTCAAGGACAGGTCTTCCTCCGTAACGACCGATCCAATAAATGAATAGTTGTGCAATTACACCACCAATTGTACCGAACGCGACAGCGCCCCAAAACGTAATGCTTCCTTTTGATACTAAATAACCTGCATAAGACAATACGATTTCACTCGGAATAACCTCTAACATCAATCCAAGCATAATTCCCCAATAACCAAGTCCTTCTAGAAAAACTAAAACGGAATGAATCAACTCTCCTAACATCATGTACCTCTCTTTACTGTTTTCATTGCAAAAAATAAAAGTACAAGCAGTAAATATCTTGTACTTTTATTTTTTTAAAATTAGTTAGTCTTCGTATCCCACTTAAAGATTTTATTTAAAAATTTATATACATTCTTTGACTCTTTCGTCAGAAGTGGACCTAAGATCGATAGTATAAGCACGTATAGTGCCGAGAATGGTTTCAAGACTGACATTAAACCACCGGCGATGCCGATATTGGCCATAATGATGGAGAATTCTCCTCTTGAAACAATTGTTAATCCAATATTTGTTGACGCTTTATGAGATAACCCAGCTTGTCGCCCTGCAATCATTCCTGCAACAAAGTTTCCGATGATTGTAAGAAGGACAGCACCTAACGTTAACCATATCGCTCCGCCTAATGAAAACGGATCAATGCTTAATCCGAAACTGAAGAAGAAAATAGCTCCGAAAAAGTCTCTAAATGGAACAACAAGATGTTCAATTCTGTCACTATGCTCTGTCTCAGAGAAAACTAATCCTAAAAGAAGTGCTCCAATTGCTTCGGCAACGTGAATTGTTTCCGAGAAACCTGCAATAAAGAATAACGAAGCAAATACTACAATAATGAAAATTTCATCTGAACTAATATTGAGCAATTTATTTAATAAAGGCGTCGCCTTTCTAGCTACAATAAAGAATAGAAGCATGTATCCTAAAGCAATTCCAATTGAAGTAAGAGCACCTAGGAAGGAAGCATGATCTCCTAGAACTAAACCAGATACGACTGATAAATATACAGCAAGGAATATATCTTCAAACATAATAATTCCTAAAATTAATTCGGTTTCATTATTACCAGTTCTTCTTAAATCCACTAACACTTTAGCAACGATAGCACTAGAAGAAATCGTAATAATACCCGCAATAATTAAAATTTCTAGTAAAGGGAATCCCATTATAAATCCGTATAATAATCCAAGTGAAAAGTTAATTAAAATATAGATTGTTCCGCCAATCGCAATGGAACGTCCAGATTTAATTAGTTTTTTCATCGAGAACTCTAGTCCTAGGTAGAACAGAAGGAACAGAACGCCAATCCGTCCAAGGAAGGAAATTACACTCGCACTTTCAATAAATTTGAGATCGATAACACCTATTGTCGGTGCGTGCGGTCCTACTAACATTCCAAGAACAATTAGAAAAGGAATTACTGAAAATTTAAATTTCCCAGCAATTACCGCCGCAATTGCTACTAAAACTAAAGCTGTACCAACTTCAAAAATTAACGTATCCATCTAGTCAGTCCCCCTATTCGAAAGTAACTCATTAATAATTTTTTTAATTTCTTCTCTCTCACCTGAAACTACAAGCATATCGCCTTCTTCAATTACCGTTTCTGGTCCTGGATTGAATAGCTTTTTCATATTCTTTTTCATAACTGCAATAATCGTTACGCTATATGTTTTTCTTATTTCAAGGTCGCCAATTGTTTTTCCGATTGCCGGAGCTGCATTCTCCACTTTAAACCACTCAATTGCTAAACCTTCAAAGACCATTTCAACATTTTCTAATGCTCTAGGTTTGTATACCATTCCACCTAATATTGCTGCAATTTGTCTCGCCTCTGAGTCACGTAATGAAATACTTGAGATACTTTCTTCATGATCTGAATCAAAATGATACATTTCTCTACGCCCATCATCATGAATGACAATCACCATCTTTTCGTTACCTTTCGTAACGATTTGAAACTTATAACCAATACCCGGAAGTTCACTTTCTCTAATATTCATATTTAGCTCCTCCATAACTTCTTTATTTTAATTTTCTGTTTTTCTGTCTTTTGTTCATCCAATCAACTTTAGAAATTCTAACCATTCAGGATACCTATGACTTGGAAATCTTTTATTGTAATAATAAGTGGCTCCTAAAAAAATACTTAAAGATGTAATGATAAAAAACATATTACTTCTCATTTTCAAACTCTTAAGGCTTATATTCAATAAAGATTCTTCTTTCAAATTATCCCCTCTTTCTCGTTTTAAATTTAGTTTTTTAAAATGTAAATAATTCTAAAAATATTACGATGTAACATAATCATAACACAATATAAGTTTATGTAACATAATTTTTTAGAAAAATTGATTCTCGTATATTTTTTGCATATAATTTTCTTATTACGGAAAAAAGGAAGTGTATTATATGGTTGATATCTTTAGCAGATTCCTTGAGGTAACGAATAATATTTTATGGTCATATATTCTTATTGCAATGCTAATCGGCTTCGGTCTTTATTTCTCTTTCAAATTAAAATTCGTCCAAATTACTCATTTCGGTGAGATGGTCAGTTTAATTAGTAAAGGGTTTAATCGAAAAGAAAAAAAGAAAGATAGCATCTCTCCATTCCAAGCATTTTGCTTAAGTGCAGCGGCACGTATCGGTATCGGAAACTTAGCTGGTGTAGCATTAGCCATTTCAATGGGTGGACCCGGCGCAATATTTTGGATGTGGTTTATCGCTATCCTTGGAGCAGCTACTAGTTTCGTAGAATGTACGCTCGCACAAATTTATAAAGTAAAAGATGGAAGCAGGTTCCGTGGTGGGCCAGCATATTACATGGAAAAAGGATTAAACAAGCGCTGGATGGGTGTTTGGTTCTCACTTCTTATTACAGTTGCGTACGGATTAATTTTCAATTCTGTACAAGCAAATACAGTAACAATAGCGTTTGAAAATGCTTTTGGACTAGAGCGAACGATCGTAGGAGCTCTATTAGCTTTATTAGTTGCAGTTATTATTTTTGGTGGTATTAAGAGCATTTCACGTATTACAGAAATGATTGTCCCTCCAATGGCGATCATTTATATCGGTGTGGCTATTTTTGTCGTAATTAACAATTTCAATATGTTACCAAGCATTTTTACAGAAATATTTAACAGCGCATTTGGTTTAGACCAAGCTATCGCTGGTGGTATTGGAGCAGCAATCAAATTCGGAATTCAGCGCGGTTTATTCGCGACAGAAGCAGGTATGGGTAGCTCCCCTAACGCAGCAGCAACATCAGATGTATCTCACCCTGTAAAACAAGGACTTGTTCAAGCATTAGGTGTTTTCGTAGATACATTCTTAGTATGTACATCAACAGCGTTTATCGTATTATGTTCTGGACTTTACAAAGGATCGAATTTAGAAGGTATTGAATTAACACAACGAGCATTAAGTTCACAAATTGGACCGTGGGCAAGCACTTTCTTAGCGATTATTATTTTCCTATTCGCTTTCAGTTCTTTACTAGGAAACTACTATTATGGTGAAACAAACATCGCATTCATTAAAGAAAGCAAAACATGGTTACTGATTTATCGTGTTGCAGTTGTCGGAATGGTGTTCTTCGGATCTATCGCTGCCCTTCAAACGGTTTGGAGTTTAGCTGATTTCTTTATGGGACTAATGGTATTCACAAACTTAATTGCCATCTCATTCCTTAGCAAGTTTGCATACGCAGCCTTATTAGACTATATAAAGCAAA
This sequence comes from Bacillus sp. EB106-07-01-XG149, assembly GCF_058791555.1. Taxonomy (NCBI): domain Bacteria; kingdom Bacillati; phylum Bacillota; class Bacilli; order Caryophanales; family Bacillaceae; genus Bacillus; species Bacillus sp. EB106-07-01-XG149. The sequence goes on along the minus strand of NZ_JBYTDP010000005.1, from coordinate 316,362 downwards.
AGAAACAAGGAAAAGATCCTGTCTTCGTTGCAAGTTCTATCCCTGGCTTACAGAATACAGAGTGCTGGGATGGACAGGATGTAGAAGAGAAGCAAAAGGCTGTATAATAATTAAAAGCGGATGTGGCTCGTTTAGAACAAGAGCTATATATCAAACAAAATCCCTATTACTCCACAGTAATAGGGATTTTTATTTATAACAGTTCATAATTTGTTCAAATTAATTCCAGCAAAAGGGTTGATTTATACAAATTACTAGATTATAATGATTATAAATTAGTAATTGATATAACATAACAACTCAAAAGGAGATTGATCATAATGAACAAACAAGTAATCGAAGTATTAAACAAACAAGTAGCAGACTGGAGCGTTTTATTCACAAAATTACACAACTTCCATTGGTACGTAAAAGGACCTCAATTCTTCACATTACACGAGAAATTCGAAGAACTTTACACAGAATCAGCTACTCACATCGACGAAATTGCAGAACGCATTTTAGCAATTGGCGGCAAACCAGTAGCAACAATGAAAGAATACTTAGAACTATCTTCTATTCAAGAAGCAGCATACGGCGAAACTGCAGAAGGAATGGTTGAATCAATCATGAAAGACTACGAAATGATGCTAGTCGAACTGAAAAAAGGCATGGAAATCGCTCAAAACTCTGATGACGAAATGACATCTGACCTACTACTAGGCATCTACACAGAACTAGAAAAACACGCTTGGATGCTACGCGCGTTCTTGAATCAATAATAGATTTTAAAGCGGAGGTGACTTGCTCAGAACAAGAGGGCATTGGAGCTCCTGACGAAGAGGCGCTTTTTGCCTCACAGGAAGGCGCGAAATGACCGACTGTTCTAGTCACCGGAGCTAGATAGATTAAAAGCGGAAGCGGCTCGTTCAGAACAGGAGGGTGTTGGAACTCCTGATTACGAGGCGCTTTTTGCCTCGAATGAAGGAGTGAAACAACCGACTGTTCTAGCCGCTGGAGCTGGATATCATTTAAAGCGGAAGCGGCTCGTTCAGAGTCGCTTTTTTTCTATGGGGATTGTCGTACGTTCTGGTACATGAAATTATATCAGCGATTTTCTAATTATATCGACTTACCGACAAATCACGACAATATTAGCCCCCTCTCCTCTACTTTTATCAATATATTACAATCTCTTTTATGTTAAAATATAGGTAACATCCTTTAGTAAAATAGATCCAAAAAAGCTTTTCCATATTCATCATTTACTACTTAAATGGCGGGAGTGGTTCAGTTGAAAGACTACTTAATTAGAGCATTTTTTGCGTTAATAACAGTTGGGGTTCTCTTACTTATAGCTAATATTTTCAATATACGTGTCGAGGTTAAAGACTATGCTTTCCTCGTTGTTGTAGCAATTGGTGGCGGCTGGGGTGGCTGGTATCTGTATAAAAAACAAAGTAATCAAAGTGATAAAGGCATTCCAAAGTAATACGGAATGCCTTCTTTTATTGCCGTCTATAATAAATAATAAAATTCAAACCGCTAATACAGCCAATCGCAATAAACATGCTAAAACTCTGTGCATCCCCAGCTAGACTATACTCATCAACGATAAACCCCGACATAAACAATGTTATCGCGGCAACACCGATACACAATATCGAAATAAACCAAAGCGAAAATTCATTAATTAGCTTTTTCTTCTGTGTTGAAACAATTAGCATAACAAGAATAGATGCTGCTAATATACTTTTAAAAACAGGACGTAAATACACAAACTCCTCCATCTATTTCTCCTTTTCCAAAAACATTATATCTCAACATTAACATATTTAACCAAATTAAAAACACATGCCTTTTCAAAGTAAAATGACATGTGTTTCCAAAAATATCTATAAAATTGTATTATGATAGCTGCTTCCACTTCGTTCCTAAAACAGGACGCTCATAATTTTGGATTGCATGAATTAGTTTATCTGCCGTCTCAGCTGAAACGATCAACTCTTTATTTGATGGATTCATAAATCCTTCTTCTTCTGCACGTTCAACCATTTGCAGAATTGGTCCATAAAAGCCTTTTATGTTCAATAAACCAACCGGCTTATTATGTATACCAATTTGCGACCAACATACTACTTCAAATAGCTCTTCAAACGTTCCGTATCCGCCTGGTAATGCAATAAAAGCATCCGCAAGTTCTGCCATTTTCGCTTTACGTTCGTGCATCGTTTCTACTTCAATTAATTCTGTTAGCCCTGTATGAACAATTTCTCCTCGGAATAGACCGCGTGGCATAACACCTGTTACACGTCCGCCTAAGCGAAGAACTTCGTTTGCCACTTCTCCCATTAATCCAACGCAAGAACCACCGTATACAAGCTCATAATCGTTCTCAACAAACATTTTTCCTAACGCTATTGCCTGCTCTTTAAATTCTGGTCTCTCCCCTAAGTTGGAACCTGCAAACACACAAATCTTTCTCATTCCTACACCCCGAAACTATATATTGTTATGATACAATGAACATTGTACAACATATTGAAGGGATGAGGAAGAAATGGATATCGTCGCATTTCAAAGGTGGGTGGAGGAATTTTACGAAAAACGAAGCTGGTCACAGTATAATTCCTTTATTCGCTTAAATTTCTTAACAGAGGAAGTTGGAGAAGTTTCACGCGTTGTTCGCGCAATCGAAATTGGCCGTGATCGTCCTGACGAAAAAGTGAAAACAGAAGAAGAACTAAAACAAGAGTTAAAAGAAGAACTTGGTGATGTACTATCTAATCTTATTATTCTTTCACAAAAATATGATTTAGATTTACAAGACATTATGGAGGCTCACGTCACAAAGCTTTCGAAAAGGTTCGAAGTATCCAAATGAGAATATTATCAATTATGGTATAATATTCTTGTCACAATACTAAGGGGGATTTTATGTTATCTAAAAAATTGCACGACGCATTAAACGATCAAATGAACTTTGAATTTTACTCTGCCCACGCTTATATGGCAATGGCTGCTTACTGTACATCTGAGAGCTATGATGGATTCGCTAACTTTTTCCTTGTACAAGCTGAAGAAGAACGTTTCCACGCAATGAAGCTTTACAACTACATTAATGACCGCGGTGAGCGCGCTATTATTACTGGATTTGATAATCCAAATAACGTATATGAATCTGTACTGAACGCTTTTGAAGTAGCACTTGAGCACGAGCGTGAAGTAACGAAGCGTATTTACAACTTATCTGATATCGCTTGGGATGAGCGTGAGCATGCAACAATTACATTCTTAAAATGGTTCGTCGATGAGCAAGTAGAAGAAGAATCTTCATTCGATAGCATCATCCAAAAATTAAAACGTATTACAAGCGATTCAAACGCACTATTTATGCTAGATGCTGAATTAGAGAAACGTACATTTACGCCTCCAGCTGAATAGTATTTCAATCACCTTAATGAATGTATTAAGGTGATTTTTTATTTTCTCTTTAGCTTAAAATCACCTTAAATTTCCTCGTATTTGACATAGTGCCAACTATAAAATGGTATTATTTTCAATATAAAATAATATAAAAGGAGAGAAAAAATGAATCAACGTGTAGAAGTTGTTGATGCAATGCGTGGTTTTGCTTTATTTGGTATTTTACTTGTTAATATAACATTAATTCAATTCGGGTTCTTCGCTAATGAAAAACCATCCTATATATTTGGCGGACTCGATAAAGGTGCTAATTGGTTTATTCAATTTTTTGGCACACAAAATTTCATTTCTTTATTCTCTTTTTTATTTGGTCTTAGCATTATTTTGTTACAAAAAAGCATTGTCGCAAAAGGAAAAAAGTTTTCCCCTACATATTTACGTCGTATTCTTATTCTTTTACTACTAGGTTTTATTCACGGCGTGCTCATTTGGTCCGGGGATATTTTATTCTCATATGGCCTCATCGGGATTTTCTTACTGATGTTTATAAACAGAAAGCCAAAAACATTATTAATTTGGGCAACTATTCTACTCGCACTCCTTACACTTATGACTTATTCAACTGACCCAAATACAAATGTTACTGATTTTGCTCCTTATATTGAAAAAGAACATAAAGTCCATGAGACTGGAAGCTATATGGATCATGTCAACTTTAGGTTAACTGAAAATCCTTTCGAATATATAGGCATTGACGGTTTCTTCGGATTAACCTTTATAACACTTTTCACACTCATTTTCCTATCTCCACTCTTCTTAATCGGTATGTACGTAGGAAAAAAGGATGGTTATTTGAGATTGATAAGCATATCTCTGCTGTCAAAAAGGTCTGGATTCTTACTTGTATTTTCTCTTTTACAATCAAAACTTCAGCTATGTTCATTAAACATCCTATTTTACTTATGTTACAGGACGGCCTTACACCAGTAACCATGACCTTCTTTTACGGAAGCACAATTATTTTATTATTCCATTACAAAAAAGCAACCCGTCTACTAACATATATGGCCAATATGGGAAAAATGTCGGTTAGTAATTACTTAGCCCAGTCTATTATCACAACAACAATTTTTTACGCATACGGCTTTGGCTTATTCGGTAAAATAGGATATTTCTTCGGTATTCTTTTAACGATTGGAATCTATACAATTCAATTATTTGTTAGCACATATTGGCTGCGAAAATATCGAATGGGTCCTGTTGAGTATATATGGAGGCTTGGAACTTATTTGGAGAAACCACAATTTAAAAGAGACTTAGATAGAGCAAGTTAAATAAAAAAGCAATGAGCCTACGCTCATTGCTTCTCTTAATTTATTAAAGCATAACCCCAACGATAATCGCTGATAATATACTTACTAACGTTGCACCGTATACAAGTTTTAATCCGAATGAAGATACAACGTTTGCTTGTTTGCCATCGATACTCTTCGTTGCACCTGCGATAATTCCGATTGATGAGAAATTTGCAAATGATACAAGGAAGATAGATAAAATACCTACTGTACGAGCTGATAAATCACCAGCTACTTTTCCAAGGTCAAGCATTGCAACGAATTCGTTCGTTACTAATTTCGTTGCCATAATTTGTCCTGCCGTTAGCATCTCTGATGTTGGAATACCCATTACGAATGCTAATGGTGAGAAGACATATCCTAAAATGCTTTGGAATGTGATTCCAAAAATTGAATCGAATACACCGTTAATTGCTGTAATTAATGCTACGAAACCGATTAACATCGCCGCTACTGTTACAGCGATAGAGAAACCAAGCATAATATATTCGCCTAACATTTCAAAGAATGTTTGTTTTTTATCTTCTTGTAATTCTAAAATATCGTCTTCTTCTTTCACTTCATATGGATTAATAATATGAACGATAATGAATCCACTAAATAAGTTTAATACAAGTGCTGTTACTACATATTTTGGATCAATCATTTTCATGTAAGAACCGACGATTGACATCGATACTGTTGACATGGAAGATGCACAAAGTGTGTATAAACGATTTTTCGGTAATTTGCTTAGTTGATCTTTTACTGTAATGAATACTTCACCTTGACCAACGATTGCAGCTGCTACTGCATTATATGATTCTAGTTTTCCTAAGCCGTTAATTTTACTTAATAGGAAACCGACTGCACGAATGATAATTGGTAATACTTTAATGTGTTGTAAGATCCCGATTAATACTGCTAAGAAAATAATTGGTAATAATACTGTTAAGAAGAATGGTGCTTGTCCATCATTTGCTAGACCACCAAATACGAAATTAACCCCTGCTTCCGCAAATTTTAAAATAGCTCCAAACCCATCTGCAATCCCTTTTACTAATACAAATCCGACCTTTGTATTTAGTAAGAAATACGCAAGTACCAATTGAATGACAAGCATAAGTGCAATTGGTTTATATTTAATTTTCTTACGATCTGAACTGATAAGGAACCCTAGTACAAATACTACAAGTAAACCGACTAGAAACATTACGATCTTCATATGTGAATCCTCCACTTCTCCCACGAATTATCGGTCGTATAACGTATAACGAATGACGTCTGACCATTGATGTTAAAAAAATTTAAAACCCCTAAATATTATTCAACTGTTTTCTAAAATCAGTAAGCGTTTACATAAATTGCAATTTATAAAAGGTAGCTTCTTCTCTCCTACCATACTTGAAAGTCTGAAATTGATACCACCTACAAATCAAATTGTAAGCGTTATCTAGGCGAAATGCAATATAAATTTTAAAAGATTTTTATATGTTAATATATTCCTAGTTAATTGGTTTTTTCATGCAAATTTACCATAAAAAAAATAGCCCTAGCTATGAGCTAGAGCCATCCTTTTTTTTATAACATAACACCAACGATAATCGCTGATAGAATACTTACTAATGTCGCACCGTACACAAGGCGTAGACCGAATGATGATACAACATTTGATTGGTTTTCATCGATACCTTTCGTTGCACCTGCGATAATTCCGATTGATGAGAAGTTCGCAAATGATACAAGGAATACAGAAAGAATACCCACTGTACGAGCTGATAAATCACCAGCTACTTTTCCAAGATCCAGCATCGCAACAAACTCATTTGATACTAATTTTGTTGCCATAATTTGTCCAGCTGTTACCATCTCTGCTTGCGGGATACCCATTACGAATGCTAATGGTGAGAAAATGTATCCTAAAATAGCTTGGAATGTAATACCGAACATTGAATCAAACAAGCTATTAATTGCTGTAATTAATGCTACGAAACCAAGTAACATTGCCGCTACTGTAATCGCGATTGTGAAACCAAGCATAATATATTCACTTAGCATTTCAAAGAATGACTGTTTTTTCTTATTTTCTAATTTCAGTGTATCTTCTTCTTCTGTAATATCGTACGGGTTAATAATATGAATAATAATGAAACCACTAAATAAATTTAATACAAGTGCTGTTACTACATATTTCGGTTCGATCATTTTCATATAAGAACCTACGATTGACATTGATACTGTCGACATGGAAGATGCACATAATGTATATAAACGATGTTTTGGGATTTTACTTAATTGATCTTTCACTGTAATAAATACTTCCGCTTGCCCAACAATGGCAGCTGCTACTGCGTTATATGATTCTAGTTTTCCTAGACCATTTACTTTACTTAGCGCAGTACCAATAGCACGAATAAATATCGGTAAAATTTTAAAGTGTTGCAGAATTCCAATTAAAACGGCAAAGAATACGATTGGTAATAACGCCGTTAAGAAGAATGAAACCTCTCCTTTATTAACAAGACCGCCAAATACGAAAACGATTCCAGCTTCCGCATATCCAAGAAGCGCGCCAAATCCATCTGAAATTCCTTTTACTAAAATATAACCAACTTGCGTATTTAATAAGAAATAACTTAACGCTAGCTGAATAACAAGCATAATTGCGATTGGTTTATACTTAATCTTCTTTCGATCGGCACTTATAAGAAAACCGAGTACGAATACAACGAGCAATCCTACAAGAAACATAACAAACTTCATTAATAAAATCCTCCATTTAACTCTTCATTAACGTTGAACGTCTGACCATTCAAAATAAGAAATAATCCGAACTTTCCATTTCTCCTCTAAAACCTTCAATCGGATAGGAAAGATCATAAAATCTCTTGTTTCAAAGGCATTTTCCATTCTAACACAAATCACAACTCATATCCGCACTTTTCTTAAAAAAATTACATTTTATTATAAAACGTTCATGAATGTTCGTCTTTTACATTATATAGCGAAACTTTAATCAATATCATCCCCACTGATTATTAGCCCGTATCAATCGAGAGTTTTACTGTTCACAAATAGCAGGATAAAACAAAAAAATGAGCATCAAGTTTCACTTGATGCTCACCTCATTATACTGCTTTTTCTTTATCAGCTACTGCTGGCTTATCCCAGCACTCTGTATTGTTCAAACCTGGAATAGACTCCGCATAGAATACTGGATCTTTTCCTTGTTTCTTTTGCTTAACGTAATCTGATAATGCCGCGAAAGCATACTTAGAAAGAAATACGATCGCCACTAAGTTAATAACAGCCATAATCCCCATAAATAAATCTGCTAAATCCCAAACGATTTGAATTGTTGCTACAGATCCTAAAACAACCATACCAAGTACAGCAATGCGGTATGCATTTAATAACACTTTACTTCCATTTAAGAATTCAATATTCGTTTCACCATAGTAGTAGTTACCTACTAATGAACTAAATGCAAACAAGAAGATTGCAACTGCTACAAATATAGAAGCCCACGGTCCGATATGTTGACTTAATGCTTGTTGCGTTAATTGAATTCCGTTTAAATCAGCCGCTCCAGGCACATCTGATAATAAAATGATAAATGCTGTACAACTACAAATTAATAATGTATCTGTAAATACCCCTAAAGTTTGAATGAAACCTTGTTTAACTGGGTGCGTTACGTTTGCAGTCGCAGCTGCGTTCGGCGCACTACCCATACCTGCTTCATTTGAGAATAATCCACGTTTTACCCCTAGTAAAATCGCAGCTCCTAATCCCCCACCTACTACTTCTTTAATTCCGAAAGCATGTAAGAAAATTTCTTTAAATACATACGGAATTGCCGTAATGTTTGTTACAACAACGAATAATGCCACTGCTACATATATAATTGCCATTACTGGAACAATCATTTCAACCGCACGTGCAATACGTTTTACTCCGCCGAAGATAATGATTGCAAGTAAACCAGCCATAAACAGACCTACAAACTTACCATCTGTGTTAAATGCTCCATCAAAAGCCGCCGCTACTGTGTTTGACTGCACGGCGTTGAAAATTAATCCGAAACTAACTGTTATTAGAACAGAGAAGACAACTCCTAGCCAGCGTTTCTTTAAACCCTTTTCCATATAATACGCTGGACCACCACGGAATGCATTCCCATCTTTTACTTTATAAATTTGCGCTAATGTGCTCTCTACAAATGCAGAAGCACCCCCAATTACCGCAATTAACCACATCCAAAATACCGCTCCTGGTCCACCTGCTGAGATTGCGATAGCTACACCAGCTAAGTTACCAGTACCTACACGAGATGCTGTACTCATACAAAAAGCCTGGAACGATGATACACCGCTCTTCTCTTTTTGAGCTTTCCTCGTTTTCGAACTTGCCCCATCCCCAAGCAAACGAATCATTTCACCGAAGTAACGAACTTGGACAAATTTCACACGAAATGAAAAGTAAAGCCCTAACCCAATTAACATCGCAATAATGACATATGACCAAAGGACATTATTTACATCCCCAATTACCTTAGCTAAAAAATCCATAATTGCATTACCCCCTCTTCCTAACAATAAGAAAATTATATTCTAAAAACTTTTAGTAATCAAGAACTTTATGTTAGGTTTTATAACATGGGTGCGTTAAACTTCTTAACATATATGTTTTTTTACGTAAAAATATAACCAGTACGTGCATTTATCCAATACTCAATCACTCATCCCATTCGACCGGTCATACTTTTAAGACAGTGCGTTCTCTACAAATAACGAGAGGAATGAACAAACAAAAATTATATTACTAATTACCTCTCACCCTTTTCATCATTTACTACAACAAAAAAGGCGAGCATCGAATTTATCTCGATGCTCACCTTTTCATTACACTGCTTTTTCTTTATCCGTTACCGTCGGCTTATCCCAACACTCTGTATTCGTTAAACCAGGAATAGAATCTGCACTGAAGACTGGATCTTTCCCTTGTTTCTTTTGCCTTACATAGTCCGCCAATGCAGCGTATGCAAATCGTCCAAGAAGTGTAATCGCAATTAAGTTTGTGATTACCATTAGTCCCATAAATAAATCCGCCATATTCCATACAACTTGAAGCGTCGCAACAGAACCAAATAATACCATTCCCACTACCGCAATACGGTAAATCGTTAACCAAGTTTTACTTTGTTTAATGAATTCAATGTTCGTTTCACCATAATAGTAGTTTCCTAGAAGTGAACTGAAAGCGAATAAGAAAATAATAATCGCCAAGAAGCTACTTGCCCACGAACCAATTTGTGAACTTAACGCAACTTGCGTTAATTCAATACCTTCTAAATTTGTTGCTTTATATGCACCAGAACATAGTACGATAAATGCTGTTGATGTACATACTAAAAATGTATCTACTAATACTCCAATTGTTTGAATAAATCCTTGTTTCGCTGGATGTGTTACATCCGCTGTTGCTGCCGCGTTCGGCGCACTACCCATACCTGCTTCATTCGCAAATAATCCACGCTGAATACCATATTTCATCGCAGCACCAATACCGCCACCTACAGCTGAATCTAAACCGAATGCACCTTTAAAGATTTCTGTAAACATGTCCGGTATTAAATAATAATTTTTAATAACAACGAAAATTGCTACTGCAATATAAATAAGTGCCATTGGCGGAACGATCATTTCAGACATACGCGCGATACTTTTCACGCCACCAAAAATAATAACCGCAACTAATACTGCTAATACAATCCCAACAACGTAACGCTCAATACCAAAAGCGTTTTTAAATGCTAATGTAACTGTATTTGCTTGTACGGAGTTGAAAATTAATCCGTAACTAATTGTAATAAGGATAGAGAACCAAATTCCCATCCAACGTTTATTTAAACCTTTTTCCATATAATAAGCAGGACCACCACGGAAGCCACTGCCATCTTTTATTTTATAAATTTGTGCAAGCGTACTTTCCACGAAACTTGAAGACGCTCCGACAATTGCAATAACCCACATCCAAAATACTGCTCCAGGTCCTCCCATAGAAATAGCTAACGCTACGCCCGCTAAGTTCCCGATTCCAATACGAGCTGCTGAACTCATACAGAACGCTTGGAAAGAAGATACACTACCTTTTTTACGCGTCTTTCCAGTTAATCCATCACTCATTAGTCGAACCATTTCCCCTAAATGAGTAATTTGTACGAATTTCAATTTAATAGAAAAATAAAGACCTAAACCAATTAACATTGCAATAAGAATATATGACCAAAGAATTGTATTCGTTGATGAAACAAATTGCTCTAAAATATTCATACAATTAACCCCTCCTTTTCTCCATAAAACGAATTATATTTAAAAAACATTTAAAAATCAACATTTTTCGACAATTTGCATTTTCCAAATATTAGCCAGACACGAAGTAACAATATCTTTACGACTCTCCTTCCTCTAACTGTGCATACTAAACAAAAAGTAAATCTACAAACTACCCCATTGACAAAAACAACATCCTGTAACTATAATGATTACATCAGGTTGTAACAAACCTTATTACAACAAATTCATTTACTTTCAGATATACACTTTAACAAAACACTTTGGAGGGATTTATTATGAAAATCGGAATCATCGGAGCAACTGGTAAAGCAGGAAGTCGTATTTTAAAAGAAGCATTAGATCGCGGACATGAAGTAACTGCAATCGTAAGAAACGCCGCGAAAATTACAGAAAAAAACGTAAAGGTTTTAGAGAAAGATGTTTTCTCTCTTACATCCAATGACCTACAAGCATTTGACGTAGTTGTAAATGCATTCGGCGCTCCAGCAGGAGAAGAACATCTTCACGTAGATGCAGGAAACGTACTAATTGAAGCTATGAAAGGTGCACCTAACACAAAATTACTTGTAGTTGGCGGCGCTGGAAGCTTATTTGTAGACGAAGAGAAAACAACGCGTGTATTTGATACGCCAGGTTTCCCAAATGAATACCTTGCAACAGCTCAAAACCAAGGAAAAAACTTAGAAATTCTGCAACAAACTAACGATATTACTTGGACATTCATCAGCCCTTCTGCACTATTTGCATTAGGAAAACGCACAGGCTCTTATACAGCTGGCAAAGACAACCTTCTTGTTAACGCAAAAGGTGATAGCTACGTAAGTTACGAAGACTTCGCAGTTGCAGCACTTGATGAAATCGAAAATCCGAAACACCTAAACGAACGCTTCACAGTTGTTTCTGAAGCTGAATAATACAAAAATGCGCGTAGACCCAACATCTACGCGCATTTTTTATTACAATGTTTTCTTTACTAGCTCTAATCCACTTTGAGTGATTTTAAATTCAACTTCTGTTGAAGCCACTTGTTCTGCTAACTCATTCTTTTTATACCATTTCAGACGACTTGGTTCTGCATGATACACTTTTACTACATCACCATACTCAAATGAAGTAACATTTACCTGTTCCGCAAAATTCTTTGAAGTTTCTTGCCCTTCCGCTGATATATGCTTTTTCTTATTCCCATTTTGATCATAAATCGCAAAGCCTATATACTCTTCGTTCACAAAACGATAATGAATCACATCATTCGTAAATGTTGCATGTAACTTCTTTTCATCATGATTTAACGTAATAATAGAACGTGTAACATCGGACACACCTTGATAGACTAGACTATCCCCATATGTCACTTCTACAGGAACTTCCGTCACTTTCTTATTTCCAAATCGATCTTTCGTTTCTATTTTCACTGTTTGCTGACCAATTTTTGTCGTATCTAGTTTCCCTACAAAACCTACTACTTCTCCACCCTGTACTTCAACAAATTTCTTCGCATCTAGCGTTTCGCTATTTGTTCCGATTACTACTTGCTGCGGATTTGCTTTTACTGTTTGCTCACCGTCTAATCTTTCAAATCCATTTTCAGTGATTTTGAAGACTAATTCCTTTATCTCTTTACTTTTTCCTTCGCCCACATATACATCTTTTTGATACCAATGTAAACGAGAAGATTCCGCATGATATGCTTTCACTACATCGCCATACTCAAATGCAAGTCCATTTACTTCCTTAGCAAATTCTTGCGTATTCTCTAAACCTTTTACCGCTATATTTTTCTTCACTGTTCCTTCTTTATCGTACAATGTGAATTCAAAATACTTTTCATCTTTAAAGTAATCATGAATTAGGTTCTTTGTATCTGTCGCACTCAGTTTTTTCGTATCATGATGCAAAGTTACAATTGATTTCATATCGTCGGCACCATAACTTAATCCATATACAAGTAGGCTATCTCCATATGTTACTGTTAGAGGAACTTCTGTCACTTTCTTATTTCCAAACATATCCTTCGTTTCTACTTTTACTTGTTGTTCACCGATTTTCGTTGTGTCTGGTTTTTCTACAAACCCTACTACTTCTCCACCTTTTACTTCCACAAATTTCTTCGCGTCTAACATTTCGCTATTTGTTCCGATTACTACTTTTTGTGGAACCGCTTTTACTTCTTGCAACATATCCATTCTCTCAAAACCTTTTTCTGTCACTTTGAAGAATAGTTCTTTTACTCCCTCTTTCTCACCTTGACCAGCAAAGTTATTATTTTGATACCATTTCAAACGGTCTGGTTCTGCATGAAATACTTTCACAACGTCCCCATATTCATATTGCAGTCCATTCACTTGTTCAGCAAAATTCTTTGAAGTTTCTTGTCCTTCTGCTGTTACATGTTTTTTCTCAGTTCCGTTTTGATCATATAACGTAATTCCTATATATTGTTCTTTGTTAAAATACTCATGAATTTGTTCATCCATTTCAGTCGCATGTAATTTCTTCTCTTTATGCTTTAATGTTACAACTGATGCGATTTCATTGTTATATCCTATATAAGCAATGCTATCTCCATAAATCACTTCTACAGGTACTTCCGTTACTTGCTTATTTCCAAAACGGTCTTTCGTTTCTACTTTTACTTTTTGTTCACCTAGTTTCGTTGTAATTGGTTTCTCTACAAAACCAATTACTTCTCCATCTTTTACTTCAACAAACTTCTTCGCATCTAATGCTTCGCTATTTGTTCCGATTACTACTTTTTGTGGCACAGCTTTTACTTCTTGCAAACCGTCTTTTAATTCAAATCCTTGCGGAGTAATTTTGAAAAACTTTTCTTTTTTATTCTCTGCTGGATTTACCAGTTTGTCGTTTTGATACCAACTAAAACGATCCGGTTCCGCATGAAATACTCTCACGACGTCCCCATATTGGAATTCAAACTCCTTCAATTGCGCAGCAATTTTTTTTGAACTTTCTTGTCCCTCTACAGAAATATTTTTCTTTTCATTACCTTCTTTATCGTATACTGTAATCTCTACATATTTTTCATTTTTAAATCGCTGATGCAATGCATTACCCTCGAAAACAACATCAATTTTCTTTTCATTATGAAGAAGTGCTATAACAGAATTCACTTCATCACCAAAACCTTTAATTACCATAGTATCCCCATAACGAGCATTCATTGGAACAGGAATTAAATTTTTATTCCCTTTCTCGTCTCCAATTTCTACTAATACTTCCTGTTTTCCATTCTCTAATCTAGGCCAAATAATCTTACCTGTTACTTTTACATTCTCACCTAGATTTTGAACCAGTTGACTTGCTAAATTCTCATCAAAATCCGTACCTACTACAAGGTCTTGCTCCACATTAAATGCTTCACCATATGGAACTTCATATGGCGTAACTTGTTTTTCACGAATATCGTTACTATCTGTTGCTTTCCATATTTCTTTTTCTAATTTAGGTAAATTTAATTTCTCTATTTTTTCTCTAGTCTCATCATTTGGAGTTAATCCCCACTCCTCAAAGAAAGGAACTAAATTTTGCCCCGCCACTTTTGATGTCATATAAATAAACATTTGCTTTTTCTCTTCATCAGAAGTAGGCATTTCCTCTTCAGATAACAAACGATAAGCTTGATGCAATGTAGGATAAAAATGTTCTCCATACACTACATTTAATTGCCAAAACATTGTAAGCGGATCGAACTTATCAATTATTCTTTCTTCTATAGGTCTTTCTAAATACTCAAATGATTTTTTATAATGATCCCCCATGTCTAGTTTATTCCCTAATGCTTTTTGTACTGCTAAAGAATAAATGTTAACTGTTACTTCCCCAACAGCATCCCAGTCCCAAGGCCTTTGTTGATGTAAATGTCCAACTTCATGCCATGGTCCCCAACCATCCTTTTCAAGTACTTCTAAATCCAATACTCTATTCATTACTTTTGGGATATATGCTGTACGATAATCTGTTGCGAACATATAATCATCTTCATCAGGCTTCCGTTCTTCAACAAACTGAACGTAATGATTTGGAGATTTCGCGACTCCAATACCGTCCTCAGATAATCCTGCTACTGCATTTTCCAGACGAATAATCTTATCGTGTAATTTCATTAGCTTTGTTGGATCTGTACCGTTCATATGATCTTGAACAGCATTATAACTCGCAGTAATTAAACTTCTCTCACCTTTTAATTCAACTGCATAAGGATCCTTATATTTCTTCAACATTTCATCAAAATCTTTTTTCGTATGCTTACCTAAAATAAACAAAGGAAAATGGCTACCACCATTCGTAACAGAAGCTATTACTTCCCCTTCTTTATTCATATTATAAAAATATAAAATACCACCATTCGGCGATGAAATAACATTTTTTCCCGGTTTTAAATCAAACTTTTCAGGTTCTTTTTCATCATATGATCTTGTTCCAATAAAAGCTTGAATAGACTGCGTTCCTTTTATTTCAATTGCAATCTCTTCATTTTCCTTTGCATAAATTCCAGTTGGTTCATTAGCAGAAAGATGAAAACTTACTTTTAAACGGTTTGTTTCCGCTTCTAAATCCCCTTTTCCAGGCAAATGAAACGTCCTTTGCTCAAATTTGTTCTCTTCCAAACTCCCACCTTTAACATCTTCCAAAGGCGCCGCATATCCTTTCGATGCTTCAAAAGCTACTGGCGATAATAATGTAGATATACATATTCCAGCCACTAATACCCTACTACTCTGTTTCTTCGACATAATCTGTATCCCCTGTTCCTTTATTTAGAGAAACTATCCTATATATTCATTTAATAAATAATCCTATTATTTTTATAAAAACATTTAACGAATAGACTAACACCTCGCACACCTACATCATTTACTACCGCATTCCTTTCAATGTATTCGCTTTATTACATTGTAAAAATTTTTATGTACTGTATCCTCCTCACTTCCCTCTACTTGTGACGAGTTCTCTGTCTACATAAAAAGAGAATAGTAAAAGATTTTTAGTCTTGTCATCTATACATGTATAAATACAAATAACAATAGGAACTTACATTTCCTTCATATATGACCATCTATAGGTAGTTTTTCCAACTGAATTTTACACGCTTTCTACACGGTTTGATAGCCTTTTCAATCGGAATAATGTTACAATTCCGTGAATATAATCTATTAATTGTAACGTTTGAATTTTAATATATTTATATTATTTCTAAATAGAGTTTAAACTGTATAAACAGTAATTTCATCCCACATTTAATTTTCCTAATATAATTTTATCATTCATATAAAAAAGCACTGGCAAACGCCAATGCTTTTTCTTTATCTCTTTTGATTCGGTTTATGCGGTTCATTTGGAGTGTGTGGTTTATTATTATCATGACCATTTGTTGTTTTCCAACTTACCGCTAACTCCGGACTTGTTTTTTCCTCACTACGCTCAAGTAATACAACCGCATTTTGAATTGTTGGTGTGCCTTTATGCGCAATTCCTTGTAATTTCGTTAAATTCCCTGATACTTTAAAACTAAACCCACCAGCTGGTGTTTGTTTCGGAATTAAGATGCGGAACTTTTCTCCTACATTGAATTCCGTTTTTGCTTCGCCCTTTTCATTTACAAATTTCGCGCCTTCTGGTGCACCTGTTGCTTGCACTTTATACGTTCCGCTTTTCGCATTTGTTTCTACTGTATATAAACCTGTTTCAAAGAAATCATTTTTCAACACTGCTTGTTGCTCTTCTGACGGCACGACACTCATCGTAATTTCTTGTAATTCTTCACTAGCGCTTGCCTTTGCAACGATATCTTTCGTTACCTTTTCTACATTTTTATTTCGAAAATCTAAATCATTAATATCGATTTGTTTTAATGCATTCCATACTGCAAGCTGCGTTGCATAATGCGCTTCTCTCCAATCAGAAACACCTAATTCTTGTGGGCTCTTTTGTGGATATCCATTTAATAGTACACGATACACATTAATATCCACTTTCCCCATTTCCGGTAAATCTTGACCGCTTGGAGATTTCAAATCTACATTTAAGCAAAAGGCAATTTTACCATCTGCCGTTTTAATAAGCTCTGTTCGAATTGGTTTCTTCTTTGACCTACTATAACTCCAATCCATTTCATACTTTGTATGATCCATAACTTCCGCGAATGCTTGTTGAAGTGGAAATAATAAGTTCGCAAATACAAATAAAACACTCAAAAAAGCGGCCATTAGCTTGAAAGATCTTTTTATATTCATGTTTACAACCCCTTATGAAATAACAAATTTTCTTCTGTTTATTATTTAGTTAGAAACTTTTTTTATGCATAAACAAAACAAAAAAGAGTGCAAACTGTTTGCACTCTTTCTCTCCACTATAAGTTTAGAAATCAAAGTTATCAGGATCTGGACCAACACGATGATTTTCATTTAACGCATCGATTTTCTCCATATCTTCTTTCGTTAATTCAAAGTTAAACACATCAGCGTTTGCAATGATACGGTGTTCTTTCGTTGATTTCGGAATTGTGATTACTCCATTTTGAAGATCCCAACGTAAAATAACTTGAGCTGTCGTTTTACCGTGTTTCTCAGCAATTGCTTGTAATGTTTCGTTATCTAATAATTGACCTTGCATTAATGGTGACCATGCTTCCATTTGAATACCTTGTTCTTTACAGAAAGCTTGTAATTCTTTTTGTGTCAAACGAGGGTGGTATTCTACTTGGTTAATCATTGGCTTGATTTCCGCATCTTTCATTACATCTTGTAAGTGATGAACTTGGAAGTTACTTACGCCAATTGCACGTACGCGTTCTTCTTTATAAAGTGTTTCTAATGCTCTCCACGTATCTTTGTATTTCCCTTCTACAGGCCAATGAACAAGATATAAATCTAAATAATCTAGCTCTAATTTTTTTAAGCTCTCTTCATATGCAGCAAGTGTCGTTTCATATCCTTGATCTGCATTCCACACTTTTGAAGTAATAAATAAATCTTCTCGAGAAATCCCTGCTTCTTTTATACCAGCGCGAATTCCTTCTCCTACAGCTTTCTCGTTTCCATAAATCGCAGCTGTATCGATACTGCGGTATCCTGCTTTAATCGCCGATTTTACTGCTTCTACAAGTTCTGGTCCATCTTCTACTTTAAATACACCTAAACCGAACCAAGGCATTTCTACACCGTTATGCAATGTTGTTGTACTTTGTAAATTTTTCATTATATTTTCTCTCCCTTACTTCACTTGATCTCTTTTTTCTAATGTCATACTCCACGCTGTTAAAATAACAGCACCTACTACCATAATGCCTCCTACCCAGGCCGTATGAATTAACCCTAACGAGTTCGTTACAATACCGCCCAAGTAAGCACCAAGAGCAATTCCTGCGTTAAATGCTGCAATGTTAATCGCTGATGCCACATCAACAGCACTTGGAACAAATCTCTCAGCCAAGATAACGACATACACTTGTAGCCCTGGAACATTCATAAACGCAAATAGTCCCATAAAAATAATTGTGATGAGTCCAGCGACTTTAAATGGTGCTGTAAATGTTAAAACAAATAATACAATCGCTTGAATAAAGAACATGTAAAATAATGCTCGAATCGGATTATGATTTGATAATTTTCCGCCAACCATATTCCCAATCGCAATTGCAATTCCGTACACTAACAAAATAATTGTAACGGTACTTGATTTAAATCCTGTTACTTCTTGTAATAGCGGAGATAAATACGTAAATGTTACGAATGTCCCCCCGTACCCTAATGCAGTAATAGTAAATACAAGTAATAGTCTTCCATTCGTAATCAGTTTGAATTGATCACGAAATGATACGGATGTACCTTTTTTCAAGTTAGACGGAATCAGCATACTGTTAGCGATTAAGGCAACGATTCCAATTGCCACAATTACCATAAACGATGCTCTCCAACCAAATTGTTGACCGATAAATGTTCCAATCGGTACACCTGTAATGGTCGCAACAGTTAAACCAGTAAACATAAATGCAATTGCACTTGCACGTTTATTCTCTGGTACAAGCGCAGCCGCAATTGTGGATCCTATCGACATAAAAACACCATGCGCAAACGCAGATACAACCCTCGCGATAAGTAACACAGTAAAACTTGTTGCCACTGCCGCAATTCCATTACCAATAATGAAAATAGTCATAATCCACATTAATAACGTCTTTCGCGACATACTAGCTGTTAACGACGTTAATACTGGGGCACCAAACGCTACTCCTAATGCATATAAAGAAACGGTTAAACCCGCTGTTGTAACAGAAACATGTAAATCCTCTGAAATAGATGGTAATAAACCGACACTAATAAATTCGGTTGTACCAATTCCAAACGCACTAATTGCTAGTGCTAATAAAGCAAACATACTTCTTCGATTCGTCTGTACTGCCGAAGAAGATACTGTATATGAATTCAATTGAACTCCTCCTTAATGCGAGAAATCCAATCATAATAGTGTGATAAAAAGGCCTTTTTATCTTCTACAAACATAACTTTACTGCTGATATATGCTATTATGAATGGCTTCACTCTTTTTTTGAAGAACGCACTTTAAAGTACGATAGGTACCAAAAAGTAACATAGGCACTTTTTAGTACCGTACTACTCATTTCCCTCTTACATATGCTATTATGGAACATATTCAACATGATAAAAAGTACGTACTTTAAAGTGCTATAGGTACTTTTTAGTAACATTTAAATTATTTAGCTTCTTTTGTTGGAGAACTGAAATCTATATTCATCAAAGGAGATTTTTTATATGAAGAAATATAATATTCCCGTTGAAGCGACTTTAGAGGTTATCGGCGGAAAATGGAAAGTCGTTATTCTTTGCCACTTAACGAAAGGTACAAAGAGAACGAGTGAATTAAAACGTCTCATGCCTGGTATTACACAAAAGATGTTAACACAGCAATTACGCGAATTAGAAGAAGACGGAGTTATTCAAAGAAAGGTATACAATCAAGTACCACCGAAAGTAGAATATTCTCTTACAGACTACGGTTGGTCTTTAGAATCCATTCTTGATTCTCTTTGTACTTGGGGCGAATGCCACCTTGAAAAAAGCGGTAACACATCGATGCTAATTACAGAAGGTGAACAATAAAAAAAGGAAAAAATGAACATAACTTTGTCCATTTTTTCCTTTTTTTATTTATATATACGTACATTTCCTACCTTATCAAAATAATTTATGCGCTTTCACGCCTTGTCAGTACTACGTTATACGCTTAATATCAAATAATTAGGAATCATTTTTATGTTAACATAGGTGTATATAGTATATAATATAGGATATATATTATATACACTTTCCGATAAAGGAACTTTCCATTATGCGGACAAGCCATGTATCGGACAGTTCATAAATAATAGGTAGGACATTATGGTTTTGGATTTATGATTTCAGCTTACTTGCTGGCATAAATTTAAAGGCATTTTATTGTGCTTTGTGAAACTTTGTATAAAGTTTCGCAAACGTTTACTATCTTACCTATCAAAAATAAGAGTATTGCTATCGTAAAGGAGAATTGGAGATGCCAGAAACTATGACTCAAACAAAGCCAGAACAAGAAACTGTACAAATTTCTGCTAGCCAAGGACAACTTGATGTACTTGATCAGTTGTTAAAACCTGAGGTACAAGAATCATTAACAACACTAGTAGAACAGCTTCCAAAATTAACTGAGCTTGTTAATATTTTAACTAAGTCTTATGACTTCGCTCAAACTGTTGCTACTGATGAAGTATTAAAAAGCGACACTGTTAGTGCAATCACAGAGCTTGTAGAACCTGTAAAAGATACAGTGAAAGGCATGGCTGCAACTGCTATCGAAGCGAAAGATCGTGCTGACGAAAGCAACGAAGTTATCGGCCTGTTCGGTCTATTAAAATTACTAAAAGACCCACAAGCACAAAAAATGTTCCGCTTTGTGAACGCATACCTTCAAATTAGTGCAGAACGTAACAATAAATAATTTAACTTATAACAACAATTAGTAAAGACGGGGGATATCATACTATGTCAAAACAAATTGTCATCTTAGGCGCTGGTTATGGCGGTCTTCTTGCCGCTTTAAACGTACGTAAATATTACAGCAAATCAGAAGCACAAGTTACAGTGATTAACCAATACCCAACACACCAAATCATCACTGAACTACACCGCCTTGCAGCTGGTAACGTTGCTGAGCAAGCAATTGCAATGCCACTTACAAAGCTTTTCAAAGGTAAAGACATCGATCTTAAAATCGCAACAGTTGAGTCATTCTCAGTTGATAGCAAAGAAATTAAACTAGCTGGTGGCACTACTTTATCTTACGATGCACTTGTAGTTGCTTTAGGAAGTAAAACTGCTTACTTCGGTATTCCAGGACTAGAAGAAAACAGCATGGTATTAAAATCTGCTGCTGATGCAAACAAAATCTACAAACACGTTGAAGACCGTATTCGTGAATACGCGAAAACGAAAAACGAAGCTGATGCTACAATTGTAATCGGCGGTGGCGGATTAACTGGCGTTGAGCTAGTTGGTGAGCTTGCTGACATTATGCCTAAACTTGCAAAAAGCCACGGCGTAAATCCAAAAGAAGTTAAACTTCTTCTTGTTGAAGCAGGTCCAAAAATCCTTCCAGTATTACCAGACCACTTAATCGAACGTGCAACTACTAGCCTAGAAGCACGCGGTGTTACATTCTTAACAGGTCTTCCTGTAACAAACGTTGCTGGCAATGAAATCGACTTAAAAGACGGTCAAAAACTTGTTGCTAACACATTCGTTTGGACAGGCGGCGTACAAGGTAACCCATTAATCGGTGAATCAGGCCTTGAAGTAAACCGTGGCCGTGCAACAGTTGATGCATACCTACAATCTACTTCTCACAAAGACGTATTCGTTGCTGGAGACAGCGCTGTTGTCTTCTCTCCAGACGGTCGTCCATACCCACCAACTGCACAAATCGCTTGGCAAATGGGTGAGTTAATTGGATACAACTTATACGCAGCACTAGAAGGCAAAGCTTTCGAAGAGTTCGCACCTATTAACTCTGGAACACTTGCTAGTCTAGGACGTAAAGATGCTGTTGCTACAATTGGAGCAAGCAATACTCCACTTAAAGGCTTACCAGCATCATTAATGAAAGAAGCAAGTAACGTTCGTTACTTATCACACATTAAAGGTCTATTCAGCTTAGCTTACTAATCTGAATATAAACCCGAATCATGCCCTGCATGGTTCGGGCTATTTTTATCCGTAATATTCTCTACTTACTTATATTCGGCAAAGAATTACTATAACCCTTTTCAATTATCTAAATATACTGACTTTTTTGTGTCGAAATTGTGTATATGAAAAGAGTGAAAGCATCTTTCTTACTTCCACTCTTCCACAAAAATTATTATCCCAATTTCACTAAGCTGTAGTTCTTCTTCCCTTTACGAATAATAATAAATCGTCCATCAAATGAATTTTCTACAGTAACATCTGTACCCACATCCATTACTTTTTCACCATTCATCGAAATAGCTCCATTATTAATATCTTCACGTGCTTGTCGTCTAGATGGTTCAATCCCTAAATCGACTAGCCATTCTACGATGTTTTTCGTCTCCTTTGAAGACTGGAATGTTGGCATCTCTTTAAAGCCTTGTTCAATTTCATCAGCTGTTAACGATTTAATATCTCCGCTAAATAACGCTGCTGTAATTTTCACAGCTTGCAGGAATGCCTCTTCTCCATGAACGAATTTCGTCATTTCTTCCGCTAATATTTTTTGCGCTTCACGTTTATGAGGCTCTGTTTCTACCTTCGTTGCCAATTCATCGATGCGCTCTTTCGTTAAGAACGTAAAGTATTTCAAGTATTTCACTACATCACGGTCATCTGTATTCACCCAGAACTGGTAAAATTCAAATGGTGTTGTTTTTTCAGGATCAAGCCAAACTGCACCACCTGCTGATTTACCGAACTTCGTACCATCTGATTTCAGTAATAACGGAATCGTTAATCCAAATACTTTCGCTTCGTGCCCTTCTAACTTACGAATTAAATCTAAACCACTCGTAATATTTCCCCATTGGTCACTACCACCAATTTGCAGTTGAACATCTTCTTTCGTGTATAAATGATGGAAGTCCATCGCTTGCAAAATTTGGTACGTAAATTCTGTGAAAGAAATTCCTGTATCTAAACGACTTGCTACAATGTCCTTCGCTAACATGCTATTAATGCTAAAGTTTTTCCCGTAATCACGTAAAAACTCGATAATGCTTATTTCATGTGTCCAGTCGTAGTTATTTACCATCTTCACTTCGCTATTTCCACCAAAATCAAATAGCTTTTTCATTTGCGCTGTTAACGCATCCACATTATGCTGAACTACTTCTAACGTTTGAAGTTGACGTTCTGATTGACGTCCGCTCGGATCACCAATTGTTCCTGTTGCCCCACCAATTAAAATAACTGGATGATGGCCAGCTAACTGGAATCTCTTCATCATCATAAACGGAATCAAATGTCCAATATGCATACTATCACCAGTCGGATCAACTCCGCAGTATAGTGAAATCTTTTTCTCTTCTACTAGCTTACGTAAACCTTCTTCATCAGTCTGTTGATTCACAGCGCCGCGCCATTCTAATTCATCAATAATATTCATCTTTTGTCATCCCCTCTATTTTTTTGAAAACAAAAAGTCCCTATGTCTATGACATAGGGACGATTATTCACCGTGTTACCACCCAGTTTGTATAAATAGCATAGCTACTCATACCACTCTTAGCAATAATATCGATTGCCAATCCGCTTAGCATTACCTAAGATACTCCAGAGTGTAATTCGCAAGTTTGTTTGTGCTAGGTTCCAGCAACCCCTAGCTCTCTCGTTAACAGTGACAAACTGCTACTGGGCTCTTTCAACGTATATTATTTGTTAAATTATTAGCCATTATATTGAATTGAAAACAACTTGTCAACAATACCCAAATGTTATTTTAAAATAATTCACATTTTCATACGTATTTCGTTACTCTTTATCTTCTCCAATAATCCTTACTTCTCGCTCTAACTTCACGCCAAATTTCTCTTCAACAGTCTTTTGTACAAAGTGAATTAAATCAATGTAATCTTGTGCTGTTCCGTTATCAACATTCACCATAAATCCAGCGTGTTTTAAAGAAACTTCCACTCCGCCAATTCGCTTACCTTGTAGGCCCGATTCTTGAATCAATTTACCAGCAAAGTTATTTGGTGGGCGCTTAAATACACTACCACATGAAGGGTATTCTAGAGGCTGTTTTGATTCACGTTTAAACGTTAAATCATCCATTTTCTCTTTAATTTCTTCACGTACACCTTCTTGAAGCTCAAATCTCGCTTCAAGAATAATGTAATGGTTGTTTGCAAATACACTCTTACGATATCCAAATTCAAATGCTTCTTTCGTTAAAGTACGTAGCTCTCCATCACCTGTCATTACGACAGCTTCTGTTAATACAAACGATACTTCACCGCCGTAAGCACCAGCATTCATATATAACGCTCCACCAACTGAACCTGGGATACCACAAGCAAACTCAAGACCCGTTAAATTATGATCTAATGCAATACGTGATACATCAATAATTGCTGCACCACACTGTGCTACAATCGTTGTTCCTGTTACAGTCACACCTGTAATGTGAATTAAACTTACTATAATCCCACGAATTCCACCATCTTTAATAATGACATTCGATCCATTTCCTAAAAACGTAACTGGAATATTATATTCGTTAGCATATTTGATAACTTCTTGAATTTCATCATAATTTGTCGGCGCAACGAACACATCTGCTTTTCCACCAACTTTAATATGTGTATGATTCTTTAACATTTCATCTTTTTTCACATGACCTTCAGGCAATACCGTACTTAAATATTCATAAACCTCTTGCATATTCATTTTACGATTCCTCTATTTCTATATTCTTTTTATCCCGTTATACGGGCCCATAATATCCCCACATACATGAACGAACCTAAAGTGGTGGATACAGTGTACCCAAAATCAATTCGAGACACCTATAAACCTCTTAATTTATAAGAGGTGCCACTCATATTAAAATATATATTGCATAATAAAGCAACCAAAATGGGCTACTAAACTTGACATGTCATCAGAAAGACAACAATTTGTAAAATATATTACTTTTTCAAAACACTATCCTTCAGTATCTTACTATACCACACGAAAATAAAGTGGTATTTTTTTGTAATCTTTACTTTATTTTCATCAATAAAAAAGATGCTTTTACATAGGTAAAAGCATCTTTTTTATTACTTATTATAATTTACTTTTCGTTCTCTTCTTTTTCCTTATCAAACCATAATAGCTCATCGTCATCAACTTCACCATTATAATTGATTAGAATCTCTTCTCCCGCTTTTATATCTTTGTAAGCAAAGAAGTTAAACGTATGATTCTCGAAGACAATATCATACGTTGCATTCGGATTATATGCATGATTAAATAACATGCCGTATCCTAAAAGGAATGCCGTATGATTTACCCCATACTCAAATGCGTAGTCAGCAAGTAACGTTTTCTCAATGTGTTCATGCTGTTCATTCGGATAAGAGATAACTGGTGCTGAGTGAATCAACTCACCCTTTTTAATATCACGAGTTGCAAATACCCCTCTATTAAATTCTCCATCACTAAGTTCAGAAGTCTTAACTTCGATCATATGCGTCACCTATATAATTCTTTCTTTGAAGTATTTTATTCCGCTATTTGCGGGGTTCAACTAATAATCAGTAGCGTATAGCCCCACTAATTAAAGTCTCAGTTTATCTCCTTAAGCTTGGCAGAAAACGCGCAGAAAAGCAATTAAATTACTATCAAGTATTCATTTAAATGAAAAAAGAGCACACACGGTGTGCCCTTTTTAAGAGATATTACTTTTCTAAAATATTTTCTAGCAACTTCACTTGCTCGCTAACAGTATGTAACGTCTTCACCGATATATCATTTCGATGTTTTTCTTCTTCCACACTTGCTAACACTTCTTCCGTAGCCGCAGAAGTTTGCTGAATTACATTAGAAGCATGTGTAACATCCTTTACGATATTCGTCGTTTTAATCTGCAAGTTTTCTTGATGACCAACAATCTCTCTCATTACATCATTAATTGCATCAATAAACTTCCCTAAATCCGTTACATTTGTTAAAACACTTGCTAGCATTTCATTACATTCTTCTTGTACTTTTTCTGATTTCTCTACCTGCACTTCCACTTTACTTGCTTGATTACTAAACTCCTTCAAAATACCTTGAATTCTCCCCGCAGAACGATTCGATTCTTCGGCAAGCTTTAATACTTCATTCGCTACAATAGCAAATCCTTTTCCATGCTCGCCTGCTCTTGCCGCTTCTATATTTGCATTTAAAGCTAGCAAACTCGTCTGACTTGAGATATTCGTTATTACATCTACAATTTCATTAATTTGCTTCGACTGCATCATTAAATCTCTAAATATAATTCCTGATTGTGAAACAACATCATTTAAACTTCTCATATTCGCTTCAAAATTTCGTAAAGTATGTACACTACCCTTTGAAATCTCTAAACTTTCATCAACACGAGTCGATGCATTTCTTACTTGCGAAATGATTTGTTCAATATTCCCCTCCATATCATTCAATACTTCTACTGAACGATGCATCATCTCTGATTGTGATTGAGTACCAACTGCCACCTCTTCAAAAGCGAAATTAATTTCACTCATCGACTCCATCGATGTATTCATATTTTGTCTTAAATGATTGAAATTACTATCTAGTTTCACAACAGTTTCCTCAATAAGTCTTTGAGTCTCTTCTAGCTCCTGAGCTTTCCTCATTACTTCTTGCTTCTCATCACTTAAACGAGCTAACAAATTAGAGCCAATCTTCGTTACGCCCCACATCGCGATCGTTACGATCGCTAACAAGCTTGCGAAGTTTGCAGCTTCAGATGCCGCTGTATAAGCAAAAAATTGTTCCGGCCAATAACTACAAAGAATAAATGTAATAACAACCGCCACTCCGCCGAGAATGATAACGAGACGTTCACTTAAATAAATAAGTGAAACTGCTAGCGTAAAGTAGACCATTTGAAATACAGCCGGACTTTCATTAAAAGCTTGTACCATAATGAAAGACATAATAAGCAACATAAATGTCATGATATATTTATACATCGCTTCCATGCTTTCTATAAAAGTAAGAAGCGTTCCAAATACAACAACTGAAATACCACAAACCCAAAACGCTATTGCTCTCTCTGTAAAAATATATCCGTAATACCCAATCGCGATTATTCCAAGAAAGAAACTACAAATCGTAATGAACAGCAATAAATGATTTTTCTGTGATTCTTTCTCAAGGTTAGAAAAACAAGTTCTCTTTAACCACTCCATATATGAAGCCCCACCTTCTACTTATACATATCGATTACTTCAGCTTAAATACCGCACTTACTGGGTTATGATCGCTATTTTCAAACTTTAAATCTTTCCCTTGTACATTTACAATTTCCACATTCGGTGAAACGATAAAACCATCAATAATCGTGACGAAGTTTTCACCCTCCACATATTTCTTCACATCATCTCTCACCGTCATAACAGACGGATCTACAGCCCACTTAAAGCCACCATCAGTAAAGTCCTTTGGTAACTCTACTAACCACTCTGGGCGCTCTTTCACAAACTTCGGATCACTTAACTGAGCGTTCGAAAGTAATTGATTCCAATCTCCGCCCATTATTACGTAATCACCATTTTCATAATGCTTGTTCATATATTCTTTTAAAAACTCTACTTGCTGTTTTCTAATTTTCCCGCCTTCATCATACGCAGACAAATGTAAATTTACGAGTCTCACAAACTTCCCATTATTAACAGGTATTTTATGCTCAACAATCGCTCGATCTAAATCAAACAAACGCTTTGGCCAAGGCTCCATTCCAGGAAGTTGGAACCTCTGCGCTGTTTGGACTGTATATTTAGAAAACGTACTTAGTCCAGCCTCCGCATATCCCATTGGACTTGTAATTGGTACAGGGACCCATTTTGTATCATAGTTCTTTCCGAACGACGAAGCATAATCAGGTAATCCTTTTTTCAAAAATTCATGTCCATTTACATCAAAAGATCGCAGTGATTTTATATCAACCTCTTGTAATAAGGTAAAATCACTATTCTCATTTTGTAAAAACGAAAGCATATTCTTTAAATTCGTTTCCGTTTGCTCTTTACTACTTGAACCAGATCTCTTTCCACCATCCATAAAGAAGTCTTGATCCTTATCTAATCCAGCATAGCCAATATTAAATGTTGTAACTTTAAATTCATTTCCAAGCGCTAACACGCGTTCCTTATTATTCTCCACCTTCAAACTTATAACATTAGCCGGCTGTTCTTTTGTAAGTGTCATATACGCTAAAAAACCACCTACAACTCCCAATCCTACTAAAATACATATAAGTACTATTTTTAATAATTTTTTCAAACGAACGACTCCTTTTCTAAAACTACCAATTTTACTTTTCTTTATTTTCAGTTAACTAAAAACAAATGACAGACATAAGAAACATTTTATCACATCAAAAACCTTATATCACTATATTTAGTTTATAAACAGAAGTTCCCTATCTTAAAGCATCACATACATACAAAACAGCTCCACTTCTTCACTGGAAATTCTACGCAATTTTTAGTACACTATATGTAATAATTATAGGCGATGGAGTTCGCCATAACTGCTGCTTAGCTAATGACTCCTACCAGTATAACTACTGGTAGGAGTCTATTTTTTTGAGCAAGCTATTTAAAGAGGTGAAGAAATTGATTTATATTATCGTTGGCATAGCCGGTATATTAGGAGCCCTCTCTCGTTATTATTTAGGTCTTACTATTCATACTTCATGGCATCATTCATTTCCATTAGCTACGTTACTTATTAACTTAGCCGGCTGCTTCTTATTAGCGTGGCTAACTACGTATATCGCTCGAAGAAATATCTTGCCTTCAGAAATTATCACAGGCATTGGAACTGGATTCATCGGTTCCTTTACGACGTTTTCGACATTTAGTGTAGAAACTGTGCAATTAATCAATCATTCTGAATGGAGTACGGCTTTCTTATATGTATCATGCAGCATACTTGGTGGACTCATTATGTCTGGTCTTGGCTATACATTAGGTGATTTCTTACTTAAGAAACATCTTACGAAAGGTGATCACTTATGATGGAAGCTTTATTAGTGGCAACTGGAGGTTTCTTCGGTGCTATTACACGATTTGCAATTAGCAATTGGTTTAAAAAAAGAAATAAAACTTCCTTTCCAATTGCTACATTTCTCATTAATATAACAGGGGCGTTTTTACTCGGATATATAATTGGCAATGGCGTCACTACAGGTTGGCAATTATTATTAGGTACTGGATTTATGGGTGCCTTCACGACATTTTCAACATTTAAACTAGAGTCCATTCAGCTCTTCAATCGTAAAAACTTTTGCATACTATTTATATATTTAAGTGCTACTTATATAATCGGTATCCTTTTTGCATTCCTTGGAATGAAGCTAGGCGGAATATAAAAAAAGAAAGCGACTCTTATCAGTCGCTTTCTTTCATAAGAAGTATGTCCCGCCATATGGAATGGAGAATAAACCCGCTGGATGCACATCGTAATGTACAATTTGCATCGGAGACTGTGAGTACGACATATACTGCCCTTGCATCATTTGTGCAAAATATGCTTGCTGCTGCATTTGAATCGCTTGATTCACAGCATGAATTGTCCCCTGTGCTCCTGCCAGTGTAATAGCTGCTCCCACTTGTCTACCACTATAAAAATAATGATTCATCATGATTCAGCTCACTTATTATTTTTCTTCCATATAGTATGTTTCTATTTCATGGTGAGTGTTTTGTCCCGATTAATGACTCCCTCACTACTTAAACTTCATTTTATCTATTACTTTTTTTCAGCTTTGAAGTAATAAATCCAAATAGTAATACAACAATACCACTCAAGAACAATACATAACTTATCGGTACTAAGAAAAAGAAAGGTTCTTCAAGGAATCCATTCGCTCCCACTTTACTGTTTGAAGCATGTATAGCTAAAGAAATAATCGCTAAAATCATGAAAGAAATAGCTACTACGTATTTATTTATCATTTCACATTCTCCTCTATTCATATAATTACCCTTAGATTATTAACATCATATTACCTAAAACAAAATCATTCGTCAATAATTATTTATTGTTTTACAATAAATAATTATTGATTATTATAAATAGAAAAAGGTTTATGAAGCACCTTAAATTGCCTCACAAACCTTTTCAAACATAAATATTTACACTTCAAACCTCTTGCTTACTACAACATAAATCGCACACAATAGCACGAATATCCCAGCATAAATTAACAAAATTTCTACACTAAACATATCAGCCAATGGACCAAATATTATCATTCCTAAAGGAAACGCGCATGAATTAGCGATTTGTACAAGACTAAACATTCGTCCGTGCATAGAAGGTTCTACTTTTTCCTGCAATAACACGGTAACCGGTGTATTGAAGCACGGCATTGTTATACCAATTAAAAAGTTAAATACTAAATACACAATAAATACCGGAGCAATCCCTAGTCCAATCATAAGCAGTCCATACAACGCACAAGCTAGCGCTGTTGTATGCATACGATTACGGAAACCACCCCATGCCGCAATCAATACGCCACCAGCTGCCGCCCCCGCACTAAAAGTCATCTCACTAGCAGTAAGTCTCCACATTTCTGCACCGAAAGAACGAGTTACCATTAAAGGTGTTAAAAAGGCGGCTGGACTTATTAAAATCATGACAATGATTAATAAAAAGAGTAGCCTTTTAATAAATACATTTTCTTTTAAGTAAGCAAAGCCTTCTTTTATACCTTGTAAATTAGATTTTTGCTTACTCTCTGTATTCACATGTCTCTCCACTTGAATGATAAACATAATACTAATTCCAATCATAGCCGTAATAACATCAATAAAAAATGTCGTTTCAATGCTAGCAATAGAAAGAATTGCAGCACTTGCTGCTGGAGAAAGAAACATAATTAAAGATGTAATACCGCTATTTATCCCATTTACTTTCATAAGATAATCTTTCGGAACGATTTGTGGGATTAACGCATTCACAGCTGGCGTTTGTACCCCTGTCCCAGCTGAACGAATGAGTAGTACTATAAAAAGTAACCAAATACTTTTATATCCTGTTAAAAATAAAACTGCTAAAACTAACGTAGCAATTGCTATACTCCCGTCCGATAACATAATCATCTTTTTACGGTCGTAACGATCAATCCAAACACCTGCAAATAAAGATATTGCAATTTGCGGTAGGAATCCGCAAACAGTTGAAATGGTCAACATTAACCCTGACGATGTTGTTAAGGTGATATACCATATAATCGCGTATTGCACGAGAGAGGAACCGAACAAAGAGATCGTTTGAGCGGTCAAAAATAAAATAATTTTCTTTTCCCAATCATTTCCACTCATATGTTTCACACCCCCTTAACTAATCCTGTCTCTATATCAAAAATACTATCTGCCCAATCAAGATAAAAACTTGCTTCGTGAGATACGAGTATAATGCTACCTTTAAACTGAATGAGTGCCTTTTGCAAAGCTCCCTTCGCTTCTGCATCTAAATGATTTGTCGGCTCATCTAAAATTAAGAAATTACAAGGTGATAATAATAATCCGCATAATTTAACCTTTGATTGTTCACCACCACTCAACGTACGAATTTCTTGTGAAACATGAGTATCTTTCACACCACATGCAGCTAAATGATGACGTACCTCCTTCACATTTAGTTTAGGAAACTGTTCCGAAATAATTTGAAGCGGCGTTAAATTATCGTTATTCCAATTTAAATCTTGCTCATAATATCCAATCTTTATTTGCTCTGAGAAGTGAAATTCTCCGGCAATACTAGAAATAGTTCCAACGATTGTTTTTAATAAAGTAGATTTCCCTACTCCGTTGAACCCTGTAATAACAAGTTTTTGCCCACCCATCACTGAAAAATCCAATTTTGGTAAGAGAGCAAAATCGTAACCAACTTCAAGATTATTTACTTCCAGAACTGTCTGAACCGAAATAGGAAGTTCCTGAAAATGAATAGACGGTTTATGAGTAAAACTTGGTGGCGCAATTTTTTCCATACGTTGCAACTGCTTTCTACGTCCTTGTGCTATTTTTGAATTCACTCCAGCAATATTTCTACGAATATACTCTTCCGTTTTTTCAATTTTCTTTTGCTGTGCATAGTATTGGCGAATATAATCTTTTCGCAAATGCTCCTTTTGTCTTACAAAATCTGAGTATTTGCCGCAATACTTCTTCACCGTTCCAAACTCTACATCACATATGCAAGAAGTCACTTTTTCTAGAAAGTCAAAATCATGTGACACGACAATAAACGCCCCTTCAAAATTCACTAAATAATTAGCAAGCCATTCAACATGCTCTTTATCAAGAAAGTTTGTCGGTTCATCTAGTAATAAAATAGTAGGCTCTTCTAATAAAAGCTTTGCTAAAATTACCTTTGCCCGTTGTCCTCCGCTTAATTCATCAATAACACGATCCATCCCAATCGCATCAATACCTAAACCGGCTGCCACCTTATTTATTACGCTGTCTACTGAATAAAAATCACGAGCCTCAAGCTGTTCTTGTATTTCAGCTGCTTTCAATAGTTGATTCTCATCTCCAGTCATCGCACTTTCTTCATATAACTTATTCATTCTCTTTTCCATTTCAAACAAATCATAAAAGGCTCGCTTTACATATTGTGAAATGGTATAGCTCCCATCAATTTCTGCATATTGATCAAGATGTCCAATTTGAATATTAGGTTGCCACTTAATGCTCCCCTTATCAGAAATAATTTCCCCTACCAATATTTTCATTAATGTGCTTTTCCCTGCACCATTCTGTCCAACAATCCCCATATGTTCCCCTTTATACAAATCAAAAGAAGCATTTTCGTATAATACTTTATCTATAAAACTATGTGATAAACTTTCAACTTTAAGTAAACTCATTTTTATTCCTCTTTTCCTGAAATTAAAAAAGCAGAGAGATAGCGTCATTCGACACTAGCCCTCTGCTTCGTGGTTTTTCCCATACTACTCCAATTTACAGTAAAAGCTCATTGGAATAATATACACAAAGGGCCATAGACAAAGCATTGTCTATGGCCCCTTAATCTATTTTATACATCAACTGAAAAACCATAACCAAATAAGCATAGATAAACTATACTTTTTTAGAAAAGTTATTCAGTCGATGAATATAGGGATTTATGCCCCTTGATTAAGCTCCGTACAACGCTTCACCGTATACATTTGTGCGGAGCAAAGTTTTCTAATGAGTTTTACAAATTTTATATAAAGCATGTTCTGCACCTTCCTTAATACTTAAAAGGGATTTTAGCATACAGTTTTACGAAGCGTCAACATTACCTCCAAATCATTCAACTACTTATTTTTAAAATATTCCTTCTGGAACATACACATTCTTATCGCATTATGATAGTTACCATCAACGAAAAACTCGTCTAAAAGCTCGCCTTCCACTATAAATCCAACCTTTTTATACACATGGACTGCTTTCTCATTTTCTTTATCCACAACTAAATAAATCTTATGCATATTTAATACAGAAAAAGCGTAATCCATCGCTAAACGCGTCGCTTCTGCTGCGTAGCCATGCCCTTGATAATTAGGATCAATAATAATTTGGAATTCAGTTCTTCGGTGAATATAATCGATTTCCACTAATTCGACCAATCCAACCATCTCATTATTTTTCTCAACGATAAATCGGCGTTCACTTTGATCATGTATATGTTTATCGTATAAATCCTGCAGCTCCACAAATGCCTCATACGGCTCTTCAAACCAATACGACATAATATGGGCATTATTATTAAGTTCGTGTACAAACTTTAAATCTTCCCGTTCTAAAGGACGTAACTTCAATTCCTGACTCATTGTTATAACCTCCAAGTAAAAGAAACCTCTTCACTTAATTTCTCAATTTTTTTCAATTTCAAACGCCCTATTTACATTGTAAACTTTCAAGCAACTTGAAGGTCAAGACATAAAAAGTTAGTGCAAGCTACGCCTGCACTAACTGACCCTAACGACGAAAAACCTATTAAAGTTGCTAATGCCCCAATTCCACAAATCTTTTTTGCTCTTGAATTCCCCAAAAATTTATTAAACATGAATCACATCACTCCTTTTTAGATTTCCTTATTACAAAAACATGATAAACTAATATAAAAATTTCATGTCGAAATTTACAACTTATTAACGAAAAAATGAAAAATAGCGCAAACTTATGTCTGCACTACTCTTTTCTCAAATCTCTCATATTCGATATGTATAAAGCAATAACTAAAACAAGAATGGATCCCGCATATAACAACGTCTCCATCGGTTCCTCATGAGATACAATAATTAATCGAATTAAAGCCGTAATTCCGATATAAATAAAATAACGTAACGGAAAATGATAATTCGACTTAAAATACTTAATAATCAATGCGATGAACTCGAAGTATAAGAAGTAGACGATAATACTTTCAACCAATTTATACGATGTATACTCCTTTTCCGAAAAGATATACTGCACAAATGTGATTGTCTCATTCACTAAGAAAATCGATAACACAATGGATAATATAATTAAAGCTATATTTAATATCCATTGCAAAACACTAGCTATAAGATGATCGATATTAAACGACTTCATTTTATCTTTAAACTCCCCTTCGTGTAAGTACGCATTTATTATAGCAAAATTATACTTACAAAAGTGTTAAATCAAATATGATCGTCCTCTTTCACTAACACTTCACCATCCTGATATTTACGTTTAATATAGCCGTTTCCCCAATCTTTACTTTGTATCTTTTAGCTTTTTCACAATGAAACTGTATGCGTTAAAATCGTTTCATGACATTATTACCTGCACATACCTACACTTTATATAATAACGGTACAGTACAAACAACGTACTGTACAAATATATGTGGGGGGATTAACTATGAACGAAGCGTTACTATTAATCGACATGCAAAATGATTACTTTGAAGGCGGCAATATGGAATTGCATCAACCTGAAAAAGCCGCACAAAAAGCGAAAGAAGTCTTGAAAGTATTTCGTGAAAAATATAACACAGTTATTCACGTACAACATATTGCGAACAATGAAGGAGCTACTTTCTTCTTACCTGAAACAGTAGGTGTTCAAATTCATGATGATGTACAGCCAATCGCTAACGAAAGAGTCATACAAAAACATCACCCTAACAGTTTTTTAAGAACCAATTTATTTGAAACATTAAAGAAGGAAAAAATAGATCAACTAGTCATTTGCGGCATGATGACTCATGTATGTATTGATGCAACAGTACGTGCTGCCAGTGATTTAGGATTTCAATGTGTTGTAATTGAAGATGCTTGTACAACAAAAGATTTAGAATTTCAAGGAAATCTAATCCCCGCAGTACACGCTCATCAGTCATTCATGAGCGCATTAGAGTTTGGTGATATTTATGCAAAAGTCATGTCAGCAAACAGTTTTATAAACAAAAACAAATAAAGAATTCCATTTCCATATAAAAAAAGAAAGGATAAATATCTTATTCTTTCTTTTTTTCAATTGTCTTAATAACAGTATTTATACGATAATCACCATAATGTAAAACATCTGCAAGAGTCTCTTCTAATTGTTGATGTGAAGATGTGTGAAGAATCATGATATAACAGCCATCGCCACTTATACGATACATTTCAGTAATTACGTCCGTTTTTTCAAAAAAGGTTTGAATTTGATTATGGTAATGTGGTGCATGCAGAAATAGTGTCACAAACGTCATAATAGACCCTTCTAACTTAGCCCTGTCGATATCTATCGTATATTTTTGAATGACACCTGCCTCTTCTAATTTATTAATTCGTTTCCCAACAGCCTGGCCAGTCAAATGTACTCTCTCTCCAATTTCCTTCCAGTTCATTCTAGCGTTTTCTTGTAGTAACTTTATAATTTTAAAATCTGTTGAATCGAACATGGACATCCCCTTCCTCTAAGAATCCCTTCTATAAGATCTTCATTTCCCCTACAATTCATCTTAAAAACTTTTACAATACAATCAATTAACTCTATTAGAAATTACATTATTGTTAATGGCTTTCCTTCTTCCTTTACTATGTATTTTTCGATTACTCGTAGGTATCAGAAAAAAATTGATAAGCGTTCGAAAGGGCCATCCAGTAAGCCAGCGATTGTTTTTTATAAATATGAAAATTTTTTAGGAATTAGTTTATCTTTTTTTAATGATTTATTTAGAGGGAGTTTATACTCGGGGATTAACATGATAAACGTAGTAACTAAGTTCGTTGCTCCCACCTGAATCTTTTCATATAACAAAAATTTAAAAGGACGGACTGCTACTATAATCGCAAACCGTACTAACTAAAATCATACAATAAGGAGACGATAAAAATGAATAAAAAAACAAAAGTACTATCATCCATACTGCTAGGATTCACATTAGCATTAACAGGTTGCGCTGGCACGAAAGCTGAAGAAAATCATAGTAAACAAAAACAAGAACAAGCTGCGAAAGATACTAAAAAGGAAAATAAGTTAACTAAAGGGCAAAAAATGGCTAATATTCTTAGCGAGACAAATTGGCAAGGTACAAGAGTGTATGACAAAGATAAAAATGACTTAACGAAAGAAAATGCAAACTTCATTGGTCTTGCAAAATATGATGCGAAGTCAGGAAGATATGAATTTTTTGATGCTAAGACTGGTGCAAGCCGTGGCGATAAAGGAACTTTCTTTGTCACAAATGATGGGAAGAAAAGAATATTAATTTCAGAATCAATGAAGTATCAAGCTGTTGTTGACATGACAAAGCTAAATAAAAATGTATTTACCTATAAAAGAATGGGGAAAGATGCTAACGGTAAAGATGTAGAAGTTTTCGTTGAACATGTTCCATATAAAGAAAAAGAGCTTTCTTTCACGGATCCGGATAAGCAGCTAAACTCTACTACAGGTGATATCGTAAAAAACGTGGATGGAGATAAAATTTTAGGCGGAACCCTTTGGCATGGAACAAAGGTATTAGATGAAGCCGGTAATGATGTAACGCAGTTTAATTCGAATTTTATAAGTCTAGCAAAATTTGATGACAAGTCTAATAAATACGAGTTCTTCAATAGCGAAACAGGTCAAAGCCGCGGTGATTATGGCTACTTCGATGTTGTACATGAAAATAAAATAAGAGCTCATGTTTCAATTGGAAATAATAAATATGGTGCGGCTCTTGAACTTACTGAACTGAATAATAAGAAATTTACGTATAAAAGAACTGGTAAAGACCAAGCGGGTAAAGACATAACTATATTCGTTGAACATGAGCCTTATAAAGGTGATATAAAACCACAATTTAGCTTTTAAAAACGTTTGATTACAAATCCTGTACTGAGCTGCAGGATTTTTTTAAAGAAAAATCATTTATGATTCCCTTGAAAAAAATTGTCTTATATCCCCCTCAACAATTCAGCACGATTGTTGAATATAATATCCCTCATTTTTTTAACAGCTTTAAAAAGCCTTACTACACATAAATTGTAGTAAGGCTCTGACTATTTAAGATACACATGAAACGACTTCATTATCTCTATACAAATAAGGTTTAGCAAATAATGTTGCCATCCCCTCCAAGGAAAAGAAACCTTATTTCAACTTTCCTATTGATAAGTTAACACGATAATTCCCGTATTTTAATAGTCGTCCTAGAAAGTTATCTAATTCTTCATTGGAAGCAAAATGTGTTTTTAATAAATAACACCCCTCACCACTTATACGGTGTACTTCAGAAATCCCTTCTTCTCCTTGAAAGAAATTCATAAACTCTTGGTGATTAGCTGTTGTTACGAACAAAGTAACAAATGCAGTCACTACTTGTCCTAATTTGATTCGATTTATTGCAATTGTATATTGTTCAATAATCCCTAAATCCTCTAATCTTCGAATTCGATTTCCTACGGCCTGCCCCGTCATATGTATTTTTTGACCAAGTTCTTTCCATTGTATTCTTGAGTTTTCTCCTAATAATTTCAGTATCTCAAAATCTGTTTGATCAATGATATAAACCAATCCTTTCACCGTGAAAGTAGAAAGCCAGAAAGTGTTTCGCCAACTTATTCTGCTTATCGATACAATTCACTATACTTAGTTTATCCTCTTACATCACATTATTTATCAGTTATATTTACTTATAACACAGAGGACGCAACAAAAAAATACATCTAGATTTAAAGGAGGTTACAAATATGTTATTACAAGAAATTCTATCGTTCAATGAACAATTTGTAGAAAATAAGGAATACGCTCCTCGTGAAGCGACAAAAATGCCTAAAAAACGTATGGTTGTTGTTTCTTGCATGGATGCTCGTTTAATTGAGCTACTTCCAAAAGCTTTAGATATACACGATGGTGATGCAAAAGTTATCAGAAATGCAGGTGGTAAAATTGCTTCTGCTTTCGATAGTGTTATGCAAAGTGTTGTCGCGTCAGTATACGATTTAAATGCAGATGAAATCTTCCTTATTGGACACCATAGATGTGGTGCGAGCCAAACGAATCCAAAAGGAACACTTCAAAAAATATTAGATCGTGGAGTAGCTTCACCAGAAATTTTATCAGCGATTGAATATGCTGGTGTTGACCTTAAAAAATGGTTATTCGGATTCGATGATGTTTGCGATTCAACACAAGCTAATGTTGATTTAGTAAGAAATCACCCACTTATTCCAAAAGATGTTCCTGTACACGGTTTAGTTATTGATCCACATACAGGGAAATTAGATGTAGTGGTAGATGGATATAAAGCATTACATGGTGAAACAAAATAATTAATATTACTTACACGAAGGGAAGTTATTAGATATGAAAAGACAAGTATTAGATATGAATCGACCAGAAGCTACAAAAAAAATTTTAGAAGCAAAAATTGCAAAAGGTTTAACATGGGAAGAAATTGCAAAAGTAAGTGAAAACTCTGAGACTTGGGTTGTAACAGCGTTATTAGGACAAGCTACAATGACACGTCCAGAAGCAGAAAAAATCGGTAAACTATTAGAATTAGATGAAGAAGTAGTTCAAGCATTAACAGTAGTTCCACTTCGCGGCCAAGTAATGGAAATGCCTCCTACTGACCCAATTGCATATCGTTTATATGAAATGATGTTACAATAT
Source organism: Bacillus sp. EB106-07-01-XG149 (assembly GCF_058791555.1). Lineage (NCBI taxonomy): Bacteria > Bacillati > Bacillota > Bacilli > Caryophanales > Bacillaceae > Bacillus > Bacillus sp. EB106-07-01-XG149. The sequence goes on along the minus strand of NZ_JBYTDP010000005.1, from coordinate 276,853 downwards.
GCACCAACTATTAGAGAGTTAATCTTAGAAAAAGCCGGCGAAGGCGTAATGAGTGCGATTAACTTCAACCTAGGTGTGGATACACAAGAAGATCCAAAAGGCGGCGATCCTCGTATCGTGATTACACTTAACGGGAAATTCTTACCATTCCGTACTTGGTGATTAATTAAAAATCTATCTATATAATTAAAATAATTTTATAGATTTACAAAATCCATCCTTTTTAATCTAACGGTGTAGAAAGGATGGATTTTTACTATGCGATTCTTTTTCAGCAAAGGAGACTAATATGAATAAAAAATACTTTGATACGAGCTTTAGTATTCTACAATGGTTTGTGTTTCTATTAGCAAATGCAATTGCATTACCTATCATTATTGGTGGCATATTCCATTTACCAATAGAAGATATCTCAACATTAATGCAGCGGACTTTTTTAGTCGTGGGAGTAAGTTCGTTTCTACAAGCGTGGTTTGGGCATTGCTATCCCATAGCGGATGGGCCAGCAGGTTCATGGGTAAGTATATTTGTCATATTGGGACAAGTAGCTATGCATCAGGGACAAAGTGCAAAAGATGTATTACAACTTTTAGAAGGCGGGTTAATTATTGCAGGTATATTACTCTTCGTTCTTGGTATAACAGGGCTTGTTCATCGAACCTTACGTTTATTTACCCCTTTAGTTACAGGAACTTTTCTTTTAATCTTAGCACTTCAGCTTAGTGGTGTATTACTAAAAGGAATGATGGGATTACAAGAATCTGCAACTCATCCCGACTATACAACAGCTACTATTGCGCTCTTTGTTTTTGCCCTTATTACTTTCTTATCAATTAAAGGGAAAGGATGGATGAAAAGTTACGCTGTGTTACTTGGAATTTCATGCGGTTGGCTTTTGTATGCAGTATTAGGAAAATCATCTCATATGCCTTCACATACAACGCTAGTTAAGTTACCAGAGATATTTGCTTGGGGCACACCTAGATTCGATATTGGAATGACTCTAACTGCGACTTTATTTACCTTTCTTTTAGTTGCAAATACAATTGCTGCTATTTCGGCTGTAAAACAAGTGGCTCCGTTATCTAAAGAAAATGAAAAGCAAACACTGAACCGTGGTGTATGGGTCGGAGGTATATCACATATTATCTCATCATTGTTCTCTACAATTGGAATTGTACCATTACCTGCATCAGCAGGATTTATTCAACTAACAGGTCAAAAAAAGGTGAAGTCGTTTCTTATAGCAAGTCTTATATTAGCAAGTATTTCTTTTATCCCCTCAATTGTAAACTTTATATCCTTGCTACCAGGTCCTATTGCTAATTCTGCACTTTTAGCTACATTTGTCCAAGTAATAGGCATTTCATTTCAATCCATTTTACGTGAAGAATTAAAGCAACGCCGATTAACTATATTAGGAATTTCATTATTAATCAGTTTGGGAATAATGTTTCTTCCAGAAAGTGCATTTAGCGGAGTTCCTTCTTTCTTACAATATGTTTTAAGTAACGGATTACTCGTAGGTACTATGATCGTTATTTTGCTAGAACAGTTTTGGAAAGAGTAAAATTTGTGACTAAGTAAAAAAGCGCCCTGATTACAGGGCGCTTTTTTATACCTAATGACTAATACTAGCCGTTGGGTATAATGTTGTTCCTCCAATTGAAACTTTTATTTCATTTGTTAATGGAACATTTTGTTCATTAATAATTGTTCTCCACCATTCCCATGCAAGACCAGTACATTCTCTAGCTACGATTTTTATATTTTTTGAATTTGGTGGAAGAGGGATAACTGTAGAGTAATGAGCTGTTTTGTCTCTGCCGCTACCATCCCATGTTTTATGTGTTAGTACTTCTTTCCCATTTTGATCAAATGTGAATTCATCCCAAGATACATCAAATTGAGCAACGTAAGCACCGTAATGATCAAGTGTCATTTTAGCACTTGAATATTCTGTAGTTGTCGTCTCAATATAATCTGTATTGTTATGAACAGCAGCAGTTGCATTATCTTTTAAGAAAGTGCTTGTATATGAAATTGGATATGCTGGATTTTTAAGACTTAATTCAGCATTATCTTTAATGATATTTCGGATTTCATTGAAATCTTTAGTAACAACCTTGTTATGCTCTTTCGCATCTCCGCCTAATACTACAGCAGTAAAGGTACTTTCTTCAAAAATATCTTTATACTGTCCACTCGTTTCGACGCTGTTATTCTTAAGTAAGGCTTTAAAAGCAGCTTGTACATCTTTACTCTTAGATGTTGTTTCTAATTTTACATAAACAGTTCTACCATAAGCTACATTTGAAACCATAACAGGTGGAGCCGAATTACTTACACCTTTACGAGTTAACTCACCAAAAGTAACACTATTATCAAAAAGATCGGATGGATTGTTAGGTAGTTCAGCACTTACGGTATAAAATATTTGCTTATATGCCGCTACCATCACTTTCTTCTCTCCATTTGCAACCGCATTAAAATCGATGTTTAGACTGTTATCGAGATATTTAGCGTTAACGTTCAGGGCACTTGCGATTTGTGATTTACTATAAACCATAGATTCTGTATACTGCATTCTTGCAGGTAACGTATGTGTTTTAGAATACTTTTCATTCCAAGTAGATACTAAATCATCTACTGCTCCAGCCACATTACCATATGTCGGATTTTGGACAGTAATTGTATTTTCTTTTCTCATGCCAGGTAAGTCTATACTAATATTCAAAGGCTTTCTCTTAGCCACTAATAAACTCGGTTGATTGTCTGCAAAAGCTTTATTTGCAAGTTGTACCGCTCCTGGATACGTACGATTCACCACAGAATCAATAATCGAAATATCGACTGGTGAAGTTGTAAGTGATTTTTTCTCGCGTTCCACTACTACAAATTTACCATTTGAATTGATACTTTCTTTCGGAACAAAACTCTCTACCTTATCACCATTTACAGCTAAAACCTCTTGATTATTATATTTAAGATTTGCTATACCAGTATCAATGCCACTAGCATTTTTGATTACATCAGTTGCATTACCTACTTGTGTTTCTGCGAAGGAAATAGATGAATAATTAATAGTGCATAGACTAACTAATAAACATGCAAGGAACTTTCTTCTTTTAGTGTTTTTCTTAATATTCAGAAAAATCACCCCGTTCTTTTTTTAGTAAGATATGATAATGATTGATAAATGATAGCTAACTAATAAACCTACATAAATGCTTTTAAAAGTTCTTGAATTAACGGGATTACGCCACCTACAAATTTCAAAACTGCCATTGCGATTTCCATATTATTTCCTCCTTTTTTATTGCTACGAAAATGTGATTAATCTTTATGCCCTCATTATAGTGACCCCTTACACTTTTATCAATACACTCTTATATGCAATATTACATACTAAGAACCAAACTGAATCCTCATAAAAAGTTATACAGAAATAAATTTTCCGTTTGGTAGATACTTGAAAAATTGAAGCATTCCTTTACATTTTATGAGTAATTTACAAGTTTATTGTTGGAAGCGTCGCAGGGCCGGAAGTAATGAAATACCTGTGGGACAGAGCTATCATCGGCAATCGCATAAAAAAAGCTGCTGCCTATAAAATATAGACAGCAGCTTTTTTGCATACTCATTTTGTAACTAATACACAGCAATTGGCCCATAAGGACCATTGATAATTTCTATTTTTGTTTCAAAAATATCTGTCAAAATTGTTGGGTCCATAACCTCTTCTACTGTTCCAAAAGCAGCAATTTGTCCATCTTTCATAGCACAAATTTTATCAGAGTATTTGGCTGCAAAATTGATGTCATGCATAACAGTCAAAATTGTTCTTCCAAATTCATTAGCCGCACGTCTCAAATGCTCCATCATTTGAACAGAACGAGCAACATCAAGGTTGTTCAGAGGCTCGTCTAAAAGCACATATTCAGTCTCTTGGCACAATACCATCGCTACATATGCCCTTTGTCTTTGACCACCAGAAAGCTCATCTAAATATCTATTCTCTAGACTAGTTAAATCTAAGAAATCGATATATTTAGAAATAATAACCTCATCTTCTTTAGTTAATCTTCCCTTTGAATAAGGAAAGCGCCCAAATCCAACTAGTTGTCTAATAGTAAGCCTCGTTACAAAATGATTTTCTTGTCGCAATATAGTCAAAACTTTTGCTAAGTCTTTTGATTTGGATTCAGAAACATCCATATTCGCTACTTGAATTTGGCCTTCATCCATATCTAAGAGTCTTCCAATCATCAATAGTGTCGTAGACTTTCCAGCACCATTTGGTCCAATTAAAGAAGTAAAGCCCGCTTTTGGTATTTCAATATCCAAAGGTCCTATTTTTACCTTATCAGTATAGAACTTTTTAACATTATCAATTTTTATCATAAAGCCCTCTTCCTTAAAACTATAGTTAAGAATATGATTCCACCAAATAATTCAATAATAACTGAAACTACACCTTGAGCATTGAATACATGATACATTAAAAAGTATGCACTCGTCATTATCAAAAATCCTATTGCAAAAGCCATTGGAAAAATATATCTATGATCATAAGTTGAAGCCGCCTGATAACTCAAAGTTGCTACTAAAAAGCCGTAGAAAGTAAGTGGCCCAATTAGAGCTGTTGAAATGGACATCAAAATAGCAACTAATACAAGCGTATAAATTACACTAGGTTGATATTTAACCCCAAAGGAAGTAGCAACATCCTTTCCAAGTGATAAAATATTCAACTTCTTAGAATGAGCAAAAATTAATACCGCTACAACTATAATCATAGGAATTACAACAGGAAAATATGCAGGATCTGCATGATTAACAGAACCAAATAATTTCGCTTGTAAAATATCAAACTCTGAAGGCGCAAGTAGCTTTCTCATAAAAGTTGATACGGAATTCAGTCCAGTACCAATAATAATTCCAACTAAAAGCATAAGTTGTAAATTCCCGTATTTACCGGAAAGTAACCATCCATAAAGTATCAAACTCATCAAGACCATAGCAACAACTTGGAATAAAAATGATCCAATTCCATTAAAGTTTATTAATGCACTAGCACCAAAGAAGAATATTGTACTCGTATGAATTGCTGAATAAAGTGATTCGAAACCTAAAAGCGAAGGCGTAATAATCTTATTGTTCGTAATAGATTGGAAAGCAACTGTCGACAAGCTATGGCAAACTGCAGCAATAATCATCGCAACAATAGCTATTATCCTTCTCTTAACAACTGGGATAAAAGAAGGTGAATCTATCGGAACTGGATTGTTATAAACTAAAAGTCCATATGAAGAAAGGAGACCTAAAGCAATCAATGTTATCAGTACAATCCAATAACGTCTTGCTTCCTTCTTAGAACGAAAGGCACTAGCTGATCTACTTTCATTATGAAGGCTAGAATCGATTTCGACATTTTCTTTATTTTTATAGTCTAATGTGATCATCGTAGCCTCCTTGGTTTTCTTCGTCTCAATAAAATAGTAATAAACACGACTGCTCCCACTGTTGCAAGTATTAAAGAAACAGGTACTTCAAAAGGCTTTATAATTGTTCGAGAAATGATGTCACAGGTAGTTATTGTCCCCATTCCGATCACACATACCCAAGGTAAATTACTCCTAAGATCATCCCCTCTAAACATTGAAACAATGTTTGGAACAATTAATCCCAAGAAAGGTAAGTTTCCAATAACAGCTGCAACAATTCCAACTGCAACAGAGATAAGGCCAGTCCCAAAAAGAACAATTCTATTGTAATTAACTCCAAGGCTTGTTGCGACATCTTCTCCTAGCCCAGCTAAAGTCAATCTATTTGCATACATAAAAATAAGCAAAGTAACGATAACAATTAGCCATAAATATTCATATCTTCCCACCTGAACGGTAGCAAATGAACCTACGAACCAAGTTTCAATACTTTGCGTCATTTGAAAAAGGAGTCCCAAAAAAGTAGACACTGCAGAAATAACTGCTCCAAGCATCAATCCAATAATAGGGACAATTAAAGACGAACGAAGTTTAACTCTTCTTAAAAACAGAAAGAAAATCATAGTTCCTATAAAAGAAAAAATGATTGCACCAGTCATTCTTTGAACTAAAGTCGGGGCAGGAAATAATAAATATACAAAAAGCAGGCCTAAGCCTGACCATTCAATAGTCCCCGTTGTAGTAGGTTCAACAAAACGATTCTGTGTAATTAATTGCATTACGAGCCCTGCCATCGCCATTGCAGCTCCAGTAAGCATTAATGCAACTGTTCTCGGAACACGAGTGATGAAAAACATCTCCATTCCGTCCTCTTGTCCACGTATATCATAAACTCCAGTAAACAGTGATATAATCCCTAAAATTATAACAACTATAATCGCTATTATAAAAGGTTTTGTCCATATTTTATTGTGATTATAAAACTGGGGTTGAGAAATATTCTCAACCCTAGAAATCATATTTTTTGACACTGTTTCGTACTCCTTTACACTACTTAGCTAAAGTTTTTGCGATATTTCCAAATAACTCTATATAAGTCTGAATTGATTCATTTGTGTAAGTATCTGCTGGTGCATAAACAACTTGTTTTTTAGAAACAGCAGTTGTGTTTTGAAGAGCTGGTGATTTAGAAATAACATCTTGAGCAGGAGCTGAAGTAGCAGCATCAGATGTTGCAGCATCACGATCTAATACGAACAACCAATCAGGATTTGTTTGTGCAATAGCTTCAACAGAAACGTCATCACCTTTATGACCTGCAGTAGAATTAGCAACTTCTAATGCTGGAGTCCAACCGAAAATTTCATACATCGGTCCCCAAACACGACCAGAATGTGGAGCAGCAAAACCAATATTTCCACCAGTAACGATAACACTCATAACTTTATCTTTTCCATTATAAGCAGATTTTACTTTTTCAATAGATTTATCAAAATCAGTTACTACTTGTTTAGCTTCTTTATCTTTATCAAAGATTTTTCCTAAAGTAATTGTAGAATCTTTAAGTCCTTTTACTAAGTTTTCGCCAGGCTTAGTAGCTTTCTCTGAAACATCAACATTAAGATCAATAACAGCTGCATTTGGCACTAATTTTTTGATTTCTTCGTAATGACCAGCAAATCTTTGACCAACGATTACAAGTTCAGGGTTTGCCGCTGCAATAATTTCAAGATTTGGTTCGCGGTGATTCCCAATATTTTTAACTGAATCATCTTTTACATATGCTGAATCTGCAGGCATTACATCCTTTGGAGCAGCCGCTAATTTAATTCCCCAATCAGCTAAAGTTTCAAAAGTTCTATTATCTAAAGCAACTACATTCTTTGGATTTACAGGGACTTTAACAGTTCCATGAGCATCAGTGATTTCAACCGTTTTTGGCTTATCACTACTATCACCTTTATTAGCTTTCGAAGTTTCCTTACCTGAATCTGAGCAAGCTACTAACATTAAAGTGAAAATTGCTAGAATACTTACTAATTTTAAAAGCATAGTTTTTTTCATACGTATACTCCTTATTATGTAATTTAGTTCGAAAATGATAAAGTCCATAGATTAAATTAGATAGTAACTTTTATGCATCTAAATCGCTATTGATAATCATTTTCATTTGAACATCCTGTAAATAAGTATAGTCATTAATTCTGTGAAAATCTTGTGAATGGTGTGAGTTAACAAAATTAAAAACAAATTAGATACAGTCTCCACCAGATCCATCCCCCACACGTACTAACTGATAGATTAGCACCTTATAAACCATGATTTCTACTGCAAAAAAGGGCCCATTAATAGCTAATTTTTTCATATTCAACTATCTGATAGCAATCTTCTTTTTATAGTTTCCGTCTTTTAATATTTCACAGAAACTATTTTATTATCTTATTTTTATCATTCAACCATTGAATAGCCTCTGCCATGTATCGTTTGAATATATCTGTCTTTCTTCTCGCACTTTAACTTTTTTCTTACATACCCAATATATAAGTCTACTACATTTGGATTTACTACTACGTTATATCCCCAAACCTGATTCAAAAGCATTTCACGGCTCAATATTGTATTTTTATTCTTGATTAAAAATACGAGTAAATCGTACTCGCGCTTCGTAAGCGAGAGATTTTCACTACCTTTTTTCACAATATTGCTAGATCCATCAACAAAGAGATCTTTAAACTGAAAAAAGTTTGTCTCATTTTGCTGGATATAGTCACTTCTCCTTAAAATAGCTTGAACCCTGGCTACTAATTCTTCTTTCACAAATGGTTTTCTTATATAATCATCTGCTCCTGCTTGTAACCCTGCTATACAATCCTTGCTAGAAATATTGTCGGTCACAATAATGATCGGTGTCGTTTTAACAAGTCGTATTTGTCTGCAAATTTCTGGTCCCGATATACTTAATGAGTCCCAATCCAATATGATAATATCCCAATCTTGTTCATATACTATATTTAAACCTTGGTTTTCATTGTGAAGTTTTAAAATGAAATGGCCTTCTTTCTTTAAACCGCTTACGATTTTCTTCGCTAAAGACCGTTCATTCTTAATTACTAACACCTGCTTCACCGATGGTTCACCTCTACTTCAATATAACTTAGTTAGATAAAAAATTATCTCAAAAAAACATTTTAAAATTTATAAATATGAAACCCCTAAAAAAGGCCATTGTAACAGCTTATTAGGAGAACTCTATATAATCTTACAATAAATATGAATAGAAACACAAAGGATATGAAGATTTAAATACATATTATGTAATCATTAAAGGTAGCTATAGTATCTACCTGTTTATCGTCAATAACTATTTCTTCATTTTCTTTTTCAGGGGTACCACCCTTCCCCCATCAACTTAAACATTTTATAAAACTACAAAACAAAAAGAACCATAAGCTTGCCACAAAAAATAGTAGTGGTCCATCTCCAACATTTAAAATCAAATATTTTTCATTGGGAATATCTTGTTTCATTTAAAAAATGCTTTAGACTATAGAATAAAGTATTAGACCATTAAAAATGGTTGTAGGCTGAAAAGTTGTTAATCTTTTGATTAAATAAAAAATACTTTTGTTTTTCTTTTATTTACTTTAATATCAATAAGGGCACCAAAAAATAGATAGAGGTGCTAAAATGTACGGAATTATTAATTATGAAGTGTTTTTACTAACAGGGATTTTATTAAATTTAATTCCTGGTGCGGACACCATGTATATTGTGGGAAGAAGTATTTCACAAGGCAGAAAAGCAGGTGTGTATTCTGTTTTTGGTATTATTACTGGCTCTTTAGTTCATACGTTATTTGTTGCTTTTGGTTTATCTATTATACTTACAAAATCCGTTGTATTATTTAACATCATTAAGATTATTGGTGTTATCTATCTCGTATATCTAGGGATTAAAATGGTACTTGATAAGACGAATGTAGATTTCCAGGCTTCATCCAATAAATTAAACATTAGAAAGATATATATACAAGGGCTTTTAACAAGTCTTACGAATCCAAAAGTCTCTTTATTCTTTATTGCGTTTCTTCCGCAATTTATAGATACAAAGGCTTCAGGTCCTATTCCCTTTATCATTTTGGGACTTACTTTTACAGCCACTGGATTATTGTGGTGTTTATTTGTTGCTTATTTCTCTTCATATGTTACAAAAAAACTAAGAGGAAACCAAAAGGTAGGAGTGATTCTAAATAAGGTAACAGGAATGATTTTTATTGGTATGGGGTTAAAGTTGCTTCAAACGAAAGCTCCTCAATAAACCTGAATAACATAACAATGCCCCCTTCTAAGAAATGTTATATCGGGTTTAAACCAATTCCTATATACTAAAAAGTCCCTTCAGAATTTGAAGGGGCTTTTTAATATACCTGTCTTAATGATACGATTCACTCTTTATTGAAACAAATGAGCGTAAATTAAGTCTGCTAACAAATAATTACTGTTAAAATAGATATTTCTTGCTGTTAGGAATAGTCGATGTATCTATTTGTATAGAGAAAGCATAACTTTGCCACAAACAAAAAGAACCATAACCTTGCCAATCTGGCAAAGTTATGGTTCATATCATACAAAATAAAAAAACCACCAAATATGTATTGGTGGAGACGGTGGGAGTCGAACCCACGTCCAAAAATATCGGCACTTAAGCTTCTACGAGTGTAGTCGATATATTAGCATTTCGCGAACTCTTCGGCCTATCGACAGGCTTCCAAGTTGCTAGTCTGATTGTTCTCTTCCTTCGCCCTCAGACGGCGAACTCCGGCGTAGTCCACTTAGTTTGAGTCCCTTACCCTACCACATGGACGATGGAGGGAGGAACCTTTAGTGCAATTAAGCAGCTAAAGAAAGATTGTTTTGTTTGCCAATTATAGGCTTTGACGTTTTAACGAGGCCGATCCCCTCGACTCGCAACCTAAGCTCGAACTATCCCTGTCGAATCCGTAACGTCCCCATGATAAAAATGGAGCATACGAAGAAATATCGTGATAGCTACTAAGAGCTGTTTTTCAATGTGCAACAATCTTACATAAGTTATTATAACATACGCGCGTCGTTTTACAAATGTAAATATCTGTATTACATCTTTTGACGATCACGGAACGCGCGTGCAATTTCACGTTTTGCTTCTTTTTCTTTTAAATCGTTACGCTTATCATATTGCTTTTTACCTTTTGCTAAACCAAGTGCCATTTTCGCGAATCCATTTTTTAAATAAATTCTAACTGGAACTAATGCATAGCCTGTTTCTTTTGAAGCACCCGTTAACTTCTCAATTTCTTTTTTATGAAGAAGTAACTTTCTCGTGCGAAGCGGATCATGGTTGAAACGATTCCCTTGCTCATATGTACTAATATGCATATTATGTACCCATACTTCACCATTATGTACACGTGCAAACGCATCTTTCAAGTTCACGCGTCCAGCGCGAATCGACTTAATTTCAGTTCCTTGAAGGACAAGCCCTGCCTCGTATGTTTCTTCGATGAAATAATCATGAAATGCTTTTTTATTTTGCGCAATAACCTTACCTGAACCCTTTGGCATATAACGTCCCTCCTCTATTTTTACTATTGTAACAAATGTTAATAAAAAGCGAAAGTGGCTCGCTCAGAATTTGAGGTGGATGGAGCTTCTGACCTTGAGGCGCTCTTTGCCTCTCGGGAAGAAGCGAAGCCGCCGAACATTCTAGCCACTGTAGCTGGATTCCAACAAAAAACGAAAGTGGCTCGCTCTCAAGCCACCAATAAAAAAGAAAAGGCCCCGCTTTTCATTAAAGCGAAGCCTTTTCATTAAAGCGAAGCCACTCTTTTCTTACTTGCGCTTTTTCTTTTTCTTCTTGAATCCTGGTACATTTTCAAAGAAGCCTTTTTTCTTCTTACCATTACCGTTACCATCTTTTTTCCCTGGCTGACTAGCGGATGTGGCTGCTGATGCTTTTCCTTTTCCTTGGCCACCACGATCAAACTTTCTTCCTGTGCCGCGTTCGCCACCGCGCTCATTACTACGCTCGCTACGTCCACCGCGTTTCTTTCTGCCTGTTCTTGGCTGTTCGATAACGACTGGACGATCTTTGAACTTACGACGAGGCGTACCTTTCATGCCAACGATTTCAAAGTCGATTGCACGCTCGTCTTTGTTTACGTTAATAACACGAATTGTAATTTCGTCTCCGATGCGGAATACGTTACCTGTACGTTCTCCGATCATTGCGAAATGTTTCTCATCATAACGGTAGTAATCATCCGTTAAGTAGCTAACGTGTACAAGACCTTCAATTGTATTTGGAAGCTCTACGAATAAACCGAAGTTTGTTACAGAGCTAATCATACCGTCATACTCTTCGCCAATCTTATCAACCATATACTCTGCTTTTTTCATTTCGTCTGTTTCACGTTCTGCTTCAACAGCACGACGTTCCATATTAGAAGAGTGCTCTGCTATCTCAGGTAAGTTTTCACGCCATTTTGCTTGTGTTTCGTTGTCGACTTTACCGTTAATAATGTATTCACGAATTAATCTATGAACGATTGTATCTGGGTAACGACGAATTGGTGATGTGAAATGTGTGTAGAACTCAGTTGATAAACCGAAATGTCCTAAGCTATCCGCATCGTAACGCGCTTGCTTCATTGAACGAAGCATTACTGTTGAAATAACTACTTCTTCAGGCTGTCCTTGAACCATTTCAAGAATTTGTTGCAGCGCACGAGGATGTATTTCATTCGCACGTCCTTTTACTGCATATCCGAAGTTTGTTACAAACTCGAAGAAACGTTCCAGCTTATCTTCTTTCGGATCTTCATGGACACGGTACATGAATGGTACGTTCATCCAGTGGAAATGCTCTGCTACTGTTTCGTTCGCAACAAGCATAAATTCTTCAATTAACTTCTCTGATACAGAACGATCACGCATGACAACATCTGTCGGTTTACCTTCTTCATCTACTAATACTTTCGCTTCTTTAAAGTCAAAGTCGATTGCACCGCGGCGCATACGTTTTTCACGTAAAATCTGTGCCAATTGACCCATCTCTTTAAACATCGGTACGAGCGGCTCATAGCGTTTGATTAACTCTTCGTCCTCATCTTCTAAAATGCTTCTTACGTCAGCATACGTCATACGCTCTGTCGTTTTAATCACACTTTGGAAAATCTCATGCTTTACAACATCACCTAAGTTGTTGATTTCCATTTCACAAGATAACGTCAGACGGTCTACTTTCGGGTTTAACGAACAAATACCGTTAGATAGACGATGCGGAATCATCGGAATTACACGGTCAACAAGATATACACTCGTTGCTCTTTCCGCTGCTTCTACATCAATTGGAGAACCTTCTTGAACGTAATGACTTACATCCGCAATATGAACGCCAAGCTTGTAGTTACCGTTCTCGAGCTTCGTTACTGTAACAGCGTCATCTAAATCTTTCGCATCTGCACCGTCAATCGTTACGATCATTTGGTCACGCAGGTCACGGCGATCTTTTAAATCTTCTTCTGAAATCGTTTCTGGTACACTGTTTGCATGCTCCATCACTTCTTCAGGGAATGCTAAAGGTAGATGATGTTTATGGATAACTGATAAAATATCTACTCCTGGATCATTTTTATGACCTAGAATTTGAATAACTTCACCTTCTGCACTTAAACGATTCTCTGGATAGCTCGTAATTTTCACAACTACTTTATGGCCTTCTACAGCACCCATTGATGCACTTTTCAAGATAAAGATATCACTCGTCCAGCGCTTATTGTCAGGTACAACAAATCCAAAGTTTTTCGATTCTGTATATGTACCAACTAGTTCTTTCGTGCCGCGCTCTAAAATACGTACAATTGAACCTTCTTGGCGTGATCCACTTGATTGTGCGCTAACACGCGCTAATACTGTATCGCCATGAAGTGCACCGTTTAACTCTGTAGGTGGGATGAAAAGATCATCGTCTCCGGTTTTCTTCTCTTCTGGTACAACGAATGCAAAGCCACGTGCATGTCCAATTAATTTACCGCGTACTAAATTCATCTTTTCAGGAAGACCGTAACGGTTACTACGTGTGCGAATAACAAGTCCCTTCTCTTCCATCGTTACAAGTGCCTTTACAAAATCTTTAAAGCCCTCAGAACCTTCAATTCCAAATGCCTCTTCTAACTCTTGTATCGTTAGCGGTTTATACGCTTCTTCTCTCATAAATAATAACAACTTATCAATATTTTCTTGTATGATTTCTTCCAAGCAGAAATACCTCCTTTAAACCCTTATATTATTTAGTGTATCCGAAAGACCGGGGATGTATAAAGCGAAACTTTAATACTCCCCTAATGATTTTTACAGTTTTCACAAAAAATTCCTTATGAAAAAAAGAGGCAACTAGATCTTACCAATCTAGTTGCTCCAAGAAGTTATATACATCCTCATGTAGCTCGTCACGTTGCTTATCAAGTGTAATGACATGCGTAGAGTCTTCATACCATTTAATGTCTTTTAACGTAGATTCTACACCGTTATAAATAATGTTAGCACTATCTGTATTAATCATTTCATCATGACGCGCTTGTACAACAAATGTTGGGGCATAAATCATATCCACATTGTTACGTACGTCAGCAATTAGCTCTTGTAGTGCTTTTAATGTATTCATCGGTGTCTTTTGGAATTCCAACATTTCTTGTTCAATTTGCTCTGGTGATTTTTGCTCACGTTTTTTATATTCGCGGGCATATGCCAATATACCTTGGTACATCGTTTCTTCACTCTTAATATACATTGGTGCACACATTGGCACTACACCTAAAACCGGTACTGTATAACCTAATTTTAAAGAAAATACGCCGCCAAGTGATAATCCAGCAACAGCAATTTTCTCAAAGCCTTTATCTTTTAAAAGCTGATATGCTTCCATTACGTCTTGCCACCAATCTTCAGGACCTGTATGAACAAGCTCTTCTGGTGGTACACCGTGCCCTTTAAAAATTGGCGCATGACAAGTGTAGCCTTTCTTCTCTAAGAAACGCCCTAACATACGTACATCAGCTGAGTTTCCTGTGAAACCATGTAGTAATAAAACAGCGCGGTCTCCACCCTCAAATGTAAATGGTTTCGGAGATGCTAATTTCATCATGTACTTCTCCTCTTTCTCTTCTGTAATCTAGTCGTATTCTTTCTATATCTTAGTGTACCATATTTATATTTCTATAATCTAATTAGAAACATCTTTCAAATGGCAAAATAAAAAAAGAAGAACCATTAGTACATCTTACTAACGCTTCTTCTTTCAATTCTATAAATTTAAGTACGTAACAGCAATTGTTAATACGAAGAATAGAACAGCTAAAACAATTGTAATACGGTTTAATACTGCTTCAATTCCACGTGCTTTTTGCTTACCAAATAATTGCTCTGCACCGCCTGAAATTGCACCTGAAAGGCCTGAGCTATTACTAGACTGCATAAGTACCATAACAATCATTAAAATCGATACAATAATAAGTAAAACGGATAATAACGTATGCACTTGGCGTACCTCCTACAAAGATTCAGTTATTTTAACTGTAGCATAAATTCTATAGAAAAGCGAGAGCTATAGAGTCGCTCTCGCTTTTCTTCTATTACATAAACATCATTGCAAATAACGGCCCGAGCAAACATGTCAAAATTGCTGTTAATGTCATTGTTACCGATCCAATAACACCTTCATGTTCATTATTTTTCATCGCTCTCATTACACCCATAATATGAGAAGCACATCCAAATCCGATACCTTTACCAACTGAGTTTGTAACACGGCTCCATTTTAATAAAAGTGGGCCGGTAATCGTTCCAGTAATACCTGCGATAACAACGAAAGCTGCTGTTAATGACGGTACACCACCAACTTGCTCTGAAACACTCATCGCAACTGGCATTGTCACCGATTTTGGTAAAGAAGATAAAATTAAGCTTTTATCTGTTCCCATAAGTGATGCGATGGCAAAATCACTTGCGATTGCAACTGTTGTCCCTACTAATACGCCACCAGCAATCGGTACAACATATTTTTGCAGAACGTGACGTTGCTTATAAAGAGGAATTGCAAATGCTACAACACCGGGTCCCAGCAGTTTTGCAATCCAGCCACCACCGCTTTCCATATAATGTTGATATGGTATATCAAGCATGATAAATAAGAAAGCCATTAATCCTGTTGCTACAAGCATTGGAATGGTGAATGGTGTTGGAAATAATTTATAGATTTTTTTAGATAATTGGTATAATAGCACCGTAAAAAGAACCCAACCGATTCCGATTAATATTTGGCTCATCGCGACTCTCTTTCCTTTCTATTCGCAAGATATTGTCCCGTATGTCCTGCGACAATAATAATTAAAAATGTACTCGCTACAATTGTAATGAAAAGAGAAATTCCTTTACTCATAAAAAAAGCACCGTAATTCATTAGGCCAAGCGTTGGCGGAATTAATAAAAACGGCATAATAGCAACGAGTGTTTCTGCTCCTAAATCGAACCATTTCACTGGAAGGACTTTTAGGCTAAGTAAAACAAGTAAGAGGAACATTCCAATCAAACTTCCTGGAATCGGAATATTTAACACTTCTTGTACCCAATTTCCAACCATATAAAAAACGTAAAGAGCTGCAATTTGGACAAGAATCTTTGTAAATTTCATGTTCATCATCCCTCATGTTTATACGATCTTCTCTTAATATCTTTATCATAGTATAAATTGTAAAAAGCTGCAATTTATCAACTTGACAGCAAAAACAGCCTATGTTATACGCTTACACCCTTGATATGACTGCATTTCTAAACAAAAATTAAGTCAAAAACCTTGACCTAATATAAAAAGTTTTTATTTTCTGAATTTGTAATGTTATTATTTCAATAAAATAATCTTTTTATCCTTAAACTTACATATATATAAAGTGAAACTTTCATTAGTGGCGGTTTTGTTCCTTCCCACAATCGGACTTTTACGGGATAAACAAGATAGGTGGTGAGCATATGCCAAAAAAAGTTCTTATTTTTTGTGATCCTGGGATTGATGATACGATGGCTCTCCTCTTAGCATTCTTTATCGATGAAATAGAAATCGTCGGCATTGTTGCTGATTACGGCAATGTTCCAAAAGAAATGGCCGTACAAAACGCTCATTTTCTTAAGAGCGAAGCAAAGGATAGAAATATCAAGATATTTGGTGGATCAGAACGCCCACTTACTGGCGCCCCTCCTGCTTTCTTTGCGGAAGTACACGGGAAACAAGGGCTCGGGCCAATTATTCCAAAGGGACATGTGACTAACGGAGAAATGGAGAATTTTTTCGAAGTCATTCCTCTTATTGAACAGTATAAAGATGAATTAATCATTGTTAGTTTAGGAAGACTTACCTCCCTAGCAATTTTATTCATCTTATGTAAACAGCTCATGAAGCAAATTAAATCTTACTACGTAATGGGCGGCGCCTTTTTACATCCTGGTAATGTGACCCCTATTTCCGAAGCGAACTTTTATGGCGATCCTACTGCCGCTAATATAGTCCTTCAATCCTCACCTAACATGTACATCTATCCATTAAACGTCACTCAGTATTCCATCATTACACCAGAAATGGCTGAATACATTGAAGCAAAAGGAAAAGCCCCACTCGTCAAACCGTTATTCGATCATTATTACTACGGCTATTATAAAGACGCCTTACCGCATTTAGAGGGAAGCCCCTTCCATGACACAATGCCAATACTCGCTTTACTTGATAACTCTATGTTTACGTATCACAAATCACCTATCGTTGTCATGACGGAATCCTATGCACAAGGAGCAAGCATTGGAGAATTTCGCTCTTTAGGAGAATCTAAACCATTTACTGATTGGCCGAATCATCAAATTGCAATTGATTTTGATTATAACCGTTTCTTTAAACATTTCATGTCACTTATGACGGGTGAGCAATTTTAAGCATAAAAAAACAGACCGTGATTTCTCACGGTCTGTCGTTATTTTCTACAATTATCGTTTGATGTTGTAGAAAGATTTGATACCATCGTAAACAGCGATTTCGCCTAGTTCATCTTCGATACGTAGTAATTGGTTATATTTAGCAATACGGTCAGTACGGCTCATAGAACCAGTTTTGATTTGGCCAGCGTTAGTTGCAACTGCGATGTCAGCGATTGTAGCATCTTCAGTTTCACCAGAACGGTGAGATACAACTGCTGTGTAACCAGCACGTTTAGCCATTTCGATAGCTTCGAAAGTCTCAGTTAAAGTACCGATTTGGTTAACTTTAATTAAGATTGAGTTAGAGATACCTTTTTCGATACCTTCAGCAAGTTTTTGAGTGTTAGTTACGAATAAGTCGTCACCAACTAATTGTACTTTATCACCGATACGCTCAGTTAATAATTTGTGACCATCCCAGTCGTTTTCGTCTAAACCATCTTCGATAGAGATGATTGGGAAGTCTTTGCAAAGCTCTTCGTAGAAATCAACCATTTCTGCAGAAGTTAAGCCAGTACGGCCTTCGCCTGCAAGGTCATATTTACCAGTTTCTTTGTTGTAGAACTCAGAAGAAGCAACGTCCATTCCTAAGAATACGTTCTCGCCAGCTTTGTAACCAGCTTTTTCGATAGCTTCGATGATTACTTCTAATGCTTCACGGTTAGAACCAAGGTTTGGAGCGAATCCACCTTCATCACCTACTGCAGTGTTAAGACCTTTGTCATGTAATACAGCTTTAAGTGCATGGAATACTTCAGCACCCATACGGATTGATTCTTTGAATGTTGGAGCACCAACTGGTAAGATCATGAACTCTTGGAAGTCTACGTTGTTATCAGCGTGAGAACCACCGTTGATGATGTTCATCATTGGAGTTGGTAATTGTTTTGCATTGAATCCACCAAGGTAACGGTATAATGGAAGACCTACGAAGTCAGCTGCTGCGTGAGCTACTGCCATAGATACACCAAGGATAGCGTTAGCGCCTAGTTTACCTTTGTTTGGAGTGCCATCTAATTCGATCATAGCACGGTCGATACCAGCTTGGTCAGTTACGTCGAAACCAACGATTTCTGGAGCGATTGCTTCGTTAACGTTGTTTACTGCATTTAGAACACCTTTACCAAGGTAACGAGATTTGTCACCGTCACGTAATTCTACTGCTTCGTGCTCACCAGTAGATGCACCACTTGGTACGATAGCGCGTCCGAAAGCGCCGCTTTCTGTGTAAACTTCTACTTCTACAGTTGGGTTACCACGAGAGTCAAGGACTTCGCGAGCATAAACATCAATAATTGTTGACATAATAAATTCTCTCCTTTTTATATAAGCAAATTATTTAATAATTGTTTTACCTGTCATTTCTTTCGGTTGTTCCACATTTAAAAGCGTAAGCATTGTTGGAGCGATATCTCCTAAAATACCACCTTCACGAAGCTCTACATCATTTTTTGTAACGATGAAAGGAACCGGGTTAGTTGTATGAGCTGTCATTGGTCCACCATCAGCAGTTAACTCCTGATCAGCATTACCATGGTCAGCAGTAATAAGTGCTACACCATCTTTTGCAAGAATCGCTTCTACAACTTTTCCTAAACATTCGTCAGTTGCTTCTACTGCTTTAATTGTTGGTTCCATCATCCCAGAATGGCCAACCATATCACAGTTTGCAAAGTTAAGAATGATAACATCATGTTTATCATTTTCGATTTCATTTACTAAAGCGTCCGTTACTTCGTAAATGCTCATTTCAGGTTTCAAGTCATACGTTGCAACCTTCGGTGAGTTAATTAAAATACGCTCTTCTCCTGGGAATTCAGCCTCACGACCACCACTAAAGAAGAATGTAACGTGCGGATACTTTTCAGTTTCCGCGATGCGAAGTTGCTTTAATCCCGCTTGCGCAACAACTTCACCTAATGTGTTATCAAGGTTCATTGGCTTGAATGCCACGTAACCATCTACAGTTTCACTGAAATGTGTCATACAAACGAATTCAGGAATGTGAGGTACTTTTTCACCACGATCGAACTCACGGAAGT
Source organism: Bacillus sp. EB106-07-01-XG149 (assembly GCF_058791555.1). Lineage (NCBI taxonomy): Bacteria > Bacillati > Bacillota > Bacilli > Caryophanales > Bacillaceae > Bacillus > Bacillus sp. EB106-07-01-XG149. The sequence goes on along the minus strand of NZ_JBYTDP010000005.1, from coordinate 257,308 downwards.
CTTCGTTTGTAAATACACGAGCAATTTGAATTGCACGGTCTGGACGGAAGTTATAGAAGATAACTGCATCATCATCATTGATTGTTGCAACTGGCGTGTTATCTTCGTTAACAATTACAGACGGCAATACGAATTCATCATAGATACCGTTCGCATAAGAGTCTTCTACACACTCTTCTGCTGATTTATAAGTAGGGCCTTCACCATTCACCATAGCACTGTAACATTTTTCTACGCGATTCCAACGCTTGTCACGGTCCATGGAGTAATAACGACCAGAGATAGTCGCGAATTGTCCTACTCCTGTTTCTTTAATTACTTCATTTGTTGCATCGATATAACCTTTTGCTGTTTGTGGTCCAACATCGCGGCCGTCTAAGAATGCATGGATATAAACTTTCTCCACGCCTTCTTTTGCTGCTAAGCGAAGAAGAGCAAACATATGGTTCATGTGACTGTGCACACCACCATCAGAAAGTAAACCGAATAAATGAAGAGCAGTACCTTTTTCTTTTACGCTTTTAATTGCATTTTGGAAAGTTTCGTTCTGATCGAACTCACCTTCACGAATTGCAACGTTTACGCGTGTTAAGCTTTGATATACGATGCGGCCAGCACCGATATTTAAGTGACCAACCTCAGAGTTACCCATTTGACCTTCTGGAAGACCTACTTCCTCACCACAAGCTGTAAGCGTTGTGTGAGGGAATTTGTTCCAGTAACCATCAAAATTAGGTTTCTTAGCTTGTGCTACAGCATTCCCATGAGTTTCTTCACGTAGTCCGAAACCATCAAGAATGATTAAAGCTGTTGGCTTTCTCATTTTACCGCCCCCAGAAGACCTAAGAACGAAGCAGGCTCTAAGCTAGCACCGCCAACTAAAGCGCCGTCGATGTCAGATTGTGCCATATACTCTTTAATGTTTTCTGGTTTTACGCTACCGCCGTATTGAATACGAACAGCTTCTGCAGCTTCTGTAGAAACAGCTTCTGCAACAACTTTACGGATGTGCGCACATACTTCGTTTGCATCTGCAGAAGAAGAAGATTTACCTGTACCGATAGCCCAGATTGGCTCATAAGCGATAACAGTTGCTTTAACTTGCTCTTCTGTTAAACCTGCAAGTGCTTTTGTCACTTGACCTGCTACTAGATCAAATGTTTTTCCGCTTTCGCGCTCTTCTAAAGTCTCACCACAACATACGATTGGTGTTAAACCATGTTCAAATGCTGCAAGAGTCTTTTTGTTTACTGACTCGTCTGTTTCAGCAAACATTTCACGACGCTCAGAGTGGCCAAGTACTACGTAGCCTACTTTTAAGTCGCTAAGTGCTACTGGGCTAATTTCACCAGTGAATGCACCATTTTTTTCGAAGTGCATGTTTTGTGCACCTACTTGTAAATCAGTTCCTTCAGTTGCTGCTACTAAACGCTCTAAGAATAGAGCTGGAGAGCAAACTACTGCATCAACAGCTGAAGCTGCTGGGATTTGACCTTTAACTTCCTCTACGAAGCTAACTGCTTCAGATAGAGTTTTATTCATTTTCCAGTTACCTGCGATAATTGGTTTACGCATGCTTTGCACCGTCCTTTTTCTTTGGCTGCTACTTATTTGTCGTTAAGACAAACTACACCTGGAAGCTCTTTACCTTCCATGAATTCTAATGACGCACCGCCGCCAGTAGAAATGTGGCTCATTTTATCAGCCATACCGAATTTTTCAACAGCTGCTGCAGAGTCACCACCGCCGATAACAGAGTATGTATCTTCTGCATCTGCTAATGCTTGTCCTACTGCTTTTGTACCTTCTGCGAATGGAGTCATTTCGAATACACCCATTGGTCCATTCCATACAACAAGCTTAGAATTTTTAATTACATCTGCATAAATTTCACGTGTTTTAGGACCGATGTCCACGCCTTCCCATGTAGAAGGAATAGAGTCGATACCTACGATTTGAGTTGTTGCAGTTTCAGAGAATTCCTCTGTGATTACAACATCAACTGGCATGTAGAAGTTTACGCCTTTTTCTTTTGCAAGTTGCATAAATTCTTTAGCTAGTTCGATCTTGTCGTCTTCACATAGAGATAGACCAATTTCATGACCTAAAGCTTTAACGAATGTGTAAGCAAGTCCGCCACCGATGATTAAGTTATCTACTTTGTCTAATAGATGACGAATTACACCGATTTTATCTTTTACTTTCGCACCACCAATGATAGCTGTGAATGGACGTTCTGGGTTAGAAAGTGCTTTTCCAAGTACATCTAACTCTTTTTCCATTAATAATCCAGATACTGCTGGTAGGTAGTCTGCGATACCTGCTGTAGAAGCGTGAGCACGGTGAGCTGCACCGAATGCATCGTTTACGAAGATATCAGCAAGAGCTGCAAATTCTTTCGCAAGTTCTGCATCGTTCTTTTCTTCGCCCGCATAGAAACGTACGTTTTCAAGAACTAATACGTCGCCTTCGTTCATTGCTGCAACCATTTCTTGTGCAACTGGTCCGAATGCTTCGTCTGCTTTTTTAACATCTTTACCAAGAAGCTCGCCTAAACGTGCTGCTACCGGAGTAAGACGTAATTCTTCTACTGCTTGACCTTTTGGACGGCCTAAGTGACTTGCTAAAATAACTTTCGCACCTTGCTCTACTAAATATTGAATTGTAGGAAGAGCTGCACGGATACGAGTTTCATCTGTAATTTTGCCTTCTTTCATAGGTACGTTGAAATCAACGCGGCAAAATACACGCTTACCTTTTAAATCTACGTCACGAATTGATTTTTTGTTCATTGGATTTCCCTCCGACTACTAGTTAGGATTGACAAAACCCACTCAAAAGCTTAACACATTTGCTTTTAAAACGAAAGAAGAGAGAGAGGGAACAAACCCTCTCCCTCGTTTTGTCATTGATTACTTATATAATTAAGAATTAAAGACCTTTAGAAGTCATGTATGCTGCTAGGTCTACTACGCGGTTAGAGTAACCAGTTTCGTTATCGTACCAAGAAAGTACTTTAACCATGTTACCTTCCATTACCATTGTAGATAATGCATCGATTGTAGAAGAAGCTGTACATCCGTTATAGTCGATAGATACTAATGGCTCTTCGCTGTATCCAAGGATACCTTTTAATTCGCCTTCAGCTGCTGCTTTGAATGCTGCGTTTACATCTTCAACTGTTACTTCTTTGTCAAGTTCAACAACTAAGTCAACAAGAGAAACGTTAGCAGTTGGAACACGTACAGCGCCACCGTTTAATTTACCTTTAAGTTCTGGTAATACTAATGCTACAGCTTTAGCTGCACCAGTAGATGTTGGGATCATGTTTTCAGCTGCTGCACGAGCACGACGTAAATCTTTGTGTGGTAAGTCTAAGATTTGTTGGTCGTTAGTGTAAGAGTGAATTGTTGTCATCATTCCGCGTTTTACGCCGAATTTTTCGTTTAATACTTTAGCGAATGGAGCTAGACAGTTTGTAGTACAAGAAGCGTTAGATACTACGTTGTGGTTAGCTGCATCGTATTGTTCGTGGTTAACACCCATAACTACAGTGATATCTTCGTCAGAAGCTGGAGCTGAGATGATAACTTTCTTAACTGATCCACCTAAGTGTTTTTCAGCGTCTGATTTTTTAGTGAAACGGCCAGTAGATTCTACTACTACTTCTACTCCGTAGTCGCTCCATGGTAATTGAGCTGGGTCACGCTCAGCGATAACTTTAATTTCTTTACCGTTAACAACGATGCTGTTTTCGTTAGCAGATACTTCTGCATTTAAAGTTCCGTGAACTGTGTCATATTTTAAAAGGTGAGCTAATGTTTTAGCATCTGTTAAGTCGTTGATTGCTACTACTTCTACCTCAGAGTTGTTAAGAGCTGCGCGGAATACGTTACGTCCGATACGTCCAAATCCATTAATACCAATTTTAGTCATTTGAATTTCCTCCTTGGGGGATTATATTAAAGGGTAATACCCTTTGTTAACTGTTTTGCTGCACCTTCATCTGTAATTAGAATTGAAGTGTGCCCTTGTTTAATTACAGCCTGTATTGCCTTTGCCTTTGAAGAACCTCCAGCGACTGCAACAACGTGAGATACATGTTGTAAATCCTCAAGTTGCATACCAACTGTTCTTACTTTATGAACAACATTTCCTTGTTCATTAAAGTAGTAACCGAAAGCTTCGCCTACTGCTTCGCTTGCTTGAATCTTTAACCAATCTGCTTCTGAAGTATTTCTGCGACGTGCCATTGTTAACGCATCACCTATTCCATGAATGACGATATTGGAAGATCGAATCAACTCAAGAACTTCTTTCACGGAAGGCTCTGTCACAATAGACGCATATGCTTCGCTACTAACATGGTCTGGAACATACAATAAGCGATAATTACTCATCGTATTTTGCGCCATCTTGGCACAAATGGTATTGGCTTCTAATTCGACGCCCTCTCCAATTCCACCACGCGCTGGGACAAATAGCATATGTAAATCTTTGCAATCAAGCTGCATCATGTCCGCAGCAGCAGCTAGCGTAGTTCCTCCAGCCACAGCAACGATATTATTCGCTGTCAGACGGTCTTTTATACAAGTCACACAAGCACGGCCCATCTCCAGTTTGACCCAAGGTGATTCATCACTATCACCAGGGACAACGAAAACTTCATCCAAGTCTAATGTTTCCTTAAGTTGCTTTTCTAAAACCTTTAACCCGGAAATTTCTTTCATAAAGTCTTCCAAAGCAAGAACTAAAGCTGTTCCTTCTTCTGTCAAAGTCATTCCAGAAGAAGCGACGTGAACTAAGTTTTGTTCTTTCAAAACTTGAACTTCACTTCGCAATACTCGTTCTGTCATACCGAGACTTGCTGACAAGTTTCTTCTTCCAATCGGCTGCATGAGCCTAATGTATTGAAGAATTTGCATTCTCGTTTGCATAACAGGTAGCAGATCAGGTAATAATTTTTTTGTGTTCTGAATCCATGAGCGCATATCTTTTCTCCTCACTACATTGGTTCATTTTTCCTCGTGGTCACCTTACGTCCCGTAGTGACATTTTGTGTCCCACATAGGTTAAAAAAATAATCCCTGCTACGTGTATTATTGTAACAGGAGATAGAAACTTATTCAACTCTTAACTGCATTGTTTATATAGTTTATTATGACACCTTTGTGAATGTTACCATATTCTACCTGTTTCCCGCCTATTTCTACAACCGGAATCATTAAATGATACTTCTCCAAAAGGTCATTATCTTCATATATATCTATTTCCTCGATTTGAAAAGAATATTCATATTGTACTTCCTGTAAAACTTGTTTCGCCTGCACGCAAAGGCCACAATCTTTTTTTGTATACAGTACAACTTTCATATTCTTCACCTATCCGATCGTTTTTCGTAATGACGACGCTGGAATGTGCATTTGTTCTCTATACTTCGCCACTGTTCTTCGAGAAATAATGATTTCATGCTCTTCTTCTAATAATTTTGAAATCTTTTGATCTGAAAGTGGCTTTTTCTTATTCTCTGCCTCAACAAGCTTTTGGATAAATCGTTTCACACGCTTTGTAGAAACTGCTTCATCCTCAGTAGTCGAAACAGCATTACTAAAGAACGATTTCATCTCAAATAAACCGTGTGGTGTTTGCACATATTTATTTCGCGTTGCACGACTAATTGTAGATTCATGCACACTTAACTCTTCCGCTACCTCTTTTAAAGCAAGCGGTTTTAAATATTCTGGACCTTCCCAGAAGAAATCACGTTGTTTTTCCATAATAATAGTCATCACTTGCAGAAGCGTTTGTTTTCTCTGTTTTAAACTGCGCATAATCCACTGCACATGCTGATACTTTTCTGATACGTAAGATGCTACTTCACTTTCACTATTATTCAGAAGCGCACTATACTCAGAATGAATTTCAATTCTCGGCATATTTCTCTCGTTCATTTGTAAAACGAGACGATCACCATCTTTTTTCACCGCCATATCAGGCACAATATAAAGTGGTTTATCAGAAGAAAACGCAAGACCTGGTTTCGGCTGTAATGACGTAATACAGTTCACCGCCGATTGCAATTCTTCATTACTACACTTCAACACTTGAACGAGCTTTCGCCAATCTTTCTTCACGAAATAAGCGAAGTGATCCTCTATAACCTCTTCCGCTAATCCATTCCGTCTTTGTAAGCGCTTCAATTGCAAAGTTAGACATTCCTGAATATTACGCGCTCCTACCCCTGCTGGCTCAAGTGATTGGACAAGCTCTACAGAGCGGTCGACTACATGGATCGGTGCGGAAAGGAGCTCCGCTAACTCTTCGTTCGTTTCTTGTAAATACCCATTTCCATCCATGTTCATAATAATGAAAGAAGCTAATTTTCTCTCTTCTTCATCTATTTTATAATACTGTATTTGATTTAATAAATGTTGTTGAATCGTTGTTGAATCCACACTGTAGATTTCCATCTGATTCTCGACTTGTTTGCTGGTACTTTTACTGTTGTTAGAGCTCTTTTTCTTCTCCCTCTCAAAACCACCTAACTCAATAAGGGGATTCTCTAACGATTGCTCATACAAAAACTCCGATAATTCTTGTACATTATACTGGAGCATTGTAATCGCTTGCCTTAACTCTTGTGTCATTGCCAAACGTAAGCTTTGTTCTTGTAAAAGACTTGCCTTCAAACTAATCTCCCCCTTGTTTCTATTGTACAATAAGTTTGGTAAAAGGAGAATGCTATCACAGACACCCATTCCAAAATATTATTAATTTATATGTATTAATGAGATTTACAACTTACAACCGAAATTTGAATAATATTGAAAGAAAATAATAGCGCGATAAAAATTATTACCACATACTAATAGTAAATCTTATTATCAGATATAACAACCATTAATAAAAAAGGTCTGCACTTATATTTGTAAGTGCAGACCTTTTTATGCAGATAGATTCATTATGCTTCGTTAAATATAACATCCCCTTCTTCAGCAGGCCATTCACCTTCTAATTCCATTTCGTCTAACATCATTTCAGCCGTAAAGACAATCGCTATTAAATCCTTATGGTAGTCTCCGCTAGGCAAATAGTGACTAGGTCCAAAACAATCCCTATCAATTTCTTTATAGTGCAATTCCATATTTAACATGAATTTCAACATCTCATCGCCTGTAATTTCACCAGAATCAGATACAGCAACGGTTCTACGTTCGTTATCCCCTAAAATGCTTAAATATCCACTAATTTTACGCACCTGCAATCCCCTCATACTATAAGTTTTAGATAATTTTAGTATAAACTCATTACAAAATTAACAGAAGAACCTTGTAGGGCCATAACAAAAACCCCCTATACACGATTATTTCTAATCACATACAAGAGGTTGTTTTAAATTTACTATCTATTTTCAACACGTAACACCAACAATACATAACGCGCCCAGAGGGATTCGAACCCCCGGCAGACGTGGTACCGGAAACCAAACGGTAACGGTTATGTAAAATTATCAGTAAAATCAAGGTTTTACCTTGCATGTAATTTAGAAATGATTTTTTTTGACATGAACATACAACGTTATGTATGCTAAACTATTTCGATTATAAATCGCTTACGTACTTTTTTCAATATTAATTTCATTTCTTCTATTGTTTCACCTTTATTTTAAAATATAAATTAATGCGTAGACGATTGATGTTTCTCAATCATTGCTAATGGAATTTGAACAGTTCCATAAGAAACCCCACAAGTGAAGATATGCCCTATCATATTCATTATAGCTTCATGTTTTTCTGTTTCAGTTCTAGACTTATTATTAAGTATCGTATCTATCATTTCTTCACATTGTTTATATTTAACCATTGCTTTAGCTTGAATCTGTTCAAAAATTTCTTTCTCATTCCCCTCATAATTGTCTAACATTCTTAGGATTTCTGAAACTTTTGTGTCCATGCTGTTAACTCCTATCAGTTATTTTAAGGACTTTCTTTTACATGTCCGCTTTTGAATCCCATACCTCTACAAATTCAAAGCCTTTTAAATCACTCTCTAAAACTGCATTTCTAAATTCATCTGATACCAACAGATAGTTCGGATGAATTTTTTCATTTATATACAATTTAAAAATCGTTTCATTTTGAACAACACTAGGAATAAATACAAATTTTTCACAGCCTATTATTAAACCTGAACTTAACTTTTCAAATATTGTATTATTAATATCAAGTGCATTTAATACACGTAAAACATGAATAGCATAGTACTTTTCGTTTGTTGTTTTATGAATTAATGGTAAAAATTCAACATTATTGCCTACTAAGGGTTCTAATACTCCTTTAGCTTTCTCACTAATTATTTGTACACCAGATTTCCCCCAAAAAATAGGACAATCACTTTGATACCCTTCATCTATAATCTCAATAAATTTAACTGTCCATGAATCTGACAAACTTACTTTGGAATTAAAATCGTTTTTAAAATATTTCTTGTCCTCTTCATAATTTAATAATTGAAAAGTTTGATAATCATCAGTTGAACTTTTTAATCGCCAAATTTTCATATGTATATTCTCCTTTACAATTTGTTAACTGATATATAATTATTTCTTTGGTTCATTTAATCTTATCTTACCTTCTAATAAATCTTGTCTTATTTTGTGTAAAACTTCAGCTACATCAGCTTGAGTACCACCCATTTCCATAACACTATTTAGTCGTTCTGTTACTTCTCTTATATACTCTTTAGAATGACTACCTATATGCAATACTTCAGTGGTCACATAATCATTCACTTTATACGGTAAAAATACCCCATTAACAGCAGCATCATGGTGTATTCCAATCTCTTTTAATAATTCCTGTACTTCCACAGCCCTACCATCATTCCAAGGTACAATATGATGTGCCGCATTAGGATACGGTGGTGGTTCAATTCCTGCTTCTTTAAGTTCTGCACGCAATTTTTGAGATGCTGTATACGAATCGGGATACTCATTTTTTACATCTACTTTATCAAGAACCTTATCTGCGTAATCTTGGATTACCTCTTGTACATCTTTAACTCTAGTTTTTCCACCAGTTTTGGAAAATATAAATGTATCACGGGCTTCTTGTAAAGCTTCAAAAGTTTTTATCTGATTACTTCCAAAGCCACTAGCACCGTAATGCTAACGATAACCACCCGAACCTTTTAGGGAATCGTCCCTGGGCAAGTTCTCGCCCTCCCTCAATAGAAGAACAGGATTCCAATGAGGGGTGCTGTTTTTGTAGGCGTATACTCTGTACCCCCTGCACGACCAACAGCTAGCCACGCCGTAACACGTTCCCGCTAAATAGATGTATGCAGCACGGAATTACAGCTTATCAGTTTTTATTTACGTGGTATCAGGCAATTCCACGTTCGGAATTACCACACACCAACGCCACTAATCACCTAAAAAAGGCAATAAGAAACTAGACCTCTTGCATTATATTTTTCAAAAATTTATAATGGAGGTGCTGAATGTACGGAATATCCGTTATTTAGTTTTGAATTTGAATTGTTTTGAGTCTCCGATTGCCGTCGGGGACTTTTTCTTTGTTCTAAACCTCTAAATTATCGTTATCACTAGCCTTCATATATTGTTCAACTACGTGAGTATCTGAATAACTTAAATACACCTGTGTAGTCGATAAATCACTATGACCCAAAATAAGACTTAACGTCCTTATATCCCCACCATTCTTTAAAAAATTAACAGCAAAAGTATGGCGTAAACTATGTGGTGAACATCTACATTCTTTATTCAAACCAGCTTGCTTCCCATAGTAATTCATTCTTTTACGTATATGGTCGTATTTTAAAGGTTCACCAAACGAATTAACGAATACAGCAGTTCCCAACCCTTCAAAATACTCTCTTGTTTCTGTTACTAGTTGGGCCAACTCATTTTGAACCTTTTTAGACATTGGAATTACCCTACTTTTTCGGTTCTTGTTTTTTCTACCAGGCAATAAAATAACGCCATTATCAAAGTCAACGTCATTGATGTCTAATGTATTGACTTCGTTGATACGCAAGCCACATTTAAGCATTACCAGCATAGCTACATAATCTCTATAGCCCGCATAAGAAGTCTTATCAATCATCGCGAATAGGCGTTTTATTTGATTGTCGGTCAAAGTATAAATTTTTTGTTCATCTACCTTTAACTTTCTAACACCCAACACAGGATTATTTTCAATAACCGTTTCTTTTTCCAAACGATTAAAAATTGCCCTAATAGCAGATAAGCGAATATTAACTGTCACAGGCGATAACTTTCTTTCTTTTAGCAGTTGATTCACGTACTTCCTTATATCCTCTTTCGTAACATCTGTAATTAACTGCCGGTCAATTATCTTAATAAACTCCGTCCAAAACATTCTATAATCGCTTATAGTACGTTCTCTGTACCCTTCGGCTACATAAATGTCCATTACACGTTCTAAAGCCCTATTAACAGTAATAGATGGCTTATATAGGACAATATCCGTATCAACATCGCGACGTTTTCCAATAGCACGCCTTTTAATTCTTTTCATAACGAAAAAACCCCCTGTACACGATTATTTCTAATCACATACAAGGGGTTTCCCTAGATTTACTATTAATTTTCAACACGTTCTTCACGCTGTTGAGTGCTGCTTACTTAATACCGTAATTCTTTCCGTTTTGGAATAGAACGTGTCATAGTAACGCTAAATGTATGACGGTTATCCAAAGTATTTCTTAAAAGAATGTAGATATAGCAAGACTTTAACGATAAATAACGCACCCAGAGGGATTCGAACCCCCGGCAGACGTGGTACCGGAAACCACCGCTCTATCCGACTGAGCTATGGGCGCATGATTATAAATTATACTCTATTTTCTCTTCATAATAATAGCAATAAAAACCATTTAAATCAATAAAAACTCTTTGATAGCACATTATATATAAGCTATTTTCTACATAAAAACGCCCCCTAATTTCTACATTTAGGAGGCAATTCTTACCCATCTTATTTATCTAATTTCTCTTTAATCTCTTTTGGGATTTCATTAGGCTGTACTTCTTGATATGTTTCAATATATTCCCCTTTCGTTTTAACCTTTACATATGCTCCCTCTCTAAGCCCACGGGGTGCATAAAACTTAACGTCTCTTCCTTCACCTGAAGCGTAATAACCAGTAAGTTTATAGTCTCCAGCTACCTTACCTACTCTGGATAGTCGACCCGATTCTTTCGCTTTTACATATACAAAGTCCTCTTTTACAAGCGGATTATACCTATCTGTTATCTCATTATGAGAAAAGCTTGCCACACCAATAACTAATATAAATATTCCAATTAAACCTAATAATATTTTTTTCATTTTTCTCTCCTTAAAATATCCTTCTAACTTGTTTTACCTTCTTTATTCTAGGAGAAATAGTTTTTTTCCACTATCGCTTATCCTTACATATTCATTACAAAATTGTAATTTAAACATGATACATCCCTAAAATTCCCAATCATAAATTCACCCCAACTCACAAATTATAATCTTTGAATTGATATTCCAAAGGGGGCTTCATTCAATGACTGTAATTACAAAACTAAAGCAAACTGTTTCTGGATTAAAAAGTGCACAAGCTAGCTTGGAGGGATTCGCTCTTGATACGGATAACCAACAAGCGAAGCAACTTTTCCAAACAGCTGCGCAACAAACGCAAACGATTATCGATTCTTTAAACCCACGCGTTGAAGAAGTCCAACAAGAAGAACCACAATACTCACAGCAATAACAGATTCGTCATGCTGTGAAATAGAAAAAGGATGATATGCAGTCATCCTTTTTCTATCACATTACATATTGCAATAGAAATGGAATGATAATCATGCGAAAACTCGGCCTCATAACCGCTTTATTTGCCCTTCTATGTAGCTCTTTTGCCGGATGTGATAATAGTCCCTTAGATAAAAAAGTGAAAGAAGAAGCAAAACGAACGGAGAAAGAAAAAAGTCCCAAATTAACAAAGACGAGTACGGAATCCTTTAATCAATCTATATCACAAGGAGCCAAGAAAAGGGCTCTCGCTATGGATGAAATTATAAAAAGCACAGCAGTGAATTCAAATTTAGATCTCTACATAGCAGTTCTACCTGAGCATCACGAAAGGTTTGGATTAAAAGCTTTGCGTAAGAAGCTTCAAAAGCAACTAAGTGATGAACATCCTACTTTCGATGTTCGTGTAAGTACAGATAAAAAAATCTTTATGTTACTCGAAAAGCTTGAGAGCAAAATTAAGAAAAAAGAAGTATCTAAAGACGAGATCAATAAGCAATTAAAACTCATTGGGAAAAAAATGGAGTCTAACACTTAACGCTTTTTAATAGAAAAGGAAGGATCGCAATGTCTAGTAAAGATAAGAACTTAACCCCTGTGCAACAAGAGTATAAAAAATTCGAGCAAGAACGCGAACCGAAGCGCCCTGTCTTGAAAAATTGTATTAAAGCCTTTTTCGTCGGTGGTTTTATTTGCTTCATCGGACAACTCATTTCTACGTTTTATATCACATATTTTGATTTCACTGAGCGTTCAGCAGGAAATCCAACAGTCGCAACTCTCATTTTCATTTCCATGTTACTAACTGGATTCGGTATATACGATCGGTTTGGACAGTTTGCTGGAGCAGGCACAGCTGTACCTGTCACTGGATTTGGTAACTCTGTTATTGCCGCATGTATCGAACACCGAACGGAAGGGTTCGTCCTTGGTGTTGGCGGTAACATGTTTAAATTAGCTGGATCCGTTATTTTGTTTGGTGTATTTTCGGCTTTCGTCATCGCACTTATTAAAACGATTCTCGTTCAATGGGGAGGGCTATAAATGTTACAAGGACACCGAACGTGGGTATTTGAAAACAAACCAGTTATTATTTCGACAGGAGTCGTTGGCGGGCCGTTTGAAGCGAAAGGGAAAATCCCAGAAGACTTCGATATCCTTCATGAAGATTTATGGCTCGGACAGGATTCCTATGAAAAAGCACATAAAATTTTATTCGAAGAAGCTTGTAGCCGAGCTACTGAAAAAGCAGAACTTCGTAAAGATGATATCCAATTCGTACTTGCAGGAGATTTAATTAATCAAATTACTCCTACAAGCTTTGCTTGTCGTACACTCGGCACTCCTTATCTTGGATTATTCGGTGCTTGTTCTACTTCTATGGAAGGTTTAGCACTTGGGGCAAGTATCGTAAATGCAAAAGGTGCAAAATATTTATTAACTGGGGCATCAAGCCATAACACCGCGGTAGAAAAACAATTCCGCTATCCAACTGAATACGGCGGTCAAAAGCCTCCTACCGCACAATGGACAGTAACCGGGGCAGGCGCGGCTATTTTAAGTGACACTGGACATGGTCCTAGGGTAACATCTGCAACAATCGGACGAGTGGTTGATATGGGACTAACGGATCCGTTTAATATGGGCGGTGCGATGGCTCCAGCTGCCGTCGATACAATTGAAGCCCACTTGCGCGAACGCCAAATTGATGCCTCTTACTACGATTTAATCGTAACAGGCGACCTAGGACATGTCGGACGCGAAATTGCTTATGACTTACTACATAAACACGGAACAAAAGTGACAAGCGAACAGTTTCAAGATTGCGGGCTACTCATCTATAGAGAAGGACAACCTGTCATAGCTGGTGCTAGCGGACCAGGATGTTCTGCAACAGTTGTATACGGTCATTTATTAAACCGAATGAAAAGAGGAGAGTTCAAAAAAATACTTGTCGTTGCGACAGGCGCTTTACTATCTCCACTTACATTCCAACAAGAAGAAACGATTCCATGTATCGCTCACGCCGTTTCGATTGAATTTGGAGGTGCAACGCAATGATTTTTTTCTGGGCTTTCGTCATCGGCGGACTCATATGTGTAATTGGCCAACTTATGTTTGATGTTGGCAAGCTAACACCCGCTCATACAATGGCAACACTCGTTGTTGCCGGTGCTATACTGGACGGATTCAACCTGTATGAACCATTAATCGACTTTGCTGGAGCCGGGGCAACTGTACCTATTACAAGTTTCGGTAATGCCCTCGTTCACGGCGCAATGGAAGAAGCTGCAAAACACGGCATCGTCGGTGTCATTACGGGAATGTTTAAAGTAACAAGCGCTGGTATTTCTGCTGCTATCATATTCGGATTCATTGGTGCATTACTATTCAAACCGAAAGGATAAGAGGTGTTTGTATGACAGTTATCGCTAGCGTTAAAACCTGCCTTGCTAGTGTAAGGGGCGCTCAAGCAAGTTTAAGCTCCCTTTCACTAAATTCTACAGATAACGAAGCAAAACGCGTATTTCATGAATGTATGTTAGAAATGGACAGCATCATCGCTGATTTACAGAATAGAGTTTCAGTATTAGAACGCGAAGAACCTCAATATAAAGGGTTTTAAGTAGACTGGAGGAAATGACTATGTCTCACCTGCCGGAATGGACACTTGTCATCCTTCGCTCTGTATTCATATTAATTATTTTATTCACTATTACAAAATGCTTAGGAAAAAGACAAATCTCTCAACTTTCCTTTTTTGAATACATAGCGGGAATGACAATCGGTGATATCGCTGCTCAAATATCTACAGGGCTTGATCAAAAGTTTTTCCATGGTGTCTTTGCCATACTTATTTTCGCCTCGGTACCTTTTTTCGTTGGAATTCTTTCCTTAAAAAACAAAACTGCTAGAGACTTTTTTGAAGGAAAGTCTACCGTTTTAATAAAGGACGGCAAAGTACTTGAGGATAATTTAAAGAAAGAGAAATATACAAGTGATGAATTACTTGAACTTCTTAGAGGAAATGGTGCATTCAGTATAGCTGAAGTCGAATTTGCTGTCTTAGAACCGAGCGGAGAATTAAATGTATTATTAAAGAAAGATTCTCAGCCACTTACAGCAAAAGACATCGGGTTAAAAGTACCAAATGAAAAAGAACCGCAAACTGTTATTATGGATGGCAATGTCTTAGATGAACCTCTATCCTCTAGTGGACATAACCGTGCTTGGTTACATTCTGAACTAGAAAAGCTCGGTGTTGTTATTGAAAATGTCTTTCTCGGTCAAGTGGATTCATACGGACAACTTACTATCGACATTTATAATGACAAACTACAAATGCCTTCTCCTCAAAACAAGCCTTTATTATTAGCATCTTTAAAAAAATGTCATGCTGATCTTGAACTATTTTCCCTAGAAACAAAGTCGAAATCAGCAAGCGAAATGTATAGTAAAAACGCAAAACACATCGAAAAGATTTTAAATAAAGTAACCTATCTTTTAAAAGATTAGATATCGAAAGAACGCTTCAGTAAAAAGGCGTTCTTTTCTTTTTGTATGCAGCTTTCATGACGTTTAAATTTATGTAATTCGGTTATGATGTTGAAGATACATAAGCAGGGAATTTCAAAAACATAGCGAATAATTCATGGTACAACTACATATTTTTTTGATTTAAAGTGGTTTCGTTTGACCTTTATTGACCATAATTGTATTATAAGACTAAGAAAGCTTTAGAAGGAGGAAATAACAGATGAATTTAATTCCTACAGTAATTGAACAAACAAATCGTGGAGAACGCGCTTACGATATTTACTCTCGACTATTAAAAGACCGCATCATTATGCTTGGTAGTGCAATTGATGACAACGTAGCTAACTCAATCGTTTCCCAGCTTTTATTCTTGGAATCTCAAGATCCAGAAAAAGATATTCACATCTACATCAATAGCCCTGGTGGTTCTATCACAGCAGGTATGGCAATTTACGATACAATGCAATTTATTAAACCACAAGTATCAACAATCTGTATCGGTATGGCTGCATCTATGGGTGCATTCTTACTTGCAGCAGGTGAAAAAGGAAAACGTTATGCACTTCCAAACAGTGAAGTAATGATTCACCAACCACTTGGTGGAGCACAAGGTCAAGCGACTGAAATCGAAATCGCTGCAAAACGTATCCTATTCTTACGTGAAAAACTAAACCAAATTCTTGCTGACCGCACAGGTCAACCACTTGAAGTACTACAACGCGACACAGACCGCGACAACTTCATGACAGCTGAAAGAGCTCTAGAATACGGCTTAATCGATAAGATCTTTACAAATCGTTAATACTTAAAAGCGGAAGCGGCTCGTTCAGAATCGCAGGACGATGGAGCCCCTGATTCCGAGGCGCTTTTTGCCTCGAATGAAGGGGCGAAACGACCGGAGATTCTAGCCGCTGGAGCTGGATACATTTAAAGCGGAAGCGCCCTATAATAGGGCGCTTTTTTATGGTCAAACCTCCGCACGTGCATACCCCCACAGACAAACACCAAACAACAAAACAAAAAAGCTATCGCACATGCGCGATAGCTTCTTATTGTATATATGCAGCTAATGCTTCTAAAGCTTCTTCTGCATCTGAACCTTCTGTTGTAATTGTTATCATGCTACCAGTTCCAATTGCTAAGCTCATAATCCCCATTATGCTCTTTGCATTCACTGTCTTTCCATCTTTCTCGATGAAGATATCCGCATGAAAGCGATTGGCCTCTTGTACAAACAACGCAGCCGGACGTGCTTGTAAACCGTTTTTTAATGAAACCTTAACTCGTTTTTGAACCACAGCTCCATTTCCCCTTTAACCTCTTATTTTTTTGCTACCGTTTCCCCCGCGCGTAATTTCTCTGCAATCTCATCGATTTTACGCAAACGATGATTAATACCCGATTTACTAATTTTCCCCCCGGATACCATCTCGCCTAACTCTTTCAATGTTACATCTTGATAATCTCTTCGTAATTGTGCAATTTCTCGCAGTTTATCTGGTAATATATCAAGACCAACCGTCTCATCAATATAACGGATATTTTCAATCTGCCTTAGCGCTGCACCAATTGTTTTATTTAAATTGGCTGTTTCGCAGTTCACTAAACGATTTACTGAATTACGCATATCGCGAACGATTCGAATGTCTTCAAATCTTAAAAGTGCATTATGAGCGCCTATAATATTTAAAAACTCCGTAATCTTTTCTGCTTCTTTCAAATACGTAATGTACCCTTTTCTTCTTTCCAACGTCTTACTATTTAAATCAAATCCGTTCATCAGTTCACATATAGCATCATTATGTTCCTTATATAACGAAAAGACCTCTAAATGATAAGATGATGTTTCTGGGTTATTTACTGAACCACCTGCTAAAAATGCACCACGTAAATACGATCGTTTACAACATTTCTTCTCAATCAATTCTTGTGATATATTTCGGATAAACGAAAAGTCGTCTCGAACAATATGAAGATCAGCTAATATTTCGCGAGACTTCTCAACAAGCCGCACAATATATACATTATTTTTCTTCAATCGCATTTTTTTACGAACAAGTAATTCTACCGTCACGTCATATCCTTTTTTCAAAAGCGTATAAATCCTTCTTGCAATTGCCGCATTCTCCGTTTGAATATCGATAGATAGACGACGGTTTGAAAAAGAAAGCGATCCGTTCATTCGAAGTAACGCTGATAATTCTGCTTTCTCACAGCATTCCTTCACCTCAAGATTCGTTAGCTCTTTCTTTGTTTCTGATGCAAATGACACAGTCAACACCTCCTTATACGATTACTTTGGAACAAAAATCTTGTCCTATATGAAATGATGAGCGTTACCTCAAACGAGGCAACGCACATCTACAACAGTGAATATAAAATAGAAGCTAGTTTTAATGTATCGTGCCTTACAACACGATCATCATACTTCGCTAATTGATCTTGAATGACATCAATATTACTCTCTGTAAAACGCTCTTCATCTACTACAACTGGTGCCGACAGTTCTTCCTCATATAACTGACGTAATTCACAAGGAATATCACGGTTATTTACAATTGCAGTATCGATAAATGGTTTACCTAAATGATCATGTAACGCCTGCACATGGTCAAACGCAGTATATCCCATCGTTTCACCAGCTTGCGTCATAACATTACACACATATACCTTCTTCGCTTTTGCAGCAAGAACAGCGTCCCCGATTTTGTTAACAACTAAATTCGGTAATATACTCGTATACAAACTTCCTGGACCAAAAACAAGTAAATCAGCTCGTTTAATCTCAGCCAACGTTTCATGTAACGGCTCTACATCTTCTGGAGTTAAAAAGACGCGGTCAATCTTCTTCCCGGAATAAGGAATCTTTGATTCACCTGTTACAATTTCTCCATCTTCTAGTTCTGCATGAAGTACCGCACTTTGGTTCGCTGCCGGTAACACACGTCCTCTGACATTTAACACTTTACTCGTTTCCGTAATCGCATGGAAGAAGTCTCCTGTAATCGAGGTCATACCCGCTAATAATAAATTTCCTAACGCATGACCTTTCAGCCCGTCTCCCGTTGTGAAACGATGCTGAAATAAAGCTTCCACCAGCGGCTCTACATCTGATAACGCAACAAGTACGTTACGAATGTCACCTGGGGGTGGAATTTCGAGCTCATCACGTAATCTACCTGAACTGCCACCATCATCAGCGATTGTAACAACTGCTGTAATATCAACTGGATATTGTTTTAATCCTCTTAATAAAACAGAGAGTCCAGTACCGCCTCCCATGATAACAATTTTAGGTTTTCTCTCTTTTTTCATCCCTTAATGGCCCTTTCTCTTCTCCACATCACGATGAGATACATGAACGCTATACTCTGGTTTCAAATGTTTCCCAAGGTATTCTGTAAGCGTAACAGAACGATGCTGTCCACCTGTACATCCAATTGCAATTACAAGTTGACTCTTGCCTTCTCTTTTATAATGAGGCAGCATGAAAGTAATAAGATCCGTCAATTTTTCTAAAAACTTATGTGTCTCATTAAATTTCAGTACATACGATGAAACTTCTTCATCTAGTCCTGTTAATGGCTTCATATGTGGAATGTAATATGGATTTGGTAAAAAACGAACATCAAATACTAAATCTGCATCAATTGGAATACCGTACTTAAATCCAAACGACATAACATTTACACGAAATGCTTGCTCAGTTTCAGTTGAAAACAGATGAACAATTTTTTCACGTAATTCTTTCGGTTTTAAATCCGATGTATCCAGCACAATATTCGCTCGTGCCTTCATATCAGTTAATAAGCCACGCTCCATCTCAATTCCCTTTAACGGCAAACCAGTTGGTGCAAGTGGATGCGAACGTCTCGTTTCTTTATAACGAGTTACAAGCGTGCCATCTTTCGCATCTAAGAATAAAATATGAGGAATAATCCATGTACGTTCTGATAAATCATCAAGTGCTCCCCATAAATGTTCGAAAAACTCTCGGCCACGTAAATCAACGCCAAGTGCCACTTTATTCATTTTCCCTTTTGAATCCGCCATAAGCTCAATAAACTTCGGCAATAACATCGGTGGTAAATTATCTACACAGAAATATCCTAAATCTTCAAAACTTTGTAAAGCTACTGTCTTACCAGCTCCAGACATTCCTGTAATAATTACCATTTTTATATCATTATTCTCTGTCATCGTATCCTCTCCTTGACGGTTTAACTCGGATCTAATCGATATGAAAGCAACTCAAAATCTGGGGTATATACAAATGTACCGTAGATTATGCCATTTCCTTTAATTAAATAATCAATAATGTGATAATCTCCTGGTGCCATTGCTAAATCATCAATTTTGTCAAATGTATGCCAACCAATGATGCCTTCTTCGCTCTCTAGTTTGTTTTCTCCTGCAAAATCTGTCGCTAAAAAGGAGAACATCATCCATTCAGAAACAACTTTATCACCTTCTTGGATGACAAAGGTGAAGACCCCTTTTAACGCTGGGTTCTTTAAATAAATACCTGTTTCTTCACGATACTCGCGAACAACGGAATCTCTTACTGTCTCACCACGCTCCATTTTCCCGCCTGGTGCAACCCACCAATTTCGACGAGGTTTTTGGAGTAAGAGTACTTCATTATCTCTAATTAACACACAGTTTGTCACTCTTTGCATGTTTCTTCACCTCAGCTACTTGCAGTAAATTTCTCACTGCATACTCATTTCATTATACTATCAAAAACAGTTTGCTACAACGAAGGAGCCAGTCCTCTTTCGCTAAGCACATGCTACTCAACAATTTTAAAAAAGCTTTCTAGAACAAGCAATGTAAATGCCTAGACTTTCAATGAATAGCATGAAAAATCCCCTTAACGATTTTTATCGCCAAGGGGATTAAAGTCCTTATTTCTTACCGAAATAAGTAACAATCGCAAATCCTAAAATAAAGGTAATAATTGAACTTATAATTGAAAATCCTCCAGTTGGAATACCCGGGAATACAATTACGATTGAGCCGATAACAAGTCCAATAATTACCGCAAATGTCATACTTTTATAACGATCTAACAAGAAACTAATTCCTTTACTACTTACAACAAACCCCGCCATAACACCGGCACCGATAACTACAATTAAAGGTAAGTTCAGTGTAGTTAAAGCATTAATTGCTGTCGGATACACACCAATAATTAATAAAATAAATGATCCGCTAATTCCAGGAAGCAACATAGCCATACTAGCCATCCAGCCCGCGAAAAATAAACCAATTGCATTTAAAATTGTTAACGTCGTAATTGGATCTGCTGCCTTATCCGGTTTAAAGAAAGCTGTGATCGCAACAAGAATTGCTGCAACTATTAATAAAACAATGTGCTTAGCTTTAAACGAAGACTTTGCATCAGCTTCTCTCATTAACATCGGTAATATACTAATAATTAAACCGAGGAAGAAAAATTGAGTCGGTTCATAATGATTTGCAAGTAAATATTTAATAACGTGACTTAACGTTAAAAACGCTGCTGCCACACCAGCTGCAAGGGGAATTAAAAAGCCTAAATGTTTTTTCCATTCGCGACTAAAGAATCCACTAATTGCCGCAAGCAATTGTTCATAAATCCCTAACACAACAGCGATTGTACCGCCGCTCACACCAGGAATTAAATCACTAACGCCCATACAAAATCCACGATATATATTACGCCATTCCATACTGAATAAATTCCTCATTTCTTATAGTGATTTTTCCGTAAAGTCCAGTATATCAATAAGAAATCTTATAATCTTAATATTTTTTGACAAAACTTTGACATTTTCATAAAAAAAGAAGAAAGCTCCTATCGGTAGCTTTCTTCTCAAAAGGCATATTATCCCTTATTTTTCTGATACTGTTTTTAGTTCTTCTAATAATTCTTCTACGTAATGTTGTGCACTTTGTGCTGCGATACTACCATCACCTGTTGCAGTTACAATTTGACGTAGCATTTTTTCACGAACATCTCCAGCTGCGAAAATACCAGGAACTTTCGTTTCCATACGCTCATTTGTTTCAAGGTAACCATTTTCATTTGTAATACCTAGTTCAACAAATGGTTTTGATAGTGGTAACATACCGATGTATATAAACACGCCATCAGTTTTGACTTCTTTCTCTTCTCCACTGTTTACGTCTACAAGTGTTACGCTTCCCACTTTACCATTTGCATCGTTAATTTCTTTTATAGTGTGATTCCAAATGAAATCAACTTTCTCGTTTTGGAAAGCACGATCTTGTAAAATTTTCTGTGCACGAAGAGTGTCACGACGGTGAACGATCGTTACCTTTGATGCGAAACGTGTTAAGAACACACCCTCTTCAACTGCAGAATCTCCGCCGCCAATAACTACAAGTTCTTTCCCTTTAAAGAATGCCCCATCACATACTGCACAATATGATACACCACGGCCGCCAAGTTCTGTTTCGCCTGGCACACCAATTTTTTTATACTCTGCACCGCTTGCAACGATAATTGCACGTGCTTTATATTCTTTTTTACCAGCAATAATTGTTTTGTATTCTTTACCATCGATAACTGCTTTCACATCACCGTATGCATATTCAGCACCAAATTTCTTCGCATGCTCGAACATTTTATTTGATAAGTCTGGTCCTAAAATAGACTCATAACCTGGGTAGTTTTCTACATCTTCTGTGTTTGCCATTTGGCCACCTGGGATACCACGCTCAAGCATTAATGTGCTTAAATTCGCACGAGATGTATATACTGCAGCTGTCATACCAGCTGGTCCTGCACCAATAATAATGACATCATAAATTTTTTCTTCTGACACACTATTCACTCCTATTCATTCCTACACAATTAAGTTACCCTCATTATACTGTTAGCATCATTTTTTTCCCAATGATTTGCTTACCCTATGTGTGCGTACGCTTAACAGCCTGCACATACTTTCGAACAGTCGCTACAGATACATTATATACATCTCCAAGCTCCGACTGTGTCATCTTATTTCCTTGTTCGCCGCGCACAATATATTCAACCGCAGCTGACCAGCCGTATACATTTGTAAAAACTGCCCCAGATGTATATAAACGTATGAACGTACAAAACCAAAATTGTAAACACTCTTCGATTAATTCATCATCTTTTTTCGTATAATTATATAAAGCATCCGCAATTTGCGCGCACTGTTCAAATTGCTGTAAATCAGCTGGAATGCTCTTATGGCTATTAAGTAAAAAGAAATACTTTGCAAGTTGCGATACGATTGGAACACCGTTTTTCGCCTGCGTTACATCAAAGAAGAATCCCACCTTCTCTGGCGTTGACAATTCATTCATTAAATATAAAGCTAGCATTTGTTCCTCTAGCGTCGCACTTTGTTGAAATGATTTTCGTAATTCTTCAAATAATACGTTTTGTCCTTCATCTGCTAAATTCAGCGCATTCCACGGTTCTTTTCCCTTTTTATCAGGGTGCAATTCTACAACATGCTGCCACATTTTTTCAGCTACTTGCTGATCTTTCACCATATAAGCAGAATATGCAAACCAATAATAAAAACTAACGTCTCCCTCATATCCTTGACGCTTTAATACTTTGAACCATTTATATGCAGGCTCAAAATGGCCAATTGTTGCAAGTGTCGTTCCAAGTTTCAAACGATGCTCGAACGAAATCGGATATACTGAAACTAACTGCTCCGCTAACGCTTCTACTTGTTTATGCTCTCCAATTGAATATAGGAAAATAAGCGTATTACAAAGCGCATGTATATTACCAGGATTTTTCTCTAAAATCATTTCCGTTAACTTCAGAGCTTTATCTACATTACCAGATTGAAAATGTGCAATGGCTAAATTATTATGACCCGACCAAAATTCCGGATAATCTTTTGTAACAATTTCTAATGTAGCAATTGCTTCTTCCAATTGTCCGTTACGAATATAACGATTCGCTTCTTCTTGCATAACAATTAGATCATCTTCATCCTCAATCTCTTCCTCGCCCATCGCTTCTTCTTCCATAATTTCAAGTAATTCTAATGTATCTTCTACAAATTCCTTCTCTTCTGCAACTTCTAAATAGCGATCCGCATACTTTTTCGCCTGCTGAAATAGCCCCATATATGCATAATTATTTGCAATAAAATAATAGCATTGTTCAAGTTCTGGATTAGATCTAACAAGCTTAAAGAAGATTTGATTCGACTCTTGATATTCACCAGCCTCAGATAATACTGTTGCTAATTGGCATAAAATAAACGGCTCCTTCTCACTTTGTGCCGCTCTTCGAAAATATTTAATTGCATCTTGCAATTTTTGCCCTTTGTAAGCCCTCATTCCTTTTTTATAAAAGAAGTCCGCTAATTGATTAAAAGAGATAACTTGTCCGTTCTCCTTATATATTCCTTGATTTTTCCCCATATATCCTCCAGTTTTTTGTTTTCTTCGTTCACACATTCTTCTATCTATAAGTATAAACGATTCCGTAAAAAACAAAACAGTATATTATACTCAATTATTTCCTTTTAATTCATTAAAAAGAAGAGAAATGTTACATTTTTAGTATCAACCTTCTCTAGCATCCATTTCTTCTTTCGTATAAATAACACGCATTGGATTTCCACCCACGAAAGCACCACTTGGGACATCTCTATGAACAAGTGTGCCAGCTGAAACAATCGCGCCATCCCCAATTGTCACACCTGGTAATATAGTCGTATTTGCTCCAATCATCACTTCATTTCCTATGACGATCTCTCCAAGTCGATATTCGCGAATTAAATATTCATGTGCTAAAAGCGTTGTATTATAGCCGATAATCGAATTCTCTCCCACAGTTATTTTTTCTGGGAACATAATGTCTGGCATTACCATAAGCGCAAATGATGTTTTCTTTCCGACTTTCATCCGTAAAAATGTACGGTACAACCAATTCTTGACGGATAAAAATGGTGTATAACGCGCAATTTGGATAATAATAAAGTTTTTCATTACCTTCCAAAAAGAAACTGTTTTATACACATTCCATAATGAATTTTCTCCCGAAATAGGATAGCGCGTTGTCCGTCGCACTTAACTCGCTCCTCTACTAAAAAGTGAAACTGTAACTTAGTAGGGAAATACAACCCTACTAACTTACTCGGACCTTTATAAACGGTTCATATCAGACAAAATCGGTAGCAAATCACTCATTTTATCTAGCATAAAGTCCGGCTTGTAAGCCTCTAAATACGCTCTACCTTTCAACGTCCATGAGACAGCAGCTGTTTTCGTACCCGCATTTTGTCCACCAACAATATCATGATGGTTATCCCCAACCATCAATGCTTCTTCCGGTTTCGCATCTAATAACTCAAGCGCTTTTTGAAGTGGTTCTGGATGTGGTTTCACATGCTCTACATCATCAATTGTCACGACAACATCAAAAAATTCATCAAGCTTTGATAACCTTAATCCCATCTCAACTGTTTGTCTCGCTTTCGTTGTAACAATACCAACTTTATAGCCTTGCTTCTTCAACTCTTGAACTGTTTCATATACAGTTTCATATTCTTCCACTAATTCATCGTGATGATCATGGTTAAATTGACGATAACATGTAATCATCTCTTCAACCTTGTTGTCATCAATCTTGCTGAAAGTATCATGTAAAGAAGGGCCGATAAATGGCAATACATCTTCACGCTTATATTGATTTGGATAATATGTATGTAACGTATGTAAAAAAGAAGAAATAATAAGTTCGTTTGTATTAATTAAAGTTCCATCTAAATCAAATAACACTGTATTTATTCTCATTGCCTTAGTCCCTTCTCTTTCCTGAATATGAAAGAAGCAGCACCTTATAATAAGATGCTACTTTTCTCTAATTTTCCGAATATCTTTTATCAGCTTGCCCCATTTTTCGTCTCACAATAATGAAAATAATAGAAATAACAACAAGTCCAATTGACATTACTTGTGCGATACGAAGTGGTCCTAACATTAAACTATCTGTACGTAAGCCTTCTACGAAGAAGCGCCCTATTGAATACCAAATTAAATATGTGAAGAATAATTCCCCGCGTCGTAAATTCACTTTTCGTAATGAAAGTAATAAAATGACACCTGCAAAATTCCATAATGATTCATATAAAAACGTTGGGTGATAGTACACACCCTCAATATACATTTGATTAATAATAAAATCCGGTAAATGAAGTCCTTCTAAAAACTGTCTCGTTACTTCATCACCATGCGCCTCTTGGTTCATAAAGTTTCCCCATCGACCAATTGCTTGTCCTAGTAAAATACTTGGCGCAGCAATATCAGCCAACTTCCAGAATGAAACCCCGCGTCGTTTCGCAAAAAGAATCCCTGTAATAACAGCCCCGATTAAACCACCATGAATCGCCAAGCCACCTTGACGAATATTAATAATTTGACTCGGGTTTTGCGCGTAATATTCCCATTCAAAAATAACATAGTACATTCTCGCAAATAGAATAGCGATCGGTACTGCAATTAATACAAGGTCAACAAATGTATCTTTTGGAATACCTAGTCTTTCTCCCTCGCGAGTTGCTAGCCAAAGACCTAATAGCACACCTGTACCGATAATAATCCCGTACCAATAAACAGGAAACGGCCCAAGTTGGATCGCTACACGGTCAAGCTGTGGTACAGAACCTAACAGCATATGTATGACCTCCCTCTCCAAAGTTTACTCCTGATTTCCTAACTCAATCGCACTCATTAATCGTTCAGAGAACTGTTGTGCTGCATTGACTCCCATACGTTTTAAACGGAAGTTCATCGCTGCTACTTCAATAATAACAGCCAAGTTTCGACCAGGACGAACTGGAAGTGTAATCTTCGTAAGCTCTGTATCAATAATCTTCATCTTCTCTTCATCAAGACCTAAGCGATCGTAATTTTTCTTTTGATCCCAAATTTCAAGATTAATAACAAGCGTAATACGCTTATAATTTCGCACTGCCCCTGCACCGAATAACGTCATAACGTTAATGATGCCTAGACCACGAATTTCTAATAAATGCTCAATTAAATCTGGCGAGCTTCCGACTAACATGTCTTCATCTTCTTGGCGAATTTCTACACTATCATCCGCAACAAGACGGTGACCACGTTTTACAAGCTCAAGAGCTGTCTCACTTTTACCGACACCACTTTGACCTGTAATTAAAACACCAACACCGTAAATATCTACTAACACACCATGTACAGCTGTTGTTGGTGCTAACTTACCTTCTAAATAATTAGTTAAACGACTTGATAATCTTGTTGTCGTTTGAGAAGAACGTAATAAAGGCATACCTGATTCACGCGATGCGTGCAGTAACTCATCTGGTACATCTTGATTACGAGTTATAATAATACATGGCGTCTCCTCAGTACAAAGCGCTTTCATTCTCTCTTGCTTTTGCTCTGACGTTAATGTGTCAAAGAACGTAAGCTCCGTCTTTCCAAGAAGCTGCACGCGATCAGCTGGATAATATGTGAAAAATCCTGCCATTTCAATTCCAGGTCGTGATAAATCACTTGTATCAATCGGACGATGAATTCCTTCTTCACCACTTATTAACTCCAATTGAAATTGTTCAATTAAATCTTTTGTCCTTACTTTCGGCATATGTATAAACCTCCACTCCGCTGCGGGTTCAGTCTCATTTGATGTAAAATTCCATTCTACCGGATATTGTACCATTTTTTTCTGGAAACAAGAAATACGGTTTCTAATAAATAGAAAAAAACATTTCATATACATCATGAAATGTTTTTCTTTTTGTCATTTTCTCTTTTTTTCATATAGTGGCTCCACAATTGCCTTTTCAATAATCATATTAAAAATTGAAATACAAATTGCCGCAACGATTGCTACACCAAAACCTGATATATTAAACGCATCTCCTAATAATGAATCTGCTATTTTTAACGTAATCGCATTAATAACAATTAAGAAGAACCCGAAAGTTACAAGAGTAATCGGTAGCGTAATTAAAATTAAAAACGGTTTTACGAACACATTTAAAACAGCTAAGATAATACTCGCAATAATTGCAGTCTGTATATTTGCTACGTAAAACGCGTCTGGTGCAATCCCTTTTAAAAGTCCCGATACAGCGATTAACACAACGCTATTTACAAGAAGTGATACAATCCATCTCATTTCGTTACACATCCTTTTAAACATATATATTTCATCATACGCTAATAGATAAGAAACGCAAGTATCATACAAACACTTATATCAACTTATTCTACTCTTCATGCTTGTATACCTACTAACATTTCTTTGTAAAATAGGGACCACACCATCTATGTTCATGCGTTTTTACAAAAGTCCAAGTGAACTCTTTATCTACAATATAGATATCGCCTTTATACATATCGTCCCTCTCACACAATATATCCTCCGTATGTAATAAACTCGTATCTTTTATTAGCAGTACATCATCACAATGTTGATAGAATATATAGCAATCCTTTTTCACTACATTATGAAACGCGTTCTCCGCTTCTTCACCCTCTAAACACTTCTTTTTCTCATAACTAAATATGTGCCAAAGATACCCACATGCATACTTATCTCCATACAGGAAAATATCTTCTTTTTCCTCATCACTTAAATGGTTTGCAAAATGTTCCTCCCAGCGCTTGCGAAAATATACACCCCAATTTTGAAACTCTCTTACCTTCATATTTTTCTTTCTTAAAACATCTGTAAAGTGAAACTTTAATCAGTGGGGGTTTTGTTCATCCCCCACTGATTATTAGTTGAACCAATCGGGCTTTTACGGGCAGTTGATCTCCCACCTAACTTCTTGGCTTCCGCTGAATTTTGAGGTGGGGATCTTACTGCCCGTTAATGCGGGATAAACTCCATCTTCTCCCCCTATGAACGAAAAACCGAGTGTCATTTCCACTCGGTTTTTTAGTAATACCCTTATTGTGATAGCTCTACTTCTTTTATTTTCTCTTTCATTCTCGCTTTATCACGAACTAAAATATCTTTTAAATACTTACCTGTATACGAGCGTTCTTCTTTTACTACTTGCTCTGGCGTTCCTGAAGCAACGATTTGTCCACCCTTGTCTCCGCCCTCTGGTCCAAGGTCAACGATATAATCAGCTGTTTTAATTACATCTAAATTATGTTCAATAACAAGAACTGTCTCGCCACTTTCAACAAGGCGTTGCAGCACTTCTAGAAGACGCGCGATATCATGGGCATGCAAACCAGTCGTTGGCTCATCTAAAATATATAACGTACGCCCAGTAGAACGACGGTGTAATTCAGAAGCTAATTTCACGCGCTGTGCTTCTCCTCCAGATAACGTAGTAGCTGGCTGCCCTAATTTCATATAACCAAGCCCTACATCTACAAGCGTTTGAAGCTTACGCTTAATTTTTGGGATATTAGCGAAGAACTCTACTCCATCTTCAATCGTCATCCCTAACACTTCAGAAATGTTCTTATCTTTATACTTCACTTCTAACGTTTCGCGGTTATAACGTTTACCATGACAAACCTCACATGGAACGTATACGTCTGGTAAGAAGTGCATTTCGATTTTAATAATTCCATCACCACGGCACGCTTCACAACGTCCACCTTTTACATTAAAGCTGAAACGTCCTTTTTGATATCCACGCACTTTCGCTTCATTCGTTTGTGCAAACACATCACGAATATCATCGAATACACCTGTATACGTCGCTGGATTAGAACGTGGTGTACGCCCGATTGGCGATTGATCAATATCGATTACTTTATCTAAATGCTCAAGACCTTTAATTTCTTTATGAGTACCTGGCTTCGCTTTCGCTTTATATAACTTTTGCGCTAATGATTTATACAGTACTTCATTAATCATCGTACTTTTACCGGAACCAGATACACCGGTTATCGCTACAAACGTACCAAGCGGGAATGACATCTTTGCATTCTTTAAGTTATTCTCTTTTGCACCGATAATTTCCACTTTACGTCCGTCACCTTTACGTCTTTCAAGTGGAACCGGAATAAACTCTTTACCGCTTAAATACTTACCTGTTAGCGAATTTTCATCTCGCATCACTTCAGCTGGCGTCCCCGCTGATACAACTTGACCACCGTGAATACCTGCACCAGGTCCGATATCAAGTAAATAATCAGCAGCCATCATCGTATCTTCATCATGCTCAACGACAATTAACGTATTTCCTAAATCACGCATTTCTTGCAACGTACGAATAAGACGATCGTTATCGCGCTGATGTAAACCGATAGAAGGCTCATCAAGAATGTAAAGTACGCCAGTCAGACGAGAACCGATTTGCGTCGCTAAACGAATACGCTGCGCCTCACCACCTGATAAAGTTCCTGCGGCACGACTTAACGTTAAATAATCTAAACCGACGTTCACTAAGAACCCAACGCGCTCTTGGATTTCTCTTAAAATTAAATGAGCAATTTTTTGTTGTTTCTCCGTTAGCTCCACATTCGAGAAGAATTCCTGTACTTCTTGAACAGAATACTTCGTTACATCAGCAATCGTTTTATCACCAACGAAAACAGCTAAACTCTCAGGCTTTAAGCGTCCACCTTTACACTTCGGACAAGCTTGCTCTGCCATATACTTTTCCATTTGCTCACGAACATAATCAGAACTCGTTTCACGATAACGACGTTCGATATTTGGAATAACACCTTCAAATAAAATCTCATTTTCCTTTACTTGACCAAATTCATTTACATAGCGGAAATAAACTTTCTCTTCACCGCTTCCGTACAACACTTTATCAAATAAATCTTTCGGTATATCTTTCACAGGCATATCCATATCAACGCCGTAATGATTACATACAGATTGTAAAAGCTGTGGGTAATATTGTGAGCTTGTCGGTTCCCAAGGCGCAATCGCATGTTCATTTAATGATAAATCCCAATTCGGAATGACAAGTTCTAAATCCACCTCTAACTTTGAACCAAGTCCATCACAAGAAGGACACGCCCCGAATGGACTATTGAATGAGAACATGCGCGGCTCTAATTCTCCGATTGAAAAACCACAATGCGGACAAGCATGATGTTCACTAAATAGAAGTTCCTCTTCTCCCATTACATCAATTAACACTCGGCCCCCGCCAAGCTTTAATGCACTTTCAAGTGAATCCGCAAGACGGCTTGCAATCCCTTCTTTTACAACAATACGGTCAATTACAACTTCAATGGAATGCTTCTTATTTTTATCTAACTCAATATCTTCAGATACATCAAGCATTTCACCATCAACACGTACACGAACATATCCTTGCTTCTTAATGTCTTCAAGCACTTTCACATGTGCACCTTTACGCCCAGAAACGATAGGAGCTAACACTTGTAATTTCGTACGTTCAGGATATTCAAGTACACGGTCTACCATCTGCTCTACTGTTTGTGATGTAATTTCAATACCATGATTCGGACAAATTGGCGTACCAATTCGCGCAAATAATAAACGTAAATAATCATAAATCTCCGTGACCGTTCCAACTGTTGAACGTGGATTACGACTTGTCGTTTTTTGATCGATTGAAATCGCTGGAGATAAGCCTTCAATCGTATCCACGTCAGGTTTATCCATTTGTCCTAAAAACTGGCGCGCATACGCAGATAACGATTCTACATATCTGCGTTGCCCTTCTGCATAAATCGTATCAAACGCTAATGATGATTTCCCTGAACCAGACAATCCCGTCACAACAACAAGCTGATTTCTCGGAATGGTTACATCAATATTTTTTAAGTTATGTGCTCTAGCACCTTTTACGACAATAAAATCCTTGCTTATGCTCACTCTGTTCACCCTTCCGCTTTTAATTCTAATAGTAAATCTCTTAATTCAGCTGCACGCTCGAAATCTAACGCTTTTGCTGCTTCTTTCATCTCTGCTTCCATCTTCGCAATTGTCTTTTCACGCTCTTTTTTCGTCATCTTCTTAGCTGGTGCCGCTTCATACATTTCCGGTTCTTCAGCAGCTGTCGTTGCACGGATAACATCACGCACGCCTTTTTGAATCGTTTTCGGCGTAATACCATGCTCTTTATTGTAAGCTTCTTGTATAGTACGACGGCGCTGCGTTTCTTCAATCGCAATTCCCATTGACCTTGTTATACGATCTGCGTACATAATAACGCGGCCGTTTTCATTACGTGCAGCACGACCGATTGTTTGAATTAATGAACGCTCTGAACGCAAGAATCCTTCCTTATCAGCATCTAAAATAGCTACAAGTGATACTTCTGGAATATCTAATCCTTCTCGTAATAAGTTGATACCGACCAGTACATCAAACTTACCAAGGCGAAGGTCACGGATAATTTCAATACGTTCTAACGTTTTAATTTCAGAGTGGAGATAATTCACTTTAATTCCTACATCTTTTAAGTAGTCTGTTAAATCCTCTGACATTTTCTTCGTTAAAGTCGTAATTAATACACGTTCATTTTTGGCAATGCGATCTTGAATTTCTCCTAATAAATCATCAATTTGCCCTTCAATTGGTCGTATATCAATTGGTGGATCTAAAAGCCCTGTTGGACGAATAATTTGTTCTATTACTTCCGGTGCCTGCTCTAACTCGTACGGTCCTGGCGTTGCCGAAACGTAAATAACTTGATTCGTTTTTCCTTCAAACTCATCAAACGTAAGCGGTCTATTATCTAAAGCTGATGGCAAACGGAACCCATGATCCACAAGTACTTGCTTACGTGCTTGGTCCCCGTTATACATCGCTCTTACTTGTGGTACTGATACGTGTGACTCATCCATAACAATTAAGAAATCTTCCGGGAAATAGTCTATTAACGTATATGGCGTTGCACCCGCCGGACGAAGTGTTAAATGACGGGAATAATTTTCAATCCCTGAACAAAAGCCCATCTCACGCATCATTTCTAAATCATAACGTGTACGTTGCTCTATACGCTGCGCTTCTAACAACTTGCCATTATCATTTAATTCCTTTAAACGCTCTTCTAATTCTTTTTCGATATTTTCAATAGCGACCTTCATTTTTTCCTCACGTGTAACGAAGTGAGATGCTGGGAAGATTGCTACATGATCACGTTCTGCTAATACTTCACCTGTTAACGCATTTACTTCGCGAATACGATCGATTTCATCGCCGAAAAATTCAATTCGAATACAATGCTCATCAAGTGATGCTGGGAAGATTTCAACTACATCTCCGCGCACACGGAATGTACCGCGCTTGAAATCAATGTCATTACGTCCATACTGTACATCAACAAGTTCACGAAGCAATTGATTGCGGTCCTTTTCCATACCAACTCTAAGTGAAACAACTAACTCGCGGTATTCTTCTGGAGAACCTAAACCATATATACACGAAACACTCGCAACAATAATCACATCATCCCGTTCAAATAGTGCAGATGTTGCTGAGTGACGCAATTTATCGATTTCATCATTAATCTGCGCATCTTTTTCAATAAACGTATCTGTTTGCGGCACATACGCTTCTGGCTGATAATAATCGTAATAACTAACAAAATATTCAACTGCATTATTCGGAAAAAAATCTTTCAGCTCACTATATAACTGTCCTGCTAACGTTTTATTATGAGCCATGACAAGTGTTGGCTTCTGCACCTCTTTAATGACATTTGAAATCGTAAATGTCTTACCCGTTCCTGTCGCTCCAAGCAACACTTGCTTTTTCTTTCCACTCTTAATTCCCTCTACAAGCTTCTCTATAGCTACCGGCTGATCACCTTGCGGGGAATACGCTGAGATAATTTCAAATTGATGTTCCAAACAAAACCGACCTCCTCGTAAAAAATCTGTATTCCCATTTTACCACGAATGCTCATAAAAAAACCAAGAAAACGAACAGATATTCGGTAAAAATTTCGACAATATATACATAGAAAAAGGAAGGAGCCAAAACTTCCTTCCTCTACTAACTCTATTTTTTAGGTACATATAATAAATCATATCCATTGCGCCCATTTTCATTCACACAGTCTATTAACCTATAAGCCGTTTGTAATTCACGCTGCTCTTTAACAATCCTTTTACAGCTATCTTCATCTATATCTGTATGATTACCAGCAAACCGATCTTGCCTATTATCTAATATATGAATTATATCTGTCCCACTATACTCTAACGTTTGAAAAACCGGATCACCTTCATGTGTATAATGTACAATTCTTATTTTATAAACTTCCCCTTGTTCCACATTCAAAACGAACTTTTCAAATTTATCTAGATTAGAAATTTCTGTTCCCTTTACAACAACATCATTCTTCTTATCAATTGTAATGTTAGGTTGTGAGCATGCTACTAAACTAAAGAGAGATAAGCATATAAAACCTGTTTTTCCTATTGTTATCCTCTCCTATACAAACTATTGGTATACTAGAAAAAGCTACTTTCCTCTACGAAAATAGCTTCTCTTTTCCTTTCTCTTTCTTCGGAAAGATCACATATGAAAATGAAATAACTGTATCCACTAAAAATATAATCGCCCAAACTTGACTAACGCGACTAGCTGGTTCATTTAAAACAATCCCCGTCTCTAACCAATTATGCCATTGTTCAAACGGGACAAAACCGTACAGAAAGAAAAAGAAAATATGCACAACAACGAATAAAACAAGATGCAATACCCAATTTTTTATTTCCTGCTTCGCATAGGCCATACCTGTTAATTCTACCTGTTCTTCGATAATAGGCGCTGGTTCATTCCGCCATTTCGCAACTAGCTTTTGCGCAAATATATCAAGCTTCTTCAAATCCTTTTTCCCGTAGAAAACTGCATACAATAAAATAATTACAGTAATGATTTGAAAATTAGAGAACTTTCCTGTTTGATAATAGTCCACTACCCCTAAAGTTAAAATAAACACTTCATTTACGAGGAGTACAATCCCCATAATAAAACTTGCCTTTTTCAAACGGAATCCGTAACGAAGTAAAAAGAAACCGATAGCCGATAACCAAAATACAATCTCTGCCCCAATTAAAAAGTACCAACGATATTCTGCGAGTATACTCATTTATCCCTCTCCTTTTCATCATATATACGAAAAGCTTCATCCATATATAATAAAAATTCTTCTTCAATTGGATACATGCTCATTTTCTGTGAATCTTCCTTCGATTTTCTAACTTCCCATAACTTATCTAAAAACACTTCGTCACCATTGGCCATTTCTAAACACTTCTGCATTAACCTCTTCGTTGCCCCTTGTACCTCATCACTCGCGGCTTCTTTGCCGTCTTTCATAAAAGTACGTAATTGCTTTAATAAATCTACCCATTCTAAAACATTCGGATCTTCTTCACTCATATTTGGCAAGTTATGAAGCAATTTTTGTTCTTCCTTTGAAAATACTTCATTTTGAAATATTTCACGTATACGAGACGACTGTTTCGAAAGCTGAATCAGTTCAAACATAACTTTCCAATCAAGTTCTCCCTCCACATCTACCGAATAAACAACAGCTTGTAAAACACGCTCCATTCGATTAAATTTCTTTTGTTCTTCCTGTACAAACCGAAGTTGTTTCTCAAGAGAACCCTTTAAGTTAAGCTCACCTTTTACTAACATATTCGCAGCCTCTTTCAATGAAAAGCCCATTTCCTTTAAAAATAAAATTTGCTGCAGCCGTATTACGTCAGCTTCACTATATAAACGATGTCCACCTTCTGTTTTCCCGCTCGGCTTTAATAAATCTATTTGATCATAATAACGTAATGTACGTACCGTTACCCCTGTTTCTCTCGTCAATTGTTGTATTGAAATCACTACCATCACCTCTTCCCCTTCATTATAAAAGATGACGTTACGTAACTTTCAAGACTTTTGTAAAAAAAATACAAAAAGCTGTTTATACTCTTTGTATAAACAGCTTTTACGGAAATAATCCCTTTTGTATAGCGCGCCCACAAAATAAAATAAGTGCTCCAACAACAACACTCGTTGCTGTTTTATGATAATGAGCTGAAACTAATAAATAATATGATAAACCTACAGCGCCAATCATAATACAAATGCTTGGCACTGGATAACGAGAGAAGTTCTGCATTCCCCAAAACAAAGCAAAAATAGCCGTAGCGACACATAATACCGGTAATCCCATCCCAGTTCCCCTTTTTCTATCTATTCCTTGTTGCTAACACACTCGTCGATGCCATACTTATTAATAAACCAAAAATAGCAATATATAACAACTCATTTACATGTACTGCTTGCCTATCTAAATACTTATTTACACAAAGATACATAATGAACAGGAAAATGAAGCTTGTAATACAAATCGTAAAATACGACTTCATCTTATTCACAACTCGCTCATCTATATCTGGAAGTTCTTCTTTTTTGTACTTACGCTTTTTGTAATACGCATACACTATCAAAAATACAATTGCTAAAACGTTACTCACTACGAGCGGTAAAATTGGTATAGCCGGATTCATAATATGAACTACAATGTCTCCCAAAAACAATCCAAAAGTCGCACCGATAAATAACTTTTTAGTATCGTTCATTTTTTCTCCCCTTACTCTAGCGTAAATATTTCCTCCACCTTCACCCCAAAATATTTGGCGATTTTTAGGGATAACTCTAGACTCGGGTTATAATGCTGGTTTTCAATTGCCACAATCGTCTGCCGCGTCACCTGCATCGCCTTTGCCATTTCAACTTGCGTTATATGATGTTGCTTTCTTAACTCTTTTATTTTATTTTTCACACCCATAGGCTCCACCTTCGAAAGTAAAGATATCTTTACTTTAATTATGAATATTTTCCAGTTATAAGTAAAGATATCTTTACAAATTTTAGTAAAACATTTCACTGAGCACCTTCTCTCACACAGTACGATAGAAATTCAATTTATATCAGCGCAACTCCATTTTTATCGGCAATTTTTTAATATATCGACTTACCGAAAAATACCGACATCCGTAGCACTATAATCATAAGAAAAAGCTGCCCCAAAATACCTTTGGGAGCAGCTTCTTCCTACTACATAAATCCTAACGCATATACAAGAACGTAGCCAAGAATAGAAAGGCAAACCGAACCGATCAGCCCCGCCACGAATGCTTTACTTCCTAACTTACGGAACGTTTTAAACTCTACATTTAAACCAAGCCCCGCCATCGCCATTGCAATAAGCATGTAAGCAAGAACAACAATATATCCAGCAACAACTTCTGGTATAACCCCGAGCGAATGCACTGCACTCATCGCTAAAAATCCGAATATGAACCACGGAATTGGAAGGTCGCGCCACGATTTTTTTTCCTCGCTTCCTTCACTCTTACCAAACCATAGTCCAATTAAAATCGCTACTGGCACAAGCATTGCAACGCGCGTTAATTTCACGATAACTGCGATGTCTACAGCCGTACTTCCTCCTGGTGCCGCAGCTGCGATGACATGGGCGATCTCATGCAGCGTCGCACCTGAGAATACACCGTAACCGTACGGTGAGAAGCCAAGCACTGGGTATAATAACGTATAAATAAGTGTAAATATTGTACCTAAAATCGCAATAATTGCTGCCCCAACTGCCGTTTCTTCATCCTTCGCCTTCACTTGCGGTGCAATTGCCACGACCGCAGCCGCGCCGCAAATTGCTGTTCCGCACGCTGTTAAAATTCCAAGTTTCTTCTCTACTTTAAATACTTTCGTTAATCCATATACAACGAAAATCGTGAATGTAATAACAACCGCAGCGATGACCAATACTTTCGGCCCTGCCTTTGCAATATCAACAAGATTTAACCGCATTCCGAGTAAGATGATCCCAAAGCGCAGCAACTTCTTACTCGCAAAGTTCGTCCCTGCAATCGCATCTTGCGGAATTCCAATTGCCGCACGCCAAACCATCCCAATTAGAATAGCAATTACTAATTGTCCCATAATATTTAAAAACGGAAGCTCTGCTAAATATTTCGCAGCAATTGCGATTAATAGTGTAATCCCAATTCCTTGCGAAAATCCAAAGCCCTTCTTCTTTTGTATAACAAGTGTTTGTTCCACTTTGAACCACTCCAATAATCGTATTGGAACATGCATGTTCTTTCTACTTACATTATAAGAGAGTTTCTATAATAAGTTTAATATCAATATTGAATCTCTATCATCAGAAATACTTATGATAAGATGATAGAAAAAGAAAGGAGCCCATTACATGAACGTAGACATTTTAAAAATATTTGTTACTGTCGTTGAACAGAAACACTTCTCCCGTGCAGCAGAATTATTAAACATTTCACAACCTGGCGTAAGTATGCATATACGCAACTTAGAAAACGAATTTGACACCACTCTTATTCAGCGCTCACCAAAGCACGTCCAAGTGACGGAGGCTGGAAACATACTATATATACATGCAAAGCAAATGCTCTCTCTTTACGAAGAAGCCAAACAAGAAATTAACGAACTACATAACGTTGTAACAGGAACTCTTCGCATCGGTGCTAGTTTCACA
Source organism: Bacillus sp. EB106-07-01-XG149 (assembly GCF_058791555.1). Classification (NCBI taxonomy): domain Bacteria; kingdom Bacillati; phylum Bacillota; class Bacilli; order Caryophanales; family Bacillaceae; genus Bacillus; species Bacillus sp. EB106-07-01-XG149. The sequence continues at coordinate 219,435 of NZ_JBYTDP010000005.1, read as the reverse complement.
ATTGGCGAATACTTACTTCCAAAAATACTGGCTAACTATGCGAATGAAAATCCACACGTCGAAGTTCATACCTTTATCTCAAATACAGAAGACGTTTTACAAAGTCTTCGCTCTAATCAAATCGATATCGGCTTAGTGGAAGGGCAAGTCGTATACGCCGACGTTGACGTTGAAACGTTTATGCAAGATGAAATGAAGCTCGTCGTCCCTCCAAATCATCCACTGCTCCGCACAAATGAAATAAATGAAAGCACACTCCAAGATCAAGTATGGGTATTAAGAGAAAGTGGTTCTGGAACACGCGCTTATAGTGACCGCTTTATTCATCAACACCATTTGAAAATGAAACGATTCTTTACATTTAGTAGTATCCAAAGCGTAAAGGAAGCAGTTAGTGCCGGGCTTGGCATCGCTATACTTTCTGATTGGACTGTACGGAAAGAGTTACTGGCAAAAGAGCTATTCCACGTCGAAGTTCCAAATGAACAACTCATCCGTCCATTCTCCATCGTGCGCGGCAAATACTTCATCCCGTCTAAAGCTATTCAGGTGTTTTTAAATCATGTAGACTCTTTTGCGAAAAAACAGCATTGACCTTCACATTAGTGTGAAGGTTTACAATACATGTAGAAGGAGTGAAACGCATTGCGAATCGGGGAGTTATCAAAAGAAACTGGCGTTAGTGAAAGATCACTAAGACATTATGAAGAAAAGGGATTACTCCCTTCTAAGCGCCTCGCAAATGGCTACCGTGACTTTGATGAAAGTGCCATCGAAAAAGTGGAGCTTATTCAAATGTACTTACAAATTGGCTTAAATTTAGAAGAGACGGCAAGGATGCTGCGCTGCCTCGAAATAGAGCCGCACCTGTACGAAAATCCTTGCAGCAGTATCCTTACGCTGTATGAAGATAAACTCAATGAAGTAACGAAGCAAATCTCATTACTTTCTAGCATTCAAACGAATTTGCAAAAACACGTTTCACTCCTAAAGCAAACAAAAGAAAAGGGATGATTACATGTTTGTTATACATGGCAGTTCAAGACAAAACGGAAATACAGAAGCTTTAACACATAGGATGATCGATGGAATTGAAACAGAACAAATTTACTTGCGAGATCATATCGTCCACCCAATCATAGATCAGCGCCATGATGCAGAAGGATTCCAACCTTTAAATGATGACTACAAGCAGTTAATCGAGCGTATGTTAGAGCACGACACAATTATCTTTGCTACACCGCTATACTGGTATGGAATGAGCGGTCATATGAAAAACTTCGTCGATCGCTGGTCACAAAGCTTGCGTGATACATCTCTTCATTTCAAAGAAAAAATGAAAGGGAAAAAAATGTACGTTGTCATCGTTGGCGGAGACAATCCAAAGCTGAAAGCATTACCGCTTATTGCTCAGTTCCAATACATCTTTGATTTTGTTGGTTCATCATTTGAAGGGTATGTTATTGGGGATGCGAATGGATTGGATGAAATCAAAAATGATGTTGAAGCACTAGCAAAGGCACGACTGTATAATAACGAATTCAAAAATCACAAGCAAAAATAACTTTGACAAACCCTTTTGTATGCGCATACAATAAAAGTAACATTATGAAAGGAAGGTACTTTGACCAATGAAGTTCTAATTCTCTTATTTATTTCATCCATCACAAATAGTGAACAAAAAATGATGAAAACTAGCAGAGGATTAGTCTGTCCATTTGTCGATACTTTCTTTCGAAACGATCATGTAAAAAAATCGTTTATTTATGTACGATTTTTTACATGCAAGGGCGACGTTTATCCTCTCTAGTGAAACTAGGGAGGTTTTTTTATGACTATTTTATTCGCACGCAATATTGAAAAAAGCTTTGGTGATCGTACACTATTTACGTTACCGTCACTGGAAATTCAAGCACAGGATCGTATAGGAATTGTCGGAGTCAACGGAGCTGGTAAATCTACGTTATTACAAATATTAAGTAAAGAAATAGAAGCTGACAATGGCATAGTAACTCACCATAGTTCTATCAGCATCATTCCTCAGCTTAGCGAAGAACTACCGGAAACCGCTTCTTCTCTCGCAAAAGGAAAATGGAGTATTTCAAACGTTACAGATGCAATGAGCGGTGGTGAACGAATGCGACTAAAGATTGCCCATGCTCTCGAGCAAGATGCAGGCATTTTATTCGCTGATGAACCAACAAGCCACTTAGATATGGTCGGTACAGAGCAATTAGAAAAAGCACTTTTATCTTATAAAGGAGCACTTGTTTTAATATCGCACGATCGTGAATTTTTAGATAATATATGTACAAAAATCATTGAAATTGAAGACGGCATGATTCAAGAGTATAAAGGGAATTATTCCAACTATCGAAAGCAAAAAGAACGTGAACGAATACAACAACAAGCAGAGTATGAGCAATATATACAAGAAAAAAATCGTTTAGAGCAATCAATTTCACAAAAAAAGCAACGTGCTTCTCGCATGACAAAAATCCCAACTCGGTTCAGTTCATCTGAATCTAAACTTTATAAGTTAAGCGGGGCTCATGGGCAAGAACAGGTTAGCAAGGCAGCGAAAGCATTAGAAACACGTCTCGAAAAACTAGAAAAGAAAGAAAAGCCAAAAGATCTTTCTCAGGCTCAGTTTGACGTGCAATACCATACACCCATTCATAGTAAAGTGGCAGTACAGTTCAATAAAGCAACAAAGAAAATAGGCGACCGCACACTATTTAAAAATATGAATGGAACTATTGCCCCTGGCGCAAAACTTGCTATTTTAGGTGCAAACGGAAGCGGCAAAACAACTTTGTTCAACATGCTTCTCGCAAACGAGCGTGGCATTCAGCTTTCGAAAAGTTGTAAAATTGGATACTTTGAACAAACACTATCAATTTTAAAAACAGATAAAACCATTTTAGAGAACGTTCTAGAAGAAACCAACTATACAGAAGCATTCGTTCGAACAATACTTGCACGGCTTTTATTCCGCCGTGAAGATGTTCATAAACCTGTACATGCCTTAAGTGGCGGCGAACGAATGAAGGTTGCACTCGCAAAAGTATTTTTAGGAAACTATAATATGCTTCTGCTCGATGAACCGACAAACTATTTAGACTTAGCGACGCAAGAAGAATTAGAAATTATGTTACAAGAATACCCTGGCACAATACTTTTCATTAGCCATGACCGTGCCTTTATTCGCTCTGTTGCAGACCATATTCTACAAGTAGATGAGAGTGAACCAAGAATATTCCAAGGTAATTACGAGCAATACACAAAAAGAACAACCGGGGATTCTGTAAACGTTACTGAACAAGAATTATTACGATTACAAACAAAATTAACAGAAATCATCGGCCGAATTTCCATACCAAATCATCACGATGACATCACATCTCTCGAACAAGAATACGAAACATTATTAGTTCAAATCCGAAAATGTAAAGAAACGCTCTAATGTCTTCCCTATATATCGACAAGGCCTTCCGCATTTCCCAAGAAATATTGGAACTTCGACATAGAATAGCATTAATAAAAGTAAAAAGCCGTGCATCGGCACGGCTTTTTACTTTAAATACGGACAGCAGTTCCGCTCACTGCAACCATTAGCATTCCTTCGCGAACTACTTCGTAATCCACGTCGATACCAACAATTGCATTCGCATTTTTTTGTCTTGCGAAAGTTTTCATCTCTTCCATTGCAATGTCGCGCGCTTCTTTTAATTTACTTTCATAAGCGCCCGCACGACCGCCGACAACGTCACGGACAGAGGCGAAAAGGTCACGAACGATATTCGCGCCCATAATCGCTTCTCCATTGACGATATCGATATACTCAATAATTTCTTTTCCTTGAATTGTAGACGTTGTTGTTACAATCATGCTTCATAGCCTCCCATATAAGATTTTCACTTACTTATAGTGCACTAATTCAGCAGAAATTATCTTTACGAACTGAACTGAGCTTCGTATAAACGGCTATATCCTCCGCCTTGCTCAATTAGTTCCTCATGCGAACCTTGTTCTGCAATACCATCTTTATTTACAACGACGATACGATCTGCATTTTTAATCGTTGCAAGTCTGTGAGCGATAACTAATGTTGTACGGCCGACAGATAGTTCGGCAAGTGATTTTTGAATCGCTAGTTCCGTCTCTGTATCTAATGCGGAAGTCGCTTCATCTAATATTAAAATTGGCGGGTTTTTCAAGAACATACGAGCAATCGCTAGACGTTGCTTCTGTCCACCAGAAAGTTTCACACCACGCTCACCAATAACAGTATCTAAACCGTCTGGTTGTGAGTAAATTAAGTCTTCTAACTGCGCACGTTTTACTGCCTGCCAAATTTCAGCTTCTGACGCCTTTAAGTTTCCGTAAGCGATATTTTCACGAATTGTTCCTGAGAATAAGAACACATCTTGCTGCACAATTCCAATTTGCTTACGAAGTGAAGATAACGTCATATCTTTCGTATCAATACCATCAATTTGAATCGATCCAGACGATTGTTCATAAAAACGTGGTAATAGACTACATAACGTCGTTTTTCCAGCTCCTGATGGTCCTACGAAAGCAACTGTTTCACCTGCATGTATTTTCAAACTAATATCATTTAAAATTGGTTCTTTATTTTCATATCCGAATGTAATGTTGCTATATTGAATATCACCATGTACATGTTTAACTTCCATCGCATCTTTAGAGTCTACAATATCTGGCTCTGTTTCAAGAAGCTCTACATATCTCTTAAAACCAGCGATCCCTTTCGGATAGCTTTCGATTACCGCATTAATTTTTTCAATTGGGCGGAAGAAAATATTCGTTAATAGAACGAATCCGATAAATCCACCGTACGTTAATTCACCTTGCAGAACAAACCATGTACCGCATATTAAGACGAAGAGCGTTACGAGACGCATGAGCATATAACTAATCGATGAATTTAACGCCATAATTTTATACGCCATTAATTTCGTTGTACGGAAACGAGCATTATTTACAGCAAATTGCTCTTTCTCAAACTTTTCATTTCCGAATGCTTGTACAACACGGATACCGCCAACGTTGTTCTCAATACATGCATTAAAATCAGCAACGTCTGAGAATAAACGTCTAAACGTACCTGTCATTTTTTTATTGAAGTAAAGTGCCAACCACAATAGGAATGGAATAACGAAGAACGTTAATAACGCTAACTTCCAGTTGATCATCATCATAAATGAGAATGCCCCAACTAAAGTCATAACAGCGATAAATAAATCTTCTGGCCCATGGTGAGCAATTTCCCCAATTTCCATTAAGTCGTTTGTAAGACGTGAAATTAAATGACCTGTTTTATTATTGTCAAAAAATCTGAATGATAGCTTTTGAATGTGATCAAATAATTTCTGTCTCATATCCGTTTCAATGTTAACACCAAGCATATGTCCCCAATATGTAACGACGTATTGTAAGCCTGCATTTAATATATACACTGCAAGTAAACCGAAACAAGCCCATAAAATAAGCGTCCAGTTTTGTCCTGGCAATAACTTATCAATAAATTGATTTACGATAAGCGGGAAGCCAAGTTCTAGTAACCCTGCGACAACTGCGCAAGAAAAGTCGAGTATAAATAAACCTTTATACGGTTTATAGTAAGAAAAAAATTTACGTAGCATATCTTACCTCCATTTTCCAAAATTAAAAAGACTCCCTAAATGATAACCATTATCAAATAATTATTCAAGTTATCCGTCTATGAAACTTCAAAAGAAGGTTTGCGATAGTTGTCGTTTTTTGCCGGAAAGTCGATATATTTGAATAATCGCTGATACAAATCCTATTTACTACCAATCTCACCCCCCGCAACCAAAAAGGGTATCACCACAAGGTGATACCCTTTCTTCTATTACATCGCTTCCGAATCCCACTCATGCTCCTGCTGAACAAACACAATACCTAATTCGTGATGTCCTCCGGCGTATAATGCCGTTTGAGCAAGGCGAAGCTCTCCATTTGTATCTAATACTTCTAACTTGCAAAATGCTCCTGTCGTCTTCGTTTGAAGCGCATCATAAAATTCCTCAGCACTTCTTGGAATGACTCCATTTACTTTCGTAATCACTTCTCCAGGCAGTAAATTCAGCTCTGCCCCAATTGTATTCGGGATTGTATCTAATACAACAAGTCCATCATTACGTGCAGCGAAATACGCCGGTCTTGTCTCATCCGCAATTTTTTCTTGCATGGAAATTGTGAAACGCCCAAGCATTGCGACTCCCATTGCGATAATGGCAAGTACGTGCCACCAATAACTTGCCATTCCTAAAACAAGTACAATTCCTGCTAATCCGTAGACACGTCTTCCTGTAAATAATAAGGCTTCCGTTGGTTCATAACTTCTAATCTTTCTCATAAATCCAATTAAAAATGGAACGAGGAATAGAGAATAGGTATGTGAACCGATTGAAACGACAGGCCACCATGAAATAAACTGCGTTACTGCATCACCTGGTACAAGAATAAAAATAGGCACGATCCATAAACGCTTTGATTCGTGTAAACCAATCTTTAGCCCACGCTTCCCCTTCCTAATCTTCGGCGTAGAATATCCTACTGCATTTTTAGAAATCAACAAGCCCTCTACAACGAGCATGACGCCTAGTAAAATAGCAAGAGATACAATCGTACTCTCTTCCCCTTCTCCAAGCTGTAAGAAGGAAACTGGTAGCTTAGAAGATACTAGAACGCACACAATTGCGATACTAAATGTATAAGCTGCTGATAAATATCGATACATAGCAGTTAATCCAAATAATAACGTCCAAAGTAAGATGACCCATAAGCTCGCTTTAGAAACGACAAGGCCAAGTCCAATTGTAATAATAGATACGATTAATCCGTATCCAACTCCCGCAAATAGAGATGTTCGTAGTTCAAACCAAATATCATAAACTTTAAAGGAAAAATCCTTTCGTTCTCGTAACATACGTAAGTATCCAACGAAGATACTACTTATTAAAAATACATAGACAGCAGGGTGTAAGAAAAAACGTCCAACTGCCCGCATTATTTCAAAAATCCATGCCTCCACGAACCCATTCACCACCATTTATATCATTCTTTCTTTTTATATTATCATAACTGGACAAACGTTTGTTTAACACAAAAAAATACAGGCAGCAAACTGCCTGTATTTCTTTTTATTTCGCTATTAATTTTAATGCGGACTGTAATTGTAGATCATTTTCTCCAGAACGGATTTTTTCAATAATTTTAGTTTGAATCGCCTCAGCTGTCTTTTTATCCAGCTGCCCTGTCGCTTCCATCTCATTCGCATTTTGGAATGCTTTCAGCGCTGATTCTGTCTCTTTACTAAAGTATCCATCTTCACGCCCCGGTACATATCCTAAACTCTTAAGCATTTCTTGCGCGTGTTTTACTTGCACATCATTTGAATTGTATGAAAGTGTTTTTTCAATTTGAATTGGTGTCGCATGATAATAATCCGGTTGCTTCACTTCTACTGTTGGCGCGATTCCTTTTTTATGAATCCAGTTTCCATCCGGTGTTAACCATTTAAACATCGTTAATTTAATGTTGCTGCCATCTTTAAACGGAACGGCTTGCTGAACAGTACCTTTACCAAACGTTTTTTCACCAATTAAATCGTATCCTTCTCCCTCTTTTAGCGCACCCGCTAAAATCTCTGAAGCAGAAGCACTTCCGTTATCAATTAATACTGAAATTGGATATGGCTTTTTCTCTTTCAGTTCCGTAGAGAATTTCTTTTTCTCACCATTTCGTTGCTCTACTTGTAGCATCGGCTTTTTATCCGTCATAATTTCCCCTAGTATCTCTTCTACACTATTTAAGTAGCCACCAGGATTACCACGCACGTCAATAACTAAGCCTTTTATATTTTTCTTCTCTAACTCTTTTAACTGATCCTTAAATTCTTTCGCCGTATTTTCAGCAAAAGAAGTGATTTGCATATAACCGATATCTTTTCCACTCTCTTGTTTCACAGAACTAAACACTGTGAAGATTGGAATTTTTTCACGCTTAATTTTAAATACAATCGGATCAGCTACTCCTGCACGCTTAATTTCAATCGCGACAGTCGTTCCTTTTTTACCACGAATCTTTAATACTGCTTCTTCACGTGATAAATCTTTCACACTATTTCCATCTACAGATAAAATTTGGTCATTCGGTTTAATTCCAATCTTTTCTGCCGGTGAGCCTTTAATTGGAGATACGATAATAAGCTTACCGTCCGTTTTGTTCACCTCAGCCCCGATCCCCTCTAGCTCAGGATCAAGTGATTCACTAAACTGTTTAGCCGTTTCTTTATCCATATACGTGGAATAAGGGTCCTTCAGCGTAGACAACATGCCTTGTATTGCACCTTCGACTAACTTGTCATCCTTCACGTCTTCCACATAACGTGAATCAATTAGTGCATACGCCTCATTAATTTTTGCCAAATTCCCTTGCGCGGTGCTAACGTTTCCACTCGAAATTGTTTGCGTTACTTCTGCTGGGTTAACCCCAAATAAAGACATACCTGCAAACATTCCGCCAGCACCAATTAAAAATGCAACAACCATTCCAATAATTGCAACTCTACGTTTCAATGCGGAATTCCCCTTTCCAAAACACACAGGTGGTGTAGCAAAAGGCATCACACAGTGTGTGATGCCTTTACCTATTTCTACTATATGATAAGCTTGTACGAATTATGTTTGCAACTTTTTATACTTTTAAGAAGCGACGAATTGACATTACACTTCCCCACATACCGATTAAAGCCCCGATTAACACTAGTAAACCAGCTAATTGGAATACGAAAGGACTGTATGGTAGAAGTTCGAAAATTGTTCCGCCAAGTTTTTCGTTAAACACACTTTGTAGTGAATTATACGTAACTAGAATTAGGCCAATTGGAATAATTGATCCTAATACTCCTAGGAATAATCCCTCTAATAAGAACGGCCAACGAATAAACCAGTTTGTTGCACCTACTAGTTTCATAATTTCGATTTCTGTACTACGAGCATAAATTGTAATTTTAATTGTATTAGAGATTAAGAACATCGCTGTGAATAAAAGACCTGCAATTAACGCAATCCCGATATTACGTCCTGTTTTTACAGTATCAAATAATTTTTCAACTTGGCCTTTACCATATTGAACATTACTTACAAACTGCATTTTCTCAATCTTTTTCGCGATTGTCGCTGTATCTGTTGGTTCTTTTGCTTTTACAATGAATACGTTTTTAAGTGGGTTATCTTGTTCAAATAACTCAAACGTTTTTCCGCTATCACCTAAGCTTTTAATTAAGCGTTTTAGCTCTTCTTCTTTAGATGAATATTTAATAGAGTCTACTTTTGCAACCTTACTCATATCATCTTCTAATTTCTTTTGATCAGCTTCTTTTGCTGCTGGATCAATGTGTACACGAATCTCTACATCTTGCTCTACTTTCGTCGCAAAATGGTTCATATTCATAATCGCTGTTAAAAAGACACCTACAAGTAATAATGTAACTGTTACTGCACTAACAGAAGCAAACGTCATCCATCCGTTACGTGATAGATTCTTTACACCTTCTCGCAAATGTCGACTAAGGGTCTTAGCCTTCATATCCGTATCCTCCCTCAATCTCATCTCGAACAATTTTTCCGCCTTCAATCGCGATTACACGATGACGAATTGTATTTACGATATCTGAGTTATGTGTCGCCATAACAATCGTTGTACCACGCTCGTTAATACGCGTAAAAATCTTCATAATATCAAGAGCTGTTTCAATATCTAAGTTACCTGTTGGCTCATCGGCAATTACAACCTTTGGTCTATTAACAATTGCTCTCGCAATCGCAACACGTTGCTGCTCTCCGCCCGAAAGTTCACTTGGTAGTGCGTCTGCACGATCCTCAAGACCTACAAGACCTAAAACTTCTGTTACACGCTCACGAATGGCTTCTTTTTCTTCTTCAATTACTTCTAAGGCAAACGCAACATTCTCATATACCGTTAACTTAGGTAGTAATTTAAAATCTTGGAAAATTACGCCTAATTGACGACGGAAATATGGAACATCTCTTTCTGCTAATGTTTCAATAACAAGTCCATTTACATTAATTGATCCTGTAGATGGCTTCTCTTCACGATACATCATTTTAATAAATGTAGATTTCCCGGCTCCACTCGGTCCAACTACGTATACAAACTCACCTTGTTTAATGTTAACTGTGAGACCAGCAATGGCTTTCATACCATTCGGGTACTCCTTATAAACATTCGTCATTTTTATCATTATTTATCACCCAATACTTAATGATTTTTTTCGAAATACTTTTCTGTACATCTGAAAATAAAAACTTTATTCTCACTTAACCACTCTTGTTGAAGGTAGCTTCCATTCATGCTTTTTATTAGCAGCGCTACTCTATGTAATATATTTCAGCAAAATTCTACAAACCCCATTGTAACATCAAACGGTTTCCAGTTCGGATACATTTTTGTTACAGTTATGTTACACTCCAGAAAAAGGAAACGAGTCGTCATAGTTCTTACCCAAAATCATTTTGGGATAAGATTATATAACCAACTCGTCCATTTTATCCTTTTTTATTTATGTTCAGCTAACCACTCAGCTACTTTTTTCGCATCTTCACCTTGAATGATTCCTGGTGACATAGAACCGCGACCTTTTTCAATAATCTTTTCAATCTCTGCTGCATCATATTTCTGCCCCACTTTTCGTAAATCCGGTCCAGTTGCTCCCGATAAATCTTTCGCGTGACAGCCTATACAACTTTTTTGGTAAATTTGCTCTGCGCTATCTGTGCTTGCAGATTGTTTCGAAGGCTTACTCTCTTCTTTATTTCCACATGCTCCTAAAGCAAAAACGACTGATGTTCCTAACGCAATAGCCAACAATTTCTTTTTCACTTCTATCGCTCCCCATTGTTGATATTCTTTTCATTCCTAACACACTCATTTTCATTATAAGCATTATCTTTATATAGAAAAACTAAGGTATATTTCATATTTTTCAAAAACACAGTAAGAACCCTGATAATATAAAGCTTTCATAAGTTGTTTCAATTCTGTGAACAACGTAAAAACTTCTATAAAGAATTCTTGTTGAACAGAAAATCAGAAAAGTTCTGTTAAAGTCTTACTCTATTGCCGCTCTGTTTTACTATTCTCTACTTTTTACAATACAATATACAACATTGTATGCTACATATAATCCCATCAAAAAGAGAAGTTGTCGTTTCCAACTTCTCTTCCTCTCTACTTCATCTATAGAAATAAAATCAAATTCTTTATCTCCTCGACTATCCTCAGCATACGCCAACAACTTTGTTGGCTTTTTTTCGCTTATTAGATGCGAGAACGTAAGTAAGCATCAATAAATGGATCAATTTCTCCATCCATAACCGCTTGTACGTTACCAACCTCTGTATTTGTACGGTGGTCTTTCACAAGAGAATACGGGTGGAATACGTAAGAACGAATTTGGCTACCCCATCCGATTTCTTTTTGTTCACCGCGAATTTCATCTAACTCCGCTTGTTGCTCTTCTAGTTTCTTTTGATACAATTTCGCTTTTAACATTTTCATCGCGTGCTCACGGTTTTTAATTTGTGAACGCTCTGACTGACATGTTACAACTGTGTTTGTTGGTGTATGTGTAATACGAACTGCTGAGTCTGTCGTATTAATATGCTGTCCACCTGCACCACTTGCACGGTACGTATCAACTTTTAAGTCTTCTGAACGTATTTCGATTTCAACTTCATCATTGAACTCAGGTACAACTTCACAAGATACGAACGATGTATGACGACGGCCTGAAGAATCGAATGGCGAAATACGTACAAGACGATGTACACCTTTCTCTGCCTTTAAATAACCGTAAGCGTTATGACCTTTAATTAATAAAGTAACACTCTTAATACCAGCTTCATCACCTGGTAAGTAGTCAACCGTTTCTACTTTAAACCCACGTTTTTCAGCCCAACGTGTGTACATACGTAATAACATAGAACCCCAGTCTTGTGACTCTGTTCCACCAGCACCTGGGTGTAATTCTAAAATAGCGTTATTTTTATCATAAGGATCGCTTAGTAGTAACTGAAGCTCATACTCATTCATTTCTTGAATTAAGCCTTTCACTTCAGATTCAAGTTCCTCATGTAAATCTTCATCATACTCTTCTTTTAAAAGCTCATGCGTGATTTCTAAATTTTCGAATGTCTCATCTAACTGACGGAACTTTCCAACCATCTCTTTCAGTGCATTAGCTTCGTTAATTACAGCTTGTGCGCCTTGTTGGTCATCCCAAAATCCTGCACCCATCATTGTCTCTTCTAACTCTGCAATTTGTTTCTCCTTAGTAGGAAGGTCAAAGAGACCCCCTAAAAGCCGCTAATCTCTTAGCCATTTTCTCTAATTCTTGTCTAATTTCTACTAATTCCATTTCCTTCACCTCTATGTAATTGCTGTTACTTTCTTATGAAAACAAGGGAAACTCTCTCCACTTATGACGGAGAGAGTTTAATCTTTCTTAATTATACATTTTTGATGTAAAATTTTGCAAAGTAATCTGGGCTACCGCCCTGTATTACTTCCCGATACCACAGCAGTTTTTATATTTTTTACCGCTACCACATTTACATAAATCGTTGCGGCCTACTTGGTCTCCTTTTACAACTGGTTTTTTCTTCGCTTCTTCGCCATCGCTAGATGGATGAACAGCTTCACCTTGAACAACTTCTTGACGCTCTAAGTTTTGTTCAATTTCAGCTTTCATAATGTAACGAGAGATTTCCTCTTCAATAGAAGCAATCATTGACTCGAACATTGCGAATCCTTCCATTTGATACTCACGAAGTGGATCAATTTGACCGTAAGCACGTAAATGAATACCTTCACGAAGGTGATCCATCGCATCAATATGCTCTGTCCATTTCGTATCTACTACACGGAATACAACAACTTTTTCAAACTCACGCATTTGCTCTTCTGGCAGAAGCTTTTCTTTGTCGTTGTAACGCTCTATTAGTTTCGCGATAATTGGCTCGCTCATTTCCTCTGGAGCAAGACGACGTAACTCTTCTTCTTTTATATCGCCTTCTTGCAGAAGGTTTGTATTTAAGTAGTCAACAAGACCTTTAATGTTCCAATCTTCTTCAATTTCCTCTTGTGTATGAAGCGCAACAGCACGTTCTACTGTAGATTTCATCATACCTTCAATAATACTGCGTAAGTTCTCAGAATCCATTACTTCTTGACGCTGTTTGTAAATAACTTCACGTTGCTGACGAAGTACATCATCGTACTGCAGTAACTGCTTACGTGCATCATAGTTATTTCCTTCTACACGTTTTTGTGCAGATTCTACCGCACGAGAAACCATTTTACTTTCAATCGGCTGTGAATCATCCATACCAAGACGATCCATCATCGCTTTCATATTGTCAGAACCGAAGCGGCGCATTAGTTCATCTTCCATAGACAAGTAGAACTGCGTTACACCAGGGTCCCCTTGACGACCAGCACGACCACGTAACTGATTATCAATACGACGGCTTTCGTGACGCTCTGTACCGATAACTGCTAGACCAACGTTTTTAATATCGTCTCCAAGCTTAATATCCGTACCACGACCAGCCATATTCGTCGCAATCGTTACAGCACCTTTCATACCAGCTTCTGCAATGATATCTGCTTCTCGCGCATGGTTTTTCGCGTTTAAAATGTTATGGCGTACACCTTTACGTGTTAACATTTTTGAAATAAGCTCTGACGTTTCAATTGCAACTGTACCAACAAGAATAGGTTGCCCTTGTTTATGACGATTTACAATATCCTCAACAACTGCATTGAATTTGCCTTCCATTGATTTGAAGATTAAATCAGCACGGTCATCACGAATAATATCTTTGTTCGTTGGAATTACGATAACATTCATATTGTAAATACTACGGAATTCTTCTTCTTCCGTTTTCGCTGTACCAGTCATACCAGATAACTTTTCATACATACGGAAATAGTTCTGGAACGTAATTGTTGCGAGTGTCATACTTTCATTTTGAATTTCTACGCCTTCTTTTGCTTCAATAGCTTGGTGCAAACCTTCGCTATAACGACGACCTTTCATAAGACGACCAGTGAATTGGTCTACAATTACGATTTCGCCTTCTTGTACAACATAATCTGTATCAAGGTGCATAACAACGTGTGCACGAAGTGCCTGATTAATATGGTGAAGAAGTGCGACATGTTTTAAATCGAATAAGTTTTCAATATGGAAAGCTTTCTCTGCTTTCGTAATACCATCTTCAGTTAACATTACATTTTTCGTTTTCACATCAAATGAATACTCTTTTTCATTTTCTAATGTACGAACGAATGCATTTGCAAACATGTATAACTCTGTTGATTTTTGAGCTTGTCCCGAAATAATAAGCGGCGTACGTGCTTCATCGACTAAAATAGAATCGACTTCATCGATAATAGCAAAATGAAGTGGACGCTGAACGCACTGTTCTCTATATAAAACCATGTTGTCACGTAAGTAATCGAATCCAAGCTCATTATTTGTGCTATACGTAATATCAGCAGCATAAGCCTCTTGTTTCTCTTCGCGTGACATGCTGTTTAAGTTAATTCCTACCGTTAAGCCTAGGAACTCATGAAGTTGTCCCATTTCGCTCGCATCACGTTGTGCTAAGTATTCATTGACTGTAACAACGTGAACACCTTTTCCTGTTAAAGCATTTAAATATACAGGTAATGTAGATGTTAACGTTTTACCTTCACCCGTTTTCATCTCAGAGATATTTCCTTCATGTAAGGCAATACCACCCATTAACTGCACGCCATACGGACGCATTCCAAGAACACGAGTCGCAGCTTCGCGAACAACTGCAAAAGCTTCAGGAAGTAGATCATCTACTGTCTCACCTTTTGTTAAACGTTCTTTAAATTCAAGCGTCTTTCCTTTTAATTGCTCATCTGTTAATGGCTTAATAGATGATTCTAATGCATCAATTTGCTCAACTGTCTTCTGCATACGTTTAATTTGGCGTTGATTTACATCAAATACCTTTTTTAAAATACCGATCATAGGAAATACGCTCCTCTTTTTTATTAAAATAAAACTTCCGATTGTTTTTTCTTTTTCTATTACAATCAGTCGTTATAAAAATCAAATGTATGTTATGCCAATTTTTCTCCTAATTAAAAAAACTAAAATGTATATACCTAATGATAATTGTAACACTTGTCTTATAACTATGACAACAATCGGCCGAATGTCAGGCCTTATATTCAGAAAAAGTTTTTATTTCATTTGTTACGTTTCTTTTCTCTGTCTCATTATTTCAAGTTCACGTTACAAATTTCGTATTAAATCCAAGTCATTTTCCTTTCAAAAAAAATGACTTGAATATACTCCTTAATAAAATCTAAATCGATAATTACAAAAAGCCGAAGATTTCGTCGGTGCAGCATCCATAGATACTTACACCTGCGCAAAACCTCCGACTTTAAAAGATAATATTATGTTGCAAGATATACTCAACCACGGCACCCCTAAAGCACACTTAAAATATATCTGTATCAATCATGCATTAATTTATCGGTATTTCCAATTCATGATATTTCCCTTTCTTATCCTTCATAAAAGAAATGAATTTCACTTTAGTTGATTCATTTGAAAAGTTTTTATAATTTTTATAAAGGTCATCTCCTATAAAATAATTTGTCCCTATATATCCTCTTACTGTTTTACCAGCAGGTATTACAGGTTCAAACTGATATTTTTCAGGTAATTCCATTGAATAAGGAATCAAATTATAAAACTCGCCTATTTTAGAATAAAACATTGTACTGGAAATAGACTTATTACTAAGCAAATTAATATCCCGATTCGTTGTATTTGTAATATCTAAAGGTAACACATACGTCATTACTTCACGGTCTTCATAAGGATCATAAACTTTTGTAGGATCAAGAGGATCAAGTGCATGAAACGTAACTCCTTGTCTATCTTCAAAAGTTCTATTAGGTAAAAATTCATCTTTTACCACTTTATAAGATTCATTATTTAGATTTAATGTTTTAAATCTAAATAAACTAGCAAATATACATAGCAACACACACAACCCAATAATTATTAAGATATGTTTTTTTGTCACTCTTAATCTACCAACTTTCCATTATTAACATGTACAATACGATCTACTATTTCATTATCTAGAACATGCACATCATGACTAGCTACTATAATAGTCGTTCCCTTAGATTTTTCTACTTTCAAAATATCTAAAACATCTTTTATCCCATCAATATCTAAAGCATTAGTTGGCTCGTCTAATAGCAATAATTTTGGTTGTTCCATTAAAGCTTGCGCTATCCCTAAACGTTGTTTCATACCTAAAGAGTATCTTTTATACTTTCTCTTATCTGTTTTATCAAGTCCAACCCTTTGAATAATATTATAAATTTCCTCATCAGAAATTTTATTGTTAATCGATGATAAAAATTTCAAGTTCTGAAAACCAGTATACCCTGTAATAAAACTTGGATATTCAATCAATATTCCCATAGAATCAGGAAATTGCTTTTGTTTTCCAATCATTTCATTATCTACATAAACAACTCCAGAATTCAAACGCATTAACCCTGATATAGCGCGTAAAATCATCGTTTTACCAGAGCCATTATGCCCCTTCAAAACTAAAAATTCGCCTTTTTTTACTGACAAACTAATATTATCTAACACAATATTTCCTTTTAATCTTTTCGTCATACATTCACATTTAATATAATTTTCCATAAATTATTCACCTATCACATCTAGTTTTTTAAAACAAAAACTACCTAATAAAATCATTACAACAACAATTACTACTCCTATTAAAAGTAAATCATTCCATTGAATAGATTGATTATTACCTAAAGTCAATTGAATTGAACTGTGATCAACAAAATACCAACGATTTGGCATAACAAAAGAACCTAAAAAATAAATACTATGAAAGAAAATAGAAAAAAATAGGTACATCAACATCAGTATAAAAACAATAGTTATTGGTATATAAAGCGTTAAAAACTCAAAAATTAAAGCTAATAAAAAGCTTAGAATTATTTGAATTAGCATAGTACCTACTATCTTATAAGAAAATTGACTATATACATTTGAAAAATAATGCTCGCCAAAAGTAAGCAAATAATAAACAGTAAACCAAATCAAATACATAACAATCCAAATAGTAATTATGTAAAAAAACAAAGATAGTATTTTCGTTAACCAAAGAAAATGCTTCTTCTTAACACGAGGAAACAAATAAACACCATTCTGTTGAATATCTGAAAAAGCAAACTTCCCTACTAGCAACAAAGGAACAATTTGAAAGAATATCCAATAAAAAGGGATAGAAAATCGCCCCTCCTTATAAAAATAAGATAAATCTACAAAGTCTACTCCATGAAAAAATCGATAAAAGGTAACATCTAACAATGAGGGTTCTTTACCATTACTAAGAGGCTGATTGTATAAAAAAGTAACTACAATCATAGCGTAAATTAAGAATAAAAAAACCATTATCTTGATGGAATCTCTAAACCTTACATGTAAATCTCTTTTTAACAAATAATATAAAATCATAATGTAAACTAGATCACCTCTGTCTCATCATTCATAGAAATATAACTTTTTTTAGCTAAAATCCATACACTTATAAAAAAGATAAAAAAACATCCAAATAAGCGTATAAGTAAACCAGTGGCATCTTCAAACACATTTATATAAAAAACATTTGTAAATAAAAATCCATGTAATATAAATCTATCTAGTAAAACTGCAGTGATCATACATATTATTATAAGTAAACTAGGTAAAAATAATTGCAATAAAGCACTTATCATACATATAAAAATAGTCGCAAATAATTGAATGCAAAATAACAATGCATAATTCACATAAATACTATTTACAACCATCATATTTGCCATCAAAAATAACTGTAAAATCATACTCCCAGCAAAAAAGCAAACAAAAACGAATAGTTTCAAATAATATATTGAAACTAATTTCAATGCATTATTCACTCGGTAAACTACATAAATACTAAAAAAATTCGACATAGAATATACAGAAAAAACGATAGTTAAAGGAATAAATATAGTCGATAAATTATAAAACGACATAACCTTATACAAAGCTTCCAATTCGTTCATTTTCTCTTTTACAATTCCATGTTCAAAATAATTGAACAAACAACCAATGATACTGACGTTAAGTAAGAAGAGAACACTTAACCAAACATATTTCATCCCTATAGTTTCTTTCATTACATTATAAAAGAACATGCTTCCTACTCCCCCGTAAATAAAGAACTACAGAACAAAACCAAATACATAACAACACACTAAGAAAAATTTGTAATTCAAAAAAACCGGAGTCTTTAATTAAATAATCTTTAGGATTGAGAATCCCCTTTCCAATACCAAGCCAAAAAATATGTAAAATAAATGGAACTAAATAAATAAAATAAACTCGTCTTATAAAAAACGAAACTGATAAAGCCAAACTTGAAAAAACCGCACCGTATAAACCATTTAAAAATACATACATAAGAAAATATAAAGTAGGATACTCATAATAAACCGTATTAAATTGAGCTGTTGGTGAAACAGTAGCAGCCATATAATTTAATATCGGATGCGGAGCAACTGTTGGATAAGTCATCGCATATAAATAAAAATGAAATAGTAAAGGGACACTTATAATAAAAAAAGATACAATAAAATTAATAAAATAAAGTAACCTAAAATAATGACATGTTCCCATCTTAGAAATAACAGGATAAATAAACCCATAATTTTTATCAATTCTATAAATTCCTGCTACAGCCATTGCAGAAATCATAGGAAATATTAATAGATAAAATTCACTATAAAATGGTAATCTATTAAAATGTAAAATGTTAGATAAATATGGAGATACCTTTATAATCCCAGCATCGTTAAATCCTTTCGTTGTTACAAACATAGCAATATATTGAGCAATGACAATTACTAACATAATAAATAAAGATACCCAAAATATCCTATCTTTTAAAATCCGTCCTAAAAAGTAACTCATCTACAACTCCTCCATAAACCATTATTGAAATTTAAATCTTTTTTAATATGAAGAATTGATCTGCAACACCATAACATTTATTTTCTTTATTTATCCAAATGTAACGAAAAGAAACATGTGCTTTCTCCCCCTCAAACTTAGGAAATTCAACTTCATACTGATAAACATTATCTGTACCTTTTCTTTTTACACTCTTAACTTCTTGTTTCCACTGAATTACTTTTCCATCAGTTTGTTCAATCCGCCCCAAAAGATACGTTGGTTTTTTCTTATTCGTCACACCCGTTAAAAAAACATAATAATTTTCCGGTATAACTCCCAACTTTAAATTTTCATCTAAAAGCTTATCTTCTATTCCAATATCATTTCTATCTGTTTGACCTTGAAAGAAATCCTCACCATTTTCATTCTCAAAAAATACTTGTTCAAAAATAGTATTTTTCTTAATTTCTTGTAACTGAATACTTTTTAAATTATCTTTTTCCGTTAAAGTATCTTCAATATTTACAATAGGTTCATCCATTTCCTTTTGACAAGAAGCTAAGAAACAAATACTCAATAAAAAAAAAACTAAAACATACTTGGAAATAACCTTCATTACAGCTCCTCCTATTTTTAAAATTACATAGCAGAAAAAGTCGTATAATCCAGATTCGGAACTATACGACTTTTTCTAGCACTACAAAATAAATAATTTCAATTTATAATTTCTAAATCAATATTCAGTGTAAGGTCCACCAGGTCTTACACTATCAGGACTCCAAGCAGTAGGATAAGCATTATTTTCTCTAGAATAACCACCAAATCTCACAGGTACATTTTTTCCATATCTTTCATATGCGTAATTTTGGAAAAGATACGTTTTACCTGGTTGCACCGTTCCTTCATGCTTACCTGACTCACCTGAAACATTTACCCAATCTCTATCACCTTTATTTTTATTTTTATCTGCTTCTGTCCAAACGTTAAAAGAACCACCGCCCTTCTCACTACTCTTCACACGCATATACATAGAAGTAGGTGTCCCTTTAGGACGTGCATTAGTAAAATCATATGCACTCCAAAGTCTAAAGGTAAATTCTACATGATCATCTCTTGTATCAGCCTTAGCAGGTTCGGTTAAAGCAAAAGTACTAGCTAAAATACCTAAAGATAAAATAGCCCCAAACATAAAACGACTTTTTTTCTTTATACTCAATAAAAACACCTCCGATAATTTATAGCATTATATTGATTTTATTTTTTCACTGAAGGAATAAACTAAATCTATATAATGCAATATTATAGTAACAACAACTTGATATACCTTCAATGGATTTTAGAATATTTAATATTATTTTTACACTTACGAACATTTCGTTAAATTTTAAAAAACAATAATATATCCCTAGCAAAGAATCACTTGTAAAGTTAACTGCTTACCTACGCCTGTTCCAAATAATAAAGAGTAACTCACCTTTCCAAGTTTTTAATTTCCCCGTACTGTTTTGACGAAACACTGTCCAAAAATCAATTCTTAATGAAATTGGCTACTTATAAATTTTTTCACCTCTCGAAAAGAAAAAGCTAAAACATAAAAAAAGCGCAGCCATTTCGGCTGCGCTTTTGAATTATTATTTAGTTTCGATTAAACCATATTTCCCATCTTTACGGCCGTATACAACATTAGTTTCATTTGTATCAGCGTTTGTGAAGACGAAGAAATTATGTCCTAGCATATCCATTTGTAGGATCGCTTCTTCAACGTCCATCGGTTTTAAATCAAATCGTTTTGTACGTACAAGTTCTAATTCATCCTCTTCTACCGCATCCAGAACAGCTACTGCTTCTGGAAGGATAAAGTTCGTTTTCACAGAACCTTTCTCACGTAACTTACGATTTACCTTTGTTTTATGTTTACGAATTTGTCGCTCAAGTTTATCAACTACTAAATCGATAGCAGCGTACATATCGCTATTAGTTTCTTCTGCACGAAGTAATAAATCAGTAAATGGAATTGTTACCTCGACACGTTGCTTGTCAGAGTATACTTTTAAATTAACTTTAATCTCTGGGAATGTATCAAAATAACGCTCTAACTTACTTAGTTTTTTCTCTACATATTCCTTTAATGCTGGAGTTACTTCAATATTTTCACCACGAATGTTGAATTTCATAGATGAATTCCTCCTTTCAAGCCTATGTACTATAATTTCGACACTGGCTTAAAAACTCCTTCTAACTTTTTTAAAAAAATTAGTGGAATTGCGATTTTTTTATCGTTTTTTGTTGAAATGAAAAGATGCATCGTTTCTATCTTTATTTTATCCTATTAACATCGTGAATAACGAATATAACTGTGGACAATTCGTTACAGAAAAGAAACAACTTTTTGACAACTTGATTCATAACAAAAACCCCTTGCAAAAAACAAGAGGTTCTACCATATATATAACGTTGCCACAAACGCAGCTTTCTCTTCCCAAAAACAATATTCCTACAGTTTTACAACATTAGCTGCTTGTGGTCCACGTGCTCCATCTACAATGTCAAACTCAACTTGTTGCCCTTCTTCTAATGACTTATATCCATCTTGTTGAATAGCAGAAAAATGAACAAACACATCATCACCATCTTCACGCTCAATAAACCCAAATCCCTTTTCTGCATTGAACCATTTCACTCTTCCTTGCATGTTCATTCCATTCCCTTCGCTCTAAAAATCAGGGCATTCACCCCATACTTTGACTATAACGAATGACAACTTACGAAGTCAAAGAAGACTTATCGTCTTTTTATTATCCCTTTCGACAGTTACAGATCAACTTCTACAGAGCGTCAAACTAGAAACTTCCCTTGCTCCTCTATTGTATAAAAGACTTCCAATTTGTCTAACTGTAATTCCTGTCGTATATACATCATCAACGAGTAAGATATGTTGATCATGAAACATATCTTCTCCCTGAAAATAAAAAGGATTACTTCCCGAAAGCCTTTCGTTACGTGTCTTCTTACTTTGCTTTTCTGTTTCCCTTCTTCTTAATGAGGGATAAGAAATTTTGACAGGTAAGCATGCTGCTAATAACTCTGCCTGATTAAAACCACGTTCATATTCCCGTTCCCTACTAAGTGGAACAGCAATAACACTTGAAATGCTCGTAAAATGCTTTTGAAACAGCTCCCGAAAGGATCGATAAAAAATATGAACTAACTCCGCATCCCCCCGAAACTTAAACTGTGCTAATATTTCTTTCATCTCATCATCGTACACGTGCAAAGAACGATTTTTAAAAGGACGATAATTCTCCTCATTTATCCACCTTACGCAATCCATACAAATATCATTTTCTTTATATTCGGAAGGCAAGTCCTCTAAAGGTCGCCCACACTCCATGCAAATCTCTCCTATAATATAGGAAAGTTTCCGCTCACACCTGTCACATATATATTTTGTGTGAGACTTTACAAAGAAGGTGTACCAACTAACTGTTTCCAACATATACTCATCGCAAAGTAGACAATGCATTAATCGATTAACCCTTGTTCTTTCGCCTTTTTGTTCATACTTTGAATATGCCTTTTCGCGCGTACCATCGCCTCTGTCTTACCGCAATGAAAATAAACGACCTCACCATAAGGTTCTTCAAAACTACGACCTGCTCGGCCTGCAATTTGTACGAGCGCACTTTCTGAAAAGATTTCTTCTTCCGCCCCTAACACCGCAACTTGTAAATTCTTCACAGTTACTCCTCTCTCTAAAATTGTCGTTGTAACTAATAAAGGAATTTCTCCCTTTCTGAAAGCTGCTACTTTTTCTTTTCTCATCGGATCTTCTGCATGTACACCATCGATTCTAGGATCCAACGTTTTCAATATCAGGCTCAATTCTTCTATATATCGCACATGAGGAACAAATAAAAAAATAGGATGTTTTTTGTTTACGTACATTTCTAACCATTGTAGTAACACTCGAGGAATTCTTTTATGATGGAGGCTTTTCTTCCAATTTCCGCACCAGCAAAATAGAGGAACTGGTAACGGATGACGATGGTATCGTCCAGGGACAATGATACCTTTTTGTTTACCACTTCTGAAATTATGTTTCCACTTTTCATCGGGAGTTGCCGTTAAATAAATACGCGCCGCTTTCTCTTTCATCGCTTGTTGCACTGCATACTGTAACATTTGATCCGCATAATACGGGAAGGCATCTATCTCATCTACAACCATGACATGAAACGCTCTATAGTAACGTAACAGTTGATGAGTCGTTGCAACGACTAACGCTGCATCTTTGTCCCTATCTTCACTTCCTCCGTATAAGGACGCTACATTTACATTTGGAAACACTTTTTGTAATCTCGGCGCTAATTCTAGTACAACGTCTGTTCTTGGCGTTGCGATACAAATTCTTTCTCCTTTTTGAAGTGCCTCTGCAATACCGTAAAACAGCATTTCAGTTTTTCCAGCCCCGCACACAGCCCAAATAAAAAACGATTCTTTCTGCTTAATAGCTTCTATAACACCTTGCGCCGCCAACTCCTGACCGGTAGACAAAGTCCCGTTCCACTGTAAAGAATTTAAACCTTTTTCTCCTTTTCTTTCAGCGATCCCACGAACAAGTACAGCACATTCACTAACTCTCCCCATCGTTATACACTTTCGGCAATACGTACATACTTTACTGCACCTTTTACATGAAAATGACGCAAATAGCCGCTGCTCTATATTTCCGCAGCGCTGACATATATATTTAGAAGCCTTCTTTATTACGCCTTGTACATATACGACCTTCCTCTTCTTTTTCAAATCATGTAATGTATCCCGTAAATCTGAAGAGAGTTCCTCTAATAGTAACTGTTTCCCTGCTAACATCAGCAACCACCTCCAGCACTACTATAAACCTTTTTCATAATCTCGTAAAAACTCAAAAAAGCCGATAACCTACTTATAAAATAGTAAGCTATCGACTTTATACACATGTTTTATTCGTTTATAAATCCTAGAATCTACCGTATCCTAAGAAATGTTTTTGGTTGTAGCTACTGCTTAAGCTAGCATAAGCAATCCCTTTATCACCAGCATGAATCATTTGGCCATTACCAACGTAAATACCGATGTGAGATGGACCTGGTTTATAAGTACCTTGGAAGAATACTAAATCTCCAGGTTGTGGGCTACTTACTTTAGAAACTGAGTTCCAGTAACCTGCAACGTCTTGACGACCTACGCCGAAGATGTAAGAAATGAATCCACTACAGTCAAAACCACCGTTTGATGGAGATGCACTTCCCCAAACATATGGTAAGCCTAAGTAACCTTGTGCTTTACCAATTACGCCACCCGCATTTGAAGCTGGTGCTGGCTCTGCTTGTTTCTTTTCTTGCTTAGGTGCTTCTTTTTTAGGCTCTTCTTTTTTAGGTTCCTCTTTTTGAGCTTGTCCACCATTGTTTGCTGGTGCAGTTTGTGCTGCAGGTGCTTGTGCTGTAGGCGCTTGCGCAGCTTTAGCAGCTTGTTCTGCTTGTTTTTGAGCAGCCGCTTCTTGTGCAGCTTTTTCTTGTGCTTCTTGTTCAGCAATACGTTGTAATTGCAGTGCTTGTTTTTCAAGATCTTTCAATTGACTCTCCGTACTTGTCATTGAAGTTACAACTGTATCCATTTTACCGCTTAAATCATTTACTGCTGTTGATTTTTTCGCTTTTTCAGCGTCAAGTTCTTTCTTAGCAGTTTCAATTTGAGCTTGTGCTTCTTTTAATTCTTTTTGCTTTGTTTTTACCGTTTCAACATCTTTTTTCACGTTCGCTTGATCTTCTTGTTGTGTTTTCATGATATCTTCATCAGACGCAAGAATTTTAGAAACAGAATTTAAACGATCAACTAAATCTGCAACATTTTTAGAGTTTACAAGAACTTCTGTTACAACATTTGTGTTTGGTTGTTCTTGAAGTGCAACTAAACGTTTTCTTAATAACTCTTCACGTTTTGCAATTTTCGTTTGTAGTTCTGCAATATCTTTATTTTTATTTTCGATTAATCGCTCAGTATCCGCAACTTTTTTCGTTGTTTCATCAAGTTTTGAAGCATTCTCTTGAACAGATTTATCCAAACCTTGAATTGTTTTGTTTAAGTCATTCATTTGCTTTTGTAATACATCACGTTCTTGTTGTTGTTTATGTAAAGTGTCATTTTGTGTATTAATTTGTGATTTCACGTCAGAAATTTTATCTTCTGCAAATACATTTGGTGTTAGTCCTGAAAACATTAACCCTGCAACTAATGCGCAAGATGCCATTTTTAGCTTTTTCATTTTATTTTTTACACCGCTTTCTTTTGTCTTTTTTCCGTATATAACCTATAAAATTTATACCATAATTCGGGATTTTTTTTGCTAATGTTACGCTATTGTAAAACAAATGTAATATTATATGTAACTCTATCGCAAAATATGCATATTTTTGTATATATGTGTAGAATTTTAAAAGCTTTTTATAAGCAAAGAAAAAACGCAAGGTTTCCCTTACGTTTTGTTAAATACACTAATACGAATGAAATCAAAACGTTATTTCATCCATTTCTCAGCCCAATTTTGGACTTCATCCATAACACTTTCTAATGCTTTCCCTTTTTCAGTTAAGCCGTACTCGATTCGAACTGGTACTTCTGGATAAACATTACGAACTACAATGCCTTCGCTTTCCAATTCCTTTAAACGCTCTGATAACATACGATCGCTCATATTCGGTATAATATCTGCGATTTCTCTAAAACGTTTTGACTCTTCAAGCAAAGATTTAATAATTAAGCCAGTCCATTTTTTACTAAGCAAAGTAAAAGCTGACTCAAACTTTGGACATAAACAAGAATTATGCTCCATATGTTTCACCTCTCTTCCATTATAATATAGTTTCTTGTAAAAAGTAAGTTATAAAACTTTCCTCATTATTTTATTTTACGTACATTTTACCATTTCCAAATATTAACTTGTCAACTACACGTAAAATATCCGTAAAAAAACCCTCTTCAAAAAGAGAGCTTTTTATATCTTATTACTTCGTATACCATCCAAGACCTAGTGCACCTTCACCTAAATGCGTACCAATTACAGCACCGAAATAACCTGTGCGGATTGTAACATGAGGATATTTTGCTTCTAATTCTGCCTTCCATTCATTCGCTTCCTCTTCACGTTGTGCATGAATGATAACTGCTTCCATAGGTACACCTTGACTTGCTTGCTCATCAAAAATTTCAACAATTCGTTTTAACGCTTTTTTACGTGTACGAATCTTTTCAAATGGAATAATGATTTTATCTCTAAAATATAAAACGGGCTTCACTTGTAACAAACTACCAATGAAGGCTTGCGCACTATTTAATCGTCCTCCACGTTGTAAATGATGTAAATCATCCACTACAAAATAAGCGTCCATCGTTTTCTTCATTTCATCAAAACGGGCAACGATCTCTTTCGGATCCTTTCCTTCGCTTGCTAATTTTGCCCCTTCACGCACATAGAATCCTTGTACTTCACAACTAATTTCAGAGTCGTACGTATATACATCAATACCCTCTACCATCTGTCCAGCTGCCGTTGCTGTTTGATATGTACCACTAATTCCACTTGAAAGATGAATACTAATAACTGCATCATAATCCTTAGATAATTCTTCATATAGCTCAACAAACTTTCCAATTGCTGGCTGAGAAGTTTTCGGAAGTTCTTCTTGCTCACGTACTTTTACATAAAAATCATCTGCTGAAATTTCAGCCTCTTCTTGATAAGATTCCGTTCCAAACACAACGTTTAATGGAATCATATATATATTGAGTTCATCACGAATATGCTTCGGTATATATGCTGTACTATCAGTAACAATAGCTGTTTTCATTTGCGTACCTGCCTTATAAAAAAGTTTTTATTCCCTAAGTTTACACGAAAACTAAAAATGGTGCATCCATACATGAAAATGCCGATTTGAAATTATACTCACCATCTCGACAAATTACAACAAAAAGGTGAAATACTCACCAAAAATTTCAACTTATTTATAAAAAATGTTTGAATATAAAAACGCTCGCTTTTAAAATGTAAAGTACTAGTCATTTTGGCAGATAGGGGCGTATACGAGTGTTATTACAATATTTAACAATCAAAGAATACGGTGAGCACGAAATTGTCATTCAAAAATCGAGATTTATCTGTTATATTAGCCGAGCTACAACCGAAGAAGAAGCTCAAGAATTTATACAAAAAATAAAAAAACAAAATTGGAATGCCACACATAATTGTTCTGCTTATTTGATTGGCGAACAAGATCAAATTCAAAAAGCAAATGATGATGGAGAACCTAGCGGTACAGCTGGCGTACCTATGTTAGAGGTACTAAAAAAACGCGGTTTAAAGGATACCGTCGTTGTCGTTACACGCTATTTTGGTGGCATCAAACTTGGCGCAGGCGGATTAATTCGCGCATATGGAAAATGTACAAGCGAAGGCATTAATCATGTCGGTGTTGTCGAGCGAAAACTAATGCGTGTTATGCAGACCGAAATTGATTACACATTACTTGGCAAAATTGAAAATGAATTACGTAATTCAAAATATGCCATTAAAGATATACATTATCTAGAAAATGTCACATTTGATACGTATGTAGAAGAAGACGGAAAACAAGCATTCACAGATTGGATGATTGAATTAACAAATGGGAAATGTACAATTAAAGAAGGAGATATGTTGTACTTAGAACAAGATGTTATCTAAGAATAACTACACCCTCATCTTTAAAGATTAATGTAGTGAATTCCTTCCCTACAAATGAACTAAGGAGATTATATATGGAAGAACGTTATTATCATCTCCAAAATAGCAGAATAAAAAAGAAACGAAGAAGAAAGTTTTTCTACTTCCTTATTTTCGTATTTTTATTTGGTGGTGTAGGACTTTATATATTAAATTCCTACTCTTCTCTCATGGGGATGTATAGTGGTTTTACTCGTCAAAAATCGGACTTGAGAACCGAAGATGTAGAAATTACAAAGGAGCCTTTTACACTCCTTATTATGGGTATAGAAGATTATGCAACGGACGGTCAAAACGGTCGTACAGATTCATTAATGTTTGCGACAGTCAATCCGAAAACTAAAAAGATTTCGCTTATGAGTATCCCTCGTGATAGTCGCATTCCAATTGCTGGAAAGAACAAAGAAGACAAAATTAACGCTGCGCACGCTTACGGCGGAGAAGAAATGGCAATCAAAACGGTCGAAGGTTTTCTAAAAGTTCCTGTAGACCATTATATTAAAATTGATTTCCAAGGCTTTAAAGGTATTGTTGATGCTGTTGGCGGTGTTACTGTTGATGTCCCATTCGATTTTTGGGAGCGTTCGGACGTGGATTACTACAAAAAAATCGAATTTAAGCAAGGACAACAAGACTTAAATGGGGAAGAAGCACTCGCATACGTACGTATGCGAAAGCAGGATCCAAACGGCGATTACGGTCGGGCCGCTAGACAAAGACAATTACTAGCCGCTGTTGCTCAAAAACTAAATTCAGCCTCTACCGTATTTAAAATTAAAGATTTAACAGCAGTCGTTGGAAAATATATAAAAACTGACATTCCTATTTCTGACGGACTTGCACTTTACAATAAACTATCTGGGTTTGATCCTTCTACAATACAAACGTTCAAACTCGAAGGAGAAGACAAAAAAATAGGTGGTATTTATTACTTCCTTCCAGATCCAATCGGTGTAGAGACAGTACGTAACGAAATTAAAAAAGAATTAGGAGAAACAGCAAACACTCAAGAAAATCCAACTACAAAAACCGAATCAAATCCTTCTTCAAATTCTAACTCTGACGAAAAAGCAAAGAAAGAAACGAATCAGAATCAGAACAAAACACCAACTGAACCACCTCCTTCTACGAATGCTCATGCAGAGTGGATTATGAGAAATCAGCAATAACAAAAAGAGCCAAATCGCACATGATTTGGCTCTTTTTTATTTACTTATTAAAGTGTTGCAAAATTGCTTCTACAATGCGCTCTGATGCACGGCCATCACCGTAAGGATTAGATGCTTTTGACATCTTATCATGAGCTTCTTTATCTGATAACAACTCATCAGCAAGACCAAAGATTGTCTCTTCGTCTGTTCCTGCTAATTTCAACGTACCTGCTTCAATACCTTCTGGGCGCTCTGTTGTATCACGAAGAACAAGAACTGGTACACCAAGTGACGGCGCTTCCTCTTGTACACCACCAGAATCAGTTAACATTAAGTATGAACGAGCTGCAACATTGTGGAAATCAATTACATCTAGCGGCTCAATTAAATGAATGCGGCTGTGATCGCCTAAAATATCATTCGCTGTTTCACGAACAACAGGGTTCATATGAACAGGATACACAACTTGTACGTCTTCATGCTTATCAACAAGACGTTTAATTGCACGGAACATGTTACGCATTGGCTCTCCTAAGTTTTCACGACGGTGAGCTGTCATAAGTACAAGACGATCGTTTCCAAGTTTCTCTAGTACAGGATGACTATATGTTTCTTTTACAGTCGTTTTTAGTGCGTCAATTGCTGTATTTCCTGTTATGAAAATGCGTGACTCATCTTTATTTTCTTTCTGTAAGTTCGTTGCTGATTTTGTTGTAGGTGAGAAATGAAGATCTGCCATAACGCCTGTTAATTGGCGATTCATCTCTTCTGGGTATGGAGAATATTTATCCCATGTACGAAGTCCTGCTTCAACATGCCCTACTGGAATTTGATTGTAGAAAGCAGCTAAACTTGCAATAAATGTTGTCGTTGTATCACCATGTACAAGTACAATATCCGGCTTTGCTTCTTTCATTACTTTATCCAAACCTTCTAAACCACGCGTTGTAATATCAATTAAAGTTTGGCGGTCTTTCATAATATTCAAATCGAAATCTGGCGTAATTCCAAAGATACTTAATACTTGGTCTAACATTTGACGATGTTGTGCTGTTACAGTCACAATCGATTCAATTTTGTCTGGATGCTTTTGCAACTCTAACACAAGAGGTGCCATTTTAATTGCTTCTGGACGTGTCCCGAAAATTGTCATTACTTTTAAACGTTCAGTCATTTCATTGCCTCTTTTCTTTCACTAGTTACAAATTCTATTATGACATATAAGAATATACATGAATACATGCCTTTTTAACGAATAACGGAAAAGTCCCTCTTACAAATACTTTCTCTTCCAACCGAATAATAATCTATCTCTTGCTTCTTGACATCCTCAATAGTATAACAATTTCTTCCATCTAATAAAATAGGCTCTCTCATAAGTTGTGCGTACTTTTCTAACGGATAAGCTCGGATAGCCTCCCATTCTGTCATGATAAAAGCCGCACTCGCTCCTCTAATCGATTCATCTATACATTCGCTATATTGTATAGTCTCTCCAAAGAGATTTTTCATATTTGGAATCGCTTTTGGGTCATATAGAACTACATCCGCACCTATATGAATTAATTCTTGTATCATAATAAGGGACGGTGCGTCTCTTATATCATCAGTATTCGGTTTAAATGCCGCTCCCAGCACCGCAATCCGCTTCTTGTTCATATTTAATACTTTCTTCGCTTTCTCAATCAATAACAACTGTTGTTTATTATTCACTTCAATGACTGCTTTT
Organism: Bacillus sp. EB106-07-01-XG149; assembly: GCF_058791555.1. Lineage (NCBI taxonomy): Bacteria > Bacillati > Bacillota > Bacilli > Caryophanales > Bacillaceae > Bacillus > Bacillus sp. EB106-07-01-XG149. The sequence continues at coordinate 188,602 of NZ_JBYTDP010000005.1, read as the reverse complement.
AACAAGCGAAAATCATGCGCCACATTCCCCGCAATTTGCACAAGGGCTTTCGTATCTTTCGGAAAACAAGATCCCCCATAACCAATGCCCGCATTTAAAAAAGACGTCCCAATTCTCTTATCCATTCCCATCCCTTGTGCAACGTCTAATACATTGGCTCCTACCTTCTCACATATATTTGAAATTTCATTGATAAAACTAATTTTTGTCGCTAAAAAAGCATTCGATGCATATTTAATCATCTCTGCACTTTTTATATCTGTAACATACGTTTTTAAGCGTAATTCACTATACAAATTCTCCACTTTTCGTGCCGCTTCCTCATTATCTGCTCCAATTACAATACGATCTCCCTGAAAAAAATCGTAAATCCCTGAACCTTCCCGTAAAAATTCCGGATTCGATACGATATGTAATTCATATCTATTTTGTAATTTCTCCTCAATCCATCCCCTCATAACATCATTTGTACCTACAGGAACCGTACTTTTCGTAACGACAATAATGTCGTTCGTCGCATATGTTCCGATATCGTCACAAGCACTTCGAATATATGTTAAATCCGCTGTCCCATCTAATAAAGATGGCGTTCCAACTGCAATAAATATAAATTCTGCATCGTAAAATGCTTTCGCTCTACTTGTTGTAAAAGTTAAACAATCATTCTCACATGCATCATTTATTAATTCATATAAACCCGCTTCATAAATAGGCAGATTTCCTTGCTTTATCCGTTCAATTTTCTCATCATTTATATCAAAACATGTGACTGAATGGCCCAACATTGCCAACCCTACTCCTGTAATTAATCCAACGTATCCGGTACCTATTATCGTAATTTTCATTTCCTTTTCGCACAGGAATATACAATAGAAAATATACGAATACATAGAATGCTCCCTGTGCTTCCCCCTCTCACATTAAAAATGAGAAAACTCTTTTACTTCTTTATTATATGAATTACTTTTTCCATTCTTTTTTAAGTTTTTGTAAAATTACATGCAAGAATATAAAATGAAACTTTATTCAGTGAGGGGCATCCATCCCCGGCTAATTATTAGTTAAACCAATCGAGATTTTACAGGAATTAAGGTTCCCACCTAAATTCTTTGCCTCAACTAAATTTTGAGGCGGAAGCCTTACTGCCCGTTCATGCGGATAAATTCCCACATTTTAACACGGAACTTACTCATTTCTAGGTGTAACACTTATAATACTGAAATAAAAATATTCATTATCGAAAAAAGAGAAAATGTCATATTCTAAAGTTCAATACAATTAACCTTCTCAAACGATTCAACATTCTGTATACAATTGTCATATATTCTATCTGCTTCCATTTGCCGTACAAAGAAAAAAAGATTGAATTCTAATCTTTTTGTGATACCATATGTTATGAGCCTGTAAATAAACATCATAATTTTCAGATAAATATATTAAAAAAAATTACGTTAGACTATAAAAGGGTGGGGTATTAATGGACTCACAAGTGATTTATGCCATTTTGGCATCTTTCATCACTGTACTCGTCGTTACTCCTTTAGTTATTAAGTTAGCTTTTAAAATAGGAGCAACAGATAAGCCAAACGCTCGTAAAGTACACCAAAAGATTATGCCTCGTCTTGGCGGATTAGCGATATTTATTGGTGTAGCTGTAGGATTTGTTGTCGGCGGCTTATATGAACAAAGAATGTTATCGATAACGCTAGGTGCGATTATCATTGTAATCATCGGTATTTTAGATGATATGTACGAGTTATCTGCGAAGGTAAAATTCGGTGGACAACTATTAGTTGCCATGATGATTGTAAAAAGTGGATTATTAGTGCAAGTATTATATATTCCAATCCTCGGGGATACTGAACTTGGATGGCTTGCTTATCCAATTACAGTATTTTGGATTGTAGGTATTACAAATGCAATCAATTTAATTGATGGCTTAGATGGGTTATCTGCTGGTATTTCATCTATCGTACTTGCTACGCTAGCATATATGGCCTTCACTAGCCCATGGGGCACTGGAGCCGCTATTATCTTACCACTAGCATTAATTACATTAGCAAGTACAATTGGATTTTTATTCTACAACTTCCATCCAGCAAAAATTTTCATGGGAGATACAGGCGCACTATTTTTAGGATACTGTATTTCTGTTATATCGTTACTTGGATTATACAAAAGTGTAACGTTATTCAGCTTTATCGTTCCAGTTATCATTTTAGGCGTACCTGTATTTGATACGACATTTGCAATTATCCGTCGTGTCGTAAATAAAAAACCTATTTCAGCACCAGATAAATCGCATTTACATCACCGTTTACTTGCAATGGGCTTCTCTCATCGTAAAACGGTACTAATTATATACGCATTCGGTATTTTCTTTAGTGTAAATGCAATCATTTTCTCTAGTGCGACATTATGGTTATCCATTATTCTTCTTTTCGTTTTAATCTTCTTTACAGAAATCATTGCTGAAGTAATCGGGCTTGTACATGAACGTTACAAACCACTTATTTCCTTTTATAAAAAAGTGAAAAAACGCGAAGACTAATTGTAGTATAGCCTTTACAATTATGAAATATTCAAATAGCATCCTCTTTCTTATAAGAGGATGCTATTTTTTATTTTTTATTCCCCATTTCATATTTCCAAAATATAGTTTGTTTGAGAGTCCCGCTATTGGAGAAAGATATACATAATAAGAAAAGGATTATATTTTCTTTTTTACATCTTGATTGTCAAACTGAGGGTGAATGTTATGATCAAGCGAGTATTTCAATACATTATTTTATTTTTAACGATTACTATGTACGCGTCATCTCATGCAGGAGCAACTACAATGACCCCTGCTGAACATCATCCAAATACTGAAACTACCTCTCCTATCCAAAAAATCGCGTACTTAACATTTGATGACGGACCAAACAAATATACTACGCAAATTTTAAACATCTTAAAGGAAAAGAACGGAAAAGCAACTTTCTTTGTTATTGGTGGAAAAGTGCCACATTATAAAAAAACAATGCAACGATTAATTAAAGAGGGACATTATATCGGACTTCACAGTATGTCACACGATGTAAAACGCCTTTACACTGGTGATCCATCCGCTTTAATTACAGAAATGGAACAAACACAAAATATTGTTCAGCAAGTTACAAAATTAAATACACATCTCGTTCGTGTCCCGTATGGTAGCATGCCTTACTTAAAAAAGAATTACCGTGATGCACTTGTATCCGCCCAGTATAAAATGTGGGATTGGACAATCGATACATATGACTGGAAAAGCTATGACAATCCTTCTGCCATACTAGAAAGAGTACGTAATCAGAGCGATGAACAAGTCGAAGTGATTTTAATGCATGATTCGAGTGTAACCGTACAAATACTGCCTAAAGTAATTGATTACTTACAGTCACAAGGATACAAACTTCTTCCCTATAATCCATCTTCTCACCTCGAAGTGAACTTTTGGAAAGACACAAGATTGTAACAGCTTTAGTGCCTATTTGCTAAAGCTGTTTTATTTTTCTCTTCCCACCCTTCCCATTTTTGTGTAAAATTTTAAATAGTGATGAAGTTTCGAGGTGAATAGAAATGAAACGAATAGATCTCATTTTTAACGCAATACAAGAAGGGAATTATATAGAAGGTGTAACCGCATCAGAACTCGCTACCCTGTTGCAACTAGATCGTGCCAATGTAAGTAGCGACTTAAACAAACTTGTAAAAGATAAACGTTTATTAAAAACAAATACGCGTCCTGTTCGTTTTTATATAGAAACGAACGCTTCGTTGGAAACGCATTCAAAGGAAATGACTTCATTAGATACATTTGCAATTGAAAATACAAGCCTTAAAATCGCAATCGAAAAAGCAAAAGCTTCTATTCTCTATCCTCCAAACGGTATGCATACTTTACTGCTAGGAGAAACAGGAGTCGGAAAATCTATGTTTGCTTCTTTAATGCACGAATATGCAATTGAAGTTGAACAGCTTCCTAAAAATGCACCATTTATCGTCTTTAACTGTGCCGATTACGCAAATAATCCACAGCTACTACTGGGGCAGTTATTTGGGATTAAAAAAGGAGCTTATACAGGGGCAAGTGATCAAAAAGGGTTAATTGAAAAAGCACATGAGGGGATCCTTTTCTTAGATGAAGTACATCGCCTTCCTCCAGAGGGACAAGAAATGCTTTTCACCTTTATTGACCGCGGGGTATACCGCCGCCTTGGAGAAACAGAAAACGAGCGTAAAGCACAAGTATTAATCATTACTGCAACAACAGAAGAACCAAATTCATTTTTATTAAAAACATTTACAAGACGTATACCAATGACTGTTACGCTGCCACCACTTCGTGAGCGTACACATAAAGAACGATTTGCTTTACTGCAACTATTTTTCACAAATGAAGCAATCCGTCTGCGAAAAGAAATTCACGTTAGTCCGAATGCAATGCGCGCTTTCGTCTTTTACAATTGTCCCAATAACATCGGGCAATTAAAAACGGATGTACAAATTGCCTGTGCGAAAGCCTATTCTGACTTTGTGACAAAGAAACGTGATTCTGTCTATGTTTCAAGTACAGATTTACCTTGGTATATGAAAGAAGGGCTATTCATTGAAAGAAAGAGCCGTCATCTATACCAAATACCAAATGAAACATTTATATTTACAGGTGATGAAGGTTGGAGTAATCATAAAATAGAGAATGAAAAACGGTCTTCTATTTACGATTATATTGACTATAAATACGAAGAACTTCAAGCTCGCGGTATTGAAGAGGACGAATTAGAATTACTAATAGAAAATGATATTCAAAGCTTTTTCGTACAATATTTTAACCAAATATCTAAAAAAACAAGTCATGAAAATGTTTTTAAAATTGTGGATCGTAATATCGTTTCCGTATGTGAAAGAATTGCGGAACTTGCTGAAAAGCATTTATCTAAGACGTTTGATGAAAAAGTATTTCTCGCTTTAAGCTTACATGTACAGACAACTCTACAACGTTTGCAAGCTGGGAAACAAATTCATCACCCACAATTAAATCAAATTCGTACGAAATATAAAGACGCTTTTTCCGTAGCTATGCAATGCATTCAACTACTGGAGGACGAATTACAAATAACAATGCCTATTGATGAAGCAGGCTTTTTAACAATGTTCTTCGTTGTTGATCCAATTCCTGCCTCGCAAACAGAAGTAAAAGTATTAATATTAGCGCACGGCAACGGCATCGCAACAGAAATGGCAAACGTCGCAAACGAACTGCTCGGCATTGAGGAAGTAACCGGCATCGATATGCCGTTACATGAATCGCCGAAAGATTTCTTAGAGCGTGTGAAAGTGTATATGAAAACACTCCAAAATGTAAATGGACTTCTCTTACTCGTCGATATGGGCTCGCTCGCTTATATTGGTGATATATTAGAAACTGAGTTCAAAATCCCGGTACGTGTTCTTTCCATGACAAGCACTCCACATGCACTAGAAGCAGCTCGAAAAGCTCAACTTGGCTACTCGTTAGATGCATTATATGAAACAGTGAAGAACTTAACACCGTTTTACTTAAACGTACAAGAAGAAAAGAAAAAGCCACTATCACCAATGAAGTCTGTTATTTTAACAGCTTGTTTAACTGGGGAAGGCAGTGCTTTAGCTATTCAAAAAATGTTAGAGAACTATTTGCGATTTGACAAAGACTTAATTGAAATTATTCCGATTAGTATCGTCCATGAAAAAGATTTAACGAAAATGATTGAGAACATAAAAATAGAGCGAAATATCATTTGTATCGTCACAAATTTCGATGTGCAGGTGCCATGCTTAACATACCATTTCCAAGACATTGTAAACTACACAGCGATTCAGCCAATTCAAGAATTAATTACGTATGAAGAAACATATGCAAAAATGGCTGATATTCTGGAACAACAAATGCAGCGGAACGACGGAGCATTACTTATTAAAACAATTCGTTACGCATTAAATACAATTCAAGAATTAATTTCCTTACAGCTAACTCCTGACAGCTTAATGGGTGTGATTCTGCATATGAGCTGTATGGTTGACCGTCTTCAAAAAGGAGAAAGCCTCCTCCCTCATCCAGATAAAGAGAAACGAAGACAAGATGAGTACTGGATGTATATGAAAGTGAAAAAAGCATTACAACCAATTGAAAATACATTTGAAATACAAATACCTGATGATGAAGTGTTTTATATCATGGACTTCTTCATTAAAAATCAGCCTGTAAAAATTTAATCGAAGCAGTTTTTTAAATATATCGATTTACCGACAATAACCACTAAAATTTGTACCTTATAGAAAAAAAGGCTGTTCCAAAATATGGACAGCCTTTTTTCTACTTCTTTACTTTTCTGATTCTCCCCCTGATTTCGCCCTTCTTATTAGACTTTGTATAAACATTTACATATACATTCGCCTGAATGATTTCTTGAAGTAAGCTATCAAACGCTCTCCCCTGTAAAGGCCCTTCAAAATCCTCCACATTGACTACACCGGTCACGACTCCTTCATTTACACTAATACCTTGCTTTATTGGACCAAACAAATTTAAAACCACTGGACCTATTTGATCCGCTTTTCCTAAATGAATTTGGCATGATGTAACTTTTTCGATGTTTTTCAATATGATCCGATATTGTAATTTCTTTAAATCATCACTAAATATAAACTCTGTTACACCATAAGCTTCTGTATTTACAGGAGGTATTTCCCTCTTCCCTGTTAACCTCGCAAAGAAATGTGTTGTCATACAGGCATTCTCCTTATATAAATTTCCCAGCACTACTTCTACTACTTTATGGTTTATACATAATCATTTATGACTTTTTCAAGTTTTAATTACGAAGAAAAGATTCACACAATCTTTACATTAGAATCGTTCCTTTTTCTTTACTATCTCTTGTATAATGCACGTAGAAAAGCATTCTAGGAGGTCGTTTTGAAAAATAACAAATATACTTTTCATACATTATTAGAGATTTTTCTCGTCTCATTTAAATTAGGACTTACTTCATTTGGTGGTCCTGTCGCCCATCTTGGCTATTTCCACCACGAATACATACAAAAAAGAAAATGGATGGATGAACGAAGCTATGGAGATTTAGTAGCACTATGCCAATTCCTTCCTGGTCCTGCTAGCAGTCAAGTCGGTATGGGAGTTGGATTATTAAGAGGTGGATTATTAGGAGCTATTATTTCATGGATTGGATTCACTCTACCTTCTGTGCTTGTTTTAGTTTTCTTCGCCTCGTTCCTTAATCAGTTCGACCTTGGAAGTGCTGGCTGGATTCATGGACTAAAACTTGTAGCAGTCGCCATTGTTGCTCATGCCATATGGGGAATGGCGCAAAAATTAACGCCAGACCGAAATCGTGCGACGATTGCTATTGTAACTGCTGCAATCGCCTTATTATGGCCAAGTAGCTGGACACAAGTCATTCTCATTATAGTATCTGGCTTTATCGGCTGGTTTTTATATTGCAACCATGCAATTAACCAATCTCAAAATATAAAAGTACCTATTTCAAAAACGATAGCGGTTTCTTGCCTCGTCTTATTCTTCGGACTATTAATAGTGCTACCAATATTAAGACCATTCTCTTATTACATCGCTTTATTCGATAGTTTCTATCGCTCTGGTGCACTTGTATTTGGAGGCGGACACGTCGTGCTGCCCCTTCTTGAAGGTGAATTTGTACAAAACGGAATGATGACGAAAGAACAGTTCCTAGCTGGATACGGATTAACACAAGCGGTACCAGGCCCACTATTTACATTCGCCTCTTATATAGGAGCAGTGTTAAACGGGATGCTTGGGGCAATACTCGCAACAATTGCGATCTTTCTTCCTGCTTTCTTGCTCGTTATTGGTGTTTTACCATTTTGGGACAGTGTGAGAAAAATCTCTTACATACAAGGCGCACTACTTGGAATCAATGCAGCCGTTGTCGGTATTTTATTAGCAGCTTTTTATGATCCTATTTGGACGAGCACAATTATGAACGCTGTAGATTTTGTTTTTGCGTCTCTTCTATTTTGCTTGCTCGCTTTTTGGAAAACACCACCTTGGGTTATCGTTATACTCGGAGCCTTTGGTGGATATACCCTATCCATTTTGTAAATAAAAAAACGACGGCATTATGTAGCCGTCGTTTTTCTATTAAAACTTCACAAGTTCTATTCCTTCCGGCAACTCGCTCCCTGTTAAAATACGCAATTCTTTCACACGATCCATTACGTAAGAAGAACGCTTCACAAGCTCTGGATCAATATAAGCTGGATGAACCATAATTTCTACCGTTTGTTCATCTTGTACTCTTTCTTTTAACTTCACAAAGTAATCTTCCGTCACACCATCCGCGTAAAAGTCACTGTAAAACACGTCAGAAAACGGGCGTACTGCTCGCTCTTCCTCACAACGACGAATTGGAACATTATATGTAGCTGCCAATCTCTCAAGAACATCATGCAAAATCGGTAATCCATGCACGTGATGATGACTATCTAAATGCGTTGGTTTCAATCCATAAGCTAAGAATTTCTCAATTTGAGCAGTCCATTCTCTCTCAACTTCTTCTGCATTTAGCTTCCCTTCCCATACGACGCTTTGTTTATGAAACAATCCATCGCTATTTACAAGTGAAGGTACGTCTCCAAGAAGAGGTTCCCCTGCCGTTAATACGAGATGTACGCCTACTCCGAGTAGGTTATATTCTTTTGCTAAGCGTACCGCATGCTCTGTTCCTGGCATATTCATCATCATCGTCGTTGAATTTACAAGTCCATTTATATGTCCATCAATAATACCGTAATTTGTACCTTCTGTAAGACCGAAATCATCTGCGTTTACAATTAACTTAATCATCGTAATACCTCCTAATAGAATAAAAAAAGCGGGCTAAATAGCGCCGCTTTATTTCTCTACCTTTTTGAAGAACTGCGGAAGATATTCTTTATGTGCTTCCAACATTTCATCTAAAATTTGTTTTGCAACTTTATCTGATGGTACAAGTGGATTAATTGTCATAGCAAGCAGCGCTTTATGATAATCCCCTGTAACAGCAGCTTCAATTGTTGTGCGCTCAAATGATTTAATTTGCTGTACTAAACCGCGAACTGGTACGGGAAGATCTCCAACTGCAATTGGTTTTGGACCTTCTTTCGTAATAATACAGTTCACTTCAACAGCAGAGTCATGTGGCAAGCTTGCAATTGTTCCGTTGTTTCGTGTATTAACAGGCTGGATATCACCTTTATTATTGTAAATAGACGTAATTAAGCTACATGCTGCGTCACTATAATAAGCGCCGCCACGTTTTTCTAATTGTGGTGGTTTAATATCTAAGTTCGGGTCTTTATATAGCTCGAATAAATCATCTTCTAACTGTTTCACTACCTCTGCACGTGTACCTTTTTCAATCGAAGCTTCTTTCTCTTCTTCTAACATTTCACGTGTTTTGTAGTAATAGCGATGGTATGGACATGGAATTGCACGAAGGCCGCGAATAAAGTCTGGCTCCCAGTTAAGCGCTGCAATATTTTCCATCGTAATTTGCTTTTCTGGATCTGTTACAAGCTCTAACACACGATCCATTACACTTACGCCATCTAAATATACGTCTAGTCCGTATACCATATGATTTAAACCTGCAAAATCAACGTGTACACGACTTGCATCTACTTCAAGTAATCTTGCAAGACCCATGCGGATTCCGATTGGAACGTTACATAGACCAACTACTCTTTGAATATTTGTATAACGAAGGACAGCTTCTGTTACCATACCAGCTGGGTTCGCGAAGTTAATTAACCATGCATTCGGACAAAGCTCCTCCATATCCTTACAAATATCTAAAATAACAGGAATCGTTCTCAGCGCTTTAAATAAACCACCAGGACCATTCGTTTCCTGACCGATTACATCATATTTTAATGGGATTGCTTCATCTTTTGCACGAGCTTCTAATAAACCTACGCGAAGCTGCGTTGTTACGAAGTCAGCACCTTTTAACGCTTCACGACGATCAAGTGTTAAATGTACCTCGATTGGTAAACCAGATTTTTTCACCATACGTTTCGCTAAGTTACCAACGATTTCTAACTTTTCTTTTCCTGCCTCAATATCTACTAACCAAATTTCACGAACAGGAAGCTCATCATAACGCTTAATAAATCCTTCAATTAACTCTGGTGTATAACTAGATCCACCGCCGATTGTAGCAATTTTAATTCCAGTCATGCTTTATTCCCCTTTCGCTTCTAACTTTTTATAAAGGTCAATAAATTCTGCTGCTAATTCTTTTACTGTAATCGCATTCATTAAATGATCCTGTGCATGAATTAAAAGAACACTAATCTCTGTTTTTTCTCCTCTTGCTTCTGATTGTATGAGCTCTGTTTGGAAATGATGCGCTTCATTAATCGCTTCTTTCGCCTTTACCATCGCTTCATCAGCCTCTGCCATTTTCCCCTGTTTGGCAAATTGAAGTGCCTCCATCGCAAAGCTTCGTGCATTACCACTATTTAAAATTAATTGGAATGGAATTTGTTCTGCTGTAGTCATCATAATTACCGCCCTCTCTATTATGGTTCAACCGATTTAAATACCCCTTCAGTTTGAACATTTCTATTAAATTATTATTTTATTAATGATAGTTTGGTGTTCTTGTAGATGGGTCTCATCTTTCTGAACATGATATAAAGGTGATTGTTCTCACAGATAATGTTATCTGTGAGAACAATTACTATGTTACATAGGTACAGAGTTGTTATTTCCTTGTGCTGCTGCTTTTTCAGTACGAACAACAGAACGGTCAGATAATACAACGAATGGATAGTAGATTACCATCGCAATTACAAAGTTGAATAACTGTAGAATTGCACCTGAAAGATGTCCACCTGTTACAAGATAACCACTAATAATTGGTGGTGTTGCCCATGGAATCATCACAACTGTTTTTGGTACCCACCCAATAGATATAGCTGTATAAGAAGTAATTACTAATACAATTGGTGTTAGGATAAACGGTAAGAATAAAATTGGATTTAAAATAATTGGTGTACCAAAGATTACTGGTTCGTTAATATTGAATGCACCTGGTCCAATTGATAAGCGAGATACACCGCGTAATTGTGCACTTTTTGCTACAAGTAATACGACCACTAAGAACGCTAATGTTGCACCAGAACCACCAAGATATACGAAAGTATCAAAGAATGGTTTTGTAATAATGTTTGGAACATCAAATGCAGATGTACCACCTTGGAATAACTTCATATTTTTCTCTAATGCCGGTAAGTATAATGGCTCAATAATACCACCAACGATATTTGGCCCATGTAAACCGAAGAACCAAAGAAGATGAACAAGGAGTACAATGACAATTGCACTTGGTAATGTCCCTGCTAAACTTTGCAGTGGTGATTGAATCGTATTAAAGATAAATTCATGAACACTTGTACCAGCTAATTTCACTGCTAATTGAATACCTGCAACTACTGTTAAGATAACAAATGCTGGAACTATAGCTGCGAAAGATCTTAAAACTGCTGGCGGTACTCCATCAGGCATTTTAAAAGTAATGTTTCTTTGTACAAAGAAACGGAATACCTCAGTAACAAGGAGTGCCACGATAATCGCTACGAATAGCCCTTGTGCCCCTGTCCAAGCTAAGTTCAATCCGCCTTCTTTCGGTGTTGTTGGCGTAAGAATAATTAACGCACCAAATGAAATAATACCTGCTGACAAACCATCAACGCCGTAAGATTTTGCTAAGTTATAACTTGTTGTAAATGCTATGATTAGTGCTAGAATTGCGAAAGAACCAGTCCACATTCCACCGCCAACTTGTTTCCACGTTTCACCAAACAAACCTTTCATGAACTCTTGGAAAGCTTCAGACGGAAAACCATTAATTAGTGATGCCAGTGCACCAACTAAAATAAGTGGCATAACTGCAATAAATCCATCACGGATCGCAGCTAAGTGACGTTGCGATCCGATTTTACCAGCGACAGGAACAATATACTTCTCCATAAACGCAATAAACTTTTGCATTTCGCTTCCCCCCTAATTATTTTTTAAGTGTTAACGCGTGATCTAAAACTGCTTCTCCATTCATCATGCCGTAGTGCATTGGATTGATAACGTCGATTCCAACGTTTCTCTCATCAGCAAGCGTTTTCATTGAAGAAAGCATGTAACGAACTTGTGGTCCTAGTAATAATACATCTGCTTGATCGATATTTGTTTTTACTGCATCCCCAGATACAGCCCAAATCTTTCCTTCTAGACCGCGAGCTTTTGCAGCCGCTTCCATTTTTGTAACTAGTAAACTTGTAGACATCCCTGCTGAGCAACATAATAAAATATTCATTTGAAAATCCCCCTTGTGTAGTATAAAAAATTTATGTTTATTTATTTTTCTTTACGCTATTTATTAATGCAATTAGCGTGCCAACTTTTTAAAACCACTAAAATCAGCACTTTTTCGACTGTTTTCTTTGTGTGTTAACGCTTTCAATTAGTGTGTCACCCAAAAAACACACAGTGTGTTATAAAACAACACGCTTTTAACACATAACTGTATGAAAATAGATTAGTGTTTAGTTGTCTAGTTGTATTCAAAACAAAAAAACACTAAATTTTTTTAGCGTGAAAATCTAGTGAAAAAATAAACCTCTCTTAAACACATTCTTCTATCTATTGTCCAAGCCACCTCTACTAAATTACATAGAATAGAATAAAATAACAAAATTCGAAAGGGGATTCCTATGCCAAAACATAGAAAACAGAACAAAATAAAGATTTATAGAATAACAAGCTATAAAAAAGACAAGCGTTCTGAATTAGACTCTGACAAATTTGAACTAGAACAACAGGAAATAGAAAATAAGCAGGATAAACAAAACAAACAAGACAAACAAGACAAACAAGACAAGCAAAATAAACAAGACAAACAGGACAAGCAAAATAAACAAGACAAACAGGACAAACAGGACAAACAGGACAAACAGGACAAACAGGACAAACAGGACAAACAGGACAAACAGGACAAACAGGACAAACA
>NZ_JBYTDP010000005.1:496-175396 GCF_058791555.1 Bacillus sp. EB106-07-01-XG149 | reverse complement strand
ACAAAATAAACAAGACAAGCAGGACAAACAAAATAAACAAGACAAGCAGGACAAGCAAAATAAACAAGATAAGCAGGATAAGCAAAATAAACAGGACAAACAAGAACAATTGGAACCTATAATAGAAATAAGTTCACACAACTTAGATGTATGGGATGCAATTTCTCTACAACAGATACAAAATGGCGAGCATACGAGTTTATTTGCAGAACAAAGTAATTATCAAAATATTACTTTGTTACAAGTAAGCGATGTCCGTTTATATTTAGACAAACAACTACAATTCAGTTCCGTTGACGAACAAATTTATCATGAAGCCCTTGTGCATCCGATTATGTCAAAAGTAATTGATCCAAAACGTGTTCTCATATTAGGTGGTGGCGATGGCCTTGCCTTACGAGAAGTTTTAAAATATGAAACTGTGCTACATGTAGACCTTGTTGACTTAGATGGATCGATGATTGATATGGCTCGTAATGTTCCTGAATTAGTTTCTTTGAACAAAAGCGCATTTTTTGATAATCGTGTGAATGCACACGTATGCGATGCAAAGGAATTTCTGAATTCTCCTTCCTCTTTATACGATGTAATCATTATTGATTTTCCAGACCCAGCGACAGAGTTGTTAAGTACTTTATATACAAGTGAACTTTTTGCTCGTATCGCTACGTTTTTAACAGAAGATGGCGCGTTCGTCTGTCAATCTAATTCACCTGCTGATGCACCCCTTGTATATTGGAGTATCGGTAACACAATTGAACATGCTGGATTAACTGTGAAAAGTTATCATACAATCGTTCCTTCTTTCGGAACTGACTGGGGATTTCATATTGCGGCTAATTCTGACTATGTACTCGATCAAATTGAGCAATTATATGTTGTACCAACTCCTCAAACATTACCTTCTCTTCTTTCTCCCTTATTTCAATTTAAAGAAGAACATCTCGAACAGCGTAACCTTGCCCTTTTAAATTCAGAATCAAACCTTATCCTACATCAGTGTTATAAAAAAGAAATGGAGTTTTAACGATATTATAGTGAGGAGTGCTATCTTATGGAATACTCTACTTTCGGTAAGCATATAATAGTAGATTTATGGGGAGTGGATTTTTCCCTATTAGATGATGTTCACTTTTTAGAATATCATTTAGTTACCGCTGCTGATCACTCAGGTGCCCATGTTTTAAACGTAAGTGCAAAAGAATTCGAACCGCACGGTGTTACTGTCTTAGTTTTACTATCAGAAAGCCACCTTTCTATTCACACTTATCCAGAAAAAAACTTTGCAGCCATTGACTGTTATACGTGTGGTACGACCGTTGAACCGCAAATAGCGATTGATTATATCGTAAGTATATTAAAACCAAATGAGATGAATATAAAAAAACTAATTCGTGGTATAGGAGAGATTGTTACAACCGATTAATTATCACTCTTACTCATTTGTGAAAAAGGAGGATTGTAAATACCATCAGTGGAACGACCATTCCACTGATGGTACAGAAACATACATATTTTTTCACCTTAATTGATGGTTTAATCTCTCGATTTTTCGCTTCCAGTATAACATCATCATAAACCATATAATGAAGTAAATAACAATAAAACTTCCTATACAAACAAGAATCGGACCGAAACGATTTGGAACCCATCCAATCCAAATGGCTGTGGGCAAAAATGTTCCTATTAAAACAATAAAGTGAGTCATCGTCTGTTTTAATATGCTCCATTCTTCTTTTTCAAAAATAAATGAAGCGAAAGAAAGGATAAGCCCTATTATATTTGCCGTAACTAAATACGTAATTAATGTTTTTGTTTCTACTGTTTCCATTCCTTTTACATAACCAATCCATAAAAACAACAAACTATATAACATCGCCATCCCAAGTCCAAAGGCTATTTTATTAAAAATTCTAGCAAACATCTTTTAACCTCCTCCTATATGTAAAGATTCTTTAATAAGCGGTACATATTTTCTCGAAATATATTCTTTCATTCCATTAGAAAAATGGGCACACATACTGCCGCTAAAAGACATTTCAAAGCTTTTAACATGCCCTAAATTTGCAAGTATTGACTTAGAAAATCTAGCAAACCGCTTTCCAGCTAACTGTTCCTCTAATTCATACAAACGAGCCTTCACTTCAAGACTCCCTTTCTTTGTTTGTGCCATAACTTTTCTTCCTTCTGTATAAAACCAATAAATATCATATAAATTCAATAAATAATACTGATGATCTAACACACCGACAATTTGATTCACAGTTCCTCCTTCTATTATTTTTAAAAGCTGCTGAATTTCATCTGTTACTTCACCTGTATTTATAATAATTTCTACTTCTTTTTGTGATGGGTCCAATTCGATGCGAACTTTCATCTATTTCCCACCCCCTTTACAATTTCATTTTTACATAAACCTGGAAATAATAAATATAATCCTGCGTAAGTGGTTTTTGTTTCGTCATAACTGTCTCTTAATACAACATAAAAAAACCTTGCATACGCAAGGTTCATTCATCCGCTGACATCTTCCTATATAGTTCTACAAATTCACTCGCTAATTCCTTCACCGTAATTGCATTCATTAAATGATCTTGCGCGTGCACCATCAGAAGGGTAACTTCGGTCTTTTCACCACCAGCTTCTTTCTGTATGAGCTCCGTTTGTACACGGTGCGCCTCTTTTAATTCCTCTAACGCTTCTTGTAATTTCGCTTCTGCTTCTGTAAATTCTCCACGCTTTGCACAATCAATTGCTTCCATTGAACAACTTCGTGCATTTCCCCCATGCAAAATTAAATGAAAAGCCTTCGTTTCTATCGTATCCATTTTAGTTCTTTACTCCCCCTTTTCTTCCGCCAACTTTTGTTTATCCCATATTTTTAAGAACGGTAAATAAATGAAGAATGCCAGCGCAAAATTAACAAGTTGTAACACAACACCTGAAATTTTCCCGCCCGATCCTAAATATCCACTAAAAAGAATCGGTGTCGTCCAAGGTACAGCAGCTCCGCTCGGACGGGCAACTAACCCCCATTCCATCGCAAAGTAAGAAACTATCGTTAACACAACCGGAACCAATATAAATGGAATTAGTAAAATTGGGTTCATGACAATCGGCATACCAAAAGTTACCATCTCATTAATATTAAATATACCAGGTGCAATTGACAATCTACCTAAACTTTTTAATTGCTGACTTCGTGCAAACAATAACATTCCAATAACTAAAGCAAGTGTCGCACCAGATCCGCCCATATAAATCCATAAATCAAAAAACTGTGCAGTAATCGTATTTGGTATATCTTGCCCTGCTTGGTAAGCAACTCGGTTTTGATCCATTAACGACAACCAAACCGGACTCATTACACCACCAACAATAGTAGCTCCATGAATTCCACATGACCAAAGAACATGAACGAGAATAACAGCTATTATTGCGCCCCAAAGACTAGCACCAAGTACACTAAGTGGTTCCTGTAAAATTTGCCCCACAATATTATGGATACTGCCAAAAGAAGTATTTTCTATAATTAAGCGTAAAATCCAAATAACCGTTACAACAATAAATCCTGGAACAAGCGCGGCAAATGAACGTGTCACAGCTGGCGGAACTGTCTCTGGCATCTTTATAATTATCTTTTTTTGTACAATAAACCGATAAAGTTCAGTAGATATAAGTGCAATAATCATTGCTACAAATAACCCTTGGCTTCCCATTAATGCAGCTGGGATAGCACCTTCTACAAGTACACTCTCTTTTGTACTTGGTATAATATATGCAACTTGAAATGGCGTCGCAAGTAAAAACGTCACAAGCGACAATGCCCCGGATGCTAAAGCGTCCACTTTATAATATTCTCCAAGTCTGTAAGCGATTCCAAAAACAGCTATTAAAGCCATTATATTAAAAGTTGCACTAACTGGATACCCCAAAGCCCTCTGCCAATTCTCCCCAAACAAACCTGCCATAAAATCATTATAACCTGGTATTGGTAAAGCGCTAATGATGAGGAAAAATGATCCTATAATTAAGAAAGGCATCGTCAATACAAGTCCATCACGAATTGCTAGCAAATGCCTCTGTTCTGCAACCTTTCCCGCTACTGGCATTACATATTTCTCTAAAAACCGTATCATCTATCCCACTCTCCTCATGGTTTCATTGACAAAGCTGCTTGTAAGATAGCTTCTCCATTACAAAGCCCGTAATGGACAGATTGAATGACATCAACAGGTACTCCCTTCTCCTTACATAACTCTTTCATTTTCGGTAATAAATAACGTACTTGTGGTCCAAGTAAAAGTACATCAGCTTCATCTATGTGACTATTTACTTCAGAACCTGATACTGCCCAAATCTTTACCTCTATCCCTCTTGCCTCTGCTGCTTTCTCCATTTTTGTAACAATCAAACTGGAAGACATTCCCGCTGCACAGCAAAGTAAAATATTCATCCCTTTTCCCCTCCCCCTTTTTGCAAACCTAAGTTACGGCGCATCCTTTGCCACCACTAGGTTACAAATATATATGTCTAGATTTCCTGCTGTATGCCGAGCTTAAAAACAAAAATTTCTCGGTTTTCACGCTATTCCATCTATCATTATTCTCCTAGTAAAGAGGACTCTAACTCGCTATAATAATTCAGTATGATTTTTTTAATTGATAGGAGGATATATTTATGAAGGCATATCGCTTTCCGCTTATTTTATTATCTTCTATCCTAATTGGTGGTTTCATTGGTTATTTCATGGGTGCCGATGCCGTTGCTTTAAAGCCGCTTGGTGACATTTTCTTAAACTTAATGTTTACGATTGTTGTACCTTTAGTGTTCTTTAGCATCGCGTCATCTATTGCTAATATGGATGGATTAAAACGTTTCGGTAAAATTATGTCTAGTATGGCTGGAACTTTCTTATTTACAAGTATTTTAGCTGCTATTTTTATGATTATTGTCGTGAAAGTATTCCCGCCAGCACAAGGTGTTGTATTAGAACTAACGCAGCCCGATAAAGCTGAAAAAGCTGTTAGTGTTGCGGATCAAATTGTTGGTATTATAACAGTATCTGATTTCTCGAAGTTACTATCTCGTGAAAATATGTTAGCTCTTATTTTCTTCTCTATTTTAATGGGGGTTGCAACTTCAGCAGTTGGTGAAAAAGGAAAACCATTCGCTACATTCTTACAAGCTGGTGCAGAAATTTCAATGAAAGTTGTATCTTTCATTATGTACTACGCTCCAATCGGACTTGCTGCTTACTTCGCGGCATTAGTTGGTGAATTCGGACCACAACTTCTTGGAACTTATTTCCGAGCAGCAATGGTATACTATCCAGCGTCTCTAATTTACTTCTTTGTATTCTTCACGTTCTATGCATACCTTGCGGGTCGCAAGCAAGGTGTACAATTATTTTGGAAGAACATGGTCTCTCCTACAGTTACATCTCTTGCAACTTGTAGTAGTGCCGCAAGTATTCCAGCGAACTTAGAAGCAACGAAGAAAATGGGTATCTCTTCTGACGTTCGTGAAACAGTTGTCCTTCTTGGATCTACACTTCATAAAGACGGATCTGTTTTAGGTGGCGTATTAAAAATTGCTTTCTTATTTGGTATTTTCAACATGGAATTCGAAGGACCGAAAACATTAGCAATTGCACTTGTTGTTTCTCTATTAGTAGGAACAGTAATGGGCGCCATTCCAGGTGGTGGTATGATTGGTGAAATGTTAATCGTTTCTCTATACGGCTTCCCGCCAGAAGCATTGCCAATTATCGCAGCAATTAGTACAATCATTGATCCTCCTGCAACGATGTTAAACGTAACAGCAGATAACGCTTGTGCCGTAATGACAGCTCGCCTTGTAGAAGGTAAAAACTGGATCAAAAATAAATTTGCTTAATAAAATGGAAAGAGGATGCTCCAAACGAGCATCCTCTTTTTTGTTGTGATAAATATATCGAAATAATCCATTCCGCCACAAATTTGTTATAATCTTCACAAATATTCCACACCTATTATCCATTCTCCGTACTATAATCATGTATGGAAAAGGAGATGGACATAATGACTCAAAGCGCACCAGAATTTAAAATTTTGCAAAGCATTGCATTCCTTGCTGTTGTTTTGCAAAGTTCCTTATTATATACAATGAATCAAGGAAATGTCTTACTTGAGCAATCCCTCATTATGGGCATGCTATTCAACCTTGCAAAATTTTCAGCACCTGCATTCATATTTATCGTTGGCTTTCACTTAATTCGGCAATATACAAAGCAACTAGCCTACACAGAATATATTTATGAAAAAGCCGCACATTTACTCATTCCTTATTTCTTCTGGTCTATTCTTTACTTATTAACAACAAACGATATGATTACACTACAAAGCGGAATAAAAAGTTTATTACTCGGAACAGCCGCGCCCCATCTTTGGTACGTGATTATGATGTTCCAAATTCATTTATTGTTCCCTTTGCTGTGCACACTATTTTATTGGTTTCAAAAACGAACAAAAAATAAAAAAGACATATATAAATATATGACCATCTTTGCTTCTCTATATTTCCTCTTAATGTGGTATTCTTCTCACTACATTTTTAATGGAGAGAAATTGACTAGCTCAACCATTTTACATTATACAGATCGTTCCTTCTTCTTCTACTCATTCTATTTCGTCATGGGAGGAATCGCAGCTGTCGCACTAAAAACTTGGCGTTTATTTGTCATGAAACATATCCCGCTTATAACAATGTTATTTTTCGTCTTATTTCTATTCATCAATTATGAGTTATTTAGTTTTTACGGAGCAAACTCTATTCATTTAACCGTTTCGACTTATTTAAAACCGTCTATGTTTTTATATATTGTATGCGAAATTATCATACTTTACGTTCTGTCTATTACAATCGTACAGCGACGCGGTTTCTTGTATAAAGCTTTACGATTTATCGGGAATTACACATATGGTGCTTATTTAGCTCACTTTTTCTTCTTACAACTATGTACAAAATTTCTTTCTGTATTTACACTGCAAGAAAACACAATATTATATAGCCTATTATTATTTACAATAACGGCCACAATCTCGATTTCAGCAATGGTCATTTGCAGGACACTACCACTTCATACGTGGATTACAGGACCTTCCCCTACAACAAATGTAAAATGGGCGAAGGTTGTACTTCGGAAAAATCACGAAAAGGTATTCAAACCATATCTTTGATATAATAGAATTCCATACAAGAAAAGAAAGTAGGACACACCTATGATTAATCAAATTGGACAAATTATGTTATATGTAAATAATCAAGATGAAGCAGTACAATTTTGGACTGAGACAGTAGGATTCCAAATTATTGCGGAAGAAAATAACGGACAAGGATTTCGCTGGATTGAAATTGCACCAACGAAAGAAGCAGGCACAAGCATCGTCCTTCACGATAAAGCGTTAATTGCGAAGATGCAACCTGAATTAAATTTAAATACACCTTCACTTATGTTCTTCTCTAATAACTTAGATCAATTGTATAAAGATCTTTCTGAGAAAAATGTTACCGTTGGACAGGTTGTAGATTTACCTACAGGTAGAGCATTCAACTTTGCTGATAATGAAAACAATTACTTTGCGGTAATGGAAAAGAAATAAGAAAAAGCTATCCGGAAAAATCGGATAGCTTTTTTCATTTTAAGAAACTTGTTCCGCATTCGCTTCCCTATGTTGTATGTGACTCGTGATCCAAGCAATTCCGCCGGCAACAACGAGATAGCATAACAATATTAAAATTTGCATTTGTAATTGTGACCAATCTCCTAAAGAGATAACATCTTGTAATCCTCTAAGAGAATGGGACATTGGGAGAAACTGTCCAATTTTGCTAAGAACAGCTATATTTAATTCTCCTGGGAAAGTCCCCCCGCTCGTCGCTAATTGCAGGACGAGAAGCGTTACTGCTAAGAACTTTCCAACAAGACCAAATACCGTTACTAGCATAAGAATAAATGTCATGAACGTAAAGGAAATAACGATACTTGATAAAACAAAGAGTGGCACACTTGCAACTTCTAATTTCATAACTCCTAGCACAGCCACATCCACAAGTAATGCTTGAATAAGTCCAATTAAATATACTAATCCTAGTTTATTAATAAAATGTACTGTTCCGCTTACCTTCATATTCTGTCTACGGCCAAGAGGTAAAATATTCGATGCCATAATTCCGCCAACATAAAATGCCAGTGATAAAAAGTATGGTGCAATGCCTGAACCGTAGTTAGGCACGTCAGAAACTGTCGACTTCACTAATTGAACCGGTTCTGAGAACATCGTATTGCGTGCATCATCATTGCGAACATCCGCTATCTTCTCTACGCCCTCTCCTAATTCCGTAGAAAGTTCTTTCGCACCATCGTCAAGTTTAACAAGTCCGTTCGTTAACTGATCAGCCCCGTGATTCAGCTCTGTTCCGCCACTTGCAAGATGATTTACACCTTCTTGCAGGGATGTAAATCCATTTCCCCACTTCGTAAATCCATCTGCTACATTTGCTGCACCATCTGCTATCTTTTTCGTTCCAGCAGTAGCTTCGCTTAACTTAACTCCGAATGTATTCATACCTTCTTCAATCTTATTCTGACCGTCAGCAAGCTTCTTCGCACCTTGTGTCAATTGTTGTTGGCTATTATTTAAAGTGTTTGCTGCCTTAGCTAATCCGTTAGAAGTAGCAATGATTTTTTGAAAAGCAGGATCTTGCTGCACTTCCGGATGACTTTTCACGTACTCTTCTAATTGTTGTTTTACACTATTTGCTGCATTGTCCGCTTTCACTTGCCCTTCAGCAAGTTTCTCACTTCCGTTCACCCATTCATTTGTACCAGCACTTAATTCACTAACCCCTGATTGTAAAGTTTTTTCACCTTGAGCTAATAACGCCATACCACTATGAAGTGAGGTTGCCCCTTCACTCAGCTCATTTGCGCCGCCACTTAAGGCAGATTGGCTAGAAGCAAGTTTTTCACTTCCCTCTTTCACTTTTGATGCCCCGTCACTTAAACGATGAATACCATCTGCAAGCTGATTCGCCCCACTTTTCGCATCTGTCGTTCCTTCATGCAGCTTCTCAGCACCATTACTTGCATCACTCAATCCTTGTGCTAAGTCTTGAAACTTTGAAAAGACACCTTCTGTATAAGATTTCGTAATACTATTTGAGATTTTTGTTTTCATATTTTCCACAGCTGTCGTTCCAATTTGGGCTGCTACAAAGTTTTTACCTGGATTTACTTTGTACTGCAATTGGGCCGGCTCTGGTTTCTCATCCATAAGCGTACTTACCTTTTTAGAGAAATCCTCTGGAATCGTAACAACCATATAATACTTATCTTCTTTTAACCCTTCATCAGCATTTTTTTCTGATACGAAATGAAAAGCTAGTTCCTTGTTCTCTTTTAAATTTTTAACAAAATCGTCTCCTGCATGAATTGTTTTTTCATCCATCGCAGCGCCCTTATCTAAATTCACAACCGCAACCGGTAATTTATCTAATCGTCCGTATGGATCCCAATATCCCGCTAAAAAGAATCCTGAATAAATTAAAGGAACGATTAACAAAAAAATTAAAGCGATACGTCCATGTTTATGGTGCCACATCGCTTTCCAATCTTTAAATATAAGTTGAATTCCCTTCATGAAACATACTCCTTCTCCTAATTTAACACCATTAGAATGGTTTAACAGATTTACTATACACGTCACTTTTCATACTGTATAATACATCTTTAATTATCAATTCATTCCTTCCGGTCTATAGAAAGGAGATTCAAAATGGAACTTCTTCAATTAAAATACTTTCAGACAGTTGCACGATTAGAGCATATGACAAAAGCTGCTGAAGAATTGCATATCGCGCAACCTTCGCTCAGCAAAACAATCGCTAGATTAGAAAAGGACTTAGGCGTCCCTTTATTTGATCGCCAAGGTCGACAGATCACATTAAACTCTTTTGGGAAAGTATTTTTAAAACGAGTAGAGCGTATTTTTCATGAATTAAGTGAAGGCGAACGAGAAATTAAAGACTTAGCTGAATTACAACAACGCTCTATTACACTGGCAGTTTCTATCCCGAGAATATTACCAGAACTACTCGGTTCTTTTTTACTAGAACATCCTAACGTTCGATTCCAACAGTTTCTCGCATCTACTCCTTCTATGAAACGACAACTAGATAATATAGAAATCGACTTTTGCATTTCTTCTGTGCCAATTGAAGGCGAGGAAATTATGTGGGAACCACTTATTACAGAAGAAATTTTCTTAGTCGTCCCTTCAGGTCATCGTTTATCAGGACGTGAAAGTATCTATCTGCATGAAGTAAAAGACGAACCGTTTATTAGTATGAATACTGGTTACGGATTTCGGCACTTAACGGATGAATTTTGTAAAGAAGCTGGCTTCACTCCACATATCGCTTTTGAAGTAGATGAACCAACCGTGATTAGCGACCTTATTAAGCAAGGTCTCGGCATCGCCTTTGTCCCAAGTTTAACTTTATTAAAAAACTCTACTTTAGCATTAAATAAGTTACGTATTATTGAACCCAATTGCGAGCGAACTATCGGATTAAGTTGGTCGAAGAAACGCTACTTATCAAAAACCGCTCAGCAATTCCGTAAATTCGTAATTGACTACTTCTCCAATATTAGAACGTAAAATTATATCGACTTAGTAAAAAATAAAAGGTGCCACCTCCAGAGGATGGCACCTTCTATTTCTTACTCTTCTCCAATTCCATTTCCGCTAAAAGCGGCAATACGTTATCGAAAATATGCGTATTATTATTTTCACCTGTTACGTATCCACCGTAATATCTACTAAATATATTGTCATTTCGGAATGTGGCCATATGATCATATAATTCCTTTGCAAACTTTGTATCACCTGTTTGTAGTACGTACAAAATCGTTAGTCCGTACGCGGCTGGCGATTCATAATTCACAGTTTGTTTTCCCGTTTCTAAATTGTAACGACCGTATAGTTTTCCATCCTCCTGGAACTTCTTCTTGATAAATTCCAAATAAGCATCTGATGAAAGGCCACCTAAACTTCGATGATATGCAACGTATGATTGGTCAATAAGATTTACTTCTTTAGCGTACGTAAATGTACCATCTTCTTTATACTCTTTTGGGAATGCCCAACCATGCCTTGGATAATTCGCTAAAAATTGAACGACTTCCTGATATTGCTGAGCAGAAACTTTGCCGTATTTTTTCATATACGAGAATGCGTGTGGATTTATGTATGATGTAGTTGCAAAACTATTTTGTTTACCTGCATCTGCATCATAATAATCAACGTAATAATTATCTTTCTTATTATAACGAATTACAGCGTCACTCAATTGATCTGCCAAGTTTTTATAACGCTCTTCCTTATACATTTCATAAGCACGATATAATTGTTCTATAATACGAAGATCGTCTATAAGTGCATTTGTAGCTGACTGCATTTCTCCCTTTTCAGAGATTTTCCATATAACAATATGATCCTTATGTACAAAGCTATTTTGAATAACCTTAACTTGTTCATCGAATAACGCTTGATCGTCTTTATCCAATGTATATTGTAGCCATAGTCCTGCTGATTCCGATAAAGCTTCACGGCCTTTCGCTTCACCCGTACCTGCCTTTGTATCCGCTAAACGATATGTGGCAAGCGCCCCATTTTCATTCACCATATGTCTTAAAATAAAATGTTCTGTACGGTTTCCTTGTATAGCTGACCAAAATACAATGCCACCTAAAGCGATTAAGAGAATAACTCCAATCCCTATATATAAACGTTTCCGCAATCTTTTCACCTCCCTAATAAGGCTAGCCTTAATTTTACCAGAACATACGTAAAATTAAAAAAGACAATCTATTAGATTGTCTCCCGTGCCTCTATCCCTCACAAGCCTCTTTAGAAGGTCTATATAGCGATGCCACAAGTCGATCATATTCACGACGCGTAATCTCTTTATTATACAGCTTCAATAATAAATCTCTATGCTCTTTTGAAAATGCCATCTTTTTAATGACTTCAGGATACATAAAACATCCTCTCCATTTCACATAAACTTCTTCACCTCGAAAAACAGAACTTATGTTCGCATAAAAGATTATAAAATATTCCTTACTAAAAAACAAACAAAATATTATTAAAAATTAACTTCTTTCTATTTAGAATATTCAAACATTACATTACCATATCCACTTTTTAAATACATATATATTTTTGGTAGTTTTTTTGAATAAATCTTCCAATTCAATCAGAAAATAATGGCAAAAAGAAGAGGAGTTTACATATGGATACGGTAACATTAGCAAGAGCATTTTTTGGTTCTTCATTAGCATTCCACATTATCTTTGCAACACTTGGTGTCGGACTTTCATTAATGATTTTTATAAGTGAAATACTCTATCACTGGAAGAAAGATTCCGATTACGCCATTATGGCGAAAAGATGGACGAAGGCTTTTGCCATCCTTCTCGGTGTAGCAATTCCAACTGGAACAATTGTTGGTGTGCAAATCTCACTTCTTTGGCCTGGTTTTGCCAAAATTGTTGGGCAGGTTATTTCTGTTCCCTTTCAAATTGAGATTTTCGCCTTCTTTTTAGAGGCGTTATTCATGTCTATTTATGTATATGCAGCTGACAAACTACCTCCATTCATGAGATTAATCTCGCTATTCTTTGTCATGATTGGTGCCACGGCATCTGCCGTGCTTATTACATCAGCAAATACATGGATGAATACACCCGCAGGCTTTTCAATGGGGCCAGATGGATCAGTTTTTAACGTTGATCCATGGAAAGCTTTCTTTAATCCGAGTTTTGGCACAAGCGCATTCCACGTTGTGATTACAGCCTATACAACTGGAGCGGCCGTCATTGCCTCTATCGCTGGATTTAAATTATTAAAGAAGAATTTAAGTAAACGTGAAATTGCTTATCATAAAAAAGGACTACTGTTAGGACTCGTCGTGACATTTATTACAGGTGCTACGATGTGGCTTTCGGGACACGAATCGGCGATTGCCTTACATAAGCATTCCCCTGAAAAACTTGCATCTGCCGAAGCTTTATTTGAAACGACATCACATGCACCGTTATCAATTGGCGGAGTTGTAGATCCTAACACACTTGAACTAAACTATGCACTAGAAATTCCGAACATGCTTAGCCTACTAGTGGGACTCGATCCTAACACCGTCGTAAAAGGACTAAAGGAATTTCCACAAGAAACGTGGCCACCATTTTACACACATACACTATTCAACTTAATGGTCGGCACCGCTGCCTTTACTTTTGCAGTTGCAGCAATCGCCCTCTTATATTGGTACTTTGTTTACCGAAAAAAAGGTGCAGAATTACCGAAGTGGCTTCTTTGGGGAGCTGCCGCATGTGGACCAATTATGATGCTCGGTATTGAATTCGGGTGGATTTTCAGCTGTAGTGGTCGTCAACCGTGGACCATTTATGGTATGCAACGGACAGTCGACGCTTCTACACGCGCTGATTTTGTCGGTCCTTTATTTATTCTATTCATCATTTTATATATTGGACTCGGCATTTTAACAGTTTTTGTACTACGGACATTCTTTAAGAAACATCCGCTTACAAATGATTTACATCACGAAGGAGGCGATTCTCGTGCATGAGGAAAGTATTGCAATCATCATCTTATGGGCTCTTATTTTCGTATATAGTATATTAGGGTCCATCGATTTTGGAGCAGGTTTTTGGGGCATGGTATACGCAAAACATCCAACGCTCGCTGCCAAGCTTGCCAATCGATACTTATCACCAACTTGGGAAGTAACAAATACATTTCTCGTCTTTGTCGTTGTCGCTTTTCTCGGTTTCTTTCCGAAAGCTGCTTTCACCCTTGCGACAGTGATGTTCGTGCCAGTTATGTTAATTTTAATACTCATTGCAATTCGCAGTACATTCATGGTATTTGCTTACTCTCTGCCAAAGTATCAATTCCTCCTTCGGGTGATTTCAGGTATTACTGGGCTCTTAATTCCAGCCTTATTAATTACCGTTTTACCCGTTACAGAGGGGGCTTATATTACAATGTCTGAAGGAAAAGAAGTACTCCTGTATGGAAAACTTCTTTCTAGCCCGGTTATCTACTGCTATATGCTCTTTGGGCTAACTTCGGAACTATTTCTCTCCTCTCTCTTTCTTGCTGATTTTGCGAGAGAGCAAGGTTCAGAAGATTCGTATAGAATTTATAGAAGAAACGCCATCATCCTTGGTCCTGCAACACTCGTTACAGCAATTATCGCCCTCGTTGTAATGGATCCGGAAACACACTGGCTTATGCAAGGACTAATAAAGCAATTCCCATGGTTTACAGTTTCTATCGTTTTATTCGTTATCGGATACTCTTCTCTTTGGTGGACAAACAAGAAGTATGGCACACTAGGATACCCTCGCATCGCCGTTTTAGCAGTCGTCGCTCAATATGCATTTGCAAGTTACGCTTACGGTGTCGCGCATTTACCTTATATTATTTATCCTGATGTAACTGTATTTACAAGTTTTACAACGACAGAAACATTCTATGCATTGCTTATCCTATACGCAATTGGAATCGCAATTTTACTACCAGGATTTATTTTCTTCTGGAATTTATTCTTGAAGGATCGAACTTTTTTGAAGGAAAAATAATATATTCGGGGGAGTCTGTTCCAAAAGGCATTTTGGAACGGACTCCTTTTTTCATGTTTTGTCGATAAGTTGATATATTTCAATAATCGTTGATATATTTTGAGTTGCGTTGATATATTTCAATAATTGCTGATAAAAATTTCATTTACTATCTTACTGCTCAAGCAATTTATAGACTCCTCTCACAATAGTTATTTCACTATTAGTGACACTTGTCCTTTAGCTTAAAAAACACATATTCGCTTTATTCCATTATATGTCTAGTTCTTCTTATTTTTTGCTGAATATACTATCAATACAAACTTGAGACAAGCTACATTTGTTCAAAGGAAAATAGAAAGGTAGGCAAAATATGAGCATTGAAATATGGATTACTATTATTGTATTCTTCTTAACAATGATTGTTGTCTTTTGGCGACCTCGTGGCTTAAATGAGGCGTGGCCGGCAGCAATTGGTGCTGGCATTATCCTGATTACTGGACTTGTATCAAAGCCAGACGTCATAGACATTATTAGTAAAATTGGCGGTGCCTCCATAACAATATTAGCGACCATCGTTATGGCGGTTATATTAGAAAGCTTCGGCTTCTTCCACTGGTCCGCAGCAAAACTTGCAAACTTAGCAAAGGGCTCCGGTCGCCGTTTATACTGGTATATTCAATTATTATGTTTTCTTATGACTCTTTTATTTAATAACGACGGTAGTATTTTAATTACAACTCCAATCCTAATTTTACTACTGAGAAACCTTAAATTAAAACCTCATCAACAAATCCCTTATTTATTAAGTGGTGCTTTAATCGCCACTGCCTCTAGTGCCCCCATTGGTGTAAGTAATATCGTAAACTTAATCGCATTAAATATTGTGAATATGACTCTTTATATGCATACTGCTATGATGTTTGTACCTGCAACATTAGGATTATTATTTATGTCATGGCTTATGTACACAGTTTTAAAGAAAAAACTACCAGAGAAATTACCTGTTTCTTCATATGATATCGAAGAAATGTTCTTCACGAAAAACTTCCATCCGTTAAAAGGAAAAAATTCTGTTGATACGAAACAAAAACGTACAAAATTCATGCTAAAAGTATTAGGCTTCGTCTTCCTTATGCGCTGTCTACTTTTCGTTGCATCCTTCTTATCCATCCCAATCGAAATTGTTGCTGTACTCGGTTCACTCGTTCTTCTCATCTGGAGATGGTACTACTTACGAACAAACCCAGTCGATATTTTGAAAAAAACACCGTGGCACATTTTAATTTTCGCTTTCTCTATGTATGTAATTATTTACGGGCTTCACAACGCAGGATTAACAGCAGCACTTGTAAATTGGCTTGAGCCAGTTGTAAGTCAGCATCTACTCTATGCCAGCTTTGCAATGGGCGGACTCGTTTCTCTCCTCTCTAACGTCTTCAATAACCATCCTGCACTTATGATTGGTACAATCACATTAACAGAAATGGGACTAGACCCAGTCACATTAAAAACTATCTACCTGGCAAACATTATTGGCAGTGACATCGGTTCACTATTATTACCAATTGGTACGTTAGCTTCCCTCATTTGGATGTATATCCTGAAACAAAACAAAATTAAAGTAAAATGGAAAGACTATTTAAGTGTATCCCTTATCGTTATTCCTCTCACAACAGTCGTCACATTATTCCTCTTATACTACTGGGTACACCTCTTCTTCGCCCTATAAACAACAGAAGCCCCCTTTGCTACCGTCTTAGTAAAGGGGGCTTCTTCTATATTTAAGTTAGGTACTACAGTGTGATCAATCAAGTAAAGAGGTGTAACGTATTATTGGTATAAATGACTACCAGTGTCTTTAAATTCTCTCGCTTTCTCTTTCATCCCTTTTTCAATTGCTTCTTTCGTTTCTAAATCATTGTCTTTCGCATATTCACGAATATCATGTGAAATTCTCATACTACAAAACTTCGGTCCACACATTGAACAGAAATGAGCCGTTTTCGCACCTTCTGCTGGCAGTGTTTCATCGTGATATTCCATCGCACGTTCAGGGTCTAAAGATAAATTAAATTGATCGCGCCAACGGAATTCAAAGCGAGCTTTTGAAAGTGCATCATCACGCTGATGAGCCGTTTTGTGCCCTTTCGCAAGATCAGCTGCATGTGCAGCGATTTTGTACGTAATAACCCCCGTGCGAACATCATCTTTATTCGGTAAACCTAAATGTTCTTTCGGCGTTACATAACAAAGCATCGCCGTTCCAAACCAGCCAATCATCGCCGCTCCAATTGCCGATGTAATATGGTCATAACCTGGTGCAATATCTGTTGTTAACGGCCCAAGTGTATAGAACGGCGCGCCCTGACAAATATCAAGCTCTTTCTCCATATTCTCTTTAATTAAATGCATCGGTACATGCCCAGGTCCTTCAATCATCACTTGCACATCATGTTTCCAAGCAATCTTCGTTAATTCACCAAGTGTTTCAAGCTCAGAAAACTGTGCTTCGTCATTTGCATCTGCAATCGAACCTGGACGTAATCCATCTCCAAGAGAGAACGAAACATCATACTGCTTCATAATTTCACATATCTCTTCAAAATGAGTGTATAAGAAGTTTTCTTTATGATGGAATAAACACCACTGTGCCATAATTGAACCACCACGTGAAACGATACCTGTCGTACGCTTTGCAGTAATCGGAATGTAACGAAGTAATACGCCCGCGTGAATCGTAAAGTAATCAACACCTTGCTCAGCTTGCTCAATTAACGTATCACGATACACTTCCCACGTTAAATCTTCTGCAATTCCGTTTACTTTTTCCAGCGCTTGATAGATCGGTACAGTCCCAACTGGTACAGGCGCGTTACGAATAATCCACTCACGCGTCGTATGAATATTTTTACCTGTAGATAAATCCATAATCGTATCTGCGCCCCAGCGCGTTGCCCACGTCATCTTCTCTACTTCTTCTGCAATAGAAGAAGATACAGCAGAGTTTCCGATATTTGCATTGACCTTTACGTGAAAGTTACGGCCGATAATCATCGGTTCTGCTTCCGGATGGTTAATATTCGCTGGTAAAATGGCATGACCTTCCGCGATTTCCTTACGAACAAACTCAGGCTCTACTCCTTCACGAATCGCAACATATTCCATCTCAGACGTAATGATACCATTACGTGCATAATGCATTTGCGTAACATTTGCACCATGCCTTGCTCTAAGCGGCTGGCGATCCATTTGCGGGAAAACAGGCGTATGTTTCGAAGCCACTTTCACACCGTCATCCTCTGGTTTTACTTCGCGCCCTTCGTATGCTTCTACATCTCCGCGCTCCAGGATCCAAGAGTGGCGCGGCGCCTGCAACCCCTTTTCCAGTTCCACTTTATACGCAGGATCTGTATAAGGACCGCTCGTATCATATACACGAATTGGCGGATTCGGAATACCGTTCGTTTCGCTTTGTTCAATCTCGCGCATTGGCACTTTCATACCCGTGCGTGGTCCATCCACATACACTTTCTTACTTCCTGGTAAACTCGATTTCAATTCAATTTGCTCAGCTGAAACAGACTGTTTCATAACCTTTGTTGCCCCCCTGTACGTGACAAGGACGAGATATGGCCAGCGTATGCCAAAATAAAAAGAGCCAGGTCCATAAAAAAATAAGGACCTGGCTCATAAAGACATCATTATGTAAAGCCGTTAACTTCCCTACGCTGGTACGAGCCAGATCAGGTCCAAAGGGTTAAGAAGTTCACACGCTTCTCTCTCAGCCTACGCATACGTTAGGCACCCCTAGTTTATCACTGATTTAATTTTCAATACTTTCTCATCATACACGATAATCTGAAAAATGCAAAGTTTATTTCTTTTGTTATTTATGGAATCATCCACGTTAAATAATATGCCTGTACATACGTCATAATACCAACAATAATTACGAAGAATAAACTATGCTTCACTGTAAATCGGAATAAATCTGATTCTTTTCCAGCAAGTCCAACTGCCGCACAAGCAATCGCAATCGATTGCGGAGAAATCATCTTTCCTGTTACACCGCCCGTTGTATTTGCTGCAACGAGAAGTACTTCAGATACACCGACTTGCTGCGCTGTAATCGCTTGTAAATTCGAGAACAGTGCATTCGCTGACGTATCGGATCCTGTTAAAAATACACCGATCCAGCCTAGGAATGGTGAGAAGAACGGGAATAGTCCGCCAGTTCCTGCAAGTGCTAATGCTAATGTAGAAGATAGACCAGAATAGTTTGCGATAAACGCGAATCCTAATACGAATCCGATAGATAGAATTGGCATCTTAAGTTCATGTAACGTTTCTTTAAATGTTACTACTGCATCTTTTGCACTCATTTTCAAAATAAAGATAGAAATGATACAAGCAATTAAAATTGCTGTTCCCGTCGCTGATAAAATATCTAATTTCAAGATTGCTTCATAAGGCGTCGGTTTATTTACAATTGGTTCTGCTTTCATTACTAAATTGTGTAAGCCTGGAACATCAAACTTAAACACAAGGCTTTCCAAAGCACCGCCTGGAGCAAATAACGCTTTAAAGAAACTTTGGCTCCAAATGACTACCATCACAGTTAAAATAATGAATGGAGACCATGCTTTTACTACTTTTCCTACCGTTAGTTTCGGCATAGATATCGCCGTTGCTGCTACTTCACTATTTGCTTCTTTAGACTGATAGATTTCTTTCGGCTGCCAAACTTTTAAGAATAGCGATAAACTCACTAAACTTACAAGTGCTGACGTAATATCCGGAAGTTCTGGTCCTAAGAACGTCGCTGTAATGAACTGCGTAATTGCAAATGAGCTACCTGCTACAAATAGAGCCGGCCATGTTTGTCTTACCCCTTTAAATCCATCCATTAAAAATACGATAAAGAACGGAACAAATAATGATAAGAACGGTAATTGATGCCCAGCCATTTGTCCAATTTTATGCGGATCAATACCTGTTACTTGTCCAGCAACTGTAATCGGAATTCCCATCGCTCCGAACGCTACTGGTGCCGTATTTGCGATTAAACAAAGACCCGCTGCATATAAAGGATTTAACCCAAGACCTGCAAGAAGCGCTGCGGTAATCGCTACTGGTGCACCAAATCCTGCTGCCCCTTCCAAAAATGCTCCGAATGAAAAACCGATTAAAATAACGAGTAAACGATGGTCATTTGTAATGGATAATACAGATGCACGAATCACATCGAATTGACCTGTTTTCACAGATATTTTATATAAAAATACCGACATAATGATAATCCAAGCAATTGGCCATAGTCCGTATAAAAAACCATATCCCGTCACTGCCATCGCCATCGTAAACGGCATCTTATAAGCGAATAACGCAACTAAAATTGTAAGTACAACTGTAATAAATCCTGCCACATACCCCTTCATGCGGAAAACTGCTAAAGCTAAGAAAAAAAAGATAATCGGAATAAGTGCGACCGCTGCCGAAATCCAAATGTTTCCGAACGGATCATAAACTTGTGTCCATGTGTTCATTGTTCTCTCCCCCTAAAGAATCCCCTTTTAAATAGAATAACCTCATCAATAGACTATCAGGTCATCATACCTTTAAGTCTAAAAAGAAAAAAAACGTTTAGGAAAACGTTTTCAAAACTTTCATTTATACTGTACCATAACAATTTCTATTAAAAAAGATTTTTTTGAAAATTTTATTATTTAATATAAAAATCTTACAAAAACGTCATGTTCTTGTAATGTTTATCGATAGGAAGCTCACTAAATCTCCTGCATAATAAAGGTATAACAACGAACATTATTTATGAGGTGATATATATGAACGGAAACAAAATATTAGCAGCTTTATCATACTTTAGTGTATTATTTGCCCCTATCTTATTCCCTATTATCGTGTGGATTGTGGGCGATTCTGAAACAAAACCACATGCAAAACGTGCTCTATGGACACATATTATCCCAAGTATTGCTACATTCATTGGTGTGATGATTTTAGGAATTATGGGTCTTGGATCTGAACAACCAGACGTAACATTCGGAATTGGATCCATCATCGTTTTATGTATTTGCAGCATCATTAGCTTATACTATTTCATTTGGAACATCGTAAAAGGTATTAAGGTACTGAAAGCTTAATTTTAAACAAACGTTTGATTAAAGCAGCACGCATAATGGCAAATGAAATTTCATCGGCGATACGATAACCTTTTAATAAGAAAAAACCGTCCCAAAATACCTTTTGGGACGGTTTTTTTATCTTCTGCGCTTCTTCTTTTTTCTCATCATTTTCTTGCGGCGCGTATTCACTTTATCCGCTATAATGTGAAGCGTGCTTGCCACAACAATTCCCATTATGAACGTTACAATTTCAACCTCATGTTCCTTCGCAATTTCTATTAAATTCCCGTCAAACGCAATTATATTTAATAGGAATAAAAACGGAGAAAATACAATTAACATGTATGCAATACGAATCACATCACCAAGTATAATTGTATGTGTAAAGAAGGAGCGATGCGGCATGACCTTCTTATACGGATACCAAAATATACGTAGGAACCCCCATTTATTATACGCATTACTATATGTATCTAAATCAGGCGTTAAAAATGAAGTACCTACTAAAAAGCCAATTGCAAAAGTTAATAAAAAATCCAAGTTTGTTAATCCATACGAAAAGAGCATAAACAAAACAACCGGAAGGGATATTAAGTTTATTTTCGTATGCGTTCTTCCTGATGGCATAATGCACTTCCTCGCTTACGTTCGCCCCGTCACCATATGACAGTTCTCACCTATTGATCTAATTTCTGATCGATAAAGGATGTGTCTATATCCGAACCAAACCATTCTGCCAACTTCACTCGTGCCTTATCTTTCACCTCTTCATTGACGTATAACGACGCTTGTAATAGAGCAGCCATTAACGCCCCTAAATCATCTGTATAACCAACTCCAGCAATGAAATCTGGGATGGCATCAATTGGTGCAATAAAATAAGCAAGTGCTCCAATCACAATAATTTTCACTCGCTTTGGAACATCAGGTCTTTGCAAAACATAAAACAATAATAAACTTGCATAAATGACCGACTGTCCTGCTTGCTTTGCAACATGTTTTGCTTTCTTCCAAAACGCTTCAACTGAAAATTTTTGTTCCATGTAAAAGCCTCCCTATTTTTTTAAAGAAATAAGCTACAATATGTTATCAGTAAAAGTTCATCAAAATTACACATAATCTATCAATGAACTTTCATTGTAACAAACAAACTAAAAAAGAACAAGTGTTCGTTAATTTTTACATACTTCCCTTCATATAATAGGTTTCTAGATAGCCGCTTACCCATTGTCATTTCTTATTTCTCAACACAGAAAATTTTCACTTTCACTTAACATTCTGCTCTACCTTTGTTATATTTTCTAGTTGACGGACGTATAAACGAATGTTAAAGTTTTCTCTGGTAGTGACAAATCTTATACAAAAAATGTAAAATGTTATAGTGTTTCTCAGAAATGAATTTTGTTGTATAATACAGAAATGACGTTATGCTTATGAGCAACACAAGAAACCAAAAGGGTATGCATAGTTATAGTCGTATATGGGTGAATATAGAACCTCTAATTATGGCCAAGAAAACTATGTATTTTTTATTTTAGCATTTTTCGCTCCAAAATCGACCAAGCCTGATAGAGAAAGGGTGGAAATGAATGAAAGAAACCTTGAAATCACAATTTCAAAATGTGCGTTTCACTGTATTCGTAGCTTTAGCTTTATGGCTGAAGACGTACCTTATTACACGCACAAGCTTTGATTTAAAACTTGAATCTTTCATGCAAGAATTCATTTTATTCCTTAGCCCATTAGCAGCATCATTACTGCTTGTTGGTCTTGCATTATTTGCAAAAGGGAAAAAACGTAACTATATAGCACTTGGAATTAATTTTGTTTTAACAATCGTTCTTGTTGGTAACGTAATGTTCTACGGATTCTACAATGACTTCGTTACTTTACCAGTACTAGGACAAACATCTAACTTTGGAAGTTTAGGTTCTAGTGTGAAAGAATTGTTTAACTACAAAATTATCCTTGCATTTGCTGATATTATTGTATTCTTCATTTTATTGAAGAAGATGAAGAATTTTGCACCGACAGAACGTGTAGCACGCCCAATGCGTTCCCTATACTTCGTGTCAACAGTTGCTATTTTCTTCGCAAACTTAGGACTTGCAGAAGCTGAGCGTCCTGAACTATTAACACGTTCATTCGACCGCGTTATGCTTGTTAAAAACTTAGGTTTATATGTACACCAAGTGTATGATCTTGGCTTACAAGCAAAATCAAGTTCACAAAAAGCTTTTGCTGACGGTAGTAAATTACAAGAAACAGAGAACTACGTAAAAACAACGCAAAGCAAACCAGATCCAAATATGTTTGGTACTGCAAAAGGGAAAAACGTAATTGTTGTCTCTCTTGAGTCATTACAAACATTCTTAATTGGTGCAACGGTTAACGGACAAGAAGTTACACCATTCTTAAACCAATTTACGAAAGAAAGTTATTACTTTGATAACTTCTTCCATCAAACTGGGCAAGGAAAAACATCTGATGCTGAATTCTTAGTAGATACTTCAATGTATCCACTAGACCGTGGTGCTGTATTCTTCACACACGGTAATAACGAATATACAGCAACTCCAGAAATTTTACGTGAGCAAGGATATCACACATCAGTATTCCATGCGAACAACGCAACATTCTGGAACCGTAACATTATGTATCCGGCACTTGGTTATGATCGTTACTACAACGAGCTTGACTACAAGATTACGCCAGAAACGAAATTAAATTGGGGATTAAAAGATATCGAATACTTCGATCAATCTATCGATATGTTAAAAGAAGTGAAGCAACCGTTCTATACTCGCTTCCTTACTTTAACAAACCATTACCCATTCACTTATGATGACAGCACGAAATTAATCGATGAATATAATTCTGGTGATGGCGTATTTGACCGTTACATGGTAACTGCTCGCTATTTAGATGAAGCAATGAAACACTTTATTGAGCGTCTAAAAGCAGAAGGTATTTACGACAACTCAGTTATCGTATTCTACGGTGATCACTACGGTATTTCTGAAAACCATAACCGTGCAATGGCACAGTTCTTAGGAAAAGAAGAAATCACTGCATTTGACCATATGAACTTACAAAAAACGCCGATGTTTATTCACGTTCCAGGTCAAAAAGAAGGTAAAACAATTTCAAAACCAACTGGTGAAATTGATATTAAACCAACAATTCTAAACTTACTTGGTGTAGATTCTACGAATCAAGTTCAATTCGGTCATGATGTATTCTCACCAGAAAATAAAGGATTCGTTGTTCTTCGTGACGGTAGCTTCGTTACAGATAAGTACATGTACACGAACAGTACATTCTACGACCGTACTACTGGCGAAGTTGTACAATTACCAAAAGAAGAATCTCAACCACTCATTGATCGTGCCCAAAATGAATTGAACATGTCTGACAAAATCATTGAAGGTGACTTACTTCGCTTCTCTGAAAGTAACAAGACCAAAACTGGTGAAGTAAAGACGGCTATTAAAGAAGAAAAGAAGAGCGCTGAGTAATCTCAGCCTCTTTTTTTTATATTTCTCCATACAATCACTTATATTCATTAACTTTAACATTACATAACCTTTACCAAATATTCACATAGAATTAACGAAACATCTCTATAATAAAATATGTAAACGAGGTTCTATATATTTCTTATCTCTCATCTTTACTAAGATCCCTTAAAGAAATATGTGAATCGTTTATTTCTACTTTCTTATAATTGTCTTTCAATATGTTTTGTTTCCATACACAAAACATTCAATAAGACGATGTCCCTATGAAAGATAGCTACCCTCCTTGTGCAGCATTCCATAAGAATGTTGCTTTTTTTTATTCAAAAGCAGGATTCTTATTTCTTATTTTCGAATTTGTATATACAAAATGCTGTAAAGTGAAACTTTAATCAGTGGGGGGGTGTTCACCCTACTGATTATCAGCCCTCACCAATCGGGCATTTACGGGCAGTTATTCGCCTGCTTCACTTCTTTGCCCCAGCTGAATTTTTAAGTGGGAGTATTACTGCCCACAAATAGCGGGGTAAATCACTACTACTTCTCTACCATTTACAAATACATATACGTCATATGTAAAGAAGTACTCACATAAAAATTACTATAGTGATTTTTATTCCAAATGAATGAAAGCTTCACTTTACTTATGCACTTACGAAAGGATGGGACAGAAATTGGCATACGAAAAATTTGTACTATGGAATGATGCAGTTATTGATACAACAAAACATCACGCGTACATAGATTTTGAAGAAAGAGGCTTGCAGTTTGGAGATGGTGTCTACGAAGTTATTCGCTTATATAAAGGGAACTTTCACTTATTAGATCCGCATATCACAAGATTATATCGCTCCATGGAAGAAATAGAATTATCACTCCCTTTCTCAAAAGCAGAACTGATTATCCTACTTTACAAACTAATTGAAAATAATAATTTCTACGAAGATGGAACGATTTATTTACAAGTATCTCGTGGTGTACAAGCTCGTACCCACACATTCTCATATGACGTCCCGCCGACAATCTATGCCTATATTACGAAGAAAGAAAGACCAGCGTTATGGATTGAATATGGTGTACGTGCTATATCAGAACCAGATACGCGCTGGCTACGCTGTGATATCAAATCATTAAATTTATTACCCAATGTATTAGCTGCTACGAAAGCTGAACGCAAAGGTTGCAAAGAGGCTCTTTTCGTACGAAATGGTACTGTAACTGAGGGAAGCTGTTCTAATTTCTTTCTCATAAAAAACGGAACTCTCTACACACATCCAGCCAATCACCTTATTTTAAATGGCATCATTCGTCAATATGTCCTTTCCTTAGCGAAAACCCTTCGTATTCCTGTACGAGAAGAACTTTTCAGTATTCGCGATGTTTATCAAGCAGATGAATGCTTCTTCACAGGAACAACGATTGAAATTTTGCCGATGACTCACCTTGATGGAACCGCAATTCAAGATGGTCAAGTTGGTCCTATAACTAAAATGCTGCAAAGATCCTTTTCTCAAAGCTTGTTACAATCCAATATGTCATCTTCTTAAACACGTATAATTTCTATCCTTTCTACATTCAATATATGTATTTAAATGGAAATCAAGGTATAGATTTATGCCTTGATTTTTTTTTGTAATCTTTTTGTCATATTCAGATTACCGCATAAGTCTTGACAGTAATCGACATGCTCTTTAGAATTTTTAACAGTTGGTAAATATTTCTTCACTACATTACAGACAGAAAGGAATCGACAAATTATGAAAAAATACCTTGCCGGTCTTGCGGCAGTGTCTGTAGCAGGAGGAGCAGCACCTACACTTGATAGTGTTCAAGCTGCCCCTGAACAAAATACACAAAAAGCTGCTACAACTGTCCAAGCTTCTGCATCAAACAGCTCATCTTATACGGTAAACACTAGCGTATTACATGTTCGTGCAGGATCAAGTACTTCTCACGACATCATCTCGCGTGTTTATAACGGTCAATCATTAAATGTGATTGGCGAAGAAAATGGTTGGTTCAAAATTAACATTAATGGACAAACAGGATTTGTTAGTGGCGAATTTGTATCAAAAAATGGAGCAAGCAATTCTAATGTAAGTACAACAGGTGGAAACAATAAAGTTACTGCTGATGTATTACGTGTACGTACAGCTCCAAACACTTCTAGTTCTGTTTCAGGACGTGTATATGAAGGACAAGCATTAAATGTAATTGGTCAAGAAAATGGTTGGGTGAAAATCAACCATAATGGACAAGTAGGTTATGTAAGTAGCCAATTTGTATCTGGCGCTTCTTCCAATACGGGTTCTTCAAACAACAATACAAATACGAACAACGAAACAACTGTAAAACCAGCAAGCGGAAACTATACAGTAAATGTATCTTCCCTTCGTGTTCGTACAGGCCCTAGCACTTCTCATACAACTGTAGGTTCTGTTACAAAAGGACAAGTTGTACAAGTTGTTGGCGAAGTTCAAGATTGGTTCAAAATCAATTATGCAGGACAAACTGCTTACGTAAGCAAAGACTACGTAACAAAAGGCGGTTCTAACGACAACGTTACACAAGGAAACAACCAAGATAACAAACAAGAACAAAATAATAATGTAACTGTTCAAACTGGCGGTACTTACGTTGTTAACGCAACATCTCTACGCGTTCGTACAGGCCCTGCTGCTTACCATAGTGTAATTGGTGGCGTGTTAAATGGTACTACATTAAACGTAGTTGGTTCTGAAAACGGTTGGTTTAAAGTAAACTATCAAGGGAAAACAGGCTTCGTTAGTAGCGAATTTGTAAAATTCGTTAAAGGTGGCACTTCTACTCCTGAACAACCGAAACAGCCTGAACAACCTAATCAAGGTGCAATTGGTGACTACTACATTAATGCTTCTGCACTAAACGTACGTAGCGGCGAAGGTACAAATTATAGAATCATAGGCGCACTTCCACAAGGACAGAAGGTTCAAGTAATCTCTGAAAACTCTGGATGGAGTAAAATTAACTACAACGGTCAAAATGGTTACATCGGAACACGTTTCCTATCTAAAACACCAGTTGGTGGCGCAGTAGATAATAAGCCTAACAACAACCAAAATAACAATCAAAACAATAACAACAATAATACAGGCAATACTAGTGGTGACAGTTCTTCCATACTTGCATATGCAAAAGGAATGCAAGGCGTACCGTACGTTTGGGGCGGTACTTCTGCTACTGGTGTTGACTGCAGTGGTTACATCTACCACGTATTTAAGAAATTTGGTCATAACATTAGTCGTCAAAGTGTTGCAGGATATTGGAGTAGCCTACCACAAACTTCAAATCCACAACCAGGTGACTTAATTTATTTCAAAGACACTTATAAAGCAGGTCCTTCTCATATGGGTATTTATCTTGGGGGCGGATCATTTATCCAAGCCGGAGATAAAGGTGTAGCAATCGCTTCATTAAGTAACTCTTATTGGAAGAGCCATTTCTTAGGATACACAAAAGCACCTTAAGTTATATTTTTAGAGCCTTCTAGATTACTAGAAGGCTCTTTTTAGTATGTGTCACCTATATCCAAGAAAAAATAATGTATCTATTTCCCTATTTCATACACTATATTCCACAAAAATAACCCATAACGTTATCATAATGTATATATTCTCATAAAAAACATAACCTATTTCATGTCTAATCATTTTATATGTGTTTTTTTGAAGAATTTTCTTTTTATTTAAACTTTTCGTTAGACGTTTGACCTCCGATGTCCATTATGATAAGTTACTTAAGATGTTATATTCGCAAACGTATAGACAACTGGTTTATACACTTTTTTACTATGAGGAAGGAGCATACACTGCATGAATCTTTTATGGGGAATTGGCGGCGTGATTGGAGTATTAGCAATTGCTTTTTTACTATCTTCCAACCGCAAAGCTATTAATTGGCGCACAATTTTAATCGCGCTAGCATTACAAATGTCATTTTCATTTATCGTATTACGATGGGATGCCGGAAAAGCAGGTTTAAAATACGCTGCTGATGGTGTTCAAGGATTAATCAATTTTTCTTACGAGGGAATTAAGTTCGTTGCTGGGGATTTAGTCAACGCAAAAGGCCCTTGGGGATTTGTCTTCTTTATTCAAGCACTACTTCCAATTGTATTTATTAGTTCATTAGTAGCAATCTTATATCATTTCGGTATTATGCAGAAATTTGTTAGTGTCGTTGGTGGTGCATTAAGTAAACTTCTTGGAACTTCTAAAGCAGAAAGTTTAAACTCAGTAACAACTGTATTTTTAGGACAAACTGAGGCACCAATCTTAATCAAACCTTACTTAGCACGGTTAACAAATAGTGAGTTCTTCACTATTATGGTAAGTGGTATGACGGCTGTTGCTG
Source organism: Bacillus sp. EB106-07-01-XG149 (assembly GCF_058791555.1). Classification (NCBI taxonomy): domain Bacteria; kingdom Bacillati; phylum Bacillota; class Bacilli; order Caryophanales; family Bacillaceae; genus Bacillus; species Bacillus sp. EB106-07-01-XG149. The sequence continues at coordinate 146,648 of NZ_JBYTDP010000005.1, read as the reverse complement.
GGTCAGTTCTTGTCGGCTATGCAGCGATGGGAATTCCGTTAGAACACTTATTAGCAGCAGCAATTATGGCAGCTCCATCAAGTTTATTAATTGCAAAACTAATTATGCCAGAAACAGAAGAAGTAGATAATAACGTTGAGCTTTCTACAGAACGTGAAGACGCAAACGTTATTGATGCAGCTGCACGTGGTGCATCTGAAGGTATGCAACTTGTTATTAATGTAGCAGCAATGTTAATGGCTTTCATCGCATTAATCGCTTTATTAAATGGTCTATTAGGATTAATTGGCTCTCTGTTCCATATTAAACTTAGCCTTGATTTAATCTTCGGTTACTTACTATCACCATTTGCAATCTTAATCGGGGTTTCTCCTGGTGAAGCTGTACAAGCAGCAAGCTTTATCGGTCAAAAACTTGCAATCAACGAATTCGTTGCATACGCAAACTTGGGACCACACATGGCAGAGTTCTCTGCAAAAACAAACTTAATTTTAACATTCGCAATCTGTGGATTCGCAAACTTCTCTTCTATCGCAATTCAATTAGGTGTAACAGGAACGTTAGCTCCTACTCGCCGTAAACAAATTGCACAGTTAGGGATTAAAGCAGTTATCGCTGGTACATTAGCAAACTTCTTAAATGCAGCAGTTGCAGGTATGATGTTCCTATAAAATGATGCAAAGTCTCCTCTTTCTAAAGAGGGGGCTTTTTATTATATGTTGTATATTTTTTTGGTATATATTAAATACTTTATGCTTAAATATAAGAACATTATGATACAATAATTAGTAAGTCTGTTTATTTTTTCTTGCAAAAGAGAGATACTACTTGTGGTTACTCTCCAAAATAACCTAGTCATCCGGTCTATTTCTTAATAATTGCGCATACTACAAGTATCCTTGCATGAATTACCTTTAAGGAGGAAAGTTTTGTGAAAAATAACTTCTATAAAGTCCTCTCTATGTGGATTTTACAAATTTTATTTTATTTTACAACTGTACATGTAACGCAATATGAGCATGCTCTCATTTTCACAATTATATATGTAATTGTTAATGTACTATTTCTATTATTGACTGATAAAACCGCATTTGTTCTTTTTATATTAGGAACCATTACTTCTGTATTCTATCTGTTCTACCAAGCATGGCTTTACTTGTGGAGTACATCAGAACAATGGGAATACATTATTACTCACTTCCTAATGGTAGCAAATTTCTTCATCGTATATATCTCAACTCATTTATTAAAAAAGGTTATTCATGAAAATAAAGAATTAACCGAACGTGTGAGAACGTTAGAACAATACATTGGAGAATCAAAATTATTAACAAGACAAGAATTCGAAAGACGACAAGCATTATTAATCACTGCAATGAATCGTCGTAATGAAACAGGCGTTATTATTTACTTTGATTTCAATTCCTTTAGTAAATATACAAAGGAAAGTGTTATAGACCGTGTAGCTTCATTATTAGTTGAAACGATAAGAGATGAATTTGATCTTGCTGCTGAATACGATAATAATAAGCTCGTTATTTTATTACAAAACACAAATGAAGCCGGTGCTGACATTGTAATGAACCGTCTAAAGCCAAAAATGGAGCAATGGCTTGCTGCTGAAGCGATCAAAGATATACAAATTTCACGCGAGCAAATTGGGAACAAAGGAAAGACGTTATTATGATGACACTCGTTATACTGCTTTTATTCCTTCTGTTTTGCGTACTCGTTTTTTGGATTAGTATCACATTTTCGATTAAATATATACTTATCTTTACAGCCTTTCTATTCTCTGCCTTACTTGTTTACTATTCTTTCTTAACACTCGCAGGCTTAATTCACCGAAATAGTAAACGAAAAGATCGTACGCTAGAACATTATCCAAGCGTCGATATTTTAATACCTGCCCACAATGAAGGTGTCGTTATTAAAGATACTTTAGAGGCGATGGCGAAGATTGAATATCCAGGCAAACTAACTGTTTATTTATTAAACGATAACTCTCAAGATGAGACACCTGAAATTGGTGATGATTTTGACAAAGCTTATGCTCATATTCGTCACATTCGTGTTCCGGCGGGTGAACCAAAAGGGAAATCGCGTGTATTAAACTATGGTCTTAGTATTTCAGATGGTGAATACTTCTGTGTGTATGATGCAGATAACCAGCCTGAACCACATGCACTGCGAATGCTTGTAGAACACGCTGAAACAACCGAGGATGCTGTTGGAGCTGTTGGTCACGTTCGTACTGTAAATGAAAAAAGAAACTGGCTAACACGAATGATTTCGTTAGAATTTCAAATCTTCCAGCTCCTTATGCAATCCGGACGCTGGTTACTATTCCAAACAGGTTCACTAACAGGAACAAACATGCTTCTTCGCCGCTCTGCATTAGAAGAGCTTGGCGGTTATGATCCGTATGCAATTGCAGAAGACGCTGAATTAACATTACGAATTACACAAAAAGGCTATCTCTTACCAATCGTTCCAGAATCGATTACATGGGAACAAGAACCTGAGCATTTAAAAATCCTTATTAAGCAGCGTACACGTTGGCTCCAAGGGAACTTGTACATTTTAGAAAAAATGTTTTCTTCCTTAAGTTTCTTTAAAGGAAAACTTCTCGTCCATTCCTTACAACAAGTTTTAGTTTATGTTGTATTTTGGCTATTCTTAATCATTTCGAACGTTTGGTTTGTAATTGGGTTACTCGGGATATTCCAAATTCAATATAGCATTCCGCTACTATTTATGTGGTATGTCGCATATATTACATATGTTTCTCAATTATTTAGTGCCCAGAGTGTGGAACGAACCTTTACACCAACTAATATTTTTATTAGTGTTATCATGTACTTTACGTACGCACAGCTCTTTACGTACTTATTCATTCGCAGCTTAATTTTATACTTACGTGCAAAGAGCAAGAAACAAGTCATTGGCTGGGATAAAACAGTTCGATTCAAAAAAGAAAAGTAAAACTTTAATCAGTGGGAGTTCTCCCACTGATTTTTATTTACAAAATAAAAATCAGCACAGAGCGCCGTATGCTCTGTGCTGATTTATTGCCGTATAAATTATATATATCAGACAATACCCCTTAGCTGAAAGTAATTTCACGTCCATCCCCCAACGAACGATCGACCTTCATTTATATACGAAAAAGTGATTGCTATTTTTGTAGAACCAATTGCTTCTCTTGCTGTTCGTTGCGCGTTTCAGTCTTAGGTTCCGTGTTTTCTTGGACACTACGATGTGCCACACGTTTCAAACAAATATGCTTCCACTTTCTTTCGTAACGTTTCATTATTCTTGATGTCCCCCTTGAATGCGCTTTAAAACTATTTGAAATCGCTTACAGGAAATAATATAGCACATATACATAAACGTGACAACACATTTCCGACAATTTTTTGTCAAAAATACGAATAGAACCCACAAGATATCGAATATTGTCGAAATATATCGATTCTCCTTTGCGTAAAAGGCATACTACTTATATAGTAAAGTATTTTATTTCCCTTACTTGCAGTTCAAATTCCTTCTATATAAAAAAGAGCTGATACAAAATCAGCCCTTTTCCTTCTATTATTTATGACGCTTCATATGTCCTTCTTTTTGTAACTCTTTAAATAATGCCGCCATCATAAAGAAAATAACGAAGACGAATGGGAATGCCGCAATAATAGCTGCCGTTTGCAGTGCTTCTAATCCACCAACATATAATAAGGTGGAAGCTATCGATGCTAAAACGATACCCCAAACCATTTTAATGCGGTTTGGTGGATTTAAACTACCATGTGTCGTTAACATCCCTAAAACGAATGTCGCAGAGTCTGCAGATGTAATAAAGAATGTTGCAATAAGTAGAATACCTAATACCGATAAAGCTGATCCAAAGCTTCCCATCTGATCGAACATAGCGAATAACCCTACTTCTGTTCCCATCTCTTTCACTTTGTCGAAGATATGAGCATCACCAAACAGCTCCATATGAATACCAGTCCCGCCGAAAACAGAGAACCAAAGTGCACCAATTACGGTCGGTACGAGTAACACACCGATAACAAACTCACGAATGGTACGTCCTCGTGAAACACGTGCAATAAACGTACCTACGAATGGTGACCATGCAATCCACCATGCCCAATAGAAAATTGTCCATGACTGAATCCATTGATTTCCGCCTTCATCTAATGGACTTAAACGGAAGCTCATGCTTGGCAATTCCTGAATATAAGAACCAATTGTTGAAGTGAAGTAATTCATAATAAAGTTTGTTGGACCTGCAAATAATACAATAATCATAAGTGCAAACGCCAAAATAATATTCGCATTACTTAAATATTTAATTCCTTTATCAAGACCTGTTTGCGCAGATAACATGAAAAGAACGGTTACGATTGCAATAATAACTAACTGTGTCGGCAATGAATTCGGGATAGATGTTAAATAACTAACACCACCAGCAATTTGTTTCGCACCAAGACCTAATGATGTTGCAACACCAAACACAGTTGCGAAAACAGCTAACACATCAAATGAATGAGCAATACGTCCATGTTCCCCGCCTTTAAATAACGGACCTACTGTCGCACTAATCGTACTTGCTTTTCCTTTTCTAAAAGTAAAGTAAGCAATACACAGCGCTACAAATGCATATAGTCCCCACGGATGTAATCCCCAATGGAAAAATGAAAAACGTAGTGCAAGACGCGCACTTTCCTCAGTTGCACCTTCTCCAAACGGAGGTGCGTACAAATGGTTTAATGGTTCGGCAACGCCCCAGAAAACTAAACCAATACCCATACCAGCGCTAAATAGCATAGCAAACCATGTCATATAACTATAATCAGGTTCATCATCATCTTTACCTAAACGAATAGAACCGTATTTCGAAACAATTAAAAAGATAGACACACCTAATATAATAGAAACAGAAATAATATAGAACCATCCAAACTTACTAACTAATGCAGTTTGAATTGCGGTTGTTACATTTCCTAAGCTACCTTTTCCAATAATAGATTCGGGAATAATCCCCCAAATTGTAAATGCAATACATAATGTTAATGATACGATGAATGTTTTTGTCAGTTTCCTCATCAAATCCCCCTTCGTAGGTTTCACTTTTGTAAATAACATAAATTCCGATATGTAAAATCGGATAGAAAACTATAATTTTACGGTGATTTTCTTACTTTCACCTTCACCAATTCGAATTCTTATGGACAGCCTTACCTTCCGTATAACCTTTTCACTCTGCAAGAGCTACAAGATCGAAATACTGCTGTCAAATTGTGTGAGAAAAATGCGGATGGGAATGTATTTTCCCAAAAAAGGATGTGTTACAGATGTAAAAAAGGGCATTTTTCTTCCTTGCAACCCTTTCTTTTTGTAACAATTATGCGGTTTTTTTGCTAGTATATAGCACGTGTTTATAGTTTCACAAACGAAATGTTTATGTTTATATAACTATATTACCCATAAAACGGTAAAATACTCAAGGAATGTAATCGTTTAGTAAATATTATGTAACACTCCTGTAATATTTTTATTTACGCCGAAAAATATATGTTGTATTAAATATTTTGAATATAAGTAGAAACCTACTAATCACATAGAATGAAAAACGCTTTCCTATATTTTTTGTTATATTACAGGATGTTAACGACTGATTACGAATGGTTTGTAATTGTGTGTTTTCCCGAAATCCGAAAAAATCTGTTGCTATAATGAGGACACGAAAACAAACGCAATGGAGGCTATCATGAAAAAATTAATTGGAATAGCAACAGCAGCAGTTTTTGGTCTTGGGATTTTCACATCATCTGCTAATGCAGAAACTGTTGTAACAACAGACGTACTAAATGTACGCGAAAACCCTACTACGGAATCAAAAGTTGTCGGTAAATTACTAAACGGGAATAAAATAGATGTTCAAAATACAGAGAACGGATGGTCAAAAATCACTTTAGATGGTAAAGACGCATTCGTAAGTACAGAGTTTACAAAAAGCATCTACTACGTAACAGCTAACGTATTAAACGTACGTGCTGAAGCGAACACAAACTCAGAAATTCTTGGAACGTTGAAGAAAGACGATATGATCGAAACAACGAAACAAGTACAAAATGAGTGGTTACAATTTGAATATAACGGGAAAACAGCTTATGTTCACGTTCCTTTCTTAACAGGTACAGCACCTGTTATCGAGAAACAAGAACAACCTGCTCCTGCTAAAACTGTAGCACCAGCTAAAGCGCAAGCACCTGCAGCACAAGCAAAACCAGCTGCTAAGCCTGCTGTGAAAGCTGCTGAAACTAGCACACCTTCTGGTGGTCGTGAGTTAACAGTTGTAGCTACAGCATATACAGCTCATCCGAGCGAAAACGGTGGCACATACGGCGGCCGTGTATTAACTGCAATGGGTCATGACTTAACAGCGAACCCAAACATGAAAATGATCGCTGTTGACCCGAAAGTAATTCCATTAGGATCTAAAGTATGGGTAGAAGGTTACGGAGAAGCTATCGCTGGAGATACTGGCGGTGCAATTAAAGGTAACCGTATCGACATCCTACTTGGATCAGATAGCGCTGCTCAAAAATGGGGACGCAAAACTGTTAAAGTGAAAATTTTAAAATAACCAATGACTGCTAAAGCCAGTTCTCTTTATTGAGAGCTGGCTTTTATTTTTTTATAATACATATAAAGGAGGTTACACTCATGAATATACAAGCAAAAGTAGACTGGGTCGGTACACCCAAACCATATATATACAAAGATGAAGTCACATACGACGCTACTTCCATTGACTTTTCACTCGCTGGCGATGACAATCGATATAAATTAATTGTGCTCAGCTCTGAAGCAAATACACATTACAAAATTGTCCAATATGGAATTAAACCCGGCTCACAAAAGCCATTTCCTATCGATATTCCATTCGAACAAAACATGTTACCAATTGTAGAACAAATATTACATGATCCATATGTGCACGCGATTTTAAAGGAAACGCGCTCATAATTGTAAAAAAGGGATATCACCTCGTCGGATTTTTTCGGCTAAGTGATATCCTTTTTATTTTCCCTTCGTAAACACGAGCAGAGAAAAATATATCAACGATTCGACACGAAATATCGATTTACTGAACAAGATTGACAAGAGAAGTAAACTACAAAAAAGATGCCGTTCAAAAATATTGAAAAACACCTTTCCATCTCCATTCACAGTTACAATATGATAATCCCAATTTCATTTTTTCTGTTTTGAGCATTTTTTGTTTATAATGGTAAAGGAAAGAAATATGTGTACGGAGGAATATTATGCTGCAACACTCAATTACGAAAGATGAAATTATGATGATTGCGAATGAGTTCGTTCAAGGACTAGATCCACAGCAAACAGCTGATCAGGAACATGTCGCTACAGCTCGGCACCTATATCGTAGTGGTGTTGTCTACAACGTTGACTTTGATGGTTATACGCTATCAGGAACTGTAGATGCTGCAGGCAGCGTATATAGCGTCCATATCCCGATTCGTAACGTCGCTGAAAGCTATTGCGATTGCTTTGCACCAACGCAATGTGAGCATATGCTCGCTATTTTACTATCTGCAGCATCTAGTTTTGGGCAAGTAGGAGATGTATTAACTTTATTTAAAAATAATACGAAACCTTCCCTTCCTCCTATTCGAACTGCAAGACAAGTATTGCAATCATCAGCGTTTGAAGAAACGGATTATAAAAGTTGGCAATCGTATTTTGACAACGAATATGAATCATTTAAAAAAGAACAAGCTCGGCTTACTTATAAACAAATGTATTTTCTTATGAGTATTTTTACAGACTTCTATACGAAACTCGAGCGGAAAGCTCCGCGTATCGTTGCGATACATGAGTTGTTCAGGCTACACGCAGCGCTTTATTGCTTTCAAAAATTATTAGAAGAAATTCAGGACTTCGAAGCAAATAAAACGTATTCTTATCACCAGCCTGTTAACGTCGTTCGCTTATTTGTAGATAAAGTGGAATCCATCGTTCGGGACCTACAATCAGAAGCGATTCCTTCAGAGTCTGAAGCAATTTTGCAAGAAACAGCTCGTCTCGTTCACGAAGTATTCTTCTCCACTGACGCCTATACGCAAGAAAGATTTTTTATTTATCGTCACATATGGAGTGAACTCTTACACAATAAAGAGAAACTGCAAGAAGAAGAAAAGCGAATCGATACGAAAATCAATCCACTTTCCAAAGCATTAGCATCTTCTCATCTACTCTTTTTAAATGACGAAGACCTATTAGCGATGGACTTACTAAAAAAACAGCCTGCTTCTGTTGTAAGTCTGTACTTCTATTGGTTAGAAGAGCTATTAAATACAATGCAGTGGGATCGTGCGAAAAACTGGCTTTCCTTTACGTATAAACAAGTGAAGAAAACGATACATGAGCACGAAAATACAATTTTCATAAAAGATATCGTTCGCTTATTTGTCATCATGTATGAAACGTATGCAACCCATACAAATGAACAAGCCGGACTCGAAATGATTTTACAAGAGCTATTACCATATAGTTTCGCAAACTATGAGCAATACGTACTCGCGAAAAAGCAATATCGTACATGGGCAGAACTTCAGCTCTTACATGGGTTTGAAGCAATTGAACTTTTGAAAGAGCCACTGAAAGATATTGAAAAGGAAGCACCAGAAGCAGCCCTTCCTCTTTATCACCTTGCTGCTACCGAGGCCATTGAAGAGCGAAACCGCAAATCATATAGACGTGCAGTTCGTTACTTAAAGAAATTACGTACATTATATAAACGATTAAAGCGCACTGATGAATGGGATGCTTTCATTATTCACATCGCAAACTTACATTCACGTCTGCGTGCACTACAAGAGGAATTACGGAAAGGAAAATTAATCGATGATCAATCAAACTGAAGTAACAATTAGGCTCCAGCACGTTAGTCAAGGTTGGTTCCTTTGGGGAGAAGATGACAGCGGTACTCCATTATCCGTAACAAGTTGGAAACGAAATGCATTTACGTGGCACTCCACTTCCTTCTACGGCACGTTTCTAAAAGAAGCGACCTTTGAAGGAAAACAAGGTGTTATGCTAACAAACGCACAAGCATTTGAATACATCGCTAATAAACCGATGAACTCCTTTGCCCATATTCAAATGAATGGCCCTATTACAGCACTTACGAAAGATGCGAACGAATTATGGGATGCCTTCACAAGCGGTAGCTTCGTACCTGATATGGAGCGTTGGTCTCAGCAACCATCTTGGAAAGTGCAAAATACCCCAATCGAAGATGACACATTGGTATCTCTTTTCTCGACCGCGGTAAATGAAAGCATATTACAAGATAACCGTTCAAACGATGGGTGGGAAGATGCCAAGAGACTTTATGAACATTACGACTTTACGAAAAGACAATTGGATGCAGCACTACATGAAGAAGATTGGCTTCGAAAAATTGGTTACATTGAAGATGACCTTCCCTTTACAATCGGACTACGGCTACAAGAGCCGCAAGAAGAATTTGAAATGTGGAAGCTTGAGACAATTGTTACACCAAAGCGCGGGGCACATCGCATATATGTATATGAAAGTATCGATTCTTTGCCAAAACGATGGCACGATTATGAAGAACGTATTCTTGAAACACAAGAAGGATTCAGTAAGCTCGTACCGTGGTTAAAAGAAGGCGATACATTCCGAAGTGAGCTCTTTGAAACAGACGCGTGGAACTTCTTAACAGAAGCAAGTAACGAATTACTCGCTGCAGGTATTACGATTTTACTGCCATCCTGGTGGCAAAATTTAAAAGCGACAAAACCAAAATTACGTGTGCAGCTGAAGCAAAATGCCACGCAAACGCAATCTTTCTTCGGCATGAATACACTCGTTAACTTTGACTGGCGCATTTCAACGAACGGCATTGATTTATCCGAAAGCGAATTTTTCGAACTCGTTGAACAAAACAAACGGTTATTCAATATAAATGGTCAATGGATGAGACTGGATCCAGCCTTTATTGAAGAAGTACGAAAGCTTATGAACCGTGCCGATAAATATGGACTAGAAATGAAAGATGTCCTTCAGCAACATTTATCAAACACTGCTGAAACAGAAATTGTAGAAGAAGATAGTCCATTTACCGATATTGAAATCGAGCTAGATGGATATTATGAAGAGCTATTCCAAAAACTATTGCACATTGGAGATATTCCAAAAGTAGCTGTCCCTTCTGCACTAAACGCAACACTCCGTCCGTATCAACAACATGGCATTGAGTGGTTATTATATTTAAGAACGCTTGGATTCGGAGCATTATTAGCTGACGACATGGGACTTGGAAAAAGCATTCAAACGATCACTTACTTACTATATATAAAAGAGAACAATCTCCAAACAGGCCCTGCTTTAATCGTGGCACCGACATCTGTTCTTGGAAATTGGCAAAAAGAATTTGAGCGTTTCGCACCAAATTTACGTGTTCAGTTACATTATGGAAGTAACCGAGCGAAAGGCGAATCATTTAAAGACTTCCTTCAATCAGCAGATGTTGTATTAACATCTTATGCATTAGCTCAGCTTGATGAAGAAGAACTTAGTACGTTATGCTGGGATGCTGTTATTTTGGATGAAGCGCAAAATATTAAAAACCCACATACGAAACAGTCGAAAGCAGTACGAAACTTGCCAGCAAATCACAAAATCGCTTTAACCGGTACACCGATGGAAAACCGACTTGCCGAGCTTTGGTCTATTTTCGACTTCATTAATCATGGATATCTCGGCAGCTTAGGACAATTCCAGCGCCGCTTCGTCTCACCGATTGAAAAGGATCGTGACGAAGGAAAAATCCAACAAGTTCAACGTTTTATCTCGCCGTTTTTACTGCGTCGCACGAAGAAAGATCAAACCGTCGCATTAAACTTGCCTGATAAACAAGAACAGAAAGCTTACTGCCCACTTACTGGTGAACAAGCTTCCTTATATGAACAACTTGTTCAAGATACATTGCAAAATGTAGAAGGATTAAGTGGGATTGAAAGACGCGGATTTATATTACTAATGCTGAACAAACTCAAACAAATTTGTAATCATCCCGCTCTTTATTTAAAAGAAACAGAACCAAAAGACATCATTGAACGTTCCATGAAAACGAGCACGCTAATGGAACTAATTGAAAATATAAAAGATCAAAATGAAAGTTGTTTAATCTTCACACAATACATCGGTATGGGGAACATGCTAAAAAATGTGTTAGAAGAACATTTCGGTCAGCGCGTCCTCTTCTTAAACGGTAGTGTACCGAAGAAAGAACGTGACAAAATGATCGAGCAGTTCCAAAACGGAACGTATGACATTTTCATCTTATCGTTAAAAGCAGGTGGAACTGGCTTAAACTTAACCGCTGCCAACCATGTCATTCACTACGACCGTTGGTGGAATCCAGCTGTAGAAAACCAAGCAACAGACCGCGCATATCGTATTGGTCAAAAACGCTTCGTTCACGTTCATAAACTTATTACAACAGGGACACTCGAAGAGAAAATTGATGAAATGTTAGAAAGAAAACAATCATTAAACAACGCCGTCATTACAACCGATAGCTGGATGACCGAACTATCTACAGATGAACTAAAAGAATTACTTGGTGTATAAACAAAAGGAGCTAATCTCAAAAGATTAGCTCCTTTTTCTATTCCAAAACCAATTGCTTATTATAATTCCTGTTAATCCGCCGCACGTATCCAGTAATGAATCTTGCCACATCGGTGTACGATCTCCCGTAGTCCATTGATGAATTTCATCAAATGTTGCATATCCCGCAACGAATAGAAGAGCGTATAGGAAGCACCTTTTTCTCGAATAACCCGATCGATGAAAAGCATAATACGTCAATGAACCGAGCATAAAGAACACCATAAAATGAGCACCTTTACGAAGGAAAAACTCAATAAATCCGCCTACACCTTTATTTGCAATGCTAACAGGTGTACCACCACCATAATCGATAGATACCCACGAAAAATGCTCTTCCACAAACTCAACATTTACATATTGTTCAATATCCGAACGCATATCCTGCTTTTTATATGGTTGTGCCGAGGAATAGAAAATCAACCCCATCCATAGTAAAACAGGAATCCAAAATAACCATTTACGATTCATTCTTCCGAAACCCCTCTCTTAGTCTTTTAAGCGTACCAAAAAAAAGAATAAATTTCACGCCAAAACATGACATTTGCGCCCTATTTATAAAGTGAAAGGGGGTGATAAACATGGCAGTCGAAACAATCGTAACGGACTTAACTTTACGTCTTGTCTTAAACAGTGGATTAGATAAGAACGGAAAAACAGCTTTTAAGCAAAAACAATTTAAGCGTGTTAAAACAAACGCAAACTTAGAGCAAGTACAAAACGTAGCACGTGCTCTTGCTTCTTTACAAGCATCACCGCTTCACGCTATACAACTTGTTAGCACATCAGATCTTTCTACCCTATAAGGTTAAACTTTACTCAGTGGGGGGCATCCCCCGCTGATTACACCGATCGCCCTACCCGCATATAACACGATAAATAAAAAGGAGGAAATAAAGTATGCAAGTACTAGAATTAATTTTTGCGAAAGAAGATGGAAAAACAGTTGTTTTTTCTATCGAAAAACCGATCACACCCGTCGATGCACAAGTCGTAAATCAAGTAATGGATACCATTCTTGCCTCATCTGTATTTTCAACAATTAATGGTAATACCCGAAAAAAAGGTGCTCGTCTCGTAGAAAAGAATGTATCTGAAGTTCCTATTACCTTATAAACAAAAAGACGAATCTGCATCATTTTGCAGATTCGTCTTTTTTCTTCGGCATTTCAATCGGAATAAAGATTTTTGAAAAACCGACGCATACATATTTATAATGTTCTCCGCCTATATCAAACTCAGTCGTATATGTTGAGAAGAAAATATAATCATTTCGCTTTGTATAATTCTCGATTAATAATCCAACTTGTGGCTCAACATATTTTTTCGCCAACTTCTTACCAGCCGATGCTAAATCGCCAAGGAGACCCTCTTCATTTTCCTTTTGAACTTCGTCTAGCTTCTTACTTACATCATTACGTTTCATAAACTGCTTTGCTGCCCAGTCCGTATATTCACCTTTACTCGGATTACTATTTGCTAAATATACTAGAAGCACGACAACTAGAGCCATAATAATATACTTTTTCTTCATACTATCTCACCGCCTACTCTTTTCTATTTTCATATATATGTACAAGCGATGCAAATTAGAAAGACTAACATCTATTGATTGTAAACGAATAGCCAAAATTTACAATATGAAACGGAATATTAACAATTAATTTACTTAATTCGTATATAATTATATTTGGTATTACTATCATTTATAAGGGAGGAATCAAATTTATGAATGAAGAAAATGATATTATTATTTCTAATTCTACAATGATGCTGGAACCTTACAAGCACCCTTATTATCAAACAAAAATTATCGAAAGTAGCGGAAACCATCTTTACTCCTGTCAAACTGCTCTCCAACTCATCAAGCAATCTTGTCTAACCAATGTTCACTCTACTTATCAAGGTAGACGTAATGCAGTCCAAACAAACTTTAAATTTAAACAAAATGTCCCAATTCCGATTAATCATCGAGAATATATTTGTGCTTTCCCGACAGAATCTCCTTCTTCTCCAAACTGTATATGGCTATTTTATAACCATATAGATGACATAGAATTTTTCAAAAAGAGTAAAAAAGCTAACATTCATTTTTCAAATGGCACTACTACAACAATACATATCAGTCCCCATAAGTTAAAACAGCAATTATTAAAAGCTGGATACGTATTATCACGTATGAACATGCAAGATTCACTACAATTTAAAAACCTCTTATTACATTTACTACCTTAACAGAATAAGTAGAATGGAAAGCAATATCCATTGCCTTCCATTCTTATAATCATATTTATTCTCTTAAACTATTTCGCATTTTCTCAAGTGCTTGCCGATACACCCACCTCACTTGATAATAGGTCATTTCCATCTCGTTAGCGATCTCCCCCATCGTCTTCCCTACAAAAAAACGTTCGAAAATAATATACTTCTCCTTCTCATCTAATACACTCATAAAATCCTTTGCTCTCATTTCAATATCTTCAAAATGGAAGATATCCTCATATTCCCCTACACATACACACTTTTCTTGCACTGCAAACTCTTTCTTCAATCTTTCTAATATATAACCACGCACAGTTATAACTGCATATGCAGGAAAACTTCCTTTCTCCGCATCATACCTTTCATATGCATGCCAAAGACCAATTAAACCACATTGATAATACTCTTCATGATCTTGATAAATACCTAACTTCTTTATTTGATTTACAATCATTCCTTCATACAACACAACTGTCTCTGTAAACGTCGCTGGCTTCACACAGTACCTGTTTCTAAAAGGTATACCTCTTTGTTATTCCGCCGGTACCTCCACAATATAAAAATAAAGAAGCGATTTCACTGTGAGTAATTTTAAATACTACCGCCGAAATTTTAAATTACACGAAGTAGAATTTGAAATTCTGCTAGTCGTATTTGAAATAAGGGTAAAAATAAAAAAGGTGACTCTCGAGAGAGCCACCTTTTAGTCCAATCATATTATGCGCCAAAACTGTTTCCTAAACCTTTTAGAAAACCTAGTCCTATCGTTAAAATAAAGAAAATTACAATTAAAATTGTCGCTTGTTTCTTGCTTAAGCCAGCCACAATATGTAACCCTAATCCTGTTAAAATTAAACTCCAAATATTAAAAATCTCAATTGAAGATGCAATGCCATTTAAAACTGTTCCTTTTTCAAATAAAGGAGCTAAACTTGTATAAGCATCCGTTCCATTTCCTTCAAAAATCAAACCTAATCCTACATTTAACAAGCTCCCAATGTAGAAAACAAGATTAGCGTATAAGTAAATAGATAATATCTTCATGTAAGGAGTATCATTGCCCATTAACATCATAATCACTTTATAGAAACCTGCTGCAATAAAGAGGCCGATAGGTGTTCCAAATAAACCAAAAAGTGCTCCGCCACCAAGTGCAAACCATTTTATCATTTCCCCATCTTGGCCATTCATTTCTTTTGCCACTTCTGGGGTATTAACCACTGATAAATAAAATACCGCAGCTGTCGTAACCGTCCCAATTAGAACAAATAAAAGGAAAGCTATCCAAACCGGACTTTTCGTCTTCATTCGCTCAAACTGTTCACCTGGAGATGTAATCATCCCTAATAATGACGGCTTTTTCGAATCTACATCTTGCGTATTAATATTCGTTTCCATTATAACGCCCCCTTATTTATACTGGCATATTTGGTAAAAATGCTGTAATTAACATAACAATCGCTGCTAAGAATAACGCTTTAATGATGAATAAGACGATAATTGGAATAGCTGCTTTCACTTTACTTACTCCCGCTGTAATTTGCAGTCCTAACCAAATTAAAACGATATTCCATAAATAGAATACTTCAATCGAACTCCCTATTCCATAAGCAACTGAACCTGTCTCAAATAGTGGTCCTAAGCTTGTATATGCAGTTGGTGCGACACCTAAAATTAAAGCTATAATAGCATTAATAAATCCACCAATAATAACAACAATGTTCGCATATACAATAATCGTTATTAATTTTTTATAAGAGGTATCATTCCCATAGAACATCATAAACACTTTATAAATAGCTGCAACGACGAATGTTACCAACATACCACCTATAGTACCCGACACAATGCTGGAAATAACATCGGATGTCAGTGAACTCTGTCCTGCAAATTCACCTAGTTCTTTTTTCATTTTCACCATCTCAGGTGACGTATTCGTAACGTATGTAGTAAAAGCACTTAACAACCCTTGTAATAGCGCCATTAGGAAGAACATACCCCAAACTTTCTCGCTCGTCTTCATTCTCTCAAACTGTAAACCAGGAGAAGTGATCATTCCGAACAATGATGGCTTCTCTCCGCCAGCTTTTTGCGTATTCAAATTCGCTTCCATTATAACGCCTCCTTCTATTTATATAACCCGTTCTAACGGGCGGTTCACTTCCTCAACATAGAGGCTACGAACCGCCCACTAGAACGGTAATGTGTAGTGGAGAGCTCCCTCTCTATTACACTACTAACTTATTCATAACGTAATGCTTCAATTGGATCTAATTTCGCAGCTTTATTTGCTGGAATTAATCCGAAAATAATACCGAGTGTCATAGAGAATAGTACGCCACCAACGACAACTTCCCATGAAACGAGCGGTGGCCATTTCGCAAATGTGGAAACGATATATGCCCCGCCATATCCAAGACCAATTCCGATCAAACCACCTAGAAGCGTTAACATAACTGCTTCAATTAAAAACTGTAATAAAATTTTACTACGTGTTGCCCCAAGCGCTTTACGTATCCCAATTTCACGCGTACGCTCCGTTACAGATACGAGCATAATGTTCATAACACCAATACCACCAACGACTAATGAAATACCCGCAATACCACCGATAATCATCGTCATAATACCAGTTACTTTAGAAACATTTTCTTGGAATTCTTTTAAATTCACTAGTTCATATTTACCTGGAATTTCACTTGGCTTACGACTATTTAATACATCAACAGCTTGTTTCCCAGCTGCTTCTAAATCGTCTACATTTTTAGCTTGAATTGCGATATTTTGAATATCATCTGTTCCGAATAAAACAGGCCATAATGTAAGGGGGATTAACGCTTCTTCCATTTCAAATCCCATAAACTCATTATCAGATGTATACACACCGACAATCTGCATCGGTTGTCCTTTCATCTCAATAATTTGCCCAACTGGGTTTACGTCCTTAAATAACGTCTTTTCTGTTTTTGTACTAATCATCACAACGTTATTTGCATGAGAAATATCTGATTCATTTAAAGTACGTCCCTTTACGACCTTTACTTTATTAACCGCAAAATATTCATTATCAAGACCAATAACATTCAGATTTGCTTTTTTATCATTTACATCTAGTATCTCTGTCGTCGAATTTGTCGTAATAACATGTGAAACATCTTTCACTTGTTTTACTTCTAAAATATCCTCTTCCGTTAACTTCGGTATTTCAAATCCGCCTATAGCAAACTCATCATTCATATCTGGTTTAAATTGAATTGGCATAAGGTTATTACCACCAGAACCTGCGAATTTCGACTTCAGCATCGCTTCCCCGCCTTGCCCAATCGCAACGACAGTAATAATAGAACCAACGCCGATAATAATACCGAGCATCGTAAGAGCTGAACGCAGTTTATGAGCTAAAATAGAAGATAGGGCAATTTTTATACTATCTAGTAAACTCATACCGCACACCTTCTATCTTCTGTAATTTTCCCGTCTCGCAGTACAATGCGGCGGGAAGAATACGCTGCTACTTCCTCTTCATGCGTAACCATAACAATCGTTGTACCTTCTGCATTAAGCTTCGTGAAAATATCCATAACTTGCTCACCAGACTTCGTATCAAGCGCGCCTGTAGGCTCATCGGCCATAATGAACGTTGGATTATTCGCAATCGATCTTGCAATCGCTACACGCTGCTTCTGTCCACCTGATAATTCATTCGGTAAATGATGAACCCTATCTGACAAACCGACTTTACCAAGCGCTTCTAGAGCCCTTTGACGACGCTCTGCTTTCTTCACACCACCGTATACGAGCGGAAGTTCAACATTTTCTACTGCCGAAAGACGTGGAAGCAAATTAAAGTGCTGAAACACAAAACCGATATATTCATTACGAATTAAAGCAAGCTTTGACTCGTCTGCTGTTAAGATATTCACATCATTCAGCATATATTCGCCTTCAGTTGGGCGATCTAAACAACCGATAATATTCATAAGCGTTGATTTACCAGAACCAGACGGTCCCATAATCGAAACGAACTCACCGCTTTGAATCGTTACACTAATATCATGTAAGATTGGCACTGCCAATTTTCCTTGATAATACGTTTTAGCAATATTATTTAACGTAATCATTTCTCTTTCACTTCCATTCCGTCATACACGTCGTCGGAAGGATTTTTAACCACCTTTTGCCCCACTTTTGCGCCTTCAACAATCTCTGTCCAGTCTCCATCAGTAGAACCTTTTTTCACATTTTGTTTACGAAGCTTTCCTTTATCCTCAACATAAACAAATGCATCACCATCTTTTTCTACAATACTCTTAGTCGGAACTGCAATCATCGTCTTATTCTCTAAACTTACTTGCAGAGAAACGTGATAACCCGGAGATAAACCATCTTGACTATCAAGACTTGCTTTATATGTATATTGGGACATATTTTGAGTCGCTTCACCCATACCACCAGCTTGAGCCATCTCTGCACTCGTTGGGAATTCACTTACCTCTGTAATTTTACCTGTCCACTTCTTCTTATTATTCGCTTTTGCAGTGACAGTAAATGTTTGATCTGGTTGAATTTGTGACTTCTGAAGCTCAGTTAACGTCCCTTGCACTTGGAATGGATCTTTAGACGCCACTTGTAAAAATGCTTTCCCTTGACCACCTAACGCTTGAGATGAACTTTGCGCCGCATCTTTATCTAACTTTTGAACGACACCAGTAAAATTACTATAAATCGTAAGCTCTTTCTGCTTTTTACTTAACTCTTCTTTCTGCAACTTCCCTTTTTCTTTCTCAAGATCAGTTGTCTTTTGTGCCATCTCTAACTCACTTACTTGCTCGTCCATCGGATCCGTTACTTCTTTCCCAGCTCCGCTATCCTTTGCCTTCTTAATTTCTTTCTTCAACGAATCAATCTTCTTCTTCCCTTGATCATAACGCATATCCGCCATCTTCTGATCAAGCTCAGCTTGCTTCATTTGCAAGTTAATCTCTTCATTATCATAAGAGAATAACTTCGTACCTTTCTCTACCTCTTGTCCTTCTTTCACTGCAATATCTTTCACTTTCCCTTTAGTCGGATCCGCATAGAAACTTTCAATATTCCCTGGTTTCACCTGGCCAGAAATTAATTTCGTATTATTAAGCTTTCGCTCCGTTACCTTCTCAAAGCTCACAGCATCAGCAGATGTTGATGCCCCCTTCTTCTTGCCTTGCATAATAAAAATATTAACTGCTGCTACAATAACAATTAGTGCAATAACCCCGATAATAATCCATTTCTTCTTCTTGTTTGGAGTACGAACCGTATTTGGTACCATATTCTCTCTCCCTTTATAACTTAATAGTTTAATATAAAAATTGTATAAAACTTTCTGAAAACAAATTACATATTATTACATTCTTTTTACAAAGTTTTACACATCCATTTATATTGTAACAAAAATTCCAATGATTAGAAATATGACATCTTGTCTTTTAAGATAGATTTAAGGAAAGGTTATATTAATATAAGAAAAGCCATTCCTTATTAATAAACTCCTTACCAAGATAAATTATTAAAATCATTTTCCTAATTGCACCATTATCATTTTTGTCACATATATTTGACATTTCATTTATTCAATTATAAAATGTCATATATAAATGACATTTCTAATGCACGAGGTCTACAATTATTAATAGGAGGTTTATATTTGAATAACGTTAAACAATATCGAAAATCTGAAGGTCTATCGCAGCTAGAATTAGCTAAAAAAGTTAATGTAGCGAGACAGACAATAAACTTAATTGAAAACAATAAATATAACCCCTCTTTAGCCTTATGTATCGAATTAGCAAAAGCACTAAAAACAGATTTAAACAGTCTATTTTGGGAGGGAGATTAAATGATGAAAATTGAATGGAAAGAAAGAGTTTATAATAATTTTGTTGGAACAATGAGTGAGAGAGATGAATATCAAAAACAAGAAATCAATAAAGAATTATCTGTAGCTGGAATTGGTTTATGGTGGTTAAATATGTTGGTAATGCTTATTATGTTACTTGTTGATACTATGAACCACACAATATCTATAGGAACTATATTAGTTTTTCTATCTAATATGATTTATGCTAATTATTTAACATTTAAGCTTAAGAAAAAAGGTTTAAATGAGACTGAATGTGCAACAAAAGAAGAGTATTTGCAACATAAGAAAAAATTAAGAAAAGCGGGCTTAAAAGCAGGTGTACTTTGGGGCTTTCAAATGTTTGTTTTTATGAATTATATCCTTCCCTATGTAGGTTCAGAAGAAATCTCTATTTCTTTATTTAAGGTTGTAATTTTCATCTGTGGCGGCGGATTTTTCGGTCTAACTATGTACATAATTGGTTTATTAAATCTTAAAAAATTATATTAATTAACAAAAATCATTTACACATTAAACTGCAATTTTACATACTGTTTGTTTTTCCTAAATAAAAATCTAAAAGCTATCCAATATAATAATTGGATAGCTTTTTCAAATAAAATATTATGCTACCTTAGAAGCTTTTCTCTCATGTCCCATTTGAACAATCAGTAAGAATATTGTTGCTAATACACCACCTGCTAACAGTAACATGAAGCAACCATCCCAGCCAGAACGATCAACAATAATACCAATTGCTGCGTTTGCTACGAAGCTTCCTCCCACATAACCAAACAGACCACACATACCAACCGTTGTACCTACTGCAAATTTCGGTACTAATTCCATTGCACTTAAACCAATTAAAAATTGTGGTACATAAATTAAACAACCGATAATAGAAACTGCGATACTCACAACAAGAACATTAGTTGCTTGCCAATATACGATTGTTCCAACAACAACTCCAGCCATACTCATAACACATAATGGCATACGTTTTCCCTTGAATAATTTATCGCTTAAAAAACCGACAATTAAAGAACTCGGAATTGCTGCTGCCTCAAATATTGAATACGCTGCATGCGCTTCTGTTTTTGTAAAACCTTTAACTGTTGTTAAGTAAATTGGTACCCAGTTAATAACACCGAAACGAATTAAGTAAACAAATGCATTCGCAATACATAAGAACCAAACAAATTTATTTTTCACTACATATTTCATTAAAATTTCTTTTGGTGACATTTTGTTAGCATTATCTGCTTTTTCAAGATCTTCATAGTCATTACGATATTCGTCAATTGGAGGAAGACCTTCTGATTCTGGCGTATCCTTCGCATTAATCCAAACAAGAACGGAAATTACCATTGCGATAATCGCTGGGAAAATAAACACGCCGCCTTGCCAATGGCTTTCACCAAAAATACCTACACCAATTCCAATGAATGGTGGAACAAGTAATCCACCAACGTTATGTGAAATATTCCAAAGACCTGTTTTCGTACCACGTTCTTTCTTTGAAAACCATTTCGTCATAACAATACTACAAGGAGGTGCTCCCATACCTTGTACAATACCGTTTAGAACAAGTAATGTTAAAATCATCCCAAATGAAGATGCATAGCCGAAACAAATATTAACAAGCCCAGATAAAAATAAACCTACTGCAATAAATCGTTGAGCAAATGCCTTATCCGATAAATTACCCATAAAGAATTTACTAAGCCCGTAAACAACAGCCATTACTGCGCCCAATAACCCAATTTGTGTAGTGCTAAATCCGAACTCATCAACTAAATACGTAGTAGATAAATTAAAATTACTACGAACTAAATAATAAGCAGCATATCCAACTGAAATCCCAATCAATACACGAATACGTAGTAATTTATATACTTGATCAATCATATCCGCTGGCAAACGTTCAATCGCCGGTGCTGGCTTAAGCCATTTAAACATATTCTTTCGTCTCCTTTTCTCACTTCTGAGAGAGACGCTGTCTATTCCATATCTCGATTATTCCGCTATTTGATATATTTTGGTTTGTTCTTCTAACCGGCTGTCCTTCTATTTCTTTCTCGTTCTTCGCAAACATTGTTGGTACGCCAAACGAAACTTTTTCTAAAATGTGACCCGCTTCTTCTGATAAACAATAATCAATAAATAAATCCGCAATAATACCATTCGGTGCACGTTTTAGTTTCGAAATCGCATTAACAGATAACCCTGTTTGCTCAGGTACAATACTTACAATTGGAAAGCCTCGTTTTTGAAGCATTCTCTGGTCTCCCATGAAATTGATGCCTATCATATACTCACCACTCGCAACAAGCTCTACTGGTATGTAACCATTCACCGTTACTTCACCAACTTGTCCTGCGAGTTTCTTCACATATTCCTTCGCTTCCTCTTCACCTACAGTATCAATGAGTGATTGAAAAAACGTATATGCTGTTCCTGAAACATTTGGATCTGGCATAACAATCTTTCCCTTATATACTGGATTTAATAAATCTTGCCACCTTGATGGATAGGGAAGTCCGAGCGGTGCTATTTCTTCATTCCACTGCTCTTTATTGATCGCAATTGCCAGCTTCTCCACTTCATAACCGTACCAATAACCGTCTTTATCTTTAACAGTTTTTGAAATACGGTTCGCATGCTGACTCGTAACAGGAATAGATAGATTTTTTTGCTTCATCATTTGATGCGCGTCTACCGTACCGCCAATAATAATATCTGCTTTCGGATTTCCAGCTTCCTCTTCTACCCTCCGAAGAAGCTCTTCTGTCGAAAGACGAATAAATTCATACGTACAGCCGCGTGGTTTACAAAATGATGACAGCAAAGCTTCACCAACTTCTTCACGAGCTGCTACATACGCAACAAGATGACGATCATCCAAAATAGGGAGACCACTTTTATTATATTTAATAGAGGTTGTATCTCGAGAGCAACTAGACATCGCTCCTCCAATTACTAGCAAAAAGAAGAAAAAGGCTATCTTTCTCATGACACATTCTCCTTTACAAATAAATTTGCGAGGGAGCTTTTCATATACATAACATTCCCGTTATTATCGCCGAGATATTGCACAACAAAGTAAGATGGATACACAGAAATAGTAAGAATGTCTTCTCGCTCATTCTTTATACGCTTCCCTGTTTTATAAGCGGTAATATAAGCAATCGGTTCATTCTGTGATTGTAATAATTTCTGTATTTCTCCGTAATCTGTAATTTGCTTTGCGTACCGAATCGAATCAAGTATGTGCGTAAGATTCATCGCACGTTCTACATCACCTTGGCGTACTATAACATCCTGTGCTGACGCAAAAAAATCACTAATACGTTCTGGTGTGTAATACAGGCTTAACAAATACGTTTGAAATGCTGAAATCATTGGGTCCGTACCATTCTTTCCGTACATATCAGCCCCGTACTGGAACAAGTCACCTACTGCAAAAGTACGTTTATGTCCATTCAAGTACGTTACTTCTCCAGTAAATACTTGTTCTTGATTCTTAGCTTCTCTCGGTTCTATTTGAATTCGGTCAAAGAATGAAACAATCGTATGCAAACGAACTTCATCCGTTATAACAATTTCTCCCCACTTTTCATGCCTAACCTTCATTTCAGTAGGCAAGGATTCATTCACTCTTTGTAAAACAGTTTGTTTGTCATTCACTATTGTGATCCGATTATATATTTGCTTCTCCATCACATAAAACAAAATAAGAGAAACGATTATACAAAGGACAAACATAAGAATTTGAAATGATAGCCTTTTCATTTCTGCCTACCTCCAAGATAAAAAAACGTTGTTTCGAAAATACCGCATAATTGTTTCATAAATGTATCATTTAACCGCTTTCAAGTTTTTTATGTCTTCCATCCGTTTCGGAAGTAAAAATGTAATAAATATCGTAGTACCCATCTCTTCACTACTCTCAATTCGCATACTTCCGCCCTGCTTATTCATAATCTCCTGACAAATATACAAACCGTAACCATTCCCGTAACTAGAAGGAAGTACCTTCCCTCCTGGCGATTCATTCCACTCTGCAAGCACACCTTCATCTATACCAATACCATCATCATGAACAAAAATCTTCGCCTCATGCTCACTTACGATTACATTCATACGAATTTGCGTAGCATCGCTATATTTAATCGTATTATCAAGTACATTTAAGAATATTTGCTTCGTTTTATCAAAGTCTGCAACAACATGTACATCCGTTAACTCATTTATAACTTCAATTTCAAATTGCTGCAGGCGAGGTTTCACAATTGAAACGGCTTCTTCTGCTAATTCTTTTATATTCACAACTGTAGGTGACACTTCAAACGTACTCGTCCCGTACTTTGAAGACTTAAGTAATTCCTCTACAAGTGATAATAAACGCTCACTTTCTACAGCCACATAACGCAGGCTTTCCTGTACATCTTCCTTCGCCTTTAACTTCGGAATTAAATCCACATAGCCAATAATTGCCGTTAGCGGTGTTTTTAGCTCATGCGTAATGTGGTCTAAGAAATCTTTCTGCTTCTCTTTCTCCTCTTTCAATTGCTTAATATGTAGTTCAATTCCATCAGCCATCGCATTAAAAGATGCTGAGAGCTGAGCAATTTCCACATATTCATTTAGCTCAATCTTACTTTTATAATCTCCATTCGCAAGCCGCTGTGCCATTTGTCTTAACTGATCAATCGGCTTATGAAGAGACCTTGCCAAACGAATCGCAAAGAAAATACCCGCAGCTACTAGACAAAGAGACGTCATTAAGAACGTCCAGCCAACATTTGTTAAAACTTCCTTCTCACCCGTTAACTCATTTATAAAACGAACACTTCCAATGACATCGTTTCCATAATAAACTGGGCTTGAAAACAAAAGAATTGGAGCTGGGTCTCCCTCTTCAAAAACATAAGATTTCTTCCCCTTCAAGGAACTCTCAATATCAATATTCCGATGAAGAAGTGCTCCTTTTTGCGTATCTGCAACAACATCTCCATTCTTCCCAATCATCTGTACACGTACATCCATGCGCTTCGCTAAATACGAAGCAATTAAAAGTGAATTAGGACCGAGCGTCTCCACTTCTGCTTCCTTCTCTAAATAATTCATCGTATAAATTTGTGCTTCTACACTTAACTTTTCCAAAGAATTTGCCGCATTATGATACATATTCTTTTCTAACGTAATATAAACAACTGCGTACAAAAGAACAAAAATCGGAATTAACAGTCCAACTATTCCAAACACCATATTTCTTTTTAAAGACATACCATCACCACTTAACAATCCAGTTTATAGCCAACGCCATAAATTGTCTTAATATATTCTCCGCTCTTCCCTAACTTCTTCCGCAGCCTTTGTACCATAATATCAACTGCTCTCGTATTTCCGATATACTCAAACCCCCATACTTTCTCAAGTAACTCATCTCTCATAAATACACGCTGCGGATTTGAAACAAACAACTGACATAAATTAAACTCTCGGTACGTTAACTGAATTTCTTGTCCACTAACATGCACCTTTCTTTCCTTAGGACAAATCGTTATCTCTCCCGCCCCGATTACTTCATGACTTACCGTTACCTCTGCCTTCTTCACGCGCCGCGTCATATTCTTAACCCGAAGAATAAGCTCCGCATAATTAAATGGCTTCGTCACATAATCATCCGCACCAAGCTGCAAGCCAAGCAATTTATCATTCATCTGACTCTTCGCAGTTAACATGAGTACTGGAATATCCCTATCCTTTTCACGGAACAAACGAAGCAATTCATACCCATCTGTATCTGGAAGCATAACATCCAAAATCAATACATCCGGCCCTTCATTCCATTTCTCTAAAGCTTCTCTCCCATCAGCCGCTGTCAACACTTCATACCCTTCCATCTCCAACTGCATCCGAATCAAATTACGAATACTCGATTCATCATCAACTACAAGTATTTTCATTATGTTCCTCCTTCCATCCCGTATTATAGTACAGTTTAGTATAGCAAAAATCCTATAAAAAAAGAGAGGGTATTGTCGAACATATTTTGTCGACGATACTCTCTCCACTTATATTTTTCGCTTACACGCTCGCAATAATAAATTCAGCACGTCCTACAACTCTATATTCCCCAAAATCGCTTGGTAATATGAGGTGATCCCCTTGTTCAAATTGATACTTTTCAGTCCCATGTATTAACTCTCCTTCTCCATCTATTACACTTAAGAGAAGAAATGGACTATTTTGTGTTAAGTTAACCATCCCGTCTAACTCCCATTTTCTCACTGAAAAATAAGAGCACTCAATAAGTTTTGTTACATGTAAATCTTCTATTTCTTCATATTGTACAACTTGTTGTTTTGAAACAAATGGTGTTTCTATTACTTCCATACTTTTCTCAAGATGAAGTTCACGCAATTCCCCCTCTGAATCTCTTCTATTATAATCATATAATCGATAAGTAGTATCAGAGTTTTGTTGCGTTTCTAATATTAAAATACCTTCACCAATTGCATGAACCGTGCCGCTTGGAACAAAGAAGAAATCACCCGGTTTCACTTTTACACGTTGTAATAGCTTGTCCCACTCTTCTTGTTCAACCAAATTTACTAGTTCATCCTTTGTTTTTGCATGATGCCCATAAATAATCTCAGCACCTTCTTTGCAATCGATGACATACCAGCATTCAGTCTTTCCTAGTTCACCATTTTCATTTATACGTGCATATTCATCATTCGGATGCACTTGAACAGATAAGTCACGATTTGCATCTAAAATTTTTGTAAGAAGAGGGAAGCAATCCCCCTCCATATTTCCAAATAACTCTCGATGATTATTCCACAATTGTCCTAAAGATAATCCTTCATACTTTCCGCTCTTAACTACACTTTGTCCGTTCTGATGTGCAGCAAAAGCCCAACATTCTCCCGTTTGTTCTGATGGTATTTCATATCCGAAAGAAGTTAATTTCGTACCACCCCAAATTCTTTCTTTAAAAATGGGTGCAAAAAATAACGGCTCTGTCATGATTAAAATCCTCCATTTTATACGATGTCACCTAATAATTTATGTGCTTCCTCTTTCGTTTGGACAGATATTAATCTCTCTCTATAACTATCATCCATAAGTTTTCGTGAAAGCATTTGAAGAATCTTCAAGTGTTCATTTCCTTCACTCTCTTTTGGAACTGCAATCATAAATACTAACTTTGCATCCGTTCCGTCTAAACTTTTCCAATCTACACCCGATTGTTTAATCCCAAATACAACACTCGGTTTTTTTACTGCATCCGACTTCCCATGAGGAATCGCAATATTCATTCCAATACCTGTACTACTCTCTGCTTCGCGACTCATAATAGCTTGCTTAAACTCCGAATCAGAATGTAAAGCACCGACAGCATTTAATTTCCCGATCATTTCATCAATAATATCGTCACGTGTCTCTCCTGCTAAATTAATATCTATTAAATCCAGGCTCGTTATATCTGTTAATTTCTGAATTTCAATCTTTTCATCTTTCTTTTCTATTACTTGCTCTTGAACTTCCGTTACTTCCTTTGTTGCTGACACTTCTTTCATTTCTTTTAATTCCTGTACTTCTTCAACTTTTGAAATATCTTTCTTTAATACATTTACAATAACTGCTGTAACAAGAGAACCTACAATAATGGCAACAAAGAACATAAATACGTTATCTACCGCTCCTAGTACCGCAACAATCGGTCCACCATGTGCTACTCTATCTCCTACGTTACCAATCATTGCAATAACTGCACCTGTCATAGAACCAGCCATAATACTTGGAATAACACGTAATGGATCCTGCGCTGCAAAAGGAATAGCTCCTTCTGTAATACCGAATAAGCCCATCGTAAATGAGGCTTTCCCCATTTCCTTTTCAGCTTCTTGGAACTTTCTCTTTCCTATAAACGTAGCAAGTCCCATCCCGATTGGCGGAATACAAATTGCTGCTGCAATCGGTCCCATAATTTCATAATTTCCTTCTCCAATCATTGCGGAACCAAATAAGAATGCTACTTTATTTACTGGACCACCCATATCGAATGAAATCATTGCACCTAAGATTAACGCTAAAAGAATTGAACTTGAACCTTGCATACCAGCTAACCAAGCTGTTAATGATTCAAATACTTGTGCTACAGGAGCACCGATAATAAATACAAATGCTAAACCAACAATAAGTGATGTAAATACCGGTATAATAATAATCGGCATAATTGGTTGAAGCGCTTTTGGCACTTTTAACTTTTTAATCCCTAAAGCTACATAACCAGCTAAGAAACCTGCGATAATACCGCCTAGGAAACCTGCTCCACTCTCACTACCATAAAAACTTCCTGTTGCTGCAATATATCCGCCGATCATACCAGGAACAAGTCCAGGTTTATCAGCTATACTATACGCAATATAACCAGCTAAAATTGGAACCATAAATGCAAATGAAGCTCCACCTATTTGCTCAATTGTTTTCCAAAAAGAACCTTCTGGTATTACTAAACCACCAGGAGTCTTTTCGCCGCCAAGTGTTAATGCAATTGCGATTAATAATCCCCCTACAACAATGAAAGGAACCATGAATGATACACCATTCATTAAATGACGGTATATAGGATTTTGTTTTTTTCCTTGTGAGTCATCCCTTGCCTCTTTCACATCTGAATGATAAACAGGAACATTACCCTCTACTACTTTTTGAATGAGCTCCTCTGGTTTACGAATACCATCTTTAACTCCTACAACTAGTAACTTTTTACCTATGAATCTATCTTTATTTACAGCACGATCTGCAGCTATAATGATGCCATCCGCTTCACGAATTTCTTGCTCAGTAAGTTCATTTTCAACACCTATACCACCTTGTGTTTCAACTTTCATTTGAATTCCTAATTTATCCGCTGCTTTTTGCAAGTTTTCTGCAGCCATATACGTATGGGCAATCCCATTCGGACACGATGTAATCGCTAGTACTTTCATTTTAATCCTCCTCAACCCTTATGTAAGCGCCTACAAATACTATATATCAATATTTGATTCATAAAAGTTTTCTTTTTTACCGTAACCTCCGGAAAAATATTATTTTTCCAAAGCAAACAAAAAAGTAAGGCTTCTCGCCTTACCTATTCATATCTTAAATAAGATAAAAACTTCATTATATTCTTTTCCTTTATAAGCTTCTGCACAAAAACAGGTTGTTCACTTATAAAAGACAACTCATGAAATAACTGTTTCGTAACTTCCTTACCATCACTCTTAACTGCTAACATAAATACGAGCGATACTTTCTCTACTCCCCAGTCCAGCGGCTCCTTCAGCGTAGCCACTGCAATTACGGATTGTTTAATTAACTTAGGACTTCCGTGCGGAATAGCAACTCCTGCACCAATTGTCGTTGCTGACATTCTATCTCTAGCAATCGCACTTTCAATATACTCTTTCTCTACATATCCCTTTTCATAAAGAGATTTCGCCATTCTTTCAATTAATTCGTAACGATGCTCTACTTCCTGTTGTAAAAAAACTAAAAAAGGAGTTGTATAATTCAATAAAACAAAGTCCTTATTTTCGTTAGATGGTAGTTCATCTAATTTCTTCATAAAATCCTCTAATTTACTTTCTTCACTCCGCTCTAATAAAGGAGATACAACACAATGAGGAATCTTTAACTGTGGAAGATCTATCGTAGAAATAATAAGCTCTACCTTTTTATTTTTCATTAAGTATTCTTCCAAATCGGACTTTGCGATACAATCCATCACATGGACATATCGGAATTTCCTTTCAATTTTTGTCCGTAATAATTGAGACATCCCTATCCCCATATGACAAACAATAATCACATTTTTTGATACCTTTTTATCATTCAAACGCTCCATTGCCGCCTGAAAATGCAAAGTAAGATAGGCCGCTTCTTCCTCAGGGATTTGTAAACTTAATGATGTATTAATATCATCCAGCTCATGAATTAACATATCAAACATATACGGATACATGCGCTTAATTTCATGAAGCATCGGATTCGAGACAGAAAGATTATATTGCAAACGATTTAATGTCGTGTACAAATGCATCTGTAATCCCTCTACTAAAAATGTATCCTTATCGAAATCGATTTCATTCAATTTAGACATACGATCTATTAAATGCGATACAACTTGTGAAAGCACGGGGCTACTCACATTTAGCTTACTTTTTTCCCATTCATCTTGATAGCGAAATTTCCCACCTAAAATATGAATGGCTAAATAAGCTATCTCTTCTTCAGTAAAATGAACAGTAAATACAAACTCTAACCTTGTTAAAAAGTCTAATGTCCACCCATACT
This sequence comes from Bacillus sp. EB106-07-01-XG149, assembly GCF_058791555.1. Classification (NCBI taxonomy): domain Bacteria; kingdom Bacillati; phylum Bacillota; class Bacilli; order Caryophanales; family Bacillaceae; genus Bacillus; species Bacillus sp. EB106-07-01-XG149. Next base: position 116,413 of record NZ_JBYTDP010000005.1, on the reverse strand, counting down.
CTTTCGTCTCTCGCACAATGTTTAAATCATCTGTAGACATTGAAATTGGTTGTTTTAACTTCATCCTCCGCACCATAATTAACGTATGTAATAAAAGATTTTCTAACGTATCATCTGTAAAGAATATAGCGTATCTTTTTTGTAACGCTTTCAATTCTGTCATTACAAATTCAATTTCATGATACAAAAACTGCTCTTTAATAAATTGATTCATTAATTCCCGATTATGAATTAAATCTGATAGTTTAGCTAATGCTTTCCTCTTATTTCTCTCATCGCCTTCTACCGTTAAGCCTACTCTCTGCTTTAAAATTAACTCTAATCCCAGTTCCTCAAGCCATTTTTCAATTCTATCTAACTCTCTCTTAACCCTAGCTCTATTAACGAAATACTGCTCAGCAAGCTCCTGCACCGTAACTGGCTTAACATTCATCAACAAACTATACGCTATTTGTAACACTCTCTCCTCGTCTGATGCATAGCTTACATCCTGTTTTACAGCATACAATTTATTGAACAAACTCGACTTATCATAATCCTTAATTTCTAAACAGACACCTAAACCCGGTTTCCGAATAAGAAGTGCATCTGAGTACTTCTCTAAATATTCCTCAATCACCTTAAAATCATTACGAATCGTCTTCTCCGAACAACCTATCCTATCAGCAAGCTCCTGCACTAACAAATACTCATTAGACTCAGACAATAAAACTTGTAAAATTTCCTGTTGTCTTTTATTCATCTGCTTCACCTGTTTCTTCTATCCTTTGTACCCAATATGTTACTAACTTAGTGCATTTATCATAACATATCGGCAGGTTCATGAATTGTAAGATTCTATTGTTTGAAATTTATTCATTTTTACATAAACAAAAACCTCAAGAAGTAGTCGAAACTACTTCTTGAGGTTTAAAAAATTATTACTTTTCATACCCATTAGGTTGCTTCTGATGCCAATTCCAAGCATGCTCAATGATTGTCTTCACATTTACATACTGAGGATCCCATCCTAACTTCTCTTTCGCTTTCTGAGAAGAAGCAACTAAACGTGCTGGATCTCCCGCACGACGTGGCGCTACTTCAGCTGGAATTTCATGATTTGTAACTTCACGAACTGCATCAACGATTTCTTTCACACTGAAACCATTACCATTTCCTAAGTTATAGAAATCACTCTCTCCGCCGTCCTGTAGGTCTTTAAGACCTAAGAAGTGAGCTGCCACTAAATCTTCAACATGAATATAATCACGGATACAAGTACCATCTGGTGTATTATAATCCTCACCAAACATCATAATCTTCTCACGTTGACCTAACGCCACTTGCAGCACAAGAGGAATTAAATGCGTCTCTGGACGGTGATCTTCCCCAATAATACCATTTGGAGTTGCACCAGCCACGTTAAAGTATCTGAAAATCTTATAACGTAAATTAGAAGCTTGGCTATACCAATGAAGCATCTTCTCGATTGCTAACTTCGTTTCTCCATACGTATTCGTTGGATTTGTCATCGTTTCCTCAGTAATAAGGTCTACATCTACCTCACCATACGTTGCCGCAGTAGAAGAGAAAATAAACTTATCTACCTTAAACTCATCCATTACCTCTAATAAGCAAAGTGCACCGTACACATTGTTATTATAATATTGAAGAGGCTTCTCCATACTAACTCCAACTAAAGAATCAGCTGCGAAATGCATAACCGCCTCAATATTTTCTTGTGTAAAAACATCTCTTAAAAATGCTTTATCACGAAGGTCGCCATTATAAAACTTCGCACCTTCCGTAATTGCATCCTCATGACCAGTTTGTAAGTTATCTACTACTACTACAGATAAACCTTCGTCTACTAATTTTTTCACAGCGTGAGAACCGATATAACCAGCTCCGCCGCAGATTAGAATTGAATTCATTGTCTTCCTCCTACATATATTAGGATTTCTTACTCACTTACTTATTATAAAAGGTATACGATTGCTCGTATACCTTTTGTGTACCTTTATTACTTAGCAACGAAATAATCCGTTACATATTGTGCCCAAACTTCATGCCCTTTAGCACTTGGGAAACCGAATTCTTCTGTTAAATATGGCAGGATAGCCTTCGTTGCTGCATCAGGCCATACTCCCCAATGATCTACATATGTATAACCATTTTGCGTCGCAAATTGCTTTAACGCCTCAATTGCCTTCGGATAATTCTTCGCACCATACACTGGGTTTGGTGGTTGAATCATAATCGTAGCACCCTTTGCACTAGTAGAAAGTGCTTGAACAAATTTCTGTGTACTCGCAACAGAGTTTCCATTACCAGTCTTACCATTGTCAGTAATAAACGGCGGCTCGAATAAAATCACATCTGGATTTTCTTTCGCAATCTCTTTATCACGTTTATTCGCAATTAACTCGTCTGTACTTTCACCCTTATATTCCTTTACCGTCACATTCCATAAACCTTTACCGTAAGCAGTCTCTAAATTAGCCGTTAACTTAGCTGCCCAAGCATCTTTTTCAGATGAAGAAGCTTCATCACCAACAATAACAAAATTTACTGCCTTTTTATCCTCAGCGGCTTTCTTTAACTTCTCTTTCACTGCATCTGGTAAATTCTTCGCATATGCTTCATTAAAAGATGACTTCGCATCTTGTTTTTTCTCTGTTTTCTTCGCTCCGCTATCTTTCACTTCAGACTTCGTTTTCGTTACTTCACTCGTCTGTCCTGTCGCATTCGCAACTTTCTTATTCCAGTACAATTTACCGCTCACAACCGAAGCAACAAACAATACAAAAATAACTAGGACAAGTACTGCTTTCTTATTCATCGATTCACCTCATCTATTAATCTCACAACATATAATACTAATATAAATTCACGCGAAAATAAACCCAACTCCTACCAAAGGAGTTGGGTTATTACATATTACTTAGTCAATTCAAGATGCGCTCTTAACTTATTCGTAATATCTTGTTTCGCTGCATCTGGAACGTAGTAGTACCAAATGCCATCAGCAGCTTTGTGGCCGTCACCTGGGATTTGGATTTCTTCACTGTTCTCCATGCAATCTTTATAGTTCTTTTGAATATCAAACATTTGATCTTGCGTTAAACTTGTTTTAACGTTTTTCTCAATTGCTTTTAATACATCGCCATAACTCGCTAGAGAAGATACACTTGCACCTTTTTTAATTACAGCTTGGATGACTTGACGTTGACGCATTTGGCGACCAAAATCACCGCGTGGATCTTCATAACGCATACGAGAATATCTTAGTGCATCAGCACCATTAAGGTGTATATTACCTTTTGCAAAATGCGAACCATCATACTTAAATTCTAAATCATTATTGACATCTACACCACCGACCGCATCTACTACGTCTTTAAAGCCAGCCATGTTCACTTCAATATAGTGGTCTACTGGTACATTAAGAAAATTCTCTACCGTTTTAACAGACATGTCAATACCACCGAAAGCATACGCATGATTAATCTTATCTTTTTTACCCTTTCCTATGATTTCTGTATAAGAATCACGTGGAATACTAGTAATTTTCATAGACTTCGTTTTCGGATTTAGAGTAAATAACATAAGTGAATCAGAACGACCCGTCTCCTCAGCTCTTTGATCAACACCCATTAATAAAATAGATATTGGCTTTTTATCCGCAACATCTACTTTTTGGTCACGTTTATCAGATTTATCACGTTCTAATGGCTTATGAACCGCATCTAATGTATTAGATACATTAGAATACACGTAGTATGCATATGCCCCTCCTGCAACTACTAGAAAACCTATTATACCTAAAATCCAAAATAAAATTTTCTTCTTCATTTTTTTTACCTTCTTTATCAATATTTATAAATAATACACTACTCTATCATATTACCTTAAGATTGACTAAAAACAAAAGAGAATTTATCCTTTTACAAATGAGATACAATAGCAGTAATATTTCCTTTTATAATAAAGTTTTCAATTGTTATTGGCAAAATAAAGTGATCACCCTTTTTAATAGAAAATGCGCCATCAATAGTAACTAATTCACCTTCTCCTTCAATTACACTCACTAATTGAAAGATTTCTCTTTGTTGAAATGATGCTTCCTCTTCAATTTCCCATTTATATACCGAAAAATATTCTTCACGCACATAAGTGGTAATTAACGCACCATTTCTATCAGTAGTTTCTGGACGAACTTGATAATCTTCATGGGGAATACTTGCAACCCGAACTGCTTTATCTAAATGCAATTCTCGTTTCTTACCATTCGCATCTACTCGATCATAATCATATACTCTATATGTAGTATCCGAACTTTGCTGTGTTTCCAGCACTACCGTGCCTTCACAAAGAGCATGAATAGTTCCACTTGGCACATAAAAGAAATCACCTGGTTTAATAGAAATTTTACGAAGTAAACCATCCCAGTTCCCCTCTGTAATCATCTCTTCAAAATCTAAATTTGTATGAGCAGTATGACCATATACTAATTGAGCATCTTCTTTACAATCAATAATGTACCAGCACTCTGTTTTCCCAAATTCACCGTTCTCATAAACTTTTGCAAATTCATTATCTGGATGTACTTGTACAGATAAATCTTTATTAGCATCTAGTATCTTTGTTAATAATGGGAATTTCTCTGATGAGCATTCTCCAAAAAGATGCTTTTCGTCGACCCATAATTGTTCCAAATTTCTCCCTTCATACGGTCCCGTTTGCACAACACTCATCCCATTCGGATGGGCTGAAATCCCCCAGCATTCTCCAATTGATTCCGAGGCTAAATCATAATTAAACTTTCCTAGTGATTTTCCTCCCCAAATTCTTTCTTGAAGAATAGGTTGTAAAAATAATGGTGATTTCATTCTTGTATAAACCCTTCTTTCCTACTAAAAATTACGATATAACATATTCAAAAATATGAGATACGATAGTATGAACCTCATTTTGATATATAGAATCTTGTTTATCCATGTACCTTCCAATATCTATACTCTGTAGCTCTTCCCAAGTAACTAAGTTACATAAATTATTATCTTTTAAAAATCGGATCGTATTTTGATCCTCACTCATACCTTTTCTATTAATAATTAGTAACGATTTATTTTGAAGAATTGCTTCACTAACAGTACCCCAGCCTGCTTTTGAAATAATACAATCTGCAACCGCTACATAATTTTGTGATTCCGTATAGTTTTCGGGAATTTTATGCACGTTCTTATGCTTAATTTTCATATTATGCGACACGATGAAAACATATCTTTTATCATTCCAAAGTGGTAGCTTAGTTATATCTCCTATATCAATCTTCATTCCTAATGGCATAAATATAATTTGCTTTTCACCTGTTGGATTTAACTTCTCACTTAGTTTCCTTACTTCTAAAGAATTAATTATTCTACTATAAAACCTAAAAGAAGAAGTATTTACTCTCGCCCAATTCCCCTCATTACTTCCAGCTAACGTATAAAAATAATCCATTTTTTTATACATATTTTTAAATACTTGAAGCGAATTATCTGGAATACTATTTTTATAGGCTGTATACCAAGTGAAATTGGAAATTCCTATAGATGGTACTTCCAATTTATCTGCTATTTCAAAAGCAATTGGTGAAATATCGGAAATAATACAATCTACGGAAAAAGCACTTAAAAAGTCCATTTCGGTATTAATCTTTTGTGGTAACTTCGTACAAAACTCTTCATACGACTTTTCTAATTTTTTTTTATCTAAATCCAATGAATTCTCTTTCAGAACAAACCCAATGTCTGTCTCCACATCATGAAAAATGACCTTATCTCCATACTCAGTTAATGATGCACGAATAAATTGTATTGCAAATGAATTACAAATGATAACCTGTACATCTTCTCTTGTGCTCAATATTGCTCTGATTAGTGCAATACACCTTGTCGCATGTCCAAATCCATATTCTGAAATATAAAAAACAAATGTTTTCATAAATTTACCCTCAAAAAATAACAGCTAGAATACACTAGCTGTTACATAATTACTTGCGCTTGTGATTGATAGTAATGTTTTAAAATATCGTCCCATTTTGTATACAAGCGAACGAAATCTGTATTTACTACTTCTTTTCCTGTTTGTACTTCAATAAATTCTAATTCACTTAATGCACGAATAGCATGTTTTTTACCAGCTGGAATATGTATGATATCGCCAGCTTTAACACGGCGAATATGATCTTCTAAAATAAGTTCTCCTTCACCACGAATAATTGTCCATACTTCGTTACGCAAATTATGGTAATGATAAGTAGAATTTTGATTTTCTTCTATACAAATTCTTTTTGTTACCATTTCTTCATTTTCATATTTTGCGTAATCTAGCACTTTCGACCATCCCCAAATACGTTCTTCGTACATTGGCGGTTGATTAAATGAACCAATTAAATCCTTAATTTTTGGACTAGAAGCTTTATCCGAAACTAAAATACCATCTGGACTAGCTGCAACTACAACATCTGAAAGACCAACAACTGTTACCGGAACCTCTAATTCATTAACTACATGTGTGTTTTGAGAATCCTCACTAATTATCCCCTTACCAATTTGGGTTGTAGCCATTTCTTCCGTTAATGTATTCCATGTCCCTAAGTCTTTCCAATATCCACTATACGGTAAGGCAACAATATGATTAGCTTTTTCTACAACTTCATAATCAAAACTAATTTTTGGTAAATTACTATAATGTTTAGAGAGATCGTGGTATAAAATTGGAAGATTCTTTTCCTCCAAAATATTAATAAGGTAACGTAACTTGAAGGCAAATACGCCACAGTTCCATAAAGCCTTTTGTTCAATTAGTGTTACTGCCTTTTCCTCACTCGGTTTTTCCGTAAAACGTGATACATTAAAATATTCACATGCAGTAGCTTCTTCAGTTGGTACAATATAACCATACTTAGAAGATGGATACGTTGGCTCAACTCCCATAAGGGCTAAATCAGCATCTGAATTTTGCAGTGCTAACTCTAAATCTTTGACTCTTTCAAAAAAGCTATCTTCAACATATGGGTCTACTGGTAATACAATAACTGTTTCATCTAAATTAGTATGTTGTTCAGAAAATAGAAATGCACTAGCAAGAGCAATTGCCGGGAATGTGTCTCTACGCTCCGGTTCAACAATTAACGGTACATTCACTCCTAACTGATTATGAATCATCTCTGTTTGCGTTTTTGATGTAGCAATAACGGACGATTCATTTAGACCAACTGACTCTAACTGTCCCCATACACGCTGTACCATTGATTGCCTAGTACCTTTTTCACTTTCTAATACTTTTAGAAACTGTTTAGAGCGCGTATCATTTGATAATGGCCATAAACGTTTTCCAGATCCACCTGATAACAGAATTAACTTCAATATTCTAGCTCCCTTCCTGCTAAAAAACTCATTACTTTGACTAAATTTATTAAACTAACTGCCCAATATTTTGTATATTACTACGCCCAATTGAATAATAATCTATCTCATGGTTACTTACTTCTTTCAAATCAAAGCAATTGCGACCATCCAATACAATTGGGTTGTTCATAAGTTTAGCAAACATACTTAGGTCTAATTCTTTTACCTCTTGCCACTCTGTAACAATGAAGACTAAGTCCTTATCTACTAAAGCTTCATATAACTCTTTCGTAAACTTAACCGTTCCAGGAAGTAATTTTTTAGCATTTTCAATTGCTACTGGATCATATGCTGTTACATCCGCACCCTCACCAAGCAATTCTTTAATAATAACTACAGAAGCTGCCTCACGCATATCATCTGTATTCGGTTTGAATGCTAATCCAAGCACAGCAACCTTTTTATTCCGTAGCGATCCCAATTTTAATTGTGCAGCCTTAACCAACTTATGTTGTTGCTTATTGTTCACTTCAACAACTGCTTTTAAAAGTGTAAAGTCAAGATCCACATTAGATGCAATTTTCGTTAGTGCCTTTGTATCTTTTGGGAAGCATGAACCACCGTAACCGATTCCAGCCTTTAAAAACATTGAACCAATACGTTGATCTAGTCCCATACCACGAGCTACATCTTCAATATTCGCTCCAGTTTTCTCACAAATATTTGCAATCTCATTTATAAAACTAATTTTAGTTGCTAAAAATGCATTAGACGCATATTTGATCATTTCTGCACTACGAATATCTGTCTTATAGACAGGAATACCAAATGGCTTATTAATCTCCTCAATAACGTTTGCTGCTTCTATGCTATCCGAGCCAACTACAATACGATCCCCATTAAATGTATCGTATACAGAAGAACCCTCTCTTAAAAATTCTGGATTAGATACAACTTCAATTTTAATATTTTCATTAAGGTTCTCTAAAATTATTTGTTTTATATAATGATTCGTTCCAACAGGAACTGTACTTTTTGTTACAACAATAATGTCACATTGTGCATTTTTAGCAATGTCTTTTGCAACTTGTTCAATATAAGATAAATTTGCTGACCCATCTTCTCTTTCTGGCGTACCTACTGCAATATAAATTACTTCTGCATTCTCGAATCCCTCTTGATGGCTTGTCGTAAAATAGAGTCTATTTTCTTCAATATTTTGAAGCATAAGCTCTTCTAACCCTGGCTCATATATAGGAGAAATTCCTTTTCTCATACGTTCTACCTTTTTTTTATCAATATCAACACATGTAACATCATGCCCAATATGAGATAATGCAACTCCTGTAACTAAGCCCACATAGCCTGTACCCACTACTGCAATTTTCATAATTTAAGCATTCCCTTCACCATTTATTATTAAGATTTTGATATCTGTTTTAATAGATTTCGATATTTATTAATAGAAATTTCACGTTTTAAATTCTCATCTAAATACTTACGACCGTTTAAACCCATTTCTTTTACATGACTCTCTTCCATACGATAAAATTGTTCTATTGTACAAATAATACCTTTATAATCCTGTGGCTCCACTACAATCCCTGACTTACTTTTTTCAATAAGCATTTGCGCCTCACTACCTTGTTCCAACACACCTAATATAGGTTTCCCCGCAGCCATAACACCGTAAATTTTACTTGGGACCGAAACACCTTTAATTCCTTTTTGATTTACAACTAAGTGAACATCGGCAACATTTAATGAATACTTAATAAACTCCTTAGGTTGATATGGTATGAAGAATACATTCTGAATGTCGCTATCCTCAACAAAACCTTGCATATCTTTTTTCACGGCACCTTCACCAATAAATACAAATGCAATATCCTTATATTCTTTAAAATGATTTGTAACATGGATAATATTTTCTAAATCATAATATAGTCCTATATTTCCAGAATACATAATAATGAATTTATCTTCTAAGTCATTGTCTTTTAAAAATTGCTGAATGTGTTCATTCGATTTATCCAATGGAATGACTTCCTGTTCATTTGTCCAATTGTTAATGACCGTATGATTCGGTACTTTTTTCCCATTGAAACGTTGCTTTAGTGTTTCGCTCATATCATTACCAACGACAATAACACAATCTGAATATTTACAATTCATCATATCTATCTTTTTAGCAATTTTAAATACTGATTGCTTATTCGTATAACTCACCGCTGCTGCTTGCTCTGGATTGAAATCCTGAACATTATATACATGCTTTGCTCTTTTTAAAAATTTACCAATTGTCCCAATCAGCCCACCTAAAACTGGAGGCTGTGAAATTGTGTAAATAATATCGACACCTTTTTCTTTTAAAAGAGCGATATTTGCTAATGCAAAATAAGAGAATATGTATTTCATTCGACTAAATTTAGAAGTTTTATCAACTTCTGGTAATCTAATTCGAACAATTTTCATATTCTCTAGACGATCTTCCTCAAATATTTTTTTAGAACTAACTTTTTCCCCGGCATAATTAGGTTGAGCGGCAATAACTGTTATATCAAAATCATTTTGTAAATCCAAACAAAGTTCTGTCATTAACTGACCTGTAGATGCAAAATCGGGATAAAAATAATTAATTACAAATACTACCTTTTTTTTCATTATATACAATCCTCATTTTTATTTATACTTCATTAAATATCTTTTCTAAACGCTTAATATAATCTATCTCTTTAAAAGATAATAGTGCGTGCTCTCTATTTACATACCCAAATTCAATAAGCTTGTTTCTATTTGAAATTAAATCCTGGATAGCTAATTCAATCTCTCCAACATTTTTAGCCTGAATAATATAACCATTCTTTTTGCTAACAATATCAGGAATTCCAGCATGATTAGTTGTAATTATCGTTAGTCCATTAGCCATTGCCTCAATTAAGGAAATGGGTTGTCCTTCAATATGATAATAAGTTGGTAGTATAAAAACATCACTATTTTTTATTAATTCCTTCTTTTCCAAGCCGTCAACTACCCCATAGAAAAACACGTTATTTAATCCATGAATGGAAATAAACTTCTTAAATTCATGCTCTTCATCTTCAGAAAAAAACTTCCCTGCAAAATGAAAATTAACTGATTTATCTTTACATTTTTTCGCCGCTTCTAATACTTCAAGGTATCCTTTTGATTTAATAAAATTACTCAAATATAAAATATCAATTTGTGTCTTCTTTTCCGTATCTCTAATCTTACTAATAAACTCATCTTGTGATAATAAGCTTGCATCCTCTACATAGTTTTCACACACTTTAATCTTATGATCCTCAACTAAATCCTTAAAAAGAAAGCTCAATCCTTTACTTAACACAATTACATTATCAACCTTTGCTAATAAGGATTTATTTATTTTTTTCTGTATTAAATTCATTTCATTATACAGCTGCCTGAAATAGCCACCATGATAATGAATAATTACTTTTTTATTTTTTTTTACTAACTCATTTAATATAATCAAGTCCCTTATATTACCTAATTTCGAATGTGAAATTGTAAAATAATAAACATCAGATTCATTTTTTCTTATATTTTGAATATGAGTCATAAATTTCTTATTGTTTGTAATATTAATACACGTTAAGAGAAATTTCCCTTGTAAATATTCAGATTTTCTAAGCGTCTCTAATGCCTTAGATAATCCATGAATAGGGGGGGGGAACTGTCCGATTAGACATATTTTTTTCATAATTATTATCATCCTATATTAGAAATTTAATCTTTCAATTCTACTTTTTTAAACACATTTTAATTTTTTCAATTTTATTTAATCCTATAAATATGATAAAGAAACATTTTATGATTTCTTTATCAATACACCTCTTATTTACCAATAATTTACAAAGATATTTATATGCATTTCTTCTATTATTTTTTATATGCATATATGCTCTAATAATATTTATGTAATGAGCATTATCTATTTTTATTATCTCTTCTGTGGTTAATGCATCATAAAAACTTTCTACATATTCATGAAGTAAAATAGCTCCTTCAGCTTTCTTTGTACCCGTGGAAATTCTTATACCCTCATGATGGTATATATTAACTATAGGAACATCAACATAATCATATAAAGGATTTACATTAAATATTTTTATAAAAAGCGTATGTTCTTGTGAAGAAGGAACATTACTAAATCCTCCTGCTTTCATAAATACTTCTTTATTAATCATTGCAATACTAGTCGTACAAACATTCGAACGAAGTTGAAATTTAAAAACATTTCCATTTATTTCGTTCTTCTCGATTCTTTTTAAATTCCCTCCCCCATCTACAATATTAGCATAACCACCAATTACTGAAGGTGTCTTATTTAATTCAATATATTTATTAACTTGTCGTTCTACCTTTTCAGGTAGGAATTCATCATCATCATCTAAAAAACAAATTAATTCTCCTATACTAACCTCTGCACCTTTGTTCCTTGCCAGTGCACCACCACTATTTTTCTCCATGCAAATATATCTTATTTCTTTCTTCTCCAAATACTTATTCAGCACTTGTTTTGTCTCATTTCTTTCCAATGATCCTTCATTATTATCATCTACTACTATTATTTCTAAGTTCGAATAACTTTGATTTAATGCACTATTAACTGCTCTAATTAGCAAATCAGGCCTTCCATAAGTTGGAATTATTATACTTACTACGGGTTTTATATTATCCACTTAAATTTATAACTCCTTTATACATAATAAAAATACTAATATCTCTAAGCTCAATTACTCTCGAGACACTAGTATTTTATTTTTAATACTAAATATGAACTAATTAAAATCCTATAAAATTTCTAATACTACTTAACAGTTTAAATCTCTTGTTTCTAAGAGATAGAATTATTGGCTTCATTATAAATTTTATTATAATCTATTTGAATTAAGGCCATAAACATTACTAAATAGATTAATGTATTATCTACATTTAATGTAACCGTAAATGGCATTTGTAAACATGAATACGCACAAAAAATCACATATAGTATCCCTTTTTCCCGATTACACTTAAATATTCTACATGATAAATATAAAAAACGGCCTATCATTACTAAATATAGTATCATTCCAACATAACCATATTGAAATATAAAGCCTTTAATCCCTATATCCTCTGCATAATATTTATAAATGCTTCCATTTATCCATTGTCCTTCCTCGTATTGAGCATTATACAAACCTGTACCAAATATTGGATTTTCCTTAATCTTTTCTGCTACATATTCCTTCGCTTGTATTCTTATTTGAGCTGAACCATCTGTTCTTGCCACATCTGTTTTTATACTATCAATTACATCTGTTATATAAGGCATTAGTATAATTAACCCAATAATAAGCATAGCTAACACCTTAAAATAACTTAAAACATTATTAAAACTTATTCTTGATAACAATACCAAGATTATTATCCCTAAAATTGGTATGATGGAACTCCTAGTTTGAGCAACAAATACTATATAACTAATTTGTAATAAAAAGGCTAGGTAATATTTCAACTTACCGCTCTTATTATAATTAGCATATAGATACGAAATTGTAATAAACAAACCAATTACAATAAAGTAAGCTCCATCATAAAATCTCGTAAATCCAAATCTATCTGCATAATTTACATTTAAGAATATTATATTTGGATAAAGGATAGCTTGAATTATATATATAAAGGATAAAAAGCTAGTAAGTGTAACAATCAATTTTTTGATTTTCTCTGTACCAACCCTATAAATCATCATACATAATGGGAAATATAGTAAAACTACAAATATATATTTATAACGAAGTATTCCTAAAACAATAGGCTGTCCAAACTGTATATTAGTTACTACTAAACTAACTATATTAATTAATATGTAATATAATACTACCCTTCTAAATAGAAATTTTTTTTCAAAAAATGACTTAATATATACTAGAAATAATGTAACTGTAATTGATAATAATCCCATAACATGCATAGAACTACCCATTTCTGACATATAAAACAAGCGCTCATTAAGGAAAATAATAAATAACATACAAAATACTATCAATATACTTTTTTTTATTTGCATAGTCGTCCTCATTAATTATATTACTTTCTATTTTTGAATGCCTTATTTCGTTAACATTCGACTCAATCTTATTTTTATATATTTTATTATAAACGTTTTCTTCTTTATAAACCCTTGCTCATGCCGAAATCTCAATGCTTCTATAACGGATTCCAAACAATCCCCTGCTCCACCATCATAAAAATTAGCTATAGTTTTTTCTATTAATTTAAATTTCCCACCATTCTTTTTGATTCTACATAACAACTCATAATCTGCAACGTATTTATATTTACAATTGAATAGCCCATACTCTTCATAAGTTTTCTTCTTTAAGAAACATGTAGGGTGCTCAATCATATTATTAGATAATACCCTACTATCCCCACCTTTTATCATTGACAGTTCCCCAGAATCATAGTACTTTAATAACCCATGATATACATCATAGGTATCATCTTTAGAATACTCTGATTCAATTACCTCTAGTGCTAATTCTTCATAATGATCATCACTATTAATAATTCCCACAAGTTCCCCTGTAGCTAAATTTACTCCTTTATTCATTGCATCATATATACCTTTATCAGATTCACTTATCCATTTAAAAATAATATTTTGTTGTTCAAATATCCCTTCATACTTCTTAATAATTTCAAGAGTACCATCTGTAGATTTACCATCCACAACAATATATTCAATATTTTTATACGTTTGATTAAGTACTGATTTAAACGTTCTTTCTATCGTGTTCTTACTATTGTAACAAACAGTAATAACTGAAATAAGTGGTTGCCTCATATTATACTCTCCAATTTGCTTTTTCTAACCCTAAAATTCTTTCCCAATGATGCATGATACCTTCTACATCATATTTCTTTGATTTCTCTTTAGCATTATTTCCCATACTAACTCGTAATGAAAAATCATTTATTAATAATTCTATCTTGGTTGAAAGCTCCTTTATATCAAAAGGATTTATTAAATAACCGTCTATACCTTCACTAATTATTTCTTGAGGACCGATTTTGCAATTAAAACTAATACATGGTAACCCACATTCCATTGCCTCAATAATAACCATTGAAAAACTCTCACTTCTAGAACTACAAATAAAAACTGACGCATTCAAATACTTTTCTATAATATTTGAAGTAAATGGTTTTAAAAACACCTTATCCTCTAAACCATATAATTTTATTTTTTCATTCAAAGTATTATATTCTTTCCCCTCTCCATAAATCTCTAGCTTCCAATCACCAATCTTTTCATGTATTAAATGATATGCGTCAATAAGCATATCAAATCCCTTTTCATGTCCTAATCTTCCTACAGATATTAAATTATGATTCTTATAATTTGAAGTTTGATTAGAAGTAAATGATTTAAAGTTTGGGATAACAGAAACATTTTGTAAATAACCGCCAAAAATATCCCCATCATGCTGGCTTAAAGTAATTACCCGCTCTAAATAGGGATAAATGATTCTTCTTATTCCCTTAATAACACGGCTTGAATGTTCATACTGACTATGTTCCCATGCATATATTTTCGTATTTGTTTTTCCAATAACTTTTGAAATAAATGCAAGTGTAGAAATCGATACACTACAACACAACATATAATCATAATTATGTTTATGGAGCTCTAAAAATTGTTTAAGCACACTAAAGTTTCTTAAATTTTTATTGCCTAGATGAATTATTTTGATTCCTTGATTTATTTCATAAAAAACCTCTGATTGATTATTACTAAATAAACTAATAATATGAATCTCACAATCATACTTTTTATGTAATTCGTTAGATAAATTTGTAACTACTCTCTCAACTCCACCAATACCAGAGATATCATTTAAAACAATTGATATTTTCAAAATAACTCCCTCTTAACACTAATATATTTTAAAATGTTTTAAGATTTTTTCTAAGCTCTTTCTGGAATTCTCAAAAGTCCATTCCGATGCAATTTCTTTTGACTTTTCCGAGTAACTTATTCTATCATCTGTATACATCAGTCTTTCAATGCAATTAGATATTTCATCTACATCAAATGGATTAACTAAATAACCATTTTCTTTGTTAACCACTAAGTCGTTTGCACATCCACAATATTCGGAGACTATTACAGGCATTCCCGCAAATAATCCTTCGTTAATAACCAATCCCCACGGTTCTACAATTGATGGTAATATCATCGCATCTCCCACAAAATAGTGTTTAAACACTTCTTCCTGATCAGCTAAAAAACCAGTAATTATAATCTTAACACCTAAATTTCGAGCACACTCATTTAAATAACCCTCTAGTATTCCACCACCTACAATTAAAAATACTATATTTTCATTTTCCATCTTAGCTATAGCTTCAATAACTCTTTCAATATTTTTTATATCAATCAATCTTCCTGAATATATTAACACTCGATCTTCTTGCTTTATTCCTAAGCTTTCTTTATATTCCTTTTTATACTTTTCTTTTTCTTTATATAATTTTTCAATTTTATTTGTGTCCACCGTTAAATATTGATTGTATATTCTTTCTCTAGGATAAGAAAACACCTCACTAAAATATCGCTTACTTACTTCTCCGTTTCCTAATATAAAACTAGCACGTTTTACAACAATATTCTTCACAAACTTCTTTAATGGATTCTCATTTTCATCTAATCTATTCGTGCTAATTCCATCAAAAAGTAGTATATATGGCTTTTTAAAGAACTTACATAAAATACTTAAAACTATATATGTTGGTTTTTCATATCCACCCAAGATTAATAAATCATGCGATTTTACTATATCAACTAACCCTTTATTTATGTATCCATATTTTCCAAACAAATTATATCCTTTTAAATCGATCTCTTTAAATCCGATTACCTTGTTTACATTCCAAACCCTATTTTCACTTGGCTTATCTGTATAATAAACATTTATATTTACATCTTTTATCTTACTAAACTCATTCACTTGCAAAGTTCTATATGGTGCCCTTAAGTTTGTAACAAAGGCTATTTTCATTCTATTCACCTCTGTAATAATTTTTATTTTTCTTAAATCGATTTCTTAGCTTTCTTTATTACTAAATAGGTATTTATTGGACCAAGTATAGAAAATGGGAGTAAACATAGAATTGTGCTAAGTACCACCCCTTCGGTACCCAATCCTAAATTTTTCGATAAATAAAATGATAATGGAATATTGATTATAGCTCCTAATCCCACTGTAAATAGTTGTCCATTAATTTTATTTACTCCGTTTAAAAAATAAGCAAATATGTTACTCCATATATTAATCACCACATAACAAGCAATAGTAATTATTAAAGTTTGAGATGCACTTACCCCATTACCAATCCACATTTTCAATATTGGATTGACCATGAATGTAAATATAAACACCCCAACAACTAATGGTATTATCATCAATAAAATCTTTCGCATTATTTTCCTTATCCACTCTATTTCCCCTTTACTATACGCATGTGTAAATGCTGACCAAAGGGGCACCATAATAGTACTAGATGCAATAGTAAAAACACTAAATAACTTCATAACTAGTTGATATATGGCTACTTCCTCACTACCCACGACATGTGTAATAATCATACTATCAGTTGTAAATATGATAACTGCTGAAATTTCCAAAAAGAAAAATTTCACTCCATTTCCCATTAATTCCTTTACATAATTTTTGTTGTAAAAACGAATCGATGGTTTAAATTCCTTGTATTTCTTTGCAAATAGAAAAATATTCGCTGTAAATAAAACAATTAGTATTGAAAAACTATAAACTATTCCAAGTATCAAAAACCCCTTTATACCAAAGTATTTCAGTATATATAAACTCAATACATAAATGATATTTGAAATAAAAGTAAAGAAAGAAGGTAAGGTAGAACGATTAAATGCAAAACATACCGCATTAACAGTCGATAAAGTTAGTTGCATAAAATAAGAAATAACAACAACTAGAATTAATGCCGTAAATTCTCCCCTAGAAATATAACTTGCATTAAACAATATTCTCCAATCAATCAAAAAGTTACATACTATAAAAATCACTGTAAATCCAAGGGATACCATCGCTATAAATACATAGCTAGTGGAAATATACGCCTTTGCGTTTTTATAATTATTGGTCGCTAAGGAATGCGATAGTTTATTTCTTAAACCATTTCCCATACCTCCATTTAGTAATCCTAACCAACTAATTACCGATAGTATTGTTAACCACAACCCATATATTTGTTGAGAACCGGTAAAATCAAAAGCTACCTTCACACTCCAAAAACTTAAACATACAGATAATACTTTTAAAACTAAAGAATATACAGCATTTTTTTTAACCAATGATGTAAGTGAATCATTTTTATTAATTTTGATCTTTGAAATGATTAAATTTATCATAAAATAAACCAACATCCTCAAAATAACTTTTATTTTTTATAATCCAATCCTCTTTTTGATCCCACCATTTAAACTCGAGTAAGAAATTACGCTCCTCCTCATTAAAACGGTATTTTATTTTTTTAGCTGGAATCCCTACATTAATACTGAATGGCTCTGTATCCTTTGTTACAATTGCACCCGTTCCAATAATTGAACCATCTGCTATTTTTACCCCTTCCATAATTAGTACATCTTGCCCTATCCAAACATCGTTCCCAATAATTACAGATTTTTTTTCATCATTTACATATTTATGCTCTTGAAATATATCTGTACTACTATATGTAAATCCGCCTTGACCTTTTGTAGAATAAAATGCAGGGTGAATACTAATAAATTTATTAGTTGGGTGCTGTCCAAACACAATCCTACTTCCGTCACCTATACTACAATATCTCCCTATCTGTGAATTAGGAATTTTACAGTTATGAGCTAAATAAGTACCATAACCTATAGAAGAATTATTAATTTGAGAACCATTATATATTCTATTATTACCTTCCAAATATGTATTACTATTAATATACACGTCATCTTTGATGATAATATTTCTTCTCCTATTCATCCAATTGAATAGAAATATCTTCAGCTTTCTTTTAATTTTTTTCATTAGCTTCATCCTACTTATTTATTTTTTATTAATTTTAATATTAAATAAAATGATTCAATACTAAAATTAATAAAAAATGCTTATCAGTGTATACAGATAAGCATTTTAGGTAATTATCAGTCAAACATTTTCTTCAATTTATCTTCCTTCTTAACTTTCTTCATATCTTCTTCCACCATAATACTAACAAGCTCTTCAAACGAGGTCTTAGTTGGATTCCAACCTAATAATGTTTTTGCTTTTGTAGGATCTCCTAATAATTGTTCTACTTCTGCTGGACGGAAGAATTTAGGATCTACTGCTACAAGTACTTTACCTGTTGCTTTATCAATACCTTTTTCTTCTACTCCTTCTCCTACCCATTCAAGCTCAATGCCTACATGTTTGAATGCCAATGTAGTGAATTCACGTACCGTATGCATTTCACCCGTTGCGATAACAAAATCTTCTGGCTTATCATGTTGAAGAATTAACCACATACATTCTACATAATCTTTCGCATAACCCCAGTCACGAAGTGAATCTAAGTTTCCTAAATATAATGTTTCCTGTTTTTCTTGTGCAATACGTGCTGCTGCAAGTGTAATTTTACGTGTTACGAATGTTTCACCACGACGCTCTGATTCATGGTTAAATAAAATCCCGTTTACTGCAAACATGTTATAAGATTCACGGTAGTTCTTTGTAATCCAGAAACCGTAAATTTTTGCTACACCGTATGGAGAACGTGGGTAGAATGGCGTTGTTTCTTTTTGTGGTACTTCTTGCACTTTACCGTATAGCTCAGATGTTGATGCTTGATAAATACGAGTCGTTTCAGTCAGACCTAAAATACGAACTGCTTCTAAAATACGTAATGTTCCTACACCATCTACATCTGCTGTATATTCAGGTACATCAAATGATACTTTTACGTGTGATTGTGCACCTAGATTATAAATTTCATCTGGACGAATTTCGCTAATTAGGCGAATTACATTAGATGTATCTGTAATATCACCATAATGAAGATGGAAATTTTCTTGGTTATTTAATCCTTCGATTTCTTCATTTACTAAACTCTCAATACGATCTAAATTATAAGAAGAACTACGACGAATAATACCGTGTACTTCATATCCTTTTTCTAATAAAAACTCTGCTAAATATGATCCATCTTGTCCTGTTACGCCTGTAATAAGTGCTTTTTTCATAATATCCTCCAATTATCTCTATTAATCTATTATTATTTTCTTACTAATTCTTTTTCCGTCTGTAGGAACCAATCATATGCTTTCTTTAAACCTTCATCTAAAGAAGTTGTTGCCTTCCATCCTAAAGCATTAATCTTAGTCACATCTACTAACTTACGCGGGGTACCATCTGGTTTAGAAGTATCAAAACGAAGCTCTCCAGTAAAACCTACTGTCGCTTTCACTTTTTCAGCCAGTTCTTTAATTGATAAATCTTCACCTACACCGACATTTACAATTTCATTACCTTCATAGTTATTCATTAAATATACACAAGCATCCGCCAAATCATCAGAGTATAAGAACTCACGTAACGGCGTACCTGTTCCCCAAACTTCTACAAACTCAGCATTATTTTCTTTTGCCTCATGGAATTTACGAATTAAAGCTGGTAATACATGTGATGTATGTAAGTCAAAGTTATCATTTTCACCATATAAATTTGTTGGCATTGCTGAAATATACCTTGTACCATATTGACGGTTATATGATTCACACATTTTAATACCCGCAATTTTTGCAAGTGCATATGGCTCGTTTGTTGGCTCTAGTTCACCCGTTAATAAATACTCTTCTTTTAAAGGCTGTGGAGCTAATTTTGGATAAATACAGGTACTACCTAAAAACAGTAACTTCTCTACACCTGAACGATAAGCTGAATCAATTACGTTCGTTTGAATCATTAAATTATCACGAATGAAATCTGCTGGGTATTGATTGTTCGCAACGATTCCACCTACTTTAGCTGCCGCTAAAAATACATAATCAATTTTCTCTGTTTTGAAAAACTCTTCTACTTGCCTTGGATCACGTAAATCTAGCTCTTTACTTGTTTTATACACTAAATTTGTATAGCCTTGTTCTTCTAACTTACGTAAAATAGCTGAACCAACTAATCCGCGGTGACCTGCTACATAAATTCTAGAATCTTTTTTCATGACTTTCTGAACTCCTTTTTTAAAATGCATTATTTGATCCTACTAATACCCTTACTGTTTTTAATATAATCTTTATATCATAGAAAACATTTCTATTTCGTATATATTCTAAGTCCAACTCTACCATTTCAGCAAATCCAACACTATTTCTTTCTGTAACTTGCCACAGTCCTGTACACCCTGGAGTGACAAGTAATCTCTGCTTATCATAAGAAGTATATTCCTTTACTTCTCTTGGAAGTGGCGGACGTGGCCCAACTAAACTCATCTCACCTTTTATAACATTTAACAGTTGTGGTAATTCATCAATGCTCGTTTTACGAATAAATTTACCGATTCTCGTCACACGTGGATCATCCTTCATTTTAAACATAGCGCCCGATACTTCATTATGTTGCAATAAATCTTTTAAACGTTCTTCCGCATCTGCTACCATTGAGCGAAATTTATACATTCCGAATTCCTTTCCATCTTTCCCAACACGAATTTGCTTAAAAAAAACAGGACCTTTCGGATCTTCTAACTTAATTAATATAGTAACAATAATAAAAACAGGTGATAGCAAAATAACACCACATAACGCACCACATATATCCATTAAACGCTTCATAAATAAATACAATCCATTTTGATTTACCTCTTCAGCAGCAAGTAATCCTTGTTCCTTTACAGTTCCATTGGATACTTTCGTTAAGGCCAATGCCCTTCCACCTCACTTTATACATGCACATTTTCTTTTTTTACAAGCTCATTCATGTATTTCATTAACTCTTCTTTTAATTCTTCATGCTGAAGTGCCATTTCAATTGTCGTCTTAATAAACCCAAATTTCTCCCCAACATCGTAACGAGTACCTTCAAAGTCATACGCAAACACTCGTTGAATTTCATTTAAGCGTTGAATCGCATCCGTTAATTGAATCTCGCCACCTGCACCCGTTTGTTGGTTTTCCAGGAACATAAAAATTTCTGGTGTTAATACGTAACGTCCCATAATTGCCAAGTTAGATGGCGCTGTTCCTTGAGCTGGCTTCTCCACAAATTGGCGTACTTGATAACGACGATCGGTTTGTTCAACTGGATCGATAATACCGTAGCGATGTGTTTCATTTTCAGGTACTGTTTGTACACCAATAACAGATGATTGTGTACCTTCATATTGATCCATTAATTGTCGTAAACATGGCGTTTCTGCTTGAACAATATCATCACCAAGTAATACCGCAAATGGCTCATTTCCAATAAACTTACGAGCGCACCATACCGCATGCCCTAAACCTTTCGGTTCTTTTTGTCTTATGTAATGAATGTTAATTTTTGAAGAAGCTTGTACTTTCTCAAGCATTTCATACTTTCCTTTTTCTAAAAGGTTTTGTTCTAGTTCAAAAGAATGATCGAAATGATCCTCAATTGCACGTTTTCCTTTTCCTGTTACAACAATAATATCTTCAATTCCTGATTCTATCGCTTCTTCTATTATGTATTGAATTGTCGGCTTATCAACGATTGGCAACATTTCTTTCGGCATTGCTTTCGTTGCTGGTAAAAATCTCGTCCCAAGACCAGCAGCTGGAATAATTGCTTTTCTTACTTTTTTCAATTTTAGTCCCCCATATCTTTTTATTTATATGTAACAATAACAAAAACCCTACCTATACAGTCATAGTTATAACTCCATAGGTAGAGTTTCTATTATAAATAAAATATGGGCATCTAACCCAACCTCACGCCATACTCCCGACGACAAGCGTCTAAGGTAGGTTCGAAAATAAATTTTCTACCCACAGCACGACCGAGTGCCTCCGTTGATAACGGTTAGGAGACATCACCAGTTCTTTATTTAAAAAATACCAAATAATTTCTTACGACGAATTTGTTCTGGATCTTCTTTATAAATTGCTTTCCCGCTAATTATTAAATACGGATTTTCTTTTAAATCACTCATAACGTTCATTCCGAATTCCTTTTCAATTAACTCGTAGCTTTCTGCTAAATGAAATCCTCTTGAGGTTGTGTTATGCGCATCTGATGCGACCATGTGCGTTAAATTATTTTCGACAAGTTGTAGTGAGAACTTTTTAATTTTTTTGCCGAATTTCCCAAGTAAACTACCTGCCGTCACTTGTGTTAATGCACCTTTATTGACAAGGTTATATAACTTATCTGGCCGCTCGATTAACTCGGCATTACGTTCGGGATGAACGATAATTGGAATCATTCCTTTTACACGTAGTTCATAAAATAGTTGTTCTGCATAACGAGGTACATGATTAGATGGAAATTCAATGAATATGTATTTGTTTGTTTCATTTAAAGTAACGATTTTACCAGCTTCGTAGTCTTCTAATAAATCACCGTATAACCTGACTTCTTGTCCTGGTAAAATGGTAAGTGACATATTATGTTGCTGTAGTTCATCATTCAGTTGTTTTACTTGATGAATAATTGAGGTACGTTCATTTACATATTTTCCATTTTGATGGTGTGGTGTTGCGACAATTGTATGAATACCTTCCTCTATTGCCTTTTGTGCCATCACTAAACTATCTGTTACTGTCTGTGCACCGTCATCGATACCAGGTAAAATGTGACAATGTAAATCTATCATTTGTTTCATCCTCCCTCTCTCATATAAATCTTTTTTCCCTTGAATATGAGACATCTCATATTCAAGGGAAAAAAGGAGATATGTTCTTCTCATATCTCACTCTTTCAATTAATTTGCACCGTAGTAATAATATAAGCCCTGTTCACGTTCACGATCATTCAGAACAACGCCTAACAGTTTACCTTTCGCTGATTCTAATAAACCTTTTGCTTTTACTGCTGCTTCTTTTTCTGTCGATTCACTACGAACGACAAGAATAGAAGCATCACATACATTCGCCATAATTTGCGCATCGGTAACAGCTAAAATTGGTGGCAAATCGAAAATAACTAAATCGTACAGGCTATATGCTTGTGCAAGAAGTTCTTGCATTGATTTTGATCCTAACAATTCTGCTGGATTTGGTGGAATTGGACCACAAGCTAAAAAGTGTAAATTATCAACTGATGTTGTTTGTACACATTTCTCTAAACGTTCACTATGCGTTAACACATTTGTTAATCCGAAAATGTTATCTACTTGGAACATTTGATGCATTGCCGGTTTACGCATATCTGCATCAATTAATAGTACTTTCTTTCCTTGTTGG
The DNA here is from genome assembly GCF_058791555.1 of Bacillus sp. EB106-07-01-XG149. Lineage (NCBI taxonomy): Bacteria > Bacillati > Bacillota > Bacilli > Caryophanales > Bacillaceae > Bacillus > Bacillus sp. EB106-07-01-XG149. The sequence goes on along the minus strand of NZ_JBYTDP010000005.1, from coordinate 92,527 downwards.
GCAAACACGACTGCCATATTCGCTGTCGTTGTTGTTTTCCCTTCACTTGGGTTCGCAGATGTTACCATTAATGAATGTAAATTCGTATCAACAGCTGCAAATTCGATATTTGTTCGAATATTACGATACTGTTCTGAAATTGGTGATTTCGGTTGTTGATGAGCAATTAATTGACGACGTTGACGATGATTTTTTTTCTTTTTAAATAAATTAAGAGCCAATTGTTTGTCCCCTCACTTTTCTTGATGATGGAGCGTGTGATTTCACGTTCATTGTTTCTTCATCCATACGCGCTACAATACCTAACACCGGTAAGCCAAGTAAGTTTTCTACATCTTCTTCTTTTTTCACTGTGTTATCTAAGTATTCTAGTAAGAATGCAAGACCAACTGAAGCCATTAAACCAACAACAAAAGCGATGGCTACATTTAACATCGGGCGTGGTTTAATCGGAGATTGGTTTTCTGCGACTTCTGCTTTCGATAGTACTGTTACGTTATCAACATTCATAATTTTTGCAACTTCACCTTTAAATACATCTGCAGTTGCATTGGCAATATCGCGAGCTAGCTTCGGATTTTTATCCTCAGCCGTTACAGAAATTACTTGTGAATCTTTTTCATTCGCAACATTAATCTTTCCCGTTAACGCTTGCGCTGTCATATTTAAATTTAATTTTTCATTCACTTGATCTAAGATTACTGGACTTTTAATAATAACCTTATATGTATTCGTTAATTGAATATTCGTTTGAACTTCACCAGCTTGAAACATCGATCCCTCTTGTTTCTTCTGGTTCACAAGAATTTGCGTAGAAGATTGATAGATTGGTGTCATGAAGAAGAAGCTAATGATAGCACTTACTATAGCTGCACCAAAGGCGATTACGAGGATCATTGCTAAACGTTTTTTTAAAATATGAAATAACTCTTTCAAACTAATTGTTTCTTCCATAAGTTCCTCCAACTTTCTAAAATTTGCACATAAGAAAAATTATAACATATAAATCTTACATTTTTTTATTTTAGTAATATCTATGTACGTTTCTTATTTAAAAACATATATAATCTTACAAAATAATCTTAAATATGACAACACATTCCATCAATTTGACAAAAATTCCATTATATCATTTTTTTTGTATAATGCGATACGGAATTTTAAAACAATTCAAAAAAGCTAGTAAAAAATTACTAGCTTCAAAAAAAATACTATTTCATACATTATTTTCTAATAATATCCATATTGCTCTTGTTCTTCTCTTTTATCGTTTAATATAACACCAAGTAGCTTTCCGGATGCTTTATCTAATATTTGTTTCGCTTTTATTAGTTTATCTTTTTCTGTTTTTTCACTGCGTGCTACTAATACAATCCCATCACATTTATTAGCAAGTATTTGTGCATCTGTAACGGCCAATACAGGTGGTGTATCGATCAGAACGATGTCAAACATCTTATATGCCTCTAGAAGTACTTCATCCATTTTACGATATCCAAGTAGCTCTGCTGGGTTTGGCGGGATTGGACCTGCTGACATAACATATACATTCTCTATATCTGTTTTTTGAATACATTGCACAAATGATGCTTGTCCTGATAATAAATTCGTTAATCCATTTGGATTGTGTGCAGCGAATAAATTTTGCAATGTTGGTTTACGTAAGTCAGCTCCAATTAACAATACTTTTTTCCCTTGTTGTCCAAAAACAACTGCTAGATTAGAAATGGTCGTTGTTTTCCCATCACCTGGATCTGCTGAAGTGACAATGATAGAACGGATATGGTTATCTACAGATGTAAATTCAATATTTGTACGGATATTACGGTATTGTTCCGCAATGCGTGATTTAGGCTCTTTATTTGTAATTAATTGTCTTAATGGCTGTCTTTTCTTTCTCCCGAACATGTTATGGTCTCCTTTTTCAGAATACGTCATTTTCCCCTTTTTCTCTTTTATGCTCGATATGCTACGCCAATTTTTCATTTACTTCTACCGTTAAATTTCTCCATTACTTTCCTCTACAATCCATCATAACGAATCAGAATAACCTTTGTCCTATTCCACACCTTCTATAATGTGACAACGATATCTCTATTTTCATCGCGTTATCATTTATCTTAATTCCAAGATATTTATAGCGTCATTATATACAAACTTCCATACATTTACAATAAAAATTCTGATTACTCTGCATTTTAATATTTCGAATCAAAAATACATTAATTAAAAAAATTCTTCTGCATGTTACAGAAGAATTTTTTTAATTAACATCTATTCTTTTTTATCACCAATCGCAAATGTAATTTCAGCTTCACATGCAACTTCACCATCTACTGTTGCGATTGCTTTTCCTTTTCCGATTGGACCACGTACACGTGTCATTTCAACTTCTAGGCGAAGTTGATCACCTGGACGTACTTGTTTTTTGAAACGACAGTTGTCAATACCAGCAAAGAAAGCAAGTCTTCCACGGTTTTCTTCTTTCTTTAATACCGCAACAGCTCCAACCTGTGCTAATGCTTCTACAATAAGTACACCAGGCATAACTGCATAGTCAGGAAAGTGCCCGTTAAAGAATTCTTCGTTTGCGGATACATTTTTAATTCCAACCGCTCTTTTTCCTTCATCTACTTCTAATATTTTATCAACAAGTAAAAATGGATAGCGGTGAGGAATGATTTCTTTAATTTGTTCTATATTTAGCATGTAACAATCGCCCCTTTTGTAATATTGGTCTTACCACTTGGACATATTGTTTATTATCCCATTTTGTTTATTGTTTGTCATTATAAAGTGAAACTTTAATCAGTGGGTGACCTTTCCCACTGATTATTAGCCTTCACCAATCGGGCTTTTACGGGCAGTCGACCTCCGCCCTAACTCTCTTGTATTCGCGAAATTTTGAGGCGGGAGTCTTACTGCCCGTTAATGCGGGGTAAAGTGAAACTTTAATATCTTTTCAGCTTTATATATAAAAAAATGCACACACTCTATTCTCTTAAAATAGCTGCATATTCCAGCAACTGACACGGAGGTAGAAAAGAGTGTATGCCCAAATTAGGGAAAGGCAATATGTATTTGAACATGATTTGCCTTAATGTCGTATTCGACTCATTATATTATAAACGTTTTCAAATAAGGAAATATTAAATTTAACCATATATATGAATATTTTACCTATTTCCTTCGTTTTTCTTTATTTTTCTTCTATTTTCTCAATAAATCAAAATAAAATAAAAAAATGAAAGAATAAAAAAACAAAAAAGAACTTCGGTTAACACCTTAGTTCTTCTCATTTCCCCTACTATTTGCGAGCTAATAATAAGTGGGGATGCCCCCACTTATTAAAGTTTCACTTTATCGTAAAGCACGCTTTGGTAATTTATCGATATTCTCTAACATAATACCTGTACCAACAGCAACACATTGCATTGGGTTTTCAGCAATTAATACTGGTACTTTTAGTTCTTCTGCTAGAAGCATGTCGATACCGTGTAGTAAAGCTCCACCGCCCGTTAGAATAACACCGCGGTCAATAATGTCCGCAGATAGTTCTGGTGGCGTGCGCTCTAGTACGCCTTTTGCAGCTTGTACAATGATAGCAGCGTCTTCTTTTAGTGCTTCTGTAATTTCTTCAGAGCATACTGTAATTGTACGTGGTAAGCCCGTTACCATGTCACGTCCGCGAATTTCAAGCTCTTCGCTACGTGCACCTGGGAATACTGTACCAACTTTAATTTTAATATTTTCTGAAGTACGTTCTCCAATTAATAACTTATACTTACGTTTAACGTAGTTTAAGATCTCCATATCAAACTTATCGCCAGCCATTTTGATAGAGGAAGAGGTAACAATATCACCCATAGATAGTACAGCGATATCCGTTGTACCTCCACCAATATCAACAACCATGTTACCGCTTGGTTGGAAGATTTCCATACCAGCACCAACTGCGGCTACTTTTGGTTCTTCTTCTAAAAATACTGTTTTACCACCTGAACGTTCAGCAGCCTCACGAATTGCTTTTTGTTCTACAGATGTGATATTTGTTGGACAGCAAATTAAAATGCGAGGTTTTGAAAAGAAGCTCTTCACGTCCAATTTGTTAATGAAATACTTTAACATTGCTTCTGTAATTTCGAAATCTGCGATTACACCATCTTTAAGCGGACGAATTGCTACAATATTACCAGGTGTACGTCCCACCATACTTCTTGCTTCTTCACCTACTGCTAATACTTTACCTGTGTTACGATCAATTGCCACAACAGATGGCTCATTTAATACAATACCCTTGCCTTTAACATGAATTAATACATTAGCCGTACCTAGGTCAATTCCGATATCTCGCGCAAACATTCCCGTCATTTCCTCCTCGATATTCAAAATCAGGTTACACCCGAATTCTTTTACACCTAATTTCTGATTTTATCATAAATTTAACAGAAACGTAATATTCGCAAAAAGAATTCTTCTGAAAAATATTACCGAATTGAAACGGAATGTTTGCGATCGCATATTTATTGACGGACCGGCTTTTCTACATCTTCTTTTCTATACTTTTGTTTTGTTGCTTCTCCGCCTCTTAAATGACGAATAGACTTATGATAATCAAGAATTTCTTTCACTTCATTTGCGAGCTCTGGATTAATTTCTGGTAGACGTTCCGTTAAATCTTTATGGACTGTACTCTTTGATACCCCAAATTCCTTTGCAATGACACGCACTGTCTTTCTTGTCTCCACGATATACTTACCAATCTTGATAGTTCTCTCTTTGATGTAATCGTGCACACCACTCGCCTCCCTAAATTGGATGTGAGAAGGGTGAAATGAGCCTCGCTGCATATGACTAAGAAGTAAGTGTGAGTGCTGTTTGTAAGCGTTAAACATTCTTGGATTTATAATGAAATGATTCACGATTTCTCACCTCAAACACTCTCTTTGCTTTGGTTTATACCATTGTATTGCCCGCACTACTGATATATGCTACATGTTCACTATTTTTGCGGACTAAGCTAAGAAAAATTACGTTTTTTTGTGAGAAATACGTTAACAGTAACTATTTTGGCGAAAAAAAATGACACCTTGTATATAAGGTGTCATTCTTCTCGTTCCAACTCTTCTTCTAACAATTGATGGTGGGGAACCTCTTTCTTACCGGCAATATAATAATATAAAGTGAATAAAACAAACAATAAAATAATAGCAGTCGACAGAACAAATAAAAATGACACAGTATCCCCTCCTTTTTGTAATATATATTCGAGAATCTCGTCATATTTCCTTGTTATTGCAACTTTTTTCTCGAAATTGAGTATTTTTATATAAAGTGAAACTTTAATCAGTGGGCGCCATTTCCCACTGATTCTTAGCCTTCACCAATCGGGCTTTTACGGGCAGTTGACCCCAGGCCTAACTTCTTAGCTTTCACTGAATTTTGAAGTAGGGGTCTTACTGCCCGTTAATGCGGGGTAAAAGTAAAAAAATCAGCTCTCCTAGTGAGAACTGATTTTTTCACTTTCTTATTCTTGTGAAGAAGAACTGTTAGATGATTCTGTAGAACCATTTGTTGATTTTTCTTCTTTCTTCGGCTCTTCTTTTTTGTCACTAGTCGAACCGCTAGTTGATTTCTCTTCTTTTTGAGACTTGTCTTCTGTTTTATTTTCTGGTTTCGTGCTCGTCGACTTCTCTTCTTTTTGAGATTTGTCTTCAGCTTTTTTACCAGAAGCGTTCGTTGCCTTTGCAGCACCTGCATCAGCTTTAATTTCTGCTACTGACTTATTTAAGTAGCGCTCAGGGTTCACAGCCACGTTGTCTTTACGTACTTCAAAGTGAACGTGAGAACCTGCTTCTTTATTCATTGCACTTAGACCGGATTTTCCTAATACTTCACCTTGTGCAACTCGTGCACCTTTTTCTACTTTCACACTGCCTAAGCTTTGATAAGAAACTGCTACACCATTTCCGCTATCAACTGTTACAACATAACCAAGAAGTGAATCTTTTTCAGCTTTCGTTACTGTACCGCTTAAAGCAGCAGCTACATCGAATTCTTTTCCATTCTTCGCAGCAATGTCGATTCCTTTATTTGGGGAATATGTGTTGTTATAAAAGACAAGTGCTTTTTCTTGTTCCGCCTCAGTTGCTGCATCTTCATAGAATTTCTTCTGTACGACTACTTCCGCATTAGCGGCAGCTGGCATTTTCACTACTTCTGAAGATTTCGTTACTGGCACTGCTGGATCTTCCGATTGTGTATACGGTGTTGCTTGATCTTGGTTCGGAGTCTTCTTCGGATTAGCTCCTTGGAACCATAGCGCAACCATTAAAATTACCGCTGCACAAGCAATGTATAGTGCCGGAAACACCCATCTTTTTTGAAATAAATGTACTACCTTTTGCGACTTTTTATTATTTCTTCCTCGCATTCCATCATCACCTCAGCAATCATTTTGAACAATATTCACGTATCCTATACAACGTATAACTAATTACTTTTCGACAAAATCTGTAAAAATATGTATAGGAATTGTAAAATTTCCGAGGAAATGATAGAAAAAAGAAAAAACTGAGCACTTTCCGCTCAGTTTTTAGTCCAATTGTTTCTTTTTATATACGATTAAACATGCAATAAGTGAAATAACGAGCCACACTCCAACATTTAGCATATGCCCACTAATACTACTAAACCCAGCACCATCCACTAAGCTTTTAATCGCTTTTTCAAGATGAGATGTTGGAAGATAACTAATCATCGTCTTAATTACTTTATTTTCAACCATTGGCTCAAATTGTACAGCTAAATACATCGTCATTAATATTGGCATTCCAATTAGTGATGTTTGCGGGACAGACTCAGCTAATAATCCAATCACTGTTCCAATTAAAATGAATAGAATTGTTCCACATAAGAAAATAAATGCTAGCAATAAGAGATTGCCACTTAATTGATCTAAGATGAATAAGTTTACAATGGAAATACCTAACGTTAAACATGCTGTTAATATACTTTTCCCAAGAAGAACTTCAACAGAAGAAGCCGGTGATAGCATTAACACACGTAACGTATGTTTTTCTTTCTCTTCTGCAATTACCATTGATTGAACAAACCCTGCTACAAATAGAAAGGACATTAAAGTAATAATGCCAACTCCTGCCTGTCCTTCTCCAAATCGGCTAAATATAAATGCAAATATAATTGGTAAAGATGCCATTAACAAAACTTGTGAATTTGTCTTAAAATCCTGTACTTCTTTTCTAAAAATAGCTGATACACGTCTCATTGAAAATGTCATTATAGTCCCCTCCCAGTAACTTCAATAAAGATATCGCCTAGCGTTGGTTCGTGTGAATGAATGGATAGTAATTCACCTTTTTTCATCCATTCTGAAATACGTTTTGCACCTAATTCGTCTTTTTGCACGACTTCTTTTTGCTTATCTTTTAATACGACTTGTATTTGATCTTTCGCGTATTGTAGGCGAAGGTTTTCTGGTGTATCAAGCGCTACAATCTCTCCGCCGCATAGAAAGGCGATGCGGTTACAAAGCGTCTCTGCTTCGTTCATATTGTGAGTCGTTAAGAAAATCGTCGTTCCTTCTTTATTTAAGTCTTTTAAGATTTTATGAATGTTTTGTACGTTTACTGGATCAAGTGCAGATGTTGGTTCATCTAAGAAGAGAATATCTGGTTTATGAAGGATTGCTCTAGCTAATGTAACACGCTGCTTCATTCCTTTTGATAGTTTCTTTACTGGTGTTTTTTTATCATCTAATAAATTCACTTGCGCTAGTACTTCATCGATTCTTTCTTTTTTGCAATCGTATAAGTCACAAAATAATAGTAAGTTATCATAAATGCTAAGTCGCTCATATAAACCGCTGTTGTCTGTTAAAATACCAATTCGTTTGTAGTCAATGCTGCTTGGGCCTGTAATATCTTTACCTAGTACTCTCACTGTTCCAACGCTATGGAGTAATTGAGAAGTTAAAATCTTTACTGTTGTTGTTTTTCCAGATCCACTCGGTCCGAGGAATCCGAAAATTTCTCCTTGCTTCACCTCAATATTTACATTTCGAAGTGCCGTTTTTTCGTTGAAACTTTTCATTACATCTTTCATTTCAATTGCCAATGTCATCTTGTCATCCCCTTTGTTTTTTCTTTTATAGATGAAAGTCGCTTTAGCGCTTTTCGTTTGTTTGTTTGTTTCGCTTTTCTTGACTCAATCATATGAAAAACAAAGGGTAGGTGCAGTAAAATACCGGTAAAAGGAGTATTTTTACCGGTGAATGAATCGTATTTTGAGCTTATTGGAGCAATTTTTATAGCCCAATCACACCTTTTAATTCATCCATTCGTCCTTTTGAAAGCGGGATTGAACTTTTTCTTTCGTCATCCAAAATTAAACTAAAGCTATTACGAGTCCACGTAATCACTTCTCGTACTCTTTGTAAATTCACTAGGTACGAGCGATGACATCTAAAGAACCCGAATCCTGTTAATCTCGCTTCTAGTTCACTTAATGTTAATGCACATACGAAATCACCTTCACGCACATGAATATGTGTCACTCCGTTTTGCGTTTCAATGAAATGAATTTCCATCGGATCAAGTAAAATAATTTTATCGTTCACTTTCGCTGGAATTCTTTCAAGTTTCATTTGCGGAATCATTTGCACGACCTTCTCTTCATCCACCTCTTCAACTTCTTCTTGTTCGATTTCTATTTTTTTCACACCATCGTTATTTAAAATGTATACATCCTCTGTTAACGAAAGAGCGTCTGATAGAAAGGATGACGTAATAAAAATCGCTTTTCCTTTCTTCTTCATTGCCATAATTGCTTTTCGAATAATAATCATACTTTCTGTATCTACATTTTGCTCTGGCTCTTCCAAAATAACTAAATCCGGATTATGAATCATAACTCGCCCGATATGAAGGCGACGTTTCTCTGAAAATGATAGTTTTTCTATTTTAACGTTTAATTTATCTAAGAGGCCGACATATTGCACTACTTCTTCCGTGCTCATATTTGATTCATAAAGTCCTATTAAGAACTTGAAGTATTCCTTTACCTTCAAACGTTCGTATGCTTCATCTTTCAAAAAACAAAAGCCGATGCGAGAATAATTTTTCTTTCCAATCGATTCTCCCTCAAATAGCACGTTGCCAGTTGAAGCTTCTTCCTCACCAATAATAATGCGGTGCAATACTTTAGCTGTATGGTTATTACATTGCAAAACAACACATTGTCCCTTCTCAACCTTCAGTTCAACTGCTGGTAACTGGTTCGTCTTCCCTAATTGTCTCAACTCCAATAACGCCATTCTGTCTCCCCCAAATACTTTTTATCCTATTATACCAAACAATTAATGGAAGATTTAGATATTTTATGAAGTACCATAAAAAGAAGGCTATCCAACTGAAAGGATAGCCTTCTTCTCTAGTTTTGCTCTACCATATACGTCTTGAGCTGATCACGCAGCGCATGTTTTAGAAACTTCCCTACAAATGTTTTCGGAATTTCGTTTACAAATAAAATATCGTCTGGCATCCACCATTTTGGAAAATCTGCTTCTAGTAAAGCATACAGATCTTCCTTTTCCACTGCTTGTCCCTCTTTTAGTACAACGCAAGCAACGGGACGTTCTTGCCATTTTTCATGCGGCACCGCCACAATCGATGCTTCTAACACTTTATCGTGCGACATTAAGGCATTTTCTAAATCTACGGAAGAAATCCATTCGCCTCCACTTTTAATTCAGTCTTTCGTACGATCAGCAATCTTAATACATCCTTCCGAATCAACCGTGACAATGTCTCCTGTATAGAGTCAACCGTCTTTCATTGATTCTTCTGTACGTTCACCCTTATAATAGCTTCCAGCGATCCATGGGCCCCTTAAACAGAGTTCTGTCATCGCTGAACATTGACGATTTTTTTAATATATCAACGATTCGACAAGGAACCTATCTACTAACAAAAGAAAACCGTCCCAACATACCTCTTGGAACGGTCTCTTTTCCCCCTACTTCTTCACCATTAACTTTCCTTCATAATCATTCATCGACTTTATTTCGACACCCTTATAATAATGAGCAACGATATCTGTATATTTCTTACCTTCCGCCGCCATGCCATTTGCTCCGTATTGGCTCATGCCAACGCCGTGACCGAATCCCTTCGTTGTAACGACGATTTTATCCCCTTCTTGTTTCCACGTGAAGTCAGAAGAGCGTAAATCTAACTTTTCACGAACTTGCTTTCCTGTTAATGTTTTCCCTTGAAATGCTACATCTTTTACTCGCTTTCCTTCCGTAAGATCTTTAATATTTCCAACCTTCCCGTCTGCCAACACCTTCACACCAAGACGTTTTTGAAAGTCAGCTACTGTAAATGTTTGCTCGCTCGTAAATTTTGGAGAGGCTTGATCCCACGGACTATCTACGCTCTTTAAGTATGGATAATCATTTCCCCAATAATCAGCTGCATTTTCTGTCCGGCCATTACTCGTTGAGAAGAAGGATGCTGAGATTGGTTTTCCATCATACGTTAAAACTTGTCCTGCGGTTTTCGAAACGGCTTCTTCGATTTTTTTCAAGTTATTTTCGTAGTTATTACCCCATTGTTTCTTCAATTCTTCTTTACTTTTGTACACTTGATCTTTCACCGTATCGGTCACGTCCGCATTGTTTTTCTTACCTCCGCTTAGCATACGCTGTACCACAAATGTTCTCGCTGCTAATGCCTGCGCCTTTAGCGCCTCTATTTCAAAACTGGCATTCATCTCAGAAGCTACTACACCGGTCACATACTCCTCCATAGGTAATGTTTCTACCTTCTTTTGCTGATCACGATATACAGCAACTTGAACCGCTGTATCCACTTTCCCTGGAGCTGGTATACTTTCTATTGCTGGAGGAGTTTTAGAAGCTGCGTCTTCCCCTACTTTTGCTTTCGCAAACGGAATAACAAGAGCAGCAGGTACAATGATAACGAGCGCTATGAGAAGCGCTACTGTGATAAAAAGTGGCTTTGAAAATTTCATCTTATTTCCCCCAATATCCAAAAGCTTTACTCCATTCATTCTTATGGAACAACTCTTTCTTTTAGAACATACTGAAGGGGAACCATATAAAGTGAAACTTTAATCAGCCGCACCAATCGAATGTTTACGGACAGTTAACGAAGGATAAAACAAAAATTTTCTAAATATTTTTACTGGTACGTGCATAAGTATAGAATTTATTGACTATAACAGTAATAACCCCAAAAAAATAGCCCCTACGTCAAAAGACGTAGAGACTATTCCAATTAAGCGTGAAGATCAGAAACTTCTTGTTCTTTCACTTCTTCTACTTTTTCGTTTACACGTTCAATAGTTGCACCTAATGCAGCTAATTTCTTATGGAAATCTACATAACCACGGTCAAGATGCTTTAACTCAGTTACACGAGTGTAACCTTCAGATACTAAACCAGCTAAGATTAATGCAGCAGCAGCACGTAAGTCAGTTGCGCCTACTTCAGCACCTTGTAAGCTGTTTGGACCGTTCATAATAACAGAACGACCTTCGATTTTAATATCAGCATTCATACGACGGAATTCTTCAACGTGCATAAAGCGGTTTTCGAATACCGTTTCTGTAATCATACTTGTTCCATCAGCTTGTAGTAATAATGCCATCATTTGTGATTGCATGTCTGTTGGGAAACCTGGGTGAGGCATAGTTTTAATATCAACCGCTTTTAACTTATCTGGGCCGATAACACGTACACCTTCATTTTCCTCAATAACTTTAACACCCATTTCTTCCATTTTCGCTGTAATTGAGCGTAAATGTTCAGGTACAGCATTTTCAATTAAGATGTCTCCACCAGTAATTGCCGCTGCAACCATGAATGTTCCCGCTTCAATACGGTCAGGAATAATAGAGTGGTTTCCACCATATAATTTATCAACGCCTTCGATACGAATCGTTCCAGTTCCAGCTCCGCGTACTTTCGCTCCCATCGCATTTAAGAAGTTAGCTAAGTCAACGATTTCTGGTTCTTTCGCTGCGTTTTCAAGGATTGTTGTCCCTTTTGCTAATGTAGCTGCAGACATAATGTTTTCTGTCGCGCCTACGCTTGGGAAGTCTAAATAAATTTTAGCTCCTTTTAGTTCTCCCTCAACGTATGCCTCAACAAAACCATTACCAACCTGTACTTTTGCTCCCATTGCTTCGAAGCCTTTTAAATGTTGGTCAATTGGACGTGAACCAATTGCACATCCACCAGGAAGTGCAATACGAGCACGGCCGTTACGTGCAAGTAATGGTCCCATTACTTGAACAGATGCACGCATTTTACGTACATATTCAAATGGTGCTTCAATGTTTAGTTCTTTAGAAGCATCGATTGTTACTTGGTTATTTTCAAATACGACTTCAGCATTTAAATGACGTAATACCTCATTAATTGTGTATACATCAGACAAAACTGGTACTTCAGATAGTACATTCTTTCCATCACTCGCTAATAGGGCTGCAGCGATTATAGGTAATACAGCATTTTTTGCGCCCTCAACACGCACTGTGCCGTTTAACCGCTTTCCGCCACGGACGATGATCTTTTCCAAATTATTCCCCTCCGTGTCCTTTTTTCAGTATCTATTCACTCAATACTCAGAAGTTATGATCGGTGTGCCAACCACAATTGTATCTTTGTTGTCTGTAGAACGTATTGCTATTTGCACATTTATTTTCTCTCTATTTGTTGAAAGAGCGTCATCCCACTTTTTATTGTATGCGGAGACTGACACAAATGCTCTTTCTTCTATCTGTTCGATCGCTCTTGCTGAAAGATTTTTCAAAACCTGATTGGTTTTATTTTGCAAAACACCTTCAATCTTATCATTCAGTACACCTTGAACACAAGTGTAAATTATAGGTTTTTCACTAAAAATTTTATTTGTTTTCTGAATGTACTTCGGGTCCCATTTCGCCCCGCTTACTTCAAAAATAATGAAAGTGTTTTCTTTAGTATTTTCCTTACTCCATGTTACTACTACTCGTTCTTCATAAGAAGAAAACTTTTTATAGGATGTAGCTTTATATCCATCTGGAGATTGCTCTAATTCCCACTTTTGAATATTCGCCTTGTCCTTCACATCGTTTAACAACTTTTGAAACGTATGTATATTAGAAATTGTTTTTGTTTCTCGCGCTAACCATGACCACTTCTCTACTTTAGCATCATTTTTCTCTAAAGTTGCAATCATGCTCTCCATTTTCTGTTCATCGCTGATCGGTTTCATCTCTCTATATCCAACCAAAAATAAAACAACACTTATCACAACAATAAGAATGGCTTTAAGCTTCAATTTCATCCCCTCCTATCCCCATTGTTAACGGAGATATGAGGTTCTATACACTTACTTTACTAAATACGTTAAACTCTTTGAATAGCCTAAATAATCAAGGAAAAAGTTACTTACAGATGTCCCAATTGCAATTGTAATTAGGATGAGTAACACTCGCGTCTGCATCACCTTTCCAGACTTCATTAAACGCTCAATGTGAACACCTTGTAAGGCCCACCACGTAATGGTAATAAACAATAAATGCGAAACAATGGCAATCAGTGCTTGTTGCCCTAAAAGATGTGCCAAAAAATCGACCCCTTTTTACCCAGCTACTACTTACGAAATACTATAAAAACGATACCATAATAAGTAGGAGCCACACTTTTTCAAATACAAATAAGCATCTTACATTTCACTTCGTAATTTGCTCTCAAAAAACATATACCTACATGCATTTTCAATTGTAATTCACACAAAATAAAAAGCGCAGAGTAACAACTCCACACCTTTTATTTTCACTATTGTACCACGTTCCCTAAGAAGAAGAAATCCTTCATTAATGGAAAATATTCATAAAAGAAATTGTATCCAATCATCGGCATAATCCCTAGTATTACAATCGAGATTGCACAAAGGCTCATAACAACCTTTATATTCAATGGTAAACGAATTTTCTCTTCCACTTCTCCCGCCCTGAAAAACATTTGCTGTAAAATACGGAAATAATATACGAATGAGATGATTGTCGTCCCCATCATAATAGAAGCTAGTACGTAATGAGCTGGCTCTACATGCAGTGCACCTAAAAAGATGTTAATTTTCCCGATGAAACCAGCTGTTCCTGGTATCCCGGCCAACGATAATATAAAAATCGTCATCACTATCGCTGTAAATGGCGACCGCTTATATAATCCGGTGAAAATGGTAATGTTTTCTTTGTCGCTTTGTAAGATTAAGCCGTGGATAATTGCAAATGCGCCTATATTCATAAGCATATACGCAAGCATGTAAAACCACATGCTATCCATCGTAAATGGTGATAATGCTACAAGCGGAACGAGTAAATACCCCGCATGTGCGATTCCCGAATAGGCAAATAGGCGTTTTACGTTATATTGCTTTAACGCTACTACGTTTCCAATAATCATCGTAATACTCGCTAGTACTGCAATGTATATGCTCATACGTCCGTATAAAGATTGCATGTCTCCTTGCACCGATACACTTGCAAAAACCATGAGAAACAGACGAATAATGAGTAAGAATCCAGCAATTTTAGAAATCGTCCCGAGAAAAGCAGTAACAGGCGTAGCCGCTCCCTCATACACATCTGGTGCCCACATATGAAACGGCACTGTCGCAATTTTAAACGAGAGTCCAACGAGTAATAGTAGAAATGCGAGAGCTAACAATAACTGAATACCACCAGCAAGCTCCCCTGCGAATACTTTTTGCATATCCACGATATTAGTTGATCCTGTGATACCGTATAAATAACTCATTCCAAAGAGCGTAATTGCCGTGCCAATACCTCCATTAATGACATATTTCATGGCCGCCTCGTTTGACGCACGGTTCCTTTTTCGTATTCCTACTAAAATATATGAAGAAAGTGAAAGCAATTCTAAACCGACGAAAAGTGTAATGAAGTCGACACTAGAAGCCATAAACATAGCCCCAAGAAGTGCCATTAAAAATAAGTAATAATATTCTCCCTTATCTTCAATTGGATTCTTCTTATCATCGCTCATGGCGGTGCATAAGATGAGGGCCGCTCCGCCTAATAACAACGTTTTGAATCCTTTTGAAAACCCATCTAACACAAACGATCCGTTTAAAATATCTCCTGTCGGTTCACCATATAGCGTAATTAATGAGACGATTGCTAATATGACGGCTGCGATTGCACTAAGCGCTACATATCTATGGTTCAACTTAAAAAACAAATCACATATGGAAAGAAGGATGGCAGCTCCGAGAATAATGAATTCTGGCACCATGAGATGCCATGATAAGCTAAGTAACGTATTCATATCCATCCTACTTCACCCCCAATGTTTTCAATGTATTTTGAAGCGGATCCCCTAATATTTCTGGCATTACTCCAATCGCAATAATGCAGAAGATAAGTAGCAATATAGGGACATACTCCCATCCGTGTATATCAGCTTTCGCTTCCCACTCTTTCTTACCAAATGTTACTTGAAGTGTCGCTCTCAATACGTATACAGCGGTTAAAATGATGCCAAGTACACCGACTGCAGCAATGACTGGCTCCCCTTGGAATAAACCGAGAAAGGCAAGAAACTCGCTAACAAATCCAGACATTCCTGGTAATCCAAGCGATGCCATTCCTCCTGCTAAGAAGAATCCGCTAAGTACCGGGACACTTTTTGCGAGTCCGCCAAGCGCTGTAATGTCCGAAGTTCCAAAGCGCTGTTCTATAACGCCAAGTAAGAAAAAGAGTAAGGCTGCAATTAAACCGTGAGAGACAACTTGGAATAGTGCCCCTTGTATACCTGGTGCATTTAACGCTGCAAGGCCCATTAATACGATGCCCATATGCGAAATACTAGAGTAAGCAAGCACCTTCCGAAAGTCCGTTTGAATGAGCGCTAAGAATGCTCCGTACAATAAATTGATGACTCCTAAAATCGCAATAAACGTTGCAAACTCGCGAAAGTATTCCGGGAATAGCCCCTTTCCGAAACGAATCATACCGTATGCCCCAATCTTCAGTAAAACGCCCGCATGAAGCATAACTACAGCCGGATGCGCTTCAACATGCACATTGACCATCCAGCGATGTAACGGGAAAACGGGTAGTTTAATCGCAAAAGCAATCATTATGGCAAGAAACAAGCCGAACTGTAAGCTACTTGAGACAGCCATTCCTCCCCCAGCACCTACACTCGTTAATATTTCTTTAAGCTCTGTAATATTTGTTGTACCTGTTTTCGCAAATAAAACCGAGAAAACGATGAGTAAAATAGCGGAGCCAATACCGTTATATATTAAATAACTATAAGCAGCTTTTTCACTCGACAATTTCCCCCACTTCCCAATTAATAAAAACATTGGCGGCAACGTAATTTCAAAGAAGATAAAGAACAACATTAAATTTTGAGCAGCGAAGACGCCGAGCATCCCTATTTCTAACATGAGTAGCAGCATATAAAAGGCTTTCAAGTTCCTTTTAATAGTAAATGCCGCAATTGCTGCAAGCATCGCTAGAAGGGCTGTCAGCACCATCATAACGAGCGATAAACCATCAATGCCGAGCTCGTAATAAATGGAAAACCATCTTTTATCCACCGCTGCAAAATCCCCAAATTTAATCCATTTCACTTTTTGATCGAATAGCGACAAACTCTTTCCAGAAGCATATGTACAAGCGAGTACGATAGCGATTCCAAATGGAAGGGCCGTTCCAAATAAACCAAGCGCTCGCACAGTACGCGATTCTTTTTTTGGCGTTAATACAAGTAAGAGAATTCCTAAAAGCGGGGAAAAAATGAAGAACGTTAATAACAAATCATTCATCGTAAATCCCCTCCCGTATAGAGCAAAATAATGACGAGTACTGCAAGCGAAACAGCTGTTACAGTGCCGTACACTTGTACATTTCCGTTTTGGAGTCTAGAACCGAGTCCGCTTATCCCTTTAACTAGACTCCCTATTAAAACGGCAATTCCTTCGACTACATACACCTCAAATAAGCGAAGCACATGAGCGATTCCCTTCGTAATAGGGAGCACCGTCATATTGTATAGTTCATCCACATAATATTTTTCTTTCAAAAAGTTATAAAGAGGTGTTCCCTCGCCCCCAGCCCAATCTCTAGAAATAGATTTCTTGCCATATATGAAATATGCAAGAGCAATCCCAGCAAATGAAACGAGCGTCGCAAAAATCATAATCCAAACTGGTCCGTGTGCCTCTCGCGCTTTAAATGCTACATCTTTCGTAAGCCAATCTCCGAGAAACGTCCCAAACCATGGTGTATTTATATAACCTGCCACTACTGCAAGGACCCCGAGAACGATCATCGGATACGTCATAATGCGGGGCGATTCATGCACATCTTCCTTCGTCTTCACTTCCCCAGTAAAAACAAGGAAGTATAGCCGGAACATGTAGAATGCTGTTAAGAACGCTGCAATTACTGCTAATATGAATAAAACGTAATTGCCATTCATCCAAGTCACCGCTAAAATTTCATCTTTACTAAAGAAACCAGAAAGGAGCGGAACCCCACTAATTGCAAGTGTACCGATTAAAAATAGTGCACCCGTTACTTTCATCTTCTTCTGTAAACCGCCCATTTTATTAATGTCTTGCGTATGCACTGCATGAATGACACTTCCTGCCGCCAAAAATAGTAGCGCTTTAAAAAAGGCGTGTGTCGTTAAATGGAAAACACCAGCTACATAACCAGCAGATCCTAATGCGAGCATCATATAACCTAGCTGGCTAACCGTAGAATAAGCGAGCACTCTCTTTATATCCGTTTGTACAAGACCGATAGAAGCCGCAAAGATTGCGGTGAAAGCTCCAACGATTGCCACCGTCTGCATCGCCACCGCACTTGCTGAAAATAGCGGGAACATCGTCGCCACTAAATATACGCCAGCTGCGACCATCGTCGCCGCATGAATAAGTGCCGAAACAGGCGTCGGCCCTTCCATCGCATCTGGTAACCACGTATGAAGCGGGAACTGACCTGACTTCCCCATCGCACCGATAAAAATTAATATCGCTGTTATTGTAATCATCGTAGGGGTAAGATCCCCCGTATGAATCGCCCTAAATATTGCGTCATATTCAAAACTACCTGCATGCCAGAAAATTAAGATCATCCCAATAAATAAACCGACATCTCCAATACGAGTCATAATAAAAGCCTTTTTCGCAGCAGCCTTCGCTTCTTCTTTAAAGAAATAAAAACCGATGAGTAAAAATGAACCAAGGCCGACTAACTCCCAAAATATATAGAGCTGTAATAAATTCGGTGAAATAACGAGCCCGAGCATCGCAAATGTGAAGAGCCCTAAATAAGCATAAAAGGTTGGTAATCTTTCATCACCTTTCATATAACCTTTCGAATACACATGTACAAGTAAACTCACAAGTGTAACGATAAACAGCATTAAAGCCCCTAATGCAGTCACTTCAAAGCCAAATGATATATCAATATCTCCCGTTCTAAGCCATACCCACTTATGCTTCAATCCTACTTTCGAAAACCGTTCTATTAATACAAGTACCGCAAATATAAAGGAGAGAAAGACGAGAAAAATACTAAGTACACTGCTTCCTTCTCTAATTTTCTTCCCGAATATAAGTAATAAAAAAAACGAAACAAGCGGGAAAAGCGGTATGAGCCATGCATAATCGATCATTGTTTCCTTCCCCCTTTTCGGTCACAATGTTATCCTTTAAGCGTATCCATTTCATCTACATGAACCGTCGTACGATTACGATACAAAGCAATTAAAATGGCAAGTCCTACCGCCGCCTCCGCAGCTGCTACAGCCATCGTAAACAGAGAGAAAATTTGCCCTGTTAAATTTGGGAACAAACCTAATTTACTAAACGCGACTAAATTTAAATTGGCCGCGTTAAGCATCAATTCAATACAAACTAATACAATCACTGTATTTCGCTTCGTTAAAGCTCCAAACAAACCGATGCAAAACAAAATAATCGCAAGCGTTAAATATGCAGAAGCTGGAACGCTACTCATTGGAATCCTCCTCTTTCTCATCCTTCTTCGCAAGTATAATCGCGCCAACAAGTGCTACAAGTAAAATAACTGAGGTTAACTCAAATGGAATAATATATTTCGAATAGAGAAGTGTACCGATTTGAAGTGTGTTTTTTTCATGGAGAGGTAAACTTCCTTGTGTGCTTTCATTTGCAAAATCAATATTGTTAACAGCGAAATACATAACTGCCCCAAATGCTACAACCGCAAAGAAGATAATCCATTTTCGAAGAGTAAGACGCGATTCATTTTCTGCATTATGTTGCGTTAACATAATGCCAAAAATCATAATAATTGTGATCGCACCGGAGTAAAGTAAAATTTGTGCAACTCCGATAAATTCGGCCGATAAAAGAAAGTACAAACCTGCGATACTAAGAAATGTCAGAACGAGAGCTAGCATCATATGCATGACTTTCGTTAAGTTCAACATAAGAACACCGCCGATAATTGCAGACAAGGATAGTATAAAGAATGCTACAAACTCGCCATTCATGCTTTATTCTCCTTCCTGACATTTTCGTCGTTTTCGTCAAGCCACTGCAAATTTTTAAATAAGTCATCACGTGAATATTCCGCGAGTTCAAAGTTATTTGTCATAACAATCGCCTCTGTCGGACAAACTTCTGTACATAAATCACACAGAATACAAATTTCAAAATTAATATCGTACGTGTCGATAATTTTTCCTTTTTTCGTAGGATCCGGATGTTTTTTCCCCGTTAACTGAATACAGTCTGTCGGACAAATGTTGGAGCACTGATTACAAACAATACACTTTTCCGGATAAAACTTTTGAATACCTCGAAAGCGGTCTGGCAACGGCAACGGTTGATTCGGATAATCGTAAGTCACCTTCTTCTTACTCAAATTGCTTAATGTATATTTTAATCCTTTAAATAGTCCTTTCATCTCTTACTGGCACCCCCCTCATAGATTAGAAGAATAACTCCTTAATCAATGCCGTTAAGAAAATATTCGCAAGTGCAATTGGCAATAATACTTTCCAGCCAAACTCCATTAACTGGTCACCTCTTATACGCGGGAACGTAACGCGGAACCAAATTAATAGAAAGACTACACTGCTAAATTTCAAAGCAAACCATACAGCTCCTGGGATAAATCCAAGGAACATAACTGGATTCCATCCGCCTAAAAAGAGCACTGTAATTAAAGATGCCATTCCGAAGAAATATACGTACTCTGAAAGCATGAAAAACGCCCAGCGAAACCCTGAGTATTCCGTATGATATCCAGAAACAAGTTCCGATTCTGCTTCTGGTAAATCAAACGGCGTCCTATTTAACTCTGCTACCGCCGCGATTAAGAAAACGACGAAACCGATTGGCTGCACGAAAATGTACCAAACATTCTCCTGCGCCGCTACAATTTCATTTAAATTCAGGCTACCAGCTAACAAAACGACGCCAATTACACTCATTACGAGCGGAATTTCATAAGAAATCATTTGCGCCGCCGCACGCATCCCTCCTAAAAGGGAATATTTATTATTTGATGCCCATCCTCCGGTTACGACACCAATCGTCGTAATGCCAGAAACAGCAATGTAATACAGTAAGCCTACGCCAATATCCGCGAACTGAAATTTATCAGTAAACGGGATGACTGCAAGCACCATAAATGCCGGTGCGAATGCAATGACAGGCGCTAATATAAACAACGGTTTATCTGCCGCTTTCGGAATACTATCTTCTTTCAATAATAGTTTTAAAACATCAGCTACCGTTTGCAGTAAGCCGAACCGGCCCCCAACTTGGTTTGGTCCAATCCGCCCTTGCATAAAACCCATTACTTTCCGTTCTGCCAAAATACCATATGTAACGAAGCCCAGGACTGCAAATAATAGAAGCACCGCTAATCCGAAAAAAATGAAGAAATTCGTCCAGCTTGAAGGTGATTGTAAGAGCGTTTCAATCATCAGCCATCGACCTCCCCAAGTACAATATCAACTCCACCTAAAATCGTAATTAAATTGGCGATGTTTTCACCTTTCAATAACTTCGGTAAAATTTGTAAATTGTAAAAAGACGGCCTGCGAAACTTCAAGCGGTACGGCTCTTTCTTTCCATCACTAGCAATATAGCAACCAATCTCTCCTCGCGGCGATTCTATACGGACGAACGCCTCCCCTTTAGGCGCCTTAATGATTTTCGGCAATTTCGCTAGCACAGCTCCGTCTTTCGGGAACTGCTGGACAGCTTGCTCAACAATTTTTAATGACTCCTCAATCTCTTGCATGCGGCAAACGTAACGATCCCAAGCATCTCCCACACTCCCAACAGGAATATCGAAATCAAAACGATCATAAATGGAGTACGGTTCATCCTTGCGAAGATCCCAGTTTACTCCGGTACACCGCAAATTCGCTCCGCTTAAAGAATACGAAATCGCTTCTTCCGCGCTATATATACCAACGCCTTTTACGCGATTTAAGAAAATCTCATTACCGCTAACGAGATCATGATAACCTGCCAATTGCTCTCGCATATACGGAACAAACTCTTCCACTTTTTCAATCCAACCGTCCGGCGCATCCCACTTTACACCCCCGACTCTCATATAGTTAAAAGTAAGCCGAGCACCGCATAATTCGTTTAATAAATTTATAATCATCTCTCGTTCACGAAACGCGTATAAAAACGGGCTGACCGCTCCTATATCAAGAAGATTTGTCCCCCACCAAACGAGGTGGCTCGCAATCCTTCCAAGCTCCATTGCAAGTACTCGTAAGTATTCGGCACGCTCCGGGATTTCAAGCCCCATCATCGTCTCTACAGCATGGCAAATGACGTAATTATTCGTCATGGCCGATAAATAGTCCATTCGATCTGTATAAGGGATAATTTGCGTATACTGTAAGCTCTCGGCAATCTTTTCGGTCCCGCGATGCAAATATCCAATAACTGGTGTAGCTTCTTTAATAATTTCCCCGTCAATCTTAATAACAAGCCTGAACACACCATGTGTACTCGGATGCTGAGGCCCTACATTCAAAAGCATTTCTTCCGTACGGATCATAAGCTACACCTCCACATCATGCGGTTCATAATCTTTCCTAAGCGGATACCCTATCCAATCATCAGGCATTAAAATACGTGATAAATTCGGATGTCCCTTAAATACAATGCCGAGCAAATCATACGCTTCTCGTTCTGGCCAGTCCGCGCCTTTCCAAAACGCTGTCACCGATTCTACTTGCGGCTCTTCCCTATCCAGCTTCACCTTCACCGCTACTGACTGTTTCTTTCCATATGAAAATAAATGAACATATACTTCCATATGTGTCACAAAATCCGTCGCATGTAACTCTGACATATAATCAAAAGCAAGTCCCTCATGGAATCGCAGTAACTCCATTACTTCATAATATTTTGAGGGCTCCGCCACAAGAGTTGGCACGTCTTTTGAAAGTTTATTAATGTAGGAATCTACTAATGTATCCTCTCCAATTTTCACCTTAATAACTTCAACATACTGATTTAAATACGGCTGATTCACGGATGGCTCTTCCTGCTTCGGCTCCTCTTCCGCTTTACCTTCAGCGCCCTTTGTCTTCGCCCTTGCTGCCGCAGCCGCTTTTGCTTTTGCCTTCGCTGCTGCAATTGCCTTCGCCTTTTCATCTCCCGAATCCCCATCACCTTGAGAGGCCTTCTGCTTCGCTAACGCCGCTGCTTTTGCCTTTGCGGCCGCCACAGCCTTTGCTTTCGCCTTAGCCTTATCTTCTTTCGTTACTTCTTCTGTTCCTTCTCTTTTTTGCTTCGCTAATGCCGCCGCTTTTGCTTTTGCGGCGGCTGCTGCCTTCGCCTTTGCTTTGGCCTTTTCTTCTTCCGTTACCTCTTCTGTTCCTTCTCTTTTTTGCTTCGCTAACGCTGCCGCTTTTGCTTTTGCGGCGGCTGCTGCCTTCGCCTTCGCTTTGGCCTTCTCTTCTTCCGTTACTTCTTTTGTTCCTTCTCTTTTTTGCTTTGCTAACACTGCCGCTTTTGCCTTTGCGGCGGCTGCTGCCTTCGCCTTCGCTTTGGCCTTCTCTTCTTCCGTTACTTCTTCTGTTCCTTCTCTTTTTTGCTTTGCTAACGCTGCCGCTTTTGCCTTTGCGGCGGCTGCTGCACGTCGTTTTGCTTCTTCCACAGTCATACCATCATTTTTTGGTAGCGCTTTCTCTTTTTCTCGATCTTCTTCCTCAAGTTTCCTTATTTCCGTATCATGTTTCGCAACGAGACGCTTTCTCGCCTCTTCTTTCGCACGCCTAGCCGCTTCTCTTTTCAAATCCTCTAGGTCTTTATTTGGATCACTCATTTATTCGTCACCTGCTTTCCCGTCTTTGCCTCGTAACGAATTTTTTCTTTCAATTTATTAATTCCATAAATTAAAGCGGCGGGGTTTGGTGGGCAGCCAGGAATATACACGTCAACTGGTACAATTTGATCTACACCTTTCACAACAGCATATGAATTTACATATGGGCCACCTGCTGTCGCACAAGATCCCATTGCAATCACCCATTTTGGTTCAGGCATTTGATCGTATAAACGCCGAACAATAGGAGCCATCTTCTTCGTTACCGTTCCCGACACAATCATAACGTCCGATTGCCTTGGTGAAGTCCGAAAGAATGACCCAAATCGATCTAAATCGTAATGTGACGAACCTACTCCCATCATTTCAATTGCACAGCATGCTAGTCCGAATGTCATCGGCCATAAAGAATTGCTGCGTGCCCACCCTTTCAACTGCTCCAATGTAGAAAAAAAGATATTTCGTTCTAATTCCGCTCGTTCATTTGGATGTAATTCCTCAAAATTTATAACCATTGTAACACCTTCTTTTTCCAAGCATACGCTAATCCAACTAGCAACATTACAACAAAGATGAGCATTTCAATCAGTGCAAATAAACCGAGCTTGTCATATGCAACAGCCCATGGATATAAAAATAAAGTTTCTACATCAAAGATGACAAACAATAAAGCAAAAATATAATAACGAGCATGAAACCGAATGTTTGCATCATGAAAGGGCTCAATCCCACTCTCATACGTCGTCGCTTTCGCTGCACTTGGTTTGTTTGGACGCAGCATCCTTCCTAATGTAAGAGCCACTACCGGCAGCAATATGCCTAATAGCAAGAAAATCAAAACGATCATATAACTATTTTCATATACACTTGCCATTGTGAAACCCTCCCCCCTGAATTAAGAACAAGTTCACTTAGTAAACAATATGTCCTAGTTGCAGTAATTATTATTTTTAAATTTTTCTAAATAATGCAACTATTTTAATCATTATAGCAAACTTCAAATTCCTATGTCGATATGTTGGGAACAGAAACGAGAATTATTAAAATCTATTTTTATAACTCGCTATACCTGTGCAAAATAAGTATAGAAATTATATATGTTTTTCAATAAAAAATAAAAAGAGGAATTTATATGTATATATCGTGGGTGAGATAAATGAAAAAACAAACACATGTAAGTATTCTTATAAGCATTATATTGTTGTCTATAGCAATTCATTACGTGGCAATGCCTTTTCTATATGAATACTCATTTCCTTTTCAAATATTAATTGGAATGAGTACCTTATTCATTGATATTATCGCTTGTAGTTATATACTTTATTTTTCAAATAGGAAAGAAGGGTTACCTCGTTTATTTTGGACCATATTATCTGTTGGAACCCTCTCTTATTTCATTGGTGATTTAGTCGTTGCCTATCAACGTTTAATTTTAAAGGATTACTATACATTCGTTGATCCGTCTGACTTTTTTTACCTACTTTTTTTAATTAGCTTTGCATTTGCCTTTCTATATGAAATCATCTATAACCGCGATTTATTAGAAAAGCTTTTTATGATATGTGATATTTGTATTATTGTTACAGCCCAATTTACTTTAAGTTACTACTTACTTATCGAACGAACCATTCACGTCTCTTCAACATCCTATATCGACATATTTGTTCAACTTACCTATCCAATGGCCGATTTACTCTTTTTTCTCATAGGAATCAATCTTTTATTCAAGCCTTTATCCTTATTATCAAAAAAAGTTGGTGCGCTTCTTGGCGGTGCTTTAATTTTGTATGCTACTACAGACGCGATTTATGCTTATATCAAATACTTCACACCAGAGTATTCTATGTTTACAGTTACTCCTCTCTATCAAGTAGCTTTAGTACTAGTAGCAATCGCCTGTATTCTGCATACAAAAGAACCTGAAAAACAAGAACAAGTACTATTAACCCCTAAACTTGGGGAATCGATCAGATTATCATTACCTTATATTTCTGTAGTAATGCTTATTGTTTTTATATTAGTTGAATATGTTTTTGCACCTATTGTAGTAATCGGGCTTATGATAACTTTCTCCTTCGTTCTCATACGCCATAGTTTAGTTCGAAGACAAAATAAAATATTATTACTAGCCCAAATGCAATTCAACTCGGAACTCGAAAAACAAATTGAACTACGTACAGAAGATTTAGTAGAACAAAAAAATGAACTATATCATAACCAACAGATGTTTAAATCTTTATATGAGCATCATCCAGATCCAATCTTCACTTTAGATTTGTACGGTAATTTTCTCAAAGTGAATAACGCTGGTACTACTTTGCTCGGTTATCAAACGAATGAATTATTAAATCAGCCTTACTATTCACTTATGTATGAAGAAGATTTGGAAGAAATCATTAATGCCTTTCATCGCGTAAAAAAGGGGAAATCTATTTCTTTAGAAATACGGGCGTATCATAAAAATAGAGATATTTACTACTTGCATGTTACAGCTGTTCCTATCTTTTTAAAGAATCATATTTCTGGCGTTTATTTAATGATTAAAGATATTACGGAAAGCAAACAACAACAAGAACAAATTAATTTTCTGGCATACCATGATACTTTAACAGAGCTTGCAAATCGCCGTGCATTTCATCAATATGTAGAACAAGCAATTGCTCGATCCGAAATATCAAAAAGGCCTTTTGCTGTTATGTTTCTCGACCTAGACCGCTTTAAGGTTATTAATGATACCCTCGGTCATAGGGTAGGAGACCTTCTATTAATTGCAGTAGCAAAAAGACTCGAAAGACTATCGACACCAAATATGAAGCTTGCCCGGCTAGCTGGGGATGAGTTCACAATCCTTATCGAAAATTATAAAAAAAGACCAGATGTAAAAAAAATAGCTGATACGATTGTAGCAGCCATGAACGAACCATTCGAAATCGAAAATCAACATTTACAAATCTCACCGAGCATCGGGATTGCAATATATCCTGAAGCAGGTGAAGATCCATTGTCTATTTTACAGCATGCCGATATGGCCATGTACGAAGCAAAGAACAAAGGAAAAAATGGTAGCTCTCTGTACACGAAAGAATTGTATAAAAAAATGGAACGAAAAGCCCGAATTGAAAAAGATTTACCACTCGCTTTAGTAAACGAAGAATTTTATCTCGTCTATCAACCACAAGTTGATATTACGACGAAAAAGATTATTGGTGCCGAAGCATTAATACGCTGGAAACACCCACTCCTAGGTGACATTCCGCCATGTGAGTTCATTCCAATTGTAGAAGAGACGCCACAAGTCGTTCCGCTCGGTCATTGGGTATTAAAAGAATCTTGTCGCCAGTTAAAAATATGGCATACTTTTGGCTACAAAGATTTA
The DNA here is from genome assembly GCF_058791555.1 of Bacillus sp. EB106-07-01-XG149. Taxonomy (NCBI): domain Bacteria; kingdom Bacillati; phylum Bacillota; class Bacilli; order Caryophanales; family Bacillaceae; genus Bacillus; species Bacillus sp. EB106-07-01-XG149. Next base: position 65,718 of record NZ_JBYTDP010000005.1, on the reverse strand, counting down.
AAAATAAGTGTGAACTTATCAGCAAAAGAGTTCCAGCAAGAGAATTTAATCAAGAACATTTCACAAATACTAACAGACATTAAAGTCGATCCAAAGCATGTAACACTTGAGCTAACAGAACGAATTGCGATGATCAACGAAAAAGAAACATTATCCAGGCTAAAGCAATTAAAGGAATATGGTATACAAACGTCCATTGATGACTTCGGTACCGGCTATTCTTCTCTCGCTTATTTATCAATTTTCCCTATCGATACATTAAAAGTACCGAGAGAATTTACACAACTAGCCGATCATCGGCCTGAGGAAAGAGCCATCGTTTCCACTATCCTTTCCCTTGCGAATACTTTAAATCTTTCTGTCGTTGCTGAAGGAATTGAAACGGAAAAACAACTTAAGTTTCTACAAAATAACAACTGTAAATATATGCAAGGTTACTATTTCAGTAAACCACTTACTAGTCATCAATTTATAAAATTTCTACAAAAAACACCCAGTATGAACCAATAGCTCATACTGGGTGTTTTTATACTGTCGGAATTTTTTTCTCGTAATATTCCTCTGCAATTTCTTCATAAAAAGCTGCTGACGTCGTATAAAAATATGGAATTAGCCATAAGAATCCAATCCCTAATGTAATACAACTTAATATAAACCAACCAATAAAACTTAAACATAAAATGAAATACTCCATCTTATGTCCATCCATCATACGACGGCTTTCTGTAATAGCTTGATTTATAGAATACTCAGGATGATCATTTATTATAAAGTACGTCATCGCATAAGAAAATGATTTAATAATGCCTGGAATAATAAATAATAAAAACCATAAGAAAATATAAATGTTCACTACTATATATAATAAAAATGACTTTATAAACTTACTTCCTTCTGTAAACCATCTGAATATATGCCCAATACTCGCTTCTTTTTCACGAATGATATGTAGTGCTAAATGATAACCACCTAGCGTTAATGGACCTACCATCAATATTGTAATAACGTCTACTGAAAGTGAGTTATTTACTTCTTTCCAATCCCAAAATTGAAAGAAAATGAAATCAATACTAAAACTAAAAGCTGAAATAAGAATCGAAATCAATAATGTTGCCCCGACAGCTAATCCCCATTTCCCTTCTAATGAATCTAGCGCTTCTCCTTTTAAATCACTAATCATATTGTTCCTCCTATACGTAATAACTCTATTAGTATAGCATGTTCCTACTACAATTCATCTTTTGAAAGATAGCGATAAAAATGCGCTGTCGTTGTACTCACATACGGACTAAGCCAAAGAAATCCTATTCCGAGTGTTAAAATCGCTAAAATACCCCATCCTATAAAACTAAGCCATAAAAGAAATAAATCTAACTTATGTCCCTTCATAAGATGCTTACTTTCTTTCATTGCTCGTGACACAATATACTCTGGATTTTCAATCATTACATAGTACGTCATCGTATAAGAAAAATACATCACAATCATAACAACGATTGAAATAGCTAATAGTACAAAGAAAGCGATAGTAAACGACGTATTTCCTTCTTCACCGAAAAATGCGAATAAGGCTACTAGCAACATTGGAATCCATGTACCTGTATATAACAAAATCGCAAGCATTGCCCACATTGTTTTCATCATTCTTTTAAAGCCACGAAACCCTTCGAATAAGTGATCTACTTTAGCACCTTCTCGTTTACTCATCTGTAAAAATACATTTGTATAACCGTATGAGGTAATTCCATACGATGCGTTACTCAAAATTATTATGATGCAATAAAAAATACCAAATGTAATACCTGCTCCAATTGATATTGTTTCCTCTTCAAGTGAACCTGTTAAACCAGCAAATAGTAAAAATATAATAACTCCTGGAATTAAAAGTATAAGCATTGCAGCCATTGAAACAACCTAACTTAAAATAAAATATAAAATCGTTGATCCAACACCTAGTCCCCATTTTCCCTTTAAAGAGTGCAACGCTTCTCGTTTCATTTCACCGATCATTTATTCATCCCCTTTATAAATTGTTGTACATTCTCTACTTATACAAGCATCAATATAATTATACCAATTTTGTAAAATTATCCATGAACTACACAAAAAAAATCCGTAAAGGCAAAGCCTTTACGGATTTTTTATTTCATATCGGAAACGTTTAAACGGTTCACAGCACGTTGTAATGCCATTTCTGCACGTCTAAAGTCAACATGTGCTTGTTTATCTTGCATACGTTGCTCAGCGCGACGCTTCGCTTCATTTGCGCGATGGATATCGATATGGTTTGCTTCTTCAGCAGATGATGATAATACAGTTACTTTATCTGGACGAACTTCGATAAAGCCACCGCTTACTGCTACATAATCAGTGTGTCCACCATGTTTCAGACGAACTGCACTAATTTTTAATGGTGCAACAGTTGGAATGTGACCCGGTAAGATCCCCATTTCCCCACTCTCTGCTTTTACGCTTACCATTTCTACTTCTTTTTCGTAAACCGGTCCATCAGGAGTTACAATACTGACTGGAAATGTCTTCATAATTCGTCCCTCCTAAGGCCTTACGCCATCATTTTCTTCGCGTTTTCAATAACTTCTTCAATACTACCTACAAGACGGAATGCATCTTCTGGAAGGTCATCATATTTTCCTTCTAGAATTTCTTTGAAACCACTAACTGTATTTTTTACAGGTACGTAAGAACCTTTTTGACCTGTAAACTGCTCAGCTACGTGGAAGTTTTGAGATAAGAAGAATTGAATTCGACGAGCACGATGTACAACTAACTTATCTTCTTCAGATAACTCATCCATACCTAAGATAGCGATGATATCTTGAAGCTCTTTGTAACGTTGTAAAGTTTGCTGTACTTGACGAGCTACTTCATAATGCTCTTCTCCTACGATTTCTGGAGAAAGTGCACGAGATGTAGATGCTAATGGATCTACGGCTGGGTAAATACCCATTTGTGTTAAACGACGCTCTAAGTTTGTTGTTGCATCTAAGTGAGCGAACGTTGTAGCTGGTGCTGGATCCGTATAGTCATCGGCTGGTACATATACCGCTTGGATAGACGTGATAGATCCTTTATTTGTAGATGTAATACGCTCTTGTAATTGACCCATTTCTGTTGCAAGTGTCGGTTGGTAACCTACCGCAGATGGCATACGACCAAGAAGGGCAGATACTTCAGAACCTGCTTGCGTGAAACGGAAGATATTATCGATGAACAGAAGTACGTCTTGTCCTTGCTCATCACGGAAATGTTCAGCCATTGTTAAACCTGTTAATGCAACACGTTGACGTGCTCCAGGTGGCTCGTTCATTTGTCCGAATACCATCGCAGTTTTCTTAATTACGCCAGAATCGCTCATTTCGTGGTATAAATCGTTACCCTCACGAGTACGCTCACCTACACCAGCGAATACAGAGATACCACCGTGTTCTTGTGCGATGTTATTAATTAATTCCTGAATTAATACCGTTTTACCTACACCGGCACCACCGAATAGACCGATCTTACCACCCTTAATGTAAGGAGCAAGTAAGTCTACTACTTTAATACCAGTTTCAAGAATTTCTACTTTAGTAGATAATTCTTCGAATGCAGGTGCTTGACGGTGAATTGGATCACGACGTACATCGGCAGGAACCTCACCATCTAAGTCAATTGCATCACCTAATACGTTAAATACGCGACCAAGTGTTGCATCACCAACTGGTACAGAGATTGCTTTACCAGTATCTTCTACTTCTGTACCACGAACAAGTCCGTCTGTGGAAGACATTGCAACTGTACGAACTGTATCATCACCTAAATGAAGTGCAACTTCAAATGTTAAGTTAATGCTTGTTCCGTTTTCGTTGCTTTGTTTTACCGTAAGGGCGTTGTAGATTTCTGGTAGCTTTCCGCCATCAAACTTAACGTCTACAACCGGACCCATGATTTGCGTAACGCGCCCTTTATTCATCGGGTTCCCTCCTAGCTTTCTTTTAATTAGCCAACTTGCTACGAGCAGTTAGCTTTTCATTTTGTATTGGTTTATAGCTTACGCGACTCTTTGAAAAGAGCCGCTTCCACTTTTTACTGAATCTAGCTCCGGCGGTTAGAATGTTCGGTGGCTTCGCTTTTTCCTGCGAGGCACAAATCGCCTCTACGTCAAAAGCTCCATCCCCCTCTCATTCTGAACGAACCGCCTACGCTTTTTATTACTACTCTAACGCTGCTGCTCCACCAACGATTTCCGTAATTTCTTGCGTAATCGCTGCCTGACGCGCACGGTTGAATGAAAGTGTAAGTGAATCGATAACTTCCATTGCATTGTCTGTAGCACTCTTCATTGCTGTCATACGCGCTGCGTGTTCACTTGCTTTACCGTCTAGTAATGCACCGTACACTAAGCTTTCTGCGTATTGTGGCAATAGTACTTTTAAAATTTCTTCTTCAGAAGGTTCAAATTCATAAGCTGTCGTCGGTTTATCAGACGCCACATCAGTAAGCGGTAAAATTTTATTTTCCGTTACTTCTTGTGAAATTTTACTTACGTAATGGTTGTAGTAAATATACAGCTCATCATAAGCACCATCTGCAAACATCGCAATTGCTCGAGAAGCAAGATCTTTAATATCAGTAAATGATGGGTGGTCAGATAGTCCAACTACTTCATCAATGATGTTAAAGCCGCGACGTTTTAAATAATCACGTCCTAGTCGGCCAAGCACAATAATTGAATATTGGTTTGAGTCCATATTATGACGTTCACGAATTACGTTACTCACTGTACGCAATACGTTACTGTTATAACCACCTGCTAGTCCGCGATCAGATGTAATAACGATGTATCCTGTACGCTTTACAGGACGCGCATTTAGCATGGGATGATTAATTCCTTTACTTCCTTGCGCAATGCTCGCTACTACTTCTTGAATCTTTTCCATATACGGAACGAAAGATTTAGCATTTTGCTCTGCACGGTTTAACTTAGATGCAGATACCATCTCCATCGCTTTCGTAATTTGACTCGTTTTCTTTGTCGAGTTAATCTTCGCTTTTATATCGCGTAAAGATGCCACAGGTTTTCACCACCTTTTTTCCGGAAGTTGGCACGATTAGTAAGAATTCTCTTCCTAATCTACGTTGCAAGATATTCTTGCTCATGATTGAAGGAAAAGAATAGGTGCACCTACTCTTTTCCTTTACATAACCGTCAGCAATCTCAAAACTTGAGATGCCTTTTATATATTATTATCTAGCTCCAGCGGCTTGAATGTTCGGTGGCTTCACTTCTTCCCCCTCACATTCAGGACGAGCCGCTTCCGCTTTTATTTATCTAGTTCCATCTCCTAGCCCCTTTCGTCTAAGAACCTTCCCCACCAAAAGGTAGAAAGCACCTTTTGTGGGAAAGAACCTTAGCCGATGGGGCTGAACAGTCGACTTCACTTTCAATTATTATTCAGAAGCTACGAATACTTTTTTAAATCCATTAATAGCTGCTGCAAATTTGTCGTCATCCGCAAGTTTCTTAGTTGTGCGGATTTCTTCTAATAAGTCAGTCGCATTAGAATCTAACCAAGCATGGAATTCTTCTTCGAAACGAGTGATATCTACTACTGGGATATCATCTAGGAATCCACGTGTTAAAGCGTAAAGAATGATAACTTGTTTCTCTACACGTAATGGTTTGTGTAATCCTTGTTTTAATACCTCAACAGTACGAGCACCACGGTTTAGTTTCGCTTGAGTTGCTTTATCAAGGTCAGAACCGAACTGAGCGAACGCTTCTAACTCACGGTAAGATGCAAGGTCAAGACGAAGTGTACCTGATACTTTACTCATTGCTTTAATCTGAGCAGATCCACCTACACGAGATACAGAAGTACCCGCATCAATCGCTGGACGTACGCCAGAGAAGAATAGGTCAGATTGTAAGAAGATTTGTCCATCCGTAATAGAAATTACGTTTGTTGGGATGTAAGCTGATACGTCCCCTGCTTGTGTTTCGATGAAAGGTAGTGCAGTTAAAGAACCGCCGCCTCTTGCATCACTTAATTTTGCTGCACGCTCTAATAAGCGAGAATGTAAGTAGAATACATCCCCTGGATATGCTTCACGACCTGGAGGACGACGTAATAGTAATGAAAGCTCACGGTAAGCCGCTGCTTGTTTTGATAAGTCATCATATACTACTAATACGTGTTTACCATTGTACATGAACTCTTCACCCATTGTTACACCAGCATAAGCAGCTAAGTATAATAATGGAGCTGGTTGAGAAGCTGATGCAGTTACAACGATTGTGTAATCTAATGCACCGTGCTTACGTAGTGTTTCTACTACGTTACGTACAGTTGATTCTTTTTGTCCGATAGCTACATAGATACAAATCATATCTTCATCTTTTTGGTTAATGATTGTATCAAGTGCAACTGCTGTTTTACCTGTTTGACGGTCACCAATGATTAACTCACGTTGACCACGGCCAATTGGTACAAGAGCATCGATCGCTTTAATACCTGTTTGAAGTGGCTCATGAACAGATTTACGATCCATTACACCTGGTGCTGGACTTTCGATTGGACGAGTGTTTGTTGTATTGATTGGGCCTAAACCATCAACTGGTTGACCTAATGGGTTTACAACACGACCGATTAGTTCTTTTCCTACTGGTACTTGCATGATGCGACCAGTACGACGAACTTCGTCACCTTCACGAATTTCTGTATAAGGTCCTAAAATAATGATACCTACGTTGTTTTCCTCTAAGTTTTGTGCTAGTCCCATAACGCCGTTAGAGAACTCTACAAGTTCACCAGCCATAACGTTATCAAGACCATGAGCACGCGCAATACCGTCACCAACTTGGATAACTGTACCAACATCACTAACTTCGATTTCAGACTGATAGTTCTCGATTTGTTGCTTTATCAGTGCGCTAATTTCTTCAGCTCTGATGCTCATGTGCTTCACCCCTATCTATTCTTCATTAATTCACGCTGAATACGTGCTAATTTTCCTTGTAAGCTTCCGTCGTAAATGCGATTTCCAATACGTACTTTAATGCCGCCTAGTAAATCTTCATCTACAACATTTTTTACGCGAATTGCATCTTTTCCCGTTCTCTTTGCAAATGCTTCTGCAATGTTAAGCTTCTCTTCTTCTGATAGAAGACGAGTAGAATATACAGTTGCGTCGGCTACGTTACGTTCTTCATTAGCAAGAACAACATATTCATCTGCAATTTCAGGTAAGATATCAATGCGTTTGTTATCAATTAAAATATATAACGTATTTAAAATAGATTCAGAAACAGATCCGAATACGTTTGCAAGAAACGTTTTCTTTTGTTCCTTTGAAATGTTCGGTTGCGTTAAAAAGCTATGTAGTTCTCCGTTCTTTACATAAACGTTTTGTACAAGGCGTAATTCCTCTTCAAACATTTCTAATACGTGTTTTTCTTTTGCAATTTTAAAAAGAGCGACAGCATAACGTTTTGCTACAATCCCATTGCTCATCGCGCTTCTCCTACTTCTTTAATATAATCGCGAATTAACTTAACTTGATCTTCTTCTTTTAACTCTTTTTCAATTACTTTAGAAGCAATTTGAACAGATAAAGAAGCGACTTGTTCTTGTAAAGCAGCAATCGCTTGCTCTTTTTCGCGTTGAATTTCTTGTACAGCAGATGCTTTAATTGATTCTGCTTCTTCTTTCGCAGCAGCAACAATAACATCTTTTTGATCTACAGCTTGTTTTTTCGCTCTTTCGATTAACTCTTGTGCTTCAACACGCGATTGTTTTAACATTTCACGTTGTTCTTCTACTAATTTCTTCGCTTCAGCGTTACTTCTTTCTGCAGCGTCGATTTCATTAGTAACATGCTCTTCACGTTCTTTCATAATTCCCATTAAAGGACCCCACGCGAATTTGCGTAGCATTACTAATAGAAGTAAGAAAATGAACAATGTATAAGCAATCGTTCCAAATGGAATGGAAGCCCCTAATAATAAAGTTGGCACAAGGATTCACTCCCTTCAAAATATCTAAATTGATCATATGAAAAAAAAAGACATACGTTTCGTTCATAAAGCAATGGCGAAGAAAGTTCGGAAAAACACTCTTCGCCATCTATGTAAGGGGAGTCTCCCTTATTTGTTCATTACGATGAATGCAATAACTACACCGATGATTGGAAGTGCCTCAACTAAAGCAACCCCGATGAACATAATTGTTTGAAGCGCGCCTTTTAATTCTGGTTGACGAGCAACACCTTCGATTGTACGTGATACGATAAGACCGTTACCAATACCTGCACCTAATGCTGATAAACCAATTGCAATTGCAGCTGCGATTACACCTAAACTCATTTAATTTGTCCTCCTTTGTATTATAAAAAAATAAATTTTTTCTTACTTAAATTATATTAATGGTCATGGCTTACTTTATGAGCCATATAAACCATCGTTAACATAACGAAAATAAATGACTGGATTGATCCAACGAATACACTGAATCCCATCCATGCTAACATTGGTACAAGCGCACCTAATGCTCCAAGGAATGATGCCCCGCCTAACTTAGCAAGTAATCCTAATAAGATCTCACCTGCATAAATGTTACCGAATAAACGAAGACCTAACGTTAATGTGTTAGCAAACTCCTCAATAACCTTTAATGGGAATAAGAATTTCATAGGTTGGAAATAACCTTTTACGTATTCTTTCGTACCCTTCATCTTAATTCCATAATAATGGGTGAGGGTAACTACCATCACGGCTAATGTTAATGCAACTGCTGGATCAGACGTTGGTGATCTCCACCATGCAATATGTTCGCCAGCCTCAACTGTTGAATACATGAATGGTAAACCAAGGAAGTTCGATACGATGATAAACATGATAAGCGTAACGCCAAGCGTTAAGAAACGTCCACCTGTTTTCCAATCCATCGTACTATTGATAATCCCTTTCACGAAGTCAAACACCCATTCCATGAAGTTTTGCATCCCGGTTGGGCGAAGGGCTAAACTGCGAGTTCCAATAACAGCGATTAAGAAAACAATAACTGCTGCTACAGTAACCATCATAACTGATGACAAATCGAACGTTAAACCTAGAAATTCAACTAATTTACCGTGTTCCACTAGTAATTCACCTCTCTTCCCTGCTCTTATACTCTAAATAAAGAAAATCTATGATCATGACAAGGTATCCTGTCAGCAATCCTACACCTAGGCCCCACATCGCAATTAACTCTTGATATTTGGCTGCAAATAAAATTAATAATCCAATCGTGGCAAATCTCGAATATGTACTTACCGCTGTCGCCTTAAATTTCACGTTTTCTCCATTTGTTACGCGATCCAACAGCTTGTCTGTTCTACGTGCAATGATGCGCAAACTAAGAAAACTGAAAATCGTTCCGATAATCAGCCCAAGAAATACATCCTTGTAAGAGGTGAATCCCCATCCTAGCACTAGAAGCGCAAGCAAGTAGTACATATATTTCTTTTGTCTTTGGACAAGTCCATGTACGTCTATCATCATTGCTCTCCCGAATAGTAATGTCGAATGAGTCGAATCATTGCGTATATCCCTGTTCCTAATCCGAGTAATAACCCTATAATAAGAAACAATGGAAACGTTCCAACCTTACTATCAATCCACTGCCCACCAAAGATTCCAATAAGAATAGAACCGACTAACTGAGCAAGAATACCTGACATTAAAGCATAAGCTTTTATATGGCTGCGATCGTTTTTTTGCAAGGATTCATCCCTCCAATATGTAACCCTCATTCACGATGTGTTAATAATAACTCATTTTTTTGCATAAATCCTATACAAAATAAAAAGTTTACATTTTCGTCACGGAATAGATGTATTTTTGTCACTGAAAGCCCTACCATCTATCCCCGTTGTTAGCATACAATAGGGTATTAACAGTGTCAACGAGAAATCGTAAAAAATCAAAAAATTTGAGTATTAGTCATTTCCTCCCAAAAATGAAAACGTTCCCCTTCTAAATACTGGTTAGAGATATGCAATTTCTAACAGTTTTCTCTTTATAATAGAAGGAAATGTTCACAAGTTTGTCACTATTATATTTTTAAGATATAACGCTTTCCTTCCATAATATAGTGCTCTTTAGACGTAAGACTTCTATATTATATGTGATGTGTATGCAACTTATGTTGTATATACTATGTATATTTATCCCCCCTCCCCTACCTCATCAAGGTACAAAAAAACGAGAGGGAACCCCCTCTCGTCAGTTGTCTTACTTCGTTCCGAATAAACGGTCACCAGCATCACCAAGACCTGGTACTACATATCCGTGGTCATTTAATTTTTCATCTAATGCTGCTACATAAATATCAACATCAGGATGTTCTTCTTGTACTACTTTTACTCCTTCTGGAGCTGCAACGATACACATTAATTTAATTTGTTTTGCACCGCGCTTTTTCAGAGAGTTAATTGCTTCAGCTGCAGAACCACCTGTTGCTAGCATCGGATCTAGTACGATGAAGTCACGCTCTTCTACATCCGTTGGAAGTTTCACATAGTATTCTACCGGTTGCAATGTTTTAGGGTCACGGTATAAACCAACGTGTCCTACTTTTGCTGCTGGAATTAATTTCAGAATTCCATCAACCATTCCTAAACCTGCACGTAAAATCGGAATTAAACCAAGCTTTTTACCAGCGATCACTTTTGTTGTCGCTTTGCTTACAGGTGTTTCAATTTCAATGTCTTTAAGTGGAAGATCGCGAGTAATTTCGAAAGCCATTAAACTTGCTACTTCGTCCACTAATTCACGAAAATCTTTCGTACCTGTATTCTTATCGCGAATATATGTAATCTTATGTTGAATTAACGGGTGATCAAATACATACAGTTTTCCCATGTGAATCTCTCCTTTAGATGATATTCATGCGTTTGCACGCTTTTTTACACTATTTACGATTGTAAAGAAAACGCTACTAATATTCAAGGGCAAATTTGGCAAAATCATGATTTTACGATGAATCTATCTAGTATCTTTACCAATTATGGGAGCTGTATCCTTCATTATATCGCCAAAATTTATTCATCATTTGTATACATACTTAAAGAACAATATATGTCCAAAAAAAAAACTGCCAAAACAATTACGTCTCAGCAGTCTTCTTTAATCTATTATAGGTCTGTGTACATTGGGAATTTGCTCGTTAACGCTTCTACACGCTTACCTGCTTCTTCTAATGCAGCTTCATTTTCATGATTTTTTAATGTGTAAGCAATAAGTGACGCAATTTCATCCATTTCTTCTAAACCGAAACCACGAGATGTTACAGCTGCCGTACCGATACGTACACCACTTGTTACAAATGGGCTTGCTGTTTCAAATGGAATTGTATTTTTGTTCACTGTAATACCAACTTCATCTAATACGTGCTCTGCTACTTTACCTGTGATTTCTAAGTTACGAACATCAATCAGGATTAAATGATTGTCTGTTCCACCAGAAACAAGTGTAAGTCCTTCTTTTTGAAGACCTTCAGCTAAGCGGTTCGCATTATTAATGATATTTTGTGCATATGTTTTAAAATCATCTTGTAGCGTCTCACCAAATGCAACAGCTTTTGCAGCAATTACGTGCATAAGTGGACCACCTTGAATACCAGGGAAGATTGATTTATCAATTTGTTTTGCAAATTGCTCTTCACATAAAATCATACCACCACGTGGACCACGTAATGTTTTATGTGTTGTCGTTGTAACGAAATGTGCATGTGGTACTGGGTTTGGATGTAAACCAGCAGCTACTAAACCAGCGATATGTGCCATATCAACCATAAAGTATGCACCCACTTCATCTGCAATCTCACGGAATCGTTTGAAATCGATAACACGAGGATATGCACTTGCACCTGCAACGATTAATTTTGGTTTATGTTCTTTCGCTTTTGCTAATACATCATCGTAATTAATACGGTGAGATTCAGCATCCACGCCATATTCTACGAAATTATATTGTACTCCACTGAAGTTAACAGGGCTTCCGTGTGTTAAGTGACCACCATGAGATAAATTCATACCAAGTACTGTATCGCCTTGCTCTAAAATCGTGAAGTATACTGCCATGTTCGCTTGTGCACCAGAATGCGGTTGAACATTTACATGCTCTGCGCCAAAAATTTCTTTCGCGCGATCACGTGCGATATCTTCCACTACGTCTACGTGCTCACAGCCACCATAGTAACGTTTTCCAGGATATCCCTCAGCATACTTATTCGTTAAAACAGAACCTTGCGCCTCCATTACTGCTTCACTTACGAAGTTTTCCGAAGCAATTAACTCAATCTTTGAACGCTGTCTTCCTAGTTCTGCCTCAATTGCAGCAAATACCTTTTCATCTTGACGTTTTAAATGATTCACCAAAATCCCCCTTTTCTGAACGAATTACATCGATTCCCAATAGTTTTTTCTCATTTATTCAGAAAAAACGAAAATTCAGGTTGTAATTCTTTCGAACCTTCATGTTTTCAACTACATTCTAACATGACTTTCTATATCATAAAAGAAAAAAAAGACCGAAAATCGGTCTTTTCTTTCTTCTATTATAAGGTCAGACTACATACCTTTTATCTTTCGATATAAAGCTATTATGCGACTTTATAATTTTTCATGTCTAACGGCAAGAGATAGTCTCTTCCTTCGCCGCATAAACAGCACGTGCTCCACCAATTAGTTTTCCACGTGTAGTTGCCATCGTTACATGCGCACTTCCAATTTCCTTCACACCTGTACGAACCGGAACAGCTACATGCTTTAAATGCATACCAATAAATGTATCACCAATATCCATTCCTGCATCTGCTTTAATAAACTCAATTACTACCGGATCTTTCAAATTGTGATACGCATATGTTGCTAATGCACCACCTGCTGATCGAACAGGCGTAACTGTTACAATTTCAAATTGATATTTCATCGCTAACTCTCTCTCAACTACTAAAGCACGGTTTAAATGCTCACAACATTGAAACGCCAACTCAATACCTGTTTGCTCTTGAAATTGTTTTAACTCAGAAAAAATCGCCTCTGCTACTTCCATCGTTCCTGACGTCCCAATTCTTTCTCCTAGCACTTCGCTCGTGCTACACCCCACTACAAAAATTTGACCACTTTGTAATGAAGCTTGTTCTTGGAAATCAGAAAGCGAAATTTGTAACTGTTCTCTTACCTTTACGATTTCTGTCATTACGCCTCTTCCTTTCACAGGTTGGTTCACCAAATTATATTTAATACTACTTCTAGTTAGAATCTATTACTTTGTTTCGTATGTTTTAATTTTTCCTACGCGGTTTTCGTGACGGCCACCTTCATAGTCAGTTGTTAACCAAATTTTTGCGATGTCACGTGCTAGACCTGCACCAATTACACGCTCGCCCATTGCTAACATGTTCGTATCATTATGCTCTCTCGTTGCTTTCGCACTGAAAGTATCATGAACTAATGCACAACGAATACCATTTACTTTGTTTGCTGCAATTGACATACCGATGCCTGTCCCACAAACTAAAATACCACGATCTACTTCGCCATTCGCTACCATTTCCGCTGCTGGAAACGCAAAATCAGGGTAATCAACAGAACCAGCTTCACATTCACAACCTAAATCAATATATTCAATATTTAACTCTTCTAATAAACTTACAAGTTCTTTACGGATATTCATACCGCCGTGATCAGATGCTACTACTACTTTCATTTTTACCCCTCCAAAGTTTCAATCAATTATCTTCATTTCTCACTCTTTACCTTAATGGAACGAAGTGATCTCCAATATCGTATTATACACGAAACATCAACCTTCTGAATGTTTTTTCAGTAAAGTTTGTACAAGTTTTTCCATCTCTTCTAACGTTTCTTTATAAATAGAAAGTGACCCGCCAAATGGATCTGAAATATCCTTACTTATCCCCTCAGTTACTCCATATAATGTATCCACTTTCTTTTCAACCCTCGGATAATGCCCAAGTACAATTTGCTTATGGTTTTCCGTCATTGTTACTACAATATCTGCCCAATCAATCAAAGCTTCATTTATCTGCTGCGAAGCATGATCGATTGTAATTCCCTTTTCAGCTAAAGCTTCCTTTGCATATATCGACGCATCACTTCCAGGATAGGCGAAAACACCAGCAGATTGCACTTCAAACTTACCTTCTCCATGATGACGAAGTAACGCCTCCGCCATCGGGCTACGGCATGTATTTCCAGTGCAAATAAATAACACTCGTTTCATCCAAACCCACCCCTTTTCTTCTTTTTCCTATCTTTCATCATAACGTACATAAGAATAGAACAAAAGAAATGTGAATATACGAAAGGCACATTTCTCTTATATTTTTTCTAAGAAAAATGCGCCTTATCCACATATATGTGAAACCCTATTTCCAAGTGCCTAGAGTATTTTAACATACATAGCAAGCGTACTACAAAACAAAATAAGGAATCCATTTCATATGAAACGGACTCCTCTTATACAATAATTATTTCATTGTAACTTTCATTACTTCTGTTGAACCTTTTGTAGCTGTTACGCCTACAGTTGTCTTAATAGACTCAGCTGCATCTGTGTTTGTAATAACGATTGGAGTAATTGTGCTTTTCGCTTTTTCACGGATTAATTCTAAGTCGAATGAGATTAATTTATCTCCAGCTTTTACAGCTTGGCCTTCAGAAACGTGAGCTTCGAAACCTTCGCCTTCCATTTTTACAGTTTCTAATCCAACGTGGATTAAAATTTCTGTACCGTTTTTCGCTTTAATTCCAATCGCATGTTTCGTGTGGAATAATTGTACGATTTCACCATCAACTGGAGATACAACTACGCCTTCAGTAGGATCGATTGCAACACCTTCACCCATCATACGACCAGCGAATACTGGATCTGGTACTTCTTCAATATTTTTCACTGCTCCAGTTAATGGAGCTACGATTGTTTCTTCATTTGTTTTTGAACCAAAACCGAATAATTTTTTAAACATAGGATAGTCCTCCTCATAATTTACCTAAAAGTTTATAGGGCAATCCCTAGTAAAACTCGGGATACATGTAAGACTTCATACTTCGAATATTATACTGTAAAAACGCTTTCGAAATAAATTACGTCATTACTAATAGACTCTTATTGTAGCTCTTTGCAAAATTCCAGTCAATTCTGATTGTCTGAATAACAACAAGAAGTTAACTTCTACTTATATTTTCTCTTTTTTTATCCAACTTGTCTAGAGGTCTTCACTACATTTTGCTTTTTGTCGCTAATTTGTAAAATTAATTTCAAACTTTTTTCGAAATCCACTTGACTAAAGTAAGTAACTATTTTATTATTACTTACACAAGATAAGTTAATAACTTTTAGGGGGTTTTTGAAATGATGGATATCGGTCTTCTTATTATTCGTCTTATTATAGGTATTACATTCATGGGTCATGGTGCTCAGAAATTATTTGGTTGGTTCGGCGGTTACGGTTTAAAAGGAACAGGCGGCTGGATGGAGTCAATCGGTTTACGCCCTGGTGTATTCATGGCATTTATGGCTGGCGCAACTGAATTATTAGGTGGCTTCTTATTCGCATCAGGTATTTTCACTGCAATTGGTTCACTATTTATCGTTGGAACAATGTTAATGGCAATCTTCACTGTTCACGGAAAAAATGGTTACTGGGTAACACAAAACGGATATGAATACAATTTAATGTTAATCGCTGTTGCGATTGGTGTAGCTTTAATCGGACCTGGCGCATACGTTTTATTATAATTTTTATCTTGAATTCGAGATTATTTAGACAGAACTTACTTCATTGTGATTGAAGTAAGTTCTTTTCATGTAATAAAAATATTATTTTCAGCAGGAGTTTCCCACTAACATCTTGTAAACAAACAATAAGTCGTCATATTTAGAAAGGGGATTTCAATCATGTTATCCATTAATCCAAACGAACAAACAGAAAAAGAGAA
This sequence comes from Bacillus sp. EB106-07-01-XG149, assembly GCF_058791555.1. NCBI lineage: Bacteria > Bacillati > Bacillota > Bacilli > Caryophanales > Bacillaceae > Bacillus > Bacillus sp. EB106-07-01-XG149. The sequence goes on along the minus strand of NZ_JBYTDP010000005.1, from coordinate 49,707 downwards.
TTACAAATTATTAACGGGAAGTATCATTCCACGCCCTGTCGCATTCGTTACTTCTGTAACAAAAGACGGCGTATTAAACGGAGCACCGTATAGCTATTTCAATATTGTCGCTGCTAATCCACCACTTATCTCAGTTTCTGTACAACGAAAAGCAGGAACACCGAAAGACACTTCCCGAAACGCAATTGAAAAAGGTGAGTTTGTCGTACATATTTCTGATGAATCTTACGTAGAAGCAATTAACGAAACAGCGGCTAACCTCCCGCCAAATGAGAGCGAAATTGAACTAGCAAAACTAACACCAATTGAAAGTGATGTCATCTCCGTACCAGGTGTAAAAGAAGCAAATATCCGAATGGAGTGCGTACTAGAACGCGCAATCCCTCTTGGCGGAACAGAAGACTCACCAGCTTGCGATCTACTAATCGGGCGCGTCGTTCGTTTCCACGTCGCAGAACACCTATACGAAAACGGCCGCATTCATGCAGAAGGACTAAAACCAGTAAGCCGCCTAGCAGGACACAACTACGCGAAACTAGGAGAACAATTTGAATTGGTGAGGCCTGTTTAAAAGCGGAAGCGGCTCGCCCAGAATGGGAGGAGGATGGAGCTTCTGACGTAGAGGCGCTTTTTGCCTCGTAGGAAGACGCGAAGCCACCGACCATTCTAGCCGCTGGAGCTGGATATATTTTAAAGCAAATATAACTCAATTACTTCCATCACTCAAACATAAAATCCCCTGTCTTTTAGCAGGGGATTTTATCATTGTAATTCTTCCTTTTTTTCCTCTAAAGTAGGTACTTTTTCTTTTTTCGGTTTCCCAAGCTTAATTACTAAGAAATATAGGGAAAGCAATGTAATAAGAAAAACGATTATAAACGGATACGGAGAATAAAAGGCACGCGCCGCCTCCGTTTTTCCCGCAACAAACTTCAATGACTCAATATCTAAAAACTCAGCAAACATTTGTACACCGAGCATACTAAACCAAAAAACAAAAAAACTAATAATAATACCAAAAACTTGTTTCAATCTCGTCATTCATCTCATCCTTTCTATATGTGTAATTTTTTAGCGCAATCAGTATAGTATAAATAAAACTATGCACAGAAAGGAGCTATCTTACCATTCGCGAATTAACTTCATCCAACCTAAAATTGAAATTTGCAAAATAATACCCCAAATAACAAGCAGTCGCAACCATCTAGGAAAGAAAGTTACAAATCGAATATACCATTCCAATAGCTTGTTCATAACGCCCTCCTCCTTAAAATTATATAGGAAAAAGGAGATATAATCCAAATCCAACTAAAATGATACCGCCTACTATCTCGCCATATGTGCCGAGCATATCTTTCGCATGCCTACCAATTAATAAACCAAGCCACGCTAATAACATACTAACAAATCCAAAAAGTAATATCGTAATAAGTGTCTGCGCCCCGTAAATACCCAGACTAAGGCCTACTGAAAAACTATCTATACTAACACCAAATGCAAATACGAATAAACTAATTCCAATAGGGGCCGTTCTAGTCTCTTCATTCTCCAAAATAGATGAATATACAATATAAAATCCTAGTCCAATTAATAAAATAGCACCTGCAAAATGTGCAACATCTCCATACTGCTCTGATAAAAAACGACCTAATACCATCCCTATAAATGGCATGATAATATGAAATATCCCTATCGTCATACCGATATACAGGATTTGTCTTACTTTTAAGGTCATCATTCCCATACCAAGGCTCACCGAGAACGCATCCATCCCTAGGGCGAATGCCATAATTGTTAAAGGTATTAGCTGTTCAAACGTCATTCATGTCCCTCCTCGGACGTGCTACTTCAAAATATGCTTATCCGAGGAGAAATATTCGGTTTGCTAATCGTACCTTATGATTCAGTAATAACCTGATGTCCTGCCGCCTTCGTTAAGCGATTCATAATGGCATTCCCTATTCCTTCATTCGGGAATGATTCACTAAAAATAACATCCACTTCACTTGCATCAAACGTTCTAAGAACATCATATAATTTAGTCGCAACGCTAGCTAAATCACTTCGAACACCACAAGATAATACAACCTCCGCACTATATACATGCTGATACTCTTCTGTCGTTAATACACCTACTTTGAACCCTTCTTCTTTCTTCTCATCCACAAGGCGTTGAATAAATTCACGTGAACCTTCCACAATACTCAGTGGCGCTTTCGGTGCATAATGTGTATATTTCATTCCAGGTGATTTCGGTTTTTCCTTCTCGTCCTTTAAAGCCGGATCTAAAGAAACAGTACCGATTACCGCTTCCAATTGTTCTTTCGTAATCCCACCTGGGCGTAATATCGTTGGAACAGCGCTCGTACAATCAATTACAGTCGATTCAACACCTACTCCTGTTGCACCACCATCTACAATACCTGCAATTTTCTCATTTAAATCTTCATATACGTGAGAAGCTAGTGTCGGACTTGGGCGCCCAGAACGATTCGCACTCGGTGCTGCAACAGGTACATTTGCCTCTTCAATAAGAGCAAGCGCTACTGGATGATCAGGCATTCTTACTCCAACCGTATTAAGTCCTGCCGTCACCTTCTCTGAAATGCCTTCTTTTCTAGGTAAAATAATTGTTAACGGGCCTGGCCAAAAATGCTCCATTAACTTCTCTGCAACTGGCGGGATTTCTTTCACAATCCCATCTAACTGTGATTTTGTACCGATGTGGACAATAAGTGGATTATCACTCGGTCTTCCTTTCGCTTCAAAAATTTTCGCGATTGCTTCATCATTCATCGCGTTTGCGCCTAGTCCATATACCGTTTCTGTAGGGAAGGCAATCGCCTCGTTTTCCCTTAATAATTTTGCTGCTTCTTGTAACTGTGGATAATATTTTTTTCTTTCCACAACATTATCCACAACCCACATATTTGTATGCATTTTTTCCCACGTCCTTTTCTACCCTGAAATACTTGTCTATTTTTAGTTTACTATGAGATTTATCCAAAAGACAAACAAGGTTTATCCACAAAATGTGGATAAACCTAATTAATCCGTGGATAACTTTGTGAATAGCTGACAATTTAGTATTATTGCATTTGGCTCTTTTATATTTTTACAAAAATGTTCTAACTGTCGAATTCCCTCTGGTACGTTTTCTTTCTCTATAGTAACAAAGTCAAAAAACTGAAAGATTGTTATAGATTGTGGATGATTTGTTAGTAAGTACAATTGTCGAATATTCTTTTCTTTCATATACTGCAAAAACATTTCAAAAAAATATAAGAAAGTCTGTTTATCCACATTAGGTGTGAATAAACAAGAACGAATCAGTGCGTGTTCTTCACTTTGTTCATATCCGATAACAGCCCGTATTTCTTCCGCCTCTTCCAAAATCATAAATTGCGCGTACAACTCATTTATTTTATCATCTTTTTTATTAGCTTGTCCGAAAAAAGAATGCAATCTTTCCACATCTGCTTTCGTAGCAAAATATACTTTCTTCATAGTAAATCCCTCCTCTTTTTTATATATGAGAAGGTACCTACTAATAGTACTATTTAGAGAATAAAGATGTAAAAGCTTCTACAACAAATAACTTAACTTCTGGCTTTTCTTCTTCCTCCTCTACTTTTACATACTCATTTTGTTTTTCTTGCTTTTGTTCCACAGGTTTCCCCACTTTGTCCACAGTTTTTGTTTCTTCTTTACTTACAGGTTGTTCTTCTACTTTCGTTTCATTTTTTACTATTTTCTTTTCAGAAGCTGTTACTTTTTTTGTGACTTCCTGCTTTACAACTTTCGTTTCTTTCACTTTACCCTCTTTCTTCTCTGGTACATCCACTACTTCCTCATCTTGCTCCTTAACTTCCCCCTCTTCAGGAGATTCAGCCTTCACAACATGTTCTTCCTTCCTTACAGCTGTACCACTTGAAAAATCTAAGAAACACATCGGTGGAAATAATACACACCACCAGTTTGCCCCTTCACCTTCCCCAATTGTAATCAATACCGCCTCATATTCCCCTGCTGGATAAATAAAATTCCCATATACCTTTGTAGGAAACTTTACATTCTTACTAAATTTCACTTGAAATGAATCTTTACTTCCTTCTTTTTTCAACGTATTTGCCACTGTTTTTTCGATTTCTGGAATATGACTTTGAATGACTTTACGTGCCTCTTCAAAAGAAGTTAAATCCGCTACCCATCCATCAATTTGTGCTTTTACTTCATCACGCACTTTGCGCTTTAACGCCTGATCTTTATCTGAATCACTATTTGCTAAAATTCGTAATCGAACGGCCTCTTTCGGAATAACTGAAGGCCCTTTCGCATCAGCTTTCATATATCCAAACTGCACAAGCAACTGTGCACCAATTAATAATAGAAGAAGATAAGCAATAACTTGTTTTTTCATTTCCTCCACCGTCCCTTCTACAAACAGTGTGGACAGACTTTCATCTTTCTAAACTATTAAATTCAAAATCTATATAAATTTTTCCACAAAAAAATAAAGTAAGGTGTGAACCTTACTCCATCTCTGCAAATACCATACGATCTTTTCCATTAATATCAAAAACAACCTCAACATGAGCATGTGGAAAAGCTTGTTGTAACAACCCTTTTACATCCTCACCTTGCCCTACTCCAATTTCAAATGCCACAATTGCTTTCTTCTGCAACACATTCGGCAACTCTTCCATAAAACGGCGATAGAAATCTAATCCGTCTTCACCGCCAACAAGTGCTCTCTTTGGCTCATGCTCTTTCACCACAGGAGAAAGGCCACGCCAATCCTCTTCCGGTATATATGGGGGGTTTGAAACAACAACATCTAACTTTTGACCTGTTTTATAAAATGGTGACAATAAATCACCATGATAGAATGTTACTTCAGCGCCCAAAGTTTTTGCATTTTCTTTTGCAACTTCAATCGACTCTTGTGCAATATCTACCGTATACACATGAAGATTTTTATTTTCTAAAGCAAGCGTAATAGAAATCGCTCCACTACCTGTACCGATGTCCGCCACATGCAGTTTCTCATCACCGAAATGACGCTCGATTCTTTCTAACACTCCCACTATAAGCTCTTCTGTTTCCGGTCTTGGTATTAATACTTCTTCATTCACAAAGAACGACCGTCCATAAAACATTTCATAACCAATCATATATTGAATAGGAATACCTTCTACATGCTTGTGAATAAACTCCGTAAAACTTGTTTCTTGTTCCACAGTTATTTCTTCACGCATATTCATGAGCATTCCGGTTCTGTTCGTCTTTAATACATGACAAAGGACAAATTCTCCCGCATTTTCATCTCGTCCATTTTCCTGTAAAAAAGAAGAAGCCCATTTCAGGGCTTCATAGACACGCATTACTCAGCTGCCTCCATCTTTTGAGCCTGATCTTCCATCACTAAGGCATTGATGAAATCATCTAACTTACCTTGTAAGATTTGATCTAGCTTTTGAATCGTTAAACCGATTCGATGGTCTGTAACACGGTTTTGCGGGAAATTATACGTACGAATACGCTCTGAACGATCACCCGTACCAACAGCTTGTTTACGGTTTTGATCATACTCAGCTTGCGCTTCTTGTCTAAACTTATCATAAACACGTGCGCGTAATACTTTCATCGCTTTTTCTTTATTCTTGATTTGTGATTTCTCATCCTGACACGATACAACTACACCAGTCGGTAAATGCGTTAAACGTACCGCTGACATCGTTGTATTAACACTTTGTCCACCAGGACCACTAGAAGCAAACGTATCAACACGAACATCTTTTTCATGAATACTAATTTCTACTTCTTCTGCCTCTGGTAATACAGCTACAGTTGCTGTAGATGTATGAATACGTCCACCAGATTCCGTTTCAGGAACACGTTGTACACGGTGAGCACCATTCTCGAATTTTAGCTTCGCGAAAGCACCTTTACCGTTAATCATAAAGATAATCTCTTTATATCCACCTAACTCTGTATAGCTCGCTTCGATAATTTCAGTTTTCCAACCTTGTACCTCAGCATAACGGCTATACATACGATATAAATCACCAGCAAATAAAGCCGCCTCGTCACCACCAGCAGCACCACGAACCTCAACGATAACGTTTTTATCATCATTAGGGTCTTTTGGAACAAGTAAAATTTTCAGACGCTCTGACAACTCTTTATCTTGTCCTTCTAATTCAGAAACCTCTTCTTTTACCATGTCACGCATATCAGCGTCTAACTTATCTTCTAACATTGCTTTTGCATCTCTTAATTGCTCACGAACATCTTTATACTCACGGTACACCTCTACCGTTTCCTGCATATCAGATTGTTCCTTTGAATACTCACGAAGCTTATTCGTATCGCTAATAACCTCTGGGTCACTTAACAATTCATTTAACTTCTCATAACGATCTTCTACAGCTTGCAAACGATCTAACACACCATTCACCTCTACATCCTAGTATCTAATACAAATAGTATATGGTACTTAATCAAAAAAACGCAAATTATATTTAAAAGCGTAAGCGGCTCGCTCAGAATCGCAGGACATTGGAACTCTCGACCTTGAAGCGCTCTTTGCTTCGAGCGAGAGAGTGAAATGACCGGAGATTCTAGCCGCTGAAGCTAGATAATATTTAAAACCGTAAGCGGCTTGCTCAGAATGGGAGGAGGGTGGAGCTTCTGACAGAGAGGCGCTCTTTGCCTCGCAGGAAGAAGCGAAACCACCGAACATTCTAGCCGCTGGAGCTAGATAATATTTAAAAGCGTAAGCGGCTTGCTCAGCTCTGACTGCTAAAGTTCTTAGCTGTACGAAGAGCCGTCCAACAATCTTCATTTATTTTCGAAAAAAACCCGCTCTACATAGCGAGTTTCATTTATCTTTGTTTTGTAGGTACTGCATGACAATGACGACAACGTGGTTCATACGATTCTGAAGCCCCAACTAAAATAATTGGATCATCAAATGCCGCTGGTTCTCCATCGATTAAACGTTGCGTACGACTTGCAGGAGATCCGCATGCAGAACAAACTGCCTGCAACTTAGTTACATGTTCAGCAATCGCCATCAGCTGAGGAACTTGTCCAAATGGTAGACCACGGAAATCTTGGTCTAATCCAGCTACAATGACACGATAGCCACGATTTGCCAATACTTGCACCACTTCCACAATGTCCCCATCAAAAAATTGTACCTCATCGATTGCAATAACATCCATTTCTTCTGTTACATGGTTAAATATATCTTTTGAAGCTGAAACAGGAACTGCTTTAACCTTTAATCCATTATGTGATACAACATCTTCTTCACTATAACGATTATCAATACATGGTTTAAATACAATCGCATGTTGTTTCGCAAATTGCGTACGGCGTATACGGCGGATGAGCTCTTCTGATTTTCCAGAAAACATACTCCCGCAAATCACTTCAATCCAACCATTTTGATTCATTAAGTACATTGAGCTCTCCTTTCATCTACTTTCCTAATCCAAAGTAGGGTAAAGGTTTAATATTTTTGCAAAAAAAACAGACAAGCGAATACATACACTTGCCTGTTTTATGTTCTTTATTACTTGATACCGTATTTCTTATTGAAGCGGTCAACACGTCCGTCTGCAGTAGCAAACTTCTGACGTCCAGTGTAGAATGGGTGAGAATCAGAACTGATCTCAATTTTTAGTAATGGATAAGTGTTACCATCTTCCCACTCAACAGTTTCGCTAGAGCCTTTAGTAGACCCGCTTAAGAATTTGAAGCCTGTGTTCGTGTCCATAAATACAACTTTATTGTAATTTGGATGGATTCCTGCTTTCATTCTTTTCATCTCCTTCCGCCCTGAATCATTTTCGAAACAGAGTTTTTCATCTTCAGCTGCTTACACAACTATATTGATGAAACACATATGATGAAATTATAACAAGGCTAACTCCATTTTGCAACTACCTGTTTTTGTCTTTTTAAAATTTAAAAGCGCAAGCGGCTCGTTTAGAATCCAGGACACTTCAAACTCTCGACCCAAATATAATTTTCATCTCAAAAAATAAAATTTTTCCCATATATTACACTCTCTAATATTCCCTTAAAAAACATAAAAAACTCGCTTACCACAAAATAAGCGAGTCCCAATCGTTTCCCTTTACTTAGTTGTTACATATCTTTTTGAGTCTGCAACAATGTTTTGTAAAAATTCTTCATTTGTCTTTGTTTGACGAAGTTTACGTAAGAAACCTTCGACAAAGTCTGGTGTATCACGCATTGTTTTACGAATACCCCATAGCTTGTCTAAATGCTCTTTCGGAATTAATAGATCTTCTTTACGTGTACCAGAACGGCGAATATCAATTGCCGGGAAGATACGACGCTCAGCTAATGAACGATCTAAGTGAAGTTCCATATTTCCAGTTCCTTTAAATTCTTCGTAAATTACATCGTCCATACGAGATCCTGTATCAACAAGCGCTGTTGCTAAAATCGTTAAGCTACCGCCTTCTTCAATATTACGTGCAGCTCCAAAGAAACGCTTCGGTCTATGGAAGGCAGCTGGGTCGATACCACCCGATAATGTTCTACCACTTGGCGGAATAACAAGGTTGTAAGCTCGCGCTAAACGGGTAATACTATCCATTAAAATGATAACATCTTTTTTGTGCTCTACAAGACGCATTGCACGTTCTAACACAAGTTCCGCTACTTTAATATGATTTTCTGGCACTTCATCAAAAGTAGAGCTTACAACATCTCCTTTAACAGAACGTTCGATGTCTGTTACTTCTTCTGGACGCTCATCAATTAAAAGTACAATTAATTCAGCTTCCGGGTGATTTGTTGTAACACTGTGTGCGATTTCTTTTAATAGACTTGTTTTACCAGCCTTTGGAGGCGCGACAATTAAACCACGTTGTCCAAATCCAACTGGTGCGATTAAATCCATGATGCGTGTCGGTAACTTTTTCGGTTCCGTTTCCAATTTCATTTGGCGATCTGGGTATAATGGTGTTAATGCAGGGAAATGCACACGCTCTTTTGCTGACTCTGGATCATCTCCGTTTACAGCTTCAACTTGTAATAATCCAAAATAGCGTTCATTTTCTTTCGGAGGTCGTACTTTACCAGAAACCTTGTCTCCATTACGTAAATCGAAACGACGAATTTGCGAAGCTGAGATATAAATATCTTCTGAGCTTGGAGAATAGTTGATAGGACGTAGGAATCCAAATCCTTCTGATTGAATAATTTCTAATACGCCTTCCATGAAGAAGAAACCTTCTTTTTCTGCTCGAGCTTTTAGGATAGCGAAGATTAACTCTTTTTTCGTTAATTTGCTATAATACGAAATCTTAAATTCTTTCGCAAGCTCGTATAACTCTTTTAATTTCATGTTTTCTAATGCTGCAATTGACAAATTCATTCAGACACCACACTTTAACGTTATTCTCTTTTCACATGGGTAAAGGGAAAAAATACGGAAGGCAAATAATTAATAATGAAAGGCAATAAGTTCAAGTAGGGTAATATTCACTATTGTAACCCTTTTATCTAGTTTTAATCAATACGTTGAAACACAAATACAAGAAGCGAAGACAAGAAAATTTGTCTTCGCTTTTATTTAACCTAGTTCCAGTAGCTAGAATGGTCAGGAGCTACAATGCCCTGCGATTCTGAACGAGCCGCTTCCACTTTTTATTTAATAACCAAGTTTGGTTTTTTATTCAAGCTATGACGTCCGTCTACGAAGCGTACTGTGCCTGATTTTGCACGCATAACAAGGGATTGTGTTGTTCCTACGCTACCTTTAAATTGAACGCCGCGTAATAGTTCTCCGTCTGTTACGCCTGTTGCCGCAAAGATTGCATCGTCACCTTTTACTAAGTCTTCCATGCGAAGGATACGATTTATATCTTCAATACCCATTTTTTTACAACGAGCTAATTCAGCTTCATTTTGAGGCAGAAGCTTTCCGTGGATTTCTCCACCTAAACATTTTAATGCAACTGCTGCTAATACACCCTCAGGTGCTCCACCAGATCCGAATAAAATATCTACACCTGTGCGATCGAATGCAGTGTTAATTGCTCCAGCTACATCTCCATCGTTAATTAATTTAATACGAGCACCAGCTTTACGAATTTCTTCGATAATCGCTTGATGACGTGGACGGTTTAAAACTGTCGCTACAACATCTTCAATATCTTTATTTTTCGCTTTCGCAACCGCACGTAAGTTATCGATAATAGGCGCATCAATATCGACCGCCCCAACCGCTTCTGGGCCAACCGCGATTTTATCCATGTACATGTCAGGAGCATGTAACAAATTACCATGATCTGCAATTGCAATAACAGCAAGAGCATTCCATCCACCAGCTGCTACGATGTTTGTCCCTTCTAAAGGATCAACTGCAACGTCTACACGCGGTCCATATCCTGTACCTAATTTCTCTCCGATATACAGCATTGGTGCTTCGTCCATCTCACCTTCACCAATTACAACTGTACCCTTCATCGGGATTGTATCAAATACATCACGCATAGCTGATGTTGCTGCACCGTCTGCCTCATCCTTTTTCCCGCGCCCCATCCAACGCGCTGATGATAATGCTGCAGCCTCTGTTACACGTACTAACTCCATAGATAAACTTCTTTCCACGATAATCCCTCTCCTTTAAGTCTTTATATTTCTGCCGTATTTTGTGAACCGTGTTTCTCTACAAAGTATACTTCCGCAAGTAGTGATGCTTCGCTTCCCCCTTGCGGAAGTATCACTTATGCGTTCTTCATCTCTTCAATTTCTTGGCTTGTCATTTGTTCTCGCCAAATGTTTGCGCCAAGACCTTTAAGCTTGTCTACTATATTTTCATAACCTCGATCAATATGCTCAAGTCCGGTTACTTCTGTAATTCCATCCGCCATTAGCCCTGCAATAACAAGAGCCGCTCCAGCTCGCAAATCACTCGCTTTCACTTTTGCACCTTGCAATAAAACAGGACCAGTTACAATTGCCGAACGACCTTCCACTTTAATTTGTGCATTCATACGACGTAATTCATCGATGTGTTTAAAGCGTGCGCCGTAAATCGTATCCGTTACAACACCCGTTCCGTGCGCCTTTGTTAAAAGCGTCGTAAATGGTTGTTGTAAATCTGTTGGGAATCCTGGATATACAAGCGTTTTTATATCAACTACTTTTAACCTTCTATTACCGTTCACTGTAATTTGGTCATCGTTCGTTTCAACTTGGACACCAGCTTCTCTTAACTTCGCTGTAACTGACTCTAAATGCTGAGGAATCACATTATCAACCGTTACTTCTCCTCCTGATGCAGCTCCTAAAATCATATACGTACCCGCTTCAATACGATCCGGAATGATCGTATGGTGACAACCGTGCAGTGAATCCACACCATCAATTCGGATTACATCTGTGCCAGCACCTTTAATGCGTGCACCCATGCTTGTTAACAATGTAGCTACATCAATAATCTCTGGTTCTTTCGCTGCGTTTTCAATAACAGTTCTACCTTTCGCTCGCACAGCTGCTAGCATAATATTAATCGTAGCTCCTACACTAACAACATCTAAATAAATACGTGCACCGCGCAATTCATCTGCTCTTAAATAAATCGCACCCTGTTCATTCGTAACATGTGCACCTAATGCTTCAAACCCTTTAATATGCTGATCAATCGGCCTCGGTCCTAAATGACATCCACCTGGAAGCCCAATAACAGCTTTTTTAAAACGGCCAAGCATCGCACCCATTAAATAATAAGAAGCACGCAATTTTTTCACTTTTCCATTCGGTAAAGGCATTGCAACCATGTTAGAAGGATCGACTACCATCTCTTCCTCCTGTCCATAAGTTACTCTTCCCCCAATTTCCTCTAGCAAGTCTCCTAACATTTTCACGTCCGAAATATTAGGGACACCACCAATAGTTACTGGAGTATCTGCTAAAATTGTCGCTGGAATTAGTGCAACGGCGCTGTTCTTTGCACCACTCACTCGAATTGTTCCATTTAAAGCTCTTCCGCCTTCAATTAGCAATTTTTCCATATTGAGCTCCCTTCTTGTGAATGTATTTACTTTCTATATTTTTATAGAAAGCTCCCCTTAAGAATCTCAATTACTCTTTCCACCCTAAAACTCAATAAATAGGAAACCATTATCTTCATTTCTCCCGTAGTACGAATAGATAAAGATTAACTATTCATCGAATTTACTTTATCAATTTAGATACATTATCACATTTATTAATAGGACTATGCACATTATTTTCTATTTCAAAAACAAAATGATAAAAATCTTTAGACTTGTTCACGCTTTCATTATACAACGAAAGGAAACCGTCTAAAAGACTAGACGGTTTCCAAAACGGAATTTTATTCTTACGCTTTACCGTTAGAACCGAATTCACGCATTTTACCAGCAACAGTTGCTTTAATAGCGTCGCGGCCAGGTCCAATATATTTACGAGGATCGTAAACTTCTTGGTCTTTGCTTAATGCTTCACGAACAGCTTTTGTAAACTCAATTTGGTTCTCAGTGTTTACGTTAATTTTTGAAGTACCTAAAGAAATAGCTTTTACGATATCAGCAGTTGGGATACCAGTACCACCGTGTAATACTAAAGGTACGCCAGTGAAGTCACGAACTTGTTCCATTTCAGCGAATCCTAAGTTAGGCTCACCTTTGTAAGGACCGTGTACAGAACCTAAAGCTGGAGCTAGGCAATCGATACCTGTTGCTTCAACAAGGTGCTTACACTCTGCTGGATCAGCGTAAATTACGCCTTCAGCGATGATGTCGTCTTCTTGTCCGCCAACTGTTCCAAGCTCAGCTTCAACAGATACGTTACGAGCGTGTGCGTATTCTACTACTTTTTTAGTAGTTTCAACGTTTTCTTCGAATGGGTGGTGAGAAGCGTCGATCATTACAGATGTGAAACCTGCATCGATTGCTTCTTTACATTTTTCGAAGCTTGAACCATGGTCAAGGTGAATCGCTACAGGAACAGTGATGTTCATTTCTTCGATTAAAGCTTTAACCATAGCTACAACTGTTTTGAAACCAGTCATATGACGAGCTGCACCCTCAGATACACCTAGGATTACAGGAGACTTTTCTTCTTCCGCAGCAGCTAAGATAGCTTGAGTCCACTCTAAGTTGTTCATGTTGAATTGACCAACTGCGTATTTTCCTTCTAGTGCTGTGTTTAGCATTTCTTTCATAGAAACTAAAGGCATGGTGAATCCTCCTAAAAAACGTTTTTTGTATCCGATAAGTTCTTATCGCTGGTAGTATGACCAGAATAAGGTAAAATATGTATATTTACATACCGGACTTTTTTCTACACTCAATAGGATAACAACTTGTACTCAAAAACTCAACCGTATTCACCTGCTCAATAGTCCATGTAAACGCTTTTTTCCATATTTTTTATAAAAAATTCATTTTTTACGCCTCTACAGCAAGCTGTTCTCTCACCGCTTGACGAATCTCATCAATATCAAACGGTTTAGCAAAGTGCATTAAAGCTCCTAAATCTTTCGCTTCTTGGATCATATCAAGCTCTCCATAAGCAGTCATTAAAATTACTTTAATACTCTCATCAATTTCCTTTACATGTTTTAAAATCTCTATACCATCCATACCTGGAATTTTCATATCTAACACTACTAAATCTGGATTATCTTTTTTCACGATATCTAAAGCTTGAAATCCATTCGCTGCTTGGAATGTCTGATAACCTTCTTTTTGGAACACTTCATGTAATAACACACGAATGCCATATTGATCATCAACGATTAAAATTTTACCTTCCATAACTCCCAACCTTTCTGTGTAAATACAAGATTTAAAGCTTCTTATATCTTAACGATTAATTTTCGCTATTCTTTGGCAAATCCCTTCCTATTCTTTCTTATTTTACCGTTTCCTATTTTGTTATGCTACCCTTCGATTTCACCTTTCTAAAAAAATAAACTATAATGAAAGCCGGTAAACACGTACGAAAGGGAGTAACATTATGTTAAAAATTTTTTCAACTCAATTAAGTGGTTATTTCTCCAGAGTTTCTCAAAAAGAAGAAATGAATATAGAAGATAGCGCCCGTCTACTTGCTCAAGCATTAGTTGGCGACGGTTTCATTTATTTACATGGTACAAATGAAATGGAGGGCGTTGTTGCTGAAGCATTATTCGGTGCTGAGCCAATGAAGCAAGCAAAACGATTATTTAAAAATGGTAAAGAAGTAGAAGTAACTTCTGCAGACCGTGTACTTCTTATTAGCCGTTTTTCAACAGATGAAGAAGTTGTAGCAATGGCAAAAAAACTTCAAGCTGATGGACACTCTATTGTCGGCATCTCTGCTATTCAAGAAGGTACTGAATCACTAGAACAATATACAGATGTACATATTGATACTAAGCTGTTAAAAGGCCTTATTCCAGACGATGAAGGCAATCGCTACGGATTCCCAAGTTTAATGATAGCTTTATTTGCATATCATGGGATCAAATTTACAATCGATGAAATGTTAAATGAATATTAAAAAAAGCGCCCTATTTCAGGCGCTTTTTTTTTACTTGCTCTCTTTATTCGTAATAGAAGCACTTACGAAGTCATGGAACAATGGTTGTGGACGGTTTGGACGAGATACAAGTTCTGGATGGAACTGTGCTGCCACGAACCAAGGGTGGTCTTTTAATTCAATGATTTCAACTAGACGACCGTCTGGGCTTGTACCAGAGAATACAAATCCTGCTTTTTCCATATCCGGACGGAATTGATTGTTGAACTCATAACGATGACGATGACGCTCATATACAACCGGCTCGTTGTAAGCATTGTAAGCATTTGTTTCTTCAGCAAGCTTACATGGGTATAGACCAAGACGAAGTGTGCCACCTAAGTCTTCTACATCTTTTTGTTCTGGTAATAAGTCAATGATTGCATAAGGTGTGTCAGGATTAATTTCAGAAGAGTTAGCTCCTTCTAATCCTAATACGTTACGTGCGAATTCGATTGATGCAAGTTGCATACCTAGGCAAATTCCTAAGAATGGAACTTTGTTTTCACGAGCATATTGAATTGCAACGATTTTACCTTCTACACCACGATCGCCGAATCCACCAGGTACAAGGATACCATCTGTGTCACCAACTAATTCTTGTACGTTCTCTGGTGTTACGTGCTCAGCGTTTACCCATTTCACTTCTACATCTGTGTCGAATGAATAACCCGCATGACGAAGTGCTTCTACAACAGAAATGTATGCATCTTGAAGCTCTACGTATTTACCAACAAGAGCGATTTTTGTTTTCTTAGAAAGGTTACGTACTTTATTAACTAGCGCAGTCCACTCTGTCATATCTGCAGCTGGATTGTCTAATTTCAAGTGATCGCAAACGATTTGGTCCATATTTTGCTCTTGAAGAGATAATGGAACCGCATATAAAGTATCTGCATCGCGTGCTTCGATAACTGCTTTTGTATCAATGTCACAGAATAATGCAAGCTTGTCTTTCATATCTTGAGAAACAGGCAATTCTGTACGAACAACGATAATATTTGGTTGAATACCTAAGCTGCGAAGCTCTTTAACGCTATGTTGCGTTGGTTTTGTTTTCATTTCACCCGCTGCTTTTAAGTACGGGATTAACGTACAGTGAATGTACATTACATTGTCACGACCAATGTCGCTCTTAATTTGACGGATTGCTTCTAAGAATGGTAGAGACTCGATGTCACCAACAGTTCCACCAATTTCTGTAATAACAACGTCCGCGTTTGTTTCGCGACCAGAACGGTATACACGCTCTTTAATTTCGTTAGTAATGTGCGGAATAACTTGAACTGTTCCTCCTAGGTATTCACCACGACGCTCTTTTTGAAGAACTGAAGAGTAAATTTTACCTGTTGTTACGTTGCTGTATTTGTTTAAGTTGATGTCGATGAAACGTTCATAGTGACCAAGGTCCAAATCAGTTTCTGCACCATCATCTGTTACGAATACCTCACCGTGTTGGTATGGGCTCATAGTCCCTGGGTCTACGTTAATGTATGGATCAAACTTTTGAATAGTTACGTTTAAACCACGATTTTTTAAAAGTCTTCCAAGAGATGCTGCTGTAATACCTTTTCCTAAAGACGATACTACACCGCCTGTTACAAAAATATACTTAGTCATGAAAAAGCTCCCTCCTATTTTGCTGTTATATAATCACCGTTGCAAAGCGCAACGTATGTAGATAACACTGTATCCATCTTATTGTTAGACTCTTTTTATTTTCTAAACAAAAAACAAAAAAGAAAATTGCTCCCCTCATCACATAAAGTAATAAGTAGGGAGCAATTTTCTTTTATATTTACACTTTAAAAGTATTATCGTCCTTTTTTAAAGAGCCCAAAAATGATTCTACATGGACGATAATGAAAAGTCAAGAACTACAGTTCTTCCTCTTCTTCTTCTTCAGTTTCATCGTACTCAAGTTCTTCTTCGGCGAAGTCATCTTCATCATCTTCATCTAAATCATCAAGATCATCGTCATCTCCGTCTTCTTCTTCAAGAACCTTGTCCAAATCTTCTACCTCTTCTTCTTCATTTGCGTCTGCATCTTCGAAGTCTTCATCTTCTTCGATGTAGTCGTCAAAACCGTCCTCTTCAACTTTACGTTTCTTCTTCGGTTTTGGCTGAGGTAAGATTTCTTCATCAATTTGCTCATATGGGTACCAGCTACGTAGTCCCCAACGATTTTCTCCTAAATTAATGAAACGTCCATCGATGTTTAAATCTGTATAAAATTGTGCGAGTTTCGCATTAACTTGCTCTTGAGATAGTCCCAGCACTTGAGCGATTTCTCGAACCAACTCGTTGAATGTCGTTGCTTGTCTTTTATCCCCTAAAACGCTATGTACAACTTCAATCATTGAACATTCTTTTAGCTCTTCTGGTGAATATTGCTTAAAATTCACTTATGCGGCACTTCCTTTCTTCAAATATAACCTTATATATAACGGTCTGCTTAAAAAAATCCATACTATTCATTATAAACAAAAGTCGTACAAATATGCTACAAAAAAAACGGGAAACTTTAATATGGTAATAAAATTATAATTTGTCTATTCCTTATTTCGGAAACATATGCGCTCCTTGCAGTACATACCTAATTTGCATTTCTGTATATTCTTCAAGCGTATACAGTTTTTGCAGGGCCCAACGTCTAAATCCCCACATTTGTCCTTGTATGAAAATGTTATGTGCAAGAAGCTGTATCTCTTTTTTATTTAATGTAAATGTCCCATTTTCTGTACACTGCTCTAAAATATTCTCAAACATCCCGACCATTTGAAACTCTTTTTCTAATACATATGGAAGTGATTCTTTCGGTAAAAAACGTACCTCTTGATACATAATTAATACTTCTTCTTGCAATTCATCCATCACTTTAAAATAATTCGTTATCGCTATCTTTAAGCTTTCTATACTTCCCTTCTCTGTACACACTACTTCCTCTAATCTTTCTTTTACATGTTCATAAATACTATCACAAACTAAATATAAAACATCATCTTTTGTACGAATGTACTCATAAAGTGTTCCAATACTAAACCCAGCCGCCTTCGCAATCTCTCTCGTTGTTGTACGTGGGAACCCTTTTTGCTTAAACAATTGCACCGCACCTTTAATCATTTGTTCACGTCTTAACGCAACTAATTTTTCATCTTTCACGGACGCATGTACATTATGTTTAACCATCCCCTTCACCTCTCTCTATTATTTTTTGGAAGGAAAAAGCGTAGGAAAATACCTACGCTTTCATTCCTACTTCGTTAACATACGAGAAATTACAAGCCTTTGAATCTCTTGTGTTCCCTCATATATTTGTGTAATCTTTGCATCGCGCATATAACGCTCTACTGGATAATCTTTCGTATAACCGTAACCACCAAATACTTGTACCGCTTCAGTCGTCACCTTCATCGCTGTATCGCCTGCAAATACTTTTGACATCGCTGACTCTTTCCCATACGGAAGCCCTTCCGATTCAAGCCAAGCCGCTTGGTATGTTAGAAGACGCGCCGCCTCCACATCCGTTGCCATATCTGCAAGTTTAAAGCCAATTCCTTGCTGCGCCACAATTGGTTTCCCAAACTGATGACGCTCTCTTGCATATTCTACAGAAGCATCTAAAGCCCCTTGCGCAATACCGACTGCTTGCGCGGCAATACCGTTACGGCCGCCATCTAATGTTTGCATCGCAACTTTAAATCCTTGGCCCTCTTCCCCGAGTAAGTTCTCTACAGGAATACGGCAATCTTCGAACATAATTTCAGTTGTTGGTGAAGAGCGAATTCCTAACTTGCTTTCCTTCTTCCCAACTGAAAATCCTGGTGTATCACTTTCCACAATAAACGCGCTCGTACCACGCTGCTTCGATTCGGGATCAGTTAACGCAAAAACAACATAAATATCAGCAATACCACCATTTGTAATAAAGATTTTCGATCCATTTAAAATGTAATGGTCTCCATCTCGTTTCGCAGTTGTCCTCATTCCGCCAGCATCTGAACCAGAACTTGGCTCCGTTAAACCGTATGCGCCAATTTTCATTCCTTCTGCCATCGGTCGTAAAAACTTTTGCTTTTGTTCTTCCGTTCCAAATTTAAAAATTGGCCAACCAGCAAGTGAAGTGTGTGCAGACAGTGTTACACCTGTTGAAGCACAAACACGAGATAATTCTTCGATAGCAATTACATACGCTAAGTAATCGCTTCCAATTCCGCCGTATTCTTCAGGCCACGGAATGCCGGTTAAACCAAGCTCTGCCATTTGATCAAATAGTGCTCGATCAAATCTCTCTTCTTCATCACGCTCAGCTGCCGTCGGTGCTACTTCGTTCTTAGCAAAATCCCGAACCATTTTTCTTATCATTTCATGTTCTTCTGATAGTTTAAAATGCATTCCCGTCTCCCCCTTGTCCTTTTATAAAGCTCGACTAATAACAAGTTTCTGTATCTCACTCGTTCCTTCATATATTTGCGTGATTTTCGCATCACGGAAAAATCGTTCTACTGGATAGTCTTTCGTATAACCGTAACCGCCAAATACTTGCACCGCTTCAATCGCAACTTCAACAGCCGTCTTAGAAGCGAATAATTTCGCAATAGAAGCTTCTTTACCGCATGGTAATCCTTGCGCTCTTAGCGATGCCGCTCTGTATACAAGTAATCGCGCTGCTTCTACGCTAGTCGCCATATCTGCAAGTTTGAATCCGATTCCTTGCTGCGCCGCAATTGGCTTGCCGAATTGCTCACGCTCTTTCGCATAATCAATCGCACATGCTAGCGCCGCTTCCGCGATTCCTAATGCCTGCGCTCCGATTCCAATTCGTCCAACATCTAAATTCGCCATTGCCACCTTAAATCCTTGTCCTTCTTCACCAAGTAAATTCTCGGCCGGCACTTTCATATCTTCAAACGTAAGTTGTACCGTGCGAGAACCAAGAAGTCCCATTTTATGCTCATCTTTGCCGATAATTAAGCCCGGTGTATCTTTCTCTACTATAAATGCAGAAATCCCACTTTTTCCTGCCTCTGGATTTGTAGAAGCGAATACAATGTATGTACTTGCTTCACCGCCATTTGTAATAAATACTTTCGATCCATTAATAATGTAGTGATCGCCTTTCTTTACAGCTCTTGATTTCAAACTCCCTGCATCTGATCCTGCATTTGGTTCTGTTAATGCAAATGCACCTAAATATTCACCAGTCGCAAGTTTAGAAACATATTTCTGCTTCTGTTCTTCTGTTCCAAAATATAAAATCGGATTCATTCCAACTGACGTATGTACAGCTAAAATTACACCAACCGTTGCACTTACCTTTGAAATTTCCTCAATTGCTAAAATGTAAGAAATAAAATCCATTTCTGCCCCGCCATATTTTGCAGGCGCTGGAATACCCATTAGTCCAAGCTCACCCATCTTCTGCAAAATCTCTTTCGGGAACACCCCTTGTTCCATACTAGGAACAAAGGGAGCTATTTCCTTCTGCGCAAAATCTCGAACCATTTTCCTCATCATTTGTTGCTCTTCAGTAAAATGAAAATTCATGTACTCCGCCTCCGTTTGCTATATATCTTTTTAATAATTTGGTAAGACCACTATTTTAATAAAAGGAGGACTTTATTCGTAAACGTAGAAACCACGGCCTGTTTTACGTCCTAACCATCCTGCGTTCACATACTTGCGTAATAATGGACATGGGCGATATTTACTATCTCCTAATCCTTCATGCAACACTTCCATAATGTATAAACATGTATCTAAACCGATAAAATCAGCTAATGTAAGTGGTCCCATCGGATGATTCATACCTAGTTTCATTACTTCATCAATCGCTTCTTTAGTCGCTACACCTTCATATAACGTATAGATCGCTTCATTAATCATCGGTAATAAAATACGGTTCGATACAAATCCTGGGAAATCATTTACTTCAACTGGCACTTTTCCGATTTTTTTCGTAATATCTTCAATTGTTTCGTACACCTCATCATCTGTAGCTAAACCACGAATAATTTCAACAAGTTTCATAACTGGAACTGGATTCATAAAATGCATGCCGATTACTTTTTCTGGGCGTTTCGTTACCGCTGCAATTTCAGTAATTGGTAGAGAGGACGTATTCGTCGCTAAAATTGCGTGTTCTGGAGCGATTTCATCTAGATTCGCGAAAATTTTCTTTTTAATGTCCATTTTCTCAACAGCCGCTTCAATAACAAGATCCGCTTCCTTCACACAATCTAAATCAAGCGTTACTGTAAGGCGATTTAACGTCGCTTCCTTCTCTTCTTCCTTCATGCGTCCTTTTTCTACTTGGCGCGCTAAGTTTTTCGTAATAATAGCCAATCCTCTGTCTAATTGCTCTTGTTTTAAATCTTGTACCTTCACATCATATCCTGCCATTGCACATACTTGTGCGATTCCCGAACCCATTTGTCCTGCACCAATTACAACTATTTTTTGTACACCCATTCTTTCTTCCCCCTTAATATAAATTGTTAATAAATCAAAAATCACCTACACGTAAATTAACGAACTTCAATCATAATTGCGTCACCTTGACCGCCACCGCTACAAATAGAAGCAATTCCAATTCCGCCGCCGCGCTGCTTCAGTGCGTGGATAAGTGTAACGATAATACGCGCGCCACTTGCTCCAATCGGATGTCCCATTGCTACAGCGCCGCCATTTACATTCAATTTGTCTGGGTCAATTCCTGCGATTTCTGTACTTGCAATTGCTACCGCTGCAAATGCTTCATTAATCTCGAATAAATCGATATCTTCAATTGTCTTGCCTGCTTTTTTCAACAATTCGTTAATTGCATAACCTGGCGTTCTTGGGAAATCTTTAGACTCCACTGCAATTGCTGTATGTGCCAAAATTGTCGCTAATGGCTTTCTTCCTTCTTGCTTCGCTCTGTCTTCGCTCATTAATACGAGCGCAGCACCGCCATCATTTAGTCCAGGAGCATTACCCGCTGTCACTGCCGACGTCTTATCAAATACAGGTTTTAATTTCGCTAATTTTTCAATCGTTGTATCCGCGCGCGGTGCCTCATCTTTTGCAACGACGATAGGATCGCCTTTTCTTTGCGGAATCGTTACTGGCACGATTTCCTCTTCAAAACGTCCTTCTTTATGCGCTGAAACCGCACGCTGATGGCTACGATATGCCCATTCATCTTGCGCTTCGCGAGAGATTCCATCTTCCTTCGCAACTTCTCCGCCATAAACACCCATGTGTATACCTGAAAATGCGCATGTCAAGCCGTCAGCAACGTTTAAATCGATGATTTCGTTGTTACCCATTCTGTATCCCCATCTTGCACCTCGTAAAATGTAAGGACTGTTACTCATAGACTCCATACCGCCAGCTACAATTAGTGATTGATCGCCAGTACGAATAATTTGATCCGCTAACGTAACCGCACGAAGCCCTGATGCACAAACTTTATTCACTGTTTCCGTCTGTACTTCCCAAGGGATTCCAGCAGCCCTCGCAGCTTGGCGTGATGGAATTTGTCCCTGTCCACCTTGAATAACTGTTCCAAATATAACTTCCTCAACATCACTAGCAGAAACATTTGCTCTCTCAAGCGCCGCTTTAATTGCAATTCCCCCAAGTTCTGTTGCCTTCACGTCTTTTAAAGATCCTCCAAATTTCCCAACCGGTGTTCTTGCAGCGCTTAAAATAACTGTTTTACTCATATCTATTTCCCCCATCTCTTTTTTAGGACCGAGCGCTCGCTCGGTGTTCTTACGTTGAGAAGAGGTGCAATGATTGCACCTCTCTCTAAAGTTGTATTCATTCCTACAAATTACATCGCTTCTTTCTTCTGTCCGATAACAGAGCGTTCTAAAATCTCTGTTACATCAAGAGTTTGAACCTTCTCTTCTACTTCTTTCGCTTTCGTCCCATCGCTAATCATCGTTAAGCAATATGGACAACCTGTACCGATAATGGATGGTTGCACAGCTAGTGCTTGTTCTGTACGAGCAACGTTAATACGTGAACCTGCTGTCTCTTCCATCCACATTAAGCCACCACCTGCGCCACAGCACATTCCGGTTTCACGGTTACGTGCCATTTCTACAAGATTCACACCAGGAATTGCTTTCAAAATATCGCGTGGTGCTTCGTATACTTCGTTGTATCTTCCTAAGTAACAGGAATCATGGTACGTAACTGTTTCCTCAATAGCGTGAACGGGTTTTAAGCGTCCTTCTTTCACCCACTGAGCTAACAATTCTGTATGATGATAGACTTCTGCTTGCAAACCAAAGTCTGGATACTCATTTTTAAATGTGTTATAAGCGTGAGGATCAATCGTAACGATTTTCTTCACTCCTGCTTTTTCAAATTCCTCGATATTCTTTGTCGCCATCTCTTGGAAGACAAATTCATTTCCAAGACGTCGCGGTGTATCTCCAGAATTCTTTTCTTTATTACCAAGTATCGCGAATGAAATGCCTGCTTCGTTCATTAACTTCGCAAACGATATCGCAATCTTCTGACTACGATTATCATATGATCCCATTGAACCAACCCAGAATAAATATTCGAACTCCTCGCCAGCTTTCGATTTTTCTTTTACAGTTGGAACCGTTACTTCATCATCACCTTGGCGCCAAGTTTCACGCTCTTTACGGTTCAGTCCCCACGGATTTCCTTGACGCTCAATATTTGTCATCGCACGCTGCGCTTCCGCGTCCATCTTTCCTTCTGTTAAAACGAGATAGCGGCGTAAATCAATAATTTTGTCAACATGCTCATTCATAACCGGACACTGATCTTCACAGTTACGGCACGTTGTACAAGCCCAAATCTCTTCCTCTGTAATAACATCTCCGATTAAACTCGGATCGTAAGCAAGCGTTGTAGCTGCTGATTCTTGTTGCCCTTTCCCAGCTGCCATCATCGCTAACTGATTTCCTTGTGTATTATTAAAAGCAACTACTGGAACCCACGGTGCTTTTGATGTCACTGCTGCTCCTTTATCAGTTAAATGATCGCGAAGTTTTAAAATTAAATCCATCGGCGATAACATTTTCCCTGTCCCTGTTGCTGGGCACATATTTGTACAGCGACCACACTCTACGCAAGCGTATAAATCAATAAGCTGATTTTGTCTAAAGTCTTCGATTTTACCAACACCAAATGTTTCTTGCGTTTCATCTTCAAAGTCAATCTTTTCAAGTTTCCCTGGATTTGAAAGACGACCGAAGAAAACGTTAACTGGTCCCGCAATTAAATGCGCGTGTTTTGATTGTGGAACATACACTAAAAACGTTAACAAAATTAGTAGATGCACCCACCAAGAGAAATAGAACACAGAAATGGCTGCGGTTTCATTTATTCCCGAGAAAACGTAAGCGATTGCAGAAGCGATCGGTTCACTCCATGAAAGCTCCTCGCCGTGCCATATAATTCCCATCCCATTACCGAGTAGCACAGAAATCATTAAGCCACCAATAAAGATAAGAACAAGGCCTGATTTGAAATTACGTTTTAAACGAACTAGCTTCTCAACATAACGTCTATGAAAAGCCCAAAAGACTGCAATTAAAATAACAAGTGTGACAATTTCCTGGAAGAATGTAAATGCAGGGTATAGTGGTCCAAGTGGAAGATGTGATCCTGGTGCGAGTCCTTTCCAAACGAAGTCAATTGCTCCAAATTGGACAAGAATAAATCCGTAAAAGAACATAACGTGAATAATGCCGCTCTTCTTATCTTTCAGCAGCTTTTTCTGACCGAAAACATTGACCTTAAGGAGATCCCAACGCTCTTTAAAACGACGGTCAAATTCAATCTTTTTTCCTAACTGTATGTAGGCCATCCTCGTCCGTATAAGATACACAAACAAATATCCCGCATAAGCAATAACAGCAATGGCAGCCAGCCAATTAATGATCAGTAAGCTATTCATTTTTATGCTACCCCTCTCTTTGTAAGCCCTCTTTCTTTTTTAGAATCTTCAAAAACATATAATTTTCTGAATTTTTTCCCCTATCTTCATTATATAATGAGTGAGCATTCAGTCAACAGTTTTTTGTTATACAACAACATATTTTTTAATAAAGCTGTTTATTTCGGTGAAACTATAAAGTGAAACTTTAATCCGTAGGGGGTTGTTTCCTCTCGCCTGATTCCTTTAAGTAAGCCTAATTTTTAAGTAGGAGGCTTACCGCCCCTTAATATGGGATAAGGTGAAGCCAATCGGGATTTTCCGGGCAGCCAGCAAAATGAAGGCGAAAAGAATGCAAAGGAGGGAATTCACTTATGTTCTTCTTATCTCTCTTGTTAATATGCGTTACTCTTTGGATCACAATTGACCTTTTATATGGGAGGATTCTTCATTTAAAGCGTGTGCGCTCTCGTACTTTTCCTTTACGTCAAAGTAATTTTCACCTTTATACATACGGGCAAGATTTATATGATGCTTTATTTACTGATATACAACAAGCAAGGCACCATGTGCACGTTTTATTCTTCATTGTAAAAAACGATAAAATCAGTCGTGAATTTTTAAAGTTACTTATCGATAAGGCACAGGAAGGAATTGAAGTAAGACTATTACTCGATCGATTGGGAAGCCATTATTTATCAAACGAGGCAATTCGTTCCCTACAAAAACACGGCGTCTCTTTTTCATTTTGTCATAAAGTGAAATTTCCGTTCCTTTTCTTTTCTGCTAATCAAAGAAACCATAGAAAAATTACAGTTATTGACGGAAAAATTGGTTATATTGGTGGATTTAATATTGGAGAAGAATATTTAGGGCATAATCAAAAATTAGGATTATGGCGCGATTATCATTTACGTCTTACAGGCGAAGGTGTACAAGATTTACAAAAACAATTTTTACATGATTGGTTTGATGATACAAACCAAAACTTATTGGATACTTCTCTTTATTTTCCGAAACTGCAACCTGGTACCATCCAACACCAATTTATTCCGACCGATGGGGCCTATTTACAACATACTTTTCTACACTTAATTGAAAATACGAAAGAAGAACTCTTTATCGGTACACCATATTTCATTCCTGGAAAAAAAATTATGCACGCTTTATTAAAAGCACGAAAACGTGGGGTTCAAATAACGATTCTCGTTCCAGAAAAAGCTGATCACGCCCTTGTTCGAGAAGCAAAATTTCCATATTGCCGAAAGTTAATACAAGCCGGGTGTAATATTTATGCATTTCAACAAGGTTTTTTTCACGCTAAAGTTATTATAGTGGACGATTATATTTGTGATATCGGAACTGCAAACTTTGATATGAGAAGTTTATATATTAATCATGAAATCAACTGCCTTTTATATGATAAACATTTTATACAAACAGTAAAAAACAGATTCCATAAAGATTTAGAAAACGCGTCCTTACTTTCCTTTAAAGATGTTAGCCCCCTTTCTCTTATTGATAGAGGGAAAGAATGGATAGGAACGATACTTTCTTTCTTCTTATAGGAAAGATAATGAGTAAAAAGAGGTGTATCACATATGATTATGCGGTTCGGATATGTTTCACATGCAATGGCACTCTGGGACTGCTCTCCTGCCAAAACGATGACATTTACAAGCTTTCAAAAGCTCAGTAAACAAGAACGAGAAGATAAATTGTACGATGTTACAAGGCAAAATCTTGAGCATACAATACGTATTCTTCATTACAATATAGCGCATGAAATTCCGTTATATCGTTTATCCTCTTCCATCGTCCCACTTGCAACACATCCCGAAGTCGAGTTTGATTATATCGGGGCATTTACACCGCTTTGGCGTAAAATTGGGGCATTAATTAAAGAACACAATTTACGAGTAAGTTTTCATCCAAATCAATTTACGCTATTTACAAGCGACAAGCCACATATTACAACTAACGCTATTACAGATATGTCCTATCATTATAAAGTATTAGATGCCATAGGAATTGCAGATTCTTCTTATATTAACATCCATGTAGGTGGTGCCTATGGAAATAAAGAACAAGCGGTTGGACGTTTCCATGAAAACATAAAAAAACTTCCTGCACATATAAAAGAGCAAATGACGCTTGAAAATGATGATAAAACATATACAACTGCTGAAACTTTATCGATTTGCCAAAAAGAAAAGATTCCATTCGTATTTGATTATCATCATCACATGGCAAACCTTTGCGAAGAACCGCTAGAAGTATTACTCCCTGCAATTTTTGAAACTTGGTCACATACAAATGTCCCTCCTAAAGTTCACATTTCCTCCCCTAAATCAAAAAAAGAATTTAGGGCTCACTCTGAATATATTGATTTAGAGTTTATTAAGCCTTTCTTACACATTGCAAAAAAAATCAACCATAATTTCGATATTATGATTGAAAGTAAACAGAAAGATTTAGCAATGCTGCAATTAATACATGAATTATCCTCTATAAGAGGGATAAAAAGAATAAATAGCTCAACATTACAATGGTAAATTGTAATGTTGAGCTATTTTTTTCAAAAAAAGTAATTTTTATAGTAAAAAACAACCTATTGTATATGCTATGATTGGAATTAGCATTTTCCACCTGCGATTCAACTTTATTGAAACGGAGCCATAATATGATTAATCAAAAAAAATATGTACACTTTGTCATGATGTATATAATTATATTTTCCCTTTGGATATTTCTTATCCCTAAGGACTTGAATATAAAAGAAATTGGAATTCTCTTCTTATTTTGCTTTGCTACACTCTTTTCTTGCTACTGCCTATATAAGGCAATAAAAAAAATGAAGCGCGGTGACAAACTATTTTGGGTTTTAGTACTATGCACTTGCCTATGTGGATTGACAATGGAGATAACTTTATTCCTTCATTCACTTTCTATATATGACCAAGTCATATTCTCATATAAGGCATTGCCCTTTTTCATCGTACAATATATTTTGCTCTTCTCTGGCTTTGCTATCAAATTCATAAAACATTACTCTATTAGAGGCCTTGCTCAATTTTCATTCGATAGCATCTTTATTGTTATTATGAATATTTATTTTACTCTAACTTTTATTTTGGATCTTTCAAGCTTTCGTATGTTAACAACAGATACTTGGGTTTTAATTGGATACTTTATTGCACAATCATTAGTAATTTACGCCGTTATTAGCCTATATAGAAGAGAACAATATTCTTCAAGCAGAATTTCATTAATTATCGGCTTTACTATTATACTCGTTTACGGATATATACATCTGTTCCAACTAAACATGGGGATGAAAACTTCTTCTGAAGTCTCTTATTTAGTACATACTGCTTCAATTTTATTAATTGGTTTATCTTCCATACTATACATTTTGGACAAACCAATGCAGCATGAAACGAAAACAAAGTATTATCGATTTGATTATGTGCGCTTTATATTACCCTATTTCAGTATAATCATTACTTTTTTCTTTATTCTTATTCAACCTTGGGATGATAAGTTCATGCTAATTGGTCTAGTATTATCACTCATCTTATTATTCCTACGACAACTTTACATGTGGAAAGATAATCAAGCACTAATCGATACATATGAACAGTTGACTACACAACTAGAAGGCAAAGTAGAAGAGGGTGCATCTGCGTTATCAAAGAGTGAACAACGCTATAAATCTTTATTCGAAGATCATCCTGATGCCGTTTTCTCTTTAAATATGGATGGTATATTCCAACAATCTAATACAGCTTGTGAAAGCTTATTTACTGCCTACTATTGTGAAGTAGAAAGCTATTCTCTTCTACACTTTATTGACTCAAAAGACCATGATCTACTAAAGAAAGCTTTACAAATAACAAAAGAAGGTAGACCACAAACTTTAGAAGTTCGCACAAAAGAAAAAGAAGGCTACTACTATTACCTTCACGTTACACTCATCCCTACTTTCATAAACAAAGAAGTTGTTGGGATGTTCGGCATAGCACGTGATATTACAACTTTATATGAAAAACAAAAACAAGTAGAACATTTAGCCTTTCATGATGCACTTACTGGATTACCAAATCGCCGAAAGTTTGAAAAAGATTTAAAGAACATTTTAAATACAGCTCAAACTAGCGCAAATGATGTTGCCGTCATGTTCCTTGATTTAGATCGATTCAAAAAAATTAACGATAGACTTGGTCACGACGTCGGAGATCTATTATTAATTGAAGTAGCAAAAAAGTTACGCAGTTGCTTGCGTTCGAAGGATGTCGTTGCTCGCCAAGGCGGAGATGAGTTTACAATTCTATTACCAGATATGTACTCAGAAAAAAGTGCTGCTTTTATAGCTGAGCAAATTTTAACGGTTTTAAACAAACCATTCTTCATTAAAGATGAAGAACTTTCTATTACACCGAGTATCGGAATTGCAATGTACCCTGATTACGGAACAGATGTAACAGAATTAATGAAAAATGCTGATATGGCTATGTATCGCGCGAAAGCAAATGGAAAAAACAGATTTGTTTTCTTCTCAAAAGAAATGAGTATCGCCCAAAATGAAATTCAATTCTTAGAAGGCGAACTTGCAAAAGCATTACAACAAAATGAATTTTTCCTTGAATATCAGCCACAAGTAAGCACAAAAACAAAACAAATTATCGGTTTTGAAGCATTAATTCGTTGGAAGCACCCAAAACTCGGCATCGTGTCTCCTGCCCAATTCATTCCTCTAGCGGAGGAAACCGGATTTATTATTGAACTTGGAAATTGGATTTTACGTACCGCTTGCTTAGAGGCAAAAAGATGGCATAATCAAGGGTTTTCTCACTTAAAAGTCGGTGTGAATTTATCTGTTGTTCAATTTAACCATGCAGATTTAATCCCTACTATTTCAAAAGTGTTAGAAGAAACCGAACTAAAATCAGAAGCACTAGATATCGAAATCACAGAAAGTATCGCAATTAATCAAAATCAATCTGTCATTTCCAAACTAGAACAGCTTCAAAATCTCGGTATTCAAATTTCAATCGATGACTTCGGAACTGGTTATAGTTCTTTAGCTTATTTAACAAAATATCCAATCAACACATTAAAAATTGCTCGAGAGTTTATTTGCGGAATTACAACTAGTCCTTTAGAGGAAGCGATTATCTCCTCCATCATTACACTATCTAAAGAACTAAATTTAGAAGTTATTGCAGAAGGTGTAGAGACAGAAGAACAATGGAAGTTTTTATATGAACAAAACTGTGACCACATTCAAGGATTCCTTATTAGCAAGCCTGTTTCTAGTAAAGACGTTTGGATGTTACTACACAAAAAAACAACCGTCTAAGTAAGACGGTTGTTTTTTAATATTCAAAAGGTAGATCTCCAGCTAATTGTACCTCTTGATCATTATGAGAAATTACTTGGCTTTTCTCTAATGCTGTATTACCTAATGAAATACCCCATGCCATTGCTAACGTTAATAGGCTACCAATAAGTAGTTTCTTCATATTCCATCACCCACATTTTTTATTTTAATATATCATGAAAATTTATCCATATCCTATGCAATTATGCATATCCATTTTTTAGGTTATCTATCTACTGATTTTATCTGCGAGCGCTTCTTTATATGCATGCATTTCTAATATATCAAAAAAGAAACTTGCCTTTTTATATGCATCTTCAATCTCTGCCTCATCATACCCCAATTTTCCTAGGCATTCGCCTCTTTGATAATATAGCTGTCCAATTAATGCCATACTATTAATTCGGCATGATATTTCAATTGCTTTATTTACTTGATAAAGTGACCCCTCATATTGCTCGTCTAAGTATAATGCTTTTGCATGATTATATCTTACCTTCACGTCGAATTCTTCATTATCATGCAATGTCTCTAATTGTTTTAATATATCTTCAAATAACTCAATACTTTTCTTAAAATAATTATTTTCAGCATAAATATTTGCAATTGCATTTTCTATATAGAGATTTTGGTATACGTCTATTCCAGCTAATTGTTGATTTAACAATTTTTTCAATTCTAAAATACAATATTCGTAATCAATTTTCTTCAATATGTATGCTGCTACATGATATTGCCATTGAAGAAACTGCTGGAATTCAGGATGATATTCTTCCTTTTTTAGCTCATTCCATACTATATTATAAATCTCTTTATATTTTTTTTGCTTACACAGCATAATGACTTGATCTTTAAACTGTTTTTTTCTTTCAATATCAGAATAAATAAGTACCTCATAAAAGTGAATAATTGGAACTTGTAATTTTGCTGCGATACCTTGTAATATATCCATACTTGGGTATACCGCGCCCGATTCAATTCGACTCACTTCCGATTGATGACATATGTTATCGGATAACTGTTTTTGTGTTAATCCCCTCATTACCCTAATCTTCTTAATTTCACTTCCTAATTTTTCTGCGTGCATACTTACTCACCATCCCATTATAACAATCTAATTTTTTAAGTTGTCATACCACTACCATAATGTGAATTCGACAATTTTTGATATGAAATAATGCATAATATATATAAAATTCGGCAAATTCTTCATACAATCCATCTCACATACAATAATAGATTAGTAGTTTTATAGATAAATTATAGAATATTTGCCCGTGCCTTCGTTACATTCGGTCTTCTTTATCCTTTATCAGCAGAAGCTATTCACACCCAAAAACTAGATAAAAATGAAGTAAAAATTGAAATTGCTTAGCCTAGTTTAACGCTTAAAAAATTACACAACCTCAAAATGATACGAAAAATATGGCGAAAAAGTATTTAAGGGGTGAGATAAACGAGGCTAAAGCTCAACAAGGGTGAATGACAACTGAAATGAATGTAGATTCCCAACCTACAAATAAAGAAACAAAAGAAAATTAAACCGAAGTTCGCCTTGCACAAACTTACAAAAACTATAAAATATATAGAAAAGTAGATAAAAATGGAGTAATTACAACTGTTAGTGGCAAGGTTGTCCAAGATTTAGACCAATACCCTAATCTAACTATAACAAATTTTTTGTCGAAAAATGAAGTAAAATCTTCATTACGTACTACTCTTCAAATTCCAATCGATTCATCTGAGACAGAATTCTCTAATGAAACCGTTGTTTATAAGAAAAAAGAAGTTTACCACTCATAGGTAAACTTCTTTTCATATCCATCCCTTTTCTTCCGCAATTGTAATTGCCTCAATTCTATTTTTCGCATCGAGCTTCGTTAATACTTCAGAAATATAATTACGCACTGTTCCAGGTGAAAGATAAAGTGCCTTCGCAATCTCATTTGCCGTCTTTCCTTCTTTCGCAAGTAGCAATACTTCTTTTTCACGATCTGATAACGGATTTTGCTCCTGCCATAAGCCGAACATTAAATCTTGAGAAATCTCTCGCTTTCCTTTCATTACATTACGAATCGCTGCAGCTAAATCTTCACTTGGGCTATCTTTTAATAAATATCCGTGCACGCCAGCTTTCATTGCTCGTTCAAAATATCCAGGGCGCGCAAATGTTGTTAAAATCATTACTTTGCATGCTGATTTTTCTTTCTGTAACGTTTCCGCAACATCTAATCCGCTTTGAATTGGCATTTCAATATCCATAATGCTTACATCAGGTTTTAGCGATTCAATTAGTTTTAACGCCTCTTCCCCGTTCGCAGCTTGCCCAATTACTTCAATATCATCTTCTAGATCCAGTAGGGCCCCTAATGCACCACGAAGCATCCGCTGATCTTCTGCAATAATAATTCGAATCATGCCCTCACCTCATCTTTTCCTGTTCTAATAACAACTGGAACTTTTACTGTTAATAGTGTCCCTGGATTTATCGTACCCAGTTCAACAAACCCATCAATAAGAGCGATGCGTTCTTTCATGCCACGAATGCCATTTCCATCATGGTTTTGATCTGCTAAACCAATTCCATTATCTTCTACTGTCAAAATTAATTCACCTTGTGATTCTAAAACAGAAACTGTGCAACGTGTTGCCTTACTATGCTTTACAACATTCGTCACAGCCTCCCGTAAACACATTCCAACAATATTTTGCTCAATTGGTGATAACGAACTCGAACTTGCTTCCTGCTTCACTTCTAGTTCGATATTAGCCACTTGTAAGATCGCCCTTATTTGCTCTAGCTCTTCTTCTACTGTAATCATACGCATATCCGAAATTAATTCTCTTAGCTGCTTTAATGCTGTGCGGGATGTTTGTGTAATTTCCTTCGCTTCCACACTTGCGCGCTCTGGATTTTTTACAATTAACTTCTCCACGAGCTGACTTTTTAAAGTAATGAGTGATAACGTATGTCCTAATGTATCATGAAGATCCCTTGCAATCCGCTGACGTTCTTCACGTTTTACTAAGTCTTTAATTTGTTCGTTTGCTTCGTTTAATTGATTCTTTAACATCTTTTTTTGATTAAAGTTGCGCATTCCGAATGGTGTAAGAAGCATTAAAATAAACATTGGAACAATATTTACTAAACTTGTAGTTGTTAGTTGATTCATATTTACAAATAAAAATGCCCCCAGCATTATAACTAGCAAACATAATAGCACTCGAAACACTTTCTTATTTGGCGTAAATCCCATCGCACTTGCGGTGAAAAAGCCAAAGAATATCATGAAAGGATTGTAAAATAAAGCAAATAAAAAGATAAGTACCATTTGAATACATGCCCAAAAAACGAACGTCCTCTGCACAAAATAAAGCTGACGGTATGTGATAATAAAAACTATCAGCATACCGCTTCCAATTACAAGCTTCCACCCTGACGCCTGCACTAAATGGTAAATTGGAAATAACAGATACACGAACCACATATACGGGAAGAAACCCATATGTTTCGGAAAAATCTCAATCCTCTTCTTCTCTATCATTTATACCGCTTCCTGTCTTTTTCTTATATATATTGATACTACAACAAATATAAGGAAATAACCTCCTAATACCGCGATATTTTCCCAACCAACGGATTTCCCAGCTACAATATCCCATGCACCGCTTCCGAAGTGATATGTTGGTGTCCATTCACCAATCGTTCTTAATATTTTTGGGAATACTTCAATTGGCATCCATAGCCCGCCAATTACAGCTAGACTCATATTTAAAATATTCGCTAAACCGGCTGCTGCATCTGCCTTTTTAATAGAACCTATTACTGTTCCTAACGCTAAAAATGGTGTTACACCTAACAGCAACCATAATCCAGCGCCAATCCATTGCCCTACTGTTAACTCGACATGATTAATTAATATTCCTGCGATAAAGATAACTAAGATTGAAAAAGCATTCACTACAGTTTGAGCGATGATTTTGGCTGTTATATATGCCCCCTCTGGAAGTGGTGTAATTTTCAACAAATGTGTCCACCCTTGCCCCTTTTCCTGAGAAATCCTTACACCGAAACTAAAAAGTGCCGTCCCTACAATACTGAACGTCGCCATTGAGATTAAATAATGAGCTTTCCAAGCATCTCCGTTTTGTGGCACTTGAATAACATTTGTGAAAATATAGTAAAACATAACTGGCATTAGTAATGAGAAAAAGATAAACAATTTATTACGAAACGTACGTAAAATTTCTATTTTGCATTGCATCCATAAGGCTCTCATGCGATTCCCTCCTCCTGATTTGCGACAAACTGTTCAAATGCTTCATCAAGACTTCCACGTTCAACTGAAACATCTGTTACAGGTAAGTTCTTTTGATAAATCGCTTTTAAAGTTTCATCTGTATCTTCAGTTGTTAAAGTGAAGTGCCCTTCGTTTAATTGTACTTCTGTTACGCTCGGTAATTCTTTTAGTAATTTTGCAGGAATACTTTCCTTCGAATAAAACTTGATTGTTTTTCGCGAAATCGTTGCCTTCATCTCATCTGGTGTACCATCTGCGATAATCTTTCCATTCGCAAACAATAAAATACGATTCGCCAATGCATCCGCTTCTTCTAAATAGTGCGTCGTTAAAATAATTGTTTTCCCTTCACTTGCTAACTTTCGAATTGTTTCCCAAAACGTTCTTCGAGACGTAATATCCATCCCAACTGTCGGCTCATCTAAAAATAGCAAATCTGGATTTCCTGCAAGTGCGAGTGCAAAGTTTAACCTTCTTTTTTGTCCACCTGATAATTTCTCACATCTTTGCTTTCGCTCCGATTCTAAATTTGATAACTGTAGCAACGTTTCTTTCGCTACCGGATTCGTATAATAACTACGGAATAACTCAATTGCCTCTTCTACTGTAATGCTATCAATCACACTTACTTCTTGTAGCATCGCACCGAGGCTATTACGAACATCTCTATGCTTGGGACTCTTTCCAAATATAGAAACAGTTCCTTCCGTCGGATCCTTTAATCCAAGCATCATCGACATCGTCGTCGTTTTCCCTGCACCATTCGGTCCAAGTAGTGCTACAATTTCTCCTTTATTCACATAAAATGAGACGTTATTTACTGCCTTTTTATATTTAAATGTTTTAGAAACACCATTTACTTCTATAACCTTTTCCATCTCTCCACCCCCGCTGTTTCTTATATTTACATTGTATGTGTTGGAAAACTTAGGAAACAGTATGATGCGTCATGACATTGATATGACAATTGTCATGTATTCCTTATGAGAGGAATCAACCTACATACCGCAAGCGAGTAGCAGGACGAAAATAAACATGATACAATCGGGTAAGATATATATTCGAGGAAGGACAGTGGTTTTCATGATTATTCGTAATGAACAAGATTTAGAAGGCTTACGAAAAATCGGCCGCATCGTTGCACTTGCACGTGAAGAAATGAAAAAAGAAGCGAAGCCAGGTATGACAACGAAAGAGCTTGATTTGATTGGTAAAAAAGTATTAGATGAGCATGGTGCTATTTCTGCACCTGAAAAAGAATATGATTTCCCAGGTGTAACTTGTATTAGTGTAAACGAAGAAGTTGCTCACGGTATTCCAGGAGATCGCGTATTAAAAGAAGGCGACTTAGTAAATGTCGACGTATCTGCTGCACTTGATGGCTATTATGCAGATACAGGTATTTCATTTGTACTTGGAGAAGATGAAGCAAAAGAAAAGCTTTGCCAAGCAGCGGTTGATGCATTTTGGGCAGCAATGAAAAAGGTGAAGGCTGGTTCCAAACAAAACCAAATTGGTCGTGCTGTTTCAAACTTTGCACATAAAAATGGATATAATGTAATTCAAAACTTAACTGGTCACGGTATTGGTCTTAGCTTACATGAAGCACCGAACCACATTTTAAGCTACTTTGACCCAATGGATAATGCGCTTCTAAAAGACGGTCTTGTTATCGCTGTAGAACCATTCATTTCTATGAAAGCTGATCACATTATTGAGCGCGGTGACGATGGTTGGACATTCGTTACACCTGATAAAAGCCTTGTTGCACAATGTGAACATACAGTTGTTGTAACACGCGGCGAACCGATTATTTTAACAGAAATATAAAAAAGAACCGCTTCTTAGTAGGAAGCGGTTCTTTTTACATACTTTTTTGAAAAGAGGCAATACGGTTGAACTCTTTTTCATTTACGTATATAATTTTTAACGAAGGTTATTGATGATTATCTCTCATAAAAGATGATCAAGGGAGTACCTTCTTTTTTTGTTTAATAGCATCGATTAAAGTAACGCGTTCTATTTATTATAAAACGCTATCTTCGCTTTAATCTACGAATTGTATACTCTTTTAGATAGTACATATTTTCTTCATCCTGACCAAATTCAAGCTACATTTTATTACTACCTCAATACGAAAGACTTTTTTTACAATGGGATACATTATTTTGGTTAGCATGTATCGTAAAACTCACCTTTATAACGATTCTTTGCACATTGCAAGAATATAGATCATTATAAAATAGTTTAAGCATTCCACTGCATATTTTTTGTATGTACCTATTTTATAAAGAACCACGTAACAAGTCACATCCTATAAAGGTCTGATATCATTCCTTATCAGTATTTTTTTCGACATTTTTTGTCGAAAATTGTATATTCACTCCCTATATTATTAAAATATACATTTATTTTACGTTACAAAGCATCGAATATGAATACTTTTCCTAGAGAGTATATGCAGTAAAGGAGGAATCACGTAAAGCACATTGATCCATGACAAATAATCCCTTCACAAAGTATTTTTATGCAATAGAAGGATTCATAAAGGAGACACAATGAAAAAACTTTTCAATATATGTTTAATTGTATTCGTACTATTTTCGCAGCTTGCTAGTTTTCCATACAATCAAGTAAAAGCGGAAACATTAACAGGTAATTCATTATTTGACACTGTTGAAATGAAAGATGCAACGAATCATATTATTGACGAAGCATTAAATCCTAAAAACTTAATACAAGTAGGATCAACCATTCACCTAGAATATGCTTGGTCAATAAAAGATCAACAAACAGACTCAGCAGTGCTCCAAATACCTAACGCATTAAAAGTTAAAAGTAATCAACAAGGAAATCTGACGGCAGATCAGCAAATTATTGGTCAATATTTTGTTACAGCAAACGATAACAAAATGAAACTAGTATTTAACGATCAAGCAAAGGATTCCAAAAGTGCTAGCGGAAAAATCAATTTTGATACAGTATTCAATCCTGATTTAAAACCTGGTGCAAAATCTGTTCAACTCTCATTCCCTCTAGGCACAACAGCTAAGTCTATTTCAGTTCCTGTTCAAGTAGATAACCCAGCTTCACCTACTACGAATAAGGATACTGCCCAACAACCTACGGATGAGCAAAAGAACGGTGATGCTCAGCAACCTGCGGTAGAGAAAAAGAATGGCGATGCTCAGCAACCTGCGGTAGAGAAAAAGAACGCCGATGCTCAGCAACCTACGGAAACGCAAAAGAACGGCGACGCAGAGCAACCTGTGGTAGAGAAAAAGAACGCCGATGCTCAGCAACCTACGGAGAATCCTGTTGAGAATCCGGATCCATCACCTAAGCAAATTACAGAAAATATTTTAACAGGCGTAAAATTGACAGATAAAGACGGGAAACCATTTAATGATACGGATAATCGTCCCAATCCCGATTCTACTGCTAATATCGAATTTACATGGGAAATTTTAGAGTCATTAAAAGTAAAAAAGGGAGATTACTATACTTTCCAACTCCCAGAATATTTTATCGTTCACAACACCATTACAGAAACCTTAGTTGATGGAACAGGACAGGTGATTGGGGAATTCGTTGTTGGGTTAGATGGAAAAGTAACTATGACTTTTAACGAGTACGTTGAAGACCATCCCAATATAGCTGGTGATTTAAAGGTTGGTAC
Source organism: Bacillus sp. EB106-07-01-XG149 (assembly GCF_058791555.1). Classification (NCBI taxonomy): domain Bacteria; kingdom Bacillati; phylum Bacillota; class Bacilli; order Caryophanales; family Bacillaceae; genus Bacillus; species Bacillus sp. EB106-07-01-XG149. Next base: position 11,854 of record NZ_JBYTDP010000005.1, on the reverse strand, counting down.
GGAATTTAATAAAGTAAAAATTACAGGTACTACTGAACAAAAAATCCCTTTCCCAATTAAAGAAAAAGACGTTATTATTGAGCTTGATTTCAAACCAAATGTAAAGGAATCTGTAAATAAAAAGGGTGTACCCGATAGACCAATTAATACGAATCAAATTAATTGGAAAGTAGAAATGAACAAGACAAAAGATAAGCTTACAAATGCCGTCTTTCAAGATAACATTCCAAATGGGGCTAGCCTTAACGAAGATTCTATTAAGGTTTACTATTTAGAAGTGGATATTAATGGGAACACAACTCGTGGTGCAGAAGTTCCTAAGGAAGAATATGAACTTACTTCATCCCCTGATAAATTAAATATCGCCTTTAAAAAGGAAACGAATAAAGCATATGAAATAGAATATGCGACAAAGATTACAGATGAAAGTATTACAAGTTTCAAAAACAATGCAAAAGTATCTAGTGATAATCAAGATAGTGTATCAACAAATGCAACTGTAACTGTTTCACGTGGTACACATCTAGAGAAAACTAGCAAGTACAATCCAAAAACACAAACAATCGAATGGACAATCACTTATAACGGTGACCAGAGAGATATTAAAAAAGCTGATGCTCTTTTAAAAGATGTTTTGGATAAATCTCATAAAGTTGATAAAAATTCTATCGTAGTAAAAAATGCTTCTTATGATAATACAGGAAAACTTGTTACAGGTGACAACGCCACAAACTTTACTGTAAAGGAAACCGATGATGGATTTGATTTACAGTTTACTGAAGATATCAATAGCGCCTATGTCATTACTTATACATCGAAAGCTACGAGTGACGTCATAAAAGATGGCGAAATCGAAAATAAAATTATCGCAGATGGTAAGTGGAGTAAAACAAACAAAGTTACTTTAAAACAACAAAACATCATAAAGAAACATAATAAAAAAGATACGGATTACAATAAGAAAACAACAACATGGACAATTATTGTAAATGATAACAACTACGTGTTAAACGACGCTGTTATTACTGATACGTTTGACTTTGGTGGCCTAGCATTACAGGAAAATAGTTTCAAAATTACAGATGGATCGAGAGAGCTTAATCCAAATCTTGATTACACACTTCATGTAACAGATAAGGGATTTGAAGTGAAACTAACTGGTGATTATAAGTCTAATATGGATAAAACTTTAACTATCACATACACAACAGACTTTAATTACGAAAATCTATCCAAAGAGAAAGATAATAAATCCTTCAAAAATACAGCAAATTTATCATGGATAGACATAAATGATAACAAGAACAATAGTTCATCTGATGATACATTTGATCCTGATTACTACACAAAAGGAAACGGATTTAAATACGGTTCTTACAATGCCCAAACGAAAGAAATCAAATGGGACATTGGATTTAACTATAATAATAGGACGATTAAAGATCCTTCTATTGTTGACGTATTAAGAGATAACCAAAAATTAATACCGGAATCTATTGAAATTCGACATATGAAATTAACTGGTGGTGCACATGGATTTGAATTAGGTGATCCTGTTCCATCTAGCGAATATACGATAGAAACTCCAACAAAAGATAACAACAATACATTAACGGTTCATTTTAAAAATGAAATTAATTCTGCGTATTATATTAGTTTTAAAACTTCACTCGCAGGCGAACAAATTAATAAGCGCTACGATAATTATGCCGATGTAAAAGATGGATCGAAAACTGTTACTACTATCCATGGTGCATTTGAGATCAAAAACGGTGGTAGCGGTGTTACGAAAACAGCAAAGCAAAATGACAAGTACATTGATTGGAGCATTTCCATTAATGCGAGTCAATCAACTATTGAAAATGCTGTCGTAACGGATGATCCGACAGACAATCAAATTCTTGATGAAAAGTCCCTCCACCTATATCCGACAACAGTAGCCGTGGATGGCACTTTAACGAAAGATACAACAAATGAATTAAAAGAAGGAACAGACTATAAACTCAAAGTAACAACAGACAACAATACAGGAAAACAACAATTTAAAGTTGATTTTCTTCATACCATCGATCATGCTTATATTTTAGAATATCGCTCACTCATTAATGCAGACAATAATGAAACAGTGAGCAATAAAGTAAAGATTACTGGTAATCGTTTAACATTAACCCAGGTTGAAACAACAGAAGAAAAGGTAGTTAAAGTATCTTCTGGATCTGGAGGTGGTTCTGCTAACAAAGGACGCGGAAGCCTTCAAATTATAAAGGTTGATGACAAAGATCAAAAAGTACGATTAGCCGGAGCAGAATTTACTTTATATGATCAAACAGGTACAACCGCTATTCGACCAATTACAACAGGTGATGATGGTGTCGCTAAGTTTAACAACTTACGACGCGATAAATATATGATTAAAGAAACGAAAGCACCTAAAGGTTATGTAATTAGTAAAGAATTAAGAGAAGGTATACTTGTTGAGCTAGGTTCTGAAGAAATTACAAAATATACCCTTACAAATAAGAAATTTGTCGGGAAAGTAGTACTTACAAAAACTGATGCTAAGAGCGGGGAAAAACTTGAACATGCTGTTTTCTCTTTACTGGATCAAAACAAACAAGTCATTCCTGAACATAAAAAATTAACAACAAATGATAAAGGACAAATTACTGTAGATAATTTAAAACCAGGAACTTACTATTTACAAGAAACAACTGCTCCTGAGCATTATAAATTAGATGGTCGACTGATTGAGTTCAAAATTGAGGAAGATCAAACAACAGTAATAAACCGACCTGCAACAAACAGTTTGATTCCAGGATCGGCCATCTTAACCAAAGTCGATAAAGATGGAAAAACTTTAGCAGGCGCGGAGTTCAGTGTACGCGATCGACATAACAATGTAATTCGCGGCTATGAAAAATTAACGACAAATGACCAAGGTCAAATCGAAGCAAAAGATTTACTCCCTGGAGACTATCAATTTGTCGAAGAAAAAGCACCGAAAGATTACGACATAGATAAAAAACCAATTGAGTTTACAATTGTAAAAAGTCAAAAGAAAGCAGTTACTGTTACTGCGACGAATCACCTCATTAAAGGTGGCGTCACTTTAACTAAAGTTGATGATATCGATGGTACTGCCCTTAAAGGCGCAGTATTTAAAATTGTTGATGCTCATGATGAAAAGAAAGTCATTCGCGAAAATGTAAAAACTGGCGCAGATGGAACCGTTACTGTTAAAGACTTAGAGCCTGGCACATATAAATTTATTGAAACGAAAGCTCCACAGGATTATACGTTAAACACAGATCCTATTACGTTTACAATTGACAAAAGCCAACAATCTTTAGCTACCGTTACAGCAACAAACAGTTTAAAAACAGGAGAAGTGGAATTATTAAAAGTTGATGAGTTTGGTGAGAAAAAGCCGCTAGAAGGTGCAGTATTCAAACTTGTCGATGCTAATAATAATGAAGTTCCCCCTCACACTAACTTAACTACCGATAAAAAAGGGAAATTTAAAGTTAGTAATTTACGTCCTGGTACGTATAAATTTATTGAAACATCTGCTCCTGAACATTACGTTTTACGAGCAGAACCTATTGAATTTACAATCGATAGAAGTCAGAAAGAAACTCTACTTGTGAAAGCTGAAAATGCTTTAAAACCAGGGGATGTTGAATTAACAAAAGTTGATGATATCGATGGTACAGCTCTTGAGGGTGCTGTATTTAAAATTGTTGATGCTCATGATGAAAAGAAAATCATTCGCGAAAATGTAAAAACTGGTGCGGATGGTAAAGCTATCGCTACTGGCTTACGCCCTGGCGATTATAAATTTATCGAAGTAACAGCACCGAAGTATTATGATAAAAATACAACGCCTATCGAGTTCACAATTAAAGAAAGTCAAGGAACTTCACCAATTACTGTTACTGCTAAAAACAGCTTAACAAAAGGTGGTATTGAATTAACAAAAGTAAATGCTGCAGATGAAAGGGAAACACTTGAAGGTGCAGTATTTAAAATCGTTAATAGAGATACGAATGAAGATGTTCGTACGGACCTTGTTACAAATAGTAAAGGAATGTTAGCTGTAGATGACTTACGTCCTGGTAACTATAAACTTATCGAAACAAAGGCTCCAACTTATTACGACGTAAATGTAGAATCAATTGAATTTACAATCGAAAAAGGTCAACAAAAACTTCTTCCACTTACATTTAAAAATAGTTTAACGAAAGGAAAAGTTAAACTTATTAAAGAAGATGATGTGGAAAGTAGTATTGCTCTTGCCGGCGCGGTGTTCACATTAAAAGACGCAACTGGCAAAGAAATTGCAAAAGATTTAAAAACAGATGATTATGGAGTACTAGTTATTCCTGATTTAGCACCAGGAGATTACCAATTTATTGAAACATCAGCTCCTGAACATTATAAATTAGATCAAACACCTATTAAGTTCACGATTAAAAAAGGTAGCAAGGATGATCTGCCAGTCCCTGTAATTGTAAAAAACAGTTTACTTACAGGTGGCGTTACTTTAACTAAAGTAGATGACGTTGATGGCGTTACACTTAAAGGTGCAGAATTTATAATTGTTGATGCTCATGATACGAAAAAGGTCGTTCGTAAAGGGTTAACTACTGATGAACAGGGTAAAGTTTCTGCTTCTGATTTACGCCCGGGTGACTATCAATTTATTGAAGTAAAAGCTCCAAAAGACTATGATTTAAGCAAAAACCCTATTCCGTTCACTATCGGAAAAAGTCAACAAGAAAACATTACCGTTACCGCTACTAACAGCTTAACGAAAGGCGGCGTCATTTTAACAAAAATTGATGACATCGATCGTACAATGCTGAAAGATGCAGTATTTAAAATTGTTGATATGGACGGTAAAGAAGTTCGCACAAACCTTGTTACAAACGACAATGGTGAAATTTCTGTTTCTAATTTACGTCCAGGAGACTATCAGTTTATTGAAATAGCTGCTCCTGAACATTATGTGTTAGATGAGACACCGATTCCATTTAAAATTGAACGAAACCAAACGGCAAAAATTACTGTTACAGGTAAAAATACGTTGAAAAAAGGTAGCGTGGAATTAACAAAGATTGACGATATTGATACTGATACAAAGCTCGCTAATGCTGTATTTAATTTATTAGATGCAGACGGAGAACTAGTTGAAGAAGGCTTAAAAACAAATGATGAAGGAAAAATTATTGTTGAAAATCTACGTCCTGGTACGTATCAATTCGTGGAAACAATAGCTCCTGAACATTACGATTTAAATAAAAAACCGATCGAATTTACAATTAAGAAAAGCCAAACTGAAACTCTTCATGTTACGGCTAAAAACGCTCTAACAAAAGGTGCAGTGGAACTTTCTAAAGTAGATGACATCGATGGCACTACCCTTGAAGGTGCAGTATTTAACATCGTTGATATGAGGGGTACTGTAATTCATAAAGACCTTGTTACAAATGGTAAAGGGAAGATCGAAATTAACGACCTACGTCCTGGTGATTACCAATTCATCGAAACAGAAGCTCCTAAGCATTACGTTTTAGATGAAACACCAATCAATTTCACTATTGAAAAAGGACAGAAGAAAACTATTTCTTTAACTGCTAATAATAGTTTAAAACAAGGTAGTATCGAATTAATTAAAGTTGATGATTTAAACGATCAAACAAAACTTGCCGATGCTGTGTTTAATTTACTAGATCAAAACGGGAAAGTACTTAAAACGGATTTAAAAACGAACAGTGAAGGAAAAATCATTGTTGAAAACTTGCGTCCTGGTACGTATCAATTTGTCGAAACAACGGCTCCTAAACACTATGATTTAGACAAAAAGCCAATTGTAGTTACAGTTGAGAAAAGCCAGAAAGATATCGCTACTGTTACTATGAAAAATAGTTTAACAAAAGGCGGCGTGGACCTTACTAAAGTGGACGACATCGATGGTACTACTCTTGAAGGCGCAGTATTTAACATTGTTGATATGAAGGGTACTGTAATTCGCGAGAAGCTTACTACAAATTCACAAGGTAAAATTAGCGTTTCTGACTTACGTCCTGGTGATTATCAATTCATCGAGACGAATGCTCCGAAACACTACGATTTAAATAAAGAACCTATTCCTTTCACAATTGAAAAAGGACAAGCTGAACCGATTTCTGTTACTGCTAAAAATAGTTTAACAAAAGGTGCGGTAGAGCTTTCTAAAGTGGATGATATCGACGGTACAGCTCTTGAAGGCGCAGTATTTAAAATTGTTGATGACAAAAACAATGATGTTCGTACTGACTTAACTACTGTTAAAGATGGAAAAATCTCTGTTCCTGATTTACGTCCAGGGGACTATCAGTTTATTGAAATAAAAGCTCCTGAACATTATAAATTAGATAGTACACCGCTTAAATTTACAATTAAGAAAAGCCAAGCAGAGAAGCTACAAGTCACTGCTACTAACAGCTTAATTGAAGGTGCTGTTGAATTAATTAAAGTGGATGATATAAATCCAGATACAAAACTTGCTGATGCAGTATTTAACATCATTGATGCGAAAGGTAAAGTTGTTCGCACGAATTTAACTACTGATAAAGACGGGAAAATTTCTGCTTCTAATTTACGACCAGGAGATTATCAATTCGTTGAAACGAAAGCTCCTAAAGATTATGATTTAAATAAAACACCGATTCCTTTCACTATCGAGAAAAGCCAAACAGCTCACGTTTCCGTTACTGCTAAAAATGCCTTAACTAAAGGTGGCGTGGAATTAACGAAAGTTGACTCTCTAGATGCGAAAGAGACGCTGGAAGGTGCGGTATTTAAAATTACTGATATGAACGGTAACGATATTCGTAAGAATTTAGTTACCAATAAAGATGGAAAAATCATCGCTAAAGACTTACAACCCGGAGACTATCAATTTATTGAAACGAAAGCTCCGAAACATTATGACTTAAATGAAGAGCCGATTAAGTTCACAATTGAAAGAAGTCAAACAAAACATGTCTTCGTTACAGCTACGAACAGCTTAACGAAAGGTAGTGTGGAGTTAATTAAAGTTGACGATGTTGAAGAAAACACAACACTTGAAGGTGCGGTATTTAAAATCGTTAATAAGGATGGACACGATGTCCGTACTGATTTAACTACTGATAAAAACGGCCGTTTAGTTGTGGATGAATTACCACCAGGAGACTATGAGTTTATCGAAACAAAAGCTCCTAATCACTATGACTTAAACGAAACACCTATTAAGTTCACAGTTAAAAAAGGACAAGAAAAAATCGCTTCCGTTACTGCTACGAATAGCTTAACGAAAGGCGCTGTTGAGCTTTCTAAAGTGGATGACTTTGACGGTTCTGTCCTTAAAGATGCAGTATTTAAAATCGTCGATATGAACGGGCACGACGTTCGTTCTAATTTAACTACTGATAAAGATGGAAAAATTTCTGTTTCTGATTTACGTCCGGGGGACTATCAGTTTATTGAAACAAAGGCTCCTAAGCATTACGACTTAAATCAAAATCCTATCAAGTTTACTGTTGAAAAAAGTCAAACGACTAAAGCTTCTGTTACTGCTACAAATAGCTTAACTAAGGGCGCTGTTGAATTAATTAAGCTTGACGACGTTGACAACTCTACTCTTGAAGGTGCTATCTTTAAAATTGTTGATATGAACGGCAACGACGTTCGTTCTGATTTAACTACTGATAAAGATGGAAAAATTTCTGTTTCTGATTTACGTCCTGGAGACTACCAGTTTATTGAAACGAAAGCTCCTACTGGATACGATTTAAGCGCTAAGCCAATTCCTTTCACAATTACGAAAGGACAATCTCAAGTTACTTCTGTTACAGCTTTAAATAGTTTAACAACAGGTTCAATGGAGTTAACTAAAATTGATATGGATCACCATGGAACACTTGAAGGTGCCATTTTCAATATTTTAGATCAAGATGGAAAAGTAGTACGAGAAGGTTTACAAACAGACGGGCATGGTAAATTAATCGTAAACGATTTGAAACCTGGTAATTATCAGTTAGTGGAAACAAAAGCTCCTGAGGGCTATCAATTAGATGCATCACCAATAAACTTTACAATTGAAAAAGCTCAAGCTACACCACTACAAATTACAGTTTCAAATAAAAAAATCGATTCTTCATCAGGTGGAGATGATAAACCAGTTACTCCTCCTAATAAAGAAGGGGAAACAGGGAAAGAAACTTCTGAGAAACTAGAAAAAGGAAATCCTGACACACATGGTAAAGAAACTTCCGAAGAACTAGAAAAAGGAAATCCTGACACACATGGTAAAGGAACTTCCGAAGAACTAGAAAAAGAAAACCCTGAAACACAAATAAACAAACAGCAAGATGACCGAAATAAGGGTAAAGAACTTCCAAATACAGGTCACAAAAATGATCCTACTCAAACAGTAGGCATCTTACTTCTACTAGCTGGTTTGTTAAGTATTTTAGCTACAAAACGAAAAAAATATTATTAATAGTTTTTCACACCTAATCAAGTGAACATTTGATTAGGTGTTTTTTTATGCAAAAAAAGGACGATACATAAAGTATCGTCCTTTTAACGGGGTGAGGCTGCCCAAAAGTACGGAAAACCTTTGAACAGCCTCGTATTTTCATATGGATGCCTTACATATATCACTGATAATAAGTATGAAATGCGGAAACATATTTATCATCACATGATTCAAACATGAGAAAAGAAACCCTATGGGATTCTTTTCTCTACATAATCTAAAGTTTGGGTACACTAGATTCATGCAATGTAGGAGCTTTCCATGCAGAAAGCGAACCTTCATTTAAAATGATAGCATACATATCTCCATCAAAAATATGCAAATATGCATATAGCGTTTTTTTATTTCTCAATGTCAGAATATTGAAAATTAATGAGGATAACGGTAAAATGAAGTCGTTATCCGTCTTCTTTTGTCAGTCAGAGAGAATAGAAGAATAGGAGAGGAAAAAATGAAAAAATCTTTGAAACAAAAAATAGTAAGCTCTTTTCTTGCTGTATCACTCGCTGTTAGCTTAGCTCCAATTGGACAAGCCAAAGCTGATTCCACATCAGAAATCACACAGACTTCACCTATCACAAAACAAGTTGATGCAAGCCGCGCCATCGAACACATCCGTTTCTTATCCGAAACAATTGGTCCTCGCCCTGGTGGGACAAAATCAGAAGAATGGGCTTCTCGCTACGTTGGTATGCAGCTTAAATCAATGGGCTATGAAGTAGAATATCAACCATTTCAAGTGCCGGATCAATACGTTGGATTTATTGAATCACCATTATCCACAAAGCGTAATTGGCAAGCCGGCGCTGCCCCTAACGCACTAATTTCTACAGAAGCTGTTACAGCTCCTCTTATCTTTGTTCAAGGTGGAACAAAATTAGAGGATATCCCAAATGAAGTAAACGGAAAAATTGTTCTATTTGAAAGAGGAACAACAGTTTCAGACTATAATAAACAAGTTGAAAATGCTGTTAGCAAAGGAGCAAAAGGTGTCCTTTTATACAGTTTAATTGGCGGACGCGGAAATTATGGACAAACCTTCAATCCTCGCCTAACGAAAAAGCAGTCTATCCCTGTCTTTGGTCTTGCTTACGCACAAGGAAATGCATTTAAAGAGGAAATCGCTAAAAAAGGGACCACTCTTCTTTCTCTAAAAGCGAGACATGAATCTAACTTAACATCACTTAATGTCATCGCTAAAAAGAAACCCAAAAATAGTACAGGTAATGAAAAAGCTGTCGTTGTAAGTTCGCACTATGATAGTGTCGTTGGAGCACCTGGAGCAAACGACAATGCTTCTGGTACAGGATTAATATTAGAATTAGCTCGTGCTTTTCAAAATGTAGAAACTGATAAAGAAATTCGTTTTATTGCTTTTGGTTCTGAAGAGAGTGGCTTACTTGGCTCCGATTATTACGTTAATAGTCTATCCCAAAAAGAACGCGATCGAATTTTAGGTGTCTTTAACGCAGACATGGTTGCAACAAATTACGATAAAGCAAAGAATTTATATGCTATGACGCCTAACGGTTCTCCAAACCTTGTAACAGACGCGGCCTTACAAGCAAGTAAACAATTAAATAATGACCTCGTACTGCAAGGGAAATTCGGCTCTAGTGATCACGTACCGTTTGCTGAAGTCGGTATTCCTGCCGCTCTATTTATTTGGATGGGTGTCGATAGTTGGAATCCATTAATCTATCATATTGAGAAGGTATACCATACACCTCAAGATAATGTGTTAGAAAACATTTCGCCTGAACGTTTGAAAATGGCATTAGAAGTTATCGGGACAGGAGTTTATAATACACTTCAAAAACCTGTTACTCAAACAGAACAGAAAGCTGCTTAATACTATTTCAGACTACCGATTAATCGGTAGTTTTTTATTACATAACAATATTAACCTATTCAAAATTCTAATATATGCATAATTGCATGTATATTAATACGACTTATCTCTTATAATACAAATTGTACTATAATCATTCAACTATACCATTAAATGATATTAGCATGTAAAACAAAAATTTTACATCTAACAAATAAGATTTTCTATCATGAAAAAATTACTCCGACAGTTGCGTTAAATTTAATGTTTATTTCAGGAACTAATATTTTTATTCCTGAAATAAACATGGCTGCGACTACAGAAGAAAACAGCTTTACGGAATATTATTTCTAAATTAACTATAAAAGTGACAATGCATTCAACAAGAACTGAATGGAACAAAACGTTAATCCTAAATTACATGTGGCACCGTATTCTAAGCTTGATTTTATTGGATAATAGCCTTCATAGAGCCTATCTTGAAACTATTTCTCTTTTTCTATAAAAATACCCTTCAGGTAGCATTCTTCCATTCACTTTATCATGAAGTGTTTTTGAATACTTGCCTGAAGGGAGCAATATTAATAGTAATTTTTTTATTTGTCCTACTAAGATTACGTTGTAATCAATGATCTAAAGCTTTTATTATTTTATTCGTCGACGAGCGATTAGACTTCCACCTAAAAGGAACAATAGCATACCTCCAAAAATAGAAATCATTTCTGTTGATGTTCCTCCTGTGTTAGGAAGTAATGTTGGTTTATCCTTTTCTGTAGTAGGTGGGACCTGTGAATCGCTATTTTTATCTGTGCTTGGGTCTTTTGGATCTGTACTTGGGTCTTTTGGATCTGTACTTGGGTCTTTTGGATCTGTACTTGGGTCTTTTGGATCTGTACTTGGGTCTTTTGGATCTGTACTTGGGTCTTTTGGATCTGTACTTGGGTCTTTTGGATCTGTACTT
>NZ_JBYTDP010000005.1:0-405 GCF_058791555.1 Bacillus sp. EB106-07-01-XG149 | reverse complement strand
TCTGTATGTTGTTCGTCCTTGATTTTTGTATTTGTGATGTTATAACCATTTACTTCGGAGTTGTATCCCGCTACTGGTTGTTCTTTCACTTCATACTTATACGCCACTCCGTTTGCATCGTATGCTTGGAGCTTTTCGAACGTGTACTTCCAGTTTGTTTCCATGCTTACTTCTTTCGTGTCAATAACTTTTCCGTTTTGTAATAAGTCTACTTTGATGGATAGTGGACGATCTATTGCATTGTTATCATCCCAGACTTTCTTACCATTTACTTCTGTTTTGTCTGTATTTTTGTACGTGTTCGTGATTGTTGTTCCTTCTACTTTTATCTCGTAGCCGTCTACTTTCACTTCACTTACTGTGTACTTGATTTCATTTCCTTTTTCATCATACTTCGGTAGATCT
>NZ_JBYTDP010000004.1:259337-513477 GCF_058791555.1 Bacillus sp. EB106-07-01-XG149 | reverse complement strand
AGTCGTTTACTACGAGGAGAATACTTCATTCCTTTCTTTTTTTCTCTTACAGCTTGATCTTGTAATCGTTTTTGTTGTTGTGCTTTTGTTAGTCGATGAACAATCACACAAGTTGGCACTTTATCAGTCATCAAAGTTTGTCCGCATCAGGATCTAAAAAATGAGTCCAAGTAATTAATGCTGTCAACATAACAAAAAGAGTCCTGATTGATACGGACTCTTTTTTGAGTTTTTAAAAAAGTAAACTTTTAAACACATAATTACATTTCTATTATTTATTTCACCACTTGAACAGATGCTGGTTTCCACCCCTGATTCTCTACCCAATCAATATCAACCTTATATTTTTTATTACTTTGCTTATCTCGTACATTACCGTAGGCTTTATTATCACCATTATTCCCAATAAAATCGAAAATCAATTGGCTCTCTGGAACATCAACAGCATAAGAAATTGCTTTTTTCATCTCACTCCAATCTACTGTTCCTTCTTTAAATTTCATTTCAGGTTTTGCTCCTTGCACTGTACCAATTGGCTTCCAAGAAGGATTAGTTTGAGAACCCTTTTCTTGAGATGCTGTTTTTTCTCCCTCTTTATTTTCATTTCCGTTCATTTTTGCCGATTTTTCTGCTTTTTGTTTCTCTTCTAACAGTGCTGCTTCTCTCTCTTCACGATTCTTCTCTTCTAACAGTGCTACTTCTTTCTCCTCACGATTCTTCTCTTCTAACTGCACTGCTTCTTTCTCTTCACGTTTCTTCTCTTCTAACTGCGCTGCTTCTTTCTCTTTACGTTTCTTCTCTTCTATCTTTGTTGCTTTCTTTTCTTGGGCAATTGCTTTCTTAGATGTATCAGAAGGGGAAAACAACTGGTATGTCACTATACCAACTGTCACTAATACCAAAGTAAATGCAATATTAAAAACCACCTTTTTACGACGATTTTGTTGTTTTTCTTGAAACCTGCTTACTTGTTCCATTTTTTAAACCCCCGAGTTTATTTTCTCTTCTAATCTTTATGCATTATCCTTATAATTCTTAATATTTTTATTAAACGATGGAAATAAATCACAATTCCCATACAAGATTTCATATCATAATAAAATTTGTGTTGTTTCAAGCATCTGACATATGTTATTCAAAAATATTTTAATACATTAAAAATTGATAAGCTTCTGTTCGTAAGAAACCTTCAATTTTATTCAAAGGTGATTCCAATTACGTCCACATTAGATCTCCTGTAGAAATCTTTTTAACAATTAAGCCTCTCCTTCCCTTATTTATAATTTTCAAATTAAACTGCCCTCTATTGTACAATAAAGATGTGTTGTTTTCTACTGGGGTATGTCGTAAAATCAAAAGGGATTTTATCTCTTTTACCTTTTTTTCAGAGTAACTTTCACCACTAGGAAACTCTATTATTCCTAATGTAATCTTTAATTCGCTTTCATCAAAAATCCAATCCTTATTAAGTTCCCTTATCTTTTGTATAAAGCTTCTTTTGGTTTTTCCTATATAGATCAATGTTTCATTCTTAGCATATACTCTAGAGATTGCAAATATTCCCTTCTTAAAAGCTTCTTCTCTATTATAAAAATCATTTAAACTATACAATCCATACCATTTAATATGTACTGTTTCTATTAATCTCACCTCATTTTTAGATAATATTATAATTTCCGAATGTTCAAATTATTATGGATACATAGCCTTGATTACTTGAATTATAAATAGTGCTTTTCAATAATACATTTTATTATTACTAATTTCAATAATGAATATGTATATCTCATCATGAATTTCCTATCATTTGTTTCGTCAAGTAAGGCTCATAATTCTCTTCGATAATTTTATCGTTCTGTGGTGGGAGAATCCTTGTACAGGGGAAATAGCGGGTCAGCCGGATGATTTGATTTTTCGTTTTCTAAATACCTTTTCTTAAAATGATATGCGGTGTTTTCACGTAGGACGTCATTTGCATAGAATAGCGTACTTTTTTGGGGAAATTCGAAAATAACACCTTCACAGGAGTCAGACACTTGTCGATAAGCACCACGCCCCCTCTTTGATACATTAGCATTTCAAATGCCATCCCATCCCACGGTTTCCTAGTCCCATTGTTATTCCTCGCTTCCTACTTGTAAATTTCTACTTCAATAAAATATGCAATATTTCATATTTTATTATTATAATATTACTTTATTATTTATCACTTTCGATTCTATCATTGAAATTCATTAATAAACCAACATTTGTAATTTAATTCCTGATGTTTAATTCTGTTATAACACATTAATTTTATATATTAAAATAACCATACTGGAATTTCTTGTTCTGTACATCTATACTTGTTTTGTATATTATATAGCGGAAGAGTAAGGTAAGAGTTACTCTTTGCCATTTTAGGAAAAGGCCTGTTGGAGACAACAGGTCCTTTCTTCATAAAAGGATTATTTTGTTTTAATTCCATTTACTCTTTGCTAAAATTCAGTAAAAAACATCATGTTAATAAAGGAGCAATCATGAAGCATACTATAAACTTATGGTCTTTTATTTTTTCATTTATTTGTGTTGGTTTACTTATCCTATACTTTGAAAATGAATCTATTAATACAGCGATGAATTGGAGTTCTACCGACCCAATAATTTTTTTACTAATATTAACAGCTTGGACATTCATTGGTGGCCTTATAGGAATGAATACGCCAACTACTGCGAAAACAACGATTAGAAGTATAATTACAATTACACTTACATTGTTCTTACTTTTGTACTTAATATTAATAGTGTGTTTTAAGTATCTTTAATCGCATCGTAATTATTAAATTCGTTTTTTGGATTTTAATAGAATAAAACTCAATATTCCGTCAATACTGTATATGACATTAGATTTTCTCCTTGTTCCCCCTTGGAGAACCGAGCAGTTAGCTTTTGCTAGCTGCTCTTATTTATTGTTTGGTTTAAACCATCCTTATTCTTTTGTTTCATCCATTAACTTTTCTATCGTGATATCTGTTTTCCCTAATATATTTTCCAGAGTTTTATTAACTGTCCATATCTGTGATCCGCTTAATCCACGTAATGGCGCATCAATCATAGACATTGACAAGCTCAAAATGTTCTTTTTAAGTTGTTCGAGTTGTTCTGTTTCTTTCATATCCATTCCCTTTTGTATTAAAATGAAATTTTCATTATAAATAATGAACTTTCAACGTTACTCAATTGTAAATATACATACAATACTATTTATCCATAAAGGGGGCGTCTTTATATGAATCCATATCAAAGAATATCTTTAATAATGGTTATTTTAGTACCACTTCTTTTCTTAACTGTCACCCTAGTTACTGGTCGATGGGGGTTCTTCTTTTGGAGCCTACTGCCTAGTTTTATAAGTGGGATAATAGCTTTCACCTCTTTTAAAAAAACACGACAGTAGACAAAAACTTTAATATGCAACCGCCAAAATAGTGATCTGCTCTTTTATTATTACTTAGCCATTGATTCATATTAATTTCACCACTAAACTTTAGTATAATGAGATGGAAAAATTCAAAACGTTTTAAAAGTCCCACCTCTTTTCAACTCGCCGCTATCCCATGATGAGACTCCCTATACGTATTTAAAAACTCATCAATTACTTTAACTTCGCGTTCTTCATTTATAGTATCTCTTGTCCTAGTGAAAATTCTCCGAATGTGTAAGTTTGAAAACATCACGCTCTGGAATGTGTTTGTATAGCATGTTTTCTTCTTTGACAAGAATATCATAAGAATGATAGTCGTGTTCAATCGAACCGCCAAAATCTCTAATGTCAATTGTTCCAATGAGAATCTGATTTCCGAATTTAAACGATACTTTTTCACCCAATTGAAATTTCATTTGTGGAAAATCTCTATCCTTTTTCCAATACATATGTTTCACTCCAATCATTTTTAAATACCGAGATACCTATATTAGTTTTGTTCTAGGAGCACTATAAAATGTTAGCTTGATGGGCATGTGGTACCACCCTTTATTTCATATAAAATTAGGTTACTTAGATTTTTTCAATTCTTTGTTTGCTTTATCTATTAACTTAGAAGCAGTCTCTAATCTTTCAATCCCACCATCAACTTCATATTCTTTACCCTTATCTAAACCTTCTTGTATGATTTCCACCCCATCTTTTACATGAATCATCGCTAAACCTACATTATGTTGTACTGGGTGATCTTTTACTTCATACTCTAACTTACTTATTTTGTCCACTAACTCTAAATAAGGTTTAGATACTTCTTTTAACTCTTCTGACTTTTTCTTCATTGACTTGCTACTTTTTACAATACCGTCTATTTCTTTAGATTGTTCGGAGAAATCTTTCATTAAATATGCTAGGTTCTTACTGAAGTCTTCTTTTTTATTCTGTTTAACAGAAGCTTCCATTGCTTCATCTTTCTTAACCTTAGTCTCACATCCAACCCCAGTTAACATTAACATTGGAACTACTACAAAAGATAAAATCTTACGTTTAATTGACATATACCCCTCTCGAAAAAATTGTAAGAAATTAACATATGAACCATAACATAAATTGCGTAAATAGACTATGAAAAAAATACGATTCTTACGATAATTTTCGAGTGTTCTAACAATTTTAAAATATCTATTATAATTATATGGTATCTCGCTCCATATACTTTTGTTTAGTATTTTGTTGCTTTTTTATGCTCCCTAGGATACCGTTAGTATTTTTCAATATAATCTATGCTACACGTAAAAATAAAATAAGCTCCCCATATGGACAGCTTATTTACATAATTATCGTTATTGGAAGTAATTATAAATTAGTTTGTTAGTTCAAAATGATTCTATTGCTTCTTCTAAAATCTTGTTTACAAAGTCACTTTTACCTTCAGTATAACTTGCTCGATCTTTCGTTGTTTCTAACAATTCCTTTTTTAATTGTCCATATTCTCTAACAGATTCTGGATGGTTTCGAAGATA
Source organism: Bacillus sp. EB106-07-01-XG149 (assembly GCF_058791555.1). Lineage (NCBI taxonomy): Bacteria > Bacillati > Bacillota > Bacilli > Caryophanales > Bacillaceae > Bacillus > Bacillus sp. EB106-07-01-XG149. The sequence goes on along the minus strand of NZ_JBYTDP010000004.1, from coordinate 508,494 downwards.
ATCACGGAACGCTAAATGTCTTATAATTTCTTTATTTTCTTTACAACAAACATATAAGTGGTGGTCTATCCAGACTTTTTTTCTCCATGCCATGGTGTGAAGTGATCTTTTCTTCCAAAAGCTTCGCGACCTTCAATACCTAAATCACCTTCATGATAGTAACCTAACTTTTCGAGCCTTTGAATGACTTTTGGAAGCATATCACGATTATCTATTACAAGGTCTAAATCTATAATGGGTTTTGCACTTAGATTATTGACTGAGGTGCTACCAACATGTTCAATGGATAATAATAAGTCATCTAATTCAGCTTCAATAACATGCTTTAACTCTTTAAAAATAATTGACCATTCTGGGTTATAATCTTCAATTTTTATTTCGCTTTTTGTCATGATTCATCCACCTCTTCCTTCCTAATTGTACCATTTGAGAGAACCGATTTGTTCAGATTTTTAGATGTATATAGTATTCATCCGAGGTTAACATAACGCATCATTATCAGTAGCAAGGACAAGGAGGAATCTTCCCCTTACAAGGGAACCTCCTTTCTTTTTCTATCGACCTATGCATTTTTTTATACATTCCTATCCTGGCACGGTTTTAAGGTTCTTTTTTGTTGTTGGATAAATAAAAAACTGTATTAAATCTTGCATGCTCCTAGATGTCACTATATATGAACACTACGTATTTGACTTTCTCAATGACCAACATTACTTAACATGGTAAAATAGTATTCGGATGGGAATCCAATGTTATTAAAATTAAAGTGGTTATCAAGTCGGAGGAAGGCACCTTAGTGTGTCTTTTCTTTTTAAAATATATAAGCGCACTATCCCTTTCCTAACAGAGGCCTCCCCCTCATGCCTCCTTACAGGGAGAATGATAAGGCTTTTTTTATTTACCCAATTACCGAGCTCTCAAATGTTTTAAATAGTTACAATACATGTATTGCTTCAATAACATATGATCATTCTTAAGAATGTCATTGAAATATACCAATAGATGTTAGTGCAGTAAAATAAATTGTGTTATGATGTGAGCATATATAAAGCTATCTAACGGAGGGATTCATATGCCGCATGTTGTATTTCGTGGAATTACTACTGAACAATTAAAAAGCATAAGCAAGCCATTAGTAGAAGAGCTCGCAGAGATTTGTGAGTGTGGTACGGATAATTTTACGTTGGAACTACCAAGTTCTACGTTTGTATTCAATGGAGAAGAAATAGAAGCGTTTCCTCTTATTGAAGTGAAATGGTTCGAGCGTGGACAGGAAATTCGTGATCGATTTGCCAAGGCCATTACTACATATGTAATGGATTTTGGACTTCCAGAAGTAGAGGTTGTATTTACGGTTTTCACAGAATCAGCGTATTATATTAACGGGAAGCATTGTGCAAGTTAGAGCTATTCGAAAGATTTTTGTAACATTTATAAGGGGTAGAACCACATTGCCATCATGCTAAGAAAAGCGAATATCCAAACACACAAAAATGAACTCAATTCTCATAGACAACTAACTGTGAAGAGATAAACTTTTTGTTTTTGGGGACATCAAAATATTAGCTTGATGGTGTTGTAGCGATCCCTCTTTTAAAATAGTAGAATATAACCATGAAAAAACTCCTAACAAATTTTGTTAGGAATTTTTTCAAATATGCGATATTTTTTTAATCCTCATTATTGATTTCTATTGTACCTGTTCTAGCACTAACTTTTAAACTATTTAACAGATTATCAGGTGTCTTAATTTCCACTTCATATTCAAATTTAGATTGTGCTAAGTTGTCATCTTCTAATTCGAATTCTTTTTTCACATTAATAATTTCTCCATTTGTATGAGCTAAAGAAATTTCACGAACTTGTTTCTCTGTGTAGTTTTCATTCTTTTTAGCATAATTGTAACCCATACCATAATATCCACCAACAATAGCAATACCACTTACTAAAATAGCAATTACACTTATCATTATTTTCTTTTTATGTTTTAACATTTTCATCCACTCCTTCATGATTAATCATCTATTCCAAATCTTGTTTCAAGTGCATTTTCTGCTTGCTCTAATTGATCTTCCAATATATCGTGTTCTCTTTCTTGCGTTTCATATTGTTCAACAGTTATCGTTCCAGCGTGATAATCTGCTTCTAGCTGATTATCAGATAGATCTATCTTGTCATCTAATTGATCAATTTCTTTTTTTGCTGCTAAGTACGTATTTAAGTTTTCTTCTTTTGCTCCAACTGGTTTCGTGTTATTTGCCTTTTCAACGATAGATGTGACTTCGTTTTTGAAATCTTGTATTTGCTTCGTGTCATTCGTAGCAGGCCCTGTTTTGTTTGGTTCTTGTTGTAGTTGAGCACTTTCTTTTTGCAATGTATCATTTTCCACTTTCAGTTGTTGTACTTCTGTATTGTTATCAGCTTGAGTAGAACAAGCTGTTAAGAATAAACAAGACATTGCTCCAATCAACATCCACTTTCTCATTCTGTTTTCCTCCCTTTACATGTGCACCTTATCCTTGCCTTTATATTACTGAACAAACATTAAAGGAAGATTAATGTACAAAAAAATAAAATGATATAATTAAATAGTTTCTAATCTTTCTTTAATGTTTTGGAATTATACTGATACATATTAATAAGAAGAAAAGGAGAATGTTAATGCGAGTTCTTATTGTCGAAGATGAACAAGACTTACAAAATATATTAGTAAAACGATTAAATGCAGAACATTATAGTGTCGATGCATGTGGGAATGGCGAAGATGCCTTGGATTATATAAACATGGCTACCTACGATTTGATTGTGCTTGACATTATGATTCCTGGAATAGATGGTTTACAAGTATTACAAAGGTTACGCGCGGATAATAATACAACTCCTGTCTTGCTTCTTACAGCTAAAGATACAATTGATGATCGCGTAACAGGACTCGACTTAGGTGCGGATGATTATTTAGTAAAGCCGTTTGCTTTTGATGAACTATTAGCAAGAATTCGAGTGTTAATGCGAAGAAAAACAGGAAATACATCTAATGTATTTGAAATCGCTGACCTAGTGGTAGATTGCAATATGCATAAAGTAACAAGAGGAGACCAGGTTATCACTCTTTCCAGTAAAGAATTTGCTATTTTAGAATATATGATTCGTAATAAAGAAGTTGTGTTGACACGAGATAAAATTGAGCAACATGTGTGGAATTACGACTATGAAGGTGGCTCGAATATTATTGATGTTTACGTCCGCTATCTTCGTAAAAAAATTGATAGCCAGTTTGAAACGAAGTTAATTCATACAGTACGAGGAACTGGTTACGTATTGCGAGTAGAATCATGAAAAGACTATCAATAAAAATGAGAGTGACCCTGTGGTATACGGGGCTAATTGTAATTATTATGGCACTCGTGTTAGCTTTTATTTTAACTTCTTCAGATAAAGTTTTGCTTTTTAATATGAAAGATCAATTGAAGAGCACAGTAAAAGAAAGTATTGAAGATATCGAGTATAAGCATGGTCAATTAAAGATGGACGATGATTTTGAAACCTTTGAAGATGGAGTAAATATCATCATTTATAGTAAACAAGGTGAGCCGCTGGCAGGACATAGTCCAACAAGCTTTAATAAAAAGATATCGCTTAAATCCGATGAAATACAAACTATTAAAGACGGTAATAAAGAATGGATTGTATATGATTTTCTCCATAATGCAGGCGGCGATGAGCAAGTCTGGATTCGTGGAATAATGACTATGAACCAATTATCATCAACGATGAATACGCTTATTGTGATAACACTCATCTCATTCCCATTACTTATTCTCATTGCCGCAGTGGGGGGATATTTTATTACACAAAGAGCGTTTCGACCTGTGCAACAAATGAGTGATTCAGCCAGTAAAATTGGTGATGGTAAAGACCTTTCGAAGAGAATTAATTTACAAGGTTCACCGAAAGACGAAATGTATCATTTAGCACAAACCTTTGACAAAATGTTTGAGCGATTGGAGACATCATTCGAAAGTGAAAAACAATTTACATCTGATGCATCTCATGAATTAAGAACACCAACATCTGTTATTATTTCGCAATGCGAATACGCTTTATCACTGAGGAATAATCCGAAAGAAATGGAAGAATCTTTAGAAGTAATTTTAAAGCAATCACGTAAAATGTCCGCGCTAATCTCACAACTCTTATTATTAGCAAGAGCTGACCAAGAAAATCATAATACTTTCCAATTTGAATGTATCAATATGAGTGAATTAACGGAAATCGTTGTAGAAGAGCTTTCATTAATGGTTCAAGAAGCTTCGATTGATATCACAACTCATATAGAGGAAGACCTGTTTATGAAAGCAGATCAAACATTGATGATGCGTTTATTAATGAATTTACTAACGAATGCGATTGCTTATAGCAAAGCGAACGGCACTGTGCATATGCAACTGTTCCGTGATGAAACCAACATAATAGGTAAAGTCTCCGATAATGGCATAGGCATCAGCGAGCAACATATTACGAGAATATGGGACCGCTTCTATCGAGTTGACGCAGCAAGAACATCTTCAAACATCGGAAACACAGGTTTAGGATTGTCGATGGTAAAATGGATTGTCGAACTACACGGAGGAGAAATTACGGTTGAAAGTAAATTAGGAGAAGGCAGTACTTTTACCTTTAAACTACCAATTGAAAAACAAGCATAATTTATGAATATTTGTAGCTCCAGAATGAAGATTCTTCATTCCTTATATAAAAGTAACCGATGCATTTTAATCAGCATCGATTTTATCATTTTTGACAACCTGTTCTGTTCAGTTGATATGCATATGGAAAAATATCGAAATAAAACCCCAGAAATCCAAAGGTCTCTGGGGTTTTATTATATATTTAGCTCTTTTTGCTTTTTGTTTTGTTTATGTCTATGCAGCAATTTTCGGCTTATGAGAGAAATCAGTAATAAGACCAGTATTAGTACGAAAAGTTGCATAAATGATAAATCAAAATATTTAGCACCTGTAACGATTAACAATGTAGAAATCGTACCTTTTACAATGAAAAAAATAATAATCCATAATCCGCCTTTTTTCCAGTTCATTTTTATATTACCCTTTCCTACGTTTAAATTATTAAATGGGACACCTTATTAGAAATCTATTATATTAATAAAAAAGTCATGTCTAATTAAATGCAATGATTCCATAATAAGTGAAAATGATATTCAATGTCAATTTTATTGACTGTTTGAATACCTGTTTCTTCACTTCAACCTCTTCCTACTTTGTTTCTTATAAGCAATGAACTCTTGTTTTCAAACAAAAAACACCTCCATTGAATTTACATACTTCGCATGCGAATTCAAGAGGTGTTTTTTCATATACCATCAAGTAAAATTTCCTGCCTTATTTCTTGATACGTACCTATTTTCTAGTACACAATAACTGGATCATACGTGTTCAAACTATCATATACAGTTTTTGCAACGTTAGGCAGAAGGTTTACACACCCACCTGATCCCCCTGTTAAATAAGCATTATTTCCCCAGTCTTTTCGCCAGCCTGCATCATGGAATCCTTGACCACTATTTGTGAATGGAACCCAGTAATCTACTTTAACTGCATAATCAGCTTTACCTACTGCGCTTCCTTTCAGCGTGTATGGTGTTCGTTTATATAGAACGTACCACACACCTGGTGATGTATCTTCACTCGTGCTATGTTTACCCGTTACTACATTTGTTGTGACGACTAATTTCCCATCTTTATAAATCCAAATTTGTTGATCTGCAATTGAAACTTCTGCATATGTGTCACCGATGCCATTATTCGATGTTGTTTTATAGCCGATTCCTTCCTTCTCCCAACCATTCCCGTGAATATTAGAAGCAGAAAGCGATTTTTCGCCTTTCTCAAAGGCTTGTTGAACTTGTTTTGTTTCTTTTTCCACATCTAGTGCCCAGCCGTATCCTTGTCCTTTTACTGATATAACCGAACCAGAATGTGTTTTAAAAGCGAAGTCTTTATGTAATGTAGATTTAGCCTTATTAATTTCAGAAATCTTATTCTGAATTTCGCTCGCATCGATTGTCACTTTCATGTCCTTTGACATAGACGCATTTTGAATTAGATCTTTCGCTTTTAATGAGTACACTTCATCCTGCACTTTATAATCAACAGACTGCCCAAGAAGATTTTGTAATGCTTTCTCTTCTTTTTTGATAATCGGATCGTCTTCTTTAATAGGCTGTATGTATGCAGACTTTAGATGAATTTCGCTTTTATGCTTCTGCTTGTCGTAATCTTTTAGTAGATTCGTAACGTCATACTGTTTTCCATCAACACTCTTCGAAATTACAACTTTTCCTTGTTCGAGCTTCGCCATAGCATCTTGAGGCGCTTTTAATTTTTCATTCATAGAAACAAGCTTTTCTTCTACAAGTTTTTTCATCGTTTCACTACGATACTGATCCGCTTCTTTCGGTAGCAATGAATAATCTTTTTCCTTTGCGGAAGGGAAAAATGTCCACTGGCTTTTTAATAGTTTCTTAACTTGTGGCAAATCTTTTTCCGTTAGCTCCGTTTTTGTATCTTGTTCATCTAAAATTTGTTGTTGATCAATATAGACTTTATTTGCTAATCCAGATGTTTTTAATTTCTGTATTGCCTGATCAGCGCTCAAACCACCGACCTTTGTATCATTAATCGTAACATTCGAATTGAAGTGAGTTGCCTGATAATAACTCATTCCTCCAATAAGAAGTGCAATTACACCGCCACCCGCAGCGATTAGCTTCCAATTTGTAAAACGTTTTCTCGATCTTACCCGTTTTTTCTCAACTTCTTCCACAGATTCATTTACTGTATTGTTGTTCATCAATCTTTCCCCCGTATACATTAACGTCAATCGATTTTAAACCAAAACCATTGAATAGTGTACCTTATTTTTCCTGAAATTTCATTGTTTTTGACCAGTTTTATCTAACTTTAATCGTTTAAAGTTAGATTTTTTAATAGAAAGATATATAAAGATGGTAGATAAAGTGAAAAAAGGACCACATCAATCGAGTTATTACGGCCCCCTCGCATTTCCCTAATGTTGAAAGGTGATAATCTCTATAAATATTTTAACCTAGTGAAATAATTTTGAGAAGTTTCAAGTTAGAGGAAGGCAACATAGAATGCCTTTTATTTGTGAATATTTTAATGTCGCATTTTTTATAAATTCAAATGCAAACTATGCTTCCCACATTTCACCAGGTTTCACAACCTCTACTATCGGCCTAACGAATTTCACATTATGACCTTATCATCAACAATTTCAAGTTTCTTTAAAACTATTATATATGTTTGTACCACGCTTTATTAATACGATTAATCTTTTCAGGTGTTGAATTTTTAGACTCATTCTTTGGTGTAATCCTATTATTAGAACATCCTGCAATAGCGAGACAGTATGTAGCCAATAAAACTAATAATATTAATTTCTTCAAATAGCCACTCCTATATAAGGAAAATATTATATTGAGAAAATTAAACATAACATCGAATCTTTGTAAAAACAATATATTTCCTAGTATTATTATTTAATGGCGGATTAATGCACACCTTAAGGTTCATTAATCCGCTTATAAGCGTAGAACCTCATGCTCATCAAGTCAATATCCAATTTACATTTTATCCGATTCTCAATGTTTATTCCAATATAAAAAAATAGCTATTTTTGTTGAAAACTAATTATCTCCAAATTGAAAAATACGAGCTGAATTCCTATAACACTATATACGCTTATTCAACTAGTTTCTCCCCTGTAACAATCTGAAACAAAGTGGCTGCATGTTTCCCTTCTAATTGAGCGTACCGATTATCCCCCGCCTTGATTTCCATTTTCCCCTTATTAGTGCTTACCCAAATTTGATACAAAACAGCTTTCGCCTCTATTTTTGGATTTTTAAATTGAAAAACAAAGTGATAATCAGCTGGACGAGACATCTCCACTTTTTTATTTTCAAAAGTAGTATCATCTAATATTTTCTTTACTTGCAACACTTCGTTATTATCTGTCACCACCTTAAAATCTTCATATTCATTATCACCAATATGTTTTTGCGCTTCGATTGTTTGATCTTCATTTCCTAGTATATTTGAACAGCCAGTTACTATAAATATACAGATGACAATAAAAACGAAAGACAAATGTTTACCCCTCATATTTATCTACCTCATTTCAATAAAAATACTAATATTATAAAATAAAGGTAATTACATTAAACTTAGAAATATAAACAATAAAGGGGAAGGAGTGCCGTTCCATGCAGTTAAAAACATATACTTGGAAAAGTTATACGTTTCTCATTGTAAGTATATTCGTTACTATTAATCTCTTTCTCTTCACACCCATTTTAGACAGAATTGGAGTAGAATATGTCGTGCCTTTCGCCTACTTCATACTAGCTTCCGCTGTTATAGCAATTCTATTAGCGGTTATATCTTTTTGTAGTCGAAATGAAAGGAAAATTTTAGCGATTATCGGTTTATGTTTTACTCTATTTAACACAGTAATTATTTTATTCTTCCTTTGGTTCGGTTACCATTTCACTTAAGTGAAATATAAATAAACTCCATAAGCCACAAATAAAATTAATAGAATCGAAATGCCGAGTACCGTGTATATAATCCATTTTAATTTGAATTCATATCCCCCCTTCTCACCTCCGGACATTTCCAGTATATAACAAAAAGCATTGGATACCCAATGCTTTTTCACACTTACGCAAATAAAGACGTATTCGCATATAAAGCTGGTGAACCACCTGAATGTACGAATAAAATGTTGTCTTCTTTATTAAATGTACCTTTTTTAATTAAGTCGATTAATCCCGCTACCGCTTTGCCTGTATACACTGGATCCAGTAAAATACCTTCTGTTTTCGCAAGTAATTGAACTGCTTCCACCATTTCTGGCGTTGGTAACGCGTAACCTGGTCCTACATATTCATCAAAGCATGTAACAGCTTCGCGCGGGATAAAGTTCGGAATACCAACGTGAGCTGACGTTTCCTCTACAAGTTTTGCTACTTTCTCTTCTTGTTCTGCTTTTCCTCTACTTACGTTGATTCCAATTACAGGTATGTGACTTTGTGTTCCAGCAAAACCAGTAATTAAACCAGCGTGCATACCAGCGCTACCGCTTACGCAAACAACTGTACTGAAATCAATTCCTTGGTCAAATGATTGTGCCATAATTTCTTGCGCACAAGCAACGTATCCCATTGCACCAGTAGGATTTGATCCACCAACTGGTATGACATATGGTGTATTACCTTTTTCACTAACTTCTTTCGCTACTTTATGCATCTCTTCCATAAGATCTGCCCCGTTTGGTACAACAATTACATTTTCAGCACCTAGTAAATGATATAAGAAATAGTTTCCGTTAAAGTCTGGCTTCTCTTCTGGCTCAAGCCCTTCTTCTAATACAAGAATACATTTCATTTTTTCTTTTACCGCAGCTGCAAGTGTTAGACGGCAATGGTTTGACTGAATACCACCAGCTGTAATTAACGTATTTGCACCTTTTGCCTGTGCATCCGCAACTAGAAACTCTAACTTTCTCGTCTTATTACCACCAGCTGTTAAACCAAGTAAATCATCTCGTTTAAAATAAATAGTCGGCCCACCAAGTGCTTCAGAAAAATTGTTTAATTTTTCAATTGGTGTATATGACTCTGTATATTTTTTTCTCGGGAATTTAGCTAAATTCATAAATAACGCTCCTTTTGTACTTCTTTCACAATGTATGTAACGATACTATTATTACATGTAAAAATGATGAAGTCACCTTTCTGGTGGAAAAATGTATTGGAATTCGGTTTTTGTGAATGGAATTGTATTAATAATTTTAACTCCAATACGGTACGTGAAATTACATTAATAACTTTCATTTTATTTCGATACATGAAGTTTATATGAACGATTTTTTTAAATATATCGTTCATAACTTGAAATATATCGACTTACCGACAAAAAACGACAACACAAAAGAGCCCACTCATTAAAAAGTAGGCCCTTACTAATCACTTATTTGCCGAAAATCGAAGAAGCTGTGTTAATCCTGGCTCTAAATTCATTTCGCCCTTATGACGTACGTGTACAATTTTGTCCCCATCAAATTTTGGTGGGTTTCCTGGATTATACGTATTCCACTCACTAGTTCCCTCTACAGAGTACTCCATATATTCCGTTGCACCGACGATTACGTTTTTACTATCATCAGCGGTTACATTCGGTGCCATTTGTGCAACTTTCGAATCACTAATTAATAATTTTTTTATATCCTTATCACGTTTGTAATCGTAAGCTGTTACCATTACATCGTTACCATATGCTTTCACTTGTAATCCTTGTTTAAATGAATATCCATCTGGAGCAGTTTTCTCTCCGCCATTTGGTCCAGCTGACATCCAGCCTGTTTCAATACCACCCGTATTCACAACTGTAAAGCCTTTTTTATCTCCGCCTGCAATTTTCTTTTTACCAGCCCAGTCTGGTAAGTTTAAATCCCAATGCGTATGACTCGTGAAGAAAACAACTTGCGGATAGTCTTTTAATATATCGTACAATTTATCCACGTTTAAATAGTCATTTAAATACGGTGATTGTCTTGATCCAGATACTGTATCAGGTAACACGTGATGAGAGAAAATAAAAATCGGCTTATTTTTATCTTTTTGACTGTACTCTTCTAAATTTTGTTTTAACCATCCTAATTGCTCATCACTCATATATACTTCATCCCACATTTTTGAATCGTGGTATTTCATATATTTTTCAGTTCCTAAAAATAAAAGCGGATAACCGTCTAATTCTTTTTTATGATATACCTTTTCTTGCCCGCTAAATTGTAAGTAGCGGTTGAATAGCGTTTCTTCCGTTACACCATTTGGCCATGTACTTTGAGAAAGTTTCCCAGCAGCTGTCCATTTACCAGCATAAAACTCATGATTCCCAACAGTTGACCATACATTCTCTGGATATTTATTTTTATTTAACACACGCTTCACATCATCATATTGTGACTGTTGTCCCGTTGACGTTATATCCCCATTCATAATAAGCGCTCTAGAAAGTGGTGTCACTTTGTTCATATCTTTTAATACGTGATCAAAATCCCCTAAATCCCCTTGAATATCACTAATAACATTAAAAGTTGTAGCTAATTTTCGGCCTTGCTCTTTCCCTTCCGCATGTACTGAAAACGTCGGTAATAATGCCGCCATAACAGCTAATGAAGCAACTGCCTTTTTCATACAAATTCTCCCCCTAATAATAGAATGTATAAACTGACATGTTCTGTTTTCTCTTAGATGCTTGTCCAATTCACATTATAAGGAGGGATTGTAAAGGTTGATTGGGTAAAAAATTAAGAGTTTTTTAAGGGGTTTTGTCTTTTCATTGCACTCCACAATTCGAGATTCGCGCCAATCTAGCTTTCTAGCCTTTAACATTACATACATGTAAATTTTGATGTTAAATCTTTTCGTTTCATACGTTGTTTTTTATTACTTCTAATTTTCGGGAAAAATCCACTAATTAATAATGTTATAATCCATACCATTATTAGAATAAAATTTAATGTATTACCGGAATTCAAGCTGAAAACCCTCCACAAGTATGCAGCACAAAAAACGAGAATAGCAGTAATAATAAATAAAAATGTCCTAACTACTAATCCGATGTGGGATTTCTTCTCTTGCTTAAAAATGAAAGTTCTTCTACCTTTGTACAATCTAATTACAAATAGCAGCAAATATACACTAAGTGTGGCTCCAATAACAATTGATGTAATGGAATTACTTTTTCTCTGCTCAGCTAGAGAGAAGTAACTTTCAGGTAATTTTCCAGTTTCATGTTCAATCCATGCGTGGTAAATATCCTGTCGTAAGTCTATACCACCTTCACTATTCGTGAGGATTACCAATCCATCCTTTGTATTAGGAATGAAACCATAAAAAGAATGCCAGCCTCGATTGTCACCAGAATGATAAAGTAATTTCCATTGATTAGATAATTTTTTTTCAAATATACCTAAACTATTCTCCCTTAATACCGGCTTTTGCATTTCCTCAACACGTCCACTTTTGATGACACCATTCCCTTTATTATTTGTATCCATACTTGCAAGTATCCATGTCATCATATCCGTAACATTTGTCTTGAGACCTGCAGCAGCCTGTTCGGTAAATTGGTAACTAGGGAGCTCCTCTCCAAAATATCCATAAGCTTTCGAAAGGTTATGATTTTCAGGACGTTGTAAGAATGAACTAGATTTCATTCCTAAAGGTTTCATAATTTGTTCTTCCATATAACGATCAAACGGTATTCCGGTAACCTCTTCAATTACAAGTTGTAAAATTGTATATCCGCCACCAGAATAAATTGTTTCTGAACCTGGTTTATTGGTAACCTCCACTGGTTCATTAAGCCATCCTTTTCCAGACAGAGACTCCTCGATAGAGTCAAGATGTTTCCCTGGTGTAACCCCGAGGTATCCTTTATGTGCAGACAGCCCTGCTGTATGGCTTAGCAATCTTCTTATCGTGACTTCATTATTATTAAACTCTGAATTAGGTAATTTCCATTTGGTCAGATATTTTTCAACGGGATCATCAAGTGATAAACGACCTTCATCTACAAGATGTAGGATTCCCCACGCTGTAAGGCTTTTAGATATGGAACCAGCTTGAAACAAAGTATCATCACTCACCGCTTTTTTTGTCTTTTTATCTACATAACCGTAGTTTAGTGTATAAGCAATACGCCCCTCATGTACAACCCCTATTGCAACCCCTGGTACCTCATAATTCCCCTGCCATTTTGGTACCTGTTCATCCAGCTTTTTTTTGAAATCCTCTATACTCCTATCAGTCAACGTGCCCGATTCTGCCCTCACCACATTTGTAAACCATGCTTCATTCGTAATGAATATACAAATCATTAAACATAAAATACTTTTGCATATTATCGATGCTTTTTGTCTATTCTTCATTTGCTCTACCCCTTTTTTCAGAATATTCTATCCGTCAATCAGAGTACCCCATTCTAATATCCCATTCTATCGATTTTTATTACTTAACCTTACAAAATTGTAATAAAAATCAAAGATCTACTATTGTCCTTTATCCGAGGACAATGAAATTCATCAACAAGATAGACATGAGGTTATATTTATGGTTTCAGTTAATGCCCCTAAAATACTAGTTTGGTTAATCAATTGGATATATTCCACACTACAAATATTTATTTTATAAAAAGAAGAACCCCACACATTTTGATTAAAATGTGCGGGGTTCTTTTGGCTTCCTTAAATTTTTATGAAAAAGATTGATTATTTTATGTAGCTTACTAAAAAAAATTTTGTTCAATTAACTAACAGAACAAGATTAAACACTTAACTCGTATTAGTAATTTTTACTGTTTCTGTTGATAAATATAAAAATACTGCCTAACACACTTAATGAAAGTGCAAAATACAATAACAAATCAGGTAGAAATTTCAAAGGAATAATATCAATTAATTGTAAAACAATAATGGCAAGGATACCTAAATATAGAATATTGTACAAAACATTATTTGTTTTATATAGAATTTCTCTTCCTCTTTCGTCATTTGCTTCATCACTTGATTGAAATTTTATTACATACATCTTACTTATCACTATTAAACCAAATAATAAAATTTTTAACAACAACATATGTATCACTCCTCTAGATAATCAAATACGTCGGTTAACGGCTTTTCAAATACATTTGCGATTTTAAAGGCAAGAATTAGAGAAGGGTTATATTTATTCTTTTCAAGAGTAGCGATAGTTTGACGACTAACTCCCACTCTTGTTGCCAGTTCTTCTTGGGTCCAACCTTTTTCTGCTCGACAAACTACAATTTTATTATGCAACAATAGTAACACCTCTTGAGATAATTGTAATTTATTTTTTACAAATTGTAAATTATTTTTTACAATTTATTTTTAAAATTAAAAATCCTCATAAAAAAGGACATAAAGATTTCTCCCCATGCCTACTAATCTTCTACTTCTTTACCGTATGTATATAATGCGATGTTTCAAAAACTTAATAAAAAAGAGAACTACTCTTCAAGCACTTCTCTCTTTCATCCAAACAATAAATATAAAATAAATCATTAAAAATATACTATATAAATTCCATAACGTGGGTATTGCAGCTACACTTAAATAAAGAGTTCCTAGTAACAAGCAATCATAAAAGTTTTTTTGTTTAAAAGCGATGTTTTTTTGCCATCGGTTCTATGTATGTATTTAATATCCACATTAATACTTTCCATACCTTTTGTTGGCTAGGTGGTAGATGATCGTTATATACATAACTGTATTCAATTTGCTGTGTTGCACCACGATTTCGTTTGAACTCTCCAGCCCCAGCACTACAATGGCAAATTAATTCTTTTTCGATAGAATCCATTGTAATAAGGAGGGAAAGTATACGGTATAAACCTTGTTGCTGGTCAGAGTTTGTATTATAGCCAAGGATCGGCGTTGTCATAACTCCATCCCTAATGAAATAAGCAATGACACCATCAATTGTATCCCCTTTTTTTATGGCCTTTATCTCAAATAAACGATGCTGAAGAGCATTCCATAAATAAGCGGGTGTAAACATTGGGTTATGGGCGGAATATTTTTCGATATATAGTTGGTTGTATAAATGGGAAATTTGTAAAATATCCTCCTTTGTTAATTCTTCATTCGTAATGATTTCATAATTGCTTTTCTCTAATAAGCTTTTATCGTTTAATAAGTCTTTTCGTTTTTTTCGATTCATTTTTTTATAGTGTTTCGGATCAAATAAGTATATAGAACGAGACATAATTTTCTTGTAACCTACTGTAGATAGTGCTTCTGTCGTTACAGGATATAATGCATTATTTAAAGAGCGAAATAAAATTGTATGCTCTGGAAATTTCTCAACAAATAGATTTGTAATTTGTTCGATTTGTCGTTCGTTGATAGAGTGATAAAGATTTGTTGAAAGCATCCAATTATTTACGACAATTACTTTATTAATATTCGTTCGTCGTAGCCAACTTCCCATAAGATGAATCGGATAGGTTAATAGCTTCTCTAGCCATGGTTTTTTCAACTCCCATAGCTCTTCTAACGCATAAGATACGTAATGTGTATAAGGAGAACATACATATGAATTTTCGAACTCTGCGTTATTAAGAGTAACTGGCAAGATGAGATCATCGATTTCTAATAGAAAGAGCTCCGTGTTAACATTTTCAATACATGCTGTAACCCCCTTTTGAAAAAGAGGCAGGAAACTATCTCGCACATATGCCCCATCTTTTTTTGATTCCCAATCAATACTATACAAGGAATGAACATCATGTAACTGAATCATTTATGTTCACCACGCCTTACAAGACTTTCTATTCTTTTTAATTTTTTATCATATACTTGAATATCGTAATGTGAAAAGAAGAACTGTGGTATCGCACACTTTTTAGTAGACCATAGTATATGTAACTCTTTCATTACATTTGATTTACATAATTCCAGATTTTCAGGGAGTGCTTTAAGTTTAATTTCAATTTTGTCTACGCTATGCTGTATTACTTTAAATTCTTGAATGTCACTAGATGCAAACAAAATTGCTCTTCTAATGAAATCTGGAAAAATAGATATTTCTTTATTATCCAATTCACTTATTCCAATAAATATATCGTCACATCGACCATCAATTCGTTCTAATGCTAAGAAAGGTGAACCACAGCTGCACGGCGTTTTTTTCTCAATTAATATGTCATTGAGACGATAGCGTATAATCGGCTGTGTTTTCCTCATGAAATCAGTAATAATGGGAACGAATATCCCTTTCTCTTGATCTAAGTATTCTTTTTCAATATGAACGAGATCTTCATTAATGTGTAATGTCCCCTCCTTGCAGGTGGTAGCAAGAAAACCTTCTGTACATTGGTAAACTTGGTGTACTGTCTGCTTGAAAGTTGCACAAATAAACTCTCTATCAATATCTTCAAGCACTTCTGCTACAGAGATAATTTTTTTGGGACAAATCGTAATCAGTCCTTCTTGCTGCCAGTCAGCGATTTTCCGTAACATAGACGGAGGTGCAATTAAAATAGAGGGCTGTATTTCATTTAATCGCGTAATATGCTGCTGAAACGAATCTAGTAAATCAAAAAAATGAAATGAGATTCGCTTATTTTTTGTCGCTTCGTATAAATTGCTATTTGCACGTAAGAAAAAAGCAATCGTGTGTTTATGTAAAATGCTAGAAGGAAGCACCTTTCCAATAATCGATCCAGCCCACAACGTTTGTTCTTCCTCAGAAACGAGAAAAACCCCACGATTCCCACTAGTTCCTGATGATAAACCAACAGTTATATTACGAATGGTTGGGGAGAAATTCCGGGTCTTTTCTGCTTCAAATGCTACATGAAACGCTTCTTCCTTTGAAATATGGGCTGTATTTAATGTATCAAAATGTTCCATCATTACTTCTTTATCAATAATAGGGAGCGCAGACAAATTCCCCTTTTGAATTTCATTTAAAAAAGGCGTATATAATTGGCGATAAAAAGGAGACGCCTCTATCGTGAACAAAAGATGTTTTTCTATTTGTTGTTTATGAAACTGTTCCAACTGTTTACGACTTGAAAATCTCGAGCCATATTTTGTTTTCAAGTATTGCTTGAGAATTCGTAGTTTATTCATAGTACACCCCTGCTTTAATTTTATCCCATGTATGTTCACAATGAGTTGGTACAATTTCAATCTCAGGTGATGTTTGTGATAAATGGTGTAACTTCTCAATATTCTTTCGGTAAGATTTTGGATCGCTAGTTAAAAGGTTGGCAATCTTACTAGGAAATACAAGGTTTTGATACGTTTTACTTAGCCACACTGCGTCTGCACAAAGAAAGACAATTTTTTCACTCTGTAAATGGACGAATAAACCGAATTGTCCCGTTGCATGTCCTGTTAAGTCAACAGCAAATAATGAGCCATCATCAAATACATCATACCCCTCTTCAAACTTTCCATATGTAGAAGGTAAGTTAAGGGATGGAGTTTGATCAATGAATGACATTCTTTCCTCTAAATCCATCGGCAGTGTATCTTTTAGACACCCTTTTAATAGAGCACCAAATTTACTTCTCTTTTTAATATCCTCATAAGCTTTTGCGAAGGTTAATATTTTCGCTTTTGGAAAGTCGGGTAAACCAGCTGTATGATCGCCATGAAAATGAGATAGAATAATATATTTAATTTCTTCTGGCTGAATACCATCAAGAAGAAGTTGCTCTTTAATAGATTGCTCTTCCGTGAAATGAACAGGCGTAAGTTTTGCATATACAGAGTAAGGGAATTTTTTTGTCGCCTCTTTAAAATGTCCCGCATATCCAGTATCAAATAAAATATATCCTAATACTGGATGCTGGAGTAACCCTACTGTAGCTGGAAAGCATATTTGTTTCCAACTGCCCTTGGAATATGCGATTTTTTCTGGATGTGTGCAATATCCTGTATCATATAGCTTTAAAGATTTGATTTTCATTGTATTTTCCACCAGTCTACAAATTTTGTAATTCCTTCTTCTATACTGATCTTCGGAGCATACCCTAGTTCTTCTTTAGCTTTATCAATATTTAATGTCTGGCTTTTTGAAAGAACACTAACAGTATATTTTGTGAGAATAGGTTCTTTTCCAAATAAAATAGTTTTTGAGATTCCTTCTAGTATAGCAGCTAGTGAAAAAGCGGTTTTGTAGGAAATTTTTTTATATTTTACTTCCTTATCAAGACGCTTCATTACATTTTCTATGACCTCATATAAATTTACACGCTCGTCATTTGTTATATTGTACTTTTGCCCTAATGTATGTTTTGGGGAATGCATACAAAGAAGTAAAGCATCTACTACATTCTCAACATACGTGATATCAACAAGAACATTTTCAGTACCAATTCTCGGTAAAGCACCCTTTTCACATACTTTAATAAGACGCGGAAGAATCGCATTATCTCCTGGTCCGAATAAAGCACGCGGGCGTATCGTGATAACTGGTAAACCATGCATGAATGCTTGATCAATAGCTTGTTCAGCCATGTGCTTCGTTGTTGCATAATGATTTACAAATGTATCAGGAAGTTTCGCGTTTTCTACTACATTTTGTCGTTCATCATAATAGAAATAAATACTTGGTGTTGATACGTGGATCAGGCGTTTTATACCGTACTTTTGACATCCCTCGATAATATGTTTCGTTCCTAACACATTTGCATTATAAAAATCTTCATATTTACCCCAAGGGGAAGAAAGTGCGCCGCTATGAAAGATGTAATCTTTACCTTTACAAACTTGTAGCACACGATCCCTGTCTTCAAGAGGACAGTAAACAAACTCAATTCCATTTTGTTCTAATACCTTACCGATTGTTTTATTTCTTCCCGTTGCCGTTACTTCATAGCCCATATTTTTCAGTCGAAAGGCGAGTTTTTGTCCTAGAAAGCCCGTTCCACCAGTTACTAGCATTTTCATAAATCTTCACCATCCCACGATATGTCATATGTTGTTTGCTCTAAAATAGTCCGTTCCTGTTTATAACTTTCACGCCACAATTTATACATGCTAAAAAACTGATAAAAAAATGGTTTCCAATCATTGTGACGATAAACGATATCTGGATAAGAGCATAGAACTTTTAACCATCGCTTACGTTTTTGTTTACTTTTTAAATTCGGAAATCCATAAAGAAGCATCGCTAACCGAATTGCACACTCAGAGTTTGGTCTTGGAATGAGTGTATTGTTTACCTTTTCATGAAAGAAGGCCGGCAATATTTCCTCATCGAATAAATGTAATCCACTTGTAGTACGTGGATTACATTCAATCGGAATCGCATCTCCATCCTCTGTAACGATAAAATCAAAAGCAATTTGTCCTGAGAAATTTAGCTCTTTTACAATATGTGTAACAAACTGATCAATTTTAGGATGATTCATATGCTGAAACGCAATGGTAGCGCCTAAGCCTGCCGTAAATTCCGTTTTATACGTAGAGTGAGCTAACACTTCCCCAGATTGTGCAATACTGTAGGAACAATGCTGCGTCCCTCGTATAAACTCTTGCATAATATAATTCGACTTATCTATCATGCTTTCTTTTAGAGCATCCTCTTTTGTAATAAATTCCACTTTATCAGAAAATCGGGAAAAAATCGGTTTTCGTACAAAAGGAGTATGAGCTGGTGTTTTGTGCATCATTGAACTTATCGCTTCTTCATCATCTATTCTATATGTTGCAGGTACTTGCCACCCTAAATTCGCTACGAACTGAATAAATTCCCACTTATTATGCAGTAATGAAAGTTTTTGAAAATCATCTACTAATACATGGCAAAATGCGCTTAATTCTTCTCTATATTTAGATATATAAAATACTTCTTCACAAGTAGGAATAAGTAAATCCACATTATGACGTTGAATAATGGATAGTAGCGCACGGATACTTTCATTTGTTTTCCATTTTGGAGAAGGAATTTCATAAAAGTAATCCGTACTCTTTGAAACTTTACTTAATGGATAAGGAATACTATCTGCAATAATAACGGTATGTCCAGCGTTATGAAACAGTCTGCATACATGCAGAGTTGCTGGTGCACGTGCCCCTGTAATTAATACTGTTTTCTTAGTACTCAAGAAGGATGCCCCCGATAGAAAGTCCCGCAGAAGTACCTAATAATAATATTTTATTTCCACGTTGCACTTTCTTTTGCTTAATCGCTTCGAAAAGAGCGACTGGAATAGATGCGGAAATCATATTACCGTAGTCTTCAAAAATGGTCATAAAGCGCTCTTCATCAACCCCTAATTTTTTACGAATGAGTCTCATAGCTGGTCCACTTGCTTGGTGAGGAACAATTAAATCAATATCGGCTAGAGTATAACCAGTATCCATAAGTAGCTTGTCAATAAACTTCAACAAATACTTAGAAGATAGTTTAAAAATGGCTCTTCCATTCATATCGAACAAGAAGTCTTCTTTTCGTTCCTCACTATACTCGCGAGGATGAATCATCGTTCCACCGCCACGAATTTCTGATAAATGCGCACCAGAGCTATATGTTTCCATATGGGAAGCAATAATAGAAGATGTATAATCGCCTTTTGTTATTACTACAGCTGCCGCACCGTCACCGAATAAAATACTGCTTTCATTTTGCCCCCAATTTAATCCAACAGAAGAAATTTCAGAAGAAATGATAACAACATTTTTGTATCTCCCGCATTCCATTGCGTACGAAATTGTATCAAGTGCTGTTATGAAACTTAAACATGTTGAATTGATATCAAAACATGGAATACCAGAATGCTGTAGCCCGAGCTGTTCTTGAATAAGTGATGCAGTAGAAGGGATCGCCTGTTGAATCGTTCCGCTTCCGCAAATAATACAATCGATATCATCCCAAGTTAACTTCGCATCTTCTACAGCTTTTTTTGCAGCTTCTGCACCCATATAAGAAGACGTTTCTCCATCAACAAAATATCTTGTTTTTACCCCAGCTTTTTTTAATGTCCAGCCTTCTGGCACATGTAGCATGCGATCTATTTCAAAAGATTCTACCTTTCTTTTCGGAAGATATGTTCCAATTCCTTTTATACTAATATATCTTTTCATTCTCTATCGCCTCTTAATCTTTTTATAAATTTAAAAATCCTTTACATCTAAACATTGTTGTGGATACATACAGAAAGTCTTTTTATAACATTCTGCTATCCCCTTATGTACTTCTAATCATATTTCTCTTCAAAAAAGAGCAAGCTCTCTACTTGAGAACTTGCTCTTTTTGCATGAGAATTCTTCAAATACATACTCTAGAAAAAAACTTTTATATCAATTTAATTATATTATAACAATTATCCGAAAATATTTAATAGTATTTTTTGTAAATAAAAGTGAAAATGTGGTATAAACTTACGTGAGATGGTAGTTTATTGAGCAGCAAATATACACATATGGAGTGTACATACAACTCATTTCAACATCTTCTTTTCCCTTTTTGTTTCCATAAAAAAATAATTTATATAATTAAATTGGCGGAGCTTTAAGTAATACTGCACAAAACAAACATATCTACCATCACTAAATTTGCTTTCCTTGTCTTTCATAAATGCATCACTATGCCCTATAATACTTTCCATTCCTGCTATTTATATCTTCCGCTCCATACAGAACTCTCTTTGGATTTATAACAATCAGAAAAACTGCAACTACTAAATAAAAAATCGCGTTATACATAATTAGATCGATTAAGTTTCCTTTTATAATACCAATAAAGAAATTAAAAAATTGATGGATGATGATTGGGATAATTAAATTCTGATTTAAATTATAAAATGCAGTCATAACGATTTTCATAGATATGATAGAGATCATAAAAAATAGAATATATTTAATTAGGTCCATGCCTACAAATCCTGTAGTAAACCAAATAGGTAGATGCCACATCCCCCACCAAAATCCTATAATTAGCGAAGCTTTTAGTGGTGAATGCCTCTTTTGAAGCTCAATTTGTGCAAAGCCTCTCCATCCTAGTTCTTCTCCCAATGGCCCCGCAAGAAAGTTTTTAGCAAAGAAATAGATTAGCATTCCCCATGAAGTGACAGTAAAAATAGAATCTACTTCACTATTTTTAGACACGACAAACAAAATCATTAAAAATATGAAAGTTTGAATCATACTCACAATAAGAATTATAGAAACTTTAAGTTTATTCTTGAACTTGTCTTTTACAAACTGTATAAAGCTCTGCCCTGGATAGATTTTTTTAAATAACACGGCAAAAGCAAAAGTTGAGGACCAAGACGATATACAAAACATTACATCAAAAACCCATGCTGGGAATCCTAGCATACTTATAGCTCCTACAAGCAAAAAAAGTGGCAGAAAAATGATATTGGTTAGTACAATAAAACTCGCTACTGGTTTTTTTAGTTTCTTTTCCCTATTCATGCGCAATCCCCATTTCAAACTAAGTATTTCGTAAACATAATAGTATTTATATTTACAGATACTCTCAGCTTAAACCTGGGGGTTACTCACAGGTCAATACATGTCAGCATTATTTTACAGGCGCATAAATTTCTAAAAATATACGCTCAAGTCCCTCTTCATATGTGGTAAGTAATATATTTATATACACTAGCCCCAAAAGTTCATGTCCTTGTTCTATTGCTGCTTTTCTTAAACTGGATTCCACATTATGATCAATACTTTTCCCACCAGTTGCCCATCTTCCATCTTCAATAACTGTATAAATACATTTTGGATGCGATAGAATTTCCCCTTCTAATTCTTTATCAAAGTCCTCTATCTTTCTTACAATTATAAATTTATCTTCTATAATACCTTCTTCGTTGAAATTTATAACTCTTCGTAAAGATGTTAAAGTAACTGCTTTTTTTAAACTATCCGTATTCTTTTTCAAAGATTCATATTCATCATACGCAGTAAAATGCTCTATTTCTCCGTTTACTTCTAACGGCTTCATTTCTTTTACTACGTATTCCCCTAAGAATTGCGTTGTTTTTTCGCAATCTTCTTTTACAATTTGAAGATTTTTTAAAAGAAGTTTTTTATATTCTATCTCCTCTAAAACTTCTTGTTCTTTCTCTTCTAACAATGATTTTATTCCCTCTATACTCTTACTTTTTCTTAATTCCTGAATTTTTTTTATTTCGATATCCATTTCCCTATAGAAATTGACCGTTGTTATATCATATATATCAAAATGATTATATTTTCTATACCCATTCTCAATATTTTGCTTCGGCTTGACCAAACCTTTTTCCTCATAAAACTTCAAAGTATCTCTAGATACATCTAAAAATTTTGCAACCTGTCCAATTGTGTACATTACGTTCTCCTTTAACATCGCTACTTAAACTTTTACATTCATATTGCATATTCTGTAAATTATCGAATTTCCCTTCCAATTAATACTCCCCATCTCCTTTTTCCACAAAAAAAGACAAAGAGATTTCTCCCCATGCCTACTAATTCCTACTTCTTCACCGCATGCACATAATGCACCGTCTCAAAAGCTTCTAAATAATCATTTCGTCCTTCAAAATATAATTTATTTATGTCTTTTGGCGATAAATGCTCATAAATGAGTAAGCCTGCCTTCTCTAATAGTGCTTCCATTTCGGTATAAGAAAAACACGATTTCATCGGTTCTTCGCCTACTGCAGCCATTTTTACCATATTTTCCACTCGATTGGACAGTCCCTTTTCTGTAAATAAGTTTTCATCCGGATAATCGAATACGATAGAGCTCCCCTCTGGAACCATCTCGAATAAGTATTCTATTAAACTAGAAAGCTCCTCTTTCGTTAAATAGTACGTAACACCTAATAGGCTAAAGAAAGTCTTTTTATTTTCAAATCCTTCATTCCGTAACTGTTCACTGGAAAATCCTTTCGTGAAATCCATCGAAATAAAATGAAGGTTGTTTGGAATTTCAAGTTCTGCTTCTTTTATTCTCTCCTTCTTAAACCTTTGCGTAGAAGGATGATCCACTTCAAATATTTCTATTTCATTCTCTAATTCTCGATGTCTGAAACTGAACGTGTCTAAGCCCGCACCGAGTATGACGTATTGTTTTGCTCCTAATGTAATCTCATGTAGTAATACTCTTTCACAATATGCCGCGCGTACCAAAGGTGTTGGTGATAATTGAACTTGTGTAATCCATTTTAATATTTCTTGTGGATTGTCTTGAAACTTCTCTGCAATGTCTGTATTAAAAAACTGTATTCCTTGAACCATATTCGTTTCAATATCGTTACGTTCTTTTTGTGAAATAAAATCTTTAGCTACATAATCATCAAAGATTTTAGGATGATCAAATTCACTATGATACGCTCTTCCAAAAGCTGATACTAGCGACGTTACACTCGCTTCACCTTTTTTCACGCACATACACTCCTTCATTTTTACAACAAAAATAGGGTTCCCCTGGCCAGGAGAACCCTATTATACACTTTATTTTTAAGTTGGTAAATTATAGCATAAATAAGTTTTTTTGTCAAGTTTCTATCCTGCTATCAAACCAACAATTTGTATATTCTCTGGCAGGAAAATTGTCGATTCACACAGAATATTCCAAATTATAACAATACATATGGAGGCCAATATGAAACGATTAGTCATTATTACCGTAGGAAAAACACACAGCGGAAAAACTACATTTGCTAAAGAACTAGAAAAAGAGTTACCCAACTCTTTCGTTATGGATCAAGATAACCAAGCTGAATTTATCAACACACATTACGAAAAATTACAGCCGGATGAAGGCACTAATACATTTAAGCACGGTCTTTCGAAATTCATTGTTGATTATGCGCAAGAATATACAAATCTACACCTTATTATTTGCAACTCCAATCGCAGTAAAAACGGAAGATTATATTTACTAAACGAATTATTTCCACAAAATAAATATGTACGCATACTCGTTCATTTTGACATTCCTGATGAAGTACTTTACGAAAGAATAGCTCGAAGCACGCGAAGTACCAATATTTTTAGAGGTGGTTATTCTAGTTTTAAAGAAGTACTCGATCGACAACAGGCTGAATCGCAACATGAAGATGTGGTGGATCCGATAGAAAACGAGGCTAATTATTTGTTTGTCATTCGTAATAGTAAGGATGTAAACTCTACTATAGAAGAAATTATTCATCTAGCTAAAGATTTGCCCCCTACTCCAAAATAAAAGAATTTAAAAATTACATAATCATAGATTATTATGCAAATCCTTCCTCTAACCACTTAACATGGTATATAATGATAAGATAATCTACTTCTATATGCTCAATTTTACACAAAACAGCTCATGCATATGAAAGAAAAGAGGTACAAAAATATGAAAACAAAACAAACAATTGCTGCGTCTACACTAGCTTTAGCAATGATTGCTGGCGCAAACTCTGCTCATGCAGAAGTAACTGATGCTACTCCTCAGCAAAGTACGGGAGATCGATTAGCTGAAATTAAGCAACATAGACAAGAGTTAGATGCGAAATTGCAGCAACACAAAGAAAACGTGGATCAAAAGTTGAATGAACTTAACCAAGTTAAGGAAAATGTTGATACGAAGGTTAATGAACTACATGAGCGTAAACAAGTTGCTGATGAAAAAATTAACGAAATGAAACAACGTAAACAAGAGTTAGATGCAAAACTTCAGCAAGACAAGCAAATCGCCGAAGATAAAATCGCTGAAATTAAAGAGCATAAAAAACAAGTAGAAGATAAAGTTGCTGAAGTGAAAGAACATAAGCAAAATATCGATAATAAGGTTAATGAGATTAAAGAACATAAACAAACTGTCGATGAAAAAGTGAATGAAATTAAACAACATAAAGAAAATATCGATCAAAAGGTTAATGAACTTAAGGAAGTTAAAAAACAGGTAGATGAAAAATTAGCTGAGTTAAAGAAAGCAAAACAAACTGCTGAGGACAAACTTGCTGAACTAAAAGAAAATAAGCCGAATACTGGGAACACGTTAGAGGAACTTAAGAAAATTAAAGGTAATTTAGATAGTCTTTCCGCTAACTTAGAACTAGCTAAACAAGATGTAAAAAACAAACTAGCTGAATTACAAGAAACTAGACAAGATTTACTAAATAAAATTAACGAAATGAAACAAGCGAAACAAACTGTTTCAGACGATTTAACAAAGAAAAAACAAGACTTAGATATTAAAATTAACGACTTTAAACATACTGAGAAAAAAATTGATGACAAATTAGCTGAGGTACATACAACGAAGCAAAATGTAGATAACAAAATTAATGAAGTATCTCAATCGAAACAAACTGAAACAAAGACTGGTACTACAAACACAAACAATAACACTAGAGAACTTCCTAACGCTGGTAGTGAGCAATCAAATAATATGGCTTTAGGTATGTTATCTGTATTAGGCGGCGTTTTATTAGTAACACGAAATAAAATTAAAGCGTTATTCTCAAAATAAGGCCCTTATAACTATATTTTATAAAAAGGACAATCGCACATTTATGTGCGATTGTCCTTTTTCTTTATATTAACTTCCCATCTCTAAGCGTCAATATACGATCACATACATCAAGCATTCTTTCATCATGCGTAATCATAATTGCTGCTTTTTGACTTTCTTTCACTTCACGTTTCATCATTTCTACAACTTCACGTGCGCGTTTTGAGTCTAAGCTTGCAGTTGGTTCATCCGCTAATATTAAATCTGGGTTGTTCATGAACGCGCGAGCGATTGCTACCCTTTGTTTTTCCCCGCCAGATAGTTGATTTGGATAATGACTTTTTCTTTCTCCTAATCCAAATGCCGCTAATAAATGATCCGCACGCTTTTCTGAGTCTTGTTTGTTTTCTTTTTTAAGCTTTGCAATGTAAAGCAATTGTTCTTTAACATTTAAATATGGAACAAGATTTGCGAACTGGAAAATGAAGCCGATTTTTTTCAAGCGAATGTCTGTCATTTCCTTTTCCGATAACTTCGTAATATTTTGCTCACGAATGTAAATATCCCCTTTTGACGGTGATAATAAAGCACCCGCGATTGATAATAATGTACTTTTCCCTGATCCAGAAGGACCAACGATTCCAATAAACTCTCCAGCTTTCACATCAAGCGACATCGGATGAAGGGCTGTTACTTCCGTATTCCCTTCTCCGTACACTTTACTTACTTTATCTAATTTCAATAATGAAGTCATTACATCCCGCCTCCAATTGCTTCTAATGCATCAACTTTTAATACTTGGTATAACGAAATAAGTGTTCCTAAAATACTAATTACGATAAAGATTGCTCCATATTGTGCAATCATCGGTGTTGTTAATAAGAACGGCATACCTGCTGGTAAAATTTGTTCTAATCCTTGCACAAGAACAATACTGATTACCATCGCAACGACTGATAAGAATAAAGCCTGCACGACTAAACTATTTGCTAAATAAGAATTCTTCGTACCGATTGCTTTTAATACGCCTAATTGCTGTGTTTTTTGCAATGTAATGACGTAGAAGAATACACCGATTAGTAACGCAGCGATAACAAGTAAGAATGCAATTATCATCGTTAATGTTCCTTGCTCCTCTTTAAATCCGGGAATACTTTGTAGTACTTCTTTTTTGTCGATAACATGTGCATTTTTAATTTCTTTATCTGTATTCAGCGCAATCGCACTATAATCTTTTTGGTTTGGTTGTGAAATAGCTCCCCATACGTCTTCATTTACATAAACGACTGGTGTATGGCTAAACATTTGATCTTTCGTAAATCCAACGATTGTAAATTCTTTCTTTGAAACAGGATCAATAATTGTGTCCCCGATATCGATTCCTTTTTCTTTAATAGATTCATCAGCAACCATTTCATTATTTGCTGTACCTAATTTCTCACCTTTTACAATTTTCGGTTCTAAAAATGAATCGCGTTCACTTGAGAAAATAGCAACATCCACTTTTTTCGAACTGTCTTTCTTTTCATACGTTGAAACTTTCACACGGAACGGAACGGCCTCTTTCTCGCCTACTTGATTTACTACGTTATTTACATCATCTTGCTTAATTTGTGAACGAAGTAATTTATTTTCCGCATCATCTGCTAAGACGAACTTATTTGCCTCCATATTTTGAATCGATGAAGCATTATCATATGATAATCCATTTGCTAATCCTGAAATAACAAGAACTAAAAATGATAATAACACCATAATAAGTCCGATTAATCCATATCTTAATTTTGATTGTTTTAATTCACGCAGAGCTAAAAACATTTCGCTCGCTCCTTCCTCTTACTTTCTATGCACTTATCATAAAAAAGAAATATGAACGGAATATGAACAGAAGATTACAGAGGAGAAAATTTAATTTTCAGAAAGTATTGAAAATAATTAGAATCCTTGATACAATTCAGTCAAATAATCTTGACCGAGTAATTTCATTTAAGGAGTTGATCATCTTGAAGCCCATGTTAACACTCACTACTTATAGCCAACTAAAAGCAATAAGCGATCCACTACGTGTCGAAATGATGATGCGACTATGCGAACGTCCTTATACAGGGCAACTACTATCTGAGAAATTCGGCATTCCAAGGGCGAAAATTCATTATCATTTAAAAGAATTAGAAAAGAATGGTTTTATAGAAATTGTTTATACAGAAGAAAAGAATGGCATCATTCAAAAGTTTTATCAATCTGTCGCTAGAGGCTTCACCCCTGCCGCAGACCTATTACCTCATTTAGAAATGTTGAGCGAATCAGGTCGCCAAATCTTTTTACAAATGACAGAAAGAACGAAAAACCACATTCTCGCTGCACCAGAAGAAGCTTTTACATTACGAAAAGTAAGTGAAGACCCAGCTGAGTGGAATTACGTTTCATCTTGTTGGGAGTTTGATGCCACGCCAGAACAATTTCAAGTGTGGGTGAAAAAGTTTCATGAATTAATGGCTGAATTAAATGATATCGCAAAAGATGCGGATAAAGGTCCAAATAGTAAATCTTATTACATTTCTACTACTGCACTACAAATCGACGAACGAGCAATGCAGCGCTTTGTGAAAAAAGAAGAAAAATCGTAATACGATTTTTTTTACATAAACGGTCAAATTTATTTTACCGAATAAATTTATTATAAAGGAGTAGATAAAGTGGACATATTAAAAAACCGGAATTTCCTCTTATTATTTTTAGGGAGAATTTTCACAAACATAGGAGATAGTTTGTATTATGTAGCCGCGATGTGGCTCGTATACAAGCTGAGTGGTAATCCTTTTTATTCTGGATTAGCTGGTTTTCTTACGTTATTACCTTCTACACTTCAATTTCTTACCGGTCCATTCGTTGATAGATGGTCAATCAAAAACACCCTCTTCATCACACAAGTTCTGCAATGTATCCTTATATTAATCATTCCTATTACACACTACTTCGACCTATTAACTGTTCAACTACTACTTATCATCATGCCCATCGTAGCCTTTATCGAACAATTCGCCTATCCCGCACAATCGAAAGCTTTACCACTTCTACTGCATAAAACACAATTATTAAAAGGAAACTCTCTCTTTTCATTTGCGTATCAAGGCATTGACTTAATTTGTACGACTCTTTCTGGAATATTAGTAGCACTACTTGGTGCCATTACTTTATATGTAGTCGATTCCTTAACATTCGCGATTACTGCCCTATTATTCTTTTCATTGAAAATGCCAAAGCAAGCAGAAACAAATACATCACTTTCAACTAAACAATATTTCTCTGATTTAAAAGAAGGCTTTTCGATCGTCTTCCGTTCATTAATGGGCGCCTTCTTAATCGGTTCAGTTGTCGCTAATTTTTCAATCGGTATGACAATGGCGATACTCCCTTCTTACGCTGATTCTTTAGGAGGCGTGAAATCATATGGCTTCTTCTTAGCTGCTATATCAGCAGGTAGTCTCATCGGTGCATTATTCAGTTCATGGATTGGCAAACGTAATGTTGGCCGTGTCTCCATTATTAGCTTTGCGACTGGCTCTATCTTTTGGTTTCTCTCTACGATTGTACCGTTTCAATGGCTATCTATTCTCTTATTCGCCCTAGCTTGGATACCAATCGGTGCGACCAACATATTATTTGCGACAATTAGTCAAATTGCAATTCCAAATCAATATCTTGGACGCATTAACTCAGTCATGCGAAGTATGGGCACAATTGCTATGCCGTTCGGTTCTTTAATTGGCGGATACACCGCAAATGTATTTAGTAGCCAATTCATTTTTGCGCTCGCTAGCATCGGTATTTTATTTATTTCTCTCGTATGGCTGCTTCATCCGAAATTACGAGCATTGCCGAAAGCTGATGAAATTACAGCGGATACTTTTGGAGTTCATTTTAGGGAAGAGCGCGGGAAAGGTACAGCTTTATAGCAGGAACAAACATAACCCCGTTCTAGATTTGGGACGGGGTTAAAATGTAGTTATTTAATTTTGGATGTAAAATACTTCACTAAAAATATAACAATAGCACCAACTAAAACGTTCAATTAACGATTTGATGGCCAAGACCCCTGCATTTTCCTTAATTGAATAATTTGGCCTGTATGATAAGCATCATGAAGCATGATATCTAGTAATTTCCCCTCAAGTGAATTTTGTTCAAGCTCTTTTTCAGAAATTGCACTCAATACATGTCTTAAATTACGCTGAGCATTTTCAGAACGTTCAACAACTTTCTTCCATTCCTCATCATCATTGGATTGCTCAGTAAGATAAAAGGTGTCATTACCGTCCAGATTGTGTTTCCATTCACGGCCTTCTAAGTTTGCAGCAAGCCTCTCTTTGTAATAAATGAGATGATTAACGCTCTCCCAAATGGTATTCGTTGCCTCACCAGATGGTTTCCACGTAGCCTGTTCGGCTGTAAGTCCTTCTATAGCATGTTTAAACGGTGCATACCAACTCTCTTTATCGAATGTTGAATCTAGTACGTTTAATAACAAGTCAATTCGTTTCAAAGTAATTTCCTCCCTACACGGTTCAAGTTTTAATACAATCCTTATAACTCTGTAGAGATTCTACATGTTTAAATAAACTTCCTCCTGAGCTCACTCCACAAACTCGTCCGATTATGTAATGAAAATGACTCACATTTTTTCACTTTACACGTATACTAGAAACCAAAAAAGAAGAGGCCCTTCCGTAGCAGCCTCTTTCATCTATTTCGGAAGCTCCACCTGAACAGTAGTCCCTTCCCCTTTCGTACTATACACTGAAACGTTTCCGTTATGCAGTTCTACAATCTTCTGTACAATCGATAATCCTAAACCGCTACCTTCTACGTTTCTTGCTCTTGCTGTATCTACTTTGTAAAAACGATCAAATATACGATCCATTTCTTCTTTTTCCATACCAATTCCGTTGTCTGATATATAGATCATCACACTTGATTCTAATTCTTCTACAACAAATTCAATCGTTCCGCCGTCGTTTGAAAACTTAATACTATTCGTAAAGATGTTACTCCATACTTGATGAAGTAAGTTTTCATCGCCTTGTATTGTAATATCCGGCACATCAAATTCAACGGCAATATCTTTTTCACGCCATTTCCATTCGAGCATAAAAATGACGTCTTTAATTTGCTTTTGTAGATTGAATTCTTTTATTTGTAATACTTTTTCTTCTTTATCTAAAGAAGCGAGCGTAAGTAACTGTTTACATAAACTAGACATTCGCTTACTTTCGCCCTCAATAATTTGCAAGTAATGGTTTCTTTCTTCCCCACTCATCTCTTCTGACTGTAACGTTTTTGAGAACCCTTGAATAGAAGAAAGCGGCGATTGGAATTCGTGAGAAACGTTAGAAACAAATTCTTGTCTCATCTCATCTAATTCTTTAATGCTTTTCGTCATCTTTTGAAAATTAGTTGCTAATGTACCAATTTCATCTTTTCGATTTCCATCTAATTCGATATCATATTCACCACTTGCAATCTTTTGCGTCGCTTTCGTAAATGTACGAATGGGACGAACGATATAACCTGCTGCAATCGCAATAAAAATAATACTTAATAAAACGATAAACCCTAGTAATACCGCTAGAAAAATTCGCATCTCACCAAATTGTTGCTGAATGTCAGGACGAATGAATAAAGCGTACTGTTTATCACCGTGTTTTACCGGCACACCGACACTATTAATTAATTCATTATCGAAAAACCCCGTAATAAAGAGGCGTGTTGGATATGTAGAAACGCCGTTAAACGTTTCCCCTTGCAACACTTTATGAACAGTATCATCGCTAATAGAGGTCTTACGAAACGCATTGCCAATACGCTTTCCATTCTTTTGATCATCGACAATATAAATTTCATATCCTAACTTCGCAATTGATTGTAAATAATCATACTTATTTTCTTCACTTTGCTTTTCATATAACGATTTTACTTCTTCCGCATACATTAAAATCTTTTCACTGTTATACGGTTTTAACTTCACTTGATAGTACACATTTGTTAATAAAAAACCGATAATACTGCTAAGTAGCATGATCCCAACCGTCATAAAAACAAATCTAGAGTATAATGATTTCATTTTATTTCAACTCCAACTTATAACCGAGTCCGCGTACTGTCGTAATTTGAAAATCATCCGTTCGTTTTGAGAAGCGATCTCTCAGTCGTTTCACATGAACGTCAACTGTTCGTTCATCTCCTTCAAAATCCATTCCCCATACTAATTCAATTAATTCTTCTCTTGAAAATGTCCTTCCAGGATAACTAGCCAGTTGCGATAACAACTCAAATTCTTTTAATGGAAGCAGAATCGTTTGACCGTTACACTTCACTTCAAACCCTTTTCGATCAATTGTCGTACCGTGCAACGTAATAATATCAGCACTCAGCATTTGATAACGACGCAGTAATGCTTTCATACGGAAAATGACCTCAGCTGGCTCAAATGGTTTTACAATATAATCGTCCGTACCAGAAATGAATCCTTTTTCTTTATCAACTAACTGATCTTTCGCAGTTAATAAAATAACCGGTATATCATGATACTTCCGGATTTCTTCACATAACGTATAACCATCAACAAACGGCATCATAATGTCTACTATCGCAAGATGAATATTTTCTTTCTCTAATACGCCTTGCGCTACCTTTCCATCTTCCGCTTCAAAAACTTTAAACCCCTCTTTTTGTAAATGGTAATGTAACAACTCTCTAATATGCTTATCATCATCAGCTAATAAAATATGTATCATCTTCATTAAACCCTCTCTTGTTCATCCTTCTACATCCTTACCTTAAGAAACAATTAGATTTTTTGCAAGAAAAAGAAAAACAAACCAACATTTTAAGATAAATAAAAAGAATCTATTTTGAAAAAAGATTATTCAAAATAGATTCTTACGTTTTAGTATTAAGATTATTTTAATGAAAAGTAATTTCTATGCTTTAGAAATATCAACGAATCCTTCTCCAAATACGTCACGAACATCGTGTATAGCAATGAACGCAGCCGGATCTGTAGTTTGAACAATCCGTTTTAGCTTGACTACTTCTTGCTTATTAATAACAACATAAAGAATTTCCTTCGGAGTTTTCGTGTAATAGCCATGACCTGAGTACACCGTAACCCCTCTGCCCATTAAGGTAGTTACCTTCCCGGCAATTTCATTCGGGTTATCAGAAATAATCGTAATGGCTTTCTTCGGATTTAAACCTTCAATTACAAACTCCATCACTTTCGTTGCTACATATAGCATAATAATTGTTATCATCAGTTTTTCTGCACCAATGATGAAATAAGATGAAAACGCAACAATTAAATCGAAGAACAGTAAACCATAGCTAATGCTCCATCCTAAATATTTATGCGTCATCCTTGCTAAAATGGTAGTACCTGCTGTTGTTCCGCCAACGCGAATAATAAGACCAATCCCGCACCCAATAAATATTCCTCCGAAAATGGCATTTACAAGCATTTCATCCGAAGCAATCGTCCAACCTTCTGTCAAATGAAGGAATAGCGAATTCGTAACTACAGCGATAATCGTATAAATTGTTGTAATCTTATTCAAAAATTTATAACCAGCTATTAACAAAATCGCATTTAAAATTAAGTTAACTAAGCCTGGTGACCATTCAAATAAATAATACGTAATAATCGTGATACCAGTTACTCCACCCTCACCAAACTCGTTCGGGATAACAAACAAATTGACACCTAACGCAAATAGAAATGCACCAATAATAATAAAAATAATGTCTGTCGTTCTTTTTTTCATACAGTACCTCACTTCTTATGTAAATATTTATTCTGTCATAAACTCTCACCATTATATCGTGGAATATTCAAATCGAACAGTGGTTTATTTTTATTTTAATATAGGATGATAAAACAACTTTATCCTATATCCACATGTAATTTAAAAAGTAAAACAACTGTATTTATTATGTACTACAAGTAAAGTTTTGATTTCACATGCAGTTGATGCTAAAAAATGAATATGAACACTCACTCGCACAAATTTCGAATACAAAACAAATAGGCGAAGCTATAGAATAGACTTCGCATCAAACATTTGATCCCAGAGATTTATATTCATACATTCCAGAAATAAATTTACTTATCTTTCTCCATATATTCTTTAATCTTTCGTTCTTCCCACTCTTTTCCGAATATCCCAACTGGAAAAGTTGTCAAACCGTGTATAACGATACCGATCCCCCAACCTGCAAGTGGATATACAAACCATAATTTACTTGAATCAGAGCTTATATTTATAATAAAAAGCATTAAGTTCACTAGTATATAGACCGTTAAATGAATATAAAACGCTTGTAAATTCTCTACCCTTTTTTTAGCTCGTAAATAAACCTCATCTCGCTCCACCCTTAAACACCTCTTTTCATATTGTTTTTTTCACCTTCGCTCCAGTATTAACATCATATTCTAATCGAAAATCCGTTATTCTCAAAAAAACATAAAACAAAAAAGTACCCATCGAATTATCATACATATGATGATTCGATGGGTACTGCATGATACATTTGTTATTTACAGAATTCTAATTAAGACCAAATCCAAACATCATCATTATTTTCAACGTCGCTCTTTACCTCATGAACTTTTTCAATGTTGTCCGTTGTGTTCCAGTTAATAGAACTTCCGCCCCATCCTACATACTTCATATCAATTTTTACTTTCTCACCTGTATGAAATACTTGTCCCTTCGTTAAGAAAACATCAATAATAACTTTCTTCCCGTTTAGTGATGGATACTCAACTACGACATATTTAGTAGAACCTTCTCCTTCCTCTTCCCTCGTTCCTACTTTTGATACTTCCCCAATCACATAATCAGGAGAACCCTCTTCTTTCATGTGCATACCTAATTTATGTGACGTATTTTCAACTGAATTTGCAATCATATATTCCGTGAAATTACGCATCATAGATCCAGTAACTTTTACTTCATCTCCTACTTTCACATTTGAAAAGGAATCCATGTATATACTAACAGGCTCCTCATATTGCTTAGATTTTACAACAATTACACCTTTATCTACTTCTATTACTCGTCCTTCTAACGTCGAGAAATTCGATTCCATAGAAGCGGCACTCGCTTTTGACAGTTCTAATCCTGGTAAATTCGTTCCTGATAATGCTGCGATCCCTAAAGCACCTGCTAAAATTAATTTTTTCATACCCATATGTAACCTCTCCATTCATGATGATTATATTTTTTGATTGGATACGACCAACCTGTAACTATTATAGTTACAGGTTGTACAAAATAGCAACTATCTTTCTTATGCAATGTTGCATACTGTAACTTTTAAATATGCAGCAAGAGGACTAAATTCTCGAATTATAATAGTTAATTTAATTCAAAGCTAAAATAACCTTATGGGCACGGTATAAAGAAATTAAGAGCCGCTTTCGGTCCTAAAGTTAGCGAATAGCTTTATAAAAACTCAATCAAAATCTATTCAACGAATTGAAAAATGAACCATGTCGAATTTTATTTTCATAAAATTCAAATTTCAAGGAGGTTTTACAAAATATTACACAGAATTATTCGTATATCGTAATATAATTGGTAATTTTTTACGATTCATTTCATTTTATCTACCACGTTTAGACAAAATGGAAAACCATAGCAAAAGGAGAGATATAGATTGAAAAGAAAAATTAGTACAGCTGTTGTAGGTTTATCGGTATTCAGCTTTGGTCTTTTTGGTGTAAATATTGGGGATGGCGGCGTTGTAAAGGCTGCACATGGGGATACTCCTGCTCCGAAACAAGAGAGCCATGCTGATTTCCCTGCCCCAAAATTAGAGGGACATGGGGATTTCCCTGCTCCAAAATTAGAGGGACATGGGGATTTCCCTGCTCCGAAACAAGAGAGCCATGCTGATCTTCCTGCCCCGAAATTAGAGGGACATGGGGATCTTCCTACTCCTAAATTAGATTCACATGGAGATTCATGGGCTCCTGCTTATGATCATGGAAGACCTCCTATTTCATCATATAATAAAGGGGATACTTGGGCTCCGAAACAAGAGACACATGCTGATTTAAGCTCGAAATTAGATTCACATGCGGATACTTGGGCTCCTGCTTTCAATATTGGCGATACTCCTACTCCGAAACTTGAGGGGCACGAACATTTCCCTGCTCCAAAACTAGAAGCTCACGGTGAAACTATTTAACACACCCCCCCTAGCTATATAACTAGGGGGTTTATCTTTTCATCCTATTCAGACCTCATGCATACTTTCTCAACTTTTATTTTAGTACTGTGCATGTGACATCATTTTATTAAGATTCTATAGTCAATTGTGATCCCTTTCCCCCAAAAAACATGGACAACACTATAAAAAAAAATAGATTGACAAGTTTAAAAATTCAGAATATTATTTACCAAGAAAAAATTCCATATAATTACTTTTTATTGTGTTACCATTATAGTTACAATTATATAGAAAAATATACAAGGGGGCTAATATGAACATTTCATTAAAGGGACATACATATACAACAAAACATTTAGAAGCTTGGTACCATGCAATCTTAACGCAAAACGTTAAGGAAGCACAAATTCAGTTTCAAGAAGCTAAAAAAGGACATGAAGAAATGCTTTTGAAAGAAACAGAAACAATTCCACTTTATCACTTATATTACGCATTACTCCAGTTCCGACATACAGCTCTGACAGATGGACTATCAATCACGAAAGATAGTTTTCAATTCATAGAAGACCAAGAAAAACCAGAAGATAAACATTTATCTTATCTATACCATTATTATAAAGCGATTCATTTTGCAGCAATTAATCATTATCAAGAAGCAGAAGAATATTTCTTAAAAGCACAAGCACTTTTATCCGGACACAGTCAAATTGAACAAGCTGATTTCTATTACCGATACGCTGCTTATCATTGTCACCAACAACAACCAAGTTTTGCGATTGTAAATGCTTCTAAAGCATTAGAATTTTTTGAAACGCAACACGGATGTGAAAGAAATATTTCATCCTGTTTAAGTGTACTTGGTGCTTCTTATGTAGACGTAGGACATTTTGAACAAGCTGAGGAAAGCTATAACAAAGCGTTAGATATTCTCCAAAAATTAAATGAAGAATCATTACAACTGTATGTGCGCGGTAATCTAGGTCATCTATATGCTAGCCAGAATCTTTCTGAAGAAGCGATTCGTCACTTGACACAAGTTGTTGAAAAAATCCCATCTCACTACAAAGCTATATTCTTACTTGCACAAGAACATGAAAAATTAGGACTTATCGACAAAGCAAACCACTACATTAAAATAGGGAAACAACTTATTTCTGAACTTGGTAATGAAGAGCACAAACATCACTTTGCTATATTAGAAGCTTTCACGAATCAAACTGAATTAGACAAAATTGAACCGATTGTTTTAGAAGGAATTGAATACTTCAATAAAGAATCTTTATATATCTATGTTTCTGAGTATCTTGAAAAACTAGCTCTTGCGTTTTATAACAAACAACAACATGAAAAAGCAAGTTTATACTTCTTTAATAGTACAATAGCAAAAAAATCAAATGAAAGAGGGTTAAAGAAATGAAAAAAACAATTGGTAAAATCGCTTTAGGTATTGCATTTACGGGTATTGCTGCATTTGGCTTAAACGCAGGTTTCACAAATCAAGCTGGACATACTCACTTCCCGTCTCCACCAGCTCCTTCTTTTTCTGAGGGCCATACTGGCGGCGCTCCTGCATTAAACATCGGTGACACTGGTGGGGCTCCTAAACAAGAAGGGCATGCACATTTCCCTGCTCCAAAAGTTGAATCTCATGGCAATACTGGCGGCGCTCCTGCTAATTCTGAGCATGGTACAGGTTGGTAAGTTAACAAAATTAAAAACAATTTAGATTACGTTCCTATATGTTTACAAGAAAACTATTCGATGTTATGTGGTTTTCAAGTCTAAAAAATACACCTAATAATTAGGTGTATTTTTATTTTACCTCTCTATCTAAGAATTAAAGAATACTCCCCTAAAAATCCCAACAAAAAAAACCGAAGAAACTACCTATACCTCAGACACTTAAAGTACTACGAACGTTGCGATTTTTAGTGACACTCCGTATCCAATCTCACTTTCATCCCAAGTGCCTAAAGGCGATAGCTTTCTTATTCAGGAAAAGCTGTAACCTCTCCATTCATGATGATTATATTTTTTGATTGGTTACGACCAACCTGCAACCAATATAGTTACAATTAGTGAAAAATAGCAACCATCTTTCTCATGCAATGATGCATACTGTGATTTTTAAATATAAATCGATTATTCCTATATTCAACACTACTGCTAAATTCTTGCATATCAGCAGGTAAACGGATTGATGATGAAGAAACTAATGTCATGCATCATGTTTTTTTCAATGATACAGTTTGTATAATCGTAGTCCATTACATTATATAGGAGCGGTGTTAACATGTTAATAAAACCAAAGAGGTTACAAGCAGGAGATATCGTAGCAACAGTAAGTCCTTCATGGGGAGGCGCAGGTGATTCTGAAATAAGATGGCGATATGAACAAGGAGTAAAAAGATTAGAAGAAGTTTTCGGTCTTACGGTTATCCCAATGCCAAATAGTTTAAAAGGTAGCGAATTCATTTATAACAATCCACAGGCTCGTGCGGAAGATTTAATGACAGCTTTTAAGGATACGCGCGTGAAAGCAATTATTGCGAATATTGGCGGTGAAGATAGCATTCGCTTACTTCCTTATATAGATTTTAATGTAATACGAGAAAACCCGAAAATTTTTATGGGATACTCTGACGTTACTATTTCACATTTATTTTGCCATAAAGCAGGTCTTTCCTCTTTATACGGTCCAGCAATTTTGACCGACTTTGCCGAAAATGTAGAGATGGATCGATATACAGTTGAAATGGTAAATCGAACTCTCTTTTCCAATGAAACGATTGGCGAGATTCAACCAGCTCATGAATGGACGAGTGAGCATTTAGAATGGATAGAGGTAAATAAAGATACAAGTCGTACGATGCAACAAAACAATGGATATGAACTACTTCAAGGCTCTACCACTGTACAAGGGCGTTTAATTGGTGGATGTATAGAAGTATTAGAATTTGCAAAAGGAACGGAGATTTGGCCTGAGAAAAAACATTGGGAGGATAGCATTCTCTTCTTTGAAACTTCTGAAGATCATCCAGAACCAAGTTATATAAAGTATTGGTTACGAAATTATGCAGCGCAAGGCATTCTGCAAAAAGCAAAAGGTATCATCTTCGGTAAACCGAAAGACGAAATGTATTATGAAGAATATAAACACGAAATACTGCAAGTAATGAAAGAACATCATTTAGAAGATTTACCGATTCTTTATAATTTAAATTTTGGCCATACCGAGCCGAAGTTTATTTTACCTTACGGTGCGATGGCAGAAATTGATTGTGAAAATGGGTCTTTCTCTATTTTAGAGAGTGGCGTGGAATAAAGGAAAACTTTAAATAAGTATCTAATTGGAGGGAGATTACGTGTATGGAAGTAACATTTACAGTAAGTAAATGGGATGAAAAACTAATTGATGATACTAGAAAAGATTTCCCTATTAATATTGCTCATGTTGAATATGATATTGATGGTGAATTAAAAGGAAAAGCTTTTGTTGAATACTTATTATATTATTTAGACTCAAATATAAATGATGGTCACTTGGCTACTGCTAAAATTTCTGGATTTTTACACTTTGAAGGAATTTACAAGGGGCAACAAGGAACATTTACAGCTATAGAGCAAGGAATATTTGATAAAGGAAATTTAGATTCCCCAGGAACAATTATTAAAGCTACCGGTAACTTAGAAAATCTGCGAGGTTCCTATAATTATCAGTTTACAGGTCAAACCAGTAAACTAATTTTAAAGTTTGAATTTTAACAAAATACCCTATAATATAGTGGAGAGGACATTTCTTGCAATACTAGAAATGTCCTTTTTATTGACGAGCTTATCCAACTATTTTCTAATAGTTAAGAAAAGAGTATAATACATAAATTTTTCGTTATGGGGGGAATTAAAACTCTAAGCCTGAGGGCCCCACTTACTCATTACTTTTCCTATCAATTAAAGAATAATCCCCGAAAAACTCCCCTTCATAACTTCTTTTTCAAGTTGATTCCTACATGTAAACATCGCAATAATTTTTGTGCGGTTTTTTTCATCGGGCTCAAATTGTTCAATGGTTACGTCACAGCGAATCGTATCACCGCTAAACACAGGACGTAAAAATTCAAAATCCATCTTGCGAGCTAGTACGTTATAGTCACCGCCAATTTTTGTAGGCAACGTTGATGTTAACAGCCCTTGTACAACAAATCTCCCCTGCTCATCTGGTGTAACATGATGAACACCTTCATCTTTCGATACTTCCGTAAATAAAACAACATCCTCTTTCGTAAACATTCGTTCAAAGGTGATTTTTTCGCCTACTTGCAATTTCATCTATACCCCTCCTCAAAAACCCTTTTAAAATAAGAAAAACCGAAACTAAAAATCATTTCGGTTTTTCACTCTAAAGAAGTTTATTTTAATGAATGAACAAACAACCCACTGCGAAGTTTCGGTTCAAACCACGTTGATTTTGGCGGCATAACTTCTCCGGCGTCTGCGATTGCTAATAAAGCTTCCATTGATGTCGGATATAATGAAAACGCTGCTTTATATTCACCGCTATTTACAAGGCGTTCTAGTTCTTCTACTCCGCGGATTCCTCCGACAAAGTCAATGCGTGAATCAGATCGCGGATCATGTATTTCAAGTACTTGGCTTAATAAATGATCTTGCAGAATAGATACATCTAAACCTTTAACGAGATCATTCGCATCAAACGTTTCCTCTTTCACTGTAAGCTTATACCACTTCTCGTTTACGTACATACCAAATGTTTTCGGCTCATTTGGTTTATACGGAGAAACAGCTACTTCTTCTACATAAAAGTATTGTGCAATTTGCTTTAAAAACTGTTCTTCTGATAAGCCATTTAAGTCTTTTACAACTCGGTTATAGTCCCAAATGGATAATTCATCGTGAGGGAATAAAACAGATAAGAAGAAATTAAACTCCTCTTCTCCTGTGTAATTCGGATATTGTTCTCTTCGCATGATCCCTACTTTTGCAGCTGATGCAGAGCGGTGATGTCCATCTGCAATATAAAGATTAGAAATATCTTCAAATGCGTTTACTAAAGTAGCAATTACATCCTCATCAACTATTTTCCAGGCAACATGCTCCACGTCATCTTCTGCCGTAAATGTATAGATTGGCACATGCTCTTCTTTCCAGCTTGCAATGATACGTTTCACATCTTCTTTTGTACGATACGTTAAAAAGATAGGCCCCGTATTTGCATCACACACATCTACGTGGCGTATACGATCTAATTCTTTTTCGTGACGCGTTCTTTCATGTTTTTTTATTGTATCATCTTCATACTCATCAATAGATGTACAAACGACAAGACCTGACTGCGTTCTTCCTTGCATCGTCAGTTCATAAATGTACAGTGCTGGCTCTTCATCTTGTATGAATACTTCTTCTCGTATAAATCGATTTAAATTTTCACCCGCTTTTTCATATACACGATCATCGTACGGTGAAAGTGCCGGGTCTAAATCAATTTCTGCTTTATCAACGTGTAAGAAAGAATACGGATTCCCTTTTACAACCTCTCTTGCCTCTTTACTATTTAATACGTCATACGGTAAAGCTGCAACTTCCGCTGCTTTTTCTTCTACTGGACGAATGGCCCGAAACGGTCGGATTTTTGCCAAGTTTTCCTCTCTCCTTTACACAATCATTCGAACGGCTACAACACCTGTAATTTTGCTTATATTTTCCACAATGTTCTCTTTTATTATATCATCAATTCCGTTATCAATATCAATCATTGTATACGCCCAAGAATGTTTACTACGATTAATCATATCCGCAATATTAATATGATGTTCTGCTAAACATCCTGTAATTTGTCCTACCATGTTCGGAACGTTTTGATGCATGATTGTAATACGTTTCTTTCCGATATAAGGGAGTTCGACGTTTGGATAGTTTACTGAATTACGAATATTTCCTGTCTCTAAATATTCACGTAATTGGCGCGCTGCCATGAATGCACAGTTTTCTTCTGATTCAGACGTAGATGCACCAAGGTGAGGCGTCGCTGTTACATTTTTCATCTTTATCACATTTTCATTCGGGAAGTCTGTTACGTAATGCGTAATAACATCTTCTTCTAACGCTTTTTGAAGAACATTTTCATCTACAAGTTCTCCTCTAGAGAAATTGAATAAACGCATACCTTTTTTCATCTTCTCTACAGCGTGTTCACCAATAATTCCCTTCGTTTGATTCGTAAGAGGAATATGAAGTGTAATATAATCACATGTTGCGAAAATTTCATCTAAACTAAATGCTCTTTGCACATGTGTAGAAAGACGCCATGCAGTTTCAACTGAAATGTAAGGATCGTATCCGACAACGTCCATTCCTAAAGCTAACGCATCGTTCGCAACTAAAGCACCGATTGCGCCAAGGCCAATTACACCTAGACGTTTTCCTGCAATTTCTGATCCAACGAATTGTTTTTTTCCTGATTCAACAAGCTGCGGTACTTCTTCACCCTCTAAATTTTTCGTCCAGCTTACACCGTTAATAATGTTACGTGAAGACATAATAAGGCTGGCGATAATAAGTTCCTTTACTGCATTGGCATTAGCTCCTGGTGTATTAAATACTACAATCCCTTTTTCTGTACATCGCTCGACAGGAATATTATTTACACCAGCACCAGCTCTTGCAATCGCCTTTAAGTCTTTTGAAAATTCTTCTTGGTGTAAAGAATAGCTGCGAAGTAAAATACCATCTGGGTGGTCCATTCTATCCCCTATTTCATAACGCTCTCCGTCAAGAACTTGCAAACCCTTTTCTGCAATTTGATTTAACGTTTGAACACGAAACATATCCCCATCTCCCTATCTATTCTCAAGCTCAAATTCCTTCATATAATTTACTAATTGCTGTACACCGTGTACTGGCATCGCATTGTAAATACTTGCACGCATACCACCGACTGAGCGATGTCCTTTTAACGTAACAAGGCCGCGTTCTTTCGTTTTTTGTAAAAACTCATTGTTCAGCTCTTCTGACGGTGTTGTAAACGGAATGTTCATAAGTGATCGATACGTAGAATCAACTGGTGAAGTAAACAATTTTGATTCATCTAAGAAATTGTAAAGAAGTGAAGATTTCATTCTATTCTGTTCTTCAATCGCAGATACCCCGCCTTGCTCTTTCAACCATTCTAGTACAAGTTTCGTTACGTAAATACTAAAGGATGGCGGTGTATTATATAAGGAGTTATTTTTGCTGTAAGTTTCATAGTTTAACATCGTAGGACAAGAGCGATCTGCTCCCCCAATTAAATCTCTTTTTATAATAGCAATCGTTAAGCCCGCTGGCCCTAAATTCTTTTGCGCTCCCGCATATATAAGACCAAACTTCGTAACATCATATTGTTCTGATAAAATATTTGAGGACATATCCGCAACGAGCGGTACTTTATCTAAATGTGGAATGTCCACATATTTCGTACCCTCAATTGTATTGTTCGTTGTAATATGTACATAATCTAGTTTTTCATCATTTGGTAAACCATCCAATTTAGGAATTGTAGTAAACTTCTCTTTTTCAGAAGAAGCAAGCACTTGTACTTCCCCTATTTTTTCAGCTTCTTGCATCGCCTTTTTAGACCATGAGCCAGTCAATACGTACCCTGCTTTTTTATACGTATTCATTAAGTTTAACGGTATTATAGAGAATTGTAATGACGCACCGCCTTGTAAAAACAGTACTTCATACTCATCAGGAATGTTCATTAATTCACGAATCAGGCTACTCGCTTCATCTATAATACTTTGAAAATAAGAAGATCGATGACTCATTTCCATAATAGACATGCCTGTCCCGTTATAATTTACAAGCTCCTTTTGCACTTTCTCTAAAACTGGCAAAGGGAGTATTGATGGTCCAGCTGAAAAATTATATACTCTCTCCATCACCCTAATAACCTCCCTATTTCTTATTTTTATTAATTTTTAAACTTTCTGAATTATAACCTGAAATATAATACGTGGTCAATTTGTTTTCTATTATTACGGCGTAAGACGCAATGGAATCGCTTGCATGTGCAAACTATTTTTTATAAACATACAAAAAAGTGTTAAGTACATAATCGTACTTAACACTCTAGTAATAAAGTATAATTGCTAATTGTCCGTGAAGAACCGATCAAAAATTTGATAAATAGCAGAAAGACCAAAGAGCCAATAAATAGTGTCCACAAGCGCCGGCATAGAACCAAACCATTTCTCAACTACATTGTAATCTAACGCTACAAATAACCAATTCAAACCGCCAAGAATCACCAAAATTACTGTAAGGTAAGACAAAAATTTCATTCTGATTGCCCCCTAGGTGATAAGATGGTGAAAGGCCTTTCACTAGAAATATATGTGGTAAAATTCAAAACTTACCTATTTAATAAAAATTATTTTCGGTACCAGCCGTTAATAACTGCCTCTGCTTCTTTACTATGT
Source organism: Bacillus sp. EB106-07-01-XG149 (assembly GCF_058791555.1). Taxonomy (NCBI): domain Bacteria; kingdom Bacillati; phylum Bacillota; class Bacilli; order Caryophanales; family Bacillaceae; genus Bacillus; species Bacillus sp. EB106-07-01-XG149. Next base: position 463,689 of record NZ_JBYTDP010000004.1, on the reverse strand, counting down.
ATTTGATACGCATGCGTACTATTATGAGAGCCAATAAACCAAATGGAAAAACCTTTAAAATACGGTTTCGTTTCTAATACTTCTCGGTAAGCGCGCCATCCGTTTAATTGTACGTCCTTTGAAAACACATTAGAAACATCTGGATTCCACGGATTTTGTAATCCAAGCTCACGCGCCGGAACGTTAAATCCACCAAAATAAACGGGCTTTCCTGTTGCTTTATGTAATTGTTCCAATTGCTGCACAACATTTTGTCCACGATTATATACTGTTGTGGCAAATAAACTTTGCTTCACTTCTTCGTATGATGGATTTCTTTTTCCCGAAACTTCAAACCAACTATCAATACTAACAATATCCACCTTTTTTAAATATGGACGATTTATTTTTTCTATAAACTTCGCTTCATAAGATGGATCAAAGCTTGCTGTTAACCACCAATTCATTTGATACAAAATATTTCCTTTATACTGCTGGCGGACGAAATCAATCGTATCGCTCCAATATCCTTCTGCATATTCCATATTAACGAAATTAGAAGCAATCTTGAGCCCGTACACATTGTATTTACTTGTAATCGAATGAAAGATATCTTGTAGAATAACCGTTTTCCAATTCCAGAAGAAATCATTAATATTACTCGGATTCCATTCCGTTTCCCCAACATTTCCTTGCTGAATATATGGGAACGGTTCCACAATAACTTGAATATTACGCTTTAATAATTCTTGAATTAAAATAATCGCCTGTTGCTTTTGCTCTTGATTAATTACCATGTTCGTAGAAGTCACGTTCGGAATATCTACCTGAATCGGTACATTTACTGTATTTAAATTTAAGCGCTCTACATCCGCTAACACTTTCGCCACATTTCCAACTTCCCATACCGTTACGTTTCCTGACTTTATCTTTCCTGATTGAACAGTATTCACATCTGCCTGTACATTTCCTTGAAAACAAAAAGAAAACAACATAATAAACACCCCTAAAAAACTTACTAAACTCTTATTTTTCTTCACAACTTTCCTCCTATAATTTTTGGCATTCTTGCTTATTCTATACAATGTTTCACATATATTCCATAAAAAAAAGGGGGGGAATTTTCATCCATAAAAATGCTATTCATCCTTTATTCAACCCTTATTCATACTAACCTCCTAAAAATAGTAAGGTAAATAAAAAAGGAGCGTATTTCCGCTCCTTTTTTTCCCTTATATGATTGAATTTATTGACTTCCTTCTGGTAACTTAATTGAATCAAATTTTTCATATGAATCAATTTTTATGCTCACAACTGTATCCAATTTTTCTTTATCCGCACTAGATTTTTTATCTGTATTACGTTCACTCAGTTTTATAGCTGTGCGCATCTCTTCAAATTTATAATCTTTCGTTATTATATATTCAACAGTTAACGCATCCATATTAAACCCTTCCATTAATTTGTTCATATCTCCATTAATTTTCTGTAATGTATCTACTGCTTCTTTCCCCTTTAAGTCAAGTGTAAGCTTATATGTATCTCCCTCCTTCTTTGCTTTCATTTTCTTAGCCAAAACTTCCGGTAAATCTAACTCATTAAGTAAATTTTTACTTACCATTACGTCATTTACATTAAATTGATCATTAGGTATCGTAATTAACTCTCCTGTACCAGGGTCTTTCACTTGAGCAACGACTTTTCCATCTACTTCGTACGTTACAATATCTGTTCCACTTATTTTCATTTCTGCTCTAGAATTCTTTCGTTTCGGCTCCATTTGAATGTTCATTTTAATCTCTTCTGATTGACTGTTCCCCTTCATTGACATAAGAGACGTTAAAGTGAGAAAATCCTCTTGTTTAAAATTATCACCTGCTTTTTTAAAAATATCTTTCGCTACCAATTCATTTTCTTTTTGTACAGCGACTGGTTTCGTAACATTCGTTTTCTCACTACTACACCCCGTTGTCAAACCTACTATTAACGCCAAACTAGATGCTACAATTATTTTCTTCATAATGATCTCCCCATTCCATATTAGAAATAATTACACTTCGTGTATAGTCAATTAAATGAATTAATATAAAAACAGATACAATACTTATTTCACTTCTAAACTAAACCAATTGTTCAATCCATATACTAACGTAACTAACGCTCCAATAACACCAAAAACAACTATATTTATACCGATTGAAGAACCAAATACAACAGCCATTATTGACACAATCATTAATAAAATGGCGATACTATTTATCTTAATTTCTACTATATCGCCATCCTTTACTTTCTTTTCTTTACTCCCAAAAAAGAATTGTTTTACTTTTATATTTACTTCATCTCCCTCAAAAGGAAGCGTATATTCTTCATTATTTTCAAGTTTCATTACTACTTCATTATCTACCTTTACAGCCACTCTTGCTGCTCCTCCCATCATTCCCGTTGCCCTTACTACTTTAATACTCATGCTAAATCCCCCCTGCTTCAACGCCTTGTGACTCTATTTTCCCAAGTAGCTCTTCATATTTTTGCATCTCTTCTTGCCCATTATTCCAGCTCTCACCGTAAATATGAGTTAACTTTCTTGCTGTTATTTCAATTATAAAAGAGCTATCTCCATTTTGAAGTAATACATACGTTCTTGTATCCTCTTTATATATTTTCATAGGAGTTGCTTTTTTTAACTTCTCCCCGGCTGGTTGTCCTACTTTTTCTAACATTACCGGTACATAACTTTTCTCTATAGCTCCCTCAATTGTACTTCCATTCCAATCACCTTTTCTTAATACGTATAATACAGTTACTACTTCTAACTTATCGAACGATTCTTTTTTATCTTTGAGCGCTTTATCTTGTTGCTCTACAATAATATCCTTCGTTTCTTGACTCATTTGTGGCGTCGTATTCACCGCATTTGTATTATTTAAGTTATACAATTTCCCAGCTTTAAATATAAAGGAGATCGATAAAACGACAATTAAACAAATATACCATTTATTATATTTTGGTGATTCAATATCTGAATATGATTGAATCTTTTTATGTTCAGCTGATGATAAAGCTGGTTCTTTCACTGCTGCAGCAACCTCTTGCTGCCCCTCATACACAGTTCCTTTACTCCAAAAGCCCTCTAGCTGTGCTTCCAGTTCTTCTTTTGATAGTTTCGCAGCTGGAATAGTAGTAGCTTCTCCTTTTTTAACTGTACTTTCCATATTGGAAATTTCACGATTTCGAATGATTTTATTTTTTTTCACATTGTATTCAGCATCAAAGCGTGTTCCTAATCCTACTTCTTTATGAATCCGTCCTTTTATAATAGATGAAATGATATACATCATAAAAATAACTATATACACGGAACCAGCATACCAACCTGTTAAATATACAGGGAGGATTATCCATCCTAAAAGGCTTAAAACAACTAAAATATAATATAATTTAAGACTCTTCTTACTTGTAAACGAAAATATTTTACAAAACTTAGAAAATGAATTCCAAAATGTATACGTAAAACTTGCCATAAAAGCACAATACTTATTTTTCGTTCCGATTGTATCTCTATAAATTTTGTAGGCACCTTCATGATTCGGCTCTAATCGTATTGCAGTTTCAGCTAGCATTCTTGCTTTTTTAAAATTACCTTTTTCTTTTGCAACATTTGCAAAAGAGACTAGATTTGTTACATTTTCTGGATTCAGCTCTAACGCACGTTTTTCCGCCTTTATACCCTCTTCTATTCGTTTCGGATAATAACTTAAAAGAATAAAAGCATATCTTCCTACATACATATCATTTTCAGGTTCTAACTCTATCGCTTTGTTATAGTATGTAATACCTTTATTAAGCGATTCTATATGTACTTTTGCCTCACCCACATAAAAGTAATATACGCCTTCTTCCGGATAATTTTTTATCCCTATTTCTGCTATCTCTTTTAATCTCTCAAAATTTTCTTGCGCATAAAAAATATCTAACGCTGTTAACAAAACATTTTCATCTAAGTGATCTATTTTTAGTGCCTCTTCTAAATATTTACTTGCTTCATCAATTTGTCGAAATCCAAAGTAGTACACATGACTTAAACAAATATAACCAGTAGCATCTTCTGGATCTTCTTTAATCATCCACTCCGCTTCTTCTTTTGCAAGCTCAACATCACCAAGCTTCAATAAGTGCGAGATTCTCCTAAGTTGCTCTTCCATCTATTCCTTTCCCTCCAATCTAATATCATTTATTTCAATTGGTGTTCTTCCATATACTCTAATACTTTGTCAAAATCTTTATTTACATCACTAAACGTTGCATAATTTTTTGCGGTTGAGAACCAGTCTAAAGTTGTCGGTTGCCTTTTTTTCATTGCTTTTAATAAATCTTCATTGGATAAGGGTTGTAACTGTCCCGTTTCAAATGAACGCTGAATAGCTTCATTAATAGCGTCTTCCACTAAATATGTTAAATCTGCCCCTGAAAAATGCTCTGCATACTTCGAAACAAAATCTAACTGCAATTCCATTCTCGGTTTATCCTTTGTTTTCAACTCTAGTATTGTCAATCTTTCCTCGTTATTTGGTGGTGCCACAAAAACAAGTGAATTAAAACGGCCTGGTCGTCGTAACGCCGGATCAATATACCATGGTGTATTTGTTGCCCCAATTATATAAACCCCTTCATTAAAAGAATTGCTTCCGTCCATCTCCACTAGCAATTGATTAACTAACGTTCTTTGATGATGAGCACCCATCTTCTGTCTATTCCCGCCATATGCGTCTAACTCATCTATAAATAAAATACAAGGCTTTGTTTTTCTTGCCTCTTCGAACACTTCATGTAAATTTTTCTCTGCTTCTCCTGACCACATTGATAGTATTGCTTGCAACTCTAAATGAATAAAATTAGCGTTTATCTCACCTGCAACTGCTCGCGCTAAAAATGTCTTTCCACATCCAGGCGGCCCATAAAATAATAAACTGCCTCCTACTTTCTTACCGAAAGCTTGAAAATACTCTGGATTGTTAATCGGCATAATAAAGTCCATATTTATTTTCTTTTTAATATCTTCCATTCCACCAACATCATCAAAAGTTATTTTACTCTCTTCCACTTCAACCATTTGATTTTTTTCTCTATCAAAAGAAATCACTTTAATTTTCTCTCGATATTTCTCCATGTCGTTCATTCTTGTATTTATCCCCCTATAAAACCCTTTAATTTAGAATACATGTATCTCTATTGCTGTAAAACCTTAAACAAAATATTCCAAAAAAAATTATAACAAAGTTCTACAGAATTTTTTGTCAAATTTTGTCACACAACAAAAAAGAGACCCTTACCTATAGTAAGAGCCTCTTCGAACATTATTTCGGTTGTAAAGTTAACACTTTCCCTTCTATTCCATCCGTATTCAATGTAGTCGTATGATACGTTCCATTTACCCAATCATCTATTTGATCATGGTACCAATCGCTTCTAAAATGTCCCGATTGTCCTGGTCCTACGATATGATAACCGTTTGACATATCTTTCGTATCAATCACGAATCGCCAAGAAGCTCCGTGATTGACAATACCGTTATTTCCGTAACTCGCTGCTTGAACGGTAACTTGGCTTCCGCCGATTGGAATTGGTTTTTCACGATTAAATGCAAGTAGCGCTAGCATACTAGATGATTTTGAAATTGGATGTGTGAACGCCAGTTGATGGTAATCGCCCCACTTCCACTCCGCAACATCAGGGCCATATTCCTTCTGCAATTTCTTCATTACATTTTCGTACGATGTATGCACAACTTTCGTGAAGCCTCCGTACTTCGTAAACCAAACGCCGTTTTCTCCCGCTACTTCTTTTCGAATCAATTCATCAACAACTTGTGACTTCCCTTCAAATAACTCCATCACATCTTTCGGTATTTCTTTTGAAAATAACGTATTCGAAATCTCTTTCATTAACAAATGGAATATTAATGGTGCTGCTTCATCTTTACTATCGTTAAAATTCCACTTTGTTAATTGTTTTACGCCTTCTTTCTCTACTTCATTTAAAGATGCTTTATTTAACTCTTTTAACAATATAGGGGCAAATTCTTTCCCGTATAAATTTTTTTGATCCATCTGTAACTCTTCTAAATCTTTCACCGTATACTTTTCTTTCTCTTGTAAAAATTCTTGAATACGCATTTGTCTATATGGCTGCGCCCACGTATTACTAATATGGTACGGATAATTATCATCCACAATTTTATTATTTGCAGTTGAAATAAACCCTTGTTTTGGATTTATTACTTTTGGAAGTTGATCATATGGGATATACCCTTCCCATTCATATTCATCTGTCCACCCTGGCACCGGCAAACTCCCGTCACCTTTTTTACGCACTGGTATATTTCCATTCGCTTTATACGCAATTGTGCCGTCATTTGATGCAAATACAAAGTTTTGAGTTGGTGTATGAAAATCTTGAAGTGCCGTTTCAAACTCATTCCAATCTTTCGCTTTATTCATATTTAATACAGCTTTTAATTCAGCAGAAGGCTCCAAAGCAGTCCATTTCAAAGCGAATACTGTTTTCGTTTTCGCTTTTCCTTTATCCGCAAACTCTGAAATGACTGGACCATGCCTCGTAACCGTCACATTATACGGAATTGTTTTCCCGCCTTTTACTTTAATAGATTCATCAACAACTGTAGCTTTTTCCCACTTATCCTTATACAAAAATTCATTTTCATTATTAGGATTTCGCTTCTCAATATATAAATCTTGTACATCAGGACCTGTATTCGTAACGCCCCATGCTATTTTGTCATTGTGACCTAATATAACACCCGGTACTCCAGCGAAAATAACACCACTCACATGTAAATCTTTCATTTCAAGTTTCGATTGATACCAAATAGAAGGCGTTGCAAGAGATAAATGAGGATCATCCGCTAAAATTGGCTTACCAGACGCACTCTTCTCACCGCTTATGACCCAGTTATTGCTACCATTAAACTCTGGCGGAATAATCGTTTTTGCAAAACTTTGTGCTACGTCCACATTTGTATTTTTCAGTTCAGCTAGCAATCTAGGTGCATCTTTCGGATATGTAGGAAATAGCTCATTTGCTTGCTCTTTCGGTAAATTTTTCAGTGCCCAATATCGAAATGCTTGTCCGTGCCAATGTCCGCCTAAGTCAAACGCCATATACTTTCCAATCGTTAACGTATCAATAATGGACCATTCAGTAGGCTCATAACCTAATATAGTAAACTCAACCGGCAATTTCTTTTCCTCTTTCGCCTCGCGTATAAAAGCGTTCACCCCATCAGCAAATGACTGCAGGGCATATTTCGATTCCCCATCATATTGACTAACAGACGCTTCGGCTGCTCGTCGTAAACCGAGTGTTCGAAACAATTTATCTCGATCAACAGCTGCTTCCCCTACAACTTCACTCAACATCCCAGAAGCTTGCCTTCTACTTAAATCCATTTGAAACAAACGATCTTGCGCTTGTACATACCCTTGCGAAAAATATAAATCATGTGCATTTTCCGCATTAATATGCGGTACCCCTTTACTATCCCGCTTTACCTGAACAGCATGTTGTAAATCCTCTAGCTTTATCGTCCCATCTATCTTTGGCACAGAACTAAGCGTATATATGTTCAAAAAAGTCGCTGTACAAATAACTAACAAAAGGATGATACTACTAGACCAAATAAAAATTCTCTTCCCTCTAGTTCGCTTCTTCTTTATAACAACTTCCATATAACCCCTCCTTTCTCAAACTATTCGCTTCTATTTAAGGAAGAACCTTTTAGAAAAGTAGAAAAACCCAGACTATGGATCATACAAACTACATACATCTCCCTTATGTACGCCTTCCTTTCCTTCAAAGAAATCTACTCTCCCTTTTTCACACCAATTCCTCAAAATTCCCTTCACATAAGCGAGCGTTCGCTTATTATATTCAAATGCAATTTTAAGCGCCTCTATTACTGTCTCTCCTGAAACTTTTTGTATCCACTCTTTCAATTCCTTCACGATATAGGGAGATAGACTACTTATATGTTGTTCGTAAAACTTATAAACTTCACCATGCGAAGTATCCTCTTCTATCTCTTCCTCCTCAGCAACTTCTTGTAAACTACTATTATCCTCTTCTGCCGGCATACCAAAATGCTGCAATAACAATGGAATCTTCCATTCTTCTTCAAGACATGTACGTAAAAACATATGTATGAACTCTTTATTTTTCACAGTCTTTAATTCCCTTAACACACACTTTTCTACATTCGTATTTAAAATAGGGTTGTAGTGTAGCCAATTTAGTATGTATAACTCTTTCGTTTCCGCATCGTATAAAATCTTTCCGTATTCAACAAATCTATTTAACAGCTTCTCAACAGTTTCCATACTGTAGCCTGTTTCCAGTTCTGCCACACGCTTCGGTAATACGTAAATTCCACATTGCTTCGTTTTCGTACCAGTTAACAAATATATGTAAAAATAACGCTCCTCTGGCGTTAAATCTAATATGAATTCATCTTGCCAAAAGTTCACCTGCACATTACGGTACACCGCCATATGTTTCCCTCCTCCTTTTATTCATAAAAAGACAGAATTCAACCCTTCAATATACATATAGGAATGAGCGCTTTGTTTTTGCATTTGAATTCCAAATTTTTTTAACTACTACAACGCCGGTTTTATTTTTTCGCGCCTTTTGTTCTTGTAGTTGTTTTTGTTTTGTTTTTTCTTAGTGATTTATTACTTGGTAGGTGCTTATAAGGGGCTTGGAAGGGGCTTCATAGGGGCTAAAATAATAAGGAGCTGTTCCAAATTTTCATTTTGGATAGCTCCTTTAACATCCTTATTACTTTTTCTTGCATCAGTACAAACTTTTACATACCATTCATTTATTTCTGCATAGAGTCTAACATCTTCACTAAAAAGGCAGCTGCCTCACCACGAGTTGTTGTACCTTTAGGATTAAACTTGTTATCTCCAACACCAGTAACTACCTGTAAGCTGTATAATCGCTGAACAGGCTGTTTGTATGCGATCAAATGTTGATCTGTAAATGGTAATGCGACTAAATTACCTGTAACACCTTTATACTGTAATGCCTTGTCAATCATAACCGATGCTTCTTCACGAGTAATTGGTGCATTCGGGTCAAAAATTCCTCCGCCACGACCGCTAATAATTCCTGCACTTGCACTTCGCTTAATACCATTATGAAGTGACGGATGCGCTTTGTTAATGTCTACAAATGACTTATTTCCTTCTGGTAATTGAAGAGCATTTGAAATTAATGCAGCAAACTCAGCTCTCGTTACATTACGATAAGGCGCAAATACACCATTTCCTTCTCCGTGCATAATACCTAGACTGTGTAGTTTACGAATATGTCCCTCAAACCATCCACCTGTAATATCATCTTTTGGCTTTTGTACTTCTTCTTTTGGTACATTGTAGTTAATCTTAATCCAACTTGGATTATAGAAAATCCACTCTCCATTTCCCACTTTATACCAACCGTTTTTAACTGCTAACACTTTGTAACGGTCACCTTTTGAAGCTTTACGAACAATATGATGCTCAAGGTCCGCACCACTACGTACGTTTATACCGTCACCATTCACTACAAGCTCCATGTTAGGTTCAGCTGGATTATATTCATTTGAATCAAATAGCTCGTTTCTTTCTTGTAAAGGCGAGTCAATTTGTGCGTTAACATTTGCATACCATTGAATACCTTGTACGAAGCCATTCCAATTCCCACGAGAAATTAAAATATCAGGACAGTTTTTTCCGCTCCATTGTTGATGCCTATAAATGTGATCCGTGCTAATTCCTTCTTTATTCATTAAGTATCCTGCAAGTCGCTTCGCATTCTCTAACGCTTTATTATAATCTCCATCTTGGTTAACTGAAATTTCAATACCGATAGACTCTCTGTTTCCTGAACCATCACCATCTCCTGCATGCCAACCATTTTCATTTGTTGGTAAGTGCTGATAGATTTGTTTATCGTCCACAGTAAAATGCCACGAAGCTGTTCGGAACGTACCTTCCGTTGCTTGTTTATACAAATATTTCGCATGATTTTCAGCATTCGCACCACGTGCTGTATTTGCAGTCTCATGAATTGTAATATAACGTGCTTTCATCGGATTAGCCGGCCGAATATCAGGATTTCCTGCTGGAACAATCCACTCTACAAATGGTACACCTGCAAGTGTTCCATATTTCTTTGTAGTCATCGATGCACTATATTGAATAGCTCTTGGCTTTTCAACCGGCTTCATTTCACGAGTAGAACCATCATTTCGACCGTCTACATGTTCAAATGCCTTTTCAATATTTGAAATCGCTTCTTCATCCGCTACTTGACCTGTTTTCGCTTCTTTCATTTTATGTAGCTCTTCTGTTTCATCATGTTTATGTTTATATTCTTCTAAGAGAATTTTCTCATTCTCTGATACTTCCGCTTCATTAATTTGCATGTGATCTGGAGTTTCTAGATTGAAATTAGAATAACTTAACCCGCTCGTTCCACGTTCCCCTTGTGCGATACGAAGTTGATCAGTTTGAGGGTTTTTACTCTCTTCTGCTGATATTGCTAAAGGAGCGCTCCCTAACATTACTAAACTTGTTGATAGTGCAATTACTCTTTTTTTCATGATTGTATTCATTGCTGTAATCGATACCTACACTGTTCGTGTAGTATCTCAACCTCCCTTTATATTCTCATTAGTGAAAGACTATGAATCTACTATGTACTTTTAACAAAAATTTTTTCATCACCTATGTATATTCATCCTTTTACATGCTTTCATTTTATCCCCAGCAGGTGAATGATAGTTTCTATAAAATTCCTTAACAGACATTATTTTATAACCAATTGCAAATGCCGTCAAAAACACTTCCCCTCATACACACTACTACTTCTCAAAAATAGATTAGGATACCTTTTACTGATTTTCTTCAACAAGAAGGATCTTTATGATTTTTCATACCTATCAAATAAATCTTGTTTCTTTGTACTTTTTCTCCTTGAAAATATTAACATTTTTACATTCTTGCGATAATATAGATGTAACCTTTTATATTGAAGGGAGTTTTATTTGGAAAAGATTTCTCATATTGATAGCTGAAATGAAGAAGACCAAAAAATGATGAAGAAAAACGAGAGTACATACGATATTCAGCAGATGGGATATACTTTGAAGAGCTAGAAATAACACTGCTAGAATGGCTTGAAAACATAGTTAAAATATTAAAACAAACAGTACGAATTTAATTAGATACTACATTAAAGGGGATGACCTAATTGTTACATACGATTGTTTATGATAAAGCGAAGTACCATTATGAAGGTAATTTCCCTGAGGACTTATCAATCGATCAAGCTTTTGTACATACTGGTATGTTTTTAGGATGGATAATTGAACATCATTTATGTAGTCAAGAATTTGAAGAAGAGTCTCAAGACGAAATTAACCAGTTTAAACTTAGACAAATGACTGGCACAGAAATTTATATGAACTGGGATGGCGTTTTAGCAGATGACATGTTAAATGATGAGGGCAACCAATTCGCAATGTACTACTTTAACCACGACGAGGACTGGAAATATATAAATGATTACAGTAATATTTTTATAAATGAAGGCGAAACTCTCTACCATGTGCAAGATACTTGGGAAAACTATTTCAAATTAAAAGAAGTTATTGATAATAGCTATAATTTTTGGAAAGACAACTTACAAAATAAATAATTATAACAAGTCGATTTCTTATGTTAATAAGGAATCGACTTTCTTAGTATCTAATCCAAAAACCATATAATTGAAACATACTTCTACAATTATTATTTTACTAACGATACTATTATCGATATCGAATTATCTATAACGGAACGTTCTGGACGTGATTTCATTAACACTGTTAATCCAATTAAGGACGTGACTAATGTTTGCGCTAATGCTTTAGCGTTCAAATCATTTTGCAGTTCTCCTGATCGAATTCCTTTCGTAATTAATTCTTGAAAAATAACTGCAAGATACATTTGATGCTCTCTAGTCAGTACTTCAAATTTTTCATTATGAGGAGCAAGTTCAACCATTGTGTTAATACAAAAACAACCTTTACTGAACTCTTTTTTATATTCCTCCTCCACCATATTTTCAAAAAACGTCCGAATTGCTCCTTTTACAGATTGTTCGTTTTGAAGTTTTGTTCGTATATTAGCCGCATGTAAATTTGTGTATCTCCTTAATGCCGCTTCAAATAATCCCTCTTTATCACCAAAGGCTGAATATAAACTCGGCTTTTGTATTTCCATTTTAGCAGTTAACTCACTTAATGAAGTAGCTGCGTATCCCTTCTCCCAAAAAAGTTGCATAGCAGCATCTAAAGCTTTTTCTTCATCAAATTCACGTAGTCGTGCCATTTAAAACCATCTCCTTTCTACATCTAGTTATTAAGACTATGCACCATCATTTATGTACCAATCGGTATATTATATATCGTATTAGATTATAAACGACATGTCAAAAAATCATAATTAACTCAAAATAAACTTGACATATATATTTCTTCAAGATTATATTTTACTTACAAATAACATACCGTTCGGTACGTTATTTTCGATAATCCAAAAAGGAGCTGATTTTATGAATAGTAAAGAAAAAATGATGACTATTCGAAAACATACTCACACTCAGGTACATTCACCTGTTCATGCAACAATGTCTCGTTATATGACTCTATTATTCGCAATAGCTTGCGGAATGGCTGTGGCAAACATATATTTCGCTCATCCACTACTTGATTCTTTATCAAATGAATTTAAGATTAGTCATTCAACTATCGGTATTGTAATTACTATTACTCAAGTTTGTTATGCACTTGGATTACTTTTATTCGTTCCACTTGGTGACTTATTAAACCAAAAGAAACTTATTATTGCTCACATGCTTTTATCCGTTTTCGCTTTAATTATAATCGGATGCGCTTCCTCAAGCACCGTACTTTTTATAGGTATGGCCTTAGTAGGAATTCTTGCAACTGTTACGCAAACCCTCGTCGCATATGCATCAATTTTAGCTAATCCAGCAGAACGTGGACGCATTGTAGGTTTCGTTACAAGTGGCGTTGTCATAGGTATTCTTCTTGCTCGTACATTTGCAGGCATATTAACGGATTTAGCTGGATGGCGGTCCGTTTATCTCACCTCTGCTATCCTTTTACTCTTCGTAACTTTTTTGTTACACCGAAATTTGCCTACTCTTGAACATAAAAAAGTAACAACTCTATCTTACCGAAAATTAATATACTCTGTTCTCTTATTATTTGTAGAAGAACGACTCTTACGCATTCGAGGAATATTAGCATTGCTTATTTTCACTTCATTCAGTATTTTATGGACTTCTTTAGTATTACCTCTAAGTGCTTCACCACATAATCTTTCACATACAGCTATTGGTGCGTTCGGTCTTGCTGGAGTGGCAGGTGCATTTGCTGCTACTAAAGCTGGGCAATTAGCTGATAAAGGATTAGGACAAAGAACAACTGGCATAGCCTTATCATTATTAATACTCTCATGGCTCCTAATTAAATCTATTAACCACTCTCTATTATTACTAATTTTCGGTATTATCCTATTAGATTTAGCTGTGCAAGCTGTACATGTCACCAATCAAAGTATGCTGTTCACAGTGCGTCCCGAAGCAAGAAGTCGACTCACTGCCAGTTACATGATTTTTTATTCTATCGGTAGTGCAACAGGTGCAATTCTTTCAACAAATACGTATGCAAAATACGGTTGGGATGGAGTATGCATATTAGGTGTATCTGTTAGTGCTTGCGCTCTTTTATTTTGGATAATAACATTACGGCGATCATCACAGCTGAACGAATAATAATTCATTTATGTTTAATACGTGTTTTTCTACAAGACTATAGAGTAGCACTTATTTTTTAACACAAATCAACGGCATTTTCATATAAAAAATGCCGTTGATTCACAATTTCATGATAAGGAATCCTATACTATCGAAATACATCTATTACGAATTCCCTTTAACGTTTTCAACAATCTCATTTATCGTATTCCGATCAAACTTATCACTAATTTCGTATGACTCACGGTCTCCTACTAATTGTACGCCTACAATATCATTGCGATCCTTACCATATTGCACTTCAATAATAGATCCACGCTCTATTTGTTTCCAAACGAGACTTGCTTCATCTTTATTATCTAAAATCATACAGTCCTCAATATTTTCATCAATCCCTATTAACTTGTTGTCATCTATAAACCCAACCTCGTATTGTTGACGCTCTTTCGCTTTGCTGCTTACTAATATACCTTTGCTACCATATGAGTAATCCATATAATCCTTTTTCTCAGATTGTACCGCTTTCGTCTCTTGTACTTTAGTTTTTTCAGCAGTTCCACAACCTGTAATAAGAACGATTGGTATAACTACAGTTAATACTAGTCTCGTAAATTTCTTTATCATTTGTAACCAATCCCATATATTTAATGTGAAACTCCATTTATTACTTTATTAAATAATAACATGATACTAAGTAGACAAAACCAAAGATAACATATTATTTACATACTCACACTTTAATTAAGGACCAGGCCATTTAAACCTAGTCCTACATAACTTTAACTTTGCTTCACATACTTAATTGTATTGAATGAAGTCTCATTAAATAATCGTAAGTTTTCCCCATCATAATCTTGAACTTTATATGCTATTTTCTTTTTTTGAATTGTATCTTCTACACCGTCTACTAAACGTTTATTGAGATGTAAATAGATTGTAAAAGCTTCCTTATCATATTCCCAAGTTCCTTCAATATAATTCTTTTTATTTGGATACTCACCTTTACCATACGTTTCAAATGTCTTATCACCTTTTAGAATGAGTGACATAATGAAACCGTCTGCTCCTTTGAATCCCCAATTACCGATTAATTCCGTACCATCTTTCACATTCTTCATAACGTTATCCGTATTAATTCCAGCTTTCTTATCTAACTCTTTCAAATCTTTCACAGATACTGTACCGTCACTGATTTTAATATCCCCTTCAAGATCTTTGAATGCCTTAAGCCAGTAAATATCTCCTTCTTTCACTAACTTTTCGGATTTTTCGATTAACTCTTTATCAGTTTTATCGCCTTTTTCTCTTTTTTCTTTTCGGGTGAATACTTCATTTATTAAAGAAAAAGAATCTCTAAAATAACCAATTGCTTTTTCAAAATCCTTTTGTTGATTTACATACTCTACAGGGGGATCTATCGACTCGAATTTATCTAACATTTTATTTAATTCTTTCACACTATCTACTACATCTGATTTCTTTTTCTTACCATCAAAAACCTCTCTTGTAATATTGTTATGCTCCGCAAACAACTTATCAAACTCTACCCCTAATTTATACACTTTATTAGGATAGTCTTCCTTTGAAACCTTTTCTTTCTTACTATTAGACTTCGATTCTTTTACTTTAGACTCTTCCGTTTTCTCCTGTTTAGAAGTGTTCGTTTTCTCAGACACTCCACAACCAAATAACAACATGACCGGAACTGCTACCCCTAGTAGTTTCTTTGCATTCATGACTGATTTCTCCTTTTACTTGAATAAATTACTCTTACTATAGCCATCCTCTTTTTTTATCTTGTAATTAAAGTTACAATCGCAATAACTCCTAGAATCGGTCCCCAATATTCCATTTTTATAAAAAATAGTGAGTGTTTTTTGTTAAACATAACTTTTTCACCAGTTTCAGCATCTATATAAACTTTCCCATCTGGTTTATTAATATATTTTCCTAAATACCAAGACATAACCCCTGATATAATAAACATTACCGCCATTGGCCAACTATGGTCTTGAAAATATGTAGTATCTCCTGTTATAGATCCAAAGATAACATTACCCAAAAGAGTATTAATAATTACAATAATTGCGACTAAAAAACCCCAACCAGACCAAATAATCATTTATTTCTCCTCCTAAAGCGTACAACTTGTACCTTATGTTAATTTGAACTGCAAACGAAAACATTAAAAAAACCGAATATTCAGACGTAAACAATTATATTTATCCTACATTCGATTCTAACTTTAATGTTCTAAATGCAAATGAACCAGATATAATTTGTAAAATTGTCGGAATAAGCAAAAAGAATAATGACATAAATAACATAACTATAGGAATCACAATCATACAAACTCCATAAACTTTATTATTAACCTTGTTTACTAAACATGATAAAATAAGCAACCCTATTTGAACCGTTAAAATAATAGAGTAATAAGCTAAAAGTTCATAATCAAAACCTTCCATAATATTAAACGCTACAACTATTAATAGTATGGAAATAATAATTCCTATAATGCCACCAATTAAACCTAGTACGAATTCAAGCGTTCTTTTCAATTCAATCCCCCTTTTATGAGCCACTAACAACTTGTATATTTTTCCCATTCACCATCATACCAAATATTTATTGGAAAAACTATACATACTTTTCATTCTCCCTTACCTTACAGTGACCTTCTTACCATTATAGATAGCTTGTAGCAGTTACAAAATCAAATCCTTCAAAATCACTAACTGGTTTCGATGCCTTTAGAAAGTAGACATACCTCTTGAATACAATTAGTATTAACATAAGAAATATGAAAGGCTTAAAAAGGCTTTTACATGAAGGAAGGAAGTGCACAGCTATGGATTTTAAAACAGTTATGCAAGAACTTGAGGCTCTAGGTAAGGAACGAACGAAAAAAATATACATATCTAACGGCGCCCACGAGCCAGTTTTTGGCGTAGCTACAGGTGCCATGAAACCAATCGCTAAAAAAATAAAATTAAATCAAGAATTAGCTGAAGAACTTTATGCCACAGGCAACTACGATGCTATGTATTTTGCAGGCATTATTGCCGACCCAAAAGCTATGAGTGAATCGGATTTTAACCGTTGGATAGATGGGGCTTATTTTTATATGCTATCTGATTATGTAGTAGCAGTAACTTTATCGGAGTCAAATATTGCACAAGACGTTGCTGATACATGGATTGCAAGTGGGGACGAACTTAAAATGTCTGCCGGCTGGAGTTGCTACTGCTGGCTTTTAGGGAATCGCAAAGACAACGAGTTTTCCGAAAGCAAAATTTCCGATATGCTTGAAATGGTGAAAGATACAATTCATCATTCTCCAGAACGAACAAAATCCGCTATGAATAATTTCCTAAACACCGTGGCAATTTCATATGTACCACTACATGAAAAAGCAGTCGAAACTGCAAAAGAAGTTGGTATAGTTGAAATCAAACGTGATAATAAAAAAAGCAGTTTGTTACATGCTACAGAGAGTATTCAGAAAGAACTTGATAGAGGAAGACTTGGTTTTAAACGTAAGTATGTAAGATGTTAAACAGATTCGTATCTGGGTGTCAATTCGAGAAAGATTGACACCCTTTTTTATTGAGATTATTCGACTATTAGATAAGCTCAATGACTTCATTAATAGATTTACTAAACATATCAGGATCTTCATTTTTTATTTCCAATAATAGTTCTTTAATGCTACTTGTAATGGATAAATCAAATTGCGAAAGTACTTTTCCATACACCGTTCTTATTTGGGGATCATTAAGTATTCTGTAATGTATAATCTCTACCCAGTCTTTAGCGCCGCTCATCATCGACGGAGCAGCTGTAGCAATACATTTCAATCCCTCTTCTATATAATTTTCATATAAGCCCTCTATCCCATGAATCAAACTAAACATCACTTCAGGTTGTTCAGTATCATCATCAAAGACTAAACATAAATCTGGAATAATAGAAATATCGTTACACTCAATCACTCGTATGCATGACTCATTAAACTCTTGTATCTCATTTTCATTTTCTAGCAAACGGTTATCATATAATCGATTTAAATGTTCTTTAGTATCCAAAAGAGATTATCCTTTCTTTTTTTCATCTTCAAAATATTCACTGTCCCGATAGATCTTTATCATAAATTCCATCAGTGAATCAGCTTTTTTATTTTTAAAGTAATATACAAGCGTTTATTGAAACGTATTGAAATTAAAAAGTAATATCCTGATAACCTACTTCAATTACCTTGTATTTGATCTCTTCATAGAAATGCTTATAGTACAAACTACCTGTACGGCATAGAACCAATAAATGTGACCTCTAAACCATCAAACATATCTTCTCTTTTCGCTTCATTATATTTAAAATCATAAAGAACAATAGCAAAGTTAATATCGTTCGCTAAACTATCTCCATTTACTAGCTTTTTTATTTTAGGAATAATTCGTTCACTATAAGAAAAATCACTTAAAATATGTTCAACGTACCTTTTATTATTCTCATAAAAACAAATTTCAATATTATCTTCATCATAATAACCGAATTCAAAGCTCGTCCCAAACTTTGAATGAACTGAATCACCATCTAACGTGTAATCTATATCGACATACTCCTCAAGATTTTGGAGTGATTTAGAAATTCCAAACCAAACTGAAGCCATTCCACTATATTCCACTTTCCCACCCCATCTAGCCGGTCTATAATTCATATAAACATTCTTTACTTTACTATTTTTATAGCCTCAAACAAGAAATCAACTCATTTAAACTATTCGAAACCTCTATAAACATCCACGTTCGAAATCCTCGAATTCGTTCTTTCCTCTTACATTATTTAAAACAACTAGTAAACCATTTCCTTTTATCCCTATAGGAATCTTATCTAGTCCCTTAATAACTCGTGATTAAGTCTTCGCCCTCATATCTAGGGTCTTTCTCCACTTTACCATCTTTTGTTTTGATGACTTTTAGTCTACCTAACCACTCTGCTCCGTTATATGTCTCTTCACTTACCCATACATTATGCTTTTTACCGTCTACCTCAACTACTAATGTTGGGTGTGTAAATATGAATTCCTTCTCTACATGCCTACCTACAATTTCTGCATGTAATGATGTACCTTCTTCAACTAGTTTACTATTCTGATACCCTTCGATAATAGGTAATCCAATAAATACAAAGAATATCAGCCCAAATACGGTCACTTTCTTCTTTGTACTCCATTTATTCTTTTCTTTCAATTCCTTTTGTCTTGCTTCTCTTTCTTCGCGTTCATCCAAACTCTCATTTAAAGCGTCTTCCCATGCCTTAATTTCTGCTTCGATTTCCGCTTCGACTCTTGCTAATTTTTCTAGTTGTTCATCGGTTGCTACCATCTCATATGAGTTATCTCCAACCACACGAATTTCAGCACCATTTTCTTTTACTTTTCGCAAGTCTTTTTCTGTACAATCAAACTCTCGAATAATTTCCCCTTGTGTGTTTACAAGTCTAACGTAAATGTTTTTTTTCTCCCTCTTCTTAAACATCTGAATTTCCCCCTTATTCGTTTCCTATCATAGATAACCCTATTGCAATTAAGAGAAAGAAAACGATAATAAGGAAAGTCTTCCCTTTGCTTAATTGTGTTGTACAACCTTCCAAGACAGCCCATATAAGAATTGGGAAAAGAAGAATACCTAGGAGAATATCAACCAACTTGTTGCTACTCTTCTTTAGTGTTTTTGCTTCTTCTACTATCGGTTTTAACTGAACAGCTTCTTTTCTTATTTGTTTCGGTTTCTTTTTCTTGCGTCTATGATTCACCCGATATACTCCTTTTAGAATAACTTTTTACTACCTATAAAAATACCGGAATATCCCCCTTTTCACTTCCAATTATTCATATAAGCTCTCAATTTCAATAAACCAAAAAGACCCCTTTTTCATACACTTATCATCAATTTTTTTCAATTCTTCCTTCAACCAACTTATTGTACACTCTAGTATATTATTATCGATAAAGGCATCCTCACCATTTATTTCTACTGCCTTATCAATCATTTTTGAATATACTAATAAACATGCTGCAAATTGATGTATAGAAGAATTCATAAACACTTCTTTATACGCATCACTATTATTTAGAAATACTATTTTTTCTTGTTTTTCAATTATACAAATTGGATCTCCAGAACTTGTTGTTCCTAAATACCAATATTTTCGAAACTCTTCTGGCATTTGAAATACATTTATAATAGACCTTACGAAAGACTGAGATCAAGTAAATTCTAAATACAGTGGCGGTGTTTCTGGTAAGCCTCCTATAGACAAAAATCGTTTCACTTCAGCTGAAAAGTTTTTGTTTATTAATTCTTTTTCAGGAAATGTAATGAGTGGGCCATCTTTATTAACATCCCATTTCTCTCGAAAATTCTCTGGTAGTATCATTTTTTCACCTTCTTGATGTGTTTATATCTTTTAACATTTAGTTGAGCTACTAGTTGTTTTTTTATTTTCCTCCATAAAACATACCATCCATTAAAGCTTTCCGTTATAGTAAAAATCACTCCTTAACAGGGTGCCATAGAATGTTTTATATTCATCACATGTATCGTTTTCTTATACGACTACATGTCCATAAAAATACTTTTTACCAATCTTCCATTCTTTCTTTGTTAGAACATCAATATATGACATCAACTCTCTATTTTTTTCATTTGTTATTATCGTATCGTATTGAATAGGACATTTGATTCCACTCCAAATTGATAAAATGGAAGGTATAGTAACAACATTATAAGTAGTTCTATCTCTTAAAGAACTCATAACTTCCGAAACTAACTTCTTTGCCAAATCTCCAGGAAAAGATAGTCTATTACGATAATAATATTCTTGCGTATCGTTATTTTCGATAAAAACAGAATAAGCTTCATTAAACTCTTCTAACGGTACTTCATAATACTCGTCCTCCATTCCAAGCATCCATGAAAGTTCATTTCTTATAGCTTTTTCAACAAAGGTATCTTCCCACTCTTCTAGTAACGCTAAAAGATATGGTACTACATGATATGAAAGAGTTTCACCAGCACTTACTACAAAATTATGAACTCCATCCTCTGAAGCACTTGAAAGGAATTTCAAATTATTCGTTTCTAATAAATCATCGTGAGTAGCTACTGAACAAAATAGTCTAGTGCATAAATGTAAAACAAGCTCATTTCGAGTACTATTCATAAGTTCAATTAGTAACCTCTTTACGGAGAAATCACCTAACTTTAACAATTCGTTAATTAAAATAAAGCATTCTGTCTCTGTTGCACTATCCCTTAAGCTAGACTTAAGAGTTTCAATTGTATGATTAGAAATTTCTCCATACCAAATATCTTTTTTTAAATGCTCTAATTCCATCATTCTCCCGCCTTTTATTACTGCTTACATTTATACGAACCATTTTATATGGATAATATTATTAATCATGTAACTTATTTAAAAACTCCGTAAAATGATTAGCCACAAAAAATACATGTTCTCTCGCTACTTCCTCTGCTTCCTCAGCCGTAATCCCTTCACTTTCCATCAATGTTTCCTTTTCCCATGCTCCCTCATGTTCCCAAAAGACGACAATTGGATCTTCTTCATGATTTTTATAATCAAAGCAAATTAAATTTCCTGCTGGGTCAAATGCAAATGGCACCAATGCAATCGGTAATGTGTCATTGTAGTCATTGAATACCTCAATAATATTTTCATCATCATCCATATCATAAGTTAGTAATGTACCAAAAACTTTTCTCTTCCCCTCAACTTCAAATACTTCTGGGCTAACATGTGCTCCGTTATTCTTCATTACACATTCTATATAATCTAAAGGAAAATGAATGCCCAACTCTTTTTCCACATTCTTTACATTTTCTCGCAATAAAGGCTTATCTGGTGATCTCCATTCTACTTTATTCATCTCCTACCACCCCACTGAATCTCCTCAAGTCTTTTTTTCATTTATATTTGTTCGCGCCATAAACATACTTCTATATTTCGATATATCTTTCTATGACTATCTCTCAATCGAATTATAATTCGTTATTTTATTAATATTCAATATTTTTAATGTAGTGTTCCTTACTTGTTTAAACCGCTACTGAATTTTTCCGCATATAATATATCGAATTCAGTTGGTTCTATTTTTTGTTTTACAACATTCCCTTGTTCATCATACTTTTTAAAAGTCATTTCACGTCCCGCAATATATTCAGACTCATGCTTCTTCATTCCGTTTTGAAAAAATTCAACATAGTAGCCTTCAACCGCGCTTCTATTCATATTGCTGATTCTTTTTATATTTCCATTCATATACAACTCCACATACTCTCCTTGTTTAACAACATTTTCTACATAGAAATAACATTCTATATTTCCATTCTCATAAACATCATAAGCTAAGCCAGTAAACAATTTTTCTTTACCATCATCTGCACACTCTACTATTCCTAGCCCATAAGGTCCCCCATATTCTAAACACTCTTCAAACTCAAGGCCATTCTGTATTATATACTCCTTCGTTAACACATCATTTAACATTTTCAATCCTCCTTTACAATATTAGCTAATGGTTAAGCTGTTGTAAAAGTAAGTTTTTATCGTAATATACTTCTATTTTTATTATGTAATTTCTATATACAATGAGAGGTATTTTCTAATATTTGTTTATAACGTATGCTATCCATTATAGGCCTTTAAATGTTCAAAATTCATTTACTTCTCACCATATTTCATATTTACTTTAGGGAAGTCCGCTTCACCAAATCTACAATCTGCAATATGTATTTCCTCTAAATTACAGCTTCTGAAATCGGCAAACTCAAAATCACAATCAAAAAACGATGCTCTCATACTTGTTTTGCCATAATATCCTCTGCCATCACCTCTGACAAATCAAAAAAGTAAGGTCTACATTGCTCATATCTAGCCCATCTATTATTTCATCATTGTATTGAGATCGATTTAATATTTCCCTGACTCTTATTCTATTATTCTCATTCATAACTGCATCCTTCCTATGAATACATCTATTTCCTACTCTAGCCTTCCCCTTAATTCACTCTCACCTTCAACGAACTCATATATTTCTATACAATTTGTATTATCTATTCATTCATATAACTTATCACCAGACACACTTTTCTGTTCAATCCAAACCTCATATTTACATAGTGCATCTCTTTCAGTAAATTAAAGTAATAGAAACTATCTTTAGTTTTTCCTCTTCTCTTATTTTTTCCCACAACTGTTTGCTAAGTGAACATGTTCATTAAAAATGTTGTTGTTAATTTGTTTTTCATATTTTTTTAATTCTTCATTGATTTTACTGCCAGTTTTACTTTCAAAACTTTTCTCTAATTCTGCTGCTATATCTCTTAGACTTGTTTGTAATTCATGAAATGCCCCTATGTTTTTTTGAAGAGCATATGTATCTTCTTTTATAATGTCTATTGATTTAAACCCTACTTCTGTTTTTAACATCATACGCTGCATTTCTCTTTCAATCTGTTTTTTAGCAGCTTGTAACTCCTCAACAACCTGATCTGCTAAATCTCCTGTAACACTTTCGATTTGCTTTTCTATCTTTTTAATTTCCCCCATAAAATCCATCATATAATTATCTCCTTATCTAAACTGAAAATTCCCCGCTAATTGATTATCTTTATCCCTAAGTGAATTTGCTGCATCACTAATTTCGTCCCCAAATCTACTTAAACTTTTTTGTTCTTTTCTTAAAAGATGAATTAATTCTTCTGCCATGTGTACATCGTGGAAATAGTCATTTCCACCTTCTTTCGTTTTGGCAATTCGTGAGATGGCTTCATCTATTTCGTATGCTTCTAATAGATGATATTTTCCACCTGGCCCTGTTTCATATTTTAATTGACTTTTCAACTTTCGAACCGCTTCAGCTTCTCTTCTTTGAAACTCTTCTATATTTTTTGCTATATCTGATAATCGATTACTGAGCATTTGAATTTTTTGTGCTTGTCTTATAATATCTTCAGGTTCTAATTTTAGTTGGGGACTTCCATTTGAATGAAATGCTCCTCTAAATGTATCTCTGCCGTGCCCTTCCATAGTTAAACGTGTAAAAAAACCTTCTTTTGTATCATTCTGTCTCACTGTAAATTGCTTACCAATTAGAGGTGCACCGAATTGAGTATGGTTACCAATTGGGTCATTCTCATGTGTATAATCCGTAGCTTTGTTTTCCATTTCCCCTCTATCTACTCGTTTTTTTGCTTCAGGACTTAGCAAACCATAAGGATTTGGTGCAGCCCATGTAGTTGCATAAAAATTCCGTTCCGAAGCAACATAATCAGCTTCTGCGCCTCCTTTACTATGCCCTGTAGCATGCACATAAGTTGGCTGATATGTTTCATTTACTTTATCTACCCATTCCAATCCGGTATTAAAAGATGTTGCAGAATCTGGTTTTACTGTTTGACTATTACTTGGAGTAATTACTTTAGAATGTGTTTTAATTCCAAACGTAATTTGATCGATATCTGTTTCGAAATCTGCTAATTGCTTAGGCTCTGTTCCACGAAATGCAAATACTATAGTTTCATAGTGAGTTTTATTCTCTTCATAATCATTTTTCGGCACCACTGCAATAGCTTGTAACCCATTTTTCACTTTTTGACAATCTGCATCTATTGATTCTATAACTACCCATCTTTTATTATGTCCTTTTATTTCTGCTCCTTTATGTAAAGTTCGATCATCATAAACGGCATCTGATAAATCGAAATAATCTTCCTCTGTCGCAATTGCATTCTTTTTAAATTCACTCATATGTTTCAACTCATTTCATGGTATATTTTAACTATATTGAAATATAAGGGGATCTTTTATGAAGAAAAAATTGGTAATTATTTTATCCATTATTTGTATTATAGCAGGAGGGTATTTTACAATGAAATACTTAAAACAAAAAGAAATAGAAGAAAAGTTTTGGAAAGCACAAGAAGTACGGGTAGAAAAGTATATTCATTATAATATTCAAGATGTGAAATCTATTACATTTACAGAACGTGAAACTAGTCCTATGGGCATTCCTAGACTAAAAGGGTATATAAATAATAACCAACAATTAGATTTTGTAGCTCGTATTAGTACTACAGAAAATTTCGAAGATAAATTTGATTGTTCTGCGGAATTAGGAAAACTTATAAAGGACCCTGAAAAATCCGTATCCGAAATTGAAAAGGAAGAGAAAGAAAAGAAATAAGAATAGTCTCTGCACTACTCTTGTCTTCCCTATCCCATTTTAAAAAGAATGTAATGGTAAGTTTTTTATAAGGGGAATTTCTAATGAAGAAAGTAGTTATTTTGATTGTATCTGCTTTGGTGCTCATAGCAGGAGGATTTTTTACTTTGGAATACTTAAAACATAAAGAAGAAGAGGAAAAATTTTGGAAAGCACAAGAAGCACGTGTAGAAAAGTATATTCGTTATAATATTCAGGATGTAAAATCTATTACATTTATAGAACATAAAATAAGTCCAATGGGAATTCCTTCTATAGAAGGATATATAAATGATGATAAAAATCTATGGTTTGATGCTAGTATCAGTACTACAGAAAACTTCGAAGATAAATTTTCACGTTCTGGAGAACTGGGAAAACTTATAAAAGACCCTGAAAATTCCGTTTCCGAAATCGAAAAGAAAGAAAAGAAAAAAATCCAAGAGTAGTCTTTACGATTACTCTTTTGTTCTCCTATAAAAAATAAAACAAAAGTTGGTTATTTGTAATATAGTAATAACCATTTAACTATCTATAAGATAAATTTTTTTATTTTTGATAACCGTATGCCTATTAATCTCTTTATTTTAGTCTTATTCCTTTTCCAACCTTTATTATCTCTCATCTATCTTACGTTTTATGTATGCAGCGATTTCTATTCTCTTGTTTAGCTATGTCTCTTACCTTTGCAGAAACATGAACTATTCAACCGAAGATTTATAATCACTCTTTACATTTTTCAATTCTTCTATTACATTGTTCATTCTTATCGATAAATCTTTTATTTCCTCTACTGTTAATTCACCTTCTGCCTCTTGAAGGTTAAACATACTTAGCCTCTTTGTTATACCTTTAATACGCCCAATAAAAACTATATGATGATCGACTGCTATTTCGCCTATGGCAGTATCAACGATAACATCTTCAATCTTTCCTAAATTATCAAATTCATCCGCTAGTTTTGCTATAGCATATCGATACCCTCTCTCTTCATCTAATAACTCTTCATACGCCTCCCGAATTGCATGAAATAATTCATTATACTCCCAATCTTTCATACATCCTCCCTCAAAAAAATCCCCACGCTTATGTGAAAATACTCTTTCAACACAAATATGAGGACTTCCTTATTTCATTTCTATACTTTATACATTTTATTCGTTAGAATCTTCGTATTTCAATTTATATACTCTATCTCTTTTCTCATCACTTTTGACAAAAATAAGCTTTTCTTCTTTAACAAAACCTTCTAATAGTAAGCATACTTGCCCATATGCTTTAGGCTTATTCGTTGTGAATCTTTCATCTGATATTTTACCAGCTCGTATTAATTGTTCGCATAACTCAAGTGCACTTATTTCTTCAGAATTAATTAATTCTAAAATATCCTTTTGTAAGGGCGATAAAGGTACGGGAATCTCAGCTACCTCCACCTTTTCTGGTTTGTTTTCTTCTTCAAATAAATCTTCGAATGAAATTTGATTCATACTTCTTTTCCTTTCTAACGATTGATTTGTATAACATGAACTGAATCCTATAGCGTATGTATTATTATGTATTACTTACCTTTTTTCATAAATCTCAAACTCATGTACATCGTTTCATATAGTATATTTCGATTATACCAAATATATGTTCTGTTTTCTATTGTAGAATTCGTTATAAGAGGAATGAAAGTAATTATGAACATTTTCTCGTTGTTAATTGTATACTCTCTGTAAAAAAATAGAAATAAGATTTATAAATTTGTATAATAAAATAGTACGAGTAAAATTTTATTATAGAAAGGTTCTGGTAACATGTTAGGTATTCATGTCGAAAAAACAAAAGATGAACTAATTATTTCATGGCAATTCTCTAAAATCCATATTCCATTATGTGAAATCACTGAGGTAACAGAAGATAATACATATGCTGGTGTTGAAGAAAAAAGCGTAATCCGAATTGGAACAGCATATGGTACAACTGATCGTATTTTAATTAAGACAGTAAAGCAAAATTATTTATTATTCACTACTAATAGAGTAACCATTTTAAACAAAATAAAAGCTTAATTGTTTTTCTTCCTATATTTAAACGTTAAACACTTTCATTCTATTATAGGAAACGCTACAAAAGGTTCGTTGATTACTCCTGCTCCTAATTCGGAAGCATATGGTGAAACTATATAACACAAACACCCTAGCTCTTCGCTAGGGTATTCTTAGTTTTATCTATAATACAGTATTTCTACAATTCTTATTTATTTTTATGAACTCCTTGTAATTGACTAAGAACCTCATTGGCAGTCCTCTCAAATCTTTTAGGGTTATCAGCAATAATTTCATTAAGTAAATTAATTATCGTTAGTTGTATATCATGATTCATTCCTACAAGTACTTTAGCATACTCACTTCTATATAAATCATTATTTAAAATTCTTATGTTTAGTAGCATTGCCCACTCTTTTGCACTCTCAACCATTTTTGGTAAAGCTTTAGGCATCTCTGTTAGATATTTTCCCATTTCAAAATCTTCAATAAAATGAACTAGACCAAACATAACTTCTTCCTCTTGTGTTTCATCCTCAAATACTATACACAACTCTTTAATAAGCTTCTCATCATCACAATCTGCTAAGTTTTCTAATACACTGTCAAACTCTTCACATTCCGATTGATTTTTTAAAAATCTACAACTATATAATCTCTTGATCTCAGATTTGCTGTCCATATAAATTTCTCCTTTTAAATGAATTGGATAATTAAATTAATATGATCATTAGTTTTCAACTTTTCTATTACATCAATATATGGCTTCCATCTCAAGTGTACATTTTTAAATATTCAGCAATTTCTACTTCTCCTCTTTCAATAGCAAATTCGTAAGCTCCCAGCTCTTTCATAGTATCCCCTGTATACTTTACAGTACTATCAATACCATTCTGAACAAGATACTTTACAATATTAAGATGCCCACCATAAATCGCTGAGAATAGAGGATTTCTATTTGGATCACTAACATCTAATATTGCACCATTATCAAATAAGTACTCTACAATACCAATTTCACCTTCACTAGCTGCATGTGCAATAGGCGCTGACTTTGGTACACCTTCATTAAGGTTAATATCCATACCAGATTCAACAAGAAATTTTATCATATCCAGTTCACCAGCTCTAGCCGCAGCATGTAGCCACGTTCCATAAGGCGTTACAAAATCAAGCAAACTTTTATCAGTAATAATGATCTCTTTCGCTTGTTCTATACCCCCTTTTTTAATGAAATCATAGATTTTTATCGCTTTTCCCTTACTTTCCATAGAATCCCCCTGCACTATTTTCATCTAGATTAAACAGTTAGACATTGACTACGATACATTTAGCTAAGTGCTGCTGAGAGAGCAGATTTAAGCATAGTATCAAAATCGCAAAAAGTTTCCATATGCTCGCCTGAAGGCTTGTCTAGTTCAACAAATTTCTTTTTGGAAACATTATAACAATACCAAGCTATATCTGAATCTCCGAAAAAAATCAGTTCATCTTCTTCTTTAATTGATTCCCATATTTCATTAGCATCAAAAAAACTATCTACCTGATTTATTGGCTTAAAATCTAAAAAACTTTGGTCAATCCCATATATTATTAATCCATTAAATTCAATTCCATTAACTGTTTTTAAAAATTCACAGTACTGCTGTGGCAGGACATCTTCACCAAATTTTTCTACTACAGATTTACGAAATTTTGATAACTCCTTTTCGTTGATAGGTAAATTGAATTTTCGATTTCGTTTCTCTCTTATTTTGGATATATGACTAATCTTCTCTCTCCACATAACTTCACCTTCTAATAAATATTCAATCCTTTTTTAGGCTAGAATTACACAAAGTAATCCTCAATAGTACGCCCCATTACAAGGATTGGTTTCAAATTGCCCATTGCTTTTGGCGTGCTATTCAAATATTTTCCGAAGCCACTCTAGCTAGTATTAACCATATAATTTATCTAGATTGATATTTTAATGAAACATATTAAAGCGATTTTCATGATCCTACATGCAAACTTTCGAGTTATTTTATAATTAAAGTATTAAATAACCTCTTTACAAATCAAATCAACTTTTTCAAAATATTGTTGTGGCTGTTTCTCACTTATTTCTTTCAAAATTTTAATAACGCCTTCTTTATTTGTAGTTTTAGCCTTCTTCAATACATTAATAAATGGAATAATAAAATCATCTGAAGCTAGAAGACTTCTATAGAATCTTTTAGCACAATATTTAGCTTGTGGCAAAACAATGCTTATCCCTTCAATCAGTTTACTTAAACCATCTTCAACTCCATTTTTTTCGATTATATAAAAAATCGATTCAATTAAATCACCAACAATCGAAGGTTCATCTATTTCATCATGAAATACACTGCACAAATCAATAATTACTTTATTATCTGCCGTTTGCAATATTTCATTTAAGATTTCTTCAAATAGCTCAATGCTATCATCTTCATGATCCAGAAAACGTATTCTTTTTAAAATAAATATCTTTTTTCTAATGACATTTATTTCCCTCCATACTTTGAGTAGAGTTTATTGAAGAGTTTCAAAAAATTTATAGTTTAATAAAAGAATTAATTTCTAGAATACAAATCTATCTTTAGTTATTAATTCAAATAGGTTGGTAATTGATTTAACCATTCTTCAAAATTATCCGCTTCCTTAGTTACACCATGTTCTTCATGAAAATAAAAGTAAACTCCCGTTCGCTGGCCCTCTTTTGAATGAAGACAAAAGTAATCTCCATTACCTATACTATAAAAAGGGATTAGTTCGTTTTTCCAAAAACCTTCTTTCATTTCATAATCATAAATAAATTCAATAGTATCATTTCCGTTCGTCTTACCACTAGAAACATTTAAAATATCCCCTGGAAATACATATTCAGACATTAGTTCAATAAAGCATTTAAATTCTTTAGGAAATTGACATCCAAATTTTTTCTCCAGTTCCCTCCAATCATTATCTGAAGGGGAATCTAAATCCTCTAATTCTTTATCTAACATACTGTCTAATAAGTTTGCAATTTCATCTTTTCCCACAAACTATCCCCCCTTATACTAGAAAAAAGGCTGAATTCTATTTTATTTACAAGTATTCTCTCGATTAAAGTCAAATGCTACTGAATATGTGTTTTAAAATCTTCTATTGACGTTGGGCGTATCATTGGATTATTTTCTATTTCTTATTCATCATTTTTCTCATCAGATTCCCATACTAATTTAAAACGAAACCCTTTCAATCCACTATTTGTAACTCTTTCTTTAAAAGCATCTGATACAAATATTTCTACAGATGTAATAGGGAAATCTCCTAATGAATGTTGCGTGTTACTATTACGAAATATATGCTGATTTTCTACTTTTTCTGGGATAAAGATAAACTCATCATAACCACCGTATTTAGTAGGAACTGATTTTTTATGATCCACACACTCAAAAATATTCGTTACATTTACAGCATAACAACTATATGTCTCATGTAATAGCGGCAAACACTCTACTTGATTCTCTATTAAATCATTTAAAATATGTATAGCTTTTTTTGTAAAAATAGGTGGGGTAGGAAATGACTCTCCTTCAAAACTTAATAAATCGGCTTTTTCCATATGTTTATATGTCTTCATTTGAATAGGTTTCCATGTACTAAGCATAGGTGTACCATTAAATCCATCATCAAATACTTCTTGTCCACTTTCATTATAAGTAGTTACTTCATCATTACCTAATAGATTTGTTAGTTGCCATATATTCATAATAGCTCTCCTTATTCTCAAGCATTACAAGAATTATATTTTGCTTTTTATAAAACTTCTCCCTTATTTTATCACTTCTTGTTTTTCCTCTATCACTATCTGTTAGTTAATTCTTTGGCGATTGTTTCAGCTTTATGTAATTCTTCTAATAATGTATGTGGATAATCATTGTGACTGTCCATATATGCACGTACGCCCCCCACAATGGTTATTCCCTTAATATCCTCGTTATTCTCTAATATTTCTAACGCTTTCTTATATCTTTTATATATTAATTGTAAAATACCACTATTAATATCTTTCACATAGTCTTTCTCCAACTTATGTATCACGACTTTTACTTGTTGAATTAACTGCCTGTTCTTGTTCACTATGTCCTCCTATTTAATTATCATAAATTTTATTTCTATTTTTCACCACTCCAACAATGGCCTTTCCTCAACTATTACTTGTATCTAGTTCTATACATATATTCCTTAGTAACATTTCGTTTACCAACCAGCATGTTACTAAGAAAAGACCCTCTTTTGAAAAAACGAATCAAAAGAGAGCCTTTCTTTATGACTTTATTTCCTATCCATATCTTCTGTCTAAAAGACTATTTAATAATTATGCATTTCTACGTTTCATAAATAATATTGCTCCAAGAGTTAATAACAAAAGACCGGCTCCGACTGAGAACCACGTAAAGTACATATTTCCACCTGTAGCTGGTAATGTTCCTGCTTTTGATGTTTTTCCTGTTTTAGGTTGCTCCGATTGCGGTTTTTCTGACTGTGGCTTTTCTGGCTGTGGTTTTCCTAATTTTTTCTCTTTAAACTTCACCGTATGGCCTGCATCTTCAATGTCAACATTGATTGCTACTAAAATATCATCTTGATATAGCTCTTCAAATACTACTACTTCTTTACCTTGTAGTTTAGAAGCATTAAATGTGAAATCAAGTGTGATAGAACCATTCTTCTCTTTTGCAGTAAATTTAGATTCTACTGCTACTTCTTTACCGTCAACTAGTAAAAGTTTCTTTGTTGCTTTATCCATTAGTTTACCTTTTGCTACATATTCTTTTCCTACGATTAAGTCTTTGTATTCCACTTTATCTTGGATCGTGACAGATTCGTTTGCATGTATCTCTTTTCCACCATCTGCTTTGTTTGTTGCTGTTGTTTTGATTGTTGGTTCTACGAATCGAACTGTTTGCCCTACATCGTTAATGTCAGATTGAACTGCCACTAAAACACCGTCTTGATATACCTCTTCAAACACTACTACTTCTCTTCCTTGCTGCTCTGCACCAACGAAAGGAAAGTCTAGTGTTACAAAACCATTCTTTTCTTTTGCTATAAACTTAGTCTCAGCTGTTACTTCCTTTCCATCTATTAATAATGGTTTGTTCATAACCTTGTTCATTAATTTACCTTTTACAACATATTCTTTTCCTACGATCAAGTCCTTATATTCCACTTTATTTTGGATCGTGATGGAATCTTTTGCATGCATCTCTTTTCCACCGTCTGCTTTGTTTGTCGCTGTTGTCTTGATTGTTGGTTCTACAAATCGAACCGTTTGCCCCACATCGTTAATGTCAGATTGAATCGCCACTAATACACCGTCTTGATATACCTCTTCAAACACTACCACTTCTCTTCCTTGCTGCTCTGCACCAACGAAAGGAAAGTCTAATGTTACAAAACTGTTCGTTTCTTTTGCTGTAAACTTAGTCTCAGCTGTTACTTCCTTTCCATCTATTAATAATGGTTTGTTCGTAACTTTGTTCATTAGTTTACCTTTTACAACATATTCTTTCCCTACGATTAAATCTTTGTATTCCACTTTATCTTGAATCGTGATGGAATCTTTTGCATGCATCTCTTTTCCACCATCCGCTTTGTTTGTTGCTGTTGTCTTTATTGTTGGTTCTACGAATCGAACCGTTTGCCCTACATCATTAATGTCAGCATGAGTTGCCACTAAAACACCATTTTCATATAGTTCTTCAAACACTACCACTTCTCTTCCTTGTTGTTCTGCACCAACGAAAGGAAAGTCTAATGTTACAAAACCATTCGTTTCTTTTGCTGTAAACTTAGTCTCAGCTGTTACTTCTTTTCCTTCAATTAATAATGGCTTATTTATAACTTTATTCATTAGTTTACCTTTTACAGTGTACTCTTTACCAACAACTAAGTTAGTGTACTCTACTTTGTCTTGGATCGTGATAGACTCCTTTGCATGCATCTCTTTTCCGCCATCAGCTTTGTTTGTTGCTGTTGTTTTCAATGATGGAATCTTTTCAATTTCTGCGCTAGCCTTTGGTAACATTAAGTTAAAGAAAAGAGATATGACAGAGAGTAAAGCTAGAATCCTAATTACATATTTCCTCCCCATATTTACAACCTCCTGTTTGATTTAGATTACAAACATTTAAAATATTCTTACCAAAACACAATTCCATTATAAAACAAATAATTACATACTTTAACATTTTATTTTAATTTTCCAAATTTTGATTATTGGGATTTGCCAATGACTTGTTATGAAATGAAGCGTATTTCCTGAAACAAACTAGGAATTACGTGCTCGATTTAATTTATACATGAAAGATGATTCGGTGAGAATCATTGAGGAAAATAGGTTGTTGGCAAGAGTAAACGATGAGTTGTGTGTAACCATAGATAATAAGTATAAAAACGTATGAGATGAGATATTCGATACAGTAAAAAATGAGACACCTACCCTATGATAGGACAGCTATCATAGGATATCTATTTTCAAACACCTTATATCTATAACCCTAGTAAAGATCATTTTTGTGTATGAATATATTCTCTAATTAGTTTCACATCACTTTCTCTCTTTTCATCAAGAGAAACTCCTAACTTTTTATACTTCCATATAAGTAATCTCTCATAATGATTATAATTATTTTCTTCCTCTAATAAAGTATAATCAAATTCAACATCAAACTTACCAGTAGAGTATAACTCAAATGTTACATTAGTCCATGGTTCCTTCTTATTTCTTTTAAATTCTTCCCATAACTCTCTAAAGATACTGTCAAGAAGATTTAATTGGTGATCAGTCTCATCTTCATCAATCCCTTCCATATCTTCAATATCTAAACTGTATATCGGTTCCTGCTTATTTTTTGGATAGTAGAAAAATACCGTCGAATCACTATATTCATCAACTTCTGAATATACCATTACTTTTTCCCACGGTTCTGGAATAATACTGTTTAACTGCATAACTACTTTTTGATAAATACTTTCCACGTTCTCTACATTCATTTACTTTACTCCCTTACAGTAATATCCTTTTGTCAAAATAATAAATCTGAAAGCCTCTTTATCTTGCCTCCAGTTTCTTCGTTCATTATTCTATTGGACCTATAAATTGAGTAATGAAATAAACATGCTCGATAAGTTTAACCTTTTGTAAGTTTTCTACTTTTTCTGATCCACCTAATGGAAGTAACGGTGTGTAACCAAAACATTCATCAATTTCAAGGCTTCCGTACCTGTGTATTGCCTGTTTGTAAGGCATCCAATCCAATACTTTCTCTAAAAAATAGTCATCTTTCGTATTTTTAAAGAAAAACTTAAATTTTCCACCTGCTACATCTACCGTACCTTTTCGATACTTAAGTAATAATAAATAGTTATTTTCCCACACAAGAATATCTCCCATACCTGTTGTAAAAACCGGGATAGCCTCTTCATAACGGATATAACTTTCCTTTAATATATCTAAGTATTCTTCTGGATTTATCAACCTTAAATATCCGTTTAACATACTTCCAAATCCATATTGTTTCCATAAAGCTATTATTTGTTCAGGAACTTTACCTGTATACTTTTCAACAATCTCTTGTGACGACTTTTCGAAACATATAAAATCACTTATCTTTTCCATAGTATCCCCTTATCACAATTTCTCTAAGATTGAATTTCCTTTTTCTAAATATAAATCTGGGTCGTCCTCTTTTATCTCAAGAAGAATCCCTTTAATTATTTGCTTTGTTGAACTATTTATATTTTCTAAAACATTCATATACGATACGACTAAATCTTTTGAATGTAAAAGTGTCCGATGAATTCTTTCCGCCCAGAATTCTGCATGAGGTAACATTTTAGGAATACTAATAGCTAATTTGTATAGCCCTTCCTCTCGCCCGGAATGTTCAGCAATATAAAAAATCGTTTCAATAAGGTAGTCACCCGCTGATGGCACAGCCATATCATCCTCAAAAATTATACATAGATCAGGAATTATATCATTTGTCCCTTTATTCGCTAATTCATTGAGAATACTCTCAAAAACTTCAATATCATCCCCTTCATTCTCTAGAAAACGCATTTTATATAAAGTTGATATTCCCTCATTAAAATCCATTGACTTCTCCACCTTTTTATAACATCATTATTATAATTTTCCACATATTTTCACATCATTATGTTCATAATACGTTCAATTAATCTATCATAATAAACCATTACTTTCTAATAACTGATACCAATCATCCTCTTTGCTTCCTACGGTTTCACTAATTCCTCCAAATTGAACAAACTTATTACCTAATTCACAATATCTTTTTCCTACATAATAATGTTGTAAGAAATTATTAAAATCACCATATGACTCAATAATAAAATTTTGATTAATTAAATCTCCATACAAACAAGAAACTTCTCCATTCATCTTATTAATAAACAATGGATATCTTTCAATTTTCCCTATACAAATCCACTTATCAGCACCACCTGGCATGTCCTCCGTATAAAATTGAATACTTTCGCGTTTTAGATGACCATATATAGTAATTACTCCACCGTTCAACATTTCATATTTTTTTATAATAAAATTATAATCTTTCAAAGGGCCTTCTTCTAATTTTTCATCCGTTTTTTCTACCTCTATAATTTCACCAATAAGCAAACAAAATGGATCATTACCTAAAATATCCTTAATTAATTCTATTTTTTCTAATACTGATTTCTCCATTTTCTACTCCCACTCATTATCTATTTAACCAAGATATAACTATTACTGTACCCCTTTTAAAGGTTATTATTTTTCACTTCCTCAAACCACTCATCAGCAATATGGCTAGCTGTTTTAACTTCATCATTCGTATATACTAAATCATACTTATATTGAGCTTTAAACTTGCCACTATGAACATCATATATTAATTTCATCTCAGTTGGCATGTCACGCTCATACCCTTTGCATAATTCTTCAATTCTCTCAATATCTTCACATATAATGCGCAATACTATAGACTGTCTTTTGATAGACACATCATATCTTCCGTCTCCATCTTCCAATGCATCATTTACTTTATGACATTCTACATATTTATTGTTAATGCAATAAAAGAAACTTCCCGAAATAATTCCTTCCTCACGCGAAGCATAAACGTACACTTTATCCGCTCTATCTTCAACATATTCCATACATATAGATATCATATCAGCTTGTAATTCACTAAACTTTTCCTCAAATTCTTTCATACTACTTTTTCACTCCTTAGATTAAAAGTTAAATAGCAACGTCTTGATACCCCACTTCAGTTACTTTTTCATTTAGTAGACGTATTCCGAGTCCATTCTCTGTATCCCACGTACAATCGAAAGTTATCCCAATATCTCTCTCTTCATGAATATCTCCATATGGGACTACAATTCCAACTAATGTGATCCTCTTAAGTAATTGATCAATTGTTTCGATATGCGGATAATTTTCATTAAATCCAACAGCATATCCTAATTGTTGACGCTCTTGATTGTAATAGTCTAAAATCGCTTGTAAAAAAACTTGCTGCAATTGTTCCCAATTTTGCAACAATGAATTATAAGCAGTATATTGTCCTTCATCAAACTTACCGTCTTCTTCACCTTTCACTATCAATGCTATTTCAACTTCTTTTCCACAAAATTCAACGTTAATGTCCTTAACCCATCCATATGTATACTCAATCTCACCAAAAACTACATCATTTATAATCATTTTTAACTCTCCCTATTTACTCCCTTGGATTCATATCGATTTCTCTATTCGTATGAAAGTTACCCTCTGATATTAACTGTTTTTTCCAGTCGTTTCTATACTCAGTATAGTACTATCAATTGCTAATTTTTCAATGAGTTTTTTCGCCTTACCGTATGGAAATCTCTCTACTAATATATAAGGAAGATTTTTTGAACCCTTTAGCAAATCAATTGCGGAAATCTCAAGCCCTAATACGTTCTTTATTCTTATTAAATCTTTCAAACCTTCACTAGGAGTTTTCACTAACACTATATTACATATATCAGACGACTTATTTATCGTTTTCTGTTCTATTTCACTTACACAACCACTATTCACCCATTTTTTAAAATCAGCGGTAATTACAGTAGCATAGTTTGGATTCATGTCCCCAGAATCAATTACTACCACCTCTTTTTCCTCTGCATACTGAGCCATTAAAAATACATTACCGCCACCGTCATCACCAATTGTGACATACCCCCTCGCATACTCATCTACTTCCCAAACCTCGTTCCTTTCTCCAATATGCTCCGTACCATAAATAAGTAACCCACCACCGATTGAAAAGCCATTTGTACATCTCAATAATTCCTTATATACATTAGGTAATGTAACATTCATGCGATTTTCTACTGCTTGAATTTCAATATCACTCGCCGCTGACTTTTCTATCAAATCTGAAATATTAAATAGATTAATCATTTAATAATCCCTCCTAAACTATCAAGATATTTATACGTATCGATTACTCCCTGCCATCTCTCTATAATCATTTCACTATAGATTTCATTAAATTTATAAAGTATGTCGGTATGTAAGCCTTCATTTTTCATTTGGTAAGTAGACCATCATTTTCCCTTTCATGTACTCACCTTTCCATCCACAAGGCCATCCTCCCATTTTATACACCTCAAATACCTTTTCATAAAGTGAAACTTTAATCAGTGGGGGTTTTGTTCATCCCCACTGATTATTAGTTGAACCAATCGGGCTTTTACGGGCAGTTGATCCCCCACCTAACTTCTTTGCTCTCGCTGAATTTTGAGGTGGCGGTCTTACTGCCCGTTAATGCGGGATAAAAATTATCCACTTTTCCATTTACTAAACGATTTAGTGCACACATCTCAAGGTCTCTTTCTACTTCTTCAAGAATATTTATATGATCAATAGAAATAAACGCCTGATAATAATTATAGTTATCAGAAAAAACTTCATATAACATCTCTTTTTTTGATTCCATATTAGGGTTATAAGTTCCTTCTAATAATTTTGCACTTTCATCCGATTTCATATCATCCCAAACGATTTGGGTAACATCCAAATCTTGAGACCAAGCCAATTCCTGTGCTTTATCAAAATCATGAATCATTTCAATGTCATGTAATAATTCATGTAACTTTATATCATTCCTATCAAATAAGCTTCTTTTTTGTATATACTCGATGACTTCCTCAACTAACTTAGTATTTTCACCATACTTCATCCCAGTAGCCACCTTTCGCGTCCTTCGTCCTTCAGTCCCATTCTCCATACTGTATTCACTTATGGATATTCATTTGAATTTCATTGATTTTTTGTAAGTATCTTTGCTCATGCAGAGCTGCCTCGAAACCCCAATACCCTAAAGTCTAATCAAAAACAACTCTTAATCCTAGGTTTTACAATAAATAAAAAGAATCCATTTTGAAAAAAAGATTGATCAAAATGGATTCTTCTTCAGCAGATTTTTTGTTTCGGCTTTATAAAAATTCGAGCATTTTCTGCCTGTATTGCTCCATTCACCGTGCTTGATTATTCTCTTAAAAGTGAAGAGTTTCTATTAAACTTTTTTAATATACTCATACACTTCTTTAGGTTTTATATTAAGCATGTGAGCAATCTCCGTTATTTTCTTTCCTTCTTCCTTCATCTTTTTTACTTTTATCTCCATTGTTTGCTCATATTCTTCTGCAATATCAAATAATGGACTTAATAAAGAGTGCCATATTTCAAAATCAGTAAATTTATTTCTTTCCAAAAACTCATTTAGCAATATTTCCAATTCTTTAGTTTGTATCATTCTTTTACCTTCTAACACTTGTTTCTCAGTAAGAAAATCACCTATATCTTTCATAAAATTAATAAATGAGTCCATGGAATCTGCAAGAAAATCGCCACCACTCCAACTGTCCATTCCGTGCATGATGGAAGAAATAGGGTATCTTTCCTCACTTAAATCAATAATAATTGGATCTCCACACATCGTTTCATATGCAATAACAATCCAATTTGCGTCCCAAGTATCTTCCTCATCGGTTACAAG
Source organism: Bacillus sp. EB106-07-01-XG149 (assembly GCF_058791555.1). Classification (NCBI taxonomy): domain Bacteria; kingdom Bacillati; phylum Bacillota; class Bacilli; order Caryophanales; family Bacillaceae; genus Bacillus; species Bacillus sp. EB106-07-01-XG149. Next base: position 424,402 of record NZ_JBYTDP010000004.1, on the reverse strand, counting down.
GGAGTTTCCATCGGTGTCAATACTGTATCCTACTTGAAATTCATCTAATTGCTCAAAAGAACACACATCAAAATTTACATACTCTCTAATTTTTTTATGTTCTAAGTTAATAAGTTCTAAATTTCTCTTTATCTCTACTTTTTGATGATAAGAATTAAATTGTATCATTGTCATTTTTACTACATCCCTATTCATACTTTATATGTATTCTTTTGTATCTGGTTGTTTACTAACAAACTAAGCCAAGAATATTAATAATAGATATTGTTATTTTTTCTTTACCTCATATGAAGATTCTGTGTATACAGTAAAAATAAAGTGATTTATATCCGAATATGTATTTGCAGGACTACTATGCCGAGGGTATAAATAAATTGTTTATAAGATCTGTGAAACCTCCTTTAATATTTCATCTTCCTAACTTAGAAACTCCCGATATCATTTTAAAATCCTTCAATTTAGTTGATTGGAGATTATTTCATTAACTCTTTAAAAAAATCAAATAATCTCCATCCTCTGTACTAAAACATCTACCTCTAGATTTCTTATTAGCTATCTCTAAATACCCTCTAGCTTTAGAGAAATCTCCTACTTCATAAGCCACCTTGCCAGCCCAAAATTCTCGTTCGCCTGTATCTCCTCTTTCAGGATCTGCGACAAATATTTTATCAATCCATTTTTTCATCCGTTCAACATCACTTAATAAAATCGAGATATCTAAAATACCCCATATTATTAAAAAACTTTCATCATAAGTTATTTTATCATTTGGAAGCTCTCCCCATGCTCGCTCCAATAAAAAAACAGACTCTTCTAAATTCCCTTTATCAAACTCTTCATTACTCTTATCCATTAATTTTTGTATAAAGATACCTTTTTCACCTGTTACATAAGCCATTCCTATCTACCTCCAAAATTACCTATGTAAAAAAGCACCTTTTGTCTTTTGAAAAGAAAGGCTTTTCTTTACTTCAAAAAATACTTTAATACATTTAATCCGGTGTAATATATATACGTGGTCATTACATTAAATTTCTAATCTTCATAAATTACCGATCCTATATACTTAAAGTTCCTACTATCCAGTTTTGCTTCTTCAACAAGTTCTTCATACTCAAAATCATATAACCTAATGACAGTATTGTATTGTTCTTCTAAATTTTCACCATAAAAGTCTATAAGTTCACTTATAATTAATTCAGAATACGAAGCATTCTGTAGTAATTCAGACAAAGACGATGTAACATGTTCATTATATGTACATTCTAATAAGTCTTGGTTATACTCAATGAAATCTATTTGAAAATCAGTCATAAAACACGAAGGAATTCTGTTCCCCTCATTATCATATTTTATTTCTACATACTTTCTTAACACCATTTTGCTAGTACAATTTCCAAACCAAAGAGAAACAACTCCTGGACTTTCCATATTAATCCTCCTTTCCAATTTTTCTATGTTCTAATAGTAATAAATTAGGCACACTGTTTCAGATATAGTGTAATCAGCTTCTTAAATTCTTTTTAAATATTTCAATTATTCACCAGTTAAATTATTAATAAATCTTATTTTTCCATTTTCAGAAACTAATTGTAAATCACTACCTATTGGTAGCTCGTATATTCCCAGAATGGCCAGTTCAATATTTGCTACGGCATTAAAATCACACAACGCTAAATTTTCAGAATTATTAATATAAACATCATCAATTTTCGAAAATAATTTCCAACTATCATCTGCTGCTTCTATTAAATTTCCTCTCAATATCCGTTTCAATTTTCCTGTTTTATTAATTATATTTTTTGAAACAATACAGGCACCAGTTTTTTAATAATTTAATAGGTTTTTTTGATTCATTTTTCCCCATTCCTCTAATTAATTATGAAATAACCCTTTCATTTTAACTTTCTATTAATCATGTAATTTACTTAAGAGCTCTGTGAACGTATTAGCAACAAAAAATACATTTTCCCTTGCAACTTTCTCTGCTTCTTCTGTTGTAATCCCTTCACTTTTTATTAACACTTTTTTCTCCCATGCGCCTTCATGCTCCCAATAGATGACAATTGGATTTTCTTCATGATTTTTATAATCAAAACAGATCAAATTTCCTGAAGGATCAATTGCAAAAAGAATAACCTGATTAGGAATTGTTCCTTTATATTTTTCATAAATCTTTAATATATTCTCTATGCGTTTTTCATCATAAGAAAGTAACGAGCCAAATACCCGCTCTACTTCGTTTACATCAAAAGCTTCGGGTTCTGCACTTGCACCATTATTTTCAAGTACACATTCAATATAATCTTGTGGAAAATGAACGCCCATTTTTCGGGCTACCTCTAGCACATAATGCCGACTAACAAGTTTATCTGGATTATCCCATTCTATATGACTCATCTAATACCATCTCCCCATAATTTATTTTCATCTAAGTGGTTGATACCAATTGCACTTTATCTGGAATTTGGTATTATCGCTATTCTACAAATGAATGCTCAAACTTTCATGAGTTATTAATTCAATTTAAATATATCTATTAATTTTGATTTTTTAAAGGTTATTATTTTTCACTTCCTCAAACCACTCATCAGCAAAATCATCCGCCGTTTTTATATCATCACTTGTATGGATTAAATCATACTCATATTCAGCTTTAAACTTACCACTCTTAGCATCGTATATTAATTTCATCTCAGTTGGCATATCTTTTTCGTATTCTTTGCATAACATTTCAATTCCTTCGATATCTTCACTTATAATTTGCAGAACCCGAAACATTTGTTCTGGAGATACATCATATCTTTTTTCTCCATTTTCCAATGCATCATTAACCTTGTGACACTCTACATACTTATTGTTAATGAAATAAAAGAAACTACTAGAAATCATATCTTCTTCACATGAAGCGTACACATATACTTTATCAGCTCTATCTTCAACATATTCCATACATATGGATATCATATCAGCTTGCAATTCACTAAATCTATCTTCAAACTCTTTCATACTACATTACACTCCTTTTATAAAATTTTAAATTTTGCATTACCTGGCTTACCTTTTTTATAGTGTAAGTAACTATAAATTTGTCTGGATTCTTATCATTTCCAAAGTATATAATATCCATCTTAACTGTTACTTCTTTTGGTGGTTTTTCTTTTAAAGCTGCAGCTCATTTATTTTCAACTTATTTATATTTCTTCAAATTCACATCAGTTAATTGCGAAACTAAACTTTCAATTTCAGGTGAACCTTCAAATCTATCACCTGCCAAATGTCCTGCATGATCTTGCCCTTTTACGCAGCTAAACATTTAACTTTTTAATAATTTAAGATACTTAGTATTCTTCGGATTCCCAAAACATCTACCTTCTGATTTTTTATTGGCAATACTAAAAAATTCTTTTGCGGTTTCTAAATCACCTAATTCAAAAGAAACTTTTCCTGCAATAAATTCCTTATCACCGGAATCTATACGTGCAAATCCAGTTAAAAATATTTTATCTGCCCACTCTTTTGCTTTTTTTAAATCATTTAGCATAAAACAAGTGGAGATAATATCCTTAACTAAATGGTAACTCTCTTCACAATAAATACCTTTAGGGTCAGGTATTATATCCCATGCCTCTTCTAATAACACAATAGAATGATTATAGTTACCATTATTAAATTGTTCATTGCTTTTTTCCAAAAGACTTTCGAATTCTTCTTTTATAGGTGATTGTAAAATGGCCATATTTATCCTCCTCAAATCATATCCTTAATCAATTCAAAATACTTATCATCCTCATTAAAAAAGAGTTTATAGCCTTCTAAAATGTAAGCTCTTAACAGATACTCCTTAGCTTTATCAAGCTCCCCACACTCGAATAAACTCTCTCCAAGCCTCAGTAAAATAAATGGATTTGAAATACCATCCGGACAGTTTCGTGCATTATATAAATTACTTTTTGCTTTCTCATACTCACAATTTAAAAAATAAGTATCTCCTAATGCTGTATAAATCCATGTACTTGTTTCCCAATCGGTCTTCGGTAACGGAACCAAATCCAGAGCAGCTATATAGCTCTCTATTGCTTTATCATCTTTTCCTTTTTCAACAAAAGCATCTCCTTTGTTACATAATCTCACAATTCGGTCATACACTTGATCGTTGAGTTCCAATATAAATCCTCCCAATAATTATTTATTTGTTGGCAAGTAGTTTTCATTTAACTTTGTACCTGCGCATCGATTTAAACTATCATGATCTAATACATAATTATTGGAGTCTAACATCCATTCTCTAACCGCTGGGGACTTCGCTCCATAATGTCTACCTGTATGTACTATTCCACCATAAAACTACATCAGTTAAATGAGTCATATCTGCTTGATCTAGAGGATACCATTTATTATCACTTGCCATAAATTCTATTTCACCATCACGTTTTGTACGGATTTTCGATGAAATTGAATTTCCCATTCTTTCCGTTTACTTCTCTCCCCGTATTGGAGCCTTTCCCAGGCGTATTCCCCAACAGGTCGATGCCATTTTCCATTTGCATCTTGATTGATAATAGCCTTTAGGTACATTACCCGTACCCTATGTTGTAATCTTAAAATAAAAAGCACTTGTTGTCTTTAGCTGACAATCAAGTACTCAAAGTTCATCTCTTTTAAATAGCATTAATTTTGTAAGTTTTAGAGTACTATGGCACCTTTTATATGTATTGACAACTACTACGTAAAAACTTATGGGTTTATTGGTTTCATGCCCATTCCATGTGTTTATATTCACCACTATGTAAAATTTCATTTTGCCTAAGCTCGTACTTTGTTTTCTATTCTATCATCGCACATTGTACTCCATGATGGTACTACCTTCATGGGCTCTGAATTTCAGCATATCATCTTTCATGTTGTCCAAAGTAAATATCCATAAAAAGCACATCATTAATTCATAATTTAAAAATATTCTTGTTCAATTTCGCAAATAACTACTCGAAATAAAGGTTATAATCTATCTCAACCTTACTAAGACCATCTAGTACTTTCTCTACCCTATTAGTCAAGTCTGCTATTTCTTCATGTGTCAGTTCGTTTGTAACATCTAAATCTTTAAACATACTTAATCTCTTTGTTATCCCTTCGACATACCCAATAAAGACCTTATTTTTGGATAACAATATTTCACCTACAGCAGTATCAACAATAAAGTCTTCTACCTTTCCAACATTTATATATTCATTAACAGTTCTTGCTATTGCATAATCATGTCCCCTATTTAATTTTAAATAATCATTATAGTCTTCGTTAATCACCTCAAATATTTCATTATATTCCCAGTCTTCCATGATATCACTCCTCTTTTATAGTTTAAGTCTTTCATCGTTATTGCGAATAACTTCCAATTCAATATTCTTATATGTATTAGCAAATTCAGCTATTACTTTGCTACAACTATCACGCGTATCTAGTTATCTAAATGATATAATTTTACCAGTAATATTTACAGCATACCCCAGTTTTAAAGCAATTTCATTCAAAAACATATACTCAATCTTACAATTTTTTATATCTGTTAAAAAACCAGCATCCATGGTCAATGGATACTGGCATAATATTCTTACGTATCAAACATATTATAACAAGTAAATGTAATACCTCTAGTCTTGTTCTTTTAATCCAATGTTTTCTCTTTTAATATCAAGTACATCTGAAACACCACATTCATCAAATTTTCCTATTAAATATTCATGTCCTTTTTGTAAAGCTTTGATTCTTTCTTCTGTATAAATAGGTATTAAAGTATAAAAATTAATCATTCTATTTTCTGAATCTACAAAACTTCTTACCTCTTTAGATCTACCGATTAAAATACATGATAATTCTGTATTAGAAGCAAATGGCATTGGAGGTTCTCCATTTGGAAGAATGACCCCTTCCTCTAACCAACCATCATATTTATGAGGTATGTGAGCAGCCATTCTCAACCACTTCAAAGGCCAATAATTATCTTTGTTCGTCAATTCTGTTTTGTTTATTGGCCAATTTGCAGGCAACTTTAATACTAATTCAGCATACTTAAATCCCTTACTGTCTTCCGAATCATCCATTGCAAAATCACTCATCCCAGTAGTCACAAGAGTTATAAAATCATGTTTTTTTGATGGCAATATAATTTGAATATCAATTGATACCTTACTACCGGGTATGATTTCACTGATAGTATCCTCAATGGGGCCGAATTGTTCTGTTATATAATCTAAAATCTCAGTTTTTTCATTTTCCCCAGTATCTTTATATGCCCCTCTTTTAGTAGCATCCAATAAATTCGCTATTTCTATTTGCCCTTGTTCATGTGCAAATGCTAACGCATTCATATTTTTCATATATTCTCCCGTGTACTTAACGTGAATGTCAATTCCATTTTCAATCAGAAGTTTTACAATATCTATATATCCACCCTGAATAGCACCAAACAAAGGATTCCTTTCCGGTTCACTCGTATCCATTTCAGCTCCACAAGTCAATAGATACCTAACAATTTCAAACTGTCCTTTTGAAGCCGCTTGGTTAAGTGCCCCACCACCATATACATCACCGCGCTTATTTATATCAGCACCTAATTCTATAAGTCGCTTGACTATTTCAAGCTTTCCATGTGTGGCTGCAACATGAAAAAAAGTTCCAAACGGTCTCATCGACATATTCAAGAGCTCAGTATCTGAACCAATTAACTCAACTACACCTTTAACATTATTTTGCTTAATGGCTGTACGAATTTCTTTAGCTAGTTGAATATTTTGCATATTAATCCCCTTAGCTCAACTTCTTTTTTTCTCCGTAAAGATGCCGATAATTTTCTTATAGCGTTATTCAAATTAACTCGTAATGGTACTACATTTTAAAGTTCATTGTATCCACACCCAAAACACTATTCTTTATGCTGCTCTTTTAGCATTTCCATTCCGTACAAAAATCTCTTAATAGAATCCTCGTTCTTCAATAATTTACTTAAGTATAGTAACACATCAAACTCTTCAGGATCTGCATCATAATAGATCATTCCTGGATCAATAAAAGGCTCGTAAACTATATGGCAGATATTTCGGCCTGCTATTGTTACACTAAAACATCTTTCATATTTGGAAATATACCTATTTACACAAATGAAATTGCCTATCGATGTTTCAAATGAAAGTCCATTATAGAAAAATATAATTTGTTATTTTTAATATATATACCAACTACCTGCCCATCTTCACTAAATCCTCCAACACCTTGTCTAACCAACTCTACCTTGTTCTTTTCGACTATTGAATATCCGCTACTTTCTAACATGATATATGTTCCTACCTTGGAGTAATTATTCATTATTATCATAAATTGCCTCTCCTAATGCTTTCATTCTAATAGTATATGTATTACATCATCTTTTTACATTGATTATTAAACTAATATGAATTTGTATTAATCTACTATAAGTTTTAATATGCTCAATCCAGTACTAGTACAATCCACTGTACTCAAACTTTCTTCCCTTCATGAATGTCCAAATATTTCTTTTTGAAATTAGATTTAGGTATGAGGTTAAATTGTATATTCCCATATTGTCATTCATACGAATTTACCTCTGGAAGATACTCATAATTATAGCCAACTTTAAATTTACCATCTATCATCAATAGGTATACTATATTGATAAATTCCAACAAATTCTAATTCGTTACTTTTATATTTAACCTTTCTTTGCTTAGCATTGTATTCCATATTGTAAATTAAAATGGCTGCGTTAAATTTCTTTTCACAGTTTGTATACTTAAATCTTTGAATAAATTGATCAACGTAAGAAAAACCTTTCAATAAATCCTTTATATTATTTTTTGATTGACTAACCCATTCCTTTTCAACTAAATCACGATCATAATAAATCAAATTAAAGTCCTTTTCGAAATTAGAAGATATACTATCTCCATCTTCTGTATATTCATTATTTGTATAATTCAAAAATTCATCCTTACTCTCAAAATTTCCAACCCATATGGATACTTTCTCTTTCATAATTCTACTACCTTTCTATTCACACATTCTTTTATACATAAACCTACAAACTATTTATTAAACTTTCTTCTCATCATTATTAGTAATAGGATCGTCATTTAATACATACTTTTTGCCTATAGTTAAAAATTCAGTTCTATCATTTGAATCCTCCTAGTTATTTTGTATTAATATTACTAGCTCCTATGTTGGTAACTTCACATGAAGCGTAAATATATACTTTATCCGCTCTATCTTCAACATATTCCATACATATGGATACCATATCAGCTTGCAATTCACTAAATCTATCTTCAAACTCTTTCATACTACATTTCCCTCCTTTTATAAAATTTTTAATTTTGCATTACCTGGCTTACCATCTATATTGTAAGTAACTATAAATTTGTATAGACTCATATCATTCCCAAAGTATATTACATCAATCTTAACTGTTACTTCTTTTGGTGATTTTTCTTTTAAAGCTGCAGCTCATATATTACGAATGAATAATTAAACAATATTATTGTCTCTATAAAAATAGGCTTCAAAATTTAAAGTACAACATCCTGATAACCTACCTCTGTTACTTCACCTTTCATAAGACAAAGACCTAATCCATTTTCCATATCCCACGTACAGTCAAATGTAAGTCCAATATCAAGAAAATCGATAAGATCATTATCCGGAATAAAAATTCCAACTAAGGTTATTTTTTCAAGAACTTGAGTAGCTGTTTCTATTAAAGGATAACTTTCGTTAGGCTCAACATCGTAACCAAGTTCATCTCTTTTTTGTTTATAATAATCTAATATAGACTCTAAAATACTTTGTTGTAATTGTAGCCATCTTTCTATTAAAAAGTTATATGCCGTATATTGTTCTTTCTCAAAATGACCATCATCTTCTCCCCTAACTATTAACGTCACCTTAACTTCGTTCCCAAAAAAATCAATGTTTTTATATCCAATCCAATCATAATTATTAAACTCAAGTTCGCCAAAATTGGCATCATTTATTTTCATTACATATCTCCTTTATTGTTTACTCTTTCTACCGAAGTTCGTTCCACCCTATTTACGTGCACTTCCATTAAGTAATGTTTCTTGATTTTTTATGAAGAATGGGGTATTGTCCATTTCTTTTGCTAATATATTTTCAATTATATAATATTAGCAAATTTTGTTAACTTGAATTCATATAAAATAATTTTATAGCATTGCATGCACTAATAAAAAAAGCACTTGGTTGCCTTAAGTAGACAACCAAGCGCTTTAATTTCATATGTACTTGTAAAATAGAAAATAAATAGTAAGTCTAATTCATTAGAACGAACCTTATACCTCTACTGGCCCCATAAAAGCAGTAATAATAAGAATATGTTCCTTCAATTTGACCTTTTTTAAGTTCTCTACTTTTTCTGCTCCACCTAACCCTAATAGAGGTGTATAACCAAAACACTCATCATACTCTAACTCATTGTATTGTTTAAGTGCTTTGGGATAAGGCTGCCAAGATAAATCTTCATCCCTGAATTCTAAATCAGCAATATTTTGAAAGAAAAATTTAAATGTAAACATAATGGTCTTTACTATACCATACCTGTAATTAAGTAATCTAACATATCCATCTGACCAAATAACCAAGTCTCCCATACCTGTAGCAAACAATACTATTGAATCCTTATATCTTTGACTACTCTCCTCCAAAATCTCTTTAAATTCCTCTGGATTTACACTTTTAAAATATCCTTGCATAAATGTACCAAATCCATAATTACTCCAAAAATTTATTATTTCATTTGGTACTACGTGTTTATACTTTTCAATGAGTTCACTCGGTACTTTATTATGTAACTTAAAATCTTTTAAATATTGCTCCATTTAAACTCCTCCTTTAATGTATTAACTTTACATTCAAATAAGTATTTTTTAGTTGTTCTTCATTCATGCTCGAAGATATTTTTCAAAGAAAGCAATGAAGTTAAGTGGGGGATCAACTGCCCGTAAAAGCCCAATTGGTGAGGGATGATAATCAGTGGGGATGAACAAAACCCCCAATTTCACTTTATTCAATACCTTGATTAAGAACATAAATACTAAATCTCCCCAGCAACTTGATCTAAATTATGTATGACTGTTTGAGTTTTCATTCGCTTCTTTAAGTGTTAACCCTTGTTCAAATAGCTTATCAATTTTATCTCTTAATGCTCTTTTTCTTGCTGCCTATTGGTATGCATTTCTATTTTTCACACCTAAATTTAAATTGTGAAATGAGGTTTTCTAAGCTGTTTGTAATTTGTTTATACTCATTTAATTCAAAATCCTCAACTAAAATTTCACCTGTATTGTTGTCTAGCACTATTAACATCCCATTTGATTCATAACCAATTGGGATATACTTAAAAATATCATTTTTAGATTCCGCATAGTCTTTGACAAGTGAAATAAAATAATCTGGTTCAATCCCTGGAATAACAGGATGCAAATTAATATTATAAGAAGAAATCCATCCTGTTAATTCTAAAAACCAATACGAAGTGAAATACTGCTTCACCGAATCATGTAACTGAACGTTGTATTGACTTTCAATTTCATCAAAGGAAAATTCCACTCCCTTCTCCATTGGTTTCCAACAAATATATCCATTTTCATCTTCTTCACCCAAATATATAAATTCATCTACATCTTCATTCCATGCTATTTGCGGTAATGAGTTGTTGTACTCCATCCATTTATCTATAAATCTTCCGAAATAGTCTTTCATAACCTCTTTCATATTAGAAATCACTCCTCAATAAAGAATTATTCTTCTGGTAAGTGAATATCGATGAAAATGTCAGTATTACTTAGCTGACTGGAAACTACATCCAGAAATTTCAATCCATTTTCCGAAACACTATGTTGGAAATGTATATCAATTATTTTTTTCTCAAAGTTGTCTCCGTAATCTTTAAAGTACTGCTTATCTTCAATATATATTAAGTAATTATTAATTTTTTCTTGTAGTACGTCTAGATGCATGTCTTCATATTCCCAGTCTAGATAGTCTATTATTAACAACTTTAGGTTTTTACCTTCTACTCCAATTGCATCTATCTGGTCCAAATCTATAACTGCCATATTTTCTCCTATCCTATATATGTCTATTGCAATAATCTACAATGTACTCATATATATTTTTTCTTCATTAGGATCATAAAGATCTGTCTGTTGAGATTAGTTAGTTTCTACATTTTCAAATCCTGCTATGATGTTATCTATCGTTTCTATTAATTGAATTTAAATTATTTATATAGTCTAAATAATCTCCTAATAAAATTATAACATGCCTATGTATAAAAAAAGCACTTGTTGCCTTTCGTAGACAATCAAGTGCATTAATTTCATATGTTTTTTAAATAGCATAAATTTTGTAGGTCTTAGCTTGATCTTAATCATATCTTTCTATAAAATACTGCAGTCCAATTGTATCTAACACTCGGTCTACACTTCATATCAGACATTTTTTCATATAAATGTTCTTAGTATATTATTTTTGTAACTTTAAATTAGAAATTAACTCATCTAGACTATCCGAAAGCGCTTCAAACGAACCTCGTTCAAAACCCTCCAATTCAACCTTACCACTTACATTATCTAACACAACTATCAAACCGTTCCCTTCTACACCTATTGGAGTCTTATCAACCTTATTATGATTGTTTTTATACCCTTCTAAATTACTTTCGAAGGAATCCAATTCAATATTTGGTAATACAGGTTCTAACCTAATATAATGATTATCAACAAATCCATCTAAATCAGCAAACCAATAAGAATTAAAATAATAATCAATTGAAGTGTGCAATTTAATTTCAAATTTTTCCTCAATCGTCGTTAAATCATTCTTATTATTTTTTTCAATAGGTTTCCATGAAATTTCTTCTTCATCATCCATTTCACCTATATATATAAATGAATCCACTTCTTCGTTATATGGCGTTTTAAATAAAAAATCTAACCCTTTATCAAAATATTCTTTTCTTAAATTAAAATATTTGCTCATAGCATCCTTCATTACCAAAATAATCACCCTTACTTTTCTAATAGTTCAGCATATTTTGGTCATTTCCCCAAATTCCTGCGCTTTTCTCAGCATTATGAATCCCCCTAAACCTGGATGTAGCTTTGAGGGTACATCAACAGTTTGACCTCCACCACCAATGTGATGATGTAATAAAGTGTCATTATATAATTCTTTTAAATCATATTGGGGGAAATGTTTTCTAAACCTAAAAATCTCTTTAAGTTTATAGACTTTGTATCAAAATTTTAAAACCCTTTTATTCAAAACCGATAACAATCCATTCATCTACAAAATTCCAAAAGTGAACATTATATTTAGGCTGACTTTTAGCTGACCAAAAAATAGCATTGTTATTCTTACAATTTTCATAATCTATAGCTATGTAGCTCCCCATACCATTACTAAAGAATCCAAAAGATGTTTTTAAATTAATCTTTATAGGTTCTTCCAATTCATCTATAATCCCCCACTCTAAGTCTTCATCCCCAAAGTAAGTTATAGCTTCTAATGGCATCAATCCCATCGATTCACTTGTGTAATCATAAAATCCATTATGAACATTTTCGTAAAAGTCCCTAATAGATTCAGGAATTTCTCTCCATGAAGATTCTAATTCCTCATTATTAAAACTATCTTTAGGATTTCTTCCTTCATAATATAAATCTTCTCCACCTTGATTTTTTATTGTATACAAGATTGAATAGGTGTCCTCACTTATCATCAGTTCAATATCCTCAAGGTATTCTGATAAGTAAGCAATAGTATTAGATAAATTATTATCTACATATTTTTTCCATATACTTAAAATTTTCTTGATTCTCTTTTCTCTATTATATTCACTAAATACTTCCACCCATAAATCAGGAATTAAAGATGCATTTATATTCTTAAATTCATTTGCATTAATCAATTGAATATCTTCATTATACTCTCTTAATATATCTAACTTAGAACTCATTTTTCCCCATCCTTTTTAATATTATTTTATATTATTCTTTGTTAAAATCATCAATTTGTTTTTGCAATATTCTTTCAAGCTGTTTTTCTCTTGTAATCATCTTACTCCTAAAGTCAGGACTAACTTCTATTTCATCTGGTGTCCCCTTTTTATAATGTGTCCATTCTTCATACGATTTAGATTGCTTTGAAGTGTTTGCAGATTTACTTAATCCTGTAAAGTTTTCTGGGTTATTTAATACTTCTAACTGTTGTTTTTCTGTTAAATTACCAAAACCATCCATATTTGTGATTCTGTCTATAGACACAATATGATCTGCTTCTAGTGAACCTATAAAAGTTTTTCCAGGAAGAGCTTGATCTTCCGTTTCTATCTTTTTATTGTGGCCTTTATTTACTTGTTTTCTTATTTTTGCTGTCGGTGTTTTTTTCTTAATGCTTTATATTCTTCATCTGTAATCTTTCTCTCACCGCACCTAGGAGGAATTCCACTTTCACCCGTACCCTTACCAGATGGATTTACAAATCCAATATCTTTAGTAAAAGACCTCAATGGTATGTAAGATAGGAATAACCTTAAAAATTAATTTTTCCATTTGCATAAAAAAACAGCAGAGATTTCTAGTACCTATCTCTACTGTTTTGCTATTCACTTCCAAAACAAACTAATTTTTCATACTCTGTTATGTGTATTTCTAACAAATAGTAATGCTTAAATTGCAACATCTTGGTATCCTACCCTAGCTACTTCTTCATTTATTAGACGAATACCTACCCCATTTTCCATGTCCCATGTACAGTCAAATGTTAGTCCAATATATCTGCCTTCAAAGCGTCTAGCAGATGGGACATAAATCCCCACTAGCCTGATCCTTTCAAGAAGCTGATTAATCGTTTCAAGTAAAGGATAATTTTCATTATATGAAACATCATACCCAAGCTCATGTCGTTTTTGCTTGTAATAATCTAAAATTGGTTGCAAAATACTTTGTTGAAGATGCCCCAAATTTTGTATTAAAGAATTATACGAAGCATACTGTTTTTCACTAAATTCACCATCTTCTTCACCGTCTATTATCAAAGCAATATCGGCTTCTTTTCCGCAAAACTCAATGGTAGTCTCTCTACTCCAGACATAATCATATTCAAGCTCCCCAAAAACTGCATCATTTATTTTCATTTTAAACCCTCCCTTTCCATTTATCGGAAATTCACTCTTACTTGAAGGCTGGTGGAATATCAACATCTCTATCACCCGTACCCTTAACCCCATCACCCTCCAAATTCGAGATCCTACTCTGAATACTCGTTTTTTAGGCATCATGGGCTTCTTGGAATTTCCCGCTTTAGTTTGTTCCAGTTCTAGCGACACTTCCATCTGGCAGTATTTCTACACCTTTAACGAATAGGGATACATAGTCCATGTGCAGTGATAATCAAGTTGTTTAATTTTGTGTCTAGAAATGCAATAACCTTCGGCCTGTTAATTTGGTACGAGGTTATTAAAGTTGTTTAAAAATAAGTTTTATTTGTTGCACTTTTTCATTTAAGTGAATAATAAAAGTGTTTAATTTCTGGATAGCTAATAATTAATAATCACCCCTTTAATATTCAATCCCAAACATTAAAAATTACTTCACCGATATTTTCTGGTCGCCAATATTTAGCATCTTTTAATTCTTCTTCTGTTAAGTTGTGTTCCCTAGGTATAAAAGGCTTTTCTAAATAAGATTTCAACAACACTTGATAGTACGCTTCAAATTCACTTTCTAATATGGGCATATCAATAAAACTAAAAATAAGTTTCCCTTCTACATTTTTATCCGCAAAAGCTAAGAAAGGATAAAACTCATGCAATAAAATAATAAATTCCTTATCGTCTATTATCACTATCACTTCAAAAAAATTTTTTGGATAGTGTGGTTGTATCCATTCTACTATTTTGAATTTACATGTCCTCAATACATCATAAAATATTCTCTTTGTTTCATTTTCATTATGGGAATTTAAATGTATTGCTTTCAAACCTGTAATATGTGGCGGTATTTTCACTCCCAAAACCTCATTCCCTTTTATTAACTAACCACAGATATCGAAACATTATTCCTTTTATTATACGAGAAACTCAAAAGATGGTATTAAATTTCAATTCTGTACGATTTTTTAAACAACTTTATTATTCGTGGTCAGTCCACACCTTTGGCTAATATATTTTCAATTATATAATAATAGTAATTTTCATTAGCCTGAATTCATAAAAAATATTTTCTAAAAATTTATAGCATGCCTATCTAATAAAAAAGCACTTGTTGCCTTTCGTAGACAATCAAGTGCTTTAAGTTCATATGTTTTTAAGTAGCATAAATTTGTAAGATTTATAAGATCTGTAAGTTTTGTATTAACAGTACGACACCTTTTACATGCCATGACAACTACTAAGTTAAAATTGACGAGTTTGTACGGGTTCTTAGTTTAATATAATTTCCATGTGATTATATTCATCACCCAGTAAAATGTCATCTCACCTAGCTCGTACTTCGTTTTTTCGACGTACAATGAATTAGAGAATCTATTCAAAGTTGTATAAACTCTACCTACTAAATTAGGATTTTTTTGTTTATATAAAAACTTTGCAACAGAACCTTTAAACTAAACTTCAAATCCAATTACTATCCATTCATCAACAATGTCCCAAAAATTCATATTATATCTAGGCTCTTTATTCGTCCACCATAAAGTCGCATTATCATTATTAGAATTCTTATAATCTACTGCAACATAACCACCCATACCACTTTTAAAGAAACCAAAAGTAGTTTGTAAATCAATTTGTAAAGGCTCTTCTAACTCCTCAATAATACCCCATTCATCATCATCAAAAAAAGTTACATTTTCTAAAGGAACTAACCCCATAGATTGACTCGCATAAAAATAGAAACCATTATGAACAGTTCGATAAAAATTTCGTATTGTTGAAGGAATCTTATCCCAAGATTTTTCTAATGCTTCATTATTAAACTCATCTTTGGGATTCCCCCCCTCATAATATAGAATTTCACCATTATCTGTTTTAATAGTGTATAAAATTGAATATCTACCATTTATGTCCATAAGCTCTACTTCCTCAAGGTGCCTAGACAAATAAGAAATAGTGTTTCTTAATTCCACTCCTACTTGCTCTTTCCATATTGATAAAATACTCTCAACTCTCTTGTCTACGTTTTCTTCTTGAAACAATTCATACCATGAATTTGGTATTTTCTCACAATTAAGTTCATTAATCCTATGGCATGATATAAGTTGTGCATTTCTTTTATATTTTCTTAAAAAACCAAGTTTTTGTTCCATAATGCTATGTCATCTCCTTTATTTATCTATATCCTTTTTTATTTCCTTTCAACAAAATCATCAATTTGTTTTTGTAATTTCATTTCTAATTCTTTTTTCTTCTTTATCATCTCTTCTCTAAACTTAGGATCAACTTCAATTTTTTATTTCTTATAAATTGTCCAATCAGAATAAGATTTAGACCCCTTAGATTTATTGGCTGCTTCACTTAATCCTAGAAAATTCTCTTCATTATTTAAAACCTTAAGTTGTTGTTCTTTTGTTAGTTTATCAAAATTCTCCATCTTTGCTATATTTTTCATTGATACGATATGATCAGCTTGAAGTCTATCTGTAATATACTTACCAGGTAAAGCAGGGTCAGGCGTTCCATCTCTTAATTCATCATATAATTCCTTTGAGATTCTTCTTTCCCCGTATCGAGGCGGTGTTCCAATATCACCCGTACCCTATGTTGTAATCTTAAACCCTAACAATAAAAAAGCAAACCCTGTAAAACCTTATTAAACTACTTCTTTTTCTTCCACTATCGGCAATTCATATGCTGTTTTATATTTCATCATTCCATATATAATGTTTACAAGCCTTCTCATAATACACACAAGTGCTTGTCCTTTTGTTTTACCTTCTTTAAGCTTCTTTTGATAGTACGCATGAAACACTGGGTTTCGTGGCATCTTACTTCCTTTTGCTACTTGCACTTGCTGTACTGCTAAATTATAAAATAAAGCGTGTAACGCCCTGTTTCCTTGTTTGCTTTTATGTGTCTTACCTTTTCCGCCAGAACCAAAGTAAACCGGCGCAATCCCCGCAAATCGTGCTAATTTATTGGCATTTGGAAATCGTCTTACATCCCCAATTTCAGCTATTAATGCTGATGCCGTCACAAGTTCTATTCCCGGCATCGTCTCTAATTGATAATCTAGTAGTTTTACTAGCTGTTTTAATTCTCTTTCGATGTATTTCATTTCCTTCTTTTTAAACTCAATGTCCCTTACAATACTTCTTACTAAAAAATCTCGCGTTTCCTGATACTCTTTCATTGTTTGTCCATCTTCTTTTACAAGTTTTAATATTTCGCTTGCTTTCTTTACTGAACATGTATTGTTGCTAACATCTAATAAAAAAGCTGTTAATTGCTTTATATTCGCTCCCTCTAAACAAGAGGGTGACGGATATTGCTCCCAAAATGCTAATGCTGTTTTTCCATCTAACTCTGAGAAAAACTTTTTATAACTTGGATAATGGTGGTTTAATTGAATATGTAATTGGTTCTTTAATGAACTTTGTGCTTTTACTAATGCATTCCTTCTTGAAACCAGTTGTTGTATTGACCATAATAAATCGTTTGGCTTTGCATCTGGTAATTGATTAAATTTGTTTATCAATATGCGTGCCACACATTCCGCATCCCAACTATCATTTTTGTGTATCATCACTTGGCTTTTTCGTTCTAAAAATGATAAAGCTGGGTTTACCTCTTTTACTACCTGTTCGTGATCTACTAAATATTTCGCTAACGCTCTTCCATAACCACCAACATCTTCTAAACCAAATACAACTGATAAACCATCACTCACATATGTCTCTACTTCTAATAAGAACTTCGAAAATGCAGATGGTTTATTATCAAATTGTATTTCTCCTAGTTTCTCTTGCCAACAATTAATAATAACAGCCGTATGATGCTCCTTATGTAAATCTACTCCTACATACAAATAGTTTTGTCTATTATGCATAACTCATCCCTCTATCCAATGATTTAGTCATATATAAAAATGTCGGCAACCTTAGTTCGAGCGTTCATCTTCCGATGCGCATAGGTACGCAAGCCTATCCATTTTCATAATTTCATAAGTACATATAGTAAAATGAGCGATTTTTTTAAGTACGACTTTTATATAATTGCTGGATGCTTCCCATTTGTTTGTATTTGCCCGTATGTATACACCCCTCGATAAAAGTTCTCTCTATCTAACATGCGTTTCACTTGTACTTTCGTAAACAGCTTTCCTTTCTCAGTACAATACCCTTCCCTATTTAGTCGTTCTGCCAATTGAGTTAGCGACCAATGTTTAAAAAAGTGTCTTAATTCAAATAGTCTACGTACAACTATCGCTTTCTCCGCATCTACCTCTAACACTTTTTGTCCTTTCTTTACTCTATAACCAAACATCACACCGCCCCCCGCATATCCACCTTGTTCTGCTTTTTTCTTTCTGCCTCTACTTAGCTTTAATGCAATCTCAAGACGTTGATATTGATCTAATAGCTCTAACATACCATTTACTAAAAAGTCATTTGGGTCATGCGTGTATATACTATAATTTGGTTGTTCAATTGCTTTCACATCTACCTTGTGTTTCTTTAGCTCTCGTTGTATTAACACTTTTGCCATATCAGAGCGCCATAACCGAGATGTATTTAGTACAATAACTTTGCTCACTTGATGATATGCCATATCCGACAATAGCTCTTGTAGACCTTCACGTTCAACTGTTAATCCATCTTCATCTACTTTCGCTCCGCTGATTCCTTTATCTTCGTATATGTGAAGCAGTTGTAGTTTATTTTCGATGCAGTACCGTTCAATTTCTTCTACTTGATACGTTAGGCTATACCCTTCACGCACTTGTCCTTCCGTTGAAACTCGTACATAACCAACTACTTTCTCTCCCATATTGAGCCCCTTCCCGTTACAGCAATTAAAGTCCCTGTAACGTTTACCCGTTTTTTGCGGATAACGTATGCATAACGTCCATCCGTTAAAACGTACTTTACGATGACTTCAAAAAATAACACAACCCTTTATTTTCCCCTCTACTATCGTCGTACACTGTACATAGCCATTACAATCTATAAAACAACAATAAAAATTTAACACTTAATCCACTTATAAAATTATAATGCTCTTTTAAATTTCTACGCTAAAACGCAAAAAAGCACTTGTTGCCTTTAATTGACAATCAAGTGCTTTAAGTTCATATGTTTTTAAGTTGCGTAAATTTGTAAGTTTTGTAGTAACAATATGACACCTTTTGTACATCATGACAAATACTATATTAAAACTTACGAGTTTGTACGAGTTCGTTAGTTTAATATACATTCCATGTGTTTATATTCATCACCCATTAAAATGTTATCTCGCCTAAGCTCGTACTTTATTTTCTATTCTATCATTGCACACAGTACTCCATGACGGTACAACCATCATGAGTCTTTACTTTTTAACAGCCTGTTTTAAATTGCAACATCCTGATAACCTACTTCAATTATTTTTTCATTTAATAGACGAAGCCCTAATCCATTTTCTATATCCCATGTACAGTTAAATGTAATTCCAATATCTCGCCCTTCAAAAATATCCGCATATGGAACAACAATTCCATCTAAAGTTATCATTTCTAGTATTTGATCAGGTGTTTCAATTAATGGATAATTTTCATTTAATCCAATATCATAACCTAGTTCATGTCGCTTTTGTTTGTAATAGTCTAATATTGATTGCAATAAACTTGGCTGTAAATCCTCCCAATTCTGCATTAATGCTTGATATGCCATATACTGCTCTTCATCAAACTCTCCATCTTCTTCACCATCTATCATCAAAGATATCTCAGATTCTTTTCCAAAAAAACGAATAATGGTATCCTTAGTCCAACCATACTCATACTCAAGTTCACCAAAAATTGGATCGTTTATAGTCATTTTAAAATCTCCTCTTTTTATTTATTAGCAAACCCTCCAGGTTTAAAAGCTCCTGCGTTTATTTCCCCTACACCACCAAGGTGTCCGAATTCACTATTTATTTTTGTTGGCACGAGTTGCATTGTTTTAACATCATTTAATTCATGCCATGTTAATTTATTTTTTTCTCGATATTTTTTTATATCTCTTGCACTGATTTTACCAGATTCCATCCCAAATTGACTTGCTAATTCAGGTGAACCATTAATCTGGTCAGCTAATTTTTGGTCTGATTGAACAAAATTAGCTCGTCTGGCTTTCCCTCCATAAGTTCCTTTTCCTCCAAGCATATAGTTGATTTCAACTTGTGCCTTTGCTGTTGGTGAAAAGTCAGGAACTGCATTTTTATATTGAATACCCTCAATCCCAACTTCATCTAAAATTTGTTTTAATTGACGGTCTGGTGGTGGCTTAAGTATGCACTTAGATTCACCCCGTATTCCCTCAAATTCAACCTTTGGATTCTCTAATGCAGGTGTCTGATTAAGCCTTGCCTCATAAGAACTAGCAAAATCAGTTTGTCTAAAAGCAGGTGGAACTTCAGCCTCTCTATTACCCGTACCCTTATTTAAAACCAAAAGCGATAATTGGGTTACCAATTATCGCTTACTAAGTCAAACCATTTGATGTACTATAAAGTAACAATTATTTTATTATCTATGATAGTTCTAAAATTGGTGTAATTTCTCATCATATTATTACCATATGCACTAACTGCTTCATTACCACACACCATACTTTCATAGTTATCTTTAAATTCTTTTTTTATTGACTCTTCCAAACTGTCATAGTATCTTTTGGTAGCTTCCTCTGCCAATTCACGCGACCCGTGCGTTAATATAAAATTAATATCTACCATATAACCCTTTTGAGGATAAAAACCTCTTTCAACAACCTCTTTTACAAAGTTGTTCAAATCATTCGTACACCTTTCTACAATTGGCATAAATACACTATTTAACCAATTAGTGAATTCGTTAACTGTCCGCTCCCACTCTTCCTCATTTGCTATGTTCCAATATAACTGACCGCTTGGTACATTGCACTGACGTGTATTAATATGAAATATTTTATCTTTAGATTTTAAAGGAAGAATTGCGCATTCACCATAAAATACTACATTTTTATCAGATATATTATTCCAACTTGTATAAAAGAGTACCTTATAAATGAAATTTTTATCTTTTTTACTCATCCAATGACCAGACTTAGAATATTTCCAGCCATTATCTAAATACTTTTCAGATATTAGATTACATACGCGCTCAAATGCTTTATTTGCTTTCATATTACATCTCCAATTCAAACTACCTAAGATTCATATATTTTAAACTCAATCCTCAAATCTTGAGTATTCTTCCTAAAAACCTCCAATAATTTATTACAATTTTCAGTCGGTTTATATTTAAACCTTAAATCGAATATAAAGCCATCTACTAACTTAGCATCCGGATAAACACTATATATTTGCCCACTTTCAATAAAAGATACATAGGCATTAATTTTATCTTGTAACAATGTTAAGTGCTGAAGTTCATTTTCCCACTCTAAATGATCTGCAATCATTAATGCTAACTTATTTTCACCCATACTCTTGCCAATTCCATCTATTTTATTTTTGTCTAATATTGACACTTATCTCTCACCTCATTTATTCATCAAAATAAGTTGTCCCTTCAGGACGAACAATTTGCGGTCTTGTTCCACTAGGCACTTCGTATCCCCCTGAAAAATCTCCCTTTCCTTCACCTACGACCTTTCCACCAGAATTCTTCAATTCAGGGAATCCCTTTTCTTGATTTGTAGTATAGGGAGCAGTAGCGGAACTTTTATATTCTTGTATAATAACATTCCCATATTCATCAGATGCAATGGCGTCAACTCTTACCTTAGTCCCTTCATGTGTAACAATGGTTATTTCTCGTTCAGCGTTTTCATACTGCTGTGAAAATAGATTAAAACTTTCATCAGAAAATTCTTGCCCCTGCTCTTTAAGTGATGCCCATTTTTCACTTGCTTCTTTCCACTCCAGTGGCTCTTTAGGCGCTTCACTATTCTTATATTTCCTTTCACAATATACATCATACTTAGATTGCAACTCAGCATCTTTAAATCTACCGGTATTATCAAGTAAATCAGAATTCCCTTTTCCAACTTCACCCGTACCCTTAACCCCACCACTCTCCAAATTCGAGATCCTACTCTGAATACTCGCCTTTGAGGCATCATGGGCTTCTTGGAATTTCCCGCTATAGTTCGTTCCAGATCTAACGACACTTCCATCTGGCATGATTTCTACACCTTTAGCGAATGGGGTTACGGAGTCCACACCTTTTGCTACTAGACCTTTAATGAAGTAGTCCGCATCATTAATCTTATCTACGGTTTTCCAGCCTTGTATTTTTAAATTTTTTAATAGATTATTTTCCTTAAGCGATTGTACCACATTTCCACCCAAATTTGGATTAAAACCAGGCATTCCTTCTTTGTATTTTAATAATTTCGCTAAATCAGCCAATTCACTCGTGTCTTTGAATGCTTTTACTCCTTTTCCTACTGCTCCAACAACTGGGATTGCATCTAATCCGCCAAAAATGATGTTTCCTACCCGCTCTTCTTGGCTCAATTTCCTATGTGTTCCCCAGTCTTCTCCGTCGATACCGCTTTTTATTTGTACACCTCCGTATACTACTGCGGCAGCGGCCCCGAGTGGTGGACAAAGGATTGTTGTGATGATGATTCCTACGCCTATTCCTATGTCTCGCACCATTTCTAGTTTTTTCTGTTCATCTTCTATCGATTTGTATTCAAATCCTCGTGTGGATGGGACTACTTTCTTGTATTCTTCATAATTTAGTTTTGCATCTGGATTTTGTTTTTTTAGTTCTTTGTATTCCCCTCTCAGTACGTTATCAAATGCAGGTGAATCTTTAAAAATATCTTCTACAGTTATTTTATCTTTTTTTGTTTTTATTGTTTGCGGTACACTTCCGTATCCCGCGTGCGCATCTGGTAATACTGTCGTTGTTGTAGAGCCAATTCGGTTATTTGTTTCGAAACTAAGAATAGATGTATCTCTCATTTTTTGAGCGAATTTATCCATTTCTACTAAAAAAGGTTTATCTATATGTTCAGAGACCAATCGCCCTGCTTCTCCGCAATATTTTTGTAATGTCGAATAGCTATCAAGTAATTCCCCTATTTTTCGCGATTGATCTTTTGGGTTAAAATGTATACTACCATCTGAGTCTAAATCTCGTATTCTTCCATCAATTTTTTTTAATGATTCATTTGCGTCCCCTAATTTTATGAGTGCATCTTTTGTAATTCGATTCATACCATCCCCCATGTTTTGCCATGGTTCAGGTCTATATTTCACATCCATTTCGTTTTCATCCCCCAGCCGTATGGTGATTTCTACAACTTACTTAATCTTTCACGTAATTGTTCGTCCTTTTCAAGCATTTCCACGCATACATTTCCTACAACTTTCGCCGACCTCAAATAGTGTTCAGACAATTCAAGTGTTTTGTGTAATATATCAGGATATTTTTCAATTACTCTCATCGCTTCACCTTTTTGATAAAAATCACTGCTTAATAAACTCTCAATATTCGTTCCAATGACGTCTAAATGGATTTTATATATATCTTCTAATTTCATTACTATATCAAGTAGTTCTTGAAAATTAACTAATACTTCTTCTCCACCACCAGAACCACCATCTCCCATTGATACTTGCATTATTCAATACCTCCTAACGAAAATTGTCTCGGGTCAATTAATTTTTTATACGGCATTTTTAACACGTCATACAATTTCTTATTTACCGCATAGAGACTCACCCAGTCATATCGATTACGTTCTACATCAATTTGAACGAAATCTTCTCCTTCAGTGAAATATAAGAAACATTCCCATTTTCCTCCTCTATTACTTCGAGGCCTCGTATACGTTTCTATCGCTATAACATCTTTATTTGATAAATCTTTTTCCTCAAATGTTTGTTGTTCTGCCTCTGTCATTCTCTTTGAGAAAAATGTATCTTCTATTTCCCTCGGTTCTCTCAATAAGAAAGGGATGCGTGTTAATAAGGAAAAATATACGTCTGGCTTTGGTATGTAGTCGATCTCGTATTTTTTATTTGGCTCTATTTCCGTTAATACAGCCACTCGGTCTTTATCCTCTTTCAAAAAGCCAATTAATACATTATTCATTCTCGTGTATTCATGACAATTTTCATATTCTTTTAATAGCTCAATCAATTGAAAAGCTGCAGGGGTAATTCCGTTTTCACTTGTAAGTAGGCCTTTTTCTTTTAAACTCGTAGTTGCTTTTGTCACACATTCTTCATCAAGTAAAATAATTACGTCACGGTTTGGCAATCCAAATATATCGGTAACCCCAGCTGCACCTGCGAGAACATATAATTCAGCAGGTGCAAAAATCATTTCTTTCCCCATTCTTTTATTCCTCATTTCTCCATCACAATTTTTTTATCGCCCTTACTTCCGATATATCGCCATACGTTTGAATACTTTTCTCTAACTCTTTCAAAGCTTTCGTATGTCCTTCAAATGCCTCTACCATTTCTGAGTTATATTGAATGATTAAATCAAGATAACTTAAAAAGGCATCTCTCGTTTTTCCATTCCATTTCGCACATGTAACGTATGCTTTTAAGTTTTTCGCTTGATTTAAAGAATCTTTCATGCCGTTCTCTATGTTTTGTGCGTAAGAAATGGCACTTGCTGTGTTACTTCCTATAATTTCAACCTCTTTGCCACTCATGTGGATTCCCTCCATTCTTCGTATGCTTAATGAATAAAGTTTTCAAATTCCTTTTTCTTTTCTTCAAAAGCCTTGGTCGCTGCAGCGTATGCTGACGCTTTCTCCGCTTCTGCTTTCGCTTTATATTCCAAATACTTTGCATAAGCTGTACTTATCGCAGATCCAACCTCGCTTAATGCACTTTTAAAATAGGATAGTACTGTATTTAAGTCTTCATCCTTTTCATGACGTTTTTGTTCAAATTCCACTGCTGGAATTTTATTTGCTTCTAAGCCATTACTTTTACTCTCATAATCTCTCTTCGCTGATTCAGCCTCTTGAATGTATTGCTTTAATTCTCTTTCTTGATCTTTTAAATAATCATGTAATTTATCATACTGATCTCGTTTCCTCGCGCTTTCTGTAAAACCCGATGCATTTAAAAAAGCATTGTACAATTCATCTAACATCTTTCTCCCCCTTTAGCACAATAACTACGTAGTTAAATTCGTATATTTAAACATTAATATTCATTACATTGAGAATTTATAAATAATTATTTTTGCATATTGCTATTTTATCAAAGGGGTTTTAACATTTCCATATTTTATAAAAAGCTTTCGCATTTTTCTTCAATTAAATAGCAATGAATATTCAATTGAAGAAAAATTATAGTTTTATATAGATCATTGGAATTTTATCCACATTAAGTGAATTAATGACAAATAATCATCATTTACATGTTATAATTGCGATGTATACATTTAATTGTATTAAATGTATATGTGTAATACGTATATTTAATAAAGTTAAATTAAACTGGGGAGGCTTTCTCAAATGGGCAAGAAAACAAGCAAAGCTAAAAAAATTGTGGGATTCTTAATCACCACAGCACTAACAACTACAATGATGGTAGGCACAGCAAACGCACAAACAACTACGAATAACTATAAAGTAGCTGGCAATGCGAACACTGTATTTACAGATGTACCAAAGGACCACTGGTCAAAAGATGCTATTGATTACTTAGCAGCAGCAGGACTTTTTAACGGATATGGAAATGGAAAATTTGGTTTTGGGGATAATATTACTAGAGGCCAGGTAACTTCTTTAATCGCTCGTTATTTAGGTTTAACAGCAAACAATGAACAAAGCAATATGTTTAACGATATTAAAAATCATATGTTTGAAAAGGATATTAAAGCTATTGTACAAGCTGGAATTATGACAGGTGATGGAACAGGTGCTTTTCGTCCAGATGATGCATTAACTCGGTATGAAATGGCAGTAGTATTACAAAAAGCATTTCAATTACAATCAAAAGGACAAAATAACTTTAAAGATGTACCTCAAGATCATTGGGCTTATAAATTTGTAAATACGCTACGTAGTAACCGAATATCCTACGGTGATGAGGCAGGTAATTACAATGGCAACATGCTTGTGAAACGTGAGGAGTATGCACAATTTTTATATAATGCAATAGCAAAAAACAGAGATTATAATTTCAACATCAATACAAAAGAAGAAATGAAACAAATGTTAACAACAGCTTTAGAGAATGGGACGTTTGGTCCATTTAAATTAAATTCATTGGGTAAAGATCTATCTGACGTAAAAAAAGAATATGGAGTGCCTGATGTTTTGAAAAAAGCACCATGTACAGAATGTGATGCACCTAATACAGCGGTATACGGCGATTATAATATTGACATGTACCCTTCGGACGCAAGACATATATGGGTAAAAATGGATATAACTACAAATGAATTAAAAGAGTGGTTTGGTGAACCAGATGAAATCGGAGGGGATATGACTAGCGAAGGCTTTATATATAATCGAGGAAGCTATTATCTTTATTTCAGCTTCTCTGATGGTTATATTCAACGCGCTGAAATATCTAATCATGAATATAATTAATAAGTTACAAACAATATAAATATATAAAGCATAAAAAAATCCTTCAAGAGCGTGCCTTTTCTTGAGGGATTTTATTTTGTTCCTACCTATTTAACATAATACAAAGCTATAAAACTCCTACTGATTAAACTTTATTTTTTTTAGTGCTCCGCATTCCATTCACTTAAATACGTTGCATATTCAAATTCATCTGGATCATCATATAACATAGAAATAAACTCTAATTTATTTCCATCACAATCTAGAAAATATACGCTTGCAGCTGGCATCCACCTTTGGACAATCGCCTCTTGGTTTCCTTTCCCCTGACTCCCTACTACCTCTATTCCACGTTTCTCTAACCATAATTTTGAATCATTTAAAAACTCTAAATCTACACGAAAGGCGAAGTGTTTCGTCTCAAACTCTTCATTCGTATGCATTTCCCATAACCCGAGCATTTGCTCTTTACTTTCTCCTACCCAAAAGAATGCAACTCGTCTTTTCGATAGTCTTTTTGCTAATGCTAAACCTAACTTATTTTGATAGAAATCTATCGCCTTTTCTAAATTTCTTACATGTAAATGAGTTTCATATATGCTTTGTATCATATTATATTTTCCCTCCTCTACATTCTGATTTTTAAAATATATTTTGTTTTTATCATACAAATAATTATATTTTTAAGCATCCTACTTTTGTATCATTGTTCTTTCCTACAAAGGTATAGGTATACGTCGTCCAGTTTTCTCATTCATGTCCCGGCGCCGGAATTCAATAAGGTGAAACTTTAATGTTAGCTCTCACCTACTTTTCTCCCATTTGTCGATTTTGAGATAGAAGTTTTATTGCCGACAAATAGCGGGATAAAAATTCTATTTACATTCATAAATTTTTATAATGTAATAAGATTAACATCTTACTAATAAGAGGAGGAACCATTCTGGATAAAACCAAAGTTATGGCTTATTTTAGTGCATCGGGTGATATATTCCCTGTTGAAGCAATTACCAATGCCCTACGTATCGAGCCTACAAGAACTTATAAAAAAGATGATGTTGTTGCAAGACGTGATAATCCGAATCTTGTATCCACCAAAACCCTATATAGAAAAGAGACGGATTGGACTTTAAGCACTGGCTATCAAGAATCATACGATATAAATAATCAGTTGCATGTTATTCTAAAATCTCTTGAAGGAAAAACAGAGCAATTAAAACATCTCAAGAAGAAATATAGTTTACAGTTTCTTTTTATGGTAGTGATTCAAGTGGAGAATAACGAATCACCTGCAATGTATTTACAAAAAGATATAATTGATTTTGCTAGTTCCATTCAAGCAGAAATTCATTTTGATCTATATATTTGTTAAAAATAAAAACGCTATTGATATTGGAATCAATAGCGTTTTCTTATGTGACTCTATGTTTTATCTTGCTTGTACCCAAAAGTAAATTCTTTTTATATAACGTATTACTTCAATTTCCCCTCAAAGACAATCTTTCTACCACACGGTTCAACTTCTGTTTTGCCGTTTTTCTTCACTTCATGAAAGATTGGCTCTTCCATGCGACGTGATGGTGCGTAGCCTTCTTGTTCCATACGTGCTAAGCAGTCTGTAATTGTTTCGTTTTCGAGTACTTCAAATTTTTTCTTATTAGGTTGTTTTGTCATGCCCTAACCTACTTTCTATTTTTCTTGATGCGAATTGATTCTTCATGTAGATCATATATACCATTGCGAGAATTCCTATTATAATCATAACCGCAATGAAAAAGCTTGTATACTGTATTTTTTCTATAAATACGCCTCCTAATACAGGTCCCAGTATACTTCCTAAACTAAAGGCGATTCCAGATAATATATTACCTGCTGGTAGTAAATGTCTCGGTAATAAATCTGTCATAAATCCAAGTCCTAAAGAGAAGCACGATCCAATGACCATACCCGCTAACAACATACAGGCAAAGACGATCCAGTAATATTGATCAAATACGGCTGCCAGTAGGAAAATACCCGTACTTATGCTAAACGTCCACGTTAATATACGATCCCTTCCGTATTTGTCACTCAATATACCGAGTGGAATTTGTGTAATTATGCCCCCAACTGCAAATGCTGGTAATAAGAAGGATACTTCTGAAACAGACCATCCTTTACGAAGCGCGTATACTGGTAAGTTACTGTTTAACATTGCTTCGAGTACGCCATATGCAAGTGGACCAAGTAACGCAATCCATCCTAATCCAACAACTTGTTTATAACGAGAAAATGATGATTCACTCTTCACTTCTCTTTCATCTTGCGCCGGGAATGCATTTTTCGTTGGCAGTAATAATAGCCAACCTATTAAGCACAGTATAGTGGATATAATAAATGGTGTTGCAAGACCGTACTGAACAGTGCTTGCTAAATACGGACCAACGGCAAAACCAATTCCGAAGAATACACCGTATATCGATACTTGTCTCCCTATTTTACTCGGGTCTGATGTTGTCGTAATCCATGTTTGTGTTCCGACATGAAGCATATGATCTCCGACTCCAACTAAAAATCTAAGAACGAACCATACCCAAAATGAAAAAGTTTGTGTAAAAAAGAATAATGATATAACAACGAGAAACCCACCAATAACGATAATTGGCTTCATTCCAAACTTTTGCATCGGTTTTTCAAGAAACGGTGAAATAACTAATATCCCAATGTATAATGCTGTCGCATGAATACCATTAATACTTGAACTAACCCCTTCTTGTTCAAAAATCATTGCAATGGCCGGTAAGAGCATACCTTGTGACAAACCCGAGATTGCTACAATTCCAACCATAATCCAAAACGTAAAACGCATCGACATCCTTTTCCCTCTCCTTCTCACGCTGTCCACTTTTCATTATAAACTGTTTCTTTAAATGCGTGTACGAATATTCGCAATAAAAAAGAAGCGAAAAGAATGAATCTTTTCGCTTCTTATCCTTCCCATACTTGCGCTTTCACATTGTAATGAAAGTGCTTGAAATATGGATTTTCATAAAATGATTGTCCATATAAGTGGTGGTGTACATGAGCTATTGGTGGCTGCTGAATTTGTAAAGGAACTACTGTTGTTGAAACTTGCATATACATCGGATTTATCATTATTTTTGTATATAAGTGATGATTATATAGTGTATGCGCAATTAAGAGCGGATGATGCAGAGATAATCTCCCCTTTTACCTACAATGTTATCGTATAGGCAAGACTTTTACTTTCGGGGATTATTTCTCTTCTAACCAATCCTCTACATGCTTAATAAATACATCTAAGCAATCTATAAACGGCGAGTGTCCGCAATCTTCTAATATCTTCAACTCTGCATTCGGTAAATGTTTTGCTAATTCCTCACCAACTACTTGCGGTACGACATAATCTCTGTCACCTTGTATGACGAGTGTCGGAGCTTTAATATGATGAATTTGCTTATTTCCCTCTACAACCCCGTTATGTTCATCCGAAATATTAAATGTAATGAGCGCATAATTTACATCTACGAAATTATGCTGCGTTAACATATCATCTAAATACTTTTCATAACGATCTGGTTCAGGTTGATTATGTGTATATATTAATAGATTCCATACTGTTCGGTAATATAATTTATTCATATTTTTTATCGCATCTAGCACTGGAGCAATTTGTACAGGATCTTGTGCAACCTCTTCCTTCGTCTTTACTAAACTTGATACGATTGGCTGCCCGTTTATATCTTTTTTAAAAATTGGATATCCCTTCATGCCCACCGATTCTACTAAAATTAACTTTTCGACAAACGTTGGATGATTCGCTGTAAATTGCATCGCAACACCACCACCCATTGACCAGCCCATTAATGAAAATTTCTCTAGCTTCAATTGATCGACAAATAGTTTTACATCTATTGCAAAATCTTGTAATGAATCTATCGATTGATTATATGTTGATTGGCCAAATCCTCTTAAATCAAGAGCGTAAATATGGTATTGATCTTGCATCTTTTCAATAACTAAATCCCAATGTTGTGACGATGTCATGTTCCCGTGAATGAGTACAAGAATTTCTGTATTTTGCCTTCCAACTTCCTGATACGCAATCGTTTCTCCGTTCGATAGTGAAACAAACTCCATTGTTGCAGGCTTAATCATCACAAGTTCCCCCATTCTTTTTAATAGAAAGAAAATTCTTTACTTACTTAAAGAATAGCATGTAGAATATACGTTCGCAACATAAAACCTATACGAAATTATTACATAACTCAACATGTCTATTACTAGACAATTATTATAAAAAAGTATATAGTTAGCTAGGTAACTAATTTGAAAGGATCAAAATACATGGACGAAAAACAACATTTTTTTCACATTGTCAGCCAGACTTCTCGCAAGTTTACGAAGAAATTTAATGAACGCGTATCTCCAACAGGATTATTTAGTGCGCAATGGGCTGTTATTTTCCGCATTAATCAAACCGGTTCTTGTACGCAAACAGAGTTATGTCAGTATTTAAATGTTGAATCACCAACGATGACTCGTACGTTAACACGTATGGAAACGATGGGCTGGATTATTCGTACTGAAGGAAAAGATCGCCGTGAGAAGCTCATTTCTTTATCAGAAACAGCGATAAAAATGATTCCGATATGGCAAGACGAAGTTGATACTTTCGAAGAAAAGACACTAGAAGGTATTAGCGAAGATGATTTACATCAAGCATTTCAAGTGTTACAACAAATCATTAAAAACTTAGATTAAATTGGAGGGATGACGATGCAAAGTGAGAAACTTTGGACGAAGGATTTCCTCGGAACTTGTTTTAGTAGTCTATTTCTCTTCTTGACATTCTATATGCTTATGACTACTCTGCCTGTCTATGTAATAGACGGCCTAAAAGGAAAACCTGAGGAAATTGGTTTAGTTGCAACTGTTTTTCTTATTTCATCTGTTTTATGTAGACCATTTACAGGAAAATGGCTCGATGAATTAGGGAGAAAGAAAATTTTATTTATTTCACTTTCATTATTTTTAGCTGCTACTGTTATGTATTTCGGTGCGCAAAGTTTATTTTTATTACTTGCCCTTCGCTTCTTACATGGTATTGGGTTCGGTATGGCAACCACTGCTACTGGTACGATTGTCACAGATGTTGCGCCAGCTCATAGAAGAGGCGAAGCACTAGCATATTTCGGCGTATTCATGAGTTTGCCGATGGTAATTGGTCCTTTTTTAGGTTTAACAATTATTTCTCATTTTTCATTTACTGTACTATTTATCGTTTGTTCCGTATTTTCATTGCTTGCATTTTTATTAGGACTACTTGTAAATATTCCGCATGAAGCACCAGTGAAGAAACAAAAACGAGAAAAAATGAAATGGAAGGACTTAATTGAACCATCCTCTATTCCGATTGCTCTGACAGGATTTGTTTTAGCCTTTTCTTATAGTGGTATTTTATCTTTTATTCCTATTTATGCGAAAGAAATCGGTTTAGGAGAAGTTGCTAGTTACTTCTTTATTGTATACGCACTCGTAGTTGTAATTTCTCGTCCATTTACAGGAAAGATTTTTGATCGCTTCGGTGAAAATGTACTTGTTTACCCGGCTATTATTATTTTCACAATTGGGATGTTCATTTTAAGTCAAGCACAAACTCCGTTTTGGTTCCTTGGCGCAGGTATGTTAATCGGTTTAGGTTACGGAACATTAATTCCAAGTTTCCAAACGATTGCGATCTCTGCCGCTGCAAACCATCGACGTGGTTCTGCGACAGCTACGTACTTCTCATTCTTTGATAGTGGTCTCGGTTTTGGTTCTTTCATTTTAGGTATCGTCGCAGCGAAATCAACTTACCATAATATGTATTTCATCGCAGCTATTATCGTTGCATTCACTTTACTTCTCTATTATGGATTACACGGACGAAAACAAAAATTCAAGAAACAACATACAGACGGAAAAGTTTCCGCTTAACATAAATAAGGAAAGTAAACTTCCCCGTTTACTTTCCTTATTTTGTATTTATTTCAATAGAAGCGTATACTTATAATAGAAATAAAAAGGAGGGACCGATATGAAACTTAAAAAATCTCCCCTACTCTTACTCATAATCACATTCATATTTGTAATTACAGGGCTCGGTTTTACATACTTCAAACATAATAAAACAATCCCATCGAAAAATAACGTGACGAAAAAAAATTGGTTAGATGATCCTTACTTGCGTTGGTCATACACACATATGAAAGAATTCACTTTAATTAACGAGGTAAAACATAACCCGGATCACGTTTCCCACTTCTCTACCGCATCGCAAAACTTAGACGATTTTGCTGTAGAGCGTAGATTTGGAACGACTCCTCTAAAAAAGCTTTTAGACGATAACAAAACGGATGCTTTTGTCGTTGTACACAATGGAAAACTTGTATATGAACGATATTTCAATGGATATAACGAGAGTGAACCTCATGGCATGGCGTCATTAGCGAAGGTCTTTACCGGGGCAATTATACAATCTCTCGCTGAAGAAAATCGTATTGACTTAGAAAAAACAGCTGACGCATATATAAAAGAATTAAAAAATACACCGTTCGGTAATGCCACTCTTCAGCAATTAATGGACATGCAAGTTTCTGTAGAATACCCTACTCACGGATATGAACATCCAGCGTTAGAAAATCAAGATGCACAACTATATTTAGCGAGCAATATTTTACCTAGAGGTAAAAACTACGAAGGTCCGATGAAAATTTATGATATGTTACGAGAAGCAGAAGAAACTGCACCGCCTGGTTCCGATTTTTCTTACGATAACGGATCAGCTGAAACGCTCGCTTGGGTGATTCGAAAGATCACAGGTAAATCATTAGCGGAAAATGTTAGTGAACGAATTTGGTCTCAAATTGGTATGGAAGAAAACGCGTATTACGTTACAGATGAAACAAAAATAGAACAGGCAAGCGCTGGTTTAAATGCAACTGCTAGAGATATGGCTAGATTCGGGCAATTACTATTAAACAACGGGGAATATAATGGAAAACAAATTCTCCCTTCTTCTATTACTGAAGATATAAAAAATGTCCAAGAAGGTGAACTTGCAGTTGGCCCTGGAGCTTCCATTTCTTATCATAATCAATGGTGGATTCCGCACAATGAACAAGGTGCTTTCGAAGTGTTAGGCAGTTACGGACAAACACTTTACATCGATCCGAAAGCAAATATGGTCATTGTCCACTTCTCTTCTAACGCTACGCCAAGTAATGAAATACATTCAGTCTACTCAAATATGTATATTGATATTGCACATCATATAGAGAAGCTTCCACAGTAGTGGAAGCTTTTTCTTGTTGGGGTGTTTTATTTGAAGCCACTACCCTCATCAAAGTTATTCATCATTAAACTTTTTATTAGCAATCCAATAATACGTTACGAAGAGTGTCAATAAAATCCAAATAATCGTTAGTAGTACATTGATCATTGCGGTTGCATTCACTTCCCCTGTGACCAACGTTTCCATTGCATGTTTACTCATACTGGCTGGATTAACCTGATCTACTATTGGAATCAAACCGACGATTATTCTACAAGCTAAAAGAAAAGCAATTGAAATTAGCGCAATAATACCTTGACTGTGAAAAATAGCACTTATCATAGTTGTGAAAGATACGATAAAAAGAACCCAAATTAAATAAAATAGTAATCCAGTAATCATGTACGAAAACGGAACAACAGTAAAAAGATAGTTTGTATATAGATAAGAGGTAAAGTATCCAATCATTACACTAAGCGCTACTATTATATAATTTGATACTATTTTCCCAGCTATATACGAAGTAACCGTAACAGGTCTTGTTAAAATAAAGGCTAACATACCGTTAGCTTTATCTGTTTGAATGGCACCCATCATAGAGATTACTAGAATCATAAGTCCGAGCTGATCAAACTGAGACCCCAAAGTACTCGCTAGTACTTCGCCTCCTTTTTGTGATGTCATACTTGGATCGATGGTAATTCCCTGCCCTCCACCTAATGCTCCTAAAATGGATGGTAAGTAATGCGTTACTATTGGCTGTGTTGCCCCTAAAAATATAAAAACAATTGGTAGCCAAATGATCTTAAAATCACGTAACATTTGAACACATTCTTTTTTTATCAATATCATTGAGTTATTCATTTTTGCACCACCAATTTCAAGAAAATTTCTTCTAAAGTATCGTTGCTCATTTCAAATTTAACAATGTCCACTTTATGTTCGAGTGCATTTTGCAGTAACATAATTTTATTTATTTCGATACTCTCAACCTTCACTTTGACTTTAAGTCCTATCACTTCTACATCCTTCACATACGGTAAATTTTTTACAACGTCAATCCACTCTCGATCTTTAGCTGTAATTTCAATAATTAATTTATTTTCATTATTGCGGTGTAAAAGCTCAGTAATTGTTGTATCTTCTATCTTTGTTCCATCTTTAATCATGACAAATCGTTCACAAATTTCTTCTGCATCACTTAATATATGGGTTGATAATAAAATGGTCGTATCTTTTTTTATTTCTTCAATCAGATTTAATACTTCCCTTCTACCTATTGGATCTAATGCAGATACTGGTTCATCCATGACAATAAGCGAAGGCTTATGTAATAATGCTTGTGCAATACCAAGTCTTTGTTTCATTCCCCCAGAAAAGGTACTCACCTTTGAACCTTCTTCTCCACTTAATCCAACTTTCTCCAAAATTTTTGGTATCGACTTTGACAATGCTTCTTTTTTCATCCCTGAAAGTTGCCCCATAAACATAAGGGTTTCTCGCGCTGTCATCCAATGAAAAAAATTAGGGTATTGCGGTAAGTAGCCAATTTCCCTTTTCATTTTTGATATTTTTATCCCATTCAATAACACTTCACCAACATCTGGATTAATAATATCTGAAATCACTTTTATTAATGTAGATTTCCCTGCTCCATTTGGTCCGATTAACCCTACACATTCCCCCGATTGCAGTTCCATCGAGAAAGTATTGACAGCAATTTTTCCTTTAAATGATTTTGTTACATTTCTAATCTCTAATTTCATAATTTCTCACCGTCCTTTCTCCCTATAACAAAGTACAGAATAGGTCCCAATACGTTAACAAAGATAATAATTAGCGTCCATATAAGCACATTTTTTCTTGTATTTCTATGTCGGTATAAATCAATTAACGCAATGGAAACTAAAAGTGCTCCGACTACAATAACCGGCAATATGATTGGGAGAAACGCCATAATATCCATGTCTTTAAGATCATTCCATCCATAATGTAGTTGCATTTTTATCATTCCTTCCTAAACTCATTATCATTATTGATAATAATAATGATAAATCAAGAGCAGATGCATTGCAAACATTATTCTCATTATTTATAATGAGAATAAATAATGAATAAGGTGATATATAGTGAGTAATAAAGTTGAAATTTTAATGCATCCAGTAAGAATGAAGATTTGCCAAGTATTAATGAGAAATAAAGAAGATGGACTAACACCATTAGAAATGGTAAAAATCATTAAAAATGTACCACAAGCAACACTATATAGACAGCTACAAACTATGGTTGATTCTGGTATCGTCCATGTAATTAAAGAAAAAAAGGTGAAATCTGTTTCTGAAAAATATTACGCAATCAATGAAGAAGATGCAAAAATTGAAGGAAGTGAGTGGAAAGGATTGTCTGATGATGAAAAGTTAAACTACATTTCTTATTATCAGTTATCACTTATGACACAATATCAAAGTTACCTTAAGAAATTAGAGGAACAAAACAATCAAGAAGATAGTGCTACTTTTTCTGTTGTGGACTTAAAGCTCGATGAAGAACACTTTATGAGCTTTCAAAACGAACTTAACGAATTAATGAATAAATACTACCATACCCAAAATAAAGGCGACGAAAAAGAGACCCCTGTTCGGACCGTCGCTATTACAATTATTCCAGAAACGTGAACTAACTCAATATACATAATACAAGCCGATGCTTCCTTACCATAGGAATCATCGGCTATCTTCATTTCAGAAATTGTTTAGCTTCTGTTTTAACTTCTGCTGTAAGGCTAGCGAAAAAACTGATCTAGAATTCGAATGTGCTTAAAGCCCTTGTCTTTCTTTTATTAAATGAACTCTTTTCTTTCTTTTTTCATGTTACTCTCATACCATCCACACTCTCTCCAAACACTTTTAAAAAAGAAGCATGGGTAAACTAATAAATATAAATTAGGAATCCACCAAGAAATATCGAAATCTAAACGGATTGTCCAAAATGCTAGAGCTTGTAATCCTGAACAAAAAGTTAAAATTAATGATAAGAATGCAAAGTGGCTCCAAATATGTTTTTGTTTAGAATGTAAATACATGAGCATACCCCTGTTGTTCCCTCTTATTAAAGGAGGAACTATTATGGGATTTGGTGGTAATTGCGATTTTACTGAAGGTTTTACTTTATTAGTTGTATTGTTTATTTTATTAATCATCGTTGGAGTTGCTTGCTTCTGCTAAAAAACTATAAGAAAAGACACTATGATAAGAGTGTCTTTTCTACTCTCTTTAAAGAATTTATATCAACCTCATAAGTATTCCCATATGGTCTAAGCGCCGGAAGTTCTTCCTTTGGCCCATAAAATAATACTTTCAAATCATCATCTTTATACTGAACTACAAAGAAGTCATCAAATTGGTCAAATGTGTTTTGATTGATCGTGATAAACCCTTTTTCTTGGGCAGTTGTTTTAACACTTATTCTTCTCCCATCTTTAATGACATCATATCCATGCTGATTCGTCACTTTGGATAGCTCACCATTCGTGTAAAGGACACAAAAAAATTCACCTAGACGACCTATAAGATGCCTTAATTCAGTCGCCTTACACCCAAGAACATTCATTTCAAATCGTAACATTTCAAAGTATGCCTCATATAACTTTTTGATTTGTGAGATTCCTATTTTATCCTTATAAAAAAGAAGTTTACCATTATCCCACTCACCTACAATAGATTCACAATCTGCCCCTTTAGGTTTGTGAAAAACTAATCCTGTATAAGGATAATTTTCACCTACATATCTATAAGTTTTTTTATTTATATATATAAACAGATTTTTATTAAATACTCTCCCTTTATTATAACGGTTATAACAATAATCAGCAGGATTAATACTCCCCGGTTTCGTATTAAATTTTGTTATTAATCTGTCCTTTATCTCTGCAAATGTTACAGTATCGCCTATTTTCTCTTTAAGAGCCTCTATAAATTGCTCATAAATAGTCAATGTAATCCTCTCCTCATGCTTATCAATATTTTTAGCCATAGTACAACCTTTACTCTATAATTTGACCCGATTGTAGAATAACGTAACCGATGTTTTTAACTTTTTATATAATCATCTATATAAATTTTACATTTAATCACTTAAATTTCATAGCCTAATAGAGTAAAATATAAATTGGAGAATTTTATTAAAGGCTCGAAATAAAGATAATACTCCATTAAGAGCTCTTTTTAATTAGAAAACGCGTCTTTTTTGTATTGGCTTTTTAAATAAGGTAAACGTGAAGAAGCATTATAAAAAACAGGACAATAATATTAAATTGACTTCCATTCGAAGGAGTTTAAGCTTTGCATGAATGACTATTTGGTTGAGCAATCGATATGTTGTGCTGAAACGTCAATATATAAAAAAAGGATCTCTCTTGATAAAGAGAGATCCTTTTTTTACTTCTTCTTCTTTTCTGTCGGTTGGCTTTGTTTAGCGAAATTAGATGAATCATCGAAATTCGGTTGCTTTTTACCAGCATTATTACTTCTACCTTTTCCCATATGTAATGCACCTCCTCTCATCCTTACTATTCCCTATAAAAAAATCCTCTTGCATCCAGGAGGATTTTTTTATT
Source organism: Bacillus sp. EB106-07-01-XG149 (assembly GCF_058791555.1). Lineage (NCBI taxonomy): Bacteria > Bacillati > Bacillota > Bacilli > Caryophanales > Bacillaceae > Bacillus > Bacillus sp. EB106-07-01-XG149. The sequence goes on along the minus strand of NZ_JBYTDP010000004.1, from coordinate 385,655 downwards.
GTCTCTTATTAATCATACCCAACTGTTCTCGTAGTACTTCCAACACTCCCGGTTCTTCCATACCATTTTGGATAGTTTTAAAACCATAGCGTTGATGGTGATTATCATGTTAGCTTGATAAAGAACAGCTTACGAATGAATTTGATATTGACCATGAATTAGCCATGTATTATGGATCATCCTTTCTAAAAAACATAAAAAAACACTATCCCTCCTCATGTTTTTACAGAAAGAATAGCGTGTTTTTTCATTTTAATGGTATTACTTGATAGTAATGTATATCCCTATGAAAACTAATATAGAAATAACATCAATAAACTTGTTACAATCCCGACCCAAATGCAAAGAATGAAACAATAACCCATAATATCTTTAATTTTCAATCCCAGTACTCCTAAAAGAGGTAGTGCCCAGAATGGCTGAATCAAATTTGTCCATGCGTCCCCCCAGCCTACCGCCATAGCGATAGTAGCCGGATCTACACCTAACTTTAATCCTGCTGGGACTTGCAGTGGCCCTTGCAAAGCCCATTGCCCCCCGCCAGATGGTGCCAATAAGTTCACCAAACCCGCTGACCAATATGTAAATATATCAAAGGTATCCTTTGACGCAATAGATGCCATCCATTCAATGATTGAGCTTCCCAAGCCTGAACTACCTAAAACAGCGATAATCCCCGCATAAAATGGAAACTGTAGGATAATTGGAGATATGGATTGCGCTGCTTCTTTGAATCCTTGTGCAAAGTTGCCAAGAGAACCATGCAGGAGCAAACCAAGTGACAAGAAAAATAAATTAATGATATTTAAATCTAAACTATGACCGTTTATGAATTCATAAACACAATACAACGTGCCGATTACGCCTAATACTATTCCTAAAACCGGTGTCCATTCCAGTTTTTCCGCAGGAGTTAAGTTTTTTTGCGGAGGTTTTACAAAAGAATTTGTATCTGTTTCGAGTGCTTTATATCTAATAATCCCACTTTTTGGAGCCATAAGGACAATAATAATTGGCATCGTGATGAATAGAGCGAAAAAAATAATTAGAGTAGAATAACTAAAGATTGTTTGTGAGGTAGGAATAATTCCAATCATATCTACAAGAAAATGATCCTTTGTGGCAATTGTCAGGCCAATAGAACTGGAGAGACCTGCGCTATATAAGGCTGTCGGAGCATAAGCAGCTGCTACAAGCAATGGAAAATGTGCATTCGGATTCTTTTTCGCCACTTCCTTTGCAATGATAGCTCCCACAACTACGGCTAGTCCCCAATTAATATAGTATGCAATTGCACTGATCAAAAATGTCATCGTATAAGCCTTTTGGGGTGTATCGGCTAACTTTGCAACGGACTGCAAGCCTCTATTAATAAAAGGGACAGAAGCTAGCGTCATCCCTGTAACCATTAATAATACCATTTGCATAGTAAACGTTAAATAAGTCCAAAACCCATCCCCCCAAGATTTTACGATTTTGTACGGATTTGAGGGATTCATCAATAAAGCTATAATGAAAGTAAATAAAGTTAGCAACACAGCAATAACAAAGGCATCTGGGACATATTTCTGAGACCATCTCGAAAATACATTTGCACATCGTGTAAGCAATGATTCTTTCTTTCCTGGTTCTGGATTTGTCTCCAATAAAGAATGTTTCATAAATATTCTCCTTTCTAAACTTTAATAAGGTAAATATAAATAACATTCCACAAAAGAAAATAAAATCCTTTTGCACTTGCTGCATACTAATCAACTAGAGTTACACTCAGATGCCGTTACTTTCACCCTCTCATTAACGATTGATTCCCACGGACGTGGTACCCTCGTATTAATAAATATCATTTTATGTTCATTTCCAATTAACTTTATAAACGAAACAAGTTGCTCAGTAGTAAAGGCTCCATTTGTATCTAATCCAACAATGAAATAGTTTCTTAAATTCGCTTCATTTTTTAACTCTTTAACTACAGGAATTATTATTTTAAATCCACAGGAATAACCAATTTCAAAACAAAATTAACAATACTAGTTGGCGGACAACCATTTACAATTCTTCAGGGATGGTTGTCTATCGAAGTTAGCGCAAACGGACGTAACTTTCAGATAATCAATACGCATTTAGAGCCGTTTTCTCCCCCTGTTCAAGTTGCTCAAGGGAACGAATCACTAACAGGACCAGCCAATACAAATCTACCGCTAATCCTTCTAGAAAATTCAAATTCAAGTGCTAACGGAACCAGTTCACCAACATATAGAAATTTCATCACGATATTGTATTAATTCAGCTTCTTATCTTAATAAAAAAATGTATTTCAATTTATAATTTTAATAGAAGGAATAGATTAAGTGGAGGAGGTACTTTGAGGATAGCGCCTTTTCTTTATAAAAACTCAAAATGCTGGCATTGTTAATATTTTCGTTCCATCTGGTGGCGGTCAATGGGCTGTGCAAGCACCAATTATGATTCCAGCTGGCGCTGAACTTGGTGTACCTGCTGCAAAAACAGCAATGGCAATTGCGTGGGGCGATGCTTGGACGAACTTGATTCAACCGTTCTGGGCATTACCGGCATTAGCGATAGCTGGTTTAGGTGCTCGTGATATTATGGGATTTTACGTCGTTAACTTACTATATGCAGGATTTATCATTAGTCTATGTTTCTTATTTATTTAAAACAAAAAGCTAGTTTTATACTAGCTTTTTTACATAATAAATCACTTATTTCCCACGCAATTTATTACGGTCTCCCACTCTATCTCCGTAAGATGTAACGCCTCAAATGAAAAAAAGTCTTCACATACTTTTTCAATTACATGTGGATTTTTCTTAAGGAAATTCCACTGTAACGCTTTAGGAAGAAAATACGTTTCATATTCTTTACTTCCTCTTACTACCTCATCCACTTCTCTTTCACAAATTCCTCTTATTAAATAATCATTCCTTAATTGAATCTGTATTTGTTGAAATATTTCACTACATTTCTTCAATTGGATTAAACAATTAATATATGTACGAAAAAGTTCATTATCATACTGACAACACTTTATAATACGTTCCATTTCATTCATAATGAACGAGCCTTTTCTTCTATGTGTAATAACCACTTTTCCCGCTTCTCTACTTTACTCGTTTTCACAGATTGAAAAACAGATCGTTTTATATCGCGAATGCCGCAAAAACGTAACACACCTCGCTTCATCATAATCCAATCGGCTGATCGATATAATAGTGCGACGTACCATAATGGCGAGTCTAACGTATTAATTACCCATGCCTTCTTCCCTTTCAATAAGCCTTTCGGCAGGGCTCCTTCATATTTATAAGCAAAACCAGCAACGAAAATGCGATCAATAAACCCTTTTAAAATAGCAGGCATCCCCCACCACCATATCGGATATATAAAGAGAAGCGTATCCGCTTCTTCCACTAACGTTCTGTACCGGGCTGTTTCTTCTTCATTTACTAAATCACGTCTTTTCTTCTCCTCATTAAATACAAGGACTGGATCAAATTGTTCTTTATATAAATCAAGTACCTTAACCGAATGATCTGTTTCTTGTAATCCTTTTTGTACATGCTTTAATATCGCCGCGTTAAAACTGGAAGGACTAGGATGAGCGTATACAATTAGTACGTTCACTACAAAACAACTCCCTCTATAAGTTACAGTTTCCCCTTCTTTAACATCTTTTCTACAATTTGCACGTTTTTCGAACTTTGTAATAAACGATTTAATAATGTAAGTAACTCTTCCTTTTCTAAATCTTTCAGTTTCTCTTTAAGCGTACTTTCACCAGCACCTTGAATATCATAAACAACTGCCGCCATATGCTTACAATAATTCTCATATGGACACTCGCAGCTACTTTCTGTAAAATTTTCAAGATCAATCATTACTTCATAGTTTCCTGCATTTCCAGTAACAAAAGCAAATATTTTCTTTTCTTGTATTTCAACATCTTCTACATGTCCTTCTTCATAATATTCAAAACCTTTATCCATAATGTACTTAGGAATCCATTTCGTTATATCATTTAGTAAGTAAGCGTACATAACAACACCTCTTCCTTTAATTCCCTTTTGACTTCCAAAACCCTGCATGTTATTCTAATAACTGTCAAATAGCAAGTCTATATGACAAAACGACTGACACCTATTCGGCGGAGGTGTCTCTTTTCATTTGCAGCCGATATGAAGTGCCTCTTTCAGGCACATTCAATCTTTGACACTACACACTCAACACCATTCCCTTGTATCAGGCTGCTTAAGCAGTCTTTTACTCTACATACTTCAAAAAAAAGAGAGCTTAGCTCCCTTTTCCTGCCTTATAAAATACCCCTTTTTCAGTATAGAGATATTCATCAGCTAATGTAATTTTCCCATCCAGTTTCAGTTCATCTAATAGTCTTGATAAATAAAATTGATGTAACATCTTTTTCGTGAATTTTCCTTCATGATGCGAAACGATATGTTCTTGAATATCTAACAATGATATTGGCTTATCTTGCTCTATCATATATTCATAAACTGTACTACGCAGTTTTACGTATTTTTCGAGTGTCACAGTACTTCGCAACCCCTTTCTTCTTAATATAAATTTTCGTAATCGGTTTTTTTGCAACAAAAAAACCTCTCCGATAAGAAGAAGTTACGTATATATCTTCGTCTTATCTCCCAGAACAAATATGTTCTGCTGGAATTAGCACCTGCATCGCGGTTGCTGGGTTTCATCGGGCCAGTCCCTCCACCTCTCTGGATAAGAAAATATTCACTTAATTCCTACTATACGTAATTTCGTTTTAATTGTCAAATAAATATAACAAATTATATTTTGTTCCTTACTGTTCATACTATACATATATGAATATGCAAGGAGGATTATGAAATGCACGAAAATGCTCGTGGATATGTCCAAAATTCTTTTCAATCATTACAAGAAGCAAAACATTGTTTAGAAGAAGCGCTACAGACTGTTGAAAAAGATTTTAATCGCGCTCGTATTGAACAATCACTTTATGCGATCGAACAAGCTATTCAACGCTGTGATTACACCGTTCATATTTTAGAACAAGATTGAAAAAACTTCCCATCATAAGATGGGAAGTTTTTTCAAATGGCATACTTCATAATTATTACCGTTATAATTAAAAAATATACAGAATTAGCAATTTCTAAAACCCCTACTTTTATAATAGAAATTTTTTTGCCATACAACATAATTGCTCGAATGACACTCGGTATAAAAATAAGAGAACACCACGGATTCATTGAAAATACAATGATTGTTAATACAATATGGTACCCCCATGATATACGGCGATACTTCGGGTTATTTTTCTCGCGAATCATCGTTTTTACATAAAATGTACTTCCTAAAAAATATAAAAATGAAATAAGCGCAATAAATAGTGCTGTTTTATCTATAAGTTTCATTGAAAAATAATAACTAACTAAACCACCAATACAAAAAACAATAATCGCACTAATGTCATTTAGTAACGCTCTTTCATTCTTTTGACGGGCGTAATACATATTTACTATAAATAATGGAATCATTACTGCTACGAATAAAAGAATGCGCCATTCATATAATAGAGAAATCATCCCAAATACGAAAGCGATGATAAAATATACAATTGCTGCATGTAAAAACTCTTTTTTTCGTTTTTGCTTTATGTACGTAAGAAATGGATACGTAGCTAAATAGATAAAGAACCAAGCTAAAAACAATGGAATATGATAAATAGTAGGTTTCCCAAGTATGACACTTAATAGAAATGGTATAACGAGCATGGCCCATGCACCATGTTGCTTCGGAATAACTAACTTCATTAACTATACACCTCCCTTTTGAAAATAGTTCTCACCTACTATTATACAAATAATTTTATATAGTAACGGATATATATTGGACTATTTTTTGACAATAAAAAATGCTCCTTACAATATGTAAGAAGCATGAAAGAGGCAAACGAATATGTAAGTCGCGACCCTACCTTATATGAGTATGCTTTTCTATGCCATGTTATGCTTATCTAATATGCCATATTTCTTTTTGAATCTCGTAAGAATCGTAATCCAAGACGTACTAAATAATAGTAAGAAAACAACATTCGAAATCGCATGGCTCAAATCGAAATAAAAACTTGCGATATAATACGAAATGACAGCTTCCCACGTTGCCTCACGTATGAAACCGAGAAGCCCCCAGAAGTTCATAATCCAACCAAATAAAAATCCAACAAACAATCCGTATAGAAGTCTTCCCCATAGCTTTCTCATTAAAAATGTATTACGTAATAATCCAGCTATAAAACCAATCATACCCCAGGAAAACATTTGCCACGGCGTCCACGGACCTTGCCCTAAAAAGATGTTAGATACGATAGCCGCTGTTGCACCGATCATAAAACCAGTTTCACTCCCAAACACAATTGCAGAAACGATAATGACAAATGAAGTCGGTTGTACACTTGGCAATATCGAAAATGGCACGCGGCTAACTGCTGCAATTGCCGCTAACACAGCAACGAGCACAATTTCACGTGAAACAAAAGCCTTTCTTTCAAAGCGGATATAGAAAGGTAACATAATAATAACTAATAAAAACAAACTACTTAACATGTAATAACCGTCCATGATAAGTGTAGTAAAGAGTAATGTGCCTATTATTACTGCAAAAATACATATTATGAATGCAACATATCGTTTGGACACGCTTCGTACACATCCTCCCACGTTAATGCATATGGCAATTCTTTTCGAATGAATCGATTGATAGATGTTGTATAAAAGAAGTTTCCACTAAAAAATTCCTTCGGTGCATCATTCATAATAACTGCTCCGTCAAATAACATCATGCATTGATCAACGTATTTCGCTGCAAACTCAATATCATGCGTTGCCATTACAATTGTTGTACCTTCTTTTTGTAGCTTTCTAAATAGCTCTCCTACTCTTTCTTTTTTCCACGGATCTAATCCCTTTGTCGGTTCATCAAGTAACAATAAAGTCGGCTTTGATAATAACGTTGTACATAACGCAAGTAGTTGTTGCTCTCCCCCGCTACAATCATGCGGATGGCGTTCTTTAAGCGAATGTAACCAAAACTGTTTTAGCATATCTTCTGCTATTTCTTTTCCTTGTTCTCCATATAACTCACGTGCACGTTCATACACTTCTTCCCACACTGTATCAAATGTAAAATGATAATACGGATGTTGTGATACATACCCGATCCTTTTAAATCGTTCTTTCGAATCAATTTTATGTATCACTTTCCCATTCCACTTTACTTTCCCTCTTCTCGCTTTTTGCACTCCCGCTAAAATCGTTAACAGTGTAGATTTACCTGTACCATTTTTCCCAACGAGAGCTACCCATTTTCCTTTTTCAATCGATACGGTTAAATATCGTAAAATAAGCGGACTATTTTTTTCATATTGGAACGAAATATGCTCTGCGCTTAAAATGACTTCTCGCTTTTCACTTTGTGCTATTGGCTCATTCACATATGATATATCTGAAAAGTTATTCAGTTTCATTTGTGCTTCTCGCACTGTAAACGGAATATCTTCCACGTCCCATTCTAAAAACAATCTTGGAATTTGCGGAATAAATGGACGGAACTTTTCAACTTCCCACATGTTCGCTATAACCGTTTTAGGACTGCCATCATAAACGATGCGGCCGTTATCCATACAAATAACGCGTGTTGCAAGTGGTATCACTTCATCTAAACGATGTTCACTTAAAACGATCGTAATTCCAAGTTCTTCGTTAATACGTTTTAACAATCCTAAAAACTCTTTCGCAGCAATTGGATCTAACTGCGCCGTCGGTTCATCTAATAATAATAATTTCGGCTGCATAACTAATACCGCAGCTAAATTGACGAGCTGCTTTTGCCCGCCAGATAACGTATGAACAGATTGATGCAATAAATCTTGAAATCCTAAGAAGCTAATAAGCTCTGCTATTCGTTTTTGAATAATCTGTGATGGTAACCCGATATTTTCTAAAGAAAATGCTAATTCTTGAATTACCGTATCCATTACGAGCTGATTTTCTGGATTTTGAAATACCATACCAATTTCTTGTGCAGATAATAAATCAGGTACTTCCTCTAATAAAACGTCATCATAAAAAATTTCTCCTGAACGTGTCCCAATTGGAAGTAATTCCTTTTTAAAATGTTTTAATAAAGTCGTCTTCCCAGAGCCTGATCCGCCGGCAAGTGCAATAAACTCTCCTTTTTGAATAGAAAGAGAAATATGCTGTAACGCATATTCGTTTTCATCAGCATATACAAATGATAAATTGTTTATTTCTGCATGCGCCACCATATCCATTCCCTTCCTTCCATTATAATTGGTAAACTAATAAACATCGTAAGTACGACAAACATCACTCCATCGTATTGCTGAAATAGAATAGATTCGACTTTCGGATAAATGATTAGCTTTCCCCCGCCATACGTACTACATATAATAGCAATGATAAGTAGAATACTTAAATAACTGAGCGTATACCAATCTCGTCTTTCCATTCTATACCCAATATATGTCGTACGCTTCGTTACACCAAATCCACGGGCTTGCATAGAATCTGCTGTTTGCAGCGCATCTTCTAACGAACAAATTAATAATACTTGCAGCAATTGCATACCGTTTTTCACCCGTTCAACAATTGAGCCTGCATCTACTTGTACACCTTTTGTCTTTTGGACGAGTGTTATTTTCTGTAATCGCCTCATAAACAAAGGAACAAACCTCACTGTAATCATCGTTAACAATGCTACTTTCGGTGAAATTCTAGAAAACAAATATAAAAATTTATGACTTGAAATAATATCATTATACGAAGCAAACGTAAACATAATCGCAACTAATAATAACCCCATTACTACTCCAAACATAATTGCCTCAAGCTTAATACGGCTATCCCCTAACCAAAATAATGTAGTTCGGCCTCTATGCGTTAATAATGAATTAAATAAAATGACCATAAAAAAGAAAACAATTGTGCTCGGTAACATCTTTCTTATCTTTTCGCTATTCCCTTGCATCACATTGATTATAACGATTAATAGAATTGCTCCAATTAAAAAAAGAGGATGAAGACACATCATACATAGTATCATCACCCCGATATAATAGAAAAAATTCACAAAAGGATGTAAAGAAGAAAAACTTATTTTCATAGTCCTTTACCGAATGCCTTTCTTATTTTAATACATACACCCACTCGATTGTATCTCCTGGTTTAACTGTTACTACACCTGCACTATGGTTTGGAAACGCACCGTTCACACGATATTTCCATCCACTAGTATCTGTAATATCTTTTTCATATAAATCATTAATACCTTTTACGTAAATATCACCTTTAGAACCCATTGCATCCACATCTAAACCTGTACGTTGCAATACTTTATACACTGTATCGCCTTCTTGTACATCCATTTTTTTCGCACCTAATAAGTAGCCTTTATCACCTTTTACTGAGATAGTGACTTGTTTTGCTTGTGGTTTAGGTACTGGTACTGGATCTGGTTTTGGTGGTTCAGGAGTTGGTACTGGCGGAGTCGGTATCGTTTTCTCCTCTTTATTCGGATCAACTTTTTGCTCCTGCTTCGGTGTTTCTTTCGGCTGATTCACAACCTTCGCTTCTTCTTTTATTTCTTGCGCTTTCGGTTGTTTCTCTTCTTGTGCTTTTTGCTGTTCTGGTTGCTTAGTAGCAGGCTGTTCCTGTGGCTTTTCTTCTTTCTTTACTTCTGGTTGTGCCTGTGGCTTTTCTTCTTTCGGCTTCTCTTCTACTTTTTGTTCTTGTTTCTCTTTCTGTTCGTCTTGCTTATTTTGCTCTTGTTCAGCTTGTTTTTCCACCGGCTTTTCTTCCGGTTTCGCTTCATCCTTTTTCCCTTCTTGTTTTGCTACCTCTTCTTGCTTTGGTTCTACTTTCTTCTCAGGCTTTACAGCTGCCTCTTCACATCCGGCAAGTAGCCCAAGTGAAAGCATTAAAGAAATAAACCACTTCATCTTACTCATGTTGTCTCTCACCTTTCATATTAAAAATTAGGAGCAAATGATTGCTCCTAATTTTTGTTAAGCTGCTTTACGTCTCCATAATACATATGCAGCAGCAATACATAATACACCCATACCTACTTCTGTAGCTGCACTATGAGAAGATGCTCCTGTTTTTGGTAACGTGCTACCGTTTCCGGATTTTTTATTTTTAACCGGTTCATTATCGACAACAACTTTTAGAGTGTCATCTCTCGTTTCTTGTTGTACTTGCTTTTGTTCTTGTGGTTGTTCACTAACTTCTTTTTCTACTACAACATTCTCTGAATCCACATTTGGTTTTTTATCAATTTCAGGAACAGATACATTTGACCAATCATAAATCGATTTTCCAAGGTCTTTAAACTGAAGTAAAGCTAAGAATGCTTGCTCTGTAGCCATTCCGCTACCGTTTTGATCACTTGGTAACCATTTAAATTCACCATTTGGAAGTTGGTATGACATTAGATTTTGCATTGCCTTATGCAGACGATTTTGATCTACATCTTTCACAAGTGATAATCCAATAATTGCTTGCGCAACACTATTAGAATTTTCTTGTCCATCAGCAGAAAAACCACCGTTTTCTAGCTGTTCGTTATATAAGTAAGCAACAGCTTTTTCTACAGCTGGCTTCACATCTGGTCGATCTTGATAAGGAGCTAATGCTGATAAAACCATACCTGTTACATCAACGCTACTAGCACTGTCTTTACTGCTTGCACTATCGTAAGTCCAGCCGCCATCTGTATGTTGCGCGTTTAAAAGCGCATCTACTAAAGCAACTCGATTCCATTTTGCATTCACTGGAACTTCATATTTCTTCGTATCAAATGCAAGTAAAGCAAATGTATAACCTGTAACAGAATTCACTTTATCTGATTCGTACAATTTTCGAACTAAATTATGTTCGCCCACCTTTGTAGGGTCTGCTTGCATTGCATTCATCATAATAATCGTTCTAGCTAAATCTGTCGCTGAAAAACGGTTAATGCGCTTTTCTACTTTTTCAGTTACTGACTTAACATAATTTAATTTCGCCTCAATTGGAACATTCTTTCCAGAACGAGAAAGGCCTAAAGCTACCCAATCACTTTCAATTCCATCTTGTAACATCTTTTCAGATGTTTTAGAGATCGCTTCATTTACTTGCGCTGCTGGAATTTGAATGTTCTCTTGCTTTGGTTTTTCTGGTTTTTCTTGTTTTGGATCATCTGTTTTTGGTTCTTCTGGTTTTTCTTGTTTTGGATCATCTGTTTTTGGTTCTTCTGGTTTTTCTTGTTTTGGATCATCTGTCTTTGGTTCTTCTACAGTTTTACAAGTACCAAATTTATCTAATGTTTGCTGTAATGTTTCCTGGCTCATATTGCTCCAGTCTGCAACAAAACGAAAGACAACAACATCTCCAGCATTTAATTTATAACTATCTGCTCCAACTTCTGCAGATTTATCATTCACATCATACAACCAGCCACTTGTGTCCTCAGCCATTAAACCGTCAATGCCTTTAACATACGTTCCAAACGACATCGTCTCTGCTGTTACTTTGTCCCCCATGACTTTTTGCAGCAAACTTAAAGCTGTTTCCCCATCTGTAATCTGCTCTTCTTTCGGACACAACATAATGCCCTTTTGTGATTCCCCAATAATTGCAAGTTTTGCTGTATTTCCTTCAGCAAACGTAATATGTACTGTATTCGCAAAAGAAACAAATACAAGTGTAACTGCCATTAACGACGTAAGCAGCCATTTTTTCAACATTGCCATCCCAAAATTTCCTCCCTTACTACTATTTACACAAAAAAAGGCCCCTCAAGGGCGTGCAATTGACACTCTTTTTTTGTAAGTGTCGAACAAACTGCGCAACACCTCCGACCCGCATCATTCGCGGCTATATTTGTATAGGAAAAATAATTTTGTTTATGAACGTATCATTGTGATAACATTCACTTTTCTAGGCACAACTTACTTCCATTTAAGTTATCGTAAAACGATAAACCTATACATTCTTTTAATTATAAATTTCTGTATTATTTTACTATTGACAAAGAGTTTTGTCCATTCCTTATCAGATTTATTTTCTGAGAATAGTAGTTTACTAGCCCTTAACGATGCAAACTCTTTTCACTAATAATGACGCCATCTTCATCCGCATACACATATTCATTCGGCTTCCATTCTACTTGTCCAAATTGCAACGAAATATTCCGCTCTCCTTTTCCCTCTTTTACACTTCTATTTGGCATCGTCCCTAACGCCAAAATACCAATATTAATATTCTTTAATTCACTAGAATCACGAACATATCCATTTACAATAATTCCTGCCAGCTTTCTTTCCTCCGCAATAGCTGCCAAATTATCGCCAAGTAAAGCACAATTCGTAGATGCTCCGCCATCAACAACTAATACCGTTCCTTCTGGTAATGTTTGCAATCCTTCCTTCACTAGTACATTATCATCCTTCACTTTTACCGTTGCAATTTTCCCGTAAAATTGTTCTTTCTTCCCAAAAGACCGAAAAGACTGGCGACATATTTGTAATTCATTCTCAAACTCATCACATAGATCCGTAGTTTTCCACATCTTTTTCCCCTCTTTTCCTTATTCCTTCTATATAACATATTCTTTGGTTATTTTCGTTTCCTTGTCTCATGTTGCAATAATTTGTATGTGCAGGAAAAGGATAGAAAAACTATTGCCTTAAGAAGCTACCTTTATTATAATCTATTTCACAGATAAATTTCAGAATATTAAAAATTAACCAAGTGAAAAAGGAGGGTTTTTATGCAATTACATACGGAGGTAAAAAAGCAGCCGAGTAAACGAAAGTTTAAAATGCCTGACGCGTACGTACTACTATTTTTTATCGCCTTACTTTGTGCCATTGCTACATATTTCGTTCCTGCTGGAGAATTTAAAAGAGTTACAAACGGTACTGTTACAACGACAATACCAGGAAGTTATCATTCTGTTCCACAATCGCCAGTAGGGTTTGTTTCTTTCTTTACCGCTATTGAAAAAGGAATGACACTTGCTGCTCCGATCATCTTTTTAATTTTATTTACAGGTGGAGCCATCGCCATTCTTGAAAAGACAGGTGCCCTTGACGGTTTAATCTATCATGTGATTAACAAATTTCGTAATCAGCAATTACTTTTCATTTGCATTGTCGCCGCACTCTTTTCTATTCTCGGAACAACTGGCATTATCGTTAACTCAGTTATCGGCTTTATCCCCATCGGCATCATCGTTGCACGCACATTAAAATGGGACGCTATCGTCGGCGTAGCAATTATTTATTTAGGCACTTATGCTGGTTTTAATGCTACTATTTTATCTCCCTCACCTTTAGGTATTTCACAAAAGATTGCAGAACTTCCGATGTTTTCAGGAATTGGTTTACGTACGGTAATTTATATTTCTTTTTTAATTGCCACCATTCTTTATATTAATTGGTATGTAAAACGCTTAAAAAAATCGAATAAAGGAAGCATACTCGGTGACAACTGGTTTCCAAGTAATGCTCTTTCAAGTGGAAAAGAGGCGCAGAAAACAGAAGTTCCTTGGACAATACGCCATAAATTAATTTTACTCGTTTCAGCTTTATCATTAATTGTATTTTTAATAGGCGCTTTTCGTCTACATTGGACAGACGCCGAAATGACCGCTACTTTTATTTTCATAGCAATTACAGCGGGAATAATAGGTGGTATGAAAGCAAACGATATCGCTTCTACTTTTCTAGCAGGCTGCCAAAATCTCATATACGGTGCTTTGATCGTCGGAATGGCTCGTTGTATTTCAGTCATTTTAGAACAAGGCAAATTACTTGATACAATCGTTAATCAACTCGCACAGTCTCTCGAAGGACATAGCCCTGTATTTGGCGTTATCGGTATGTATGTAAGTAGTGCAGCATTACATTTCCTCATTTCATCGGGGACAGGAGAATCTGTTATTTTCATTCCGATATTAGCTCCATTAGCCGATTTCATGCACATTACACGCCAAGTTACAGTACAAGCTGTTATGCTTGGAGAAGGTGTAGTGAACTGCCTCAATCCAACTTCCGGTGTTTTAATGGGCGTACTCGCAGCGAGCGGCATTTCTTATGGAAAATGGATTCGCTTTATGGCTCCACTTGCATTCATTTGGTTTATCATTGGACTTATTTTTCTTATTATTGGCGTGAATATTGAGTGGGGACCGTATTAAAAGACTCTTATTATACTTAACTTGATAAAATATCTATTCTATTCTCCAATCCTATAAAAATCACTTATTCTAGTATAGATATAAACAGGGATTGATCATAGTGATCAATCCCTTCTCTCAAAGTAAAATACCTTTAAGTATTTTAGTTCCAAATTTTATTTACCCATTCCGGATGATCAATAAAAGGATTACGATTATGTTGATATTTCGTAAAAATCACTTCATTACGCTTTCGCTCTAACTCATCTACCGGGTCTTGTTCATTCCATTTTAGTAAAACGGATAGTTTGCCCATGTATGGATCTTTATTGTTATTTACCTTTTCATTTAATTCTAAATCTATTTCGCTGTTGTCTCCTTCATAACGAACAGCCATGTAAAATAGCATTCTAGCGATATCTCCTTTTACACTATCACGAGGTTCCCAAGAATCACTATCGTATTTACATTCTGTCGCTTCCAAATGATTCACACCACCATTATCAAAATCCAGATTTCCACGTGAACTATTTACAGATACATCCGTCGCTCTTAAATGATGCAAATCTGTTCCAGCTCCTGCAGTCGTTCCAAAATCACCGTGAGATTTTGCCCAAACATGCTCTCGGTTCCAATTATCAACTCCTGAACCATTCGTAAGTTTCCCTTGTGAACGCCCAGTATATAAGAGTATCACATTGTTTTTATTATTTGGATCTTCATCCGTATCTCTTAGTGCTTCCCAAACCGCACTGTATGATAACTTTGTATGATCATCAATAATATTATGAAGTTCCTTCTTTAATTCTAAACCCGTTTTTCCTATTGCATTATTATAATATGTATCGTCATAGCTTTTTGCAGTAATCTCTTGTGGTGATGCAGAAGCTACTTCACCGTGTATGATATTTGTGAATGATAGAGATGCAGTACCTAAAATAAAAAATGAAGATAGTGTAACCATAGCAAGCTTTGTATTTCGAAACTTCATATACCCATTTCCCCTTTAAAATATAATTTGAAGCTATTAACTAATAAGTGCTTTCTAACCCCCAAAAACTTTTAGAAAGCCATATCCACCCTTTTCTTTTTATTTAATACAAAACTCTATTGAGTCTGTATCATTTCCACACTTTTGGTTTATCTACTTCTCAAGGAATATCCTTCTCTAGTAAAGATTATTAAAATATTCTTTACAATTTAAAGGTAGTTTAATGTTAACTTAGAAATTTCAATTTTTTTATGCAATTATGCATATTTGATAAATCGTTCGACTTTTCTTTTTTCTATAACTGTCTTTATTTTTTGTGTAAAACCCTTCTTCCTCTGTAGAATACGTACAAAAATAGATTGGATACCATGTAAGGCACCAATCTATTTTAATGAAAGAAACTTTGTTAATTCTGAGTTCACAACACATTGCGCAGTAATGATAACATTTTTATATTGGGACAAAACTACTACTATTTATTTGGTATCGAATCTATATACTTTTTAACTACTTCATATACATATTCTTGATTTGCTGCCGCTGTATTTGGGTTGTATTTTCCGCCGTTTGTTTTATTGTTAGATAATACTCGGATCCCTAAAAATGGTACGTCATAAGCTTTTGCGATTTGCGCTGCTGCAGCACCTTCCATTTCTTCTACAGATGTACCGTATTTTGTATGGAACCACTTAATTCTATCCACTTCATTATTCCAAAGATCTGCTGAACCTATAGTCCCTTCCACCACTTTACCTTTTGTATATTTATCTTTCACCGCATTAGCTGCTGCAAGTAAATCCTTATCTCCCTCGTAGTATCGGATTTTCTCAGCATTTGGATCTTCTCCTGCACTTCCTTCCGAAGCCATTAAGTCCATTGAAATCCATTTTGTCGGTTCAATCCCTTGATTCTCATCCATATTTGTTGTTTTTAATGAACCTATATTCGCGACTTTTTTTCCTAAAACAATATCAAATACATTTAAATTAGGATCATGTCCACCTGATGTTCCTTGGTTAATAATCGCTATAGGCTTATATTTTTCAATAGCCACTGCTGTAGCGGCTGCTGTATTTTCCATTCCTTTACCTGTTTTCGCAACAATTACAGGATAATTGTCGACAGTTCCTTTATAAAATACGAAAGTTCCAGACTTTTCTTCTTTCACATTTTTCAACCTTTTTGCAAACTTTTCAGCTTCTATCGGCATTGGCCCTTGAATTAAGATTGGTTTTTGATTGTTTTTTGCCTCAACTTGTTTCGGACTCGCATTACATCCCGCAAGTATCGAGAATGACAATGCAACAGTAGTTACTAGGGCAGCACATTTTTTCAACGTATTCTTCTTCATAAATAATCTCCTCTTTCTCTTGTTGTTTTCTATACTCGATACTTTTGGTCCAAACAAAAAAGTTCTAGAAATTGTAGAAGAATCTCTACTTTCTAGAACTACGATAGTCAAAGTTAATTAAGCATAAGGTAAAACAAATGCAAAATTATAGATCGATAGCGCTCATTGAACAGCACGGCCGAACACTTTAACCCGTAGTCCAGTTCTTTCATTGGGAACTAGGTAGAAACGCTCGGACCATATTACCGAGTATATACGAGTGATGATGTGTAAAATTATTATATTGGTAATATATCAAACTTTTAGTGTGCACGCAATCTAAATGTGAACATTTTTATTAAAATATTTTTTAATGTTCGTTTTTTAAATGGTAAATTAATTTTTTTATCCATTTTTAAGTAAAAAATAACGTTAAAAACTTATATTCTGAATACTGAACTAAATCCACCTACAACAACCGAGCTTTTACAAACAATTAAGCTTTCTTACTTCCGCCTTATATCGATCTGGAAGTCTTTTTCCCCTCGTATTACGAGATACAATGCGCCTCTATCCACTTCACAATTATTTCTTCCAGCGAGCTGAATCTTTTACGCGCCTTGCTAATACTCGTTGCGATTTTACTAATCTGTCTAACATCTGACGATAAAAGCAAGGATAATTGGCTTTCTCATCTTCGCTACTCACGTACAATTCAGCCATTGCGAAGTCTAACCCAACAGCATTTTTATCCTTCAAATAGTCTCTTTCATTCTAATTTCTGCATTTCTTTCAGCCGTTCTATATCCTTTTCTGAAGCTTTTTCTATTTTATACAATTCATAGCTACCCTTTATCTCATTTATCACTACAAATTCGATTTCATTCCGAACATAGCTTTTCGTTTTTCCTTTTTTATAACCAATAACATTATCTAATATAGTTTCCCCACTATCTTTTTTATATAAATTATAGCTAACAGGTGGACGACCAATTACATACTTATTATCAGAAAATCCGACTATATCATCCCTCCCTAATCCTGTCGAAACACTCCAGACAAACATAATCTGAAATATAGAATAAACAACAATACCGCATAAGAAAAAAAATAGAATTGATTTAAAAAATAACTTTACAGGTCTACTTCCCAAAAGACATTCCCTCCCATTTCACCTCAGGATAACAAGAACAGTACGTGAATTTTGTATGCTAAGACACCGAAGTTTTCATAATGTTCCAAAACCAGTTTAAATAGAGCATCCTTATCTCCAAAACTATCATAAAGAGTAGATTAGCTTATACCCTTCTTTTCATTAAGATCTAATATATATGTAGCATCATGACCTTTCTCCCAAAATAAATACATAGCTTTATTTAAAGCTTGCTCTTTATTAAAACTAATCTTTCTACCCATTAACCACACCCCCGTATTATATATTTTAGTATAAATATTTTGGAACGATAAGCCCGCAAAATATTTTGAAATTAAATCTTCCGTTAGAGGGCGCTTTAAAGGTTTATATAAATGTATTAATAAAAATCAAAAACACTTGAAGTTGACGTTGGGTCATTTTATATACTGTTAAGTAGCTACTATTTCGCAATTTCATAAAAGAAATTAGAAAAATAGGAGGTTTTTAGATGCAACAAGGCGATATTATTATTTATGGATGTGTCATTATAGGTGCAGGGATCGGACTGACATTGGATTATGCATTTCCTGGTGTACTAATTGGATTAGGATCAGGTTACTTACTTAAAAATCTTTTTAGTAAAGAAGAATAGATGTGGTATGAAGAAAATAATCGTTAACGATAAAATCTTAACGTTCAGAAAGGTAGGTTTATCAGTTGATACACATTAATAAAGTTGGAGAACTGGCAGGCGTTACAGTAAGGACACTGCGTTATTACGATAAAATCGGATTATTAAAACCAGCATCAAAAACAGAAGGTGGCCATCGTTTATATACAAATGAAGAAATAAAAAAACTACAGCAAGTTCAATTTTTAAAAAAAGTTGGATTTCCGTTACAAGAGATTAAAAATATGCTCGACTTCAATGAATGGGATTGGTCGGATAGTTTACAGAATCAATTATCTTATGTAATAAAAGAGCAGGAACATTTAAAGAAAATAGAATTATCCTTACGGGAATTGATAAATGGAATTGCGATAGAAGGAGAAGAAAGCTGGATTGCGATTCAGAAGATTATGCAATTATCCAGCAAAGATAAAGATATACAACAGTATTATCGCGAATCTGTATTTAAAGAAAAAGAAATAAAATTATTAGAAAAGGTTCCTAAAATGTCAAGTGACTGTTCTGATTCACTTGAATGGATTGCTCTCATCGGCCAGTTAAAACGTTATATGAAGGACGGTCCAAAGGCAACAAAAGTTCAAAATATCATGAGAAGAATGGAGGAAAAACGCTTAGAAGAATTTGAAGGTGAGGATGAATTTCTAAATAAGCTTTGGGAGATAAGGATGTCTCCCAAACAATCAGAGAAACTTAGTTTATACCCAATTGATCAAGATGTGCTTCAGTTTATGAACGAGGCATATGCCATTTTTATGAATGAAAAAAATAAGCCTGAGCCGAAATAAGGGGAAATCACGATGGGTACAGAACAACTTCTCCTAATAGGCGGATTAGCTATATTGGACACGCTAAGCCCTACTACAATAGGAGTAACAATATATCTACTTTTAACAGATAAAGAGCGTCTCACGAAACGTTTATTCGTTTATTTATTGACGGTAGCTGGATGTTATTTTGTTGTTGGAGTTTCACTCATGCTAGGGTTAAATTTTTTATTTGAGATTATTTCTGGCGTATTTCAAAACCGAATCGTAAGCTGGACATTATTTATTATTGGAGCCCTATTATTCATCGCAAGCTTTTATATTCCACCAAAGAAAAGTTCAAAGTTCCCTTCACCAAAATCAAATAGCATTCTTTCCATAATTGCGCTCGGATTCACTACTACATTAATTGAAGCGGGAACTGCATTTCCTTATTTTGTAGCAATTGGCATACTAACTACTTCTAATCTATCATGGGTAGAATGGTCTTCTATTTTAGCTGGATACAACTTTATTATGGTATTGCCCTCTCTCGTGCTATTTCTCTTCTATCTCCTGTTTGGTCGGTGGATGCAAAAACCTCTCGAGAGGCTTCGAATGAAAATCGCTAATCATTCAGGGTCAGCGCTGTCATGGATTATGTGTATAGTTGGCTTCCTCTTAATATTAAATAGCCTGGATTATTTGTAGAGTGTTGTATAATTGTTCTAACTTTATTTTGAGCCTACACCTATATTGATTTAGATAAAAGTTTTGAAGCGGAATATGAATTTATACTTCGAACCTTATACAAACACCCCTCTACAGAATTTAGTAGCATATCAGATTGAATAAGAGGATTTTCTATAGCGATCTAATAACAAAAGTTTATTATCTTACTATAGAATGTACAATCAGGGAGATGTGCTTGAACTTATACCTATTATTAATCTAAACCAATCCGTCTTTTACAGACAGTTACTCTCCTTTCCATCTCCCTCATATTCACTTAATGTTGATGCAGGGATCTTATGCGAGATAAAATTCGCACTTATCCAATTCACAATTATTTCTTCCAGCATCGGGTGAAGTGGCTTTCCCGCCCCTTCTTCATAATTCTTTTTAAACTCTAAAGCTCTGAACTCCCCTTCAAAACGTTTCAAACTATGATCCATATTTTTCACTACATGTACTTCAGAATCACCCTTCACATAATGATCAATTCGTTTCGCTTTTTCAGGATCAGCCTGAATATCTTTATCACCAGCAATAGCTAGCACTGGACATGTTACTTGTTGTAAATCTTTATAAATATCATGCTGAAAATGCTCTCTAAACCACTTTGCGTTCATCGGTTTAAAACCTACTTTAATTGTATCTTTTTCTGTATTCATCATTTTCTCTTTTATTTTTTCCATCTGCTTCTCTCCACGTTTCTCTACATTAAGAAGGCGCATGAGTTTTCCCTTTATTCCTTTTTGTTCTTTTAATTCTTTATAAGCAATCTCTCTTTGTCTTTTCGTAGCTTCTTCTAACGATTCCGCAGCTCCTGTAAGAAGTATGAGTCCATCAACTGGTGTTCTTGCGTTTACTACAGTTGCTAACATACCCCCTTCACTATGACCAACTAAAATGATATTTTCCGAATCAACAAATGGTTGTTCCTTTACATACGTAATCGTAGCCTCTATATCACTAACTAAATCCCACATTCCAGTCTTCAGAAATTCTCCCTCACTCTTTCCTACTCCGCGCTTATCAAAGCGGAGCGTTACTACTCCAAGCCTCGCTATTACATGTGCTAAATCTTTGTAAATATTCGACGCAAGCTTTAACGGTACAATCATTCCATCACGATCAATCTCTCCAGATCCAGCGATAATGACAACAGCAGCATACTTCCCGTCAGCTTTCGGTTTAGTAATCGTACCATGCAAAGTAAATTCACTATTTATCGCTACTTCATATTCATCAAAGATCATCATTTTGTCCCCCCTCTATTCTTTTATATCCAATTTAAATTTCAAACTCGCTATTATATTTTTGTACTCTCTTACATCTTTCATCGGAGCGAAAACTGGATTCTCTGCAATACTTTGTAACATGCTCCGCTTTATAATCTCTTCATTTCTAACCGTTTTAGCACCGAGTGGAAATTCTGCAAACCATTCATCAATCGCATCAAAATAGGAATCGCCATGTAAATGAAGGCTATTTAATGTGAAACTAGCTGCACAAACTGTTGCGTATTTCTGCAACATTTCTAATGCTCTTTCAAAATTTCCTTGCATACAATATACTTGTGCAGCAGCATAGTATACTTTTAAAGTCATATTGGGATGTAATGTTTCTATTTCATATATATCTATTAACATGAAAGCTCTATATAAAATTAACTCTACCTTTTCAGCGTTTGAAGCATTTACTACTACATAATTCGGTATTGTTGCAACGAGTTGTATTAAATGTTGATACATACTAATTTGCATTATTTTATTCGCTTTTTCAGTATTCCCAAGCATTTGATACGCCTGTGCGATTAGGTCTTCCGCTGGGACGTTAGGTCGTATCGTTTCGCCAAGCAATTGCAATACTTCATTCGGTTTATTGAGTATAAGATAGCAAGTTGCTTGAAACGATACCGCCTCTTTTACAAGAGAAACATCATCACTTTCTTCCTGCACCCTGCTAAAAAGGGACATTGCCTCTTCTAACATTTCAATTCTTTTATCCGTATCCTTTGTTAACATATGGTGGTTAATAAAAAGTAGTCCCATTTGAAGTAATAATGGAAAACAAGAATAATATTTTTTGATTATTTCTCTGCACTCCTTCATTACTTCATCAAACAGTTCTTCACTAAAAGCTTCCGCTAGTCTATGATATAAATCTCTAATATCTTCCTGTCCCATTTGCGGTGTATAACAGATTAGTTCATCTATACTTATATTAAAGTACGATGCTAACAGTGGTAAAAATGTAATATCCGGATAACTCTGCCCCGTCTCCCATTTGGAAACAGACGCCTTCGTAATACCGATATACGCCGCTAACTCTTCCTGTGTAATTCTCTTTTCTTTTCTCTTATCTGCAATTATTTTATGAATGTTTATCTCCTTCACATCATCACCTCATACTTTTATTATATGCTTTTATTTCATACAAAATATGGATTTGAAGTCGACTTTCGTTAACAAAATCAACTGTTAGGAAACATCTCTCTACAATGAAAGGCAGGAACATATTTGTGATATGTTCCTGCCTTTTTATTGTGGGATACCGATACATAGCCATCTAGCTAAGATTTTGAAGAGATAAAGGTATATACAATTAGCGAATATAATGTAAATAAATTTAAAGTCCCAGGTGCCGAAAAAGCCTATATAGAATTATAGCCATAACCCATTTCTGTCTTTACAATGATATATTAAATGCAAAAGGTAGGTAATTATATGATTGATAAAGCTAAACTAAATGCTCATAAATAATTGTAAAGAGATATTTTTTTTGATTAGGAGGACTTTATAACCGTAGCTTGAAAGTGATGTGGTGCTATACCTATTTTATTAAACTTGCAACATGTTTGCGATATCCTTACCCTATTCACTCCAACTTGCAACATGTTTCCGGTACCCTTGCTCAAATCATAACAAACGTAATATACCCGATTTTTAACATAATATTAAAAGCGGATATGCTTAATTGCATACCCACTTTTAAGAATAGTATACATTTCACCTATTCTACACTTTCTTCTTATTTATATACTTACCTTCGCTTCTCCAATATCCTGTTTTTTAATTAAATTTAAGTAAAAATGTGAGACAGTTGTATTGTAATAAGGAGAAATGAAAATAAATGATAGATTAAACGTAAACATTCCTATAAATGCAGCTAATAAAAACCAACCAATAAATGATAGCCAAAGAACAAATAATTTTAACTTTTGTCCTTTCATTATTCTTTTACTTTCTCTCAATGCTTCACTTGCTGTATAATCAGGATTCTCAACTAATATGTAATACGACATGGAATAAGAAAAATATTTAATAATACCTGGAACAATAAGTAATAGGCTCCATAAAAAAAGAAAAATAGCTTGCATCAAACCTAACTTCATTGATTTAAACAAATTATTCTTTTTAAATCCTGAAAATACATCGTCTACCTTAGCTTCTTCTTGTTTCCCTAAGTGTAAAGTAAAAACAGAATATCCATAATTAAAGATACCTTGTATAACACTGTAAATTAGGAAACATACCACCCCTAAACCAATATAACTGAGAATAAGTACAGCAAGTGCTACTGGATCTACTTGTAGTTGCCCACCTATTGAATAAATAAATAATGCATCAGGGCCAATTATCCCGATAAACAGTACGAATATTAAATACATAAAAAAGGCGATTGCTGATGCACTTAAGGTTGGTACAAAATAGAATAAAGCTGATACTCCTATACCTACCCCCCATTTCCCATCTAACGAATTCAATGCTGCTTTCTTTAAATTTCCGATCATACTTGTGTCCCCTTCTTTTTTCTTATTTTCCTTTACTGAAAAAATAAAAGAACTTGTAGCAAGGCCTCGCTACAAGTTCTTTTAGCCAAACACTTTAACTCATCAAAAAATCATTTATTCTACACAATCGGGGGTAATGCCTAAAATATAGTTTGTTAACATCATTATATAACATAATTATGAATTTTTGTTAAAAATTCTATATATTTAGATAAATACCCCTCCACTTTTTTACCTATTTTTTCATTTAGTTTTATCTATTGAAAATTCGTAAAAAGCATCTATTACAATTATATGGTATCTCGCTTCATATAATTTTGTTTGGTATTTTGTTGCTTTTTTATACTTCCTGGGACATCAGCATTCTTCAAAATAATCAAATGTGATTCGTACGATCCTTACGTTATTTGAATTACGAGTTAGATTTAGTTCTCGACATGATTCCTCTTTTAGTAATAACATAATTCTCTGGTAAGCAATTTATGTCTGGATGATTTTCGCAACGTGAAAAAAGCTCTTTTAAATCTCGTTGAAAATCACTACGTGGACGCTTTGGTTCTGCAATTCCCCATTTATCCATGCACTCTAGAATCAAAGATTGAGCCTCCGGATATATCCTTACAGTTTCAAGAAGACAGCCTACTGCCACTGAGCGGGTAGGTTCCTCGTATGTTTTCTTCAGTTTATCTACACAGCTTGTAGTCATGTGCCAAAGCCATACGTGATAAGTTTGATTACTATCAGGGATAGGTGTATCAAAGAATCCCCTGCGAATGCATGCCCATAAAGCTAGTATACTATTATTAGTGAGAGTAGCAGATTCGTGGTTCTTAACATTGATGACTAGTGAACTTATATGATTAGATATATTAGTGCCTCTTTCAGCCAATCTCCTCCATATACTACAAATGAACTCTTTTGTCGGTATATCCTGTCTATAATAATCCGATAACACCAACTCTTCTACTTCCGGTGGCAACGAAACGTTTAAGGAAATTAATTTATCCAACATCACAGCTGCCCGGTACTGAACATAGCGTTCAGAATCTAACATATCTCGTTCCTTCTTGTCAATATACAATAATCTTGTGATTTGCGTAACGTATGGTTGCAAATCAGCGTCCCTACTCAAACTTTCATAAGCCACTTCTAACAAATCAGCAATTAATTCAGGGTTGTTCATTTGAGTGTAAACACCCTTATCATGCTTGGCATGACATAAGCTCTCGATATAGCTAACTATCCAATTTGCAGCTTTCGACGTTTCACCAAATGACAGTATAAAGTCAGCAAAGCTACTCTTCATACTTTGGCGTTGAATAGATTCCTCAGAAACAAATTGCTGCAGCTTATCCAAAATAATATCATCTTTTAACATATCAAATACAGATCCCCCTTCACTGACCAGTAAAATTAGGTTTTTCAGATACTAAACTTATCGCTAGTCTCTTCATCCCTATACACTTTACCTTATTTTAGTAATTATTGATGTAACAACTAAATAGTAACACATATTGGAACAGTTCTGCGAAACGCCCTCATAAAGTCTAGCACATCACCAATTTTAAATTAAGACACTCCCCTACCAGAAACCTTAGTGTTCACAAATAATAAAAATATTTTAATCCCGCCCTAAATTTAGAACGGGGTTATGCTTGTTTTTAGGTTTTAAAATTTAATAGCTTTAATGTCTTTTTACATTTTGATCATCCTTTATTTAACTTCTAAAGTTTAGTATTTTGTTGTTTTTTCATACTCCCAGGGATACCGTCAGCATTTTCCAAAATAATCTATGCTATACGGAAAAATAAAATAAGCTGCCCATGTGAACAGCTTACTTACATAATTATCGTTATCAGTAGCAAAAAAATATATAAAAAAGGATAATCAGTCCCCATAATGAGCTAATTATCCTTTAAAACTAGAACTTCTTTCCCTATGTATAATCATTTCGTTATTTCACCAAACTGCGCTCTCGTCACTTTTGCCAAATCATCCACTTTCAGCTCAATTTGTATACCAATTTTCCCGCCGCTTACTATCATCGTTTCAAGCGATTGCGCACTCTCATCAATGCATGTTGAAAATAACTTCTTCATTCCGACTGGTGAACAACCACCGCGAATATACCCTGATACTTTCGTAATATCTTTCACAGGAATCATTTCAATTTTCTTTTCACCAACTAATTTTGCTGCTGCTTTCAAGTTCAGTTCTTCATCTACCGGAATGATAAACACATGATAATTTTTACTATTCCCTTGAGCGATTAACGTTTTATATACTTCTCTCACTTCTCGTCCAATTTTCTCAGCTACTGATACGCCATCAATTTTTCCATCGTCTGGATCATATGACATCATCGAATATTCGACTTTCTCTTTATCTAATATTCGCATCGCATTTGTTTTATCTTTTTTCATAGCGGTCTCCTTAAAAGATTATTTCATATTATTAAGTTTTCTTTTATTATACACCCTTTTCCATTTCACCTGCATAACTTCACATTTTTGTAGATATATTTATGCATCATCCTACAAAGATTTTATTTCCCATTAAATTTAAAATCACATAGACAAAATCGACATCGAGCCTTCAAACGGAAGGCTCGATGTCGATTTTTCATTTAACGTCTAAACTCTTTATTAAATATTTTATCCCTGCCTGTAATGACTTCTGGACCGACTGCATTAATAGCAGTTACTAAAATATGTTCTCCTCCAATAGGTCCACCGACTCTTGTTTCAAATCCAAAAGTCCCACCAGCATGCCCCCAATACGATTGTCCGTCTGATGTTTTCTCTTCATAAATTCCTAGTCCAACCTTACCTATAGGCGAATCTACTGTTGTGAACATCTGATCCATTAGCTCTTGATTTAAGAGCTTCCCACCCAACAGTGCACTGAAGAATGTAGTCAAATCTTCCACTGTTGAAACCATATCTCCAGCTGCATTTGCCCATGACTGATTAATTTCTGTCAAATCATATAAACGACCTGATCTATCCATATTATATCCATTCGCATGCTTACCCGGTATGTGCGAACTTGCTTCCATTACGAATGTCTCTTTTAACCCGAGCGGTTCAATAAATCTTTTTCTAATTTGCTCCGCATACGTATCCCCTGTTACCTTCCGAATAATTTCCCCGGCTATAACAGTATTTGTGTTTGAATAGTTCCAGCCCTCCCCTGGTGCAAATACAGGCGGCTTTGCAAGTGCTAAACTTATGAGCTCATCGGTACTATAATAACGAAATGGGTTTTGAGGCAATGTAATATCCCGCATATCTAAATCAGTATATGCTGCAATCCCACTTGTATGGTTTAATAACTGACGAATTGTAATTTTACTCCCATCATATCCGTTACCCTGTATAACTCCCGGCAACCATTTTTCAACTGTATCATCAAGGTTTAATTGTTTCTCTTCAGCCAATTGCAGTACAACAGAAGCAGTGAAAGTCTTCGTTATGCTCCCGATACGGAACGAAAAATTCGGTTCTACAGGGCGTGGCATCTCATAACTAGCTGTTCCTGTCGCATACGACCAACGCTTTCCGTCCTTTAATCCGCCAGCTATAACACTAGGAATTTTTTTATTCGTTACTACTTGATCCATTACATTTTGTACTTCTTCTCGATGTTTACTTTTCTTTTCCTTATCAGTGGGTTCCTTTTTTGATTTTGCTGCAAATTCTGAAGCTAAAATATTATTAATCTGTTTCTCTGCGCCTAATACATTAATATTTATCGAGATAACATGCTGACCATCTTTCGTTCCACCAGCAAAGTTAGTAAAACCAGGGATACCACCACCATGTCCCCATACTTCAGTACCATCTGGTAATTTTGTTGCGTGAATACCAAGTCCATACTTTCCTAATGGGGTATCTACTGTGTGAGTCATCATCTCCTTCTGTATTTCCGGTGTTAGTAATTTACCACCTAATAAGGCACGGAAGAACGTTGTCATATCTTCTCCTGTCGAAATCATTTCACCACTAGCATTAGCAAATGAGGGATTAAACAAAGTAATATCTACTAATTTATCTCCCATATTTAAATAGCCACGGGCATTTTTTTTCGGAATATCCATTGAGCTTCCAGGAAGTACCGTTTCTTTTAAACTAAGAGGATCAATAATTCGTTTTTGTATCTGCTCAGCATATGATTCCCCTGTTACTTTCTGAATAATTAATCCAATAATGACCATATTCGTATTCGAGTATGACCATCCTTTTACTGGTTCTAATTGTAAGGCACGAGAAATTAATTGTTCCGCTGTATAATTCTCACTTGGATTCTCTATTAATTTCTCTTTAAGATCTGGAGTCAAGTAATCAGCAATTCCGCTTGTATGATTTAATAGTTGGCGAATCGTAATTTTGCTGCCATCATAGCCTTTCCCTTTAATAAGTCCTGGCAACCATTTCTCTACCGTATCATCAAGACTTAACTTCTTTTCACCCGCAAGCTGCAATACTACTGTAGCTACAAAGGTCTTCGTTGTGCTCCCAATTCTAAAAGTAGAATCAGCATCTACTTTATGATTTCTCTCAATATTACCTTCCCCAGAAGCATATGCCCAACTTGCCCCTCCATTTTTCACAGTAACAATAACTCCTGGAATATCCTTTACATCGGCAGCTTTATCAATAACTTGTTCAATTGATGTCCTTTTGTTTACCGCATGTACGTTTTCATAAGAAGGTATTGCTAATGCTCCAACCAATATTGCTCCTGTTAAAGTAAGGACTGTTCCTTTTTTTAAGATAAATGACTTCATTATGCATCGCTCCTATTATTTTAAATTTTTCTGTTGCCTCACTCCCTCACCTTACCTTCAATATTGTTAAATCACATAGTGACAAAACGTTTTAATTTATTTTTGACGCTTTATGCAAAAATGTCATATAAAACATGTGACAAACTGTCAACTGCTTCATATGACATACTTTGTTGACTGTTTTTCTATTGACGATTTCAAAGATATGTTACATGATGAATCTGAATCATTGATAATTAATCTTAAAATACAAGTAGGTGCTTAATTTATGTTCTCATTCACAAAAGAATGGATTTGGTATGACTGGATATTTGTGCTCATACGAACATTTTGGCTAATTGTTATTATCAGCGCTAATTTTATGTTTCCAACATCCATTCATACATCAAGTATGATTGTACTTTCTCTCACTTTTGTCGTTTACCTTGTACCATTAATTATTCGATATAAGAAACCAGAATGGTACCCTGCATTCGATATTATCACTGCGGGTTGTTTTTATCTTTACTTAGCATCCATAGCTCCAAATTTACTTTGGTCTTTCATTTTACTCGTAATCATTATTGGACTATGTAGTAATCAAAATAATTACATATGGAGCGGTATTTTTTGTGGATTTGCATTCCCGCTATTGAATGCTTGGATTGCCAACCGACCGCCATATGAACTAATCGTTAGTTGTAGTCTCGGTTTTGCCATTGGCATCTCTTTTAATATATTAATTCAGTATCATAAGCAATCTCGAATTATTGAAGAGCAAAAACTACTATTAGAGCAACATATTAAAAGGATTGAAGAGCTTACTTTAATAGAAGAGCGTAATCGACTGTCACATGAACTACATGACACAATTGGTCATACACTTACTTCTCTCATCGCTGGCGTCACATCACTAAGATCATCAGTACCGGATTCACAGTCTGAACGAATTGATTCCCTTATCAGTATTGCTCAGCATAGTCTAAATGATATTCGAAAGCATCTACATGAGCTATCTCATAATCCACTTAATAATTCATTAAGTGAATCACTACAACAATTAACAGATGAATTTATGAAATCTACAGGTACAACCGTTACATTTCGTATGATCGGAAACGAGACCCTTGTAATGCAAAAAGTGAATTTTTGCCTATACCGTTGTCTTCAAGAGTCGTTAACAAATGCTGTTCGGCACGGTAAAGCGAGCAACATATCCGTTCAACTACATTTCGACGACCAACAACTTCGATTGCAAATTGAAGATAACGGGATTGGAATGAAAGAAATTCAATTTGGCTTTGGACTCAGTGGAATGAAAGAGCGACTTGAACAAGTTCAGGGGACATTATCGGTTCAGTCTAATGTTGAACAGGGAACATTAATTGTTTGTAATATTCCATTACAAACAAAACCTGTACATGACATAATTCGCTTATTGGTCGTTGATGATCAGGCACTTATTACAAATAGTTTAGAGCAAATTTTAGAGAACCAAAATGATTTTATTGTTGCTGGGAAGGCATACGATGGATCTGAGGCATTACTATTATGTGAACAATTACAACCTGACATTGTACTAATGGACATTCAGATGCCAGAAATGAATGGTATTGAGGCTTTACTAAAAATGAAGCGACGTTGGCCTAATATGAAGATTGTACTTATGACAACATTTGAAGATTCCTTACAAGCATCAACTGCACTAGAGCATGGAGCTGAAGGTTACATGTTGAAATCTATTCATCCACAAGAAATGAAGGAGGCCTTGAAACTTATTTATAACGGTGGAACTTGGATTGACCAATCAGTTGCTACACGCATTTTTGAAGAAATGAAACTTCAACGTGAGCAATTAGCGAAAATCAAATCAACTAAACAAACTTTTCCATACGGACTTACAAAACGGGAAATGGAAATTTTAGAACATTTATCAAACGGATTACGCTATAAATCTATTGCAGCTAAGCTATTTTTATCTGAAGGAACAATCCGTAATTACTGCTCAAATCTCTATTCAAAACTAGGTGTTAACAATCGTGAAGAAGCGATAAAAATGGCACGAACAGAAAACATCTTGTAGGCAATGTGCAATGAATACATTTCGCTTCAAAACTAAAAATATTGATAATTCAAAAATCATCTGATATAATTTGAAAAAACTTATGTTAAGGAGAGATTTGTCATGCGAAATGTTAATACTTCTTTCCAACTTCATCATCATACGTAACGCCGTGTATCCGAAGAAAAATTTTTCTTCGTGGGTACAGGGCTTTTCCTGTTGACCCACGAAGCGTTCATAAAGCTATGTGGGTATTTTTATACCTGCATAGCTTTTTTTAATTTAAAAAGGAGTGATTACAATGGAAATGAAAAATGTAAAAGGAACGAAAGACTATTTACCAGAGGAACAAGTGTTGCGAAATAAAATTAAAAGAGCTTGTGAAGACACGTTTGAACGATACGGATGTAAACCGTTAGAAACACCAACGTTAAATATGTATGAGCTTATGTCTTACAAGTACGGCGGTGGCGATGAAATTTTAAAAGAAATTTATACGCTTCAAGATCAAGGAAAACGTGACCTTGCCTTACGCTACGATTTAACAATTCCATTCGCAAAAGTCGTGGCAATGAATCCGAACATTCGCCTTCCTTTTAAACGGTATGAAATTGGAAAAGTATTTCGAGATGGGCCAATTAAACAAGGAAGATTTCGTGAGTTTATTCAATGTGACGTTGATATAGTCGGTGTAGAATCAGTCATGGCAGAAGCGGAACTTATGAGCATGGCATTTGAACTGTTCCGAACGTTAAACTTAGAAGTAACAATCCAATATAATAATCGAAAATTGTTAAACGGTATTCTCCAGTCCATTAACATCCCTAGTGAACTAACGAGTGACGTAATTTTATCATTAGACAAAATCGAAAAAATTGGGATTGATGGTGTACGAAAAGATGTATTAGAGCGCGGAATTACTGAAGAAATGGCTGATACGATATGTAATACCGTTTTATCTTGTCTAAAGCTTTCAATTGCTGACTTTAAAGAAGCTTTCAATACTCCACTCGTTGCCGAAGGAGTAAACGAATTACAACAATTACAACAATATTTGATTGCCCTTGGAATAAATGAGAATGCTATATTCAATCCATTTTTAGCACGAGGACTTACAATGTACACAGGCACCGTATATGAAATCTTTCTAAAAGACGGCTCGATTACATCCAGCATCGGTAGCGGCGGTCGATACGATAATATTATTGGGGCATTCCGTGGCGATAATATGAGCTATCCAACAGTCGGTATCTCATTCGGTTTAGACGTTATTTATACAGCACTCTCACAGAAAGAAACGATATCATCTACAGCGGATGTATTTATCATCCCACTCGGGACAGAATTACAATGCTTACAAATTGCCCAGCAATTACGTTCTACCACTTCCTTAAAAGTCGAACTCGAACTAGCAGGACGCAAATTAAAACGTGCCCTTAATTACGCAAATAAAGAGAATATCCCTTATGTGCTTATTATTGGAGAAGAAGAACTTAATACAGAAACCGTTATGCTACGGAATATGAAGGAAGGTAGTGAGGTGAAGGTTCCCCTTTCTTCTTTAAGTAGTTATTTATAATACGAATCACCCTCGTTTGGGTGGTTTTTCTATTTTATAGATTACGAAACAATTAGTTAACATAAAATAATTATATTCTACTAAAAACCACAAGTATTTAATATCCAATTACCTATTATTTTTGGTAATATATAGATATGGATTGTTTTAGAAGGATTTACTTTGAAAACCTACATACAAGCACTAAAGTGGACTACAGGGATCTATCATATTTTATTACGTCCTTGTTATTATTTATTTCCAAGTCTTGTTAACCTATATGGGATACCTTTGCTACTATTGATTGCTTTACATATCACTACTATTTTATTAGCTAAAAAAGCAGGCATGAATACGTACCCTCATTATATCGGTATTATCGTTACTCTAGTTGCCTTCTTTCCTTATATAGAAATGGTTCTACATATTATAGCAGCCATTTTCCTTTTATTAGATGCTGCTTCCACAAATAAAAAAGAAGTGTATGATTCATAGCTGGATAATATAAAACTTTAATCAGTAAAGTTTTGAATTAGGTTAGCAAATCACAAAATCATCTCACAAACTAAGCTTATTACTAACACCCAAAAAGGATTTACTTTTTAAGTAAATCCTTTTTTATTTAAACTTGCATTTCTTACTCCAGACAAATAAAAGAATATTCTGTTTTATTTTTATAAAATTCTAAATATTTACAATGAACTCCGATTAACATACATTTTAGTTATGCAAAAAATCTAAGTTTAAAGGAGATGAATTCATGTTTAAAAAATTAATAGTAGGTGCAGCAGTAGCCATTACAGCATTAACTGGCGGAATGGGGTCAGTATCAGCTAGTACCGAAAAGGATTATTCGATTAGCTCTTTTGAATATGTAACTGTAGATGAAAAGACTGTAGATTTGTTTAACAAATTGGGTGCTCCATCTAAGGAGGACGTAAAAATAACTGTAGTTCTACCGAAACAAAATCAAAATGGAGACTGGTTATCTTATGGATTTTCGAACAAAGAAAGTTTAGATTCTTTTATTGAAAAAGACAAACAAAGGTTGAATAATACAATCAATCCCCTTGGTGTTGGAGGGAGCGGACCTAATAGTACAGATTTCTATGAACATGCAAATAAAGGTGGCGAGTATTTTTCTCTTAGTAGCGGTTTTAAAAATTTGCCTCCTAATTGGCAAAATAGAATTTCTTCTGTAAGTACAGCATCCCCTACTGCTAGCTATTCGACAACGCTATGGGATCGTACTTCAACTGAAGGATATGGTAAAGGTATCGTCTTCAAACACTCTGATTGGTATGGTAAAACTGTAAACTTGAATGACTTTGCAATTTCAGCAGTTGAAGTTAAAAAGTAAAAAATATAGAAATAAAAGGTGTCTTCACATATGGAAAACACCTTTTATTTCTACAACCCTTAACTATTGTTTTTCGTATTTCTACTCTCCAAAACTTTCTCCATATTATTAGTTGCCCACTCCATCATTAATAGAATCATTGGACGTAGTGATTCACCAAGCTCAGTTAATGAATATTCTACTTTTGGAGGCACTTCACGGTATACTTCACGATGTATGATGCCATCTGCTTCAAGTTCTCTCAGCTGCAGTGTTAACATTCTTTGTGTGATATTAGGTTTTAATCTTTTTAATTCATTAAACCTCTTTGTACCATCTAATAAATGATACAAAATAACCCCTTTCCATTTTCCGCCAATAACCTCAACCATAGCTTCCACTGGACAAGAATATTTATTTAGAAATGGGTAATTTATATTATTTTCATTTGAACAATCCATAATAAATCCCTTCCCTTATCAATAGTATCTTTTTTGATACTATAACACATAAATGTGCGTACTTGTGTCTAAGTTACTTTAAAAATATAATTTACTTACAAAAATAAATTAATGAAAAGAGGAACTTTTATGACAAATACAACACAAATTACAAAAGAAAAAATTATGGAGGCTTTTCATTTCAGACATGCATGTAAAGAGTTCGATCCTATGCACAAAATTTCAGAAGAAGACTTTAAATTCATTTTAGAAACAGGCAGATTATCTCCTTCTTCTTTTGGATATGAACCTTGGAAATTTATTGTCGTACAAAATAAAGAAATAAGAGAAAAACTACAACCGTATTCATGGGGCGCTGGTGGGCAACTTGTAACAGCTAGTCACTTTGTCATTGTTCTTTCAAGAAACATTAAAGATATGCATTATGATGCAGAGTATATTAAATATATGATGAACGATATTATTGGATTACCTGAAGACACTCAAAAAATTAGATATGAATTCTTCAAAAAGTTCCAGGAATCAGATTTTAACTTGTTACAATCCGAACGTGCTGTATTCGATTGGGCATCTAAGCAATCTTATATTGCTTTAGGTAATATGATGACGAGCGCAGCTCAAATCGGCATTGATTCTTGTCCAATAGAAGGATTTGATAAAGAGAAAGTAGATTCTTTACTTCGTCAAGAAGGCATTATAAAAGATGATAATCTTGAAGTATCTGTTATGGTTGCCTTTGGTTACCGTAAAGAAGAGCCAAAGCGTGATAAAACAAGACAGACTATGGATACAATTGTTGAATGGATTTAGTAATATAGCACTCACAAATAAAACTCCTTCTAGCTAAATACTTATTCTATTGAAGAATCAGTTGCTTTTCCAATGTATGAAATTGATTTTTCATGGAAAGATATGTTAGTATGTATACAGTTTGAGCGCTCTATTTTTTAGAGTCGAACAGGAGGAGAATGGATATGTCTGATATTGAAGTTGGCGAAGTGTTTACTCTCAGTGATGAGAATAATGAGGATCAGGAAGTAGAAGTACTTGGAGCGATGGATGTCGAAGGCGCAGAATATATTGCAGTTGCATTCGTAGAAGACATTCAAACAGAATCTGAGGAAGACATTGATATTTTCTTTTTAAAAGTAGAAGAAGATAATGAGTTTTCATACATTGAAAATGATGAAGAGTTTGATAAAGTATCTGCTGCTTTTGATAAAATTTTGGACGAGCAAGAGCAAGAATAATATGAATGAAAAACACGAGGGTGGATGCATATCCGCCCTCTTTTTATTTATCCCGCTGTTCTCCGAGCAGTAAAAGCCCGATTGGTGAGGGCTGATAATCAGTGGGGGATGGACAAAACCCCAACTGATTAAAGTTTCACTTTATCACTCATCCAAAGACTTATGCAGCAATTCCAATACATCTTTCATCACAAAAGGACCGTCTTTTTTCACATGCTCAGCGAATTCAGAAACGAGACGTAATGTTTTTACACTTTCAATTGGATGCTCGCCTGATGCACTTTCAGCAGAAAGCATAACAGCGTTCGTTCCGTCCAGTACAGCTTGAAACACATCAGTCACCTCAGCCCTTGTTGGAATAGAATGATCTACCATTGATTGAAGCATTTGTGTCGCTGTAATAACATATGTATCCGTTCGATTACATTCCTGAATCATCATTTTCTGCAAGAGCGGAATAAATTGATACGGCAACTCTACTCCTAAATCGCCCCTTGCAATCATAATTCCATCTGCTTCTTTACATATATCTTGAAAATTCTCGATCGCTTCCATCGTTTCTATTTTTGCAATTACATTAGGGGAAGTTTCTTTATACTGTTGTATATAATCTCGTATTTCTTTTATATGA
The DNA here is from genome assembly GCF_058791555.1 of Bacillus sp. EB106-07-01-XG149. Taxonomy (NCBI): domain Bacteria; kingdom Bacillati; phylum Bacillota; class Bacilli; order Caryophanales; family Bacillaceae; genus Bacillus; species Bacillus sp. EB106-07-01-XG149. The sequence continues at coordinate 349,915 of NZ_JBYTDP010000004.1, read as the reverse complement.
CTAGGTTTTCTTACGAAAGAACATGCGATAAAATCAACATCCTCTTCTAAAAGAAACTGGATATCCTTTTTATCTTTCTCTGTAATAGCTGGTAAACTAACGATTGCCCCTGGTAAGTTCACCCCTTTATGAGATGAGATATTGCCACCTGTTTTGACCTTTGTTTCTATTTTGTCCGTACTTACTGTTTCAACGATTAACTCAACTTCGCCATCATTAATTAAAATTCTACTTCCAACTTTCACGTCATTCGCGATTCCTGCATAATCAACACTTGCTTCTCTATTGCTCCCTGTAACTGGTTGTGTATGTAAAATAAAAGAGTCTCCCGCCTGAAGTGTAATTTGCTCTCCTTTTATTTCACCTAACCTTATTTTAGGACCTTGTACATCCCCTAAAATTTTAATAGAATCGTCTAACGATTTGACTAAACGAATGATGTCTTTATGACTTTCATGCGTGCCATGTGATAAATTCAACCGCACTATTTTCATACGATTATTTATTAACTGCGCTAACGTTGCTTTATTATTACTTGCTGGGCCAATTGTACAAACTCTATCGATTGTCATTTTTATCACCATCCTTTTTTAGATAAGTTTCCCACATAACCTTAAAAATAACAGAGATCATGAAATGATTAGATTTAAATTTACACGAATTTCATAAAGTTAAACCTATTTCCCTTGCTGGCTAAGCATTAGAAGAGATATTCGATTTTTTACAAATGAAGAAATGTTGAATCAAAAGTAAAAGGTAAGTTAAGTATGGGACAAGTTATTGAGAGTTTCAAAATTTTCATATATTGTATGAAATGAGTTCGAACTCAAAAATTTAAAAAAGGTGGGAAAATTAGTGAATATGAAAAAATCTTTAGCGGTGGCAACTTTAGGGTTAGCGGTTTTAGGTTTTGGTTTTACTAATTACGCAAGTGCTTCAGAGGTGGGTGCTGCAGACAAGCAGCCCGTTTTGGTTAACTACGATACAGTTCAATCAGCAAAAACATCTAATGTTCCTAGTTTGGTTGTTGCAGCTGCACCTAAGAATGACCCTAACATTAGCGTGTATACTCCCTTTTTCGGTAACCCATATGCAGTTGCTAAATCGAAACCAACTACGACCGAAGACTATATTTATGCAAAAGCAAGAACTTTCAATGGCGATGGCTCAATAGTGAATACGAAAAGTAATAGTGCCAAAAAATCAACTTATGTAAGTGCTACAGCGACCAACACAAGTGTTTATGATGGAGATGATTATGCTATTGGTAATCATACCTATAAATTTAATGGTTATAATGATGTGAATCACGAAACAAAAGCTTCCTAGTAAGAAAGAGAAAAAAAGATATGCATCTTGCATATCTTTTTTCTCTTTTATTTTAAATATATTGAGGTGCTATTTATGAAACAAATGTGTATTATTATCAGTGTTATACTTATTTCGTTAATTATAATTTATGTTTTGTTCCCTACTTCAATCATACAACCACATACATCTCCTAAAGAAAATAAGCGAGAGCAACAAACCAATACTATTTCGTACGGATTGAAGAATACTAAAGGTCAACATATTAACAATGGTAGTGAAATTACTATGGAGAATAATAAAATAAATGTATCGTTATCATTCATACATAATGTTGATGAAGACCGAAAATATGGATTAATTGTCCTAGAAGATTACGAACAAAAACCTTTTAAAATAGAAGAAGCCGCTAATGAAGTATCACACTATTCTTTTGATATGAAACCAAATAGTTCAATTACTACGAGAATCTCTTTACACACTTCTCCTAATGCAAGTGAATTAACCTTTTTAATAATTAAAAAACCTGAATATAAATTAAAAGATAATGACTTAAATAAAGCGGTTATATTAGAAGAGATTTTAAGTATGCGATACTCCATAAATCCCCCTCAGGAGGGAAGCAAAAAAATAAAACTCACCTTTATAAATCCAGATGCTATTTTAAAAGACGATCTTTATGAACCTTTATTTGTTACGAACAATGAAGAAAAATTACAAACGGTATTTTCTGAAAAGGAAGGTAAAAAATTAACTCTATCAAACGGTAATGAAACAAAAGATGAAATGACTTACGCAATCGTGGCCTTTAAAGATTGGGAACAAGTTGAAATATTTAATGATAAAAAAATCGTTTATACTGCGGTCGCACCTGAAACGAGACAAATTTTCAATTTTACATTGCCTTCAGTGGATCAGGAAAGTAATTTTCAGCTCGTCGCTTTTCCATTTCCTTATAAAACTAGCGAAGAAGATTATGTCAGTCAACAAGCATTCGGTTCATTTCGTATCGTAATTGAAAAAAAATAGACTTTTACAAAAAAAACAAAAAAGCCTACTTCCACAGTAGGCTTTTGAAACTACGAAAGTTTCGTTAATAACTGATTTAAATCTTTTTTCGTTTTCGTCGTTAATGACTTCATTTTATTAATATCTATCTTTTCTTTCTCTGCTCCTACAATTAACGGATACATACTTTGTCCAATTGTTTTATATTCAGCTGGGTGAGATGCTTCTAACTCTTTCTCAATCACATCCCACTTTTCATTAATTTGTTTTCCAAGTTTATTTACTGTTTCTAATTTAGGGTTTGCAGCTAATTGCTTGTCTAAGCTTTCAATTAATGCAGCAACTTCTTTAACATTTGTTTTCACAGCTACGCTTTTCTTCGGATCTTTCGTTGTTTTTCCGTTTGAGTTTGTACTTGTACTTTGATCTGTCGTTTTTCCGCTAGCCGTTTCGTCATTCGTTTTTCCTGTCGTCTCTTTTTCTTTTGTTTTCACATTCTCATTTTGAGATGACGTTTTACCGTTACTTTCTGTTCCTGATGATTCTTTCGTATTTTTTGCATCTTTATCTGTTTTTTCATTTGAAGAAGTATTTGTATCTTTTTCAGTATCTTTCGTTGTTTTTGACGTCTCATCTACACTTGTCGTTTTTGCTTCTCCTTCATTTTGCGCTGTTACTTGTTCTTTCTTTTCTGTCTCTTTCTCTGCTGAAGGACTACAAGCTGCCATAGTAAGCATTGTACCAATTGTTATCGATGCGATAGCGACCTTTTTCATTTTCATATAAATCCCCCTATGTTTACTTTATTTATCCTCCCCTTTACGATTCGATTTCCCCTTAAAAAATCCCTTTTCATACGAATTACCATCTTTCCGACAGTAATCTTCATAATAATACGTACAAAAACTGATAAACCAATTTGAATATTCGAGTTTCTTCTACTTCATTTTTCTTCTCTGTAGTAAAAGAAAAAGAGTATATTGTCACATGAAGAATTACTATCTTCATATGACGATATACTCTCCTATCAAATTTTTATCTTTCTTGACATTTTATTTATACAAAAAAATAAAATTTTCTTTCATTTTTTGTTTCTCAACAATTGTTAACATAATATATTTATGAGTAACCACCATTCGAATGAATGACTTGCCCCGTAATCCATTTTGCTTCTTCACTTACTAAAAAAGAAATTAAGCGCGCTGCATCTGACGGTTCTCCTACTTTACCTTGCGGGAACTTCCATGCTAAATGATGCTTCAGCTCCTCTGTAATCCATCCTGTATTCGTCGGCCCTGGATCAACTGCATTCACTGTAATCCCCTTCTCCATCGCAACTGGTGCTACTGATTTTGTAAATGCTTCAATTGCTCCTTTCGTTGCTGCGTATGCTAATTCATCTGGCATCGGACCTAATGACTGTCCTGAAGTAAGATTAATAATACTGCCACTCGTTTTCAGTGCATAATGTTTTATAAATAATGAACTTAATAACATAGTAGCGCGAACATTCACTGTATAATGTTTATCTAACTGTTCTACATTTAATTCTTCAATTCTCGTATGAGCAGCATACGCTGCATTATTAATTAAAATAGATGGATCACCTAAACGTTCTGAGGCCATATAAAACAAACGATTTGGTGAATACGACTGCGATAAATTGATTTCTGCCATTTCACAGCGAACACCTAAACTTTCAATCTCCTCTTTCAACAAAAAGGGTTCTTTGTCATGCATTCCCCACGGCATCGCTTTATCATACTGAGACCAGTACGTGAAAAAAATGTCTATCCCTTCTTGAGCAAGCACCTTGCATACAGCTGCACCAATTCCATTCAGACGAGTTGCCCCTGTTACAATTGCTATTTTCTTCACCTTTTCTCCTCCATCTATGGATAAATCCCCTGCACGAATACAGAGGATCTATCTTTTTATTCAATATTTGACAATATGCGTTCTGCACCTAATTTTAAAATTTTAATGAAGATATAATTTACAATCGTAAACATTACAAATAAAACGATAAACATAACCCATAGTCCTACTTGAAGGAAGAAGTATAATAAACTTACTCCCGCAACAATAACTAAAGCTATAAAAATATTAGCTAAAAAATTCCACAAAGTTGTATATCGGCTCTTAAATAATTTCTGCTCTGTATCCCAATGTATATCTGCAGTTTGTGCATCCCAACGTGTACCGATTAAATTAATTAACAATAACCCGTTCGCACTTAGTAAAAACCACAGTAACATGAACACAGGAGAAATCCCTGCTACAACTGCCATCGTAATACCGAATACCGCTAAAATAATTACATTAATTAACCAAGCAGTGATTGCTTTCGCAAAAAAGATATCCGAAGCTTTTACTGGTAAATATCGATTCACAAACCATGAACTTCCATCTCGTGAAAATGACGTTGTTGCGATGACGTTACTTCCCATTAAAAATAACGATGCACAAAGACCAACGCCAATTGCAAGTCCTGCTGATTTTGGATTATCAATATACCCTGTGATCCACTTTAAATTCCCATCTTGCACGAATAAAACAAAGAATAACATAATCGGCATAACAAAAGTTTGTACGATACAATTTAAGAAAAATTGTGGTGTACGGAATAACGTTTTAAATTCTTTTTTCACATACGCTTTCAAATGTGAACTTTGTACCGTTGATTTCTGTAAGCCTTCTGCTGAAATGACCTCTTTTTTTGCTGTACTCGTTGAAAGTCCAATAACCCCTTTTAAATATGTACGCTCTGCAATGTAATAAAACAACACAAAAAATACAAATGAAATAAGTGCAAAGATGATTACGTATAAAGGACCCTTCCAATTTGCATTTTCTACTAATGCCACTGCCCCAAAATATGTAGTTGGAAAATAATTTGTCATTTGTACTAGAAGAGAAGATTCGTTGTTCGCAAGATAATTCGTAAGTGCATCTTCAGAAAACGAACTTTTATTTTTCCACTGTAAAAACACATTAATTCCTACAATAAATAGTATACTTACGATTCCAATAAATATATTGCCTCGATCTTTATTTTTCGCTATATTTGTATACCTCATAATAACTGTCATTAGTAATGAAGCTAATACTAACGGCACAATCGGGAAGAGTAAGTAAATAAAAATCATGTATATGTAATATGTAATAAATGCACTACTTTTTAACCCGTACGTAATAAAGATTGGTAATAAAATAAATGAACTCATTACGTATTGTGTAATTAATACCGTTAAAAACTTTGCCGAAATAATCTGCGCTGGCTTCAATGGTAACGGCAATAACATTTCAATGTCATTACTATAGTAAAATACAGTTAAAATGTTCGTTATACTCATTAAAAATACCCATATACTCGCAATCGCAAGTCCCATTGCGATAATCATTCCTGGGTCTTGCCCTAAATGTTTCATCCCTTCATACAATCCGTGCGTCATCGAACCAAATATTAAAAAGCCAACAAATAAAATGGCTGCAAATGAAAATACATACGCCCATCGCTTCTTCTTATCTGTTATAAAATCTGCATAATTTAATTTTAATAATACTTTCGTTAACGTCCAAATTTTACTCATTGCCCGTCATCTCCAAGAACATTTTTTCAAGTGATTCATTGGATTTAAAATGATCTCTCATTTCACCTAAATTCCCTTTAAACTGAAGTTTTCCCTTATTAATAATCGCGACGCGGTCACATATTTTTTCTGCCACCTCTAATACGTGTGTAGAGAAAAATACAATCTTTCCTTTATCCGCATGTTCTCTCATCATTTCTTTTAAAATATATGCGGATTTCGGATCAAGCCCCGTTAACGGTTCATCTAAAATCCATACATCTGGCTCATGCACGAGCACACCAATAATAACGATTTTTTGTCTCATACCGTGCGAGTAACTTTGAATTTGATCCGATAACGCATTGTAAAGATCAAATTTCTTCGCTAAAGACTCGATTCGCTCTTGTCGTACTTCTTTCGGCACTTCATACATATCTGCCATAAAGTTTAAATATTCAATTCCCTTTAATCGCAAAAACATATCTGGGCTATCTGGAACATAACCAAACGTCTTTTTCGCTTCCATCGGATTTTTCATAATATCTTTACCGTTAATCGTAATCGTCCCTTTGTCCACTCCATGAATACCAGTAATCATCTTAATTGTCGTTGATTTCCCCGCACCATTTGGCCCTAAAAATCCAAAAATTTCTCCGCTAGGCACAGATAAACTTAAATCTTTTACTGCATAGGTAGACCCATTATAACTTTTTGACACATTCGTAATTTCAATCATTCCATCCAATCCTTTCCTTAATTACCAAATAACTATATCAATATTATAGCATACTTCTATTTTTAGATTTTTATATTTTTTCAGTTTTTTTAACCTTTAAAATAAATATACACGCCTAATCCAACGATTAAAACGACAGCTAGTAAAATATAGATCATCGTCAGCCGTTTAATATTCCCTTTTGTCGCTTTACTATAATTCGCATCACCATTCCGCCCAATTAACACCGTTGCCACTACAGTAATCACTACAAGTAATACAACGATCATGATCCAAGTTAGCATTCCTTTCTCCCCCTCCTTACAACCATTTTACAATATTATCCTCTTTATTTCGCAGTATATTTCCTCTTTTTACTATTATTATGAAAAGAATTGGAAAACTATTATTACTTTACATTTCCACATGTGATATATTTATAACATAACGTGAATTATTTCTAACATTGCAAGGAGGACCTACCATGAAAACAACTTGGATAAAATATTTAGGATTTCTCGGTTTCTTCGGTTTCCTTGGCTTTTTTTACGAAAAAGGATTATTTACTATGTTCTGTTTCTTCTCCTTTTTCACATCGTATAGAACAGTTCAACACGATGAACTGTTTGAACAAATCGTCAATAAATCGTGCCGCAATGCCTTTATCGTTACATTACTAACGACCGCTATCATTATGTTTATTGAAATGTTATTTCCAAACCCTACACTACAAGAGATTGATATCGCTCTTATTTTCAGCACACTCATTCTTACGTTCGGCTTCTCTATGTTCTTTTATGATAAACCTGTTGATGAAATGGAAGATGCGCCATGGCGTTCATAACGAAAATAAAAGAATACCGCGCCAAATTGAACATGACACAAGAAGATTTAGCGAAAAGTGTTAGTGTACGCCGTGAAACAATTAGCCATCTCGAAAAAGGAAAATATAATCCTTCCTTACAACTTGCTCACGACATTGCGAAAGCACTTCATAGTACAATTGATGAGATTTTTATTTTTGAGGATTAATTAAGGACATAGAATTACATAAAAATACCGGCATCCTTCCCATGAAGAATACCGGTACTTCTCTTTTATCACCCATACAAAACAGCATGAAATACGCCTAACAGTAAGTATTGATCCTCTATATAATCTTCATCATATACATCCATCTCGATAGAATACATATCTTCCTCAAGACGAATATTCCAATCTGCGATTACATAACCGTTTCGTAATAACTTTCCAAGCCCAATTGAAGTTTTGTGAACAACATATTCTTCTCTCTTATATGTAAAGGTAAATAAGAAATTGGCATCTAATAACTTTCCATCACATACAAGTATTTCATGCTCTGTATCATTATGATCGATGTACGTTACTAAAATCCTTCTTTGACGCTGCCTACTTACATCCTTTGCAATGACGCGAATGTTGTCCTTACTATCCTTTATTTCATAAATGATATTACTACCGACTTTCGGAATAAAGTCTAGCACTTTCATCAACATATTTTTATAATAGCCCCGTACTGCGCCTACTCTTTCGCTTTCATTGTAAACCTCTATCGACGTCGTATCCGCTTTACTATCACACAGTCGTTTGTAAGAAAGCTGCATCATTCGCTCTCCTCTTAAGTACTGATCAAACGTAACGGGATATTTTATCGCGCGCAGTTCCTTATTTAGCTCATATAAATAGTGTTGAACGCTCTCTACTAATGTTGTAGTTGATATACGCTCTTGAAGTTCAAATTGTTGCCAACTTGAAAAAACTCTCCACTGATCTTCCTCTTCATATACGAATCCGAGAATTACTTCCTCACGGTCACTCGTTTCATAATTCAATTGTTCTTTCTGCCCATGTTGCACTTGTTCCATCCACTGTCCTAAATAAATGCCAAGCTCTGCAACCTTCATGCATGGCTTCTGAAAAAATACGCTGTCACTCGCGCGAATTGTTAAATCCCCTTCAATAAAGCCATTTGCATAAGCGGCATACCGTGGCTCATCCTTCTGCGGAATACTCTTGTCTAACTCAAATAAAAACGTTAACATCTTTCACTCACCTCTAGTTATTACACCGATCGTACCTATAAATTGAACGCAACTCAAATTATATCGACGATTTTTCCAATATATCTACCGTAACTCAAAATATATCAACACGATTAAAATGAAACTACCTTTTCTTCCGCCACTTCCACAATTCCTAAAATTTGTAGCAGACTCTCCACCTCATAAGTCGGCTTAACATCTGTCATATTTTCTTTCAAACTCGGATTATACCAACACGTATCAATGCCGTAATCTTCTCCGCCTTTCATATCAGAAGTTAGCGAATCTCCAACGATTAATACACTTGATTTATCAGTAATCCCAAACTTCTCAAATGCATAATCAAAAATCTCACGTGCTGGTTTTTGATGACCAACCTCTTCTGAAATAATAATATGATCAAAGAAATTACATAAAGGCGAATTTCCGATTCTAGATTGTTGCACCTTCGTATATCCATTCGTAATAATACCTAACTTGCAATCTTGTAAATTTTCACATAATTGCACTGCACCTTCTATAAGATGTACTTCTTTTCCTAAGTTTTCAAGGTATACATCACTAAATTGCTGCGCATCTACTTCTATATTATGAACGGCAAATAATTGTCTAAATCGATCTACTGCTAATTCACTTAGCGTAATCATTTTATTTTCTAAATCTCTCCATAATCCATTACTAATCTTTTTATAACTTGCAAGATAATCATTATACCCTGTAGGCATACCAAACTGTAGAAACGCGTTATGCAAAGCATTTCTTTCCGTTTCAGGAAAATCTAATAATGTATCATCTACGTCGAATAATATAACTTTATATTTCATTATGCTCTCCTCAACTAGTACGTTATTTACAACTTGTATTTTCTCATTAATTCTCTCTTAAGTCGAACTTTTTCCCTTTACGAATCCTAGATGTACAGCAATCTTAAAGTTGTTTAAGGTACACGGGTCATGTTATTCAAAAATAATTAATTGTGAAAATACTATAAATTTGAGATAATTCGGATAATGAATCCGATTTTTCAAAAAGGTAATACAGGAATAGAAAGGAGCGGAAAGACATAGTAAATTCATGGGGAAGACCGAAAATACAAATCCCAAAAACAAAAAGTGAATGGGTTGGAGATATCATTGGATATTCATTGTTCTTTGGATCAATCATTTTTTTGATTATTATTTGGGGAAGATTACCCGAGGAAGTACCCGCACATTATAACGCATATGGGGATGTAGATCGCTGGGGATCAAAGTGGCAACTTTTGCTTCTGCCATTAATAGGAGCTTTCATACTCCTATTAATGCAAACTTTAGAAAAGTTTCCAGAAGTTCATAACTACCCACAAAGATTGAATGAATCAAATGCTAAGCAGTTTTATTTGAATAGTAGAAAAATGCTAAATCAATTAAAAAATGTCTGTTTACTTATCTTTGCTTTCATCCAATTTGAAACAATTTCAATCGCTTTAAATTGGAGCGGCGGTTTTGGAAAATTATTTTTACCGATATTGTTAATTGGTACAGTTATTCCAATTGTAATAGGAATAATAAGGCAACGAAAAATTTCATAATAGAAACAGGAGGCTAATCCAATTAGCCTCCCTCCTCATTATTTATCTTCTAGCAATAATGCTTTCATTTCCTCTAACGACTCTTTCGTAAAGCCAAGTGCTTTTTCAGCATACGCTTCAACTGAATCGTATTGCTTTTTCACTTCATCAATCGCAGCTTGTAAATATTCAGCGCGCGCTTCAAACATCGCACCTAATATCGCTCTACTTTCATCGTTTTGAAGTTTTGCACCTAAAAAGGCCATCATTTTTTCATTTAACTTTTCACGGAAACCGTTACTTAGTAAATAGTCTTCCATTACTGTTTTTTCCGGTACACCTAGTAAAAGTAATAATAGTGCTGATCCGAATCCAGTACGGTCTTTTCCAGCTGTACAGTGGTTTACTAACGGTAAGTTTTCTGGGTTTTGCGCTAAGTTTAAGAAGCTCACGAATGCTTCATTACCACTTACGAAATCTTGATTCATTTTCACAAGGTACTCGCCTGGTTTCCCTAACATAGAAAGGTCACCAACTTGGAAAAATTCATTTATGTTCAAGTCTTTCGCCAAGTCTTGCATAACTGGTAAGCATACTTGACGAGCACCTGTAATTTTTGGATTCGGCTTATGCTTCACTTCAAAGTCTGTACGGTAGTCACAAATTAACTTTAAGCCAGACTTTTGTAAATAGTCTATATCCCACTCTGTTAGTCCTGCTAATTCTTCAGAACGGTACAACTTGCCCCATTTTACTTTACGACCTTCAGTCGTTTCATATCCTCCCATATCACGGAAGTTAAACGCGCCTTTTAATGGTAATCTACGCTCAGCTACTGTCACTGCTTGTCCATTACTTCCAACTAGTCTAAAATATGGACGCTCATTTTCACTCGGGTTTACAAGTGTACATGATGATTCTCCATTTACCGTTGCAAGTAATTCTCCCGTTTCTTCAATATGATCTGGTGAAGTACTCCAATAAATGCGAACTTCTTCTATATTATTTTCCCATTTTATATGTAACGTATTGTCTTCATTTCTTTCTACAGTTGCTTGTAACCAATTTCTTTGCTGCTCCATTCTTTCACCAACGCTTTCTCATATAATCGAATCTTTCTCTATTGTATTATAGGAATATCTATTTTGTCGTTCTCATTTTTCTTTTTATCTTACAAATAGGCAAGAAGTTCTTTTACTTGTTCATAAGTTGTACACGGATTCCCGCTAAATAAGTTCAAGATAGTACTCCTAAAACTTCCTCACATATCGCTCAGTGGAACTAAGCAGCTGACATCCATTCTTCCCAAAAACATCCTTCATCCACTCATTTTGTACATTTGTCTCGCCAATATAATAAGATGCACCTATTTCTTTTAAGACAAACATTGCCCCTGTAAAGAATGCTGCTTCATACCCTTTATTTCGCATATTTGGAGCAACTGCGAAATACATTAGTTTTCCTTCTTCTAACGTCCCCTTTTCAATATGCGGGATTACAATCCCTATCGGCTCTTCATCGATACTCGCTGTTAAACAATGTTCTTTCCATTGCTCACCAATTTCTTGTAGCATCATATTTACAAATTGATCATAAGTGACTTGTTCTTCTGTCATCTCGTTCCAAAGAGAATAAAAAGCTTCTTCTCCTACTTCTTCAATAAGCTTAAAATTAATATCACTTTCTACATCTTCTACTTCATATATATCCTTAAACACAATCATGTTTTCAGTAGCATATTCAAATGAATACGTTTCGAAACATTTCTTATACACATCATAATTTAGGCTTTTTGAAGAAATTTCAAAATGCAAGTTTTCTATTCCCTCTTTTTCAGCCTCAGCAACGCAATATTGCATGATTTCCTTTAATTTCTCTTCTGTAAAAGGCTCTGCATTATTTTCTTTTATTATTATAGAAGAAGCATTTCTTCTTATTTTAAAATGTTTTTCTAACTGTTCTATAGTCATCATATACTTCCCTCATCTATATCATACTAGAATTTCTACTTGTTCTCCTTGCATGAGCAGGATTGTCCTTGAATATATAGAATACTAGAAAACATTGCATCTTTAAAGTGCGGAGGAGGTTCTCCATTGGATATTACAGCATTGCAACAACAGTTAGAGCTTATACAACAAAATGACTATACGCAACTGCAACATATAGATTTGAATGAGTTAACGCTCAATATGCTTCAGTATATCGGAACAACTGATAGTTACGTTCGTTACCAACTTATATATAAATGTTTTGCACATTTCATTCATCATGAATTCCTTATGGATGATCAACTGAAATTACTTCTACAAACTTGTTTAAGTGATGAGTATTTATATTATGACATTTACTCCCCACATACAGATGGGGTTTTCACACGTTCTTACACTGTTTCATTAATTGCGCTAATACTCCAATTCGCTAACTCGCACTACTTTTTCACAGAGGAGGACATTGAAGAAATAAAAAACAAACTCATTTCATATACAAACTTAGAAACGGATTTTCGAGGCTATATTGAAAATAAAGGATGGGCTCATTGTCTTGCCCACGTATCAGATGCCTTTACTGAAATTGTTCACAATTCCTATACGACCTTTGAGTGGTATGAAGAATTAATTCATTGTTTATTAAATAAAATTTTTATCCCATCGGATCTATTTCATAATAATGAAGATGAACGAATTGTTACACCGTTACTATCGATGCTATATCATGATTTTCCGCAAGATGAGTTAATTTCAATTATTTATAAAAAAATAAAAAGGCTTCCTCAAATTAGAAAACGCCTTTCACTTAATGAGTATTGTATATTATGTGCCAACATTAAAACCTTTTTACGCACATTATTTTTCAGAACGAAAGATGATTATAACTTAGCCTATACAGCACGTAAAACAGAAAGAATGTTAAAAGAACTTCCTAACTATTATTAAAAGCAAGGAGAAATAACATGGGTTATATTGAAGACATGAGAAATTTAGTAGGAAATCATCCACTTATTTTAATAGGTTCACACGCCATTATATTAAATGAGAACAATGAAATATTACTGCAGCTCCGTACAGATTTTAACCGCTGGGGTATTATTGGCGGAGCCTTAGAATATAACGAAACGTTAGAAGACGCTTTAAAGCGAGAAGTATATGAGGAAACTGGACTTTTCATCAAAAATCCAGAACTATTCCGTACATACTCAGGACCAGATTTCTTTCAAATCTATCCAAACGGCGATCAAGTACACGGTGTACTCGTTGTTTATATTTGCCGCGAATTCAATGGTGAACTTGTATGCGACCAAACAGAATCGAAAGAACTACGCTTCTTTCCGCTAGATGCGTTACCTAGTAATCTTCCTCCTGTTATTGATAGAATTATTAAGGAGTTTCAGCACTCCAATTAAAAAACATTACATAGTGTATATAGAAATAAAACAACCTCATTTCCCGTCATGATAACGCGAAATGAGGTTGTTATCGTTCACCGTAAATCCCTATTCCCCCAAAAATAACCAAATGATATTAACGTTCACTTTCTACAGCTGTATATCCCCTTACAAATAAGAGTGTTATATAAGAAGTAATGAATGAAAAAATAGTATACATGCCCACCCAAAAGAAAAATGATGGATCATACAATGTAACATTTAACATAAGAAAAATAAGAAATATTACCATTGGCATCACATAAAATGCACCTAATTTATATGTCCCAGCTATTGAAAAAATACAAATAAGCAATGGATATATACAGAAAATAAAAATGAATTCACTCACTGTTATGTCCCCCTTTCTGAAATAATAATAGGTTTCTCGTAAACATTTGGGGGAACAACAAAGTTTTATTTTTTATCAGTTATTAATAAATATAATGTTAGATTGTTATCTCAATCTGGTTTCCTTCAAGGTCACTTACTACACTTTCATAGTAACCATCCCCTGTAGTACGTGGGCCATTTAACACAGCATACCCTGCTTCACTTAATGTATTGGTTAATTCATTCACTTTTTCTTTACTACCTACAGAAAAAGCAATATGCGCATATCCTATTGTTTGTGTTTGTGTATTACCGTCTATCCCTACTTGCCTCATAAGTTCTAGACGCGCTCCACCTTCAAAAGTTATAAAATAAGATTCAAACTGCTTTTTCGGATTGTGATATAAGCTATTTTCTTCACCACCGAAGTACTGTTTATAGAAATCACGCATACCTTCTAAATCATTTACCCAAATTGCTACATGTTCAATTTTCATAATCGACACCTTTTCTTTCACAGGATTCAACCAACAATTTGATATTTAATTTTCTTTGCTTGCTCTTATAATCATCAGATCAAGTCCAAGGCTTTTTAATCCATATAAATAATCTTCTTTCCAATCGCTCACTGTTATTTTCGGAATATGTTCCGCTGGAATGTACTTCGGACAAGTTTTTACAATTTGATCTATTACAAATTGGTTCACTTCATCATCACAAAAGATAAAGGCATGCGGGTTAATAATAGCTATACATGTAGCTATTAAACGAGTAATAGCATCTATATTATATTGCTCTGGATTATTTGAATCTCTTACTGCATCTTCACTTCTCAAAGATTGTAAGAAGTTTTTATTATCATACTGTGGAACGAAAGATATCTCCCCTGAGAAAAAGGTACTCCCTCGTACCACATCTCCATTTATCATAATTCCCGCCCCTGGGCCGTTTTGACCTGAATACAAATATACAAGAGATGATTTATCATTATTTCCAGTATTTTTATAATAGCCAAGGACTGCGGCATTCATATCATTTTCTATTACTACAGGTATAGAAAACAGATTCTCCAAATGATTTTTCAAATTAAAATTTTGGAACTTTTCATAACCAGGTATATAAAAAATACGACCATTATCAACCGAACCAGGCACACCAATTGATATAGAGCTTATTTTCGGGAATGTAGCTATAAGACTTTCAATATGTTTAGATAATAGATTTACGCCAGTATCAATTAATACACTTGAAGTACTTCCTTGTTCTTTTACTTCCCCTAAACAGTTAAAAATGGTATAGTTTGTTTCATTTTTCTCTAAAAATATCGCTAATCCTAACATATATTCCGGATTATACGCATATCGTTTCGCTCTTCTTCCGCCACTTGAATCATCTAAACCGACTAAAGTGACTTCACCATCTTGTTTCATATTTTCTATAAATTTACTTATCGTTGGAAAACTAATTTCTAATGTATTACTAAGTTCAACTTTCGTCGCACTTCCTTGCTCTAGAAGAGCCGTACGAATGCCGCGAAGGATCGTCTCTTTAATCGATTTTTGAGTAACAAATTGTTCACTCAAATCGCTCACCACCTTAATCAACATACTTATTAAACACTTTTAATAAGTTGCGTTGACAATATATCATACATCATTTTCTAAAGCAATAGAGATGATATATTTCCGCTGCATGCAATCCTTATTTAGCTCGGTGTATTCTCTCTTGTAATAGACGATACAATTCCAGACAAAAGAACAAATAATAAAACAGCTAGTAAGGCATTACGTATTCCGAATGCTTCCCCAAGTATCCCTAAAAATGGTGGTCCGACTAAAAAGGCTGTATAACCAATGATAGAAACTGCAGCAACATTAGAAGTCGCGTTTTCACGGTCATCTCCAGCAGCTGACAGACCAATTGGGAACCCTAGCGCTGCACCAATCCCCCACAGTACTACGCCAAATGCTAGAAAATACGAATTACTCCCAAATATTACGATTGAAATTCCTAGAATCGCCATCATAATAGTGGCACGTACGACAGCGACACGACCGAATCGATCAAGGAAATAGCTGCTACACATACGAGTTAACGTCATTGCTAATACAAAAATTGCGTACATAATAGAACCTGCCACTATACTTTGCTCATGTCCATCTACCATCACGATAGGTAGCCAATCATTTGCACTACCTTCTGCAAATGCCATTCCAAGCACAAAAAGACCAATTAAAAGCACCTTTTTTTCCATACGTAAGGAAGTACGCTTCTCTCTCCTTTTGTTCCGCGATTTCTCCTTCTTTCCTGTTCCATGCGGAAGAAAACGATACACCATACATACAAGTAATAGAAACATGACCGAAATCACAAGAAACTGATACAGAATCGGGATGTGAAGCGACGCTGCGACAGAACCACTGAGCGCGCCTACTAAAGTTCCTACACTAAAAAAGCCATGGAATTTCGGAAGAAGAGTTGTTCCTAATTTCTGCTCAATGGAAGAACCTTCTACATTCAATGCGACTTCCGCCAATCCGTAGCCTACTCCAAATACTAGTAAGCTACTAAAAGCCCCCATACTAGAAACAAAATAAATATTTATACCTAAACAAATCAATCCAACAATCATAAAAAACATACTGCCTATAATAACGTCTCTAGCTCCCTTACAGTCAATGAAGCGGCTTGCACTCAGTAAACCAATTATTGAACCAACAGATAGTCCGAACAAAATCCAGCCCATTTCTGCATTTGACACTGCTAACATATCTCGAGTAGCTGCTGTTCTTGAAATCCATGTAGCAAACGCGACACCTGGCAAAGCAAATAAGAGAAAAAGAGCGTTTCGAGAGGCAAGTAATGTCTTTGTATGATTGTCCGCACTATATTTCTCCATATGAAACACCTTTCACATTGTCTATACGATAAGACACCAGTTTATTCATATACCCGTAAAAAACGATTTCTATAAGTCTATCGTTTTAATAACTTTAGCTGGATTACCACCAACAACTACATTATGAGGTACATCTTTTGTCACAACTGCCCCTGAGGCAATTACAGCGTTGTCTCCAATTGAAATACCAGGGTTAATTATAGCTCCCCCGCCAACCCAAACGTTGTTACCAATCTTTACAGGCTTTCCATATTCTTTACCAGAATTCCGTTCCACCGGATGTAAAGGATGAGTGGCCGTATAAATATGGACACCTGGTGCAAACATACAATTATCACCGATTCGTACTTCACAAACGTCCAAAATCACACAATTAAAATTTGCGAAAAAGCTCTTTCCAACATGGATATTGTAGCCGTAATCACAACGAAAATCAGGATTAATTTGGGCTTTCCCATCAGCTGAAGAACCTAAAAGCTGATTTAATAATGTAAAACGTTTTTCATCTCCTGTCTCCATCGCCTCGTTATAAAGGCGTGTTAAACGTTTTGCCTCCACCCTATCAGCCACTAATTCTTCGTCATCCGCAATATACATTTCTCCCGCTAACATCTTTTCTTTCTCTGTTCTCATACAATCATCTCCTTTGTTATAGAATGAATTACACTTATTAAACAACTTTAATAAGTGACTTTAATTATACTTATTAAACAAGTTTAATAAGTATCCCTATATTAGCATATTTTTTAATATGTGCAACTAATAAGTTTTGAAAGGAAATGTGAACTCCTTACTTCACCTAATGATATTACTTGGTGGCATTTAACTAATATAATGATTGATCCATTGTTTTTCATTAAAACCATTGAGACTCATCATCATATGAAATCCTCTCCTTTAGGGGCTATACTATACATTTATTAATGAGCACACCAATATTCAAATCAATTGTTAATAAAAAGAGATTGACCCAAAAGTAGCTGAATAGCAACTTGGGTTAACCTCTTTTATTTATTATCCTTATTTAACTCTTCTACAATGTCCCTTTTCCCTATTCTATTAGCAAAAGGTATAAAAATAATAAGGACTATTCCGAACATCCCCGCTATTACCGTTACGATAAGTTTGAAATCAAAAAATAAAGGTGTACGATCTATTATACTTACCATATAGGTTAATAATGCTCCTATAACAGCCCCTAGTACGATTCCAATAAGTACATATAAATTAACTTGCGTCAAAATAATTTGTACAATCCCTTTTTTCTTAACTGTTATTGCTCGTAAAATAGCATACTCTTTTCTTTTAGATTGAATATTATTTATAAGTGTATTACATACCCCTAATGTTACACTAAACAAAATTACTACAATAACAACGATGAAAATGGACCACCTTTGCTGAAACATTAAATTAGATTGTTTTAACGATTGAGTATAACTACTTATTTTTAATTGTGGATATTGACCTTTCACTTTCTTTAATTGCTCCAACGTCTCTCTCTCGTTATTTGAACTAATAAATGCCCGCTCAAAAACTGTATAATCTTGTTTATATGTTACATTACTCCAATCCATAAGTACTGAAGGAGAATTCGGTAGCTCGTTAACAATTAATCCGATTTCTACCTTACTAGTCGGTCTAACTTTTTGTTCCTGTTCTGAAAATAGACCCAATTGAACGATATCACCTACATGAAGTTTATACCGCTCCGCTAACTCTTTTGTAACAATTATACTATTCTCCAAATTTGCAGGTACTTCTGACAGTAATCCTTGCTTTTCCATTTCCTTTAAATCACCTAAATTATAGTCAAAAGTAATATAATTTTCACCTTGTTTTAATTCTGCCAGTGAGTTCGTACTAATTGTACTAGCTCCTTTTACACTACTTATTTCTTTAAATATGTTTTGTATATGAGGTAAGGTAATGGTTGAATCATTAGTCAAACGATTTTCCACAACAATATGTGTTGGAAATTCTCGTTTTAAATATCTTTCATTATTTTTTTGCATCGTTTTAAATATAGTGGAGCCGAAGACAACTATCACCATCATTGTACTTATCATTAAGATAACAAATGTATTTTTTCTCACTTGTGGAATTACATTTTTAATAGCAACAAATGTATTCCTTCCAAATATTTTTTTCATCATAGGTAGACATAATTTTAATATCCAAGAAAGATAAATAGGAAATAAAACATACACTCCTAAAACAAGAAATATAGATCCTATTAATATCACTATCGCCTGCGTATCTCCAGTATTTGCTACAAATCCACCTAAAGCAGTTAAAACTATGCTACTAATTAAAAGGAATTTCCCCATAATACTGCGTGTTTTATTATTAGAAAAATCGGATTCTTCATTTTCGCGCATAAGCTTTACTGGCAATATTTTCGAACTTCTATATGACGGATATAACATAAACAGTTCAATAAAAAAGATACTACAAATCACAGTTACAATTGCTAGTTTATAGTCGAAACTCATCGAATTAATTTGAAAAGCAAATAAATGCTCTAGCCAACTTTGTAAAAAACGGTTACTTATTACAGCTAGTAACAAACCAAATATTCCACCAAAGAAATTAATTACACTACATTGAATGAATATAACTGTAAACATTTGTTTCGTTGTTGCTCCCATTGATCGCATAATCGCAAATTGACTTTTATATTTATATAAAAACACTTCAAAATTAGACATTAATAATAATGAAGTAATAATAAGTATTAATACAGATAAAATAACTATAAAAATATGTAATGAAGCTAAGTTACTTTTTAAAAACTCGTCTTCCTCCGCAATATCGATTCTTAATTCTTTGTCTATTTTATGAATTTGATTAGACAAAGCTAGTACATCCGCATTCGCTTTTGCTTTTATCAACACATAAGTAGCTTCATTGTGTTTACCCGTTTTTTCATATACGTGCTGTTTCACCGCACCTTTCGATAAAACGAGTATATCTGGAGCTGAACCTCCAGCTTCTATATCAGATAACACTTCTTTTACTACATAGGATTTATTTTCTATTTCAATCTTTTCCCCAACGTTTACTTGTAGAGTTTCTGCTAATCCATGATTTAATGTTACTTCTTCATTTGATAGATTTTTAGAGAAGTGATATCGACTTTTCGATAACGAATCATTTTGAACACCTACTGTATAAATAGCGGTATTCAATTTATTCACTTGCAAATGATTTACTAATACTTTTGATATGTATTCAATATTTTTTTGTTCTTTAATATTTTGTAGTAAAGATTTATCCATCAACTTATTTTGATCAGGGTTATATCCAACTGATAAATCCATATCTCCATATACATTTTTCACTTCATTTATAACAGACTGTTTCGCATGACTCGAAAATACAACCATCGTAATAATTAGAGAAACAGCCAACATAACGCTAACGATAGAGGAAATAGCAGTGAATTTATTCGTCTTAAAAAAGCGTAAACTTAATCCTCGTACTGATTTTATCATTTTGATTTCTCCAGTAATTTTTTAAATTTATCTAAAATGATATTCATATCATTTACTCCATGAGTACACGTATAATCATCAACATTTTCTCCATCATGAAAGAAGAGAACCCGATCTGCATACGTAGCAATGTGAGGATCATGAGTAACAAGAATCATACTTTGATTGAATCTTTGTTTCATATCGACTAGTACTCGTAAAATATCATTAGACGTATTGAAATCTAAATTTCCAGTAGGTTCATCTGCAAGAACAATTGGAGGAGATGTTATTAACGCCCTACCAATTGCAACACGTTGTTGTTGTCCCCCAGAAAGCTGAACTGGTCGATGATTTCTCCAATTTACTAAACCAAGAACATCTAATATTTTATTTGTTTTTTCTCGTATCTCCTCTTCTGAATCAGCTGATAATATGAGGGGTAATGCAATATTTTCTTCTACAGATAAATCCTTTAATAAATGGAATGACTGAAAAATAAATCCTATGTTATCCCGCCTGTATTCCGTCGCATATGGTTCAACAAACATATTGTTAGGCACTTCACCATTTACATATACAACTCCCTCATCAGGCTTGTCTAAAGCACCAAGTATGTTAAGTAATGTACTCTTCCCAGATCCACTCGTCCCCATTATGGCAAGGAGTTCTCCTTTATTTAACTCCAAAGATACATTTTGTAACGCCCTAACATTTGTATCTACACTCTCATATGTTTTACTTAAATCTTGAACTGCTAAGACAACTTCACTCATCATTATTCACCTCAACATTATTAAGTTTTATTCCCTTCACCAAATTAACCTGAATTAAAATTTTTTCTTTCAAATTACTAGGTGGTACAATTTCTGTTCCTATTTGAACTAGTAACATTTTTAATTCGAGAATTGTAACCATTTCTATCCCTCCCTCACTCTATATTGGTAACAAATTTAAATTTCGTTCGATTTTTTTATAAAAAAACAAGGGAACGCTCAGCGTTCCCTCTCAAATCCAATCCGTTTTTTAATTTCCGCTAAATTTACCTTCGCAATTCCTCTTGCCCGCTCGGCCCCTTTTTCTAACGCTTCGTATAATAAATTTGGCTCATTCATATACATAGCGTATTTCTCACGAGGTCCGGCTAATTCGCGGTCTACAACGCGAAACAACTCTTTTTTCACATCGCCCCATCCGATTCCAGTTTCATACTTTTCGCGCATCGACTGTATTTCATCTTCCATCGCAAATTCTTTATATGTCATAAATAATGTTTCTAGTTCTTTCGGTTCATTCGGAAGTGAAGAATCTGTTTTGATTTTAAATATTAATTTTCGTAGTTTTTCTTGATCTGCAAATAATGGGATTACATTTCCGTAACTTTTACTCATCTTCCTTCCATCAAGACCAGGTAAAATGGCACCTTCTTCTTGTATGACATACTCCGGAAGCGTAAATGTCATACCAAATGTATGATTAAAATACGTCGCAATATCACGAGCAATTTCAATATGTTGAATTTGGTCTTTTCCTACTGGTACATGCGTCGCTTGAAATAGTAATATATCAGCAGCCATTAAAATCGGGTACGTATATAATCCCATATTCACTCCCGCATCTATCTCTAAACCTGCTTCTTTATTTTGCTCCACCTTCGCTTTATACGCATGGGCACGATTCATAAGCCCTTTCGGAGTTAGGCAAGCTAATATCCAAGCTAATTCTAGAATCTCCGGCACTTCTGTTTGCCGATAAAAAATAACATCTTCACCAAGTCCGAGTGATAACCAAGTAGCGGCTACCTCTTTCGTATAATTACTAAACTGACTTGGATTATGTACAGCATTTAACGCATGATAATCAGCTATGAAATACAATGCTTTTCCTTCATTCTTCTTTGACATTTGCAATGCAGGTTTTATCGCCCCAATATAATTCCCTAAATGCGGATAACCTGTCGGCTTAATCCCTGTTAACATTATTTTTTCACTCAACCTAACTCCTCCTTTCTCAAAATAAAAAGAGTCTCCCATCCTAAAAAAAAGGACGAGAGACTCCCGCGGTACCACCTTAATTAGCTATCATTAATAGCTCACTTCAACTTCTTAACGTGAAGTAACCGTCTTTGCCTACTCATTTCAGCTAGAAGCTCCAGAGCCCATTCCATATTCATCCCTTACTGATTCCCACCACACATCAGCTCTCTGAAAAGTTTCGAATATGTACTCTTCTCTTTCATTGCTTTTAGGGTTTTTTTTACAGTTTATCACATTTAACTTTCAAATAAACCTAAATTTTCCGTTTTATATAGCAGGAATTTCCACTTTACTTGTCCAATAACATATAGGTTTGCAGAAATACTCGAAACAACTTTGGAGGTTTTTTCATGGTAAAGTATATATCTATTTTAGGTTCAACAGGATCCATTGGCACATCTGCATTAGATGTCGTTTCAGCCCATCCTGAACACTTTAAAATCGTCGGTTTAACCGCAAATTATAATATTGATCTTCTTGAGCAACAAATCAAAACATTTCAACCTTGTATTGTAAGTGTGGCAACAAAAGAGTTAGCAGACACACTTCGTACGCGTATTTCAGCGAATACAAAAATCACATACGGAACTGATGGCTTAATTGCAGTAGCTACTCACCCTAATTCAAATCTTGTATTAAGTTCCGTCGTTGGTGTTTCAGGATTACTCCCAACAATTGAAGCATTAAAAGCGAAGAAAGATATCGCTATTGCTAATAAAGAAACTTTAGTTGCAGCTGGACATATTGTAACTGAACTTGCGAAACAAAACGGATGTCGTTTAATTCCAGTTGATAGTGAACATTCAGCTATTTTCCAATGTTTAAACGGAGAAAATAATAAAGAAATTGACAAGTTAATTGTTACAGCTTCTGGCGGTGCTTTTCGTGATAAAACACGTGAAGAAATGAAAACATTACAAGCGAAGGATGCTTTAAAACACCCAAACTGGCTAATGGGTGCAAAACTAACGATTGATTCTGCCACGTTAATGAATAAAGGTTTTGAAGTAATGGAAGCGAAATGGCTATTCGATATTCCTTATAAAAAAATTGATGTTATGATTCATAAAGAAAGTATCATTCACTCTTTAGTGGAGTTTATTGACGGATCAGTTATGGCGCAGCTCGGTGCCCCTGATATGAGAATGCCGATTCAATATGCGTTTCACTATCCTACTCGGCTACCTTCTTCCTATGAAAAATTAAATTTATTAGAACTCGGTAGTTTACATTTTGAAAAACCAGATTTAGAGAAGTTCCCTTGTCTACAATACGCATATGAATGTGGCAAAATCGGTGGTACTACCCCTGCTGTATTAAATGCAGCAAATGAAATTGCAAATGCACTGTTTCTTAAAAACGAAATTGCCTTTTTCGATATTGAAAAAACAATTTACACAACAATTGAAGCTCATCATAACGTAAAAGATCCTTCATTAGATGCTATATTAGAAGCGGATCAATGGGCACGCCAATATGCAAATAAATTGTTAATAAAAAAGAGCTAAAACAGTTTTATCTGTTTTAGCTCTTTTTCCTACGTATTTAACTTAACAAATCTATAACTATGCGTTACTAACACTTTTAATATCGCATATCCTGGAATTGCTAAAATAATCCCCATAATTCCAAATAAATTTCCGGCAGTTAAAATAATAAAAATGATAGTAATCGGGTGAATGTCTAGCTTTTTTCCCATAACTTGCGGAGAAATAAATTTACCTTCTGCTAATTGTACGACCATCATTACGATAATTACTTTTAACACCATTGATGGCGAGTCAATAAATGCGATAATTAATGCTGGTGTAATTGCAATGATTGGTCCTACGTACGGAACGATATTTACAATCATTGCTAAAATAGCGAGTAATACCGCATATTTAATACCAATAATAAGGTAACCGATTAATAGCATAATACCGATAAACAAGCTAACGATAATTTGCCCTCTAATATACGAGCTAATCGCATAATGCATATCATCTAGTATTCTCATCGCTGCTGGGTGTCTTTGTTCTGAAATAAACTTTAAAAAGTGATTCGGTAATTGTTCACCATCTTTTAAAAGATAGAACAATATAAATGGAACCATTACAAATGTTAAAACGACCTCTGTAACAGTACTTAAAAATCCAGTTACATTTCCAGTTACTGATGATAACGACTTCGTAAAATCAACTGTGTAGTCTTTTACCATACTCGCTACATCAATATTTAAATTCTCTTGAATTTTGCCTAGTAAATTACTTTCCCCGAATCTACGTGCTGCTCGTTCAATTTCATGACCGAAATACGGTAAGTTATCTATTAATGCATCAATTTGATCTTTAATAATCGGGATTACTGTTACAACTAAAAACACAAATAATCCTAGTACTATTATATATATAGAAGCGATTGATACGATTCTTGAAACGCCTTTCTTTTCTAAAAGCGAAACGAATGGATGTAAAATATAAAATAGTACACCCGCTAATAATACAGGGAAGAAAATTGTTTTTAAAAAGACGATAAACGGAGTAAATACAAAAGAAATTTTCGTTAGCAATAATATGTTAATAAACAATAACGCAAATCCAAGTAACACAGCTAAATAATTTTGTTCTCTAAAAAACTTTTTCAACTTATCTCTTTTTCTTATATTTACTTTTTCCAATGAAACCACCTCTTCGAATGATGAAAAGCCCTTATTCAGGGCTCTTCATCATAATCTATATCATTATTTTCTTGCAGCTTTCACTACAAATGATACAATAAGAATTAATACGATTGCTCCTAATAATGCTGGCACGACATGAATCCCACCAAATGATGGCCCAAAAGATCCAAATAATCTACCACCTAACGAAGCACCTAATAAACCTGCGATAATATTTCCAAACATACCACCCGGAAAATTTTTACCCGTTATAGAACCTGCAATTGCACCTATAATAGCACCAACTATTAATGTGATAATCCATCCCATCTTTAGTCCTCCATTTCTATTATGGTGTATTTCTTTTTGATACTAAATTATTATGTAACTATTATAATTATTATATCCAATAAAGAAAAATCTTGTCAAATCTATGAAAATAAAGCTTACAAGGAGGTTTTTACCGAGTGATTCAAAAATTAATAACAACTTCTCACAAAACCGCTACTTCTATTTTAAGCATTCAAATACCAGCTTATGAAATCGAGGCACAATATATAAATAGTACAGCTATCCCTCGCCTTTATGATACTGTAGCCGATATTCGATCATGTGATGAAATTTTCTACGGCTATTTTTATGAAGATACACTTGCCGGGTTTATTTCTTTTAAAATGGATGAAGAGGAAGTTGATATTCATCGTTTAGTAGTATCCCCCGATCATTTTCATAAAGGAATCGCTACAAAACTACTACTTTATGTATTTGACATGTTCTCCCCTTCACAAACATATATTGTACAAACAGGGAAAGAAAATACACCTGCTCTGTCTTTATATAAAAAACATGGATTTATTAAAATAAATGATATTATATTATCCGATGGAGTGGTTTTAACCTCACTAAAAAAATCAGAAAACATCAAATAGTTTGACTTGTCGATTTATTTGTGTTATCTTTTACTTTATAAAACCTTTTGCTGAGTCCAAAATTTGGAGCGGGGGAACCATTTTTGTAGCCATGCTACTTGGGGCGAATCTTTTTTAAGTAGGGAAACTCTCACTTCCCGAGTCCGACAGCTAACCTCGTAAGCGTAATGGGAGAGGAAGGTGCTTTTTGCCTATGTTACACAGTGTACCTCCTTAATTATAAATATGGGATCGATACCAATAGACACCTATATTTATAGAAAAGGAGACATGTATAATGTTACGTTTATCTGATCACGCAATAAAAATGATGGAGCAAAGACTTCGACTCGAACAACATCGCACATATCAAGCAAATAAAGTTGTAGATAACTTACATCACAAATACTTCTTTCAGCATATTTTTCAACCGAAAAGATAAAGAGAAAAACACAAGGAATGTCTATACAGACATTCCTTGTGTTTTTTATATTCCTTATAATATTCTCACTACATTTAAACTTGCCGTAATCGCACCTGCTATAGTGGTCACATGCCCTACACCTAATGGACCGTTTTGTAATATTAATGTTGAATTGGCACTCGTTACATTCACAAGAAGCGTATTTGAAATGGCAGGTTCGATTACTACAGTTACTGTCGTTACGTTTTGTATAAAACTCCCTGCTAGTTGCGTCCCATTTAATAGTAGTCTGACAGATACCGTCTCATTCCCACCAGTCGCGTCCCCTTGGAAATAATAGCTTACTAAATATATTCCTGGGGTGGATACTGTGACAGTTGTAGCACTAGTTAAAGATACTCCTGTTCCATATACTGTAGATCCTGAATTAATTGGAATGTTGGCATTGGCTGCAATTGTACTTGTTGAAGTAGAAAAGAAATAGCCGCCACCTGTTGATATTGCAGATGATCCAGTTGCTCCTGTTAAACCGGTTGGGCCCGTGACACCTGTTGGGCCTGTTACTCCCGTTCCCCCTGTTGCTCCTGTTATTCCTTGTATGCCTTGGATTCCTGTCGGTCCTGTTGCACCAGTCGCTCCAGTCGCTCCGGTTGCTCCGGTTGCTCCCGTCACACCTTGTGGACCTTGAATTCCTTGTATTCCTTGAGGACCTGTTATTCCCGTCACTCCAGTTGCTCCCGTCGGACCTACTATCCCTTGTGGACCTTGGATTCCTTGCACGCCTTGTGGACCGGTTGCTCCTGTCGGGCCAGTTGCTCCGGTTGCTCCGGTTACCCCTTGTGGACCTTGGATTCCTTGAGGACCTTGAGGTCCCGTTACTCCCGTCGGTCCGGTTGCACCCGCCTGACCCGTTGGACCCGTCGAGCCAGTTATCCCTTGTATCCCTTGAGGTCCAGTTGGGCCCGTTGGACCAATCGGACCTTGGATTCCTTGGATTCCTTGAATGCCCTGTGGACCTGTTGGACCTTGTAAACCTTGTATCCCCTGAATTCCTTGTGGGCCTGTTGCCCCTGTTGGACCAGTCGGGCCCTGTGGACCTTGGATTCCTTGTATTCCAGTTGGACCTGTTGGACCTATAGCCCCTTGCGGCCCCTGTATGCCTTGTATTCCTTGAGGACCTGTTGGACCCGTTATACCACTTGGGCCTTGCACTCCTTGCAATCCTTGTGGACCGGTTGGACCGATTGGACCTTGAATTCCTTGAAGACCTTGTAAACCCGTTGGGCCGGTTGCTCCCATTACTCCTTGCTCACCTTGCATTCCTTGTATTCCTTGCGGTCCTGTTGGGCCGATTGGACCTTGTGCTCCTTGCACTCCTTGAAGACCGGTTGGACCTGTTGCTCCTACCGGTCCCTGTACGCCTTGTAAACCTTGTAAACCCGTTGGACCTGTTACTCCCATTACTCCTTGTGGACCTTGAATTCCTTGGTCACCTGTTGGACCTGTTACCCCCATTGGACCCTGTACGCCTTGCAAACCTGTTAAACCAGTTACCCCTGTCGGTCCCTGTATTCCTTGCACTCCTTGGATTCCAGTCGCTCCTGTTGCTCCGGTCGATCCAGTTGCCCCTGTTGCTCCCGTCGGACCAGTTGGACCTCCCGGTGATCCTGCCGGACCCGTTGGACCCGTTGGGCCTCCTGGCGGACCTGTTGGACCCGTTGCTCCTGTTGGACCTGTTGCAGATCCAGTTGGACCAGTTACTCCCGCCTGACCTGTCGAGCCGGTTGGACCGGGATCCCCTTGCAAGCCAGTTGCCCCTGTTGGGCCTATTACACCTTGCACCCCTTGTATCCCCTGAGAGCCGGTTGGACCGGTTAGCCCCATCTCACCTTGTGGACCTTGTAAACCTTGAACACCAGTTGCCCCTGTTGATCCTATTGGCCCTTGTTCTCCTTGTATTCCTTGAGAACCAGTTGGACCGGCCTGCCCCATCGGACCTTGAATTCCTTGTATACCTGTTACACCTTGTAAACCACTACTCCCTAAATTACCTTGAACACCTTGTATTCCCGTATTTCCTGTTGGGCCCGTCGGACCAATTTCACCTTGCACTCCTTGTATACCCTGTATTCCTGTTGGACCCGTCGGGCCGATTTCACCTTGTATTCCTTGTATACCTTGTATTCCTGTTGGACCTGTTTCTCCCATTGGCCCAGGTATACCTTGTATCCCTTGAATTCCAGTTGGGCCAATCGGACCCCTTTCGCCTTGTATTCCTTGAACACCTTGAATTCCTTGTGGACCTTGTTCCCCCATCGGCCCTTGACTACCTTGAGCACCCCGTGGTCCTGTTAAACCAGTTGGACCTGTTGGGCCAATCTCTCCCTGTACTCCTTGTACTCCTTGAATTCCTGTTGGACCAGTTGGGCCAATTGGTCCTTGTACGCCTTGTATTCCTTGCGGGCCAGTCGGTCCACCTAAAGACCCTGTCGGACCAGTTGGACCAGTTGGGCCCGTAATACCTGACGCCGGAAAAGGAATAGGTGATTGAAACTTACTACACTTATCTTGCTCCCTCACAAGCATCTCCCCCCGTTATAACTAACGTGTCAAACTATTTTTAATACATTTAAACTAGCAGTTATCACACCAGATAATGTCGTTACATGCCCAATAGATAATGGACCATTTTGCAAAGATAAAGTAGCATTTGAAGAAGCAACATTAATGACCATCGTATTAGAAATCGCTGGTTCTAATACAAAGGTACCTCCTGTAACATAAAAAATAAAACTCCCTGCGACTTGCGTTCCATTTAAAGTAAGCCTCACGGAAATCGTTTCATTCCCCCCATTTGGATCACCTTGAAAATAATAGCTGACTAAATATATTCCCGGTGTACTTAACGTTACAGTTGTTGCAGTTGTTAAACTAACACCAGAACCAAAAGTTGTAGATCCTGAATTGATTGGTATTAACGCATTCGCTGCAATTACACTCGTTGAAGTAGAAAAGAAATAACCGCCTCCGCTAGGTAAGCCAGTTGCTCCTGTTGCACCTACTATTCCTAAGAAACCTATAGGCCCTATACTACCAGTGGCTCCGGTAGGTCCCACAGCTCCAATCGGCCCTTGACTACCTTGCGCTCCGACTGGGCCTATACTACCACTAATCCCTGTCATTCCACTTACTCCAGTTGGGCCTTGTAGACCTTGAATACCTTGAGCACCTTGTATTCCGGTTGCTCCCGTTGCTCCGGTAGGTCCTGTACTTCCTGTACTTCCTTGTATCCCCATAATCCCTTGAACGCCTTGTATACCTTGTACTCCGGTCGCCCCTGTTGCTCCTGTCGCTCCTGTTTCTCCAGTTACACCAGTAATTCCAACATTTCCTTGTGGTCCTTCGGGTCCCTGACTACCTTGCGCACCTTGCACTCCTTGTGAACCTGTTATCCCGTTTTCTCCTAAATTCCCTTGGGGACCTCTACTTCCTTGCGCACCTGTCGGACCGGTTATTCCTTGTATTCCTTGCATACCTTGAGAACCTTGAGCTCCTGTCGGGCCTACTATACCTTGTATTCCTTGAGGTCCTTGCAAACCGATAGCTCCTGTTGGACCTATTATTCCTTGAACTCCTTGAGACCCTTGAGACCCTTGAGCACCAGTCAATCCAACTTCCCCTTGTATTCCTTGGGGGCCTTGTAGGCCTTGAACGCCAGCTGCTCCTGCTATTCCTTGAACTCCTTGAATACCTTGAGCACCTTGTGGACCAGCTGCTCCTGTTTCCCCTCGTATTCCTTGTGGGCCTTGGACTCCTGCCGCTCCTGTTGTGCCTGTGGGACCTATTATTCCTTGTAAGCCTTGTATACCTTGCGCTCCTGTTGGACCTGTTACCCCTTGTATACCTTGCACACCTTTAGGACCTTCTGCACCAATTGGACCGATTTCTCCCTGCAGACCTTGTATCCCTTTAGGACCTTCTACACCGGTTGCTCCTGTTATTCCTTGGTTACCTTGAGAACCTTGTGCACCTTGTACGCCAGCTACACCAATTACCCCTTGAGAACCTTGTGCACCCCTTACACCTTGAGGGCCAGTGGGACCTGTTATACCTTGTAACCCTTGTATTCCTACTGCACCAGTTCCCCCTGTTACACCCCGCGCACCAGTTACTCCAGTTGGACCTGTTGGTCCCCCAGGTGGACCGGGTGGGCCAGATGGACCAGTCACTCCACTAGATGGACCAATTGGACCGGTTGTTCCCGTCGGAGCACCCGGAGGTCCTTCTGGTCCTTGTATACCAATACTCCCTGTTGCTCCTGTTATCCCTCGTACTCCTTTTGCTCCTTGAAAACCAGTGGATCCGTTTAGTCCTTGTATGCCTTGAACACCTTGTGGACCTTGAGGGCCTATTACACCTGTTATCCCCTTTATTCCGCTTATACCTTGAGGTCCTTGTATTCCAGTAGAACCAGTTGGACCTATTACACCTTGTATCCCTTGATCACCTTGGTGTCCTTGCTCTCCAGTAATTCCTTGTATTCCTTGGGGACCTTCTTCTCCTTGTATACCTGTAGTTCCATCCTCCCCTTGTATTCCTTGCGCTCCTTGAGGACCTTGAGGACCTATTACACCTGTAATACCACCTTCACCTATCACACCTTGCATTCCTTGTGCTCCCGTTTGTCCTCTTTCTCCAATTTCCCCTTGTATCCCCGGGGAACCTTGTATACCTTGACTACCAGCAGGGCCTGTAATCCCTTGTATTCCTTCCAGTCCTTGTAATCCAATATCACCAACAGGACCTTGCTCTCCAATTAATCCTTGAGGACCTTGTAAACCAACCGGACCTGTAATTCCTTGCTCTCCAGTATCACCAACGGCACCTTGTATTCCTTGAGCTCCTGTTGTCCCTCGCGGACCTTGTATTCCCTCGATACCTTGGGGGCCTTGTGGACCAGTTGCTCCTCTAGGTCCAGTAATTCCCGGAGGACCGACCGGACCTTCATGCCCTCCAGTTGGACCTACAGGGCCACTATTACCTGTTGGACCAGTTGCACCTATAAGCGGAAGAGGCAGTGCCACTCCGAATTTTTTGCAATTTTTATGATGATGCACAACAATCCCCCTTCCCTAAAATCATTACACCTTTTATATGAAATGCATTTTTATATGAAAAGTACACCTCTGACTTCATTTTTTTAAAAATAAAGAAGCCCATCATTTCATGTATTTGAAATGATAGGCTTCTTTTTATAAAACACTTTACTTCCTCGCCTTAATAATAAAAGTAGTTGGCACCACTCTAGCTTTATATAACGAATAATATTTCGTAGACGGCTCAGCTAATTCTTCATCAAACGCGCTAGATGGTTCAGGTTCTTCTATTCTCTCAATTGTAAATCCCGCTCTATTTAACTCATTTATGTATGTACTCATTTTTCTTTTATATAACGTTGCTTGTACATGTTCCCCTTTAAATGTTTCAAACGTAATAGGAGTTTCCTCATGATAAGACGAGCTTAAAGCAATCTCCTCTGTTCCATACATTAAGTTTGAATATATGGGATGCTCCCAGCTAAATATAAAACTTCCTCCTGGCTTTACATATGAATAAATTAGTTCCAACGTTTTTCTTAAGTTCGAAGTCCAACCTAATGCATAAATGGAATATACAATATCAAAATATTCTTTCGGAATATCTCCTTCTTCTTCCATCGCTCCGCATACTAACTTTGGATTCCAACACTTTAACGTTTCATTCGCTGTTTTAATTTGTTCACTTGAAAGATCAAGCCCCCATACTTCCTCTGCCCCGTGCTCTGCCATATATTGCAACGAATGCCCACTTCCACACCCAATATCAAGAACCTTTTTATTTCTGATTGAATCTAACAAATGAATCTCATCTTCAGACGCTGTATACGGACCATATTTCGGTAAACAATCCACTTGAAAGAAATAAGGTGCAACTGTATCCCAACACTTTTTATTTAAAGCTAACATTTGTGTACTTTCCATATCCTTCATTCCCCCATCCTATTTTCTTCCCCTAATATTAATTACACATCATAACCCGATCTCCCTTTTCTCTTCGCCCGGTAATTTTTCACTTTCGCGATCGTTCCGCACGCTCTTCCTCCTTCTTCTCCAGCATACATACCACACCATCTTTTACTTCCATTTCGCGAATGATCATAAAATACCCAGCGACAATCTGGGCATGCTTTTAATCTTCCCCACAAATTTTCTTGAATCGCCATTAGCACAATATTTAATATCTTTGTATACACATTCTCTTCGTGCACAGGCTCATATGTAATACCTTTCATATCTTTCTTTACATGTACATGAAATGGGTATTTCTCTAACCACCTTTGCAATGATTCTCCGCCTTCAATTGCCACCCGAATATCTTCTCGAAAACTTTTTAATTCCTCTATCGTATGAAACGGAACCTCTTCATGAAAATATTCTTCCATAAAGAGCTTTATATCCTCTTCTGTTTGCAGCATATCAATTGGCTCTCTCGTATCGTTTGGTATTTTCCATGTATTTAAAAATTCCCGAATATATTCTAATTCATTTGGTGCATTTTGATTCAATTCCATTCACCTTCTTCTTAAAATTTACTTTTTTCTGACTTTATGTATAATTATAATATAAAATAGTTAACCATTAAATAATTTTACCGGTTACAATATTAGGAGGAGTTCTATGAAAAGTTTCTCAATACCGATACGTTTCATGCTTATTTCTTCATTTTTTATGTCTTTTGGGTATTTTGCAGTATACGCATTTTTAGCTATTTATCTATTAAGCTTTCTTCATTTTTCTGCTGTTCAAGTAGGAACAGTGTTGACGGTTATGACAATCACATCACGAGTTATCCCATTATTCTCAGGATTAATTGCTGACAAAATAGGCTATATCATTATGATGATAGCCGGATTATTTTTAAGAGGAATCGGATTTATCGCTTTAGGAATATGCTCTGATTTTTATACAATTTCTATTTCTTCTGCACTTATTGGCTTCGGAACTGCATTTTACGAACCTGCTGCGCGCGCCATATTCGGCTCACAACCAGCTCATATGAGAAAAAATTTATTTACATATTTAAACCTTAGTTTTAATTGCGGTGCAATAATCGGACCAATTGCAGGAGGGCTCTTACTCTTACTCGATCCAATCTATGCTTTTTCTCTAACAGGATCTCTTATGCTGTTATTCGCTTTTATCTTTTACTTACTTAAAAATCACTTCCAAGTCACTACTGAAAACACGTCTATTACATTAGGGATACAAGCTATCTCACAAAACAAATCTTTCCTTTTGTTTTCATTTATTATGATTTCCTTCTATATTATGTTTACTCAACTTACTGTCGCACTTCCACTTCATATGAAAAATATTAGTAATAGCAATCAGCTTGCTACACTAGTTATTACGATAAATGCAATAACAGGCGTCATATTTATAGTGTTATTCCGAAAACTATTTCATAAATACAACACACTTTCGATTATTAAATACGGTGTTTTATTAATGAGTATTTCCTTTTTACTTATCCCTTTATTTCAACACCCATATTGGCTATTTATTTGTGTAATTTTATTTACAATCGGTGAAACACTCGTATTACCTAACGCTGATATCGCTATTGCAAATTACAGTAACGAATCATATACAGCTACTTACTTCGGATTTTATCAACTATCACTCGCATTTGGTTTTATCATCGGTAATTATACCGGTACATCTTTTACAACCAATTTAAACGGAATGTATACACCATGGCTTATTTTCGGCGGAATAGGAGTTATTGGTTTTATTTCACTCCATATTTTAAATATTAAAAAAGGGAGCTCTAAAGAGGATATATACCTATGTAATGAGACGAAACCTCTTTAACACATTACAATTGAGATGGTACCTTTAGACAAGCAACCTATAATAAAAAAATTCGACCATCATATTTGACAGTCGAATCTTTTTATTTTTCATATTCAAGATGATTATGTCTTTTACAACCAAATAAATAGCAACCCCCTAAATGATAAGTTTCAAATTCTAACCCTGGAACATATCCAGATTTGATACGTTCTATCATTGTTTTATAACAATTATTCTCTTCTGTATATTCCTCAATTAACTCTGTCTTATCTTTTTCTGTCCAGTTTTCTTCTACTTCTTCATTCTGAACATCTTCTATTTCTGATGTTTTCGCTTCGATAGATTCCTGTATAACTTCATTTATACGGGAGAAATTATTAGCTTTATATAGAGCATACACAAACCTACTAATCCAGTTAGGACTTTTCCAAACTTCTTTGTATCCCTTTTCGAACCATTCAATTGCTTCGTTATAGCAATTCAACTCAACATATAAATCTGCTACATGAATTTCTCCTAAAAAATTATCAGCTTTCCTGTTAAAAGCATCTAACTTCTCTTTCGCTTCTGTCGTTCGCCCTAAATCAATTAAACATTTTACATAGCTATACATTATATAGTCCGAATCCTCTGCAACTCGCAAGAAAAATTCCGAAGCTTTTTCTAACTCTCCAAGGTTATAATGCGCTACAGCTACATTGTGAAATGCTTCATTGGATGGTTGCATCGAAATAGACTTTTGTAATACTTCTTTCGCTTCTTCCCATTTTTCTTGTTTCGTGTAAATTTCCCCTAAGATGTTATAAGGGAAGTATGAGGACGGATCTAACTTAACAACTTCTTTTATTAATTCCAGAGCTTTATCGTCATTTTCTTCCTCATAAAAGTACATCCAAGCAAGATTATTGAGAGATTGTACACCTCTAGATTCATGTACTGCTTGATGAAACAGTTCCATTGCTTCCACATATTTATTTTGTTCAAACATTTCAATTGCCCTCTCGTTAATGTTCAAGTAACTACCTCCGAAGTGAATGAATTCATCTATTCCATATCGTTATTTTAATATGAAAAAATTGTAATTTCTATAAAAAAGTAGTGCGCTTCGTATTACGTTCTTTCTCCTATCTACATTTGGATATCCAATTCATAATGATTTTAACAACACTGCTTTCTACAGAAAATATATACCTACTGGAAAGATACTAATTTAAAACAATAAGTAAACTTTTCAAACCCCTTAAATTGGATATACAGCCTGTTTTAATTTACATATTATGGTACAATTAAAAAGTGTGCTAGCTAAACATTTACGTTCCACACTAGCAGTCTAGCAATACCAAAATCAAAAATCACTTGAAATTGGGGGATGTTATGAAACAGAAATTAGCTGTTCTTCTATTCATCGGAATCATATTATCCGGATGTTCAACTATAGTAGAAAATTCTTTAGAAACTGGAAAAGGCAGTATTGAATTATTAACACCAACGATTACAACAAAAGATAACGAATTAGAAATTAAGACTGAAGGTATTGATGAAAATAAAGTGACGTTTATTTATGTTGCCAATAAAAAAGTATTGGAACAAAAAATTAATAATGGCGAATCCTACAAAGTTAACATTAAAGATATCGAGCACGCTCATAAGACAGATTACAAACCAAAAGTTCAACTTTTGCAAACGAAAGATGATACTCAAGATGGAGACATGGTAACCTTTAAACAAGTTAGATATACAGTTAAAAAAATTAATTTTATAGGTATTTCATTATAAATGTAACGAACGAAAATTTACTTTTAACAGAGGGTAAATGTAAGGGGGGCTAGCATGAAAAGAAGATGGATTTATTGGTGGATTGGTAACATATTTTGGATTATAACTTTCGGGATATTGGCAGCTATCATTTGGCTAAGAGAGGTTGATGGGACCGGTGTTACTCAAACACCGGAGCTGAAATTAATAGCCTTTATCGTTTTATTAATTGCATTTATATTACCAATCATTATTCAAGTTGTATGGTTACTTGTTAATCTGAGAAAGAGTAGAAAAAAATAACGCAGAAAAAAGAGATGAATCTTTTTCAAACTAGATTCCTCTCTTTTTATTTTGGGATTATGCCGTGCTTTTAAAGCTGCACTACTCCCTTTTCTTTACGATACATGTTCATCTTTCTTCTTCATTAACGCTCTTTTCTTCATCGCCTTCGTTAAATATCCGCCTTTAAATGAACGGATTTCATAAGAAGACATAAACGCTTTCGGTGCAATTTCATTAATAATTTCTAACAGTTCTTTTTCTCTAGAACGCTTTGCAACGATATCTAAACGATAACGTATAGAATTAATACCTTCGCCTTCAAATACTGTAACGCCAAATCCTGAGTGACGTAATTCATCTACTAATTCATTACAACGGTCTAGTAAACTAACTTGATACGTAATATAACCAATTGCTAATTTGTTCTCTATATAACCGCCTAATAATAGTCCCGTACTAAAACCAATGACATAGGCAATAATGTTCATCCAATTTGATAAATCTTGAAACACAATACCTAAACTGACAATGTAAATAGCTCCTTCTAACAATCCAACACCAGCAGCGGATCTTGTTTGATTCTTTACAAGCAAAATCGTACGGATTGTTAAAATTGGAACGTAAATAATTTGAAGCACAAAAATAAGTAACGCTTGTAACATTGGTATCCACCTCTTTCAAAAAGTCTTTTGTCATAATAACATACATAACCTTTAGAAATCGATGGGTTTTTAAATTTTTTTACATTATTTTTCATACTATTGAAAAACGTAAAAAAGAAGCGTATTATATTTGTCGTAAATTTGATTCCTTTCATTAGCTCGCTTAAACACAAAAAAGGAACCCCATTAGGCCCCTTTCATCATAGCTCTATGTTTTTCGAAGCATGTTCCCTTTGCTTCTCTTCCTCTTTCACTAACTGCATATTTGCATAAGCTAAATTTACAATCATTAAAAAGTGACCACCTAAAATGCCTGTACCAAATGCCCACATTTCCATTTCATGCTCAATTTCATACATGATGATTGCTCCTAAAATGGCAGCTGCAAATCGGTTTAGAACTCCTAATCCAGGAGCCTTTTCCTTCATTACGATACTTTTCCCAAGTTTCTCCACTCTGCGAGCTAATAACCAAAGACAATAGGCACTTACAGCTAATCCGATACCAAACCCTGTTACTTGTTTTCCAAACGGAGTAATCGTCCACATAAGTAGTAAACCACTAAAGATCGCATACAATTGTAATCGATATACACGTAAGGCTGCTTGAATCAAAATATCCGCTCCTAATTTCGCATTTTTTATACGTTAGAAGAAAAGCAGCAACTTACACAGTTGCTGCTTTCTCTTCTTCTTGCTCTTGTTCCATTTTACGAATTTCAACACGTTTAATTTGGTAAGCGTCTTTTTCTAACACTTTAAATTCATAACCTTCCGCCTCAACATGTTGTCCTTCTTCAATTTCATGATTTTGCATCATAATCCAGCCACCGATTGTATCCACATCGTCTTCTTCAATGTGTAATCCAAACAAATCTTTTACTTCTGAAATAAGCACTTTTCCATCAACGATTTTATGGTGCTCATTCACATGCTGAATTGGTGGTGCTTCATCTTCATCATATTCGTCACGAATTTCGCCGACGATTTCCTCCAAGATATCTTCAAGCGTTACAATTCCTGCTGTTCCTCCGTACTCATCATATAAAACAGCCATCGGAATTCGCTTCTTCTGCATTTGAAGTAATAAATCGTGAATTGGAGTTGTTTCCATCACTTCAATAATCGGACGCATATACGTGCGAATGGATGATAAATCTTTTTGATCTTCGGTCATATATCGAATAAAGAAATCTTTTACGTTGACCATACCGATAATATCATCTTTATCTTCTCCAAAAATCGGATAACGTGTGTATCGCTCATTTTGGATTACTTTCATGTGTTCTTCTACTGAATCTTCCAGGTAGAAACCAATGATTTCTGTTCGCGGTACCATAATCTCTTTTGCAATACGATTATCAAATTCAAAAATGTTATTTACATACTTGTATTCAGCCTGATTAATTTCGCCACTTTCATAGCTATCTGAAAGGATAAGGCGTAATTCTTCCTCTGTATGAGCTACTTCATGTTCTGAAGCTGGTTTTAAACCGAATAAGCCAGTTACAACACGAGCTGAACCGTTTAATACCCAAATAAATGGATACATGACTTTATAGAACATCATTAACGGACCTGCCAATAACAATGTTACTTGTTCAGCCTTTTGAATTGCCATCGTTTTCGGAGCTAATTCCCCTACTACAACGTGTAAATACGTCATTAGCATAAAGGCAAGACCAAATGTTAATACTGATGAGATAGAAGGATTTATGTTCCATTTCTCAAATAACGGGTGTAATAACTTTTCAATTGTCGGTTCACCTAACCAACCTAATCCCATAGCTGTAACTGTAATACCTAATTGACAAGCAGATAAATATTCATCTAAATTTGTTGTTACCTTTTTCGCTGCTAAAGCACCGCGTTTCCCTTCCGCAACAAGCTGATCAATACGACTTGAACGTACCTTTACAATCGCAAACTCTGCTGCTACGAAAAATCCAGTAAATGCGATTAAAATCGCAACCATGACTAAATTAAATATTTCCAATGAATCCCCTTAGTTTAAAAAACTAAGGTGTCCACCTCCTGTATACTATAATGTTTTCTTATTTGTTCACTAGAAAACATAGCCCGATACAAAAATTAAAGAGGTCGGATTTCACTTTTTTCTATAATAATAGAGCAAGTGTCTGTATTAAAGCTGTCGTTTGACCAGATAAAGATTTCGATATTTTTTCACGTTGTGAATCAGTCAATCCATCTAAAAGCGGCTTTAACTCCGTTAACTCTGCTTCTAACCGATGAATATGGTCTGTCACTTCATTCACTTGTTTCGAAACGTGTTCATTGATACCGAGCAGCTTCTTCTTCTCCTCGATTTTCTCTTTAATCTCACAAAGCGGCATATGCATTTCTTTGCACTTCTCAATAAATTGTAATGTCTCAAATGCTGTTTCATCGTAATAGCGATAATTAGATTGAGATCGCTCCGCTTTTAAGATACCTAGATTCGTATAATAATCAATCGTGCGTTTCGACACGTGAGCCATGAGAGCCAACTGTCCGATTCGATACACCTTCCCAACGATCTTCCCCCCTTGTTTATATTACTAACATCATACAATACATAAACTGTACAGTCAAACGTGACGGTTTATTATTCATAATTTATACACAATTCCACATGCCATCTAAGTATGTAGTATATTCACACTCTATAACTCTATCCATATAGTTAGATTACTGTTTTTTCGATATGCCGATACCAAAATGTAAAAATGGAATCACACATTCCTGTCAACCTTCCTTAATTTAAAACATATGATAATAATATTGAAATAAAATCATTATTTATGCAACTGGAGGAGATTAAAATCACTAGGACAATTATCTCTCATTTTTATAACGAGGAGTATTTATTACCATGGTGGCTTATGCATCATACAAAAATATTTGATCACGGCATATTAATTAATAGAGGTTCTACAGATCGTTCGGTTGAAATTTGTAAATTATTTGCTCCCAACTGGGAAGTACGAAATTCAAGATTCCTTGATTTCGATCCCACTAATACTGATATTGAGGTGATGGAAATTGAAAGAGAAGTTTCAGGTTGGAAAATGGTATTAAATACTACGGAATTTCTTTGTTGTAACAATGTAGCAGAATTTTTCTCATCACTTCATATGTTAGGCCAAAATATGTACGCAATTAGAATGATTGTCATGATTGATAAGCATAATTACAATTATTCAAAACTAAGATATTCTATTCCGTTAGTAGAGCAACGATACCATGGTCTTTTTCCTTATAAACCAGAAATCGGATGTGCTTGGCGATTTATACACAATCATCTTGACGGCGCATATTTACCTGGTAGACATTTTACTCGACATCAACATACAGTTTATAACTCCCCTTCATTTATTGTTAAATTTTATTTTAGCCCTTGGAACGAACATGCAAAGATAAGAAAATTACAAATTACACCTACTCTTTCAAAAACGGGTGTTCAAATGGGCCTTCAAACTCATTATGGTCAGTCCTCTGAGGAACTCGAAACTCGATTTTTAGAGCTTAGTAACATAACACAAGACCTACGTAATCACCCTGAGTATCAACAATTATTCCCTAAATTCAAACCTTAATATTTCTCACCCTATCATGTTCCACACATTTTTACACACTTAGCTAAAAACCATACCATTTGTATTTCATATGAATACTGTATATATTATAAATTTTTATTTTAGGAGGAAAAAATGAAAGCTGTTATTCTTGCAGGTGGATATGGAACGAGGATTGGGGAAGAAACTCATTTAAAACCAAAACCTATGATTGAAATTGGAACAAAGCCTATTTTATGGCACATTATGAGTTTGTATAGTTATTACGGGATTACTGAGTTTATTATTTGCTTAGGCTATAAAGGATATGCAATTAAAGAATTCTTTTTAAATTACAACTTACACATGTCCGATTTCACGATACATTTAAGTGACAATACAATTACGAACCACTCTCATCGTATAGAACCATGGAAAATTACATTAATCGATACTGGTCTAAATACCGAAACAGGTGGACGAGTTAAAAAAATACAACATTACGTCGGGGATGAGCCTTTCTGCCTCACTTATGGCGATGGATTAAGTAATGTAAATATAAAAGAACTCATTGCTTTTCATAAAAAACACGGCAAAACGGCTACTGTTACAGCCGTACAACCTCCTGGTAGATTCGGTTCTCTCGTCTTAGATAAACAATCTGTAACATCCTTTCAAGAGAAGCCACTAGGTGATGGCGGATGGGTTAACGGTGGATTTTTCGTTTTAAATCCTGATGTTTTCAACTACATTAGTGGAGATAAATCTGTTTTTGAAACAGACACTTTAGTTCAGTTAGTAAACAAAAACGAATTGGCTGCATATCAACATACTGGTTTTTGGCATCCAATGGATACATTGCGCGATAAAAATAAATTAGTCGAGCTATGGGAAAGTAATAATGCTCCGTGGAAGGTTTGGTAATATGGCTTCATCATCTTTTTGGAATAAGAAAAAAGTATTCATTACGGGACATACTGGCTTTAAAGGCTCATGGCTCACCCTTTTTTTAAGTTCTTTAGGCGCAGAAGTAGTTGGCTATTCTTCTCATCCCCCATCCATCCCTAACCTTTTTGAACAAGGTAACGTAGCAAAAGAATGCACATCAATTAAAGGCGACATTACAGATTACGATTCTTTATTCCATACCCTGAAACAACATACCCCGGACATACTATTTCATTTAGCAGCCCAGCCAATCGTCACCACTTCATACAAAAATCCTATCGAAACATTTAAAACGAATGTTTTAGGTACCGTTCACGTATTAGAAGCCGCAAAACATATAGAAAGTATACGTAGTATCATTAATGTTACAAGTGATAAATGCTATGAAAATGACGGGAGCGGTAACCGAGCATTCGTGGAAACTGACCGGCTAGGAGGTTTCGATCCTTATAGTGCTAGTAAAGCTTGCGCTGAACTAGTTGCAACGTCCTATCAAAAATCATTCTTTCGCACTAACACTCTGCATCTTGCCTCAGTAAGAGCAGGTAACGTCATCGGCGGCGGTGATTGGGCAGAAGACCGATTATTCCCAGATGTCATTCGTGCATATTTACAAGATGATACATTAAATATTAGAAACAAGCACGCGATTCGCCCGTGGCAACACGTATTAGATCCTTTACATGGCTATATCCTTTTAGCTGAGAAGCTTTGGAAGGATGCCGAATATGCAGCAGCGTGGAATTTCGGCCCGATAAATGAACCTAACAGAACAGTTCATGATATCATTCACTCTATAATGAAATTATGGAATCAACCACTAACAATCCATTTCCCCCATACAAATACTCCTTATGAATCGCCCATTTTAACACTAGATAGTACAAAAGCAGTAAATAAACTCGGTTGGACTCCTAAGTTATCAACAGATCATTCTATCGCTTGGACTGTTGATTGGTACAAAAAATATGCATCTGGTGAAAATATGGAATCTTTCACGCGCCAACAAATCGGTGCATTCAAAAATTTATAAGGGGGCTATAAAATGGAACAGAAAAAATGCCGTTTTTGCCACTCATTACTCACAAATACTTTTTTAGATTTAGGTGTTTCCCCTCTCGCTAACTCATTTGTAGCTCCTGAACACTCATATAAAATGGAACCATTTTATCCGCTCCACACATTTGTTTGTCACTCTTGTTTACTTGTACAATTAGATGAATTTGAATCTCCGCACAACATTTTTCATGACTATTTATACTTCAGCTCTTACTCCTCCAGTTGGCTACTACACGCTAAACAATATGTAGAAATGGCGGTTAAGCGTTTCAACTTAACAAATCATTCGAAAGTAATTGAAATCGCGAGTAAC
Organism: Bacillus sp. EB106-07-01-XG149; assembly: GCF_058791555.1. Lineage (NCBI taxonomy): Bacteria > Bacillati > Bacillota > Bacilli > Caryophanales > Bacillaceae > Bacillus > Bacillus sp. EB106-07-01-XG149. The sequence goes on along the minus strand of NZ_JBYTDP010000004.1, from coordinate 307,086 downwards.
GACGGGTACTTATTACAATACTTTCAAAAAGAACATATCGAAACGTTAGGAATTGAACCAGCAAAAAATGTAGCAGAAATCGCTATTCAAAAAGGAATTCCTACTGAAGTGAATTTTTTCAGCAATGACTTAGCAAAAAAATTACCACAAGCTGATTTAATCGTCGCAAATAACGTATTAGCACACGTTCCAAACTTACATGATTTTGTCGCCGGTTTAAAAACGTTATTAAAACAAGATGGCACGATAACAATTGAATTCCCGCACTTATTAAATCTAATTTCCCTTAAACAGTTTGATACGATCTACCATGAGCATTTCTCCTATTTCTCACTTATAAGTCTTCAAAAAGTTTTAGCTCACCATCATTTACAAATTGTCGATGTAGAAGAACTTTCAACGCACGGTGGTTCATTGCGTATTTTTATAAACCATCATAATGACTCATCCACTATCCATTCCAATGTTACAAACTTAATCCAAAAAGAAGTAGATCACGGGCTAGATACATTAGATTGCTATCTCCTTTTCTCTAAACACATCGAACAATTGAAAATAAATATTTTAAAGTTTTTTATCGAAGCGAAAGCTTTAAACAAACAAATTATCGGTTACGGTGCTCCAGCTAAAGGAAACACCCTTTTAAACTATTGCGGGATAGGAAAAGAATTTCTAGCTTATACAGTAGATAAAAATCCTCACAAACAAAATCTCCTTCTACCAGGAACTCGCATTCCAATAAAATCTCCAGAAGAAATTAAACGTACAAAACCCGATTACATTCTCATACTTCCTTGGAATTTAAAAGATGAAATTATGAAAGAATGCTCTTTCATTCGTGAATGGGGCGGCAAATTTTTAGTAACGATTCCAGAAGTTGAGGTGATTGAGCCATGAAAAAAATCCTTGTAACAGGCGGTAGTGGATGGATTGGTAAATATGTTGTAAATTCTCTTATACAAAAGGGCTATGAAGTGCACGCCACTTACAATACAAATAAGCCTTCTCACCTTTCTTGCCATTGGCATAAATTAAACTTACTTTGCGATGAAGAAGTAAAAAAACTCATTTACGACATGAAGCCTAGTCATCTCATTCATTTAGCTTGGGAAGCAGTGCCGCCAGCGTGTTATGTATCTATTAATAATTACTATTGGCTTACATCCAGTATCTCGTTGATTCAACACTTCACAACTTGCGGTGGAAAGCGAGTCGTTGTTGCCGGTACTGGCGCAGAATATGAATGGTTTAACGGCGTACTATTTGAAGATTCACCGCTTCTTTCCTATAAAACACCGTATTCATTATGTAAAAACGCGCTACACTCCTGGCTACAAACGTATGCTGAGCAAACCGCCCTCAGCATGTGTTGGGGCCGCATTTTTCATATGTATGGCCCTCACGAACAAGGGAACCGACTCGTTTCTAACATTATCAATTCCTTATTAAAAAATGAGGAAGCACTATGTACACACGGAAAACAATCAAGAGATTTTCTCCATGTGAGCGACGTCGCTCATGCTCTCGTAACAGTATTAGAACATGGCGTTACAGGAACAATCAATATCGCTTCTGGTCAATCTGTACAAATTAAAGAATTAGCTTCTATCATTGCTAAAAAAATAGGAAAAGAACATTTCATTAAACTAGGTGCGATTCCTTTCTCTAAAGATGAACCTTTATTTGTCGGCGTTAATGTAGAGCGTTTAAAAACTGAAGTAAACTGGAAACCAACATACGATCTAAATACTGGAATCGAAGAAACAATTTTATGGTGGGAATCATTTATAAAAAAGCATAACGATACGCATTACTAAAACGTAAATCCTTCGTCCCACTTGCTAAATCCTTATACCATTCTTCTAATTTTTCAGGTGTAATAATATGATGCGTGCCCATTCCCCCTTGCTTACTAGCTTCAGAAAGAGTAGGACCAATTTGTAATTTCCTCTTTCTCATCGCATCGTTCCAAGGGCTGAAACCAAACCATGCAATACACGCAAGTGGCGGATAAATCATAGATTCATGTGCAGATAAATGTCTTCCAACCGTATAACTTCCATGTTCATGATTATGAATAAATCTACCTCTTCTCCATAACGGCCAATCTTCTGGTAAATAACCGTGAAATCGCTGTTTCATTAAAGGTATTCCAAAGTTAAGGTCTGGATAATTATAGTTAAGATCATCGACCATAATAAGCCCTTCCAGCCAATACATCCTCCCTCCCAATTCATTTAGTGATTTCCAAAACTGATTTTTATCTTGCACACAAAGGAACTCAGTCGTATTTAAAATCATTTTCCATCCCTTTACTTCTTGTTCTACCATCATCACTTCATTATCTGTCGCTAGTGCATCAAATTCTGGATTTAAAGAATCTCGCACTTCCCAATGCGGCGCGAATTTTTTACAAATTTTCACTGAACGATCAGTAGAACCTTTATTAATTAAAATGCCATGATTAAACAGTTTCGTATGATGCATAAGCCACCACGGCAATAAATATTCTTCATTATAAAAATGAGAAATAACGGTTGTAGTTATAACAATCTCCTCCTCTTTCTCTATTAATCTACTTTTTCATCCTACTCTTACTATACTTATCATTAATGTAATTGGTTTCTTTTATTTCAAAAATATGTTTTTCTACCATATACTATGCTTTCTTAAACAATTTCCATTTTCTAAAGAAACATCCAAACAAACTGAAAATTAAGTTATAATATCATTATAAAATTATGAAGGAGGAATGCATTCATGTACTACAACACTTCATTCGAAAACGATCAACCTGTAGGCCGTCTATAAACTAAGGCGGGCATTCATATAACACATAACACTATGCCTCGTCTTAGGGAACTCATAATACCCTAAAAATAGACGGAGGTACTTTACATGAAACAAACAATTTTAGGAGCTATATGTTTATCACTAGCAGCAAGTATATGGGGCGGTATGTATGTTGTTAGTAAATACGTACTCGATTTTATCCCACCACTGACACTCGTTTGGCTACGCTTTATCATTGCTTTTGTTGTTTTATATGCAATTTTGAAAATAGCTAAAAAAAAGCAAAAGAAAAAAGTAACCATTCACAAAAAAGATTGGCTACTCTTCGCCTGGATTGGATTTATCGGCTATTTCATTTCGATCACATGTCAATTTATCGGAACAAAATTATCCGACGCTCATACAGGCTCGTTAGTAACGTCAGCTACACCTGCATTTATGGTTATATTTGCAGCAATCATTTTAAAAGAAAAGCTAACCGCTCGCAGATTGCTATCTACTATAATAGCGACAATCGGTGTCATTATCGTCATTGGATGGGATATTGAAATTGGCTCCTATTTTATCGGTACAATCATATTAGTCGGGGCCGCTATTACGTGGGCTTTACTATCCATTTATGTGAAGATTGCTTCAGCTCGATTTTCATCTTTAGTTATTACAACGTACGCCATATTCTTTTCACTCTTTTTCATTACACCTTTTATGATATGGGAACTACAATCAACCTCTATCGAAACAGTAAATACGTACGTAATATTAGGCGTAATTTACTTAGGTGTCGTCTCAACGGCAGGTGCCTTTTTCCTTTGGAATAAAGGATTAGAATTAATGGACGCAAGCATCGGATCGTTATTTTTCTTCTTCCAACCTATCGTCGGATCGTTGCTTGGTTGGCTCTTATTAAATGAGACATTAAATAGTAACTTTTTTATTGGTGGTATTCTTATTATATGTAGTGTTTTCATTACTACTTTTGAAAAGAAATGAAAAAACAGGCAGAGATTCTTAATCTCTGCCTGTTCCATACTCTTTACGCACTCCAATGCGATGGACGGGACAACATTTTCGGCAATTTCGTATGTTTGTCCCCTTTCGCTGCATTAATTTGAACTTGCGTCAGAAAAATACTATTTGTAAAATCAGCCCCACGAATATCTGCATCTCGTAAATCTGCTCCGATAAGATCTGCTCCTCTTAAGTTTGCTCCATTTAAGTTTGCCGCAATTAAATAAGCTCCTCTTAAATTCGCTCCTTGCAAATCTTTCTTCTTCAAATTTGCTCCCATAAGATCTGCTCCGCGGTGACTCATTCGTTTCTTATGCGCGGCATTCATTTCCTTCCAAACTAGCTCACTCGTTTCTAAAAGTAATACATTTACTTCTGCACGGTGTAACGGAATATTTACTTTCATTAACTCGTCCGCATTTAAATTTGAAAGGCGCTCCGTCTCTTCAATTGCTTTACTTAGTTCTTTATGAATCGGTTGTGTGGCCGTCAAAAGAATAGCCTCATTCAAATACCACAGTATTTCATGAAGCTGATGCATAATCGGAAAAGCATCATACATTTTTCTCGCATGCTTTGCATCTTTCCGCCAATCAATCCCGTTAAATGTCACTTGAGAAATCTTCTGTCCAGCACCGAAACACTCAAATACTGTACAACCTTTATAACCTTTTCCTCTAAGATTTTTATGTATGCTACATTTAAAATCTGATTGTAAGTTAGAACATGGCTTCCCGCCATCTTTATTCACCGCAAAATCTACCGATGCTGCGAACGGTAACGCTACACAACATAGACCGAAGCATTTTTCACAGTTTGCTTTTAAATGATCGTTATGATTAGTCAAAATATATACCCCCTGTTGTCTTTTGACTATTTCATAATATTCCAACTGCACTAAATAATCAATTTTAAAATAAAATAGACTCTTTCATTTCAAATCATAACTTTATCATTTGATTTCCTTTCAATTGAAAAAGACAGTTTCTATCTAATGAATTATAATTAAATTATAAATATTCAAACCAAAAGGAGACTTACTATGGCACTCGAAATGAAAACAAACTGTCAAATTTGCGACCAATCTCTCGAATCAAATTCCGAAGCATACATTTGCGTGTATGAATGTACATTTTGTGCACCATGTACAGAAGAAAGACAAAATGTTTGCCCAAACTGTGGCGGCGAATTAGTACGTAGACCGAAGAAGAAATAGAAAAAAGCAAAGCGATATCGCTTTGCTTTTTTATTGTTTTTGGGATATATAGAAATTCTACCAATCACAAATTAAACGTTTAAAAACTTCACACAAACAGGCTCTGGTACAACAACATCAGATTGTAGCAGTGTTAACTTCCCTGTCGTTTCATTTCTTGAAAATAGCACAAGGTTATGTGACTTTTCATTTGTCGCAATAAGAAACTTTTCAGTCGGATCTAATACAAAGTCCCTCGGCCAATTTCCTTCTGTAGATGTATGTGCAACAAATGTAAGCTGACCTGAATTTTGATCCACACTGAAAACAGCGATACTATTATGACCGCGATTACCTGCATATACAAAGTGGCCGTCAGAAGAAATATGAATCGCACTTCCTTGACTATTGTCATCAAATTCTTTTGGAACGGTAGAAATATACTGCAACTCTGTAAAGGACCCTTCTTCCGGATTATATGATAATGCAATAACTTCCGAGCTAAGTTCAGTCATGGCATAAGCATGTTTTCCGTTCGGGTGGAAAGCAATATGTCTCGGACCACTTCCTGGGTTTACAGACAAACTATTTACTTCTTTTAACTTACTATCTTTTATTTCATACGTAATGATTTTATCAATCCCTAAATCAACACCCACTACATATTTTTCATCAGGAGTGTATCCCGCATAATGTCCATGTGGTTTTTCTTGCCTTTCTTTGTTCGGACCTGAACCTTCATGTGCCATAATAGATGTGGCAGCATTTACAGTTCCATCTTCTTCATTAACTACAAAAGACTCAATCGTTCCTTTATGATAATTTGCTGTAACTACCGTATGGTTTCCACTATCAACACTAATATGACAAGGAGAAGCCCCTTCTACTACTTGTCTGTTTTCTTCCTTTAGCTCTCCAGTATGACTATGAATCGAATAAGCAGCTACACCACCAGATTCGCCTTCCTTAACAACAGAATAGAGATATTGATTATTTTTGCTAATCGTTACATATGTAGGGTTATCCAGCTTGGCCGCAAGTGTTACATTACTAATTTTTTTTGCTTCCGTGTCTAAAGTAAACTTATATATTCCTTCACTATTTTCTTTCGTGTACGTTCCAACATATCCAATAAACTCTTTGTTATCCTTCATTTTCATAACCCTCTCCCTATAGTTTTTGTCCCTCATATTTTTTACAGAACAACCTTAAACTATTTTTTGAAAGAACATCTAAAAAAACTTGAGTACCTCTTTATAAGTTACCATATTTCCCTGCCAAGTAGCCTCTAAACCCACTTTTTCTGAAAAGCCGCTATACTCTCATATTCTTCTTCCAGATGACGGGCCAGACGAATATAGATCGGTATTAATTCTTTATATTTCTCCACACTTTCCATGTTTGGCTCATGATAAAAATTGGCACCTACCATATGAGAAACTACATGTAATGTATCTATTTCACCTAAGCTATATAACCCGAGGATTGCCGCTCCTAAGCAAGAGCTTTCGAAACTTTCAGGAACATATACGTCTTGATGAAAAATATCCGCCATCATCTGTCTCCAAAGTTCCGATCTTGCAAAGCCACCTGTCGCTTGAATTTTTTTCGGTTCACCAATTAGCTCTTTTAAAGCAAGAAGAACTGTATACAAGTTATAAATGATTCCCTCTAAAACAGCACGGATAAGATGCTCTTTCTTATGATGTAGCCCAAGCCCAAAGAAAGATCCACGCGCATTCGCATTCCATAAAGGAGCTCTTTCTCCTGCTAAATACGGATGAAATAATAAACCATCCGATCCAGGATTCACTTTCGCTGCTATTTCAGTAAGCAATTCATAAGGATCTTTTCCTAAGCGCTTCCCATGTTCAACTTCTAACGCACATAATTGGTCACGAACCCACCTAAAAATCATACCACCGTTATTAACCGGTCCACCAATTACCCAAAGGTCCTCAGTTAACGCATAACAAAAAGTCCTACCTTTCGGATCCGTTACAGGCTGATTTGTTACAACTCGCACCGCACCGCTCGTACCAATTGTAATAGCAACTACTCCAGGTTCTATTGCATTTACACCTAAATTCGATAGTACCCCATCACTCGCACCGACTATAAAAGGAGTAGTAACAAGTACATTCATCTCTCTTGCAAATTCTTCATCTAATCCTATTAAGCTGTGCGTCGTTGGAACGAGTTTAGAAAGCTTTCCCTCCGAAATTCCTGCAACACGAAGAGCTTCTTCATCCCACTTTAAAGATTTCAAATTGAACATCCCTGTTGCTGATGCTATAGAATAATCAATTACATATTCATTAAATAACTTATAGAAAACATACTCTTTAATTGAGATGAATTTATAGCTTTTTGCAAATAACTCAGCATGTTCATTTTTAAGCCAAACTAATTTTGAAAGTGGTGACATAGGATGGATTGGTGTTCCAGTACGAAGGTAAATTTCATGACCATTCATATCATTTTTTATTTTTTCTGCCCAGCTTGCACTTCTATTATCTGCCCAAGTAATACATCTCGTTAACGGCTTCCCTGCTTCGTCTACAGCAATGACACTATGCATTGCCGAACTAAAAGAAACACAAAGAATATCAACTAGCTGCACATTACTCGATTGTATAGTTTCTTTAATCGTATGTATGACCGCTTGAAAAATCTCTTCTGGATCTTGTTCTGCTGTTTCTGGTGCGGGAGAATATAAAGGGTATTCAATCCCATGACTTGTAATAACTGATCCATCCACCGAAAACAAAACTGATTTTGTACTAGTTGTCCCAATATCTACACCAATCATATATTTCGAGCTCACTATGTAACCCCTTTCAAATTATTCCTATAGCAAAAGAGCACCATGATGTATACAAAAAGACGCTCCCTTATGAGAGCTACGTTTTCATAAACTTCACTCTCCATAAGGGGATCCTTTTTATAACCATTGTGCTGTTTTGAAAATGCATGGTGTCTTTTTATATCGCTGCTTTCACGTAATAAGGTACCAAACTCAGGATTTATTTTACAGGATGAAGTTACATAGAGATTGGTCCTCTCGTGAAAAGCAATTTGTGAAAACTTTACTTCCTTATAACTTAGGCGCTTTCGCCCAATCCGCAGCAAACTTTTCAATACCTTGATCTGTTAGCGGATGCATAGCAAGTTGTTCAATGACTTTATAAGGAATTGTTGCAATGTGAGCACCTGCCATCGCTACACGAGTTACATGATCTGGGTGTCTGACAGAAGCCGCAATAATTTGTGTATCTAATTGGTGAACATCGAATAATTCAGCAATTTTAGCAACTAATAGTACGCCATCTTCAGAAATATCATCTAAGCGACCTAAAAATGGAGAAACGTACGTTGCACCTGCTCGAGCAGCTAAAAGAGCTTGGTTCACAGTGAAAATAAGTGTAACGTTTGTTTTCACACCTTTTTCAGTAAGGTAGCGGCAAGCTTCTAATCCTGCTAGCGTCATCGGAAGTTTTATCGTGATGTTTTTATCACCACCGTTAATTTTAATCAGTTCTTCTGCTTGAGAGATCATTTCTTCAGCTTCTACAACATCTGGAGTTACTTCTGCCGAAACAGATTCAACGTTAGGTACTGCCTGACAAATTTCTGCAATACGGTCTTCAAACTTAATGCCTTCTTTCGCTACTAAAGACGGATTTGTTGTCACGCCAGCTAAAACACCTAGTTTATATGCTTTTTTTATGTCCTCAAGATTTGCAGTATCAATAAAAAACTTCATGATTTATTCCCTCCATTTTTTAAACGTTAACGAGTTATACTTTTAAAATGTTTATTTCTTTTCTACTGCATGTCCGCCAAATTCATTGCGCAGTGCTGCTACAACTTTCCCTGTAAATGTATCATTATCTAATGAGCGGTAGCGCATTAATAGAGACATTGCGATAACAGGAGTTGCTGTTTGAAGGTCTAATGCTGTTTCTACTGTCCATTTCCCTTCACCAGAAGAATGCATAACGCCCTTAATTTCATCCAGTTTTGCATCTTTAGAAAATGCATTTTCAGTCAATTCCATTAACCATGAACGAATGACTGAACCGTTGTTCCATACTCTTGATACTTTTTCATAATCGTAATCAAATTCACTCTTCTCTAAAACCTCAAATCCTTCACCAATAGCAGCCATCATTCCGTATTCAATTCCGTTATGAATCATTTTTAAGAAGTGACCGCTACCAGCTTTCCCTGCATATAAGAATCCATTTTCTACAGCTGTATCACGGAAGATAGGTTCAACGATGTCCCAAGCTTCTTGATCTCCTCCGATCATGTAACAAGCACCATTACGAGCACCTTCCATTCCGCCAGAAGTTCCTGCATCCATAAAGTGAATACCATCTTTCTTTAATTGCTCATATCGGCGAATAGACTCTTTATAATGTGAATTGCCAGCTTCAATTAAAATATCTCCTTTTGATAACAGCGGTGTAACCTCATTAATAACAGAATCAACAACAGCGTGCGGAACCATCACCCATAGAATTCTTGGTGATTCCAATGATTGAACGAGTTCGCTTAAACTAGATACACCTGTAGCACCGTACTCTTTCATTTCTTCCACCGCACTCGTATTTAAATCAAATGCCGCTACTTCATGTTTATGATCAATTAAATTCTTCCCTAAATTTAATCCCATTTTACCTAAACCAATTAATCCTACTCTCATAATATAATTCCTCCTTGAATTACCTTTCATCATAAATACACATTAATAAAATGATGAATATCTTTTTGTCATATTTCTTTACTTATAAGGATGTACTTATTTTTTCAATCCTTCATCTAACCACCATTTAAATTCACTTTCTTGTAATAGAGCATGAGCAGCATCCGGACCATACGAGCCAGACTCATATTCATGAAGAGGTAACAAGTTTTCTTCGAATGCTTCAAGGATTGGCTGCACCCATTCCCATGACAATTCAACTTCTCTCCAGTGAGCAAAGAATGTAGAATCTCCACATACAGCATCATAGATAAGCCTTTCGTAAGCTTCAGGTATTCCCACACCTGTTTGCTCACAAGTAAAATGAATACGGATCGGTTCAAGCTCTCCATTGTTCAATGGATTTTTACTATTTAATTGGAGTGAAACATTTTCATTTGGGCTAATTTCAATGATTAACAAATTAGGCGCTGCATTTGGATTACTATCTTGATACTGCTGTTTTAACGTATTTTTAAACTCAATTACAATACGAGTAGACTTTTCTTTCATTCTTTTTCCTGTTCGTATGTAAAAAGGAACATCAGTCCAAAATGGGTTATCAATCCATAAGCGAGCCGCAACAAATGTATCTGTTTGAGAAGAAGGATTTACTCCTGGCTCCTCTCTATACGCCACAACTTGTTGTCCTTTTATCTCCCCTGAAGCATATTGTCCGCGAATGATATGGTTTTGAACGTCTTCTTTTTTCACTTTACGAAGAGTCTCCATGACCTTTCGTTTTTCCTCACGAATTTCACATGCATTGATCTTTTCCGGCAGATTCATAGCAGTCATCATTAATATTTGCAGCATATGATTTTGAACCATATCACGAATGGCTCCTGCATGATCATAATATGCTGCTCTTTCTTCTACACCAACCGTTTCACTAGCTGTGATTTGTACATTCGCAATATGTTCTTTATTCCAAATCGATTGGAGAACAGGGTTTGCAAATTCAAGTGCTTCAATATTTTGAACCATCGGCTTACCTAAATAATGATCAATACGGTATATTTCGTCTTCTTCAAACGTTCGACTAAGCCTATCATTCAGCTCTCGGGCAGATGTAAGATCATGACCAAATGGTTTCTCAATCATTAGGCGCTTCCATCCATCCGTTTTATCAAGTCCACTTTCTTTAATATTTAAAGCAATGGTCTCAAAGAAGTCAGGAGTAACTGAAAGGTAGAACATTCTATTCCCTTGTATATTTTGTTCTTCTTCCCTTTCACGAACTACTTGCAATAACCTTTTATAATCTTCTGGCTTATTCACATCTAATGGACAATAACGAAAACACTCTAAAAAATCTTCTATTTTCGGAGTACCTTCATCTTTGCGACGAGAAAAAGTTTCTATTGATTCTTTTACTCTTTTTTGAAAATCTAAATGAGATACTTCACGTCTTCCAAGCCCAATAACGGATATTTGCTTTGGAAGCTTTTGATCTCTATATAAGTTATATAGTGCAGGGTAAATTTTCCTTTTAGCTAAATCCCCTGTTGCTCCAAATAAAACAAAGGTCATTGATTCCAATTTCAGTCCCCCTCGTGATGTATAGTCATTGTCACTATAGTAAAAATGCATTGTACAGAAGCTACTATTATTGTTGATCCAATCTTACTTCTTAAATTCTAATTTTTTATATTTGTCGCTTTCTCATTGTCCCCAATATTAATAGTGGCAATTCAAAGCATTTTCCCCACATCCTACTTACTCAGTTTAACTTATATTAAATAACTTAATTACTTTTAGTAATTAAGTTACGTTATGTCTACCATATTAACTACATAGATTATAATCGTCAAGAAAAGTGTCTCGAATTAAAGATTTTTATTCCGTAACATCTTATTAGAAATATGTTCATGAGCTGAATAATAAAAAGGCAAAACCGAACAAGAATATGTTCGGTTTTGCCTTTTTATTATTGTTTCAAATGATTTTTAACTGCCCTTATAACTAATTCATGATCTTCTTCTGGTGGTAACCCTGAAACTGTTATCATTCCAATAACTCCTACATCTTTTATTTGCACAGGAACGCAACCACCAAATGCAGCATAATCCGACCTATCTAAAAGATATTTTTCATTATATGGAATGCCCGTTATTTCACTTTGTATCTGCATATAATACGAGCTATGATTATGCAAAGAAACAACTCGTTTTTTACGCTCAATCCATTGTGTATTTTCCGCAGTTGTCCCGGTCATCTTGAAATGAAATAGTTGCACACCATTTTTCGCTATATCAACAGCAATCAATTTCCCTTCCTTCCTCGCTGTTTCAACGATAAATAAACCTATTTGCAAAGCATCTTCATTTGTAAAAGACGAAAATTGAAGTGTTTCCTCCTCTATTAAAATTTGTTTACTAATTTCATTCAAATTTGAAGTACTCATATGTTTATCCCCCTTACTCACTTTATGCCACATTGCTATTTTTAAAATTATGCGACCCTACCGTACTGACTTTCCATATAACCTAATAACGTAAAGCGTATTCTTTTCTTCTTGGTGCTATTATGAATTATATTTAACGCCTTAAAAATGTATGTCCTTTCGTACTAAACATTTCGTATAGAAGTTTTCTTCCGGATACTTCTTACAAGCATAAAAAAACCAGTTGATTGAGCAACCGGTTCGCTAAAATTTTCATATAGGATATTCATTCAACCAAATGAATGCTTGTTCATAATCATCGAAAAATTTTATAGATTCTTTTGTATTGGATTGTTGTAAATAATTCAGTATCTCCCCTTCTTCAAGGAGAAAAGCAATTGCCTTACTGTGATTCAAAATCGTTTCATTGAAAAACTTATCTTTCCATACTTTTTGAACAGAAAAATGATCTGGCGTGTACCCTTTTCTATCTACCAGCAATTTGTATTTCCGTCCCTCGGAAATGAATTGCTGACAAACTTGCTCGAAGCCATTAAACCATTCATAAACATCATCTGTTTTAATCTTGCCTATAAGACGAGTAACAATTATATCTCCGGAAACAGTTGTACTAATATTCAGTTTACTTAAATTGGAATCATCTCCCTTAGTTACAATTATACGGAAATATCCCATGAAATCAATAAGATAAAATTGTTACGCATTGAAGCAATCTTATTTACGAAAAGAGCCTATGTGAAAGATGATCTTGTGTCGCTAATTTAAAAAAGGACAGACTCTCCAAACGGAGAAGTCTGTCCCAAAATCGTTCTATTTTATTTTACATTAGAACTAACAATCGTGAATTAGAATAATGACTTAATACTTGCTAAAACAGTAAGTACACCTACAATAATAACAAATACGTTACTCATTTTCCCTTTGTATTTAGCTAGTACTGGTACTTTATTGATTGCATACATCGGTAATAGACATAAGATAGCAGCAACTAATGGACCGCTTAGAGAATCAATAAGTCCAAGAATACTTGGATTTGTATAAGCAACAAACCAGCATGATAATACAACAAAAGTAAGGACGATTGTCTTAATTGTTTTTTCTTCAATAACTTTTCCACGTGATTTACCGAACTTAATAATCATGTCACGCATTACTTCAAATGCTCCGATATAATGGCCAAGGAATGATTTTGTAATAGCCACAAAAGCAATGATTGGAGCTGCAATCGTAATTACAGGTGAATTAAGCTCATTAGCAAGATATGAAAGAATTGATAAGTTTTGCTCTTTTGCCATTTTTAAATCCTCTGGAGTCAAGCTCAGTGTACTACTCCAAACGAAGAACATAACTACAGCGAATGTCATGATATAACAAACTTTTTGTATTTGCGCACATTTAGCATCAGTAGCTTCTATTCCATACGTAGCTCTCTGTTTCACAACAAATGATGAAATCATAGGTGAATGATTAAATGAGAATACGATGATTGGTAGAATCAACAATATCGTTCCAAAATATCCTGTTCCTGTTGAAGCAGTAGAAACAGCTGAAAAGCTAAGCATTGACGTATTCCACTGTGGAATTAAAGATATTGCGATAAACAGTAGAGAAGCTATGAAAGGATACACTAGCATACTCATGATCTTTACAGTAATATCTTGACCAAAATTCAGTATAGCGATAAGACCAAGAACTAATACAAGTGATAAAATAGCCCTTGGAGGCTCTGGCATGTGCAATTGATGCACGATAAAGCTACTTGCAGTATTTGTAAGCGCAACCGAATACATTAGCACGATTGTATAAATTGAACCGAAATATACGATGTTAAAAATGATACTTGCTTTATTTCCGAAATACTCTCTAATTGTACCTGTGATCCCCTCATCAGCAGAATTAGAAGCGTATATCATTTTAGCAAGTGCCCTATGTGAGTAATACATAACTGGATATGCAAGCAATGTAATTAGTAGTAATGATAATAAACCACCTGAACCTGCATTAATCGGTAAAAAGAGCACCCCTGCTCCAATTGCAGTTCCAAATAGGCTCAATGCCCATGTAGTATCCTGCTTATGCCACTTTTTCGGATCTGCATATTGCTCATTTTTTAGTGCGATATTTTCAGCTTGAACTTCTATTTTCTTTGCAGTATTCCCGTTCATATAATAACTCCCCCTTGTATCTATTCTTGCGTCTCTCTTTATAGCTAACAAATATTCCTTTTTTCGGAAAATGAATTCCTTACAAGTTGCCCCACATTGCAAGTCCTTCATCATAATGAATCCAAATTGAAACATTCGCTAGTTAGCGTCCTAACATAAATGTTAGCGTTCACAAAAAAGTTTACTCGTAATATCCGCTCTTTATATAAAGACCGCTTAAGAGAACAATATTGAATAGACTTCATAAATACGTTGCAACATTTCTAATAACAGTGTATTACTTTTATGGTTTCTCTAAATTACTTGTAAAAGTAATTTCAGTTAAACCGGCCTCTCTTCATTTATGAGGCATTTCTTTCTCAATCCTATACATCACTTTAATAGCTTCGGCAGCATTTATGGTATTGATTACACAAGCCACTGAAGCACTTTACATACATTTCGCCTCTAACCACACACCTTTCTTACTAATAATCGCATTTTTTATATTTTCTCCAGAGATAATAAAATTTCTCTCGACGCACTCATTATAACGTGTATATTTATAAAATTAATATTTTTATATTTTCAGAAATATTAATTGGATATAATTTTACATGGATAATATTTTACAGTTAGCATGCAACCCTTGTTCCTATCGCTTAAAATGGAATTAATCAGCATAAAACACAGTAAAATATTGTTTATTTAAGCTACTCATTTTAAAATTTTTTATATTTTTCTTTATCTAAAAATTTTATTTCAAACTAAAAAAGATATCCTAATAAATAATTAATGTGGTGAAAAAAATATCTTTTTAAATGCATAAACCAAATTTTAGGATATATATTATAAACAGTGCATTCATATACATTTTTAAACTTGATGCTAACGAGAGAACCGCTCACATTTTGCTACACGAAAAAATAAAATAAGCTGCCCATATGGACAGCTCATTTACATCATTCAATCACCACTTTTATTAAAATGCAACAAAAGAGATGATATTATTGATTATTACACGATTCAACCTATGAAAAGCGAATAATTTAACCTTTAAAATCCCTCATTAACTAGCTCTTTTATCAAGTTTAATTTTGCAGAAAGCTCAATAAACCATTCTTCATCCCCTGTTAATAATGCAAGGTCTATAAGATACAGGATTTGCTCCTTATTTATTACCTTTGATTCAGGGAGTTTGTTAACGTGTTTACTAAAGAGTAAAATCGCTTCGTTCATTGTGTACTTGTCGTCACGTTTCACAATACTAACTGTAACTACATCTTCCACTTCATCAAGTGATACAATGTAACCAACTATGAATTCACCCTCATTTGATATTCCACGAACCCAATCTCCCACTTTTAAAACATGATTATTATTTGACATCATACTTTTTCACCTTCTTATCAATATTTTTGTAACGATAAAAAAGATATAAAAACTAACTTAAACTGTATTATTTTTAATTACAGTTATTTTTTAAGAACTCACGGCTACATAATAATTAAGCCGCTTAACGTTCTTGATTAATAAGGTCAACAACTTCTTTCATTGTATAATTCTTTAAATATTCACCTAGATGTTCTTCCGCACCTAAGAAAATAGCAAAAAGAACTTTCCGCATGTTCGAACCTACAATACACTGATCATTTGATTCTGGACACTTCGGCTGCAATGCACCTTCAGAGGTTATTTGATAAATATTCCAAAGATTAATTTCACTTAAATCACAGGCAAAAATAAAACCTCCACC
The DNA here is from genome assembly GCF_058791555.1 of Bacillus sp. EB106-07-01-XG149. NCBI lineage: Bacteria > Bacillati > Bacillota > Bacilli > Caryophanales > Bacillaceae > Bacillus > Bacillus sp. EB106-07-01-XG149. The sequence goes on along the minus strand of NZ_JBYTDP010000004.1, from coordinate 291,033 downwards.
AGTTCCCTCTTTTGATTGTATAAACTTATGTTTTTTTAACAAACTTAGCACTTTGCGAATGCGTACGGGATGAACACCTGCACTTTCTGAAATAGCATTACTTGTTGACATCCGATCTGGCTGTAAAGCTAAATAAGTTAAACTGTGAATGGCCAAAGTAAAGTCGCTGTTCATTGTTGTCCTCCTACGATAAAAAATATGATTTCTCGCTTAGTAACATACTGTAGCCATAAATATTACAGATAGGTTAGTCAAACGGTGAACTACCCACCACTTAGTACCTCTTACGAGCTTACTTGAAGTAGGGGCTTCTCGGTTCATCGCTACTTTTGATAGCTAACGAATTTGTCCTAGGACAGCCGAGCTAACTCCCTTGTTCCAAAGGTTATTTTATTACTATTTATGCCAACACTAATAAGCGGATGGCTTCCTTTTTGATATTGATCGCTGCATTATAATCACGGCCAATTGTGAGTCCACACAAACACGCATACGTGCGTTCACATAATGGCATTTCTTTTTTATTTCCACAATTACTACACATCTTTGTAGAAGGAAACCATTTATCTATTTTTACAAGCTGTTTTCCTTGTTCTTGTAGCTTATATGCTAAAAATGTCGTGAACATCCTCCAACCGTTGTCCGCTACACTCTTACCAAATCTAAATGCTCGTGACATTCCTTTCATATGTAAGTCTTCGATTGCTACAACGTCAAAACTCGTAGCTAATTCTTTAGACTTATGATGAAGAAAATTTTTACGTTGATTGGCGACCTTTTCATGCAACTTCGCTACACGAATTCGTTGTTTATTCCAGCGTTCTGAACCTTTCACACGTCTTGCTAATACTCGTTGTGCCTTCGCTAATTTCTCTAACATCTGACGATAAAAGCGAGGATAATTGGCTTTCTCATCTTCGCTACTCACGTACAATTCAGCCATTGCGAAGTCTAATCCAACTACACTTTGTACTTCTTTTTGTACAATCTCTTTTTCATATTCAGTCAAGATGGACACATAGTATTTACCAGTAGGTGTCATCGAAATCGTACACGATTTGATGATATGTTTTGGCGGGATTTCTCTATGTTGCTTCAGTTTCACCATTTTCAACTTTGGTAATTTGATATAACCATCAAATAACATAATATTTCCGTTTACTCGATTCGTTGTATAGGATTTTCTACTCTTTTTACTTTTGAATGTAGGAAAATCACTTTGACCACTAAAAAAATTCTTATACGCAGTTTGCAAGTTTAATTGCGCGTTGGCCAATGCCAATGAATCAACTTCTTTCAACCATTCATACTCTGTCTTATATTTTGCATATACTTCTTTTCGTTCAGCTAACATTTTGTTATACACAAAACGTACACACCCGAATGTTTTTCGTATGAGATGTGCTTGTTCTTCTGTTGGATACAGACGGAATTTATACGCCTTATTCTGCTTTGGCATATCCATTCACCTCATTTTCCATAAGCTATGACGGTGATCACACAACCTGAACACTACAAGATTATTATCTACTTTCATTGTTATACCAAAATTCCCCTCTTATAAGACTGATTATATCAGAGGCGAAATAAATAGGAAAACCAAATGTTTGGCTACGCCAAACCGAAATTCATCTCCGAAATGCCGCTAGACTATCGTGTTTCACACGCCTGAGGAAGGAGACTTCTTTCGGATAATATGTTAAAATATTCAAGAAGAATGCTTAGCATGAAAAAATTAATCCCTTTATATTCTATCAGAACTCCCCTATATCTCCTAACTTCATTTAACTTTTTAAGTTGCAAATAAATTTAAACAGTCCACTGTTTCTTAACTTGTTCTTCTGCCAATTGTTTAATTTTTGTCCAAATCGTATCTTTACTCACAATAACATTTGTGTGATAGTTTCTATCTTTATAATTAACTGTAACACATACTTCAATCACTTTTGCTTCCTCCTTTCAAAATATTACTTATTAATTAGCCATTTTTTGCAATTCAATATTCAAAAATGTTCGAACGCTACGCGGTAAAAATTTGCGGATTTCTTCCTCGTTAAAACCAACCTGTAATCTTTTTTCATCCAGCATAATTGGACGACGTAACATTTGAGGATACTCAATTATTAATTTATAAAACTCATTAAGCGAAAGCGCCTCAATATTTATATTTAATTCCTGAAAAGTTTTAGATCTAGTTGAAATAATTTCAGTAGCACCATCTTCAGTTAAACGGAGAATGGATTTAAGCTCATCGACTGTAAGAGAATTTGATACGATATTTTTTTCGGTATAATCAATTTGATGTTCTTCAAGCCATGCTTTTGCTTTTCGGCATGAACTACAGCTTGCTGTCGTATATAAAATCACCATATTTTACACACTCCTTTACTTTTTAAATTATTATATAGATTATTGAAATGTATTAAAAAAAATTACAGTTTAGAATGAAATACACGTTATATTATTTATTCAAAATATATTTAATTTATCTGTTTTTTACAAACGATGGCAACTCACTTCTAAAAACTATACTGTAATTTTAAACTTTACAGTTCAATTAATCAACTGTTAAGTCTTGGATGCATTCCATTAGCGAAACAAATTATATTCCACTTTATTTATTTCTTTCCTACATGTTTAGCATAATAAAAGCTACTGCATTGAACACAGCAACATTGTAGGAGGAAATACGCGAACAAAAAAGCAAAGCGCGCACACTTTGCTTCTTACAAAATCCCTTTTAACTTTTTACCAATTAACTCCGCTAAATATTCATAACCTTGTCGGCCAAAATGTAAACCGTCTTTTTCATCATCTTCTACAAATCTTTTATAACTCTGTTCTTGAATCATCTCAGCATATAAATTCAGAAAATAACTTCCTGTTTCCTTCGCCACTTCCTCTACTACGTCTGCATACTGACCAAGTACTTTATTGGTTCTATTATGCTGGCGTTTTTCATCAACTGGTGCAGGACTAATAAGTAATACTTTTTCTGGTGAAATCTTACTTACAATCTTCTCTAAATTGTCTTTGTATACTTGTAATGGTACTGGATCAAATAATACCGAATCATTCGTACCAAGAAAAACTGTTACAAAGTCTGGTTTATGTGATAGTACATCATCTTCAACCCTATGTAACGCGTCGAACGTATTATCGCCCGGAACCCCCGCATTTACCACCTTCCAATTTAGAAACATCTCTTGCAGACGCGGTGTTAACCTTGGCGTTCCATCAAAAAACGTTTCATCAGCTGTAATACTATCACCGAAGCATACTAACGTTTTCATAGAGCTGATTCTCCTTTTACGTACGAAATAACTTTCCTTCTACCGCCTTAATATATCTTTCAGCAGAACGTTCCACTGCCTCATTTGCATTCTCTTTCACTACTCCGTGAAAAGCATTATATAAACGATTAAATTGTAATGGCTTCACTCGATTCGCCATTCCCTCCACTTTTCTCGCTGGCAATGGAATTAAGTTCGGATAGCTGTACATGAAACTCACCCACTGCTGATCCGCTACAACTTGAATAATATCACCTGTTAATAAAATACCTTTCCTATCATTTCCTTCTTCCCAATGTAATACAGAACCGCCGCTAAAATGTCCTCCGAGACGATGAATAGTAATTCCGTCCGCTAATTGTAAAGACTCGCCAGACCAATAAATAATACGACTACTCGGGCGTACTACCCACTCTTTATCGTCTTCATGTATATAAATGGGTACATCAAACGTTTCTGCCCATTCTACTTGCGTTGAATAATAATGAGGATGAGATAGTGCAATCGCATCTAACCCGCCCCACTCTTTTATCTTCTCAATTGTCGTTTCATCTAAATAAGTAATACAATCCCATAATAAACGATAGGAATCCGTTTTTATAACAAATGCGGTTTGACCGATCGCAAATTTAGGTTTTGTCGTAATGCTATAAAGTCCATGTTCTTCTTCTATCATTTCATTTTTATATGTATCACTCGTTCGCAAGTTTTCTAAAGTCGTCCAAGACTGCCCTTTCGGATTCACATATTGTCTCTCCTCATCACAAATAACACAACTTACCGGTTCTTCCACACTCGCTGCATACTGTACGCCGCACGTTGTACAAACGAAATTTTTCAAACTAATTCCCCCTATCCCTATATTTTTATTAAGCTGATTTTTGTTGATAATGATCTACTGTTTTATTTTCAATTACTAAACCTATTAGAGTCAGTAAATAGACAGCTGTAACTGACAATGGAATTACAGTAAATCCATTGTCGGCAAAAAGAATCCCGCAAACTGACGTTACGAATACAGTCCCTACTGACAGTAAACCATAACTTTTACTTTCATAAATCCATACGTACGGCACAAAATGAACACCTATTAACATCGCTACTACAAAAGGTAACCACTCTGGAAATTGAAAATAGGCAAGTAACACAAACGGAATATTTAATACATTTATCCCGCCAATTAATCCAGCTAAAGTCCCTAGCGGATTTCCTTTCGCAAACATATCAATTTTCAATATAGCAGCTATCATTAAGCCACAAGGAAACACACAGCCCATACCAATTAAATACACCCACACAACTTGTTTTTCTGAAAGAAGAATACCCGTTACACTCGTTACAATCCAAAATAAAATACCAGCTATTATAACTGGAAATCCTTTTTTCGTTCTTTGTGCTAAATCTCGTTTTGCTTCTGCTATGTTCATTTCACTATCTCCCCCAAACTATTTGTACTATAAAGCCGGCTCAATTTCACCCATCCAATAACGCCAAGCTACTAAGTAATCTTCTAAATCTTTCGGGTGGTGTCTTAAACATGTATCTATACGCAAATATAATCCTATTACTATTTCCTCGTATAAATCTCGTTCTTTTTTATGAAATACACATTGTTTCATCACATAATCAATCGTTTCTTTCGTTAAATCTTCCGGAGTTGAACAGAATGCATAAATTAAATCATATATAGGATCTCCTAGCACTGGTAATGGATCAATTACTCCATACAGCTCATTCTCTTGGAATATAAAATTATGAAATCCGAAATCGCCATGTAATAAAAATGGCTGATTTACTCCGGCATCCCTATTTGCTAGTTTAAGAACTTTTCTATACTCTTCCTCACTTATGTAACGCTTTACATTTTCATAAGCTGTCTTCACATTTCCTGTTAAAAATTCATTCCAAGATTGAACCGGACTTTCTTTCCATCCCCAGCCATCTGCCTCTGGAACAATTTTATACTTATTAATAACTTCTTTTACAAGTGTACGAAGCGTACTTCGTTTATATCCTTGTTCGCACGAAGTATTACCTTCAAGGAAAGAATATACGAAATATGTATGGAAAGGTTCCTTATACAAAAGCTTTGAAAATAAAGTATTCCCCTCATAAAACGAGAGAAAATTAGCTTCTTCACGTATTACGTCCGGTTCATTCAGCTTTACTACATATTTTTCATCCAACAAATACACAGTACTTGTCGTTCCTCCGTTCAACACTTTTATGCTATTTGGATCATGTGAAATCACTTTCTCCTTAACGAGTTGCGCAGCAATTATTGAAATGTCCATTTCCTCACCCTTCAATTCCGAAGATTCCCTCAACTTAAAAGACAACTTTACTATTATTTGACAAACAAACAGGAAACCCCTTCCAAAATCTTAATATAACAAAAATTCATTTACTTTTACATTTCAAAAATAAGGAAATAATAACAACAACGTTACACACATATAGGAGGTCACTATGAAACCTGAATTTTTAAAAGCAGTACATGATGCTATTGGAAATGTTGAGCACATTCATATAGAAGAAAGCGGTGCGGACAGCTTACTTATCCATCATGATGATGCACAGCAGTTACAGCAAGTCGCTAAAACGTTAGAAAACAATAATTTCCGCTCTGCTTTAAGAACAACTGGAGATGCTTCGTATATTGAAGTGTTGAACAGATAATGAAAGTCCGGATGTATTCCGGGCTTTCTTTTTTTATATCGAAACTTCAAATTCTTTCACATACACCGCTGTTCCCGCAATATCTATTTGTAGCTTTTCATTCTCTATATCTTTCGTTACATATACCGTTACACGACCATCTTTATTCATTTCCTGTCCTTGTTCAACGATTAATTCCATTGCATGATCAAAATCTTTCTTCAAATACGTCGCATAGTACGCTCCCATTACACCTGAAGCTGTTCCTGTCACTGGATCTTCTATTGTTCCAGAGTAAGGTGATGAAAAATGACGACCGTGCATTTTTGCTTCTGCATTATATGTTTCTATGCAAAGCGGATGAATAGAGGCCTTTGGTATTTCTTTTAGCACAAATGGAAATTCATTATTATTAGGTTTCATTTTCTCACATGCTTCTAGATTTTTAACAGGTACAATTACAGTCCAAATACCAGTACTTCCATATACAATTGGTAATTTTCCATCTAAATCATTTACTTCAAGGCCAATACTATGTGCTAATGCCTCTTGAGAACCTGTAAAATCTTGAAACTGGGGTGTTGCTTGTCTCATTTTAATAACTGTTTCTCCACTTTCATTCGCACCTATATGTATCGGCAAAATCCCTGCCTTCGTTTCAATTGTTAAATTATGATTCCCTTCTAATAATCCCCTTTCATGAAGTGCATATATAGTCCCTACTGTCGCATGACCACATAAATCCATTTCATGACCGGGAGTAAAATAGCGAATCTTTATATTTGCTTCTTTTGAAGAAAGAACAAAGGATGTTTCATTAAACCCAACTTTTTCAGCAATACGCTGCATTTCCCCTTCTGTTAATCCATCTGCCTCTAATACAACACCTGCGGGATTCCCCATATTCGGTTTATTCGTAAATGCATCGTAATGAAATACCTTTATAGTCTTCATTTTCATTTCTCCTAACTTTCTTTAAAAATTTTATAATAAAGCTCTATCTCCGTTTTCACCGAACAATGATTTCTCCAAAATACCTTCTGCATCTTTTCATTTGAAGTATGTGTGCTTCCGATGTAATAAGTAGCGCCCATTTCTTTTAACATATGTAAAGATTGAAGATGCAGCTGGGAAGAGATTCCTTTCTCTCGATAATGAGGCATTACCCCAAAGTAAAATAATCGTCCTTCACTTTCTGTTCCAGGCTCTATATGCGGTATGGACAAACCAATTGGCTCTTTTTCATCATAAAAAACAATGCATGACTTCTCCCACCCTTTACCTAACTCCGTTTGCACTGAATGAAAATGCTCATCAATATTTAAAATGAAAGTTTTATTTCCTGAGTTCAACATACATTGCTCCCAAATGCATTTAAAATCTTTTACCGATAACGTTTCTCCTATTGAACGGTATTTAAATTGTTTTTAAAGCGCCTCTACATCGTCTAACTCTCTACACACTTCTATCTTTGCTGCATGTAAAGAAAAATCCGCATCAAGTAACACTCTCGCACTTGAGTTATAACTACTAAACCTCTTATTTAATACAATACTCGCTCTTTTTAACTCCCAGTTAAAACAAATTTCTTCAAATCTACTTATCTTCTCTTTATAAGTTTGTACGTTATAAAAGGCATCTTCTTCTATCTCTTCAATCGTCAATGCATTTGGTAAGCCATTTAATACTTTTTTTCGAGGGACCAAATAAATTCTGAATAATTGTAAGATCGTATATCACCACTTTAATTCACCCACACCTGGCTCAATAAACTTCCCTGAAACATCCTCATTTGAATCTATTACCCAATCATATATATTTTGCGCTCCTTCAGCCGGAGTCATATTCGCATCAAAAGCACCAATGTCAGTCTTTAATTTTCCAGGGTGAATGGCAGTTACACGAATTCCTTTATCTTCAAACTCTTGTTGCAGACAAAGCGTTAACATATTTTGTGCAGCTTTAGCAATTCGATAGGAATAGGAAAACTGACCTTGCGGAAACTCTTTGTGCGCCATTTTATGTAATGATCCTAAGCGAGAGGACACATTTATTATTCTCGGATGATCCGATTTCTCTAAAGCTACATATGTACCTTTTACAGCTCGAATTATACCTAAACAATGAATGTTAAATAAGTCCGTTAACTCTTCTGAATTCGTATGTAAAACTTCAGTCTCCTTTCCAGTAATTCCAGCGTTATTTATAACTACATCCAAACACTCTGTATATTCCGCAGCAAGTTGTTTCTTAATTTGTTCCGTACTCTCATCAGTCGATAAGTCTGCCAATATAGGAAAACATCTACGACTAAACATTTGCTTCAATTGCGTTACCGCAGCCTCCGTTCTAACTAACGGATAAACGATATGCCCATTTTCATGAAATACTTTTACTAACTGTAACCCTAATCCACGATTTCCACCTGTAATAAACACTCTCATATGTCCATCTCCTTATTTTTATAATAAATAAGAAAATCCATCCACTTACCATTCTCTAAAGAAAACGCCTCTCTCTTGCATTCAAAAGAAAAACCTGCTCGTTCCGCAAGACGAACGGATGGCTCATTATCAACACGTATATGTAATTCAATTCTATGAAAATGAAGACGATTAAAAAATAACGGTAACGTAGCTTTCACACTTTCCATGCCATATCCATTTTTCCAGTATTGATTATGTATGGAATACCCCATCATTGCCCACTGATAGTCCATACGTAAAATTTTTATAAGCTCTAGCTTTCCAATATTAGCTCCGTCTTCTTTACGAAAAATACCTAATACATACATCTCATCTCGATGTGCTGCTTCATCAAACCCTCTTATCCATTCCGTGAACCATTCTTTCGTTGATGAGGCCATATCTTGATAACCGTCGTCATATTTATACTGCGATGGTAACCTCTTACGAAAGCCATCGAACCAACTTTCATAATCATCATTTTGGAACGGACGGATCATAAGTCTCTCTGTCTCTATTTGTAATAGCGGCAGCTTCATTTATATCTCATCCTTTAATTAATGATTGAATATTCTTTATTATCTTACAATAAATACAAAATCTAGTAAATTATTATGTTTTTGATAAACAAGGGTTTGTTAAACTACAATGTTGATTTTTGAGAAATACAAAAAGGAAACCCTGTTCTGAAGGGTTTCCTTTTGTCATCATACTACCAATCTTATCTGTAATTTAAAACGTTGTATTCTGTCTTTAATATTCCATAAACATCAACATCTTCATATGTATTTAATAACAGTCTATTTTGTCTTAATGTGCCTTCTTTACGTAAACCCGCCTTCTCTAACACCTTAATCGATGATCTATTTCTAGAAATAGCAGATGCCCAAATTTTGTTTAGACCTAATTCAATAAAGCCAAAATGAATCATTCTATTTACAGCCTCGGTTGCAAAACCCTTGCCCCAATAATTCTTACCAATCCAATAACCAAGTTCTCCTCTATTGTTACCTTTGTCAATTCTTAGTGTAATTGTACCTACAATTTCTCTTGATTCTTTAGAAATGATTCCTAAAGGATATTCGATTCCTTGCCTTATAAGCTCTGGTTGCATATCAACCCAATCTTGCGCGAACTCCAATTTATATGGGTGTGGGAGCCCAAGAATATTGGCTAATTCCTTGTCATTAGCCAATTCTTTAATTCTACATACATCATCATTGGTAAAAGGTTGTATACATAAATGCTCAGTTTCTAATTTTATAGCCATATTTTCTCCCCCTTGTACTGAAATGAATGAAATTCCTTTATTTTCAATATTACATCAAAAAATCCAGTTATGCTTTGTACATAACTGGATTCCTCATCATCTAATCGCTTTTTATTTTACAAGTACACCTTCTCTTAATTCCCTCTTCAACACTTTCCCTAAAGCATTTTTCGGTAATTCTTCCATAAATACAACTTCTGGTATTTTATAACTTGCTAATTTTTCTTTACAATGTTGTATAATTTCTTCTTCTGTTAAGGACGTTTGCATATCTTTTACAATATACGCTGTCGGAACCTCACCCCAAAAGTCATGCGGAACCCCAACTACTGCAACTTCTAAAACACCATGTATTTCATGAATGACATCTTCTACTTGATCTGGATATACGTTGTCACCACCGCGTATGATAACGTCTTTATATCTTCCCATAATATGCAGGAATCCGTCATCATCTATCATGCCAGCATCACCCATGTTAAACCAACTATCTTTTACTACCTTCTTCGTCGCCTTTTCATTATTCCAATACCCTTTAAACATGTATGGACTTTTCACATGAATCTCGCCAACTTCATTTTTTGTTAGTTCATCACCTGTTTCTGGATGAACAATTTTCAGTTCTACATGTTTCAAAGTTTTTCCTACAGAAGACATCTTTTCTTTTCCCATCATTGGATGCCATGAAGTGACAACCCAACCTTCTGTACTCCCATAGCCTTGCACCATATATATTCCTTTTTCCATATATTTTTGAATAAGTGTTTCTGGCACTTTTGTACCACCGCTTTGCGCTACTTTAAAGGTTGAAATGTTACGCTCTTTTTTATTTAGCTCATCAAGCATGTAGCTATAAACAGCTGGGAACGCAAGCATCGTCGTAATTTTCTCTTCTTCAATCTTATCCCAAATGAGAGTAGGATTCGAATCAGCTAAGAAAATCATCGTAACGCCATGATAAATGCAATTTAAAATAGAAAGCACGCCACTCATATGGAACAATGGATGCACGGATAAAAAGCGTTCACCTGCTGGAATTTCTCTTTGTCCTGCAATTTCAGCAAAATAATGATGTAAGTTTTTATGTCCAATGACACATGCCTTCGCCTGTCCAGTCGTTCCTGAAGTAAATAAGTAAATCGCATCATCACCTTCATGAACTTCTACGTTCGGCTCTGTACTTGGCTGTTCTTGTAATGTTAATTCAAATGAACCAAAGCCTTCTTTTGTCGTTTTCATTACATAAGGAATTTCTTTAACAGCATCAATCTTTAAAGCTTCATGGAACTCTTCATCAATAACTAACACTTTTAATTTTGCTTCTTTTACAATCGTTTCTAATTCATACGCAGTAAGCTGATGATTTAGTGGAATACACACAGCTCCAATTTTTAAACTTGCTATCATAACGCTTGGAAATGGATGATTATTTTTGCATAGTATTCCAATACGATCTCCTCTTTGTACACCGCTTTGTAACAAATAGTGTGCAAGCTGATTTACTCGTTCATTGTACTGCTGAAACGAATACCTTTTCTCTCCCCCCACAAGCGCTTCCAAATTTGGTGATTGCATTGCTCTTTTTTGTAATAATTTTTGCATCGTTCTCAAGTAAAACTCCCCTTTATATATGTTAGGTTTTTTATTTTACCAGATTAACTATTAATTTACTAAAGATTACACTTAGTGAATATAATTTTTATAAAAATAGCCATCTACTTAACAAGTAAATGGCTATTCCCTCTTATATATTAGAATACTCCTTATTCATCACATATCGTACATACTCCGGTGCGCTTTTATCAATCTCTTCATCACTTAATTTATATTCAGCACCGTATAAATAAAACGAAGGTATAAATTTCATATCTGTATATAAGCATGTAGCTTGAAATGGTTTTGTTAACTCATCCATCGTGATCCCATTATTTTCATAGTCTTTTTCTAATCCACCTATAGAAATAGCTACCCCAAATTCTTTCCCCTTCACTTTATCTCCTTTTGATCCGTAAGCAAATCCATATGTTAATACATCGTCAAACCATTTTTTTAATAATGGTGGTGAGCTGTACCAGTATAGCGGAAATTGAAATATATATCGGTCGTGTTCTACTAACAGCTTTTGTTCCTCTTCCACATTAAACTCCCAATTCGGTGCCACTTTATATAATTCATGCACCGTAATTTCATCCGAATATTTCTCAAGTTCTTCAATCCATCTTTTATTAATTTTTGATTTTTCAATATCAGGATGTGCTACAATTACAAGTGTTTTCATCATCTTCCATCCCCTTTATAAATTATTCAAACCTTTACGTATTAGTATGAATGAGTCACATATAATTGAAAAGTACGTACTTTAAAGTGCTATAGGAACCTTAAAGTACCTGTGGAGGTGTTATATGAATCAAAATGATGACTGCCCAATTGCAACGACACTTGATGTAATCGGCGGAAAATGGAAAGTTCATATTTTATGTGTGTTAATGGATGGAAAAATGCGAACAAGTGAAATCCGACGAGAAATCCCAAACATTACGCAAAAAGTTCTGACTCAACAACTTCGGCAACTTGAAGCTGATGGGATTATCCATCGTACTGTATATCAAGAAGTACCACCAAAGGTTGAATACACAATAAGTGAATATGGTAAATCTTTAATGCAAATTATGGATGAGCTATGTGAATGGGGAAAAGATCATCAAATGAAAAGATTACATGACTAAAAGAACATTACCGTCTTTATTAAATCTGATACATTCATATTAGTAGTTCAATATTTCTATTGAAATGTTATAGTAGAGGGACTCCAACAACTTGTAATTTAGAACCTCAATTCTTTCAGAAGTAAAAAACAATAACATTCATCTATAAATACTCTTTATAACAAAAGTATCCTATACTTTTTATTAATTGAACCACATCCTAGTTGTTAGACATATAGTCAACAATTTGAGATGTGGTTTTATTAGCCGAATAACAGCTCTCATCAACTTTAATAATCATGACTGCAGACAAAATACTTTGCAAAGAGTTCCTGTACAAGGTGATTTTTCACATAGACTTACCAAATAGCATTTTTATAAAAAACTTCTCACATTTAAATTGGACAAGCATATTTTATTATATGGGGACTCCCTACTCATAGAAAACTACCTTTCTATTCTAAGAGCACACATATTTGTGTGCTCTTAAATTATTTACAATAAAATAAAGAGTTTATTAATTTTCTTAATTCACTATCGGAAAAGTACCCATAATAATATCTTTATATTTATCTATTGTTTTTTGATTTTTATAAAAATATATTATTTTGGAGTTGGTTAATACGTTACAAAAAACTGACCGTGTAATCATTATGGTCCCTCCATTTTCACAAGTGTTTGTTACATTTTACTCGTCATCAGGAGAACTTCTTTCATCACAAGTCTTATCTAATACCTCTCCACATCCTGTATCGATGTATGCACTTACTGAAATTGAAAGCGAATTATTTGAAGTCGAGTTAAAACCACTACTACTTCATTAAAACTACGAATAGCGGAAAGACCTTTACAACTCCCACATGGAACTACAGCAGTAGCATTTTTAGCAAAAATAGCACAAGCAGAAGAAGCTGCAGCCTTTAATGCAAACGCCATTACATATCAATGCTACCCAATGGCTACTGCTGCACACACGCTATATAGCTTTAACTACACACTTACTATGTAGACTTTTCCTAGGAACTCCATTTTAGTTTCCAGGGAAACTAAAATGGAGTATAATTATATATGTACAATAGATAGCATTTATAAATCTATTTACAATTTTTCACATTAGCTCTTAAACAATTAAATAAATGGAGGGCATGATATGGACAATTATTATGATGTAGCGGTAATTGGTGGTGGTCCAGTTGGACTTATGGCAGCATGTGAATTAGCTATCCAAGGCGTAAAAGTTGTTGTTTTAGAGAGAAGATTAGACCGAGTACGAAATTCTAGAGCACTCACACTACACCCCCGTTCCTTAGAATTGATGGCTATGAGAGGTATTGCAGATCGATTTTTAGCTAGAGGCAAGAAATTAAATACAAGTCATTTTGCTGCCTTAGATACAAGATTAAACTTTAAAAATTTAAATACTGATTTTCCGTATACACTTTTTATTCCCCAATCTATTACAGAAGAAATATTAGAAAAACGTGCATTAGAATTAGGTGTAGTCATTAAACGCGGGCATACTCTGAAAGACTTAAAACAATATGAAACATTCGTACAACTAGAAATAAAACAAAGAGAAACAATATATAAAATAGAAGTTCCATATGTAATAGGAGCTGATGGAGCAAGAAGTATAGTTCGTGAATTATCAAATATACCGTTTAATGGAACAAACACAACAACTACTGCTATATTAGGTGATGTTATTTTAGAAGATATACCAGATACTCCATTTTTATCTACTTCTAATATAAATGGGATATTAATGATGGTACCTATTGCACCTGATGTATTTCGTTTTGCAATTGTTGATCCTAAGAATCAGACGATACCCGTTCATGTTGCTGTTACAGAAAAAGAGTTTATAGATAGTATTTATAGTATTACAGGTGAACATCTTCAAATTAAGAACGCAATATGGCTTTCTCGCTTTGGCAATGCAACCAAACTAGCAAATACTTATCAACATAAGCGTGTATTCTTAGCAGGGGATGCAGCACATATTCATTTCCCTGCTGGAGGACAAGGTTTGAATGTAGGTCTACAAGATGCTTTTAATATAGGCTGGAAATTAGGACTCGCAATAAAACAAAATAAATATGAAAGTCTATTAGAAAGTTATCATATTGAAAGACATGCTGTGGGAAAACAATTTTTCAAGGAAGTACAAGCGCAAGAACAATTAATGATAAACTTTTCAAACGCAGGAATGGAATTAAGGGATTTATTTTCGCACTTACTTACATATCCCGAGATAAATCACGATTTATCTGAAAGAGTAAGCGGCTTAGGGGTAATGTATTCATCGATGCACGATACAGAAAGACATCCATTGATAGGAAAAAGATGTACAAATCTCACTATTTCTTCTCTAAATAAGAAAAATTATAAACTCTTTGAATTAATGAAAGATGGTAACTTTATTTTATTAATACACCCTTCTTATATAGATAAGATAAATAAAATGAATATTGATTCGCACATAAAGGTAGTTGTAGGAGAAATACAAGATTCCGAGTTGAAAAATATAGATACCATTTTGATTCGACCAGATGGTCACATAGCCGACATTGAGTATAACAAGGTAGATAACTGCGAATAGTCCAGAAAAATGATTATCAATTATATTAGTGATACAAGATAAATTCACTTTTATAAAACGAAAAGAATCCTATTTATTTAGGATTCTTTTCGTTTTGCCCATCTCACTATTTATAAAAACATGTCTACAAGGGAAAAATACTAAACTTACAGTTAACTATAAAATTCCACTCCGATGGACTATAGAAAACTCCCACCTACACTCTTATAATCAAAAATATTTGTTTCTATTTCATATAAAGTATTATAAGCATCCATAAAGATAAAATACCAAGGATAGCAAGCACTATACGAGTAGATAGCACCCTTACTTCAAAATCAGTTTTCTTGGATGGTTCAGGATATGCAATTACATAAATTCCTTTTAATAGTGCGAGCCATGCAGTAAGTGTAATGAGTCCCTGCCAATTAAAGGCCCAAACATTATGTAGGATAACAGTACCTAAACCTAGGAAAATTGATAAAAATCCATACATAATTCCAAATCCCCTGTCTTCTACCACTAATTTTTTCAGTTCACGTAGTACAGATGGTCGCACAAAAAGTATTCCTGTGATGATAACCGTTACCCATCCCCAAAAAAATCCTAAAAAAAAGCTTACCTCCATTGTTACTCCACTCCTTTCAATTACATTTATATTTCAGTTATTTTCCCTTTAGTATTAGATCTATAGATGGACTTCCATATCTTTTCTATTTTAATTTGTATCAATATTACCCAACTATAACTATTCCCTTAACTTTTTGATATTTAAAAATAATCACTTTCAATTCCTATTTGTACTTTGGATGTTTTCATGTTACTGATTTTAAAAGTAATCTCGCAAATTCTTCTTTGATTTTTGTGGTACTTCTTTTAGAATATAAATTAAATAAGTTAGGATTACCTAAAAAACCCCCTAATTTCAATTAGGCATAGAAAATTAGGGGGCGGTATAATAAAAACTCTAAATTAATCATACGTCTTTTTTTAAATTGCAAATGATTATTTTATCCTTACTACTTAAATAAGGATGCTATTTTATTAATCCAATTTGTTCAAGTTCCCAAATTTTCAAAAGAGGATTTTTGATTATTTCCTTTCTCTGCCACTCAACAATTGAACCCTTTAGCTAAAGAAGAACACAACAGTTTATCACTGATTTTTCTTCTCTAATTTTAATTTATTTACAATATAAGATACTAATGTATTCAATGGATTAATAATAGTCTTAGCTGTTTTATGCTCAACTTGCTTAGTTGCATCAACCATAGATAATTGAGCAACAGAGATAACTTTCTTTTCATCTTTAATGATTTGATTTAAGAACTTTGTAATTTCTTGGTTGTATTCTTCTTTTAGTCCTTTCATTATCAATTCAAAAACACTATTTATGACAATAACCTCTAAATCTAAAGATTTTTGACGGCTATTAGCATGATGTTTAAGGCGTTCTACTGTACCTTCAACAGTTGCAGGATTTGTAAAAATAATTGTCTGAGGTTGCTGTATATTGCATATGTAATCAAAGAACGGTACATCAATTTTAATGATTGGCACTGATATTGAAAGTTGGTCTTCATGTAAAATTGCAATATAATTTGTACAAGTAATAAGGATAGCATCAACATTACATTGAGCAATCCATTCTATTTGCTCTTTAACTTTATATTGAGCATCTGATTCTTGGAATTTTTCATTTGATGTAACCTGATACATTAATGCTGGGTCAACAAAATGGATTAATTCAATGTTAAATGAGGTAACAAGTAATTTTAAAAAACCGAGGGTGCAGGGGATTTTAGCTATGATTATTTTTATAGTGAGCATGTTGATTTTTCCACTTAGGAATTAAGCTTGGATGGACTTACTTTTACTCCAAACCTATTATTATTTTCTCAAACGTTTAAGGTAATTAATAATTATAAAGATAGCGTATAGATTGAAATCAAAACATTCTTCCTTCTATTACATATATAAGAAATATGGTATAAAAATTCTATTTTATACCATATATTCAAACAACTATTTTATTTATTAAGGGACTTTGCTTCAGATCTTCACTTGTGTAAAAACCTTAAAAATTCTCTCCATAGAATTGCTTTCGTATCCTCTTCTTAATTTTGAAGTCTAGACAGTCAGCGTTACAACAAACTTGATAAAATTGCCTTTGTACGACTATCCGTTACTTCATAATAAATTTCTAATCCTTTCCGAGTACCTGTAACCATTTTAGTAGCTTTTAGTTTAGATAAATGTTGACTAATTGTACTTTGAGGCATTTGTAATGTTTCATACATTGTTGTTACGTTAGTAGGGCCTTTTGTAAGCATTATTTCTACTAAAGATAAACGGACAGGATGTGCCAATACCTTTAACACTTCAGTGATTTCTACGTACATTTCTTTATTTGCTTTCATATTTCTTACTCCCCTTTTATATAAATATTATTGATATCCATATATATAATTCGAAGGTATATATGATTTTATGTCCGTCATTTTAAAAAAAGATAAAAAAACTTTTTCCCGAAACTAAAGGAGTATCTTAACATAATGTCTCACTATCAGTAATGATTAGGAATTTCGTTATGGAAGCGAAGGCTTTATATTACATATTACTTACTAAAACCAATGAAAAAAGAGAGCAGGTAACCCGCCCTCTTAAGATGCCTCCTTATGCTCCGTGGAATGCTGAACACTCCCCATTCTCTTTAATTTATTCCATCCTACCGCTACTCCTCGAATAGATGAGAATATAGATTTAATGACAACATAAGTCATAAATTGACGATAAATAAAGCGTTGTAAAATTAACCATGCTAGTGGTTTCGGATTCTCTTCCTCTAATTTAAATGCAAAGAGAGACGCGAGAAGGTCCAATAAAAAGAATACAAGGTAAAACCCTAACACTTTTAGCGGATTGCTACTAAACAGCCCCATAATCATTAATATATCTGCTAAAGGAGCAATGAATTGCAGAACATATTGGAATAACCACATGTTAGGCAATGCAATAAATCCTAACGTTTTATGTTTTGTATGAAACACTGCTTTTCGATGTTTCCAAAGACATTGGAGTGTACCATATGACCAACGATATCGCTGTTTAATGAGACTTTTCACATCTTCAGGTGATTCCGTAAAAGCATAGGCCTTTTCTTCATATACAATTTTATATCCTTGACGTAAAAATGTAATAGTAAGATCCGTATCTTCTGCTAACGTATCCTCACTTAAATATCCAGATTCAACTACATTCTTTTTACGCCATGCCCCAATAGCTCCTGGAACTACTGTAATACAATTTAACTCATCAAAAGCTCTACGTTCTAAATTAAACCCTGTAATATACTCAACATGTTGCCAAGTAGTTAACAAGTTTCGTCTATTCCCCACTTTGACATTACCTGAAACTGCCGCTACATTCTGATCTTCAAAGTGTCTAATCATGAGAGAAATAGCGTCTTGCGCAATAATAGTATCCGCATCTAAAGTGACAATGATCTCTCCTCGCGATTGTTGAAACGCTAGGTTCATTGCCGATGATTTCCCGCCGTTTTCTTTCTGAATGAAACGAACTTTAGGGTGTTTATAAAATGTTTCTTGCATTACTTTTGACGTACCATCTGTCGATCCGTCATCCACAACAATAACTTCAAATTCTCCATACTTACTATCCAAAATTGAGCGAATTGTCTTAGCTATCACCTTTTCTTCATTATATGCTGCTATGACAACACTAACAAAAGGTTGATAGGACGCATTAATATAGCGAGATAGCGTTTTTCTTTTCTGCTTCCATGCAAAATAAATTAAGAATAAGAATCGAAAAATACCTAATCCAATAGCAATATAAAAAATAGTTGTTAATATATGTTTAAAGTATCCCGCCCCTGAAAAGACAGCTTTATTGTAAAGTAAATATTGCTCACCCTCAGAAGAAACAGGAGGCATAATTTCATCTCGTTCTTTATTCATTAAATCTGAAATTGTTACAAAACTATATCCGTTTTTTTTAAGTTCTTTAATAATAATGGGAAGCGCTTCTACCGTATGGGTACGATTCCCTCCCGCATCATGGAGAAGAATAACATGTCCCTCTCCCTTATAAATGGGAGTAAGAGTACGCTTTACTAATTCATTTGTTGATGGTGTTGCCCAGTCTTCAGGGTCAACTTCTTCCCCCACCATTGTATAGTTCATATTTTGTGCACGCAAAATAGGCAATATTTCATTTGATGAATCTGGGTTAGCATCGGCTTCATATGGTGGTCTAAATAAAACAGTAGAATGTCCAGTTATTTCCTGAATTAAACGTTGCGTCGTATTAAGCTCTACTTTTGTTCGTAGTAAAGACGTATCAGCGACGTTAGGATGCTTGAAAGTATGATTGCCAATTTCATGCCCTTCTTCGTATATTCTTTGCACAATATTAGGATGTAGTTGCGCGTTTTCACCAAGTACAAAAAAAGCAGCGTTTATTTTATTCTCTTTTAATATATCTAAAATTTCCGGTGTATATTTCGGATCTGGCCCATCATCAAATGTTAATACTACTTGTTTCCCATTTGGTTTTCCATGTCGTTGCACTTCGTATGCCGATGGTAAGGATTCATATACTTCATCTGTAAGATACCCATCTTTTCCTACTTTGAAATCTCTCAACCCATTTTTTCTTTCATTCTCAATCTGTAAAATTTCACCTTGGCCAGCATAATTCACTTCATCTAAACTAGTAATTTTATGTAATGCATCAAGATTTTTTTGGGCCTCAATCGGATTTTTTAAAACTTTCCATATTGTAGGGTCTTCTGCTCCTAATCTCCATAGTGCAAACCCCTTTGCATTGTTTTCCATTGCGATTTTCACTTGATTATAGAGAGTAACACTGTCTAAGAACCAAGCAGTATGTTCTTTCTCTCCTGTTTTATATCTAAAATATGGATTTCCACTCATGTTATCCCATTGAATTTTCATATTGGAATCATGTGCCATTGTCATAACTTCTGAAAAAGTTAAAGACTTCGCAGGTTTTTTACTATTTACTTCCCAATCATATCCATAGTTACCGAAAGCAACTACAAGTTTATTAGACGGAATATTCAGTTCTTTTAATGTATGTTGAAACCATTTATTTGAAGCAATTGGGCCTGGTTCCCCCGCTCCATAATGCTCATCGTACATCATTACAATCATTCGATCTATTACTTTTGCTAATGCACCATAATCAAAAGCCTTATCATTAGCTGGAACATCTTGTGTAACGAGCAAATCATGTTTATGAAAGACCGTAGTAATTTCTTTCATGAAATTTGTTAAGTTTTCTCTATCACTTTCAGGTACGGCCTCAAAGTCAATATTAATACCTGAAAACTGGCTCTTTTTAACTTCGCTTACTAAATCATTAATAAATTTCGTCTTCACATCATTCGGCGAATTCAGTAACTTATGGATAAGATCACTATCAGGGCCAGAAGCTTTTTCTGTATAGTTAGTAAGTAACGGCATAATTTTCACATGATTTTTTTTTGCTAGTTTTACAATCTCAGGTTTTATCTCACTTCTAATCGTTAAATCTTCTTTTAAATGATACCATTCTGGTACTAACGTGGTTAATGAATTGATATTTTCTTTTAAAGACGTTGTACTATTTTCATCCCAGTTTACATAAAAACCATACACTTCTTTACGTTGTTTACTATCCTTCGACAAATTCACCAAATTTTTGTTATCCTTCGTTTCTGTATTTGGTTTAAATTCTTCCTTCTTTAACTGCTGATCACTAAGTTTTTGATTAATTGGTACAAGTTTATTATCTTGTTGTACAGCGGTATTCATATTTGGAATTTCTGGTGTTGAAAAAATACTTTGAAAGAAAAAATAAAATACAATACTTACGCTAACTATTGAGATACATAGAAACCAAATAAAAGCTATGTTTCTCCTTCCTTTCGGATCATAAAAAACAGGTTTTGCTTTATCTTTCTCTTGTTGAATGTTTTTCTCCATTATATTTTTCACATACTCCTTCTTAATAGAACTGTAGAATAATAAAGTGCTACTTTAATCAGCCTCATCAATCGAACATTTATAAGCAGCCCAACTCCCATCAAACTTCTTTGCCTCAGCCAAATTTTGAGATGGGAGTTTTTACTGCTCACAATAGCGAGATAACTCCTTTTAGCTTTGGATTGAATCTCTCACTTCCATATTCTATTGATTCTTCTTTTCATTTCCTTGTTGGTGGCCCCTATTCTCTTGTTGAGATCCTCTTCCATTGTTTCCTTGCTCGTTCCCATTATTTTCTTTCTGGGACCCTCTACCGTTGTTCCCTTGCTCATTCCCATTATTCCCTTGTTGAGATCCTCTACCGTTGTTCCCTTGCTCATTCCCATTATTCCCTTGTTGAGATCCTCTTCCGTTGTTTCCTTGCTCATTTCCATTATTTCCTTGTTGAGGTCCTCTTCCATTGTTTCCTTGCTCATTCCCATTATTTCCTTGTTGAGGTCCTCTTCCGTTGTTTCCTTGCTCATTTCCATTATTTCCTTGTTGAGGTCCTCTTCCGTTGTTTCCTTGCTCATTTCCGTTATTCCCTTGTTGAGGTCCTCTTCCGTTGTTTCCTTGCTGTTGTCCATTATTTTCTTTTATTTTCCTAGATGGCTGTTCCTCTGTTTTCTTTTGTTCTTGCTGTTCTGGCTTCTCATATTTTTTTTCTTTTACAGGAGACAAATCTGGTGATGCATCAGGAGATGACTCCGGCTGCGATTGCACCTCTTCTTCGTTTTCCACCGGATTAGACGGCGTGACAGGTGGAGTAAGCGATTTGTTCTTCTCATTCTCTTGCTTTATATAGACTCCTGTGCCAATTCCAGCTTTTCTAGCATCCTCTCGTACTTGCATCGTGCTACTTTGATATTCGACTGTAATATGTTTTAGCTCATATTCTTTCTTTAATTCTTTCATTTCCTTTACCAACTGTGGTGCTAGTGACTTATCCTTTGCAACAGCCGTTAGCATAACTTGCTTATCATTCGTTAAATACTTATCCTCTTGACTTTGCTTTATAATCGTACGTATTACGTCTTGCAATTGTTTATTTTCCCATTGCTTCAATTCTTTTAAAATACGCCTTCCATCATCATTACAAGCTTGCAAATCTATAACGCGAAGATCCTTCGTTACGCTCGCCTCTAAACTTGGATTTATATCAACTGAGACGTAAGCAAATACTTTTTCTTCCGGTTGGCTGTAGAAAAATAACAGCGCACATAGAAAACAAGCAACAAGTAATGATGCCGGCTTTAAGAAATAAGGGATTGAAAAACGCGATGCTCTTTGTTCTTGTTCTTCAAACGAGATTTCCTCTCCAATCATGCAAGAATCCCCTTTTCTTTTACACGTAATAAACTCTCCATTTGGAGTTAAAACAACTACGTTATGCTTTTTTATATCCATCACAATTCCTTTATTCATCATGCTTCTCCCCTCTTATGTAATCAAGAATATATGTATAGTTGTTTGCAAAGATAATACACATTGCAATAATGTATTTTCTATGTCGTTCCAACGTTTTACGGCTTACTCTAACACGCGGTTCAATATGTTTAAGCGGTAATTTTTTCTTTCGGAACAACTCTTCCATCATTTCCTCTTCTTTTATAATAATCTTCACAATTTCTATTAGGTGCTCACGCGTATCACGATGCTTAGGAGATTCTTTAGCCAGCTCTGAAAATGTGATTTTAAACTCCGCTAACACACTTTGAAAATGAAGAATTTCCTCCTTACGGTTACTATTTTCCATCTCTTTCATATACTCCGTAAGCGATACTTGCATTTCTAACATTTCCTCTTGCTCATCTTCTTTTAAAAAGACAAGGTTATGCTTAGACTCCTTGCGTATATAGTCAATTACATCTCTTTTTATAAGAAGATCAGCAAACGCTAGAAAAGATTTCCCTTTTTTATATGAATATTGTTCAATTGCTTCGTTAAACGCAAACAATCCAATACTATATTCATCATCCTGTTCTGTAATATATCTACGGCAGACAGACGAGATTGATTTTCTAATAAACGGCTGATACTGTACGATAAAAGCTTCCTTATCTTCTCCGTTGTTTTGTATGTTACATACGATATCTTCTATTTTTGGTTTTCTTAAGATTTTCATTACTAAACTCAACACTTGTAATCTCCCAGCCTCCTTCACATAGCAAAATGGTCACTAAACAAGTGACCATTTAACCACATTTTGTTAGTATTTTTCTTTGAACTTGTCTTCTTACTGTTGCTCATATTTTTCGAGAACGACTTTTCTCACCGTTTTCTTAATGATTATTCTGTTCTATTTATACAAAAACTAAGTCTGCATTTTCATTTCTTATATTGTTTTGCTTGTTCTTTTTCTATTTTATCTGCAATCTTTAAATAACTCTTCTCTATATCATTGGTAATTTAATCCTTTTATTTCGGATACCCACTTAATCTAGTAATTTTATTAACACTTCAATATTCTTTCATAATCATTTTTCTTCACTATACATATTCGAAGGAATACAAAGTTTTATGGGGGTCAAAAAATATTTTTTATAAAAATATATATTTATTTCAAAAATAAAAACCATTGATTTGAAAAAAGGCTAATCAATGGTTTTCTTATAATATCTATTAAATTAAGTTGGGTTCTCATTATATATAAGAATATCTGCTGTTCTCACTATTTCCTGCCGATTTTCTCTATTGTTATCTTTTTTGATTATCATAATATATCTTATCTACATATTTTTAATCATTTCTTTTTAGATACGTTTTTATCTTAATTTTTTAATGTAATACACTTATATGATTTTGCTATTTCCTCTGTTTTATCTGTGCAACGATTTAAAACAACTATAACTTCCGTTTGCTTTTTATATGCCTCTGATACCTTTGTAATTGAATCCAAACATTTTCTAATGTACTTTTCTTCATTATGTATAGGGATTATAACAGAAAACTTCACATCCTTTTGTAAATCGCTTCCTAAAGATTCGTTTGTTTCAGCCATAATATTTCCCTCTATTTTATTAGATAAATATCTGTCTCTAGTTTTTTAACTCTGTAACAGATGCAAGGCTAACTTCTTACAATATAAAACCAAGGCAATTGTTTAACATATGTATCGCTATGACATATGCAAGGGATCTTTTAGAAATTAGATAAGCAATAGTAAGTATCACCGCGCCTGGTAAATAAATGGCATAATCCGAAAGCTGGTTCGTATGAAGGAATGTAAAGATTAGAATCGAAATGATAGATGCAATAGCAGTACCAATATAATGCGAAAAGCGATTTATTAAAATATAACGAAACACAATTTCTTCAAGTATTGGACCCAGAATACCAAATACAAGCAATGTACATATAAGAGGTACTTCCCCACCCCTTTCAAGGAGCTGTTCTTGATTCTCTGGCTGACCAGTTGCTAGAAAATGCATAATAGAATTTTCAATAATCATCATAAGTAAAACCACCATAGGAATACTCACTATTTTCAAAATTGTTTTCTCTTTAAAATAAGTAAAACTTTGAATGATTTCTTTCCTAAAGAAAATTATTCCTACAATAGCAGATACAGTAAAACCGATGGCACTAAGAAGAAATTCTGATTCAACTAAATTGACATTAGTTAAAAGTGATATGCCAAATAATATGAACAAGCCAATTTAAAATGGTAAGAACAGTGTTAAAATTACTAACATAATAAGTTCTTTTTTATTCTTGTTTATAAAGTTCACTTTATTATCCCCCTAATTAAATTACCTACAATCTTTGATTTTTCTTTCTGCATAAGGTTCTCCTTCCAAATATATTCATACAAGTCAACGGACCGAACGGTCCGGTCCGGAATCTAATGATACTATAAGTTTCTAGTTTTTTAAACCCTTTTTACAAATGATTAACAAAATAGAAAAAAGCAAATATATTTATAACTCGGTTTCTTATTTACAATCAAATTCCAGTACTCATTAATTATTTCTTTTATAGAATGAAGTGATCAGGCTTTTACCCACAAGAACTGCGAGAGATATTATTATATAAGAAGTGAAAGTGGGAGTAGTTCAAACACTTTAGCTAAACATATTGATAAAGATTATATATAGTACTCATATGTCTATGCACTAAAATTAACTATATATTTTTACATCTTCTACGATTTTAGGTAAAATTAGTTGTCTAACATGACTAAATTAAACAATTGATTATGTTATTTTTGACAGAAAATTCATTTAAAAAATATAAATAATACAATTTGATTAACCTCTGTTCAAACTGTATTGTTTGAGGTTTCCATAAGATAGGGATTGATAATATATTTTTGCTTCAAACTTATTTATACTTACAAAAAATAGAGGATAAACATTACCTGGAATATTAAGCTCGTTTTTATTAGGAGGACTACAACACATGACTAAAGTTGATACGGTAAAGGAAAAAATTATTGAAACATCTTTATATTTATTTAATACTAATGGGATAACTCGCACATCCATCCAGGATATAATGACAGCTACTGAACTACCTAAAGGGTCTATTTATCGTAGATTCAAAAATAAAGAAGAAATTGTCCTTGCTGCCTACAACAAAAGTGGTGAGATTATGTGGGGTCATTTTCATAAAGCAATGGAAAATAAAAAGACAGCAATCGATAAAATTCTTGCAATTTTCCTTGTATATCAAGATGCAGCTAATAATCCCCCTATTGCTGGAGGCTGTCCATTGCTTAATAGCGCAATTGAAAGTACTGGAGTATTCCCAGAATTACAAACAGCAGCAGCAAAAGGTTATGATGATACAGTAATGTTAATGGCTTCTCTCATAAAAGAAGGAATAGAGAAACATGAACTTAAAGAAGATATAGACATTAGATCGCTCGCTTCTTTTCTGGCATCTTCAATGGAGGGCGCTATTATGGCAAGTCGAGTATCGAACGATAATATACACCATCAGTATTTTATTGAACAAATAAAACATCATCTTTTCACTTATTCTAGATAAGTGAGAACTTGCATTGCTTCCATTCAATTTTTATAGACTTAAATTGAATGGACCCCTCTCATAAAAATGATCTTCTATTTATGAGAGGGGTGAATAATTTTTAGCAAAGGGAGCTTTTTAGACGTTGTATATTAGGCATACAACCAATCTGTTTTTCACATAACTTATTCATATATTTACATAAAAACTGACTCATCGCTTGTAAGTAGGAATTTTATTTATCATTGTATATTTTTCACATACCTCTCTTTTATCCTACCCCTAAAATAAAAATAGATCTTCAAATTTTTAGATACTCCTACTGTCGACGTTCAAAAGCAAGACGTACAGCAAGTCCTGTTAAGACACTTGCCATAAGCCCACGCTGCACTCTCAGCCACGTTGGGCGTGTGCCAAACCATGTAGCAATTTTACTTGCTGTAAGCACAATTAGAAGGTTGACTATAAAACTAACAGTGATTTGCATAAGGCCTAAAACTGCACCTTGTAGAAGCAACTATCCCTTCTCAGGATCTTCAAATTGGGGTAACAGTGACACATACAAAATAGCAATCTTTGGATTTAGAAGATTAGTCATAAGCCCCATCAAAAATAATTTCCGTGGTGGCTCATTAGAAATAGTACGAGGTTCCATAATAGAAGTAGCACCCGGTTTTATCGAATTCCAGGCGAGCCAGAGCAAGTAAGCAGCTCCTGCCCATTTGACTGCTTCGTAGACAGCGGGTACTGCAAGGAATAGCACTGTAAGTCCGAACATTGTTGCGATTATATAAATCACAAATCCAAGCATAATACCCAAAAGAGAAATAAATCCTGCCATACGCCCTTGCGTAATGGAACGAGAAATGAGATAAATCATATTAGGCCCAGGTGAACAAACCATGCTAAGTGAAACAATTGCAAAGGCTAACAAAGTACTAAAGCTAACCATAAACCTTCCCCCTTTATGCTACATAAAATTTCCTATTGTACATTTTATCATGATTAAGGAGAGAAAAGATTAATATAAGCCGATACAGCTAAGTAATATGATCGGATCGAATGTATGGTAATCACATACTTCTCATTCTCTTAAGTAAAGATTTAAAAATAACCTATCCATAGTGACACTACAGCAACTACTAACAAAGCAAAACAAATTGTGATATTTCGAACCCACTTTTGTATATCATCAAAATACCGTTCTATAAATACAGCGTAAATATAAACCATAAGAAATAGAACAACGAAAGTAAAGGAACCCAATTTATCGTTAAATTTTTCATTGGTATATGTGCTTACATGAAGGAATAGAAAAACAAACGCTACTATGAATAGCTCAAATATCCTTTTTTTATTCAAATCGCCACCACCTTACATTAATTTCCTTTTATTCCATTTTATCAGAACATAATGTGTAGTAGCATATGAATAATTTATTTATGTCAAAAAGGCCAACAATTCAATATTGTTAGCCTCTACTTTCCATATTCGTACCTTTTATCACTTTACTTCCTAACAACTGGAATCCACATTTCACCAAATACTAAGCCGTTTCTTTGCCCCATCTCAACCGTTGTATTTGGCCCACCAACATAAGCAAAATCCTTTGCTTCTTGTAAAGCTTGACCGAAGGCGATGCCAGTCAGCTTATTACTTAGCTCTTCAGCCGTTTTGTCTTCCCCTTTCACTACTAAGTATTCTCCCTTCGGAAACTGGATCACTCTAGATTCTTCTTCTATTTGTGCTTCTGTCATGACACCAGCATAATACATCATCTTATTATTCACCGCTTCGCTCACAGAAAAAATGTATTCGTCTGTAGCTAGAGCCTTTAAAGTATCCAGCCTTCCATCTTCTTTAACAGCCGACCAAAAGTCTTCCTTTTCTTTATTTATTCCAGCAAAGTCTGTATAGTCACTCTTAATTTCAGTTCCAATACCTAACACAATAAAGCTATCTTTTTCTTCTATCGTATAATTTTTCATATTCAATACCTTCCTTTTTTTAAAATGAATCAAACGATTTATCTTTTCATCTGATGAGTTTATAATAACTTTAAATCATGTCAAAAAATGATACTGTTTAGGAGACTCAAATGAAAAAAGTTGAACGGATTAATACAATTATGCGGTATATCAACAATCGCTCCCACTTTACAATTACTGAAATCATACGAGAGTTTAACATATCACGATCGACAGCTATTAGAGACATAAGAGAAATTGAAGCTATGGGCATGCCACTTGTCGCTGAAGTTGGAAGAACTGGTGGATATTTTGTCATGCATAATTCTATCCTGCCCGTTGTTCGCTTTACTGACAATGAAGTCAAAGCTCTTTTTATTGCCTTTATGGCTACAAGAAATCAACAACTTCCCTATCTAAAGAGTCGCCAATCTTTAGCCGAAAAACTACTAGGACTCATCTCAGAAACCCAGCAAGATGACCTCGTTCTTTTAAATCAACTCTTGCTTTTTGAAGGGACTAACCCTTATAATCCCGATCTACTTGAGCTTTCTGACCTCCCCCACCCTTTGTTAGAACGGCTCATCAAAATCCTTCTTTTGGATAGACATTTATTGATTACCCTCAAAGAAGAAGAGGAAATCAAGTCTTACCCAATTTATCTATTACACCTTTATCAAGAAAAAAGCCATTGGATCATTGAAGGGTTTGACTTAAAAGAAGAAAAGAAACTGCTGTTTCCTGTCGATGACCTCATCAATATCGAACCGTACACGACGAAAAAGAGGTTAAATAAGAAACAGATTTTAGAAAAACTCAATAAGAAGGACGAAGCAATTAACCTTGTACTTGAACTTGGTCCAAAAGCGATTGCCCAGTACAAAAAATACCATCCTTTAAAAATTTCAATTTCCTATACAAACCCTTACCAATCCACAGCCATTTTAAAAACATTTATCGATGTTAACAATTCCGATGAAGTGACAGAGATAACAAATTGGCTACTTTTCCTAGGGAAAGATATTACAATCAGGGAAATGCCTGAAGAAGTATTAGAAGTTTTACAAGGACGAATCTCCTTATATTGCCCATGAGCGATAATCTGTATTTTCTACCATGAGTGCACAGCAAATAATAAAAGCACGGAAAACCTCCCGTGCTTTTTCAAAAATATATATAATTTCGGATGACTTAATTCACTTACCCTAACTGACGTTTAAATGCTTTACTAGCGAAAAAGTAAGAGATGATCATGATACCTACGCACCAAGCGAGTGCAGTCCAAATATCGTTGCCAACTGTCCCTTCATATAATAGGGCGCGAATCGCATTCACGATTGAAGTTACAGGCTGATTCTCAGCGAACGCACGAACAATTTTAGGCATCGTTTCTGTAGGTACGAAGGCTGAACTAATAAATGGAAGAAAAACGAGTGGGTACGAGTACGCTGTCGCCCCTTCCATAGACTTCGCTTTCAGCCCTGGAATGATAGCTAGCCATGTTAGCGCTAACGTAAACATCCCCAGTATTCCCGCTACCGCAAGCCAATCTAGCATATTTGCACTAGAACGAAAGCCCATTAAGAGCGCAACAAGTATAACCACCACGATAGTAAGCACATTAGCAACAAGAGAAGTTAAAACGTGAGCCCACAATATTGATGAGCGCTTAATAGGCATCGTAATGAAACGTGCCATCAGCCCACTCTTTACATCCGTAAATAATCGTACAGAAGTGTAAGCCACACCGGATGCGATAGCCATTAACAAAATTCCCGGCAATAAATAATTAACGTAGTTATCTGTTCCAGTCTTTATAGCCCCGCCAAATACGTAAACAAACAATAACATCATCATAATCGGTGTAATCGCTACAGTAATAATTGTATCTGGACTACGCATAATATTACGCATTAAGCGCCCTAGTAATACCCCTGTTTTGCTTTTCATTTACATCTCCTCCTTTTTACCGATAATCGCAAGAAAAATTTCTTCCAACGTCGGCTGCTTCTCGATATACTCTACTTTTGCTGGCGGGAACATCTCTTTCAGTTCAGTAAGAGTACCTGTCGTAATAATTGTTCCACCATGCAAAATAGCGATACGGTCTGCCAGTTGTTCTGCTTCCTCCAAGTACTGAGTCGTAAGTAAGATCGTTGTGCCGCTGCCGGCAAGTTCCTTGACTGTATCCCACACTTCGATCCGCGCTTCCGGATCAAGTCCAGTCGTTGGTTCGTCTAGAAAAATAACTGCTGGCGCCCCAATCAAACTCATCGCGATATCAAGTCGGCGCTTCATCCCGCCTGAATACTGGTCTGCCCTCTGCTTGGCCGCATCAGTCAGGCTAAATCTTGCAAGTAGATTATCAGCAACTTGAGTGGGATTGGAAACACCACGTAACTTAGCAATCATTATCAAGTTTTCCCTTCCAGTAAGCATGCCGTCTAAAGCTGCGAACTGTCCTGTCAAACTGATGCTTTGACGAACATGATCTGATTGACGCTGGATATCAAATCCGCAAATACTCACTTCACCATCATCTTGTTTCATTAACGTTGAAAGGATGTTGACCGTTGTCGTCTTTCCCGCTCCATTTGAGCCTAGCAGCGCGAAAATTTCGCCACGCTGCACCTCAAAATCCACTCCCTTTAAGACTTCTTTATCTTTAAAAGATTTTTTTAACCCTTTTACAGAAATTGCTGCATTGCTCATACTTTTTCCCCCTTATTAAAATAGGTTACCTATAACCTCTATTTAGTATCACTGATATTCTGTATTACTTAGTAGTTATTTAAAAATATAACTGAATAGCGATGGCGGCAATTCACATTTGTAACCAGCTAATCAGTCGGTATTACTAATTGCATTTATTTTTTTCTCAATTTCTTCATAATACTTTCATTCAAATCTTCACGATACTTAGAGACATACGTTTTAGCGTTTGCCACTAGTTCATCAGCAAAGGATGCTACGTCCTCCCCAGTAATGTCAAGCACTTGTCTGCCTTCCGCTGCACCAGCTTCAAACAAATCGATTAATTCATACTGTATGTGCAACATATCCATCCCATTACCCGCTGAGAAATTCCACATGTAGTTTTGAATTTTCTTAAACACAAACTGATAATCTTCCGGTAGTGCTCCAACACGTGCCATCATCATTTTGTACTCTTTTTTATCACCGATTAATTTTTTAAACATTTCCAACATCTTATTTTCCTCCTTTTTTATAAAGCAGAACAAGAAACTCTCCAAATATGAGCCGGAACATTTTATATTATGAGGCTAGTTTGACTTCAAGACGTTAATTTTTGAAGATACAAAATCCCATTTTTTCCAAAACAGTTCAAGCTCCTGACGGCCATCCTCATTTAATGAATAAAACTTACGAGGCGGCCCCATATCTGATGGCTTCTTTTCAATATTCACAAGCTTTTTCTTTTCTAATCGTACGAGGATAGTATAAACCGTCCCTTCCACAACTTCGGTAAACCCAAGATCATTCAGGTGGCGGGTAATCTCATAGCCATACGTTTCTCGGCGGCTAATGATTTCCAACACACACCCTTCCAGTGAACCTTTTAGCATTTCAGTTAAATTTTCCATGTCCTGATCCTCCTTTACCCCCTATTCTGTCTGACTTATATTCAGTATCACAGAGTACTAAGGCGAATTTTTACTGAATAGCTTTTGAGTACAACTACACTATTCAGTATTACTTATTACAACTACATTGT
>NZ_JBYTDP010000004.1:336-259237 GCF_058791555.1 Bacillus sp. EB106-07-01-XG149 | reverse complement strand
ATGACTAAGTAGCTATAGATGTCAACTGATTTTCAAATTTTTTCTAAAATCCGCTATTACCTATCGTTTACTGAAAATATTTCAAGAAACAACACTACTCTGTATCACCTATTACAGCTACATTGTATGACTAAGTAGCTATAGATGTCAACTGATTTTCAAATTTTTTCTAAAATCCGCTATTACCTATCGTTTACTGAAAACATTTTGAGAAACAACACTACTCTGTATCACCTATTACCTCTACATTGTATGACTTAGTAGTTGTAAATGTCAACTCGATTTTTATATTTTTCTAAAATCAACTATTGCCTATTAGATGTTCAGTGACAATAAAGTTGGTTAATTTTTCTTCAACTAATGCCCCTTATTGAAAAAAGTAGCTTGCTCCATTTACTAAATTTTCATCTTGTCTTACATAGCTTAATCTGCCTCAACATCTTTTTCACCTAAGTTTTGAACAAATCTTAATAGATAACCATCAGGGTCTATAATTAAAAATTCTTTTTGTCCCTTTAATTTAGTATCAGCTCTATACCAATTCTCTTGAATATCAAATTTAATTGGATACTCGTTCTTTTTCAAACTATCATATAGTGGATCAATATCATTTATGATAATTTGAAAATTAATTCCTCTTCCGTAGGGATAAGATAACTCCCCAGTACTCCAATGACCATTTACTTCTTCAATCATAATCTGGCATTCATTTAAAGACAGTAAAGCAAACTTATCCTCTGGTCTTTGATATTCAATTTTAAACAGTAGAATTTCCGAATAGAAATTTAAACTTTGCTCAATATCTGAAACTGATAGCTCTGGTATTAATGCATTGAGTTTGTGCAAAAATGCTTCCTCCTTTGCTTACGTTATTGATTATTAAATTATAACACTTACTATAAATACTTCTTCCATTACACTACTTCGTTAGTCCTATAAGAAGTAAACAACTTTATTATCTCTACACATTAGATACAGCCGATTTTCTTTTTGAAGAAATTTCGCCACATACCTATCCCGCTAAGAAAAGAAAATACCCCAAAACAAAAATTCTACATTTTTGTTTTGGGGCGCTATAGGCTAGCTCTTCTTCTTAATAAGACAGATCATCCTTTTGTTACGATAACATCATTTCCATATCTTCCGCTGCATTTGTAATTAGTTTCAAACCGAATGTTTCTTGTAATACATCAAGCACGCCAGGTGAAATAAATTCAGGCGCCTTTGGACCGATGCGAATATCTTGAATACCAAGACTAAATAGCCCAAGTAAAATGGCAACCGCTTTTTGTTCAAACCATGATAGAACAATACTAACTGGTAATTCGTTCACTTCACATTGGAAAGCATCTGCTAAAGCGGCTGCTATTTTCACTGTAGAAATTGAATTATTACATTGTCCTAAGTCAATGTAACGCGGAATCTCTGTACCAGGCACAACACCATAACTCACATCATTAAAGCGGAATTTCCCGCAAGAAGTTGTTAAAATAACTGTTTCTGGCGGAAGCGACGTTGCTAATTCACGATAATATTCTCCGCCTTTTCCCGGAGCATCACAACCTGCAATGACAAAGAAACGCTTAATCTTTCCTTCCTTTACTGCATTAATAATTTCCGGAGCTAATGATAATACTGTATTATGATGAAACCCTGTTACTAACTGTTCATCCGACTCCATATGTACTTCTGGAAGTTCTAGCGCTTTTTCAATCAACGGTGCAAAATCGTCATTTTCAATTTTTTGTACACCCTCTAAACCGGCAATATCATATGAAAAGAATCGATCAGAGTATGACCCTTTAATTGGCATAACACAGTTCGTTGTCGCTAATATAGCACCTGTAAATTTTTCAAAAAGACGTCGTTGATCATACCATGCCTTACCAATGTTTCCTTTTAAATGTTTATATTTTTTCAGCTGCGGATAACCGTGTGCTGGTAACATTTCAGAATGCGTATAAATATTAATTTCTTTTCCTTCTGTTTGTTTTAATAATTCTTCTAACGCAAATAAATTATGACCAGTAACTACAATTGCTTTACCTTCTACATGGTTTTGCGTAATTTGAACAGGCTCTGGAACACCAAAATGATTCGTATGTGCCTCATCTAACAACTCCATTACTCGTAAAGCCGATTTCCCAACTTTTATAGCCATATCAATATGTTCTTGTTCATTAAAGTTAGAATTGGTTAATGTCATATACAATGCTTCTTGCGTCGTAGCATCTACAAATGCATCAGTATACCCTAGCTGAGCAGCATGCGTACGATAAGCAGCAATTCCTTTTAACCCAAACACAATCGTATCCTGTAAACTTGCTATTGTTTCATTTTTACCGCAAACACCTATTACTTTACATCCGCCTGTTGGCGTTTGTTCACATTGATAACAAAACATGATCATCCCACCCTCTCCCAATCATTCCTTACAAATCAAGCATAATATCCATTGGGAAAAAAGGATGTGATATCAATCACAATACTTATTATAAATTTGTGACAGTTCATATTGTTGACATAATATTTTTATTGAAACCAAAAAAAACATTACATAATTATATTGTTCAGTTTTTCAAATATCTAAACTATTGCTGAATCACATATTTAACTTTCTAGTTTATAGTACGAAATGAAAATTTCGTACTATAAATCTCTTAAGCAAACAGAAATAGACATACAAAAACGCTATTCTTTCTTTTTATTATTCAACTGAAAGAATAGCGTTTTTTCATTTTGAAGACCTATCAATTTTTTGATTAAAGATTTTATGAAAAATCACTTTATTTACAATACATTTACACTATCTTTACAATATTTACATTATTTATATGATATATTTATATAGAATCTACTTAAGAAATTTCATGTACATTGTTATCTTTATAATCTCTGATCTGATTGATAAGAGATTATGTTATATTTTCATACCAGGGGTGAATTAGGATGACTGAAACTTTAAAAACACTTATAATGCTTGATGCTACTTACGTTGTTATAGCAATTATGACGGTACTGGTATTTGTATACTTGGAATTAAAATCTCAGTAACGTATGCAGGCATAATTGATAGCTTCGCATTTAAATATAGCTAGAAGAAAGCGAGGAGAAAATTGTTTCTCCTCGCTTTTTTATTCCCCTAATTTTTTATTTCAACAAATCCAATGTATGTAAAAGTAATCCTCTATCCCCTACATCCCCATGACCAGGCACTACTGCATTTATATTTCCATATCGCTTCAGCACATTCTCAATCGATGTAGACCATTCATTTACATAAGCATCAGCAACATTTCCTAAATTTTTAGCTTCCGCAGATTTCACTAAACAGCCTCCAGCTAAAATGTTGTATTGCGGTAACCATACGACGATATTATCTTCTGTATGCCCTTTCCCTGGATAAAATGTTTCTACTTTCATATTTCCAAACTTCAAATTTGTAATTCTTTGTAAGTCTCCAAGTGGTTCTTCATATCCATTTTTCTTTGCTAGTTCTGCAGTCAATGCCGTACTATGCGCTTTAATGCCTCTTTCTTTCAACGTTTTTATTCCGCCAATTCGATCTGAGTGCGCATGTGTAATAATGACATCCGTTACGCGCTTCTTAAATTTCTTTTCTACCATCTCTATTAATTCCTTCGTTAGTTTATCATCCCAAGAAGAATCGACAAGTACTAACCCTTTAGAAGTAGTAAGAACTAGACCGTTCGAAGGAACTGCTTCCCCGTTAAAATAACCTAACTCCGTATGAACCCATACATTTTTGTTTAACTGAGAAATTGAAATAGTTCCTGTCTCATTTTTTATTACTTTTTGCTCTACCGTTCGTTCTGCTTGTACAGAAGAAATTGTACTAACAAATTGAGTTGTTCCTAGTAAACTAACACATACCCCTAATTTTAATAATGTATTTTTCATTTTCTCCACCCTTTCTTTCAAACGAAATAGCTATTACCTATAATAGACAATTCATCTCAAATGTTTGTTCCATCTTTTCTTACATATTTTTCATATCATTAATAAAAAGCGCACAAGATTTTGTGCGCTTTAAAACTTAACCTTTTATTCCATAATTCTCAAACTCTTCCTCGTTCCCATAAAATACATTCAAATCAATATACTTCTCTTTTCCATTATAACCATTTAATCTCCCGCGGTTCGTGTATTGCCAAAACGTCCATTTTCTCTCATCAGATAAACTCGGTTTTGTAAAAACACTACGAATCCATATATCACATTGGGGATACGCATTCTTTATATACAAATCATATGCCTCTTGAGTTGCATACAATATTACTTTCTTACCGTAATGTTTTTCTAGCATTTCAATCATGACCGACAACTCTTTCACAACATCTTCACGCTTAGGTGGATTATCTTTTTTGTTAGCATAAAACTCAACATCAATTACGGGTGGCAATGCTTGTTTATATTTTGGAACAGTTCGTATATATTGCTCTGCTTGTGTTTCACCCTTACTATCAAAACTAAAAAAATGATACGCTCCGACGCGCATACCTGTCTTATTCGCATTCGTCCAATTTTTCGAAAAGTACTTATCCACAAACGCGCTTCCTTCAGTAGCCTTTATAAACGCAAACTTCATATTTTGCTTTTCCAACTCCCTCCAATCTATATCACCTTGATACGACGCAACATCTACACCTTTTATTTTATACTTATCCGAACTTATTTGATTCGGAATAAATATGCCTTGAAAAACTAAGTAAGCGAAAACACTCATTACACTAATTAAGGTAAAGACTCCTCCTATAATAAGCTTCTTTTTCATTCATATCACCCATCTTTACAAATTAAAATTCTACCTACCATTCACGCTTTTTATTTATCATCATTTTTTCTTCAAACGCCTTCTCTAAATCAATTTCTAACTTGTTTGCTAAATCACATACATTCCAAATTACATCAAACATTTCTAAACCGATTTCTCTTTTTGCATTTTGTATTTTATTACGCTTTAATATAACTTCCGCTAATTCACCTAATTCCGCCATTGCATACATCGTACGCTCTTCAATTGTCGTATCTTGAAATCCTTTTTCTTCACTGAAATTTGATACATATCTCTGGAATTCCACAATATTCATACTTAATCTCCCTTCATCACAAATACTCCGTTTTTCTATTACACTTAAAATCAAAAATGTATTTTGTTAAATTATAACATTCATATTATAATTTATTTATAACTCTTTAATGGAGGTGTTTTCAATGACTCTCTTCGCTTCCCCATCATTATTCATACTTGCAATCATTTCATTTGCACTAGCCTATTTCATCGGAGTAAAACAATACACTTGGCTCTTATCAGGATTCAATGAACGCCGTGTACCAAATAAAGTAAAGTTATCAAAAATAGTTGGTCTTTATAATTTAACTGCCGGTGTTATCGCCACAATTGGTAGTGTCTTCCTTACTCCTAATGCAAAAATCGTATTTCCTATCATTATTATTGGGCACGTTATAATCGCTGCTTATGTAAATACACGCATGGTGCAATGAAAAAAGACCACCCAATCGGATGATCTTTTTTATAATTTATCAACATATTGCTTCGCTTCTAATAAGGAAAACCCGAAAGCCTCTCTTACTCTCTTAACTGCTGTAACTGTTTTTCCTTCTTCCATAAGCTGGCGCAACTCTTTATTAATTTCAGGTTCTCTATCTATAATTCCCATTTCTTTCGTAATTAGCTGTAATCTATCTTCCATCCGCTTTAAACGTGCATCTGTTTTCTTTTCGATTTTATTTAATTTTTCAACGATATAAATAAATCCAAAGACCGCTATCGGTATGATCATCCAAAATTCCATGACTATCCCTCCTATTAGCTTTCATTTGTTTTATTTCACTAACTTATGCAAATTTTACCACAAAACACATTTAATGTATAACAGTAATGTGCAACATTGTTGATACAACCTTTTATTTTAGGTGGACACTTTATGAAAAGATTTTTAAATACGCTACTACAATTTGTAGTTCTTTCAATTGCACTACATTTATTATTTGATATCGTTGGCTGGCTTGTTTTCAATGCGCCATTTAAAAATAAACAAATCATTATTTCCTTACTAACAACCTCATGGCTTATGTACATGTACCGGGACAAATTTTTTAAAACATTCACTTCGAATTAACTAAAAGAACTTCATCGATAAAAGATGAAGTTTTTTCTTTTTCTCTCATTCTCTCTATTAACTACTGTATAATAGAACTAACATTCTGTCTTTTAGAAGAAAGGAGTCACTATGAACTTAAAAAGTCACATTATATACGAGAAAATGAACCAATATTCCGTTGCAGGTTTAAGCCTTGCCGTTATACGTGACGGCAAACTAGACGAAGCGATTGCTTTTGGAACACTTGAATCTAGAACAACTAAAACTATCACTACGAATTCCATATTCAATTCTTGTTCTATTAGTAAATTCTTCACTACAATGCTCGTACTAATGTTATCAGATCAAAAGATCGTGCATTTAGATAAAGACGTAAATGATAGACTCACATCTTGGAACATACCTACCAATCTATTTACCTCACAGAAAAAAGTCACATTGCGAAATTTATTAAGCCACCAATCTGGAATCATTGATCCTCCTAATAGTTTTGAGCATTATACACTTGCACAAGGGCGACCAAACATGTCTGAAATCCTTGCCGGTAAAACATCATATTGTCCAGTACCGATAGAAATAACTTATAAACCAGAAAGCGAATTTCACTACTCTGATGCAAACTTTTGTATTATTGAACTACTACTTGAAGATATAACTGGAAAACCATTCAATCTTTTACTTGAAGAATATATCTTTCAGCCACTACAACTGAAAAATAGCATGCTATTCTCTACTAAAGATATAAATAAAATGGAGGCCTTTGCTTGTGGGCATAATAAAGATGGCACCGTTACAAATGAGAAATATCCATTTTATCCATTCGCAGCTGCTTCAGGTATTTGGACAACACCAACAGACTTATCAACTTTAGTAATTGAAATCATTCATTCTTTACAAGGAAAGGGCAAACTAAAACTTTCTCAAAAATTAGTACAAGATATGATTTCTCCTCAAGGTTGCTCAAAATGGACTGGGTTAGGTGTGTTTCTAGATGATTCCAATAAAGACTTACAAATATATTCACTTGGATGGGGCGTTGGATTTCAATGTATGATGATATGCTATCCATACCGAGGTAATGGTGCTGTTATAATGACGAACGCTGACTTAGGCGTTCATCAAATGGAAGGGATTATTGGTGACGTGTTAAAAACGTTATCCTTATAACGAAAAGAAAGAAGCTGTTCCTTCCAGCTTCTTTCTTTATATAACATTTTTCGCAACAATTTTTATATGTTCTGGTGCGATAATCTCCGTTATACTTTCTTGAAAATCTTCCTGCAACATTTCTTCAATATGTTCTAGCTGCACTTCAACATGTGTGCATTCTAAATTATGTATATTTAAAAGTGCATAATGATCTTTTTTCTTAACTACTAAATATTGATTTTCCTCTGTTACAAGTATAGAACCTAACCGTACTCCTAATAGGCGTTGATCATCAAACTTCACAACAATTTCCCCCTTCATCACTATGTAATAAAATAACATTTTATGTAATCTATTCTTCATAAACTATATCACAATTTATTAAAATATAAATATCATATCTCTTTTACTAAAAACCCTATTCTTTTATATATTTCGATACAAAAAACTTTCTCAACATAAAATTAGAATTTTCAGTTTTTATTCTCATGAAAATCTATTATAATAAAGTTAATAAATGTTTGACCTCTCCTAATTCATGTACATATGGATGATCAGTAGTTGTTGCTACTGATCTATTTTTTTGATTTCAGAAAGTAAATACGCTGCATCCTTTCCTACACCACAAATAAGTGCAGATCCCCTTTGAGATTGCCACGGCAAACCGATATAATATAATCCTTTTACTGGACTTATTCCTCTTACATGATTAGGAAATCCATTCTCATTCACTGCCTTTTCTATTTCAATCCATTTATAGTTCTGAATAAAACCAGTTGACCATATAATGCTTTCTGCACTATACGTGCCACCATTTTGAAACATAATATTATTTTCTGATGCACTAACCACTTTTTTCTCTAGTTTAATTACTCCATTACGAATAAGTTCCTTGCCTTCAAAACCAAAAATAGGATCCTTTCTCTTCTGAAACCATTTTCCCCTCTTAGTATTTACTTCGGCGTACAATAAACCCAATTTTTCTAGCCAATTAAAAATGCTTTTTCTAAAAAGATGTAACGGTAAAAATGTTAACGGATGACCGATAGAAATTGTAACTTCATGAGTTTTTGCAAGTTCTACTGCGATTTGCATTCCTGAATTCCCGCCACCTACTACTAGTACTTTTCCTTTAGGAATTTTTGATGGTGATTTATATTGTGATGAATGTATTTGAAAGATATGTGATGAAAGATGTTGTGAAAATGAGGGGATGTACGGTTGCTGAAAACCACCTGTTGCGATAACAACCTTTTTTGCTTGTAAAATTTCTGTAGGAGTATGTAATTCGAATATCTCTTTTTCTTTCTTTATTTTTAAAACTTCGGTTTGCAATTGGATCGGTAATGTAAAGTACCTTGCATATTCTTCTAAATACGTTGCCATTTCATCTTTACATGGAAATCCCTTCCCTTCTCCTTTTACTATCATACCTGGTAAACTACTATATTCCCTCGGTGTGAAGAGCTGTAAAGAATCATATCTGTTTCTCCATGAATCCCCAATTCGGTTTCCTGCCTCAAGTAATAAAAAATTATATCCTTCTTGCTTCAAGTAATATCCCATTGTTAATCCAGCTTGACCAGCTCCGACGATAATTGCATCTAACATCCTTTTCCTCCTTCTCATTTCACATGAATATATGCTCATTTGTTCATATGTTTTATCATACGATTTATTTTTCAATAATTCAATCTGTTTAACAAAATGAAAAAGAGCAGTTCACTGCTTTATGAACTACTCTTCATTACATTTATTTAATACGCAATTACACTGCACTCTCTCTAAAAAATTTATATATTAATCCCTTCCGGCTCTATCATCTCTCCTCATAAAATACGATTCTATTTGAAAACGGATCAATTACAGTTAATTCGATTGTATCCCAAGGTGTTTTTTCTATATTTGGCTTCGAATAAGCATATTCTTTACTTAATAATATAGAATGATAATCCTTTACATTATCTATTTTGACCCGAATCGCACCGCCTGGCGAAGCATCCCCATGATGTTCTGATAAATGTATTACAGCATCATGTAACGAAATTTGTATATATAATGGCATATGTTCCTCATACCGATGTTCCCAATCCATTTTAAACCCTAAAAAATCTATGTAAAATAGCTTTGCTTTTTCAACATCAAAAATTCTAAATATAGGTGTAATCATTTATTATCTCCTCCTATTTATAAACATCTGCCGCCAATTCCCTCAAAACTTCAACATTCACTACTTCAAAGCAACCATTGTTCTTTTTTATAATCTCTTTATCACAAAAAACATTTAATGTACGTAATAGGTGTCGATAACTCGTTCCTAACAATTCAGCTGTCTCTGTTAAATTCCCACTAAATACAATTCGATTTCCGTGCTGCACCGCTCGTTCCCCTGCTGCTAACATGTAACTCGCAAGTCTATTTTCAAGTGGATATAGTAAATTAATTGTACTATTTTTTGAAAGTCGATTTAACTTATGTGCTAACGATCCACAAATACATCGTAAAAATTTCGCATCATGAAATAGTTGATTTCTCACTTTTCCTAAAGGTAAACCAACACAATATGAATCTGCCATTACTTGTACGTTTGAAGCAGTCTTTTGAGAATGAATTAACTCCACATCTCCTAACAGCTGCAAACTATCATAAAAGTATAATAATACAGATTTCCCGTTACTTAATGTA
Source organism: Bacillus sp. EB106-07-01-XG149 (assembly GCF_058791555.1). Classification (NCBI taxonomy): domain Bacteria; kingdom Bacillati; phylum Bacillota; class Bacilli; order Caryophanales; family Bacillaceae; genus Bacillus; species Bacillus sp. EB106-07-01-XG149. Next base: position 249,257 of record NZ_JBYTDP010000004.1, on the reverse strand, counting down.
TTAAACGCTTTTGCTTTTCCTTCAACGAAGAAAAATAAATAATCTATCTCTTCATTTTCTCTACAAATAAACTCATTCTTTTTAAAAAATATGAGTTCCATATACGGTTTCATATCATTACTAAAAAATGAATCAATATTATTTTGTTTCATATAATTTGCTAATTTAATTGAATTACATACTTTCTTCATAGTTCCCCCGCCTTTACAACTACTCCCCATTGTAATCAAAATTTTCTCCTTCCACTATGACATATGTCATAGTAATACACAATTTCAGCATGATACAGTCATTACAAATATGAAATACAAAGGGGATATTACATTGTATAACTTTCTTTCTGTCTTTATTGGTGTGCTCATCGCCGTTATGCTTCCATTGAATGGGATTTTATCTGAGTTAATTGGCAAGTACACAGCGAGCGTTGTCATCCACCTTGTCGGTTTAATTGCAGTTATCTTCATTTTAATCATTAACAAAAATAAAATTTATTTTGATAAAAGCATTCCACTTTTTTTATATAGCGCTGGTGCGATTGGAGTATTCACTGTTCTTTTTAATAATATAAGTTTCTCCGTCCTTGGTGCCTCTATTACGATCGCATTAAGTTTACTCGGTCAATCTATCGCTTCCATCGTTATTGACCATTTCGGCTTATTAGGAATGAAAGTTGCAAAGTTTGAAAAGAAAAAACTAATTGGATTATGTTTCATCTCTTCCGGAATTATAATCATGACAATTTATTAATGGAGGCAAGAAAATGTTATATATTACTATCGCTATTTTAGCTGGTGTTTCTATCGTTGTTGCTAGAATTATTAACGCGAATTTAGCAGCGAAGATTGGAAATTGGGAAGGCACGTTTTTTAATTATATTACTGGATTATTTTTCTCTATGTTATTTTTAATTTTCAGTTCAGATTCATTTTATATTCCTAGCCATACGTTGCAATCTATTCCTATCGCTGTTTACTTAGGCGGATTAGTAGGCGTTATCGTCATCTCGTTATCGAACTATATTACGCCTAAAATATCAGCATTTTATTTAACGTTACTCATCTTTATCGGACAATTATTTGCGGGGACTATCATTGATTTCATCTTGTCACACGAACTATCAATGGGAAAAGTTGTCGGTGGCATTTTCGTACTAATTGGGCTAACTTACAATTTACTCGTAGATCGCCCTGTTAAAACTGTGCAGAATAACCAAGTTCAACTATAATACTTTACGCTTACCTATCATATATTAATAGAAAAGCTCTTTATACGAAGTAATAGAGAGGAGAATATTCTATTAAGAAAATCATTTTACTGCTCGGTAGCGCATTGATTATTTTTGGTATCGTATGGTTTTTAAACTCAGGGAAATCTATTCAAGATTTCTATACAGCAAATAAACCAAAGAAGAAAGCTACTATCATTTCAACTCAAAGAGACCCAAATGAGCCCCCTGTCTTTTTAGGAAAACAGGAAATAAAAGATATACATGTCGAGTCAATTAAAACAAAAAAAGATATCTTTCTCACAAAAACAGATGAATTAAAAACATTCATTAACAGTATGGATACCGCCCAAAAAGGAAAATTAACATTAGATGAAGAAGGATCAGATTTAATAGATTGTGATATGTGGATTACTTTCGAGGATGGAACTTATAAAAAATATTTCATTTGGGTAGTTGATCATCACAGTAGTGAAGTAATGATCGCTCAGCAAGATACTCTTGATGATGTAAACCTTACGTACTATCAATTAAATGAAGATAATTCAAAAAAAGTTTATAACTTATTTAAAAAAATTATTTAAACGAAAAAGTCATGAGCAAATGAGCTCATGACTTTTTGCACTATATATATTCAGGGAACACTTTACATCCCTTTTCCTGCTCTATATCATGCCCAAAGAAAACAATTGGCTTCTCTTTTATCACAACTTCTTTTAAACGTTTAATTGAAGATAAAGCTAATTCTGGATCAAATCCAGCAAATGGAACTTCATTTTCAAAATTCTCTTTCGTATACGATGCATCAATCGTTAATAATACAGGACCGGATTTTTCTGTCTCAATTAATAGCGATTGATGCCCTGGAGTATGGCCTGGTGTATGTAATACTTGAACTCCTGGTACGACTTCATAATCCCCTTCAATGATTTTGTAGTTTAAATTCGGCAATATACATTCTTTCAAATATTCTTCGCTATGCTGCGCCGCCTCATATTCAGCACGCTGTACAATGATTGGTGTATTTATAAAAGCGCCATTTCCTCCTGCATGATCAAAATGCAAGTGAGAACTAATAATATAAAGAAGGTCTTCCGGCTCATAACCAACCCGTTTTAAAATATTCACGATTCTATCTTCTTCAGTCATTTTCGGTAAAACCTGCCCTTCGACAAATGTACCGTTAAAAAGACCTTCATTATTAACTGCACTTTCTGGCATACCTGTATCTACTAAAATAGGCCCCTCTTCTGTCTCCAAAAGATAACACCATACAGGTAAGTTCAATAAATTTCCCGGTGTGAGCGTACTATTAACAGAAGAATGATCTAACATACAACGACCTGCTGGGATGAAATAAAGCTTTTTTACTGACATTATGTATCCACCTTTACATTTAATTTAAGATAAAGTAACACAGTAAATAATTCTGCTTTTTAGAAATAAACTCCTTCCACACTTTCATACCAGCATAAATAAAAAAGAGTGTACTTTTTTACATAATGGCATTTCACCATCTATAATAAAAGAGTAAATGACTCTTACTTTAATGGAGGGAATAGAAATGAAAGCAATTGGTTTACATGAATACTTACCTATTGAAGAAGAAAACAGTTTAATTGATATTGAAGTTGAAAGACCTGTTGCTACAGGAAGAGACATACTTGTTAAAATTAACGCTATTTCCGTTAACCCAGTTGATACTAAAGTTCGCTCTCCGAAAGATAAAAAAGAAGATGTAGCGAAAATACTTGGCTGGGATGCTAGTGGTGTAGTCGTACAAACTGGTGAAGGTTGTACGTTATTTAAAGAAGGCGACGAAGTGTTTTACGCTGGAAGCATTACGAGACAAGGTACATATAGTGAATACCATTTAGTTGATGAAAGAATTGTTGGTAAGAAACCAAAAACGTTAAGTGACGCTGAATCTGCCGCACTTCCTTTAACAGCTATTACAGCATGGGAAGGTTTATTTGAACGTTTAAGTATTGATTATAATAAAAGAGATGAGAATACATTCAAAAACATTTTAATCATTGGCGGTGCTGGTGGTGTTGGCTCGATTGCAATTCAACTTGCGAAATGGGCTGGATTAAATGTAATCACAACTGCATCCCGCAATGAAACGATACACTGGGTTGAAAAATTCGGTGCCGATTATATCATTAACCATCATCAACCTTTACAAGATCAAATATTAGAATTCGGGATAAAAGATGTAGATTATATTTTCTGCTTAAACAATACAGATCAACATTGGCAAGCAATATGTGACCTCATTAAACCACAAGGAAAAATTTGCTCTATCGTAGAAAATGAACACCCTCTTGAAATGGGTATTTTAAAAAGTAAAAGTGCTACACTCGTTTGGGAGTTTATGTTCACAAAAGCGATGTATGAAACTGGCGATATGATTACGCAGCACGAACTATTAAATAAAGTAAGCGAACTATTAGATGAAGGCATTTTAAAGACTACATTAAATGAAACATTCGCACCAATTAACGCTGAAAATATAAAGAAAGCACATGCCCTGCTTGAAGGCGGAAGTACAATTGGGAAAATCGTTTTAGAGAAATTTTAATAACAAAAAGTCCGATTTCCAAATGAGAAATCGGACTTTTTACTATCTTTATTTACTTGAAATCTCTTGATCATTTTGAACATCTAACGGAGGTCGTTTCCCTATTCCGAAAGCATAGAAACTAATTGTTACGATAGCTAAGAAAACAATACCTACAACTAGTGAAATGCGCGTATCATCGTTAAACCACATTCCGATTAATACCATAATTAAAAAGGCAATTGTTAAATAGTTTGTAACAGGAGCAAATGGCATTTTGAACGGATGATCTTTCATCTCTGCTCCTTTTGCTTTTCTAAAATTAATTTGACTAATTAAAATGACGAACCATGGTACCATACCAGGAAGTACACTCGCACTATATACATATACGAATAAGTTTTTCGGTGCGATATAACTTAAAACAACACCAACCGCTAAACCGATAATTACGCCAACTGTACCGAATAAAGGTACACCATTTCCAGAAAGTTTCGTGAAATATTTCGGCGCTTGTCCATTTACACCTAACGTATAAAGCATACGGCCCGCACTATAAATACCGCTATTACAACCCGACATTGCCGCTGTAATAACAACGAAGTTAATAAGTCCAGCTGCTGCTGTAATACCAACCTTCGCAAAAGTTGCTACGAACGGACTACCAATTGTACTTAATTGATCCCATGGATACACAGTTACAATAACGAAAATAGCACCAATATAGAAAATTAAAATACGCCAAATTGTACTTTGAATCGCTCTTGTAAGTGTCTTCTTCGGATTTTTCGCTTCACCAGCAGTAATACCAATTAATTCCACACCTTGGTATGCACCAACTACAAGTGATAATGCAAAGAAGAATCCTGAAAAACCACCTGTAAAGAAACCGCCATTTGACCAAAGATTAGATATGCCAATCGCTTCTCCACCGTTACCAATTCCAAAGAAAATAAGTCCAAATCCCGCAATAATCATTAATAGAATCGTAACGATTTTAATCATCGCAAACCAAAATTCAAATTCACCAAATGACTTAACAGAAATTAAGTTAGCTGCGCCAAGAATAACCATTGCGATTACACCTGGTATCCAAGCTGGTAATTCCGGGAACCAATATTTCATATACGCTCCAACTGCAATAATCTCTGACATCCCAACAATAACCCACTGGAACCAGTTACTCCACGCTGTCATATAGCCAGCTAGCGGATGAATATACTTATGACCGAACGTCGCAAATGAACCTGTACTTGGTTCCATATACAACATTTCACCCATCGCACGCATAATAAAGAAAATAAAAATACCTGCAATTGCATACGCAAGCATTACTGACGGACCTGTCCATTTAATTGTGCTGGCTGACCCCATAAACAAGCCAACACCAATCGTTCCGCCTAAAGCGATCATTTGAATATGACGTGCTTCTAAGCCTCTTTTCAATTCTTTGTTTGCCACTTCACTTCCCCCTCTTAGATGATTCATAGCCGCATTTTAAAACAAGATGCTTTCCCCTAATTCCTTTCGGCCCTGAAAATGATGAAGCAAACGTCATTTTACACTAGCTTTAAAGCTATCCTAAAATCGTTTTTTGCCTCTTACAAAATTCTCAAAACCTTTCATCTTCCAATATTCTATAAATCTTAAAATTACTTACCTTATATTAATTCATTTATCTGAAAAGTTCAATTATTTTTTCGATAAATCATTATACGTAAGTCTGATTAATTTTTAACTAAATTAACAATAAAATACATCTATTCAATATGATTCCGGTATGAATATTATTACAATATAAATAACCGAGGAGATTTTATCTTCCTCGGTTTCATACCGCATATACTTAAGTAATTATAGTTTGTACTATAATTACTTACACATGTATTAACACATCACGCAAAAATTTAATATATTAGTAGAACTACAAAGTCACTAGCTTCTATATCTCTTATTTATCCCGTTCTCACAGCTAAAAATTCTCTATCCCATTCCCTACTTTAAGAAAAATATAACTACACTTAAATCAATCAACAATACACCAGAAAGAGGAAAACTTTTCTCCTCAGCTTTTATCTTTTCCTCAACAATACCTTTAATTTTTTTCGTATATCCACTAATCATTTTCATAAAACATAAAAGAGTCTCATTAAAAAATGAGACTCTTTTACCATTTCATATTCAAATCATTTTGAAGTTTTTTTACCTAAAATAAACACTTTAGTAAACACCAACATGATAGCTACAATAGCCAGAAAATAAAGTGGCATCACCAGTAACGAACCGGTATGAAGCTGACTCATTCCCCAAATTGTCATCGTTACAATTACATAGTAGCCTAAGCTAAACAATGCTCCAGCTGTACCAATGACATCTTGAAAATCTACTAATGCTAAACTTAAACAGTTAGGCAATGCTACCCCAATTCCTAATAGCAATATAAACATCGCTACTAAAAATCCAATCATATATATTATGTTTGGATTTGATCCAAATGAATTAATAACAGTTAAGAAGATAGCTCCCCCTGTCATTACAAGACAACCGATATATATAATTTTCTCTGGTTTATAAGTAGCAAGTAACCGCTTTGAAACTTTCGCCCCAATAATAGAAGCGGAAGCGACAACAATTCCTAGAAATCCGTACATACTAGGCGATAACTGAAAGTATTCAATAAAGATAAACGGCGCTTCTGCATAGTAGCTAAATAAAACACCATTCGCTCCCCCAATTAATAACCCATATGTTACTACTTTCGGATTTGTAATCAACCGTTTTAATACAGAAAATACATTTATTTTACCCGTTATTGCGTCCGTTTTTGTTTCCGGAAGCGAAACAAAAGTATACAGCAAAATCCCGACACTCATAACAACTAAACTTAAAAATACGATTTTAAATCCAAACATTTGATCAAGAAAGCCCCCAATTAGTGGACCTATCGCTGGTGTAAAAGCAATGACTGCCGAAATTTGAGCAAACATAACATGACGTTTATGCCCCTCTACACTTTCACGAAGAATCGTTTGTGTCACAACTGAACCAGCACTTGCTCCAAATGCTTGAATAAAACGACTAAACAATAAAAATTCAATAGAATTTGCAATATAGCATAAGAAACTTCCAGCGCCATATACGACAATTCCAAATAACATTGCCGGGCGACGACCAATTATATCCGATAACCATCCAATAAAAAATACACCTAAAGCAAATCCAGCAAAATAAACACTAAGCGTTAACTGTACCTCATTATTACTTACGTGCAACGCCTTTGAAATATCCGGTAAAGACGGTGTGTAAATTGTTTCACTAATTTGTGGAAATGCGACAAGAATGATCATTAACCAAAGTGATGGTACTGAGACTTTTTTCATTTTTCATACCCTCCTATAACTTTGAAAATCTCAGAAATGAATAGACTTTCCTTAGCTATGGAACAGGAGGGGCCATTATAGAAATTCGATCATAAAACAACAAAGAAAACACCTCAATTACGCATGTTAATACTTATAGGAGGGTAATATTAACATTGATTTTAAAATATACTTTTTCAATTATATTACATATTACGTTTCTTTTTCTAGTATTGAGCTTTGGAGGATTTGTTAGAAGGATAACTTGATACCATCACTATTTTATGGAATAATTAGGAATAGTTTGAATTGATAGATCGAATTATTAAACGATAGACTAGCATTTTTTAATGTCGCAAAGCTTAAAAACAGGAGGACTTTTGTAATGATTGAAATTTTAAGGACCATAGTAAACTTCCTAATTTCTCTATTCTTAGGAGAATTACCAATTGTATATTATGTGTGGATTATTACCCTATTCCTAATTCAAATAATCCAATCTACTCTAAACTATAAACTCTTTAACAAGAAAGATAATTTCAGCACTTATATATCGGAAGGATTACTTGCTTTTATTATTTTATTATTTGGAGGTATGTTAGTATCTAAGTTACTTGCTTACATAATAGACGATCCTACTATTAGTATGACAAATGTAACACATTATTTTATTTCTCTTATTATATTAACTATATTTGTCGTCATAAGCTGTCTTAAAGATTTTATAGAAACATCTATCAAAAATAAAAATGTGTCTCTTTTTAGCTTTTTAGTAGTTTCCTTAATAACAAGTATACTTTCATTCAAGTTTTTATCACCTTTAATCGAAGGTTCTTTTTCTCTTTCTAAATCTTTTATAACCACTTTAATCATTCTTGTAACTATATCAATTCCTCTATTAATTGCCTTAGAGGAAAAGTATGCAAATGAAAAGTAATTCTTGCATTTATAGTTTGAATTTGAGTGTCTATTCTTTTTTAACGGTATTACTAAAAAAATAACAGTCATTGAATCGAAAATGAAGCAGAAATGAGGAAATACAATTGAGCATTGAACAACAATTATATGATGAAGTGAAAAGTTTAATTGACCAAAGATATCCACATAATTGGGGCGGAGCTGCAGCAATTCGTGTAGAAGATGGATCCATTTATACAAGCGTGGCCCCTGACGTAATAAATGCTTCAACAGAACTTTGTATGGAAACAGGTGCAATTTTAGAAGCACATAAATTTCATAAGAAAGTTACACATTCGATTTGTCTTGCAAGAGAAAATGAGCATTCTGAATTAAAAGTATTATCACCTTGTGGTGTATGCCAAGAACGTTTATTTTATTGGGGACCAGAAGTACTATGCGCCATTACAAATTCGAAACAAGATATTATTTTCAAACCGTTAAAAGAGTTGCAGCCATACCATTGGAGCGAAGCATATCATGATGAATTCACAAAAGAATGGGATATGAGATAAAGTGAAGGTTACTCTCAAATAGCGGAGAATAAAGATTATTCACTAAAAAAGCACCGTCACAAATGACGGTGCTTTTTCTATGTAAGAGCTACTAGAAGTTTCCCTTCTAGCCTACTCCCATTTATAAGTCCAAAATTGTTCAAGTTGCAGCCATTTTAATGTTGCTGCATCTTTGTTTTTTATTTTTGCATGTGTTTCTTCTAACATCGCTTCTGTTTGTGAACGATGCGCTCCTAGTGCAGCTAATTTATGCTCGAATACTTCACTAATATTATTTACAACATCCGGCTCACCTAATACAGCTTCGCGATTTCTCGTAATCGCAACTGCATGAATGACTGGACGTTCTTCTTTTTGCATACGTGATACAGCACGAACGACTGCGCGGCCAAATGCATCATGATCTGGATGTACGCCGTGCTCTGGATAAAATGTAATAATTCGAGATGGATTTACTTCTTGAATGATTGCTTCAATTTTATCTGCAACGAAATCAACATCTTCAAATTCTAACGTTTTATCATGGAAACCAAGCATTCTTAAATCTTGAATTCCCATCGCTTCACATGCATCTTTTAATTCTTTTTCACGGATATTTGGAATCGTTTCACGGTTAGCGAATACATTTTTCCCCATGTTACGTCCCATTTGTCCTAAAGTACCACATGCATACGTTACAGGTACTCCTTGATCTGTTAATAAGCGAATTGTTCCTCCCGCCGCAAATGCTTCGTCATCTGGATGCGGAAATACAACAAGTACATGTCTCTCCATAAGTTTCCCTCCTTCTTACTTAAATGGCGTTAAGCTTAACTCAAGCGCAACTGCTAAGCGGCCTTGGTTATCATGCCCTGCAAGTAATAAACGCTCTTTATCGTCTACTTCCCAGTGCGTAATACCTTCTGCATATACCCAGCCATGATCCATTTTTAAACCAACTCGGTATGGATTCGTTCCAGTAATCTTCCCGCGTTCAAAGCGAATAATTGCATTTCGAATGAATGCCCCAACTGTCATCATCTTTTCGTTAAAGTGTGACGCATACGCTCCGTTCGTTGTTTCTAAATGAATATATACATCTTTATTTACAAAGCGTTCAATTTCATTTTGAATAAGAGAACTATCTTTTACTATTTCCATCGGAATTCACCTCTTTAAACCATTTTACGCAAAAATAATGTAAATTGCTATCTCTATATTAGAGGACAACGCTCACTTTTCCTAATAATTTGCACTGTGTTTTTTATATTTTTTATATGATATGTAAAAATCATATTTTTTCCTTCACTTTGTTAAATAGTTTTCTTTCTTTTTTGAATTTGCTACAATATATTTTATCCCGTATTAATATAGCGAGATACATTTCGACAATTGAATACATACTTTAAAGAAGGTGACATGATTGGAACAATCAGCACATGAAGTAGCAAATTGGCAATATTATTTTGCAATTGCCGTATTTTTAATCACGTACGGATTTATTATTTCTGAGAAATTGAATCGTGCTGTAATCGCACTATTCGGCGCTGCTATTATGATTATTTTTGGCGTTGTAGATTTACATACCGCTTTCACATCACATATTCAATGGGAAACGATTACCCTTTTAATTGGAATGATGATTCTCGTACATATTACGAGTCAATCGGGCGTATTTGAATTTGTGGCCATTAAAGCAGCGAAGGCAGCTGGTGGAAAACCAATCCGCATTTTATTATTACTATCCTTATTAACCGCAGTTGGTTCTGCATTTTTGGACAACGTAACAACCGTCTTATTAATCGTACCTGTTACACTATCCATTACACGTATTTTAAAAGTAAACCCTGTTCCATATTTGATTTCAGAAGTACTATTTTCAAATATAGGCGGAACAGCAACATTAATCGGTGACCCACCGAACATTATGATTGGATCAGCAAACAAGCATTTAGACTTTAATGCCTTTTTACTAAACTTAGCTCCAATCGTAATCATTATCTCTATCGTTACACTTGGTATTATTTACTTTATGTATCGCAACAAACTAAAAACAACAACTGAGCAAATTAAAATATTAATGGCATTGAACGAAAAAGATTATATTAAAGATCAAAGCCTCCTTTTAAAATCCATTTCAATTTTAGGACTAACTATTTTAGGCTTTGTACTTCATTCGATTATTCATGTAGACGCTGCGGTTATCGCGATGACAGGCGCTACACTTCTTATGCTAATTGGCGTAAAAGAACATGATATTGAAGATGTATTTGCCCATGTTGAATGGGTAACCATTTTCTTCTTCGCTGGACTATTCGTTCTCGTTGGCGGGTTAATTGATATCGGGCTCATTTCTTCACTCGCAAAAGAAGTGCTCGACGTAACGAACGGTGATATCGGTTTCGCTGCGATACTTATCTTATGGGTATCAGGCATTGCATCTGCAACAATTGACAATATCCCCTTTGTCGCAACGATGATCCCACTTATTCAAGACTTAGCTACAGGACTCGGATTATCTGTTGATTCTCCGCAAATCGAAGTACTATGGTGGGCGTTATCACTTGGGGCTTGCTTAGGAGGAAACGGAACATTAATCGGAGCATCCGCAAACGTAGTCGTTGCTGGTATTGCAAAACGTGAAGGACATGCTTTCTCTTATATGGACTTCTTAAAAATTGGTTTACCGTTAACTATTATTGCATTATTACTATCACATGTTTATATATATTTACGTTATTTAATGTAATAGTTGTAGTGCGTGAAATTATATCGACGATTCGACAGAGAATATCGACTTACCGACAAATAACGAAAATGAAAAAGGTATGCAGCTAAATTGCATACCTTTTTTTCGTTCACCAAAATATACCGATAATTGCTAATCCACCTAAAATCATACCGCCAATTTGTCCAACGATTGCTGGCGATAATTGAACACCTTTTCTCACTTCAACAACTGGTCTTTCGTGCCTTAGTTGCTGCACTTCACTTTGAAGTTGATGTACACTTCCGTGTAATTCTTTAATTAGTTCCTTTAATTCAGCGACTTCTTCATTTACTGGTTTTGCTTTTTCTAAATTCATTTTGCATAACTCCTTATAAAATCAATCAGTGCACTGTAAAATTTCGCCAATTACTGGTATATCTCCTGCATACTACATATATAATATGGAATGTATTTTTAATCTTGCAGCTCTATCCATTCCTCCCGCAATATCCCCATAATGATACGATCAAAACATTTCCCATCTCTTTGCACCGCTTCTCTCATACAGCCTTCCATCTGAAAACCCATCTTTTTATATAACTTAATAGCAGCTTTGTTATAAGAAATAACATCAAGACCGACGCGGTGTAAATTCAATTCATAAAATGCATAATTTAATATAAGATTGATTGCTTCTCTTCCATATCCCTTCCCTCTATCATTTCCCTCTCCTATACCAATGGCTAATAAACCCATTCTGTTATTCCACTCTATGCCATGAATCGCCACAAAACCAATTAAGCGATCATCTTGAGCTGTCCTTACCGTGAAAGAAACACTATTCGATCTTCGTCCTTTTAATAGCCCATTACTTGCTATTTCTTGTATCGATTGCGGGAATGCTACATCTGTATCTACATTTCTTAAATACTCACTATCTTCTTGCCACATAGCCATTACTTCAGCATCCGCTTCTCTCATAGCTGATAATTTAATCGTTTTATTTTGAAAAAGATTCATTGTCATTTCAAACTCCCCCTTTATTAAATAACGGGGATACTTATTTCAGCCTATTTATCCCCTCGTTCTATAAACTGCTTTATACACGAGATACTTACAATAAGCGCTGACATTGGCACATCTCCTCTACATTAAATTACATTCATTGTATAATTTTTCATTTATTCTAACAATAAAAAAGACCCCCAAATTTAGAGGATCTTCCTAACAACGAATCGATATTATTTCGTAAACATTTTCTCCGCTTCATCCATTGCCATTTTGTTACCTAAAGCAGAATAGTCAAGCCATGGTTGGTCATTAATAATGTATACATGCTTGCCTTTAACAGCTTTTAAGTCTTTCCAAATTGGTGTTTCTTGAAGTTGTTTAAATGCAGCTTTTGCCTTATCGTCTCTATTTACAACAACGAAAATAGCATCTGCATCAAAGTCAGGTAATACTTCTTGTGAAATGACTTCGAAAGGACGGTTTCCATCAATTTTCTCTACACCGTTTGCAGGTTGCAATCCTAAGTCTTGGAATAAAATTGGCCCCATCGGTCTTTTCGTACTAAATACACGTAATTCTTTTGCAGTAACACGAATTGCCATTACTTTTTCGTTATTACCTAGCTCTTTATCTATTAAATTTTTTACTCGTTTTGATTGCTCTTCGTAATCTTGAATATATGTATCCGCTTCTTTCTCACGGTTTACAAGTTTACCAACTTGTTTTAAATGATCTCTCCACGTACCTTCATCTAAATTGAAAGTATGCGTTTTTGCAATTTTTTCGTATTTCGCTACATCTTTGCCAGCGTATTTTTCATCAACATAAATTTCAGATGGCTTTAATTGAAGTAATGCTTCCATATTTGGATCAGTTACAACACCAAGTTTCTTCGTATCTTTCAGTTGTTCTTTTGCATGCGGTAAGAAATCTTTTAAATCTCCACCAATTACAGAACCTACTGGTGTAATTCCTAATGCAAGTAAATCATTTGTTAAGTGAATAGACATTGAAGCAATTTTTGGGTCATTACTTTTTTCCGTTTTTTTCGTTGCCTCTTCATTAGCTTTCGTTTGACCACATGCTGCTAATACTAAAATACACATCATGCTAAATAAAATAGTAAGTTTCTTTTTCATATGTTCTCCTCTTTGAAGTATTTATTTTGTTTTTGTAAGTAAATAAAGAAAATACGGTGCTCCTAAAGCGGCCACTACTACACCAGCTGGAATAGAGTTTGGCTCAAATATAGAACGACCTATCGTATCTGCTAGCACTAAAATAATCATTCCGATAATACCAGCTAAAAGAAGAAAGTGTTGATATGTAGTACCTACTAACTTTCTGGCGATATGCGGAGCAACTAAACCGATAAAACCAATCCCTCCAGCCATCGATACACTCGCACAAGACAATCCAACCGCTGTAGCTAAAAGTAGTAACCGTTCTTTTTGAACAGAAACTCCAAGTCCTGCTGCCACACTATCACCTAGTGACAATGCATTTAACGTTTTAGATTTTAGCCATGCATATGGAGTTAGTATGAAAATCCAAGGTAATAATGCAAGGACATGAATCCAATCCCTTCCCCACACATTACCAACTAACCATCTAGAAGCGAATGTATACGTTTCATCATTTAACTTAAGAGAGAAAAATAACGAAATCGCACTAAATCCAGCTGAAACTGCAATACCAACAAGAATAAGTCGAATAGGAAGTAAACCTTTTGACCGATCACTCGCAAGTATAATAATTAAAAATGCAGCTAGCACTCCCCCGCCAAATGTAAATAACGGTATTAAAATCGATGCATTCTCATTAATAGAATGAAAGAAAGTAACAAATATAATTAGCCCGAAAGATGCACCTGAATGTAATCCGAGGATACCAGGATCGGCCAGCGCATTGCGAGATAACCCTTGCAAAATCGCACCAGAAATCCCAAGACCAATACCTGCTAACATTGTGATTATAATTCTTGGCATACGATAATCGTATAGCACTGTTGCGCTCTCAAAATCACCATAACCGAAAAGCGTTTGAATTACTTTGAGCGGCGCTATGCTCAATGTCCCTGTATTTAAACTAATTAAAATTACAGCGATACTAATACAACCGAAAATTGTAGTTACAGTAATAGCTCTCTTTTTATCCGTGTTTAAAATCTTCTTCACTTACAACTCCCTCCCAACTTTACGTGCTATATAGAGGAAGAACGGAACTCCAACAAGAGCTACCATAATTCCTATCGCAAGTTCTTTAGGAGGATTTACTGTTCTTGCTCCTAAGTCAGCTAAAACTAATAACATAGCTCCTAATAATGCTGACATAGGAATAATGAGTCGATAATTAACACCAACTAAATTTCTAGCAATATGCGGAATAACAAGTCCTACAAATCCAATAGAACCAACAGTTGAAACAGATACACCTGCAAGAATGACTACTATAATCATCCCTAGTATTCTCGTTCGGTTCGTTTTTACTCCTAAATTTGTAGCAACATCATCCCCGATTGATATGAGTGAAATCGATCGTCCTAACACCGTCGCAAAAACAATCGTTATAAGAATAATAGGAACTAAAAATTTCAAGTGTTCCCACTTAACACCTGCAACACCACCAGCGTACCAAAACGCTAAATCTTGACTTAAATCATAATAAATCGCGACACCTGAACTTAACGAATGCAATAGCGCAGCCATAACTGCTCCAGCAATCGTTAACCTCATCGGTGTTAATCCGCCTGATGTTGCCGATCCGATAATAAAAATGAGTACTGTACTTAAGACAGCTCCAATAAAGGAAATAATCATCAAATAGGAATATGGAATATGCGGAAAAAAGGCAAAACTAAGTGCTACTACAAACATCGCACCTGCATTTATGCCAAGCACACCTGCATCCGCTAAAGGATTTCTTGTTACCCCTTGCATTACAGCCCCAGCCACTGCAAATGCGGCTCCTACAACTGCCGCGCCAATTACCCTCGGGAGTCTTAATTCATAAATAATTTGGTGCTGCGTTAATTTCGGATTATAATCAAAAACCGCTGTCCATACGGTTTGCAAATGGATATCCTTTGCACCGAATGCAATAGCTAAAAATATAGAGCCTATTAAAGATAAAATTGTTAAGCTCATGAAACATATGAACTTAATATGTAGCCAGCGATTATTGCCAGCATATACAGCAGGCTTATGTAACATGTTTCATTTCATCCTTTATATTCAGTTGTTTTTTATAATTATTTTTTATTTATAATTATTATTGATAATAATTATCATTTTCATTTAGATATTATATCCTCACTTTTTTTAAATAGCAAACTATTTTTTCACTTTGTTAAATATTAAAATACTTATTACAATTCCTTTCTAAAACTTACAAATACATGCAAAATAGACTACTGGCTTATTTTTAAAATTGTAGTATACTTAGTCATTATTTCGAGTTTTCTAACAAAAATATCGAAGGTGACACAATGTTCTATATAAAACAACTACTACACTTCACTTACGAGCAAGCATTATCTTGCTTATTCCCAGTCGTTATTTTCTTAACACTAGCCCTTTCAAAAATAGTTTCTATCCCAGGGTTATACCGCTACGATTTCATACTCATCGTATGCCTTCTTATGCAGTGGCTTATGTACAAGACTGGACTTGAGACGAAAGACGAATTAAAAGTAATTACTGTTTTTCACCTTATCGGGCTTTTACTAGAAATATATAAAGTCCATTTCGGTTCATGGAGTTATCCGGAAGAGGCGTATTCAAAAGTTTTTGGAGTTCCACTTTACAGCGGTTTTATGTACGCAAGTGTTGCAAGTTACATATGCCAAGCGTGGAGAAGATTGCATTTACAAATGCATCATTGGCCGAAAGCTATTTTTGCCGTGCCGTTAGGAGCAATGATTTACTTTAATTTTTTTACACATCATTTTCTATATGACTTTAGATGGGTATTAACTGTACTTTTATTCATCGTTTTCTTTCGGACATTTGTAGAATTTTCATTACGAGGCGTTACATATAAAATGCCACTCGTTCTCTCCTTTTTCCTTATTGGGTTCTTTATTTGGATCGCAGAGAACATCGCAACATTTTTCGGAGCATGGCAATATCCAAATCAACGGGAAGCGTGGAATCTCGTTCACTTAAGCAAAATTAGCTCCTGGTTCTTACTCGTTGTTATTAGCATTATGATTGTTACACAACTCAAACATTTGAAGGCGTCGAAAAGATAATGCTGATTATGTAAAAACAGTTAGCCCATCACTCATTAGAAAGTGATGGGCCCCTTTAATAATATTTTTTAAACTGTTCGTTATAGATTCCTCACAATTTACAAAAGCATACACAATCGCACATTATGAACTAGTACTAGCAGAAGAAGTTGCTGCAGATGAAGCGGCAATTGTTGCCATCATAGCTGCCTGTTGTGCCTGTATGAGGACTTCTATCATAGTTTGTAAACCTGTGTTAGTAGCTTTACTTTCCTCACCCTTCTGACTTACGAACAGCTGAATAGCAATAAGAATATTCGTATCTGTATGCCAACGGAGTAATTTCTCCCCCTGCAATTTTTCAATCAACGCTTTAATAGAATGAATCTCTTTTTCTCCATCCTCAAGTAACGCTAGTAGCCCGATAGCTGGATAATGCATCTGTTTCACTTTTACCTTTTCTTGTTTTAACAAATTCCATATGTTTGTACATGTTGCAACTAACATTTCTTCACTGACATCCTTCTTTAATGAAAGTATATGACTTAAAAATTGAAGATCGTTCCCTTTACGCAAGCCAGCTATCGCTAGTTTCTGATAAAGACGTTCCACTCGGTCCATAAGTACTTCTACATTCTCTGATTGTCCTGCTAGTAAAACCGCGAGCGGATAATCATTTGTACCTGTAAGAAAAAGATGATCCTCTTTCATCCGTTTAAATACTTGCATCGAACGCTGAATGTGTGTGCCCAGCTGTTCATTTTCTTCTGTTAAAAGCACAGCTGCTGCGAGATAAGTAAATATACTTCGGCTAAAACCACCAACGACCAATTGTTCATATAAATCTAAAAACTTCCGAAAAGCTTCCTTGTAATCTGTAAAGTGAATATCTAAAGTTGCGGCCACTACAAAGCGATGATAAGACTTTAAGTATGAAAACATCCCTACCTGATTCTTAATATAACTACTAATTTCTAAAAAACGTCCGAGATCAAACAATTTATCACTACTTGTATACATAGCAGCAATCATCATTCCTGTTCGAGAATCACTCGTTTTCCATTTTAGTTCTCCCTTTAACTGTGAATATGTATGTATATATTGCTCCAGCTTTTGTTCTAATGTAATCATAGTATTCACTCCTATTTCTAGTTCTTCTCTATTATTATACTTATATTTCATACAGATTTTGCAACCTTATTTTTGTATTATATTCAATATTTTTCTATTATGTAAAACAAAAAATAATAACTATTCCTACTTCATCAGTATCACGATGATAATCGTTCATAATCCTTCAAGAAGTTCAACAACAAAAAAAGATAGATAATAAATTATCTATCTTTTTTTGTCTTTATATTATTTAACATTACACCTGTATTGTGAAAAATAAGATTGTAACTACTTACACCTCAATTTTCACAAAACATCTGTGATTTCGTTTTTCATATGCAATTAAAACTAAAGAGCCTTAATAATACGTTCCATCGCCTTCATTTGCCCAATATGATCAGCTTCATGATAAAGCATCATACCGTATAGCTCTCCTACTGTTTCCAATCCTAGAAATGGCTCTGGTAGTTTATTTTCAAATGCTTCTGCTGGAATTTCGTTAATACGTTTAGCTTGTTCTTTTAATTGAGCCGTTAACACTTCTAATGATGGTCCTTCTGTTTTCCATTTAGACGGTTTTGATCCATACCCAAACATACCTGGATATTCAGTTGGTAATTTTTTGAATTCTTTTCCAAACATGAAAACTTCTGCTGCTGTTAACACATGACCAATATGCCAGCGAATTGTATTATTAAAACCCTCCGGCTGTGTATCTGCAGTTTTATCATCTAACGTTTCCATAAATTTAAGTAATGCCCCACGCGTTATTTCAAATTGTTTTAAACCAATTATTCTATTCATTTGATCGTTCCCCTTCTTCATGTACCATTTATTATGAACTAAGAATGTTCAACTTATTAAAGTTTCACCTTGTTTAATCTATCAGAAACAATGAAGAAATACATCTAATATGCTCAGTAAAAATAATAAAAAGGTTCGCCCCTCGTACATATAGAATTACTCACTACACAAATAGTTTAGTAAATAAAAGAGGAGTGTTCTTGCATGTTATATATTTTAAAACAACAATATAATCTTATTAGTTCTACAAGAGAAACTCTATTTTCGTTTTTGGAAGAAATCCCACTAGAAAAATTACATAGCACTGTTCCAAATTTCGGGAGCGGTAGCCTCATAAAGACACATATTCATGTAGCCGATTGCTATCGATACTGGCTTGGATCGTTCGCATTCAAGCAAAAACGGGCAGATTTTTCATTTGCTAGCGATTACGAAATTGAACATGCAGATATCGCAAAAGTCCGTGCTAGATTTAAGTTAGTAGATGAGACTGTACAACACTTTTTAGATGAATACAATGACCGTTGGCTCGAAAATATAGCAAATGAAGTGAAATGGCAAAAAGAACCTTGGAGTACAACACCGATATGGCTTTTAACTCATACAGAGACACATGAGTTTCATCATAAAGGACAAATTGTATCTATGGCTCGTCACCTTGGGTACACTCCTCCTGATACAGACCTTAGTTAATTCGATTATAAAAAAACTTGTTGATACATTTTGTTGTGTATAAAACTTTTATCATTTGTTTTAGGTATACCATATCATTATAAAATTCATGTAACATCAAAGTAAGACACATACTTTTCAAACAATACACAAAATAAAACTCTTCTTCCATGTAGAGCAAAAATATTTATATACTCTATCACCAAACTTAAGGAGAAATTTATAATGAGATTAGAGAGTGAAAGAATTTATTTAAGACCTCTTTGCGAACTAGATGCCCCAATTATATTAGAAAGTACGATGGATACAGAGATACGTTATATGACTGGAACCAAACCTACTTTTTCATTGGAACAAATAAAGACACATATAGCTCATATAAATAATGATTCGAGTCGCTACGATTTCGCTATTTGTTTACAAAGCAATGACGAAATGATTGGAGAGTTGTCGATTTTAGATATCGATGAGGGGAACAAAAGAGCAGGCTTCCGAATATCGATGCTTTCTATGTCATTAACAGGAAAAGGCTATGGAACTGAAGCTATTAAAATAGTTTTAAGTTTTGTTTTTGAACAACTATCATTAAATCGTTTACAGTTAGAAGTGTTTAGCCATAATTTACGCGGAATTAGAGCTTATGAAAAGGTTGGGTTTATAAAAGAAGGAACTTTACGTCAATCTTTATTTTATAACGATACATACTCGGATGAAATTATTATGGCAATACTTAAAAGTGATTATAAAGATATATCATTGTAAATAACTGTTCTTAAACTATTAACAACTTGAAAGAACCTTACCACAATAAAATGCAGTAAGGCTCTTTCATTTTCATATCAAATAACAGCTCTTAACACATTTGTAATCGTATTAATACCAAATTGTCTCCGCATAATTATATGCATCACTATTCGGAATAGCATGTTTCCCTTGCGCCTGTGCCTTTCTTGGATCTAAATCATATACCATTGGCGTATAGCATGATGTTTGCCCTTTATTCACAACACCATTTCCTCCAGCACTCCCGCAAGTATATGCCTTTCCATCTGTTTTTCTTACGATTCTTGCATCAGCTTCGTTATTATATACTGCTGCACGAGTTACTGTAACTTTCGCCCATGCTGTCTTACACGTCGTGCTAAACTTTAATTCTACATAAGAATTTGAATCAATCCATTTCTTTTCTTTCGTTACAGCGGATTGATCACAGCTATTATAGTAAGGACTTTTCCCATCATACGAATGATCTTCTGCATATGCTTTATCGCTATTCGTCGTACTAAACACACTAGTTAAAACGAGCAATGATAGACAAAAACATGCGCTTAGCTTTTTTAAAAGTTTCAAAGTATTCCACTCCTTTTTAATAGCGTCCTGTTTTTCCATAACCGTTATTAAACGTAACCGCTTCAGCATCTGCTGTGTATCCGAAATCAGCAGTTAAATCAAATACCATTCCTGTATAAGTGCTCGTTTGACCTGTTTTTATTGTGCCGTTTCCCTGATTAGAAGTGACTGATTTTTGGAATACACCATTTTTGTATTTATTCACAACAGCGTACGCATACACTCCTCCAGAAACAGCTGGTGCTGGTTGATCTAAAACAAGCTTAGACCATGCTGCATGACATTTATTACTGTAACGTAAATACACTGTCCCTACTTTTTTACTACCTTCGTACACCGCTGTAGACTTTGCATTAAATCCATCTGCATCGCACGTTGTACTGCCTCCGTATACTTTCGTTGTAGCCGGATTTTTTCCGTCATAGTAACTACTTAAATCAGTAGCTGCAAATGTACTTCCTTGAAAACTAAATAATACACCTACACTCGCTACACTTAACACACATACTTTCATTAACTTTTTAAACATTGTAAATCTCCCCCCCAAAAATAAGTACGTATCATAAAAACAAGCTATACCGCTATGTAAGCCCTCCTTTCATGCTTCCTAGAGGCATCTTACAGAAACGGATAAACGTTGTAAATTTCCTTATGATTATTGGAATATACGAAGAATTTTACTTATCCTTGTGAGAAAAAAAGTTGAGAAATACACATTTTATATCATTCTTTATACAAAAGTGCCATTTTTTCTTTTATATAAATAAATATTTCTCCACTTAATCTGTTGTAAAAAACTCCCTCGTCACATCAATAAATTGCTGTAACGGTGCTGTCATCCACTTATCTTTATGCCAAGCAATTTGCGTAAAAATTGGATTGATAGTATTTTCTAGATGTAACTCTTTTATCGTCCCCTCTCGTATATCTTTTTCTACTACTATTGCTGGTAACACGGCTATACCTAAATCTGCAATAACACATTGTTTAATTGCCTCTACACTAACAAACTCAATTTTATTTGCTGGATACACATCTTCTGTACGAAATAGCTCTTCAAATAAAGTTCGGTACGAGCACCCTAGCTCTGTTAGCAACAGCGTCTCACTTTCTAAATCTTTTGTAGAAACAGAAGTTTGCTCGAGTAAATGATGCCCTGGAGCAGCTACTACTTTTAATTCTTCTTTCATAAGCGGCTCCACATGTAAAACATCTTCTGTTTTACATTCGTCCAAAATAAAGGCAAGATCGACTTTTCCCTCCATCAATTGTTCCTTCGCATCTTTATTGGAATGTGCTGGTTTAAATATAAGCTTTATTTGAGGAAATTGTGCTTTAAACCTCTTTAATATAGAAGGAAGTCTATATGTACATTGGCTTTCTTGCGCACCGATTATTAACGTACCTGCTATTTCTTCATCATCTTTCACAGCCATTTTCGCTTCGTTACTGAGTGCAATCATCTTGTCGGCATATAATTGAAACTTTCTGCCCGCTTCAGTTAAGAAAAGGCGTTTTCCTAATCTTTCAAATAACGGCGTACCTAGCTCAGCTTCTAACGTTTTAATTTGTGCTGTTACGCTCGATTGAGCAAAGTTTAATTTCTTCGCAGTTTGCGTAAAATTCAAAGTGTCCGCGGCTATTTTAAATGTAATTAATTGTTTTATCTCCATTTATCGTCCCTCTTTCAATCGATATTTCCGATTGATTTCATCGAAATAATCTTCTTTGTCTATCGATATTTGTATTGTATGATAAAGAGCATCGACAAACAATAAAATGGAGGTATTCCATATGAAAGCACTTTGTTTCGAACAGTTCGGAAATCCGGATGTACTACAATATAAAGAACTAAATAATCCAATCATAAATCCAAATGAAATTCTTGTCCGCACGAAAGCAATCGGTTTAAATTTCGCCGACATTTATAGACGCCGCGGTGATTATCATCTCGCTGGCAACCCGCCGTATATATTAGGTTATGAAGGGGCTGGCGTTGTTGAAAAAGTAGGAGCTGACGTTACGAATATTAATCCTGGAGATCGTATTGCATTTGCTGACGTTCCATTTGCAAATGCTGAGCTAGTTGCTGTTCCGTCTGAGAAAGCAATTAAGCTTCCAGATTCTATCTCTTTTGAAACAGCCGCTTCTGTCTTATTACAAGGATTAACAGCACATTATTTAACGAAAGATAGCTATGAAATAAAACAAGGTGATATAGCTTTAGTACACGCAGCAGCTGGCGGTGTTGGGCAACTTCTTATTCAAATCATTAAACTACTAGGCGGAAAAGTAATCGGCCTCACGTCATCAAAAGAAAAAGCAAAGATGGCTACATTAGCTGGTGCTGAGCACGTTTTTTTATATACGGAAGCATGGCATACAAAAGTAGTTGAAATAACAAATGGTGATGGAGTAAATGTTGTATATGAATCAGTAGGTTCTACATTAGAGGAAAGTTTTAGCGCTACTAAAACTGGTGGTACTGTCGTATTTTACGGAATGGCCGGTGGTAATCCCACGCCCGTTGATCCGCGTATGCTTATGGATACTTCAAAAACTTTAACTGGCGGAGATCTTTGGAATGTGCTTACTACTTTTGAAGAACGTAAGCAGCGCTCTACTCAATTATTTGATTGGATCACTGCAGGAGAATTAAATATCGCGAGTCCAACTACATTCGCTTTACAAGATGGTGCTCTTGCACATGAATTATTAGAGAGCAGAAAAAGTACTGGGAAGATTTTATTAATCCCGTAATTCACAAAATAAAAAGGAAGCTAGATTTCTCTACCTTCCTTTTCTTATTTTTATATTTCCACACTTTCTTTCCCTTTTGCAACGTAACTCATATCTCCAACAGACTCGACTGTGTATGTTCCGTCTTTATATACAACCTTGGTCACACTAGCATTTTCTACTCCAAGTTTTGTTTTGCTACTGTCTAACATTTCTATTAAGGTAGTAATTAAAAGCCCATGAACGACAACTAAAACGTTACCGCCACCACTTTTAGCAGATTCTTCACTAATTTTATCAATTTCTGCTTTTATACGAGTAGAAAATAATTCCCAATCTTCCGCCTGTTTCGTAGGGTCTGCTGCTCTAATAAGATTAATCACTTCTTGAATAGAAAACTTCATAAGTTCTTCTGGTGATGCAACGCCTGCAGCTTTTCCAACCACATCCCACATATTTTCAAGTTTTTCACCTTCAAAAATACCAAAATTTAATTCTCGTAATTTTTTTCTTTTCTCAAGTTTTAACTTTGATTGCTCACTATATTTTAATACTAAATTAGCAGTTTCAATCGCTCGGCCGCTATCACTACTATACGCATTCGTAAAATGAACATCTTTTAATCCTGTTCCTAAATTAGAGGCAACTTCAACACCTTTTTCTACTAACGGGGAGTCTGCCCAACCTTGCGCGCGATGATTCGTATTTAATATTGTTTTTCCGTGTCTTGTAACATATAACGTAACTACATTCTCATTGCTATCTGTTTCTCGATTCTTCATTCTATTCTCTCCCTTTACATTTCTATATCAATTTTACCACCTTAATTATTCATTGAGCAAAATATACGTAAGTGAATTTGCTAAATAAAAAAAGCTATCTTTCTGTATATCTCTACAAAAAGATAGCATCTTTTATAATTACATTTCTTAACTGATACTCCTACTCAGCAAAAGCACTCGAATATTGTACAATTCCTTCTACACCTTGCAGAGTGTTCTCACTTAACTCAATCACCATAAACACTTCATCTGGCACTTCAAATGGTGCTTTTATATTCCACTTACTCGCTTTCTTAAAACCAAATTTCGGATAGTACTCTGGATGTCCTAATACTACAACTGACCCGTATCCAAGTTCTTTCGCTTTTTCTAACGCAGCTCCAATAAGTTTTCCACCAATTCCTTTTTTCTGATGGCCCCTAGCAACTGATACAGGTGCAAGCGCTAATGATTCTACAGAAGTTCCATCCTGTTCTATCGTAATTTTGGATAACAGAATGTGACCAACGATTTCCTCATCTACTGCAACGATTGATAACTCTGGAATAAATGCGTCACATTCTCTAATACGTTTTACAAGTTCATGCTCTTTTTTATCACTAAATTCTTCATGTAAAAATGCTTGTTGTACAACTTCTTCTGTTTTTCTATAATCGGTTTTTTGTTCTTGTCTAATCGTTACCATTCTATATTATCCTCTATTCTTTCTTATTTCTTTTTGAATTTTACGAAGCGCTTTTTTCGATCCGCGCTCTATATCATGCTGTATTTTTCTTTCTTTATAATCGACAAATAGTGTATTTAAATCATATCCCTCTGGGTATAATTCCTTCGCCGCTACCTCTAACGTAATACGTTTTACATTCACTTCAACAAATTCACCGTTATAATATACAACGACGTTATAGAAATTATCTATTTCCTTATAGATGATACCAAAATCATCATAATCTAATAAATTTACACGATCGCCGATTTTGTACTCGTAATGATTTCCTCTTTTTTCTTGCACAAATTTCGGTTTTCTAATTTTGCTTTCATTCAGTTTTTCAAAACAATATTCTTTATTTTCCATGTACTCTTTCGCTCTTTTCAGTACATGTTCTCTTACGTTCATTTTATTCGCAATCCAAAGTGCATTACTTTCACCTGATTTTCCAATTACTAATTTATAAAGTGGCTCTAGTGTTTCACTATTGAATTGCATTGCTGCATTCATAAAATCATCGTGCATTTCTGAGAAGCGCTTAATTTCACCGTAATGCGTACTCGCAACTGTAATACATCCTGCAAAATAAAACTCCTCTAAAATAGAAATTGCAAGTGCTGCCCCTTCATTCGGTTCAGTCCCGCTTCCTATCTCATCAAATAATAGTAGCGTATTATTATTTGACATCCTCATAATTTCAGATAGATTTTTCATATGAGATGAAAATGTACTTAGTGCGTTTTCGATACTTTGATTATCACCAATATCTACAAATACATTTTCAAAAATAGCAATTTCTGTTTCTTTATCTCCAGCGATGTGCAGACCTGACATTGTCGCTAAAGTTAACAATCCGATTGTTTTTAATACAATTGTTTTCCCGCCCGCATTTGGTCCTGTAATAATTAAACTACGGTAGTTTTGACCAATTTCAAAGTGTAACGGTACTACTTTTCCACTTAAAAGCGGATGCTTACAATTTACTAAATGAATGTAGCCATGATCATTTAACTTCGGCTCTATTCCATCGATTGATTTACTAAATTTCGCTTTCGCAAACACCATATCATATTGGCTAATCAATTCCATATTAATTTTTATATGATAAATACTTTCTACTACCATTCCTGATAAAGTCGCTAAAATTTGATACTCTTCCATCGCTTCTTCTGCTTTCAAACTAGCGAGTTCCGCATTTAACTTTGTAACCGTGTGTGGTTCTATAAATACAGTAGAGCCTTTAGCGGACGCTTCAACTATACTTCCCGCAACTTGATTTTTATAAGAAGATTTAATTGGAATCGTATACCTATCATCCTTCTTACTAATAAAGAACTCTTGAATATACTTCTTATTTGCACTACTATTTAAAAACTTCGTTAAGCGCTCTTTTATTTTTCCGTCTACCGAATCAATGTTATTGCGAATTCGTTTTAATTCCTTACTCGCAGCTGCATCAATACTATTACCTTTAATGGAAAAGTTGATTTCCTCTTCAATACTTTTATATTCAGTCATTGAATTCGCATAAGAAGCTAATACTGGCGCAAAAAATTCTTTATCTAACATAAACTTTTTAATCTTTCTACAGCCACGTAAAAAGTCTGAAACACTTACTAACTCTTCAGGATCTAAAATCATCCCTTTTTCTAATTTTTGAATTGTACTAGCAATATTCGAAATGCCGAAGAAAGGAACATGCCCTTCTGCATCTACTATAGCTCGTGCTTCTGTCGTTTCATTTAAGCGATTTCTCACTACTTTTATACTCGTACTCGGCTCTAATTTATTTAATAATTCCTTACCTAATCCACTTACACAATATGATTTCACTATTTCTTTTAATTCGTTATATTGTAACTTTTCAAAAGTCATCGTATTCATTTTGTTTCTCCTCACTATGATTGATTTATATCATAAATGAAGATACCTACTCATTAGATTCCAATGAGTTCTACATTATTCAATTACCATTTTTATACACTAAAAACGTATACAAAAAAGCTGCGGGGATACCGCAGCTTTTACATTTACAAGGCAAGTGTAATAATATATGAGGAAATAAGCCATAAAAAACAGATGGCAATCCCCTTATTACACGCTTTATAAAGTATTGTAGGTATCTTCATAGGTTTCGAAATAAATCCATGACAAAATTAGGGGTATGATGTACATAAAAATCCCCTGGTCTTATCCGATTTATTTCATTAAATTTTTCCTATTTAGTACCTACCGCACTCACAAAAAGCACCTCTCATTAATTTATATTATAGTCATTGAAATCTAATTTATTGAAATCATCATACTATATGTTTTGTGAGAAGTAAAGGTGTCAAACTATTCCCTTGCAGATTGTAAAGCTTTCATATAATCAACCTTTTTCTCAAGGGTCTTTTTCGCATCTTCAACCGTTACTATATAATCTACTGCAATATGTTGTAATATTTCCTTATTAGCATTTGGCAACTGAATTGTAATATCATCCACACTACTCTTACTATTTTCAATCGTTTTATTAAATTCCTGAATACTTCTCGCAAGCTCCGCTAACGTTTCCATATGTGCACGGTTGTTTACGTCCAAAAAGATATTACTTTTGAAAACTGCCGTAACATAATGCTTCGGATGTTTCTTCGCTATTTTTTTCTCTTCATTCTTACCGAAAACGGTATCCCCTGTTTGCATTTGCTCGAAAGTAAGTATAGTATCATTTCCTTTTTCTTCATAATATGTATTGAATCTTTCTCGTAAATCATTCGCTTCTTTTTTTATTTTATAGTTATCATTATTTACCTTTGGAGAGGTTCGTCCATCGAAATACATTTGAAATTGTAAATATGGTTCATCTACTTGCTGTACATAAGCTATTCGTATATCTGGTCCTAAAAAATCCTTACCTTGTTCGGGTATTTCAATTCGATCTAGTTTTACAGTAATACCATGCTCCGATTTTGTATAACTTTGTGCTTTTCGTTCAATTTCTTCATCCGATATATCACATGATGTTAATAGTAATAAACTAAGCATTATGCTATATTTCATTATTGTTCTTTTCATATTGCCTCTCCTTTTGCTACTACTGCCTATACAGAAATGTCCTTATGGATTTTAAATTACGATTTATATAAAGAACTTCTTCTCATAACCACAAGTGTAAAAACACCCTTTTATTATCACTTTACACTTATAGTGTAATTTTACACTAAATTTATTTTATCGTAAAACAAATATAAAAACTATTAAAATCACGTTAAAAACATACTAATATTTAGTTCTATAGCAATCACAATACTGTTTTTTATTGTATCGAACTTTAAAGTAATAACTTTAATTTCGCTGCAAAAAAAATTAAATTAGCGCCTCCGCTATTGCGAATGTCATTTACTTTCCCTAATACATTTAATAATTATGACAAGCAATCATAGGAGGTTACTATATGAGCGAACAATACATCATTTTACATGGGCCTGCTCTTGAACCAAATTTAATTGGCCCCACACTACCACCAATTCCACCATTTACATTCCCGACCGGACCTACTGGAATTACAGGACCTACCGGTGCGACAGGTTTTACTGGAATTGGAATAACTGGTCCTACTGGAGTTACAGGACCTACCGGAATTGGAACAACTAGTCCTACTGGGGTTACAGGACCCACTGGAATTGGAATAACTGGTCCCACTGGAATTACAGGACCTACCGGAATTGGAATAACTGGTCCTACTGGTGCAACTGGTTTAGGGATTCTTCCCGTATTTGGAACAATAACTTCTGAAATAGGTATCGGTTTTTCAGCAGTAGTTAATACAAATGTTAATTTTAACGTTCCAGGACCTGTTAGTGGAACTACTCTAAACCCAGTAGACAACTCCATTACAATTAATACCACTGGTGTATACGCTGTATCCTTTTCAATCGTATTTGCGATACAAGCTATCTCATCTAATATATTAAATCTTACAATAAACGATTCTATTCAATTCGCAATTGAAACACGAGTTGGTGGTGGTTCTGGGGTAAGAGCTACATCCGCCAGAACTGATTTATTACCTTTAAACCAAGGGGATGTTCTTCGAGTACGAATAAGAGAAGCCACGGGTGACATTATTTATTCCAACGCATCTCTCGTTGTTTTAAAAGTCGACTAGTTCATTTATGAAAATAAAAATTTAGGAATGATAACAATATAAAAAAAAGAGGAAGACTTATATTTCAGTCTTCCTCTTCTTTTTATCACCAATTCACTGCTGAACATATATGGAAACTGATCCTCCACTTACATGGAACTGCCCCCATCCGTCCTTATTAATTGTTACAGTATTTTTTTGATTACCCGTCATATCGTACCATACTTCCCCTGCGTTATCCTTTCCAACTTCCATCCACTTTGATCCTCCTGGCCCATCTGAGATTAATGTCGCTAGACCAGCATCCGCATGTACACCATCACCTTCTCTTGTCCAGCCAATTACATCTGGATGGTCTAAATAATCACGCTGCGTACCATATGCAAAGTTTTTTCGTGCCGTCAAAATCGGATCAATTTTATCTTTCAACGCTGGAATTTCATAACTACTATTTCCGTTTGTCCCATAGTAATCACCATAGAAAACTGAAGGATAGCCCTCTGCACGAGTTAAAATAAATGCATATGCCAACGGTTTAAACCACGGACTTACTACAGATTCCAATGACTGCCCAGGCTGAGAATCATGATTCTCAACGAGAGTGACTGCAAGTGCAGGGTGATTTTGCATTACTGTTCCATTTAAAATATTTCTCATATCATAATTCCCATTTCCTTTTGAAGCATAATGAAAATTGTAATGCAGTGGTGCATCAAATACAGATTGATTATAATTGACTTTCGCTAAATAATTATTTAAAGTCTGGATATCATTTCGCCAATATTCAGCCACTGTAAACATTTCTTTCCCCGTTTGTTGTCTGACATGATTTACCCAATCGCGTAAATATTCATGATCAATATGTTTAACAGCATCTAAACGAAATCCATCTAAATTTAATTCATTCGCATACCACGTCCCCCAATTTTTCATCTCATTCGCAACATCTGGATGATCAAAATCAAGATCTGCATACATCAAATAATCATAATTTCCATTCTCGCTAGACACTTCCCAGTCCCATGCTTTACCTATACCTCTAAATTTATAAATTCGATTTAATTTCCTCCCTTCATCCCAATCCGTTCCGTCAAAATGATACCATTTCCATTTAAAATTAGAATAAGTATCTCCGCGCCCAGGAAAGTTAAATCCTGTCCATGCATTAATTTCATAATCACCTGATACCTCAATATTTCGATTGTTACGGTCTACCTCAACAGCTGTTACAGTTTCAGTATAATCTGCTCCACCTTTATGATTCATAACTACATCGCCGTATACATCGATGTTTTGCTTATGTAAAGCTTCAATTGCAGATTTCAATTGTGCTTTCGTCCCATATTTTGTTCGTACCGTTTCTTTTTGATTGAATTCCCCTAAGTCATATAAATCATATGCTCCATATCCTACGTCATTTTGCGTAGTTCCTTTATATGCAGGCGGTATCCAGACAGATGTAATTCCTTTCTGAGCTAAATTTCCAGCATCCGAATGCAAGCGGTTCCAAAGATTCCCATCATTCGGAGCATACCACTCAAAATACTGCATTAACGTTCCATTGTTAACCGTATCTGCATACGCTTTACTCCTCTCATATATACTAGGTAAAAACAAAACAACCGACAAGCCGACTACTGTTATTTTTTTTAACATATTTACAACATCCCCTTTCAAGAAAACGTTTGCATAGTTTATCGAAATTATTATAATATTCGTTCTACAATTAGTAAAGTAGCAATCTCTCACTCTCCCACATTATTTTTTAGTCTAACTTCACATATTCAACAAATACTTCAAAGTAATTTTCATTTCACATCTTATTCAAGATTGTTTACAATTTATCTATAAAAGCATGATGGAGGGATTTCTATGACCGACTTTCAAAAACAATTTTTTTCAAGATTACATATAGAAGAAAAACACAATGTTTCATTTGAAGATTTACCTAACATTATGTACGCGATGGCACAAACTGTCCCTTTTGAAAACTTAAATATACTCGAAAACAACTTTACAGAAATATCAAAAGAAAATCTAAAAGAAAAAATTTTAGTAAACAACCGTGGCGGTCTTTGTTATGAACTTAATCCTACTATGTACTACTTCCTTAAAGACGCTGGATTTGATGTTCATCTCGTTTCAGGAACAGTGTACAATGCAGCAAATTCTACATGGGCTGTTGATTCTGGACATATCGCAACCGTTTTAACACATCATAATGAACTTTATTTAATTGAAGTAGGATTCGGATCATACTTACCACTTGCACCTGTCCCTTTCTCAGGTGAAGTCATTCACTCCGTTACAGGAGATTATCGTATTCGTAAAGAAATGACCGAAAAGGGAAACTACATGTTAGAGATGCGTAAAAATAATGAGTTTTTGGATCAATCTTCTGCTGATGATTGGACGTTAGGCTATGCATTTTATTTAGAAGAAGTCACTGAAGAAAAAGCAAATGCAGCACAAAAAATTATCGTTGAACATGAAGGCTCACCATTTAACAAAGTACCTCTTATTGTAAAACTAACTGAAGATGGGCATGCATCTTTAACAAAGGATAGTCTGACAATAGCGAAAAACGGTAAAAAAACGAAAGAAAACGTTACAAATGGGCAATATAAAAATCTTTTACATTCAAAATTCGGAATTACATTATAATTTTTCAAGCCTTGCCATTTTAGCAAGGCTTTTCATTTTCCAGCAGGGATTTTTTGCAATTTGTTGTATTTCATAGTTATATAGGAATATAACTACATATTTAGAAAGGAAATGATTATGACTGAACTTAAAGATCGACTACAAGTAGATGATAAAGAGAAATGGGATTTAACGGATATTTATCATACAATTGAAGATTGGGAAAGCGATTTTCATAAAATTGAAGTATTAACGAAAGAATTACACGAGTTTAACGGAAACATTCATGATGGCAATAGTTTATTAGCTTATTTAACAAAGAGTGAAGAAATTTCTAGCATAATATCTTTAATGTTCGCTTATGCACGATTACAATCTGACCTTGATACGCGCGATACTGACGCTCAATCTCTTGTCGATAAAGTATCACAATTACATGTGAAAGTAAGTGCGGCTAAATCTTTCTTTTCCCCATTCTTACTTAGCGTAGATGAAAACACATTACATTCTTACATAGAAGAAGCAGAAGGTTTACAATATTATAAAGAAGACTTATTTGAATTGTACCGTTATAAAAAACACGTCTTGAATAAGGACCAAGAAGAGATTTTATCACAATTGGGCGAAGCACTTTCCTCTCCTCAGCATACATACGGCATGTTAAATAATGCAGATATACTATTTGGTGAAGTGACTACTGATGAAGGAGAAAAAGTTACTCTAACGCGTGGAATGTATGCAAAGTTAATAGAAGATGAAAATCGCGAGAAACGTAAAGAAGCCTATAAAGCTTATTACAAACCATACGTTCAATTAAAGAATTCTATCGCTTCTACTTTATCTGCTGCTATTAAAAATAATGTTACTGTTTCAAAGCTAAGAAACTATCCATCAGCTTTAGAAAAGTCATTATTTGGCGACATGGTTCCGAAAGAAGTATACGAAAATTTAATTGAGACGACAAAAAAAAATATTCAATCACTACATACTTATAATGAACTTCGAAAAGAAAAATTAAATGTAGATGAACTACGTCAATACGACTTGGGCGTTGATTTAGTAGCGGGTGTAAAACAAGACATTCCATATGACAAAGCATTTGACATGATGATCGAATCACTAGCTCCATTAGGTGGAGAATATATTGAGACATTAAAAAGCTTTAAAGATAAACGCTATATCGACGTGAGAGAAACGCCAGGAAAACGTTCCGGCGCTTATAACTTTGGTGTATACGGCGTTCATCCTTTCATTCTTTTAAATCATCACGATGATTTAAATAGCCTTTTCACTCTTACTCATGAATGTGGACACGGTATGCATACGCACTACTCACACGGATACCAACCAAGAATTTCTGCACACTATACTATTTTTGTCGCAGAAGTCGCTTCTACAGTAAATGAAGTGCTATTAATTCATCATTTATTAAAAGAAGCAAAAGATGCTGCTGTACGTAATCATTTAGTAAACCATTTCATCGATAAATTTAAAGGCACTTTCTTTACACAAATCATGTTCGCTGAGTTTGAAAAAATCACACATACAATGGCTGAGCAAGGTAAACCATTAAATGCCCAAGTCTTTAGCGAAGTTTATGAAAACTTGTTTAGAGAGTATAATGGCGACTCTCTCGTATTTGACGAAGAGGTAAAATACGGATGGGCTAGAATACCGCATTTCTATCGTCCATTTTACGTGTACAAGTATGCAACTGGATTCGCTTCTGCAATCCAAATTGCCGATAAGTTATTAAGCGGTGATCCAAATGCTCAAAAACATTATATTGAATTCCTTAAAGGCGGAAGTTCTGACTATCCATTAAACCTATTGAAAAAAGCTGGTGTTGATTTAACTACGCCAGAACCGATTGAAAGTGCACTAAATCGTTTCAGCTCACTTGTTGAAGAGTTTTCAGCATTATAAAAAGCATGCAGAGTATATACTCTGCATGCTTTTTTCATTTCGGTTACTTTATGCCAAATGTTGCTGCGTCACACAGTGAATCATGCCACCATACGCAAACAGTTCATTTACATAAATACCGACAATTCTTCTTCCTGGAAACTGCCCTTCAATGATTTGAAGCCCTAACTTGTCATGCTCATCTCCATATATAGGAACTAATACAACTTCATTTCCAATATAAAAGTTCAAATATGAGCCCTTACAGTCTGCTTCTTTTACCATTTTTCTTGTCACCGGTACTGGTATGAGTTGAAATGGTTTTCCATCTATATTTCTTGCTTGTCGTAATTCTTGATAATGCTTTTCGTATGCCTCCAAAAGGTAGAATTCGCCTTCCCCGAAAGGATCATATTCATAAAGAATTGTATTTTCATTTACAAAACGTGCTGCCCCATCAATATGGTAATCCGTATCTTCATCATAATTATCCTCACCACGAATGCCCGATATCCATATAAAATTCGTTACCCCTAAATGCTTCGTTAACTCTATTTCAATCTCTTCCTGACTTAGTGTAGGATTTCGATTTTCATTTATAATAGAAGTTTTTGCCGCCATTAAGGTTCCATTTCCGTTTATCTCTATTCCTCCGCCCTCTAGACAGACACTAGAATTAACTTTTGGAATACTATGCGTTTCACTTATTTTTGCCGGAATAACAGCATCATTTTCATACGGATATTTCTCGCCCCACCCATTAAAAATCCAGTGTGTTAAGCAGAGATTGCCTTCCTTATCTTTTACAAAAATCGGTCCATTATCTCTTATCCACACATCATCTGTATCTTGGACTAAGAAATCAATTTTATCCATATCCACTTTCGCTTTCATTAACTTGGATTGGACATGCACTTTTTCTACTTCATCATATACAACAATATGCACAATTTCTCCGTAATGAAGCTCCTTTGCCATCGTTACCCAAATATCATCTAGCTTACTCCTGTAACCTTCACCTCTATGAGCTTTATCATGAGGCCATTGGAGCCATGTCCCCTCATGCTTTTCCCACTCAGCTGGCATATAAAACAAACTACTTTCTATATTTCTCATACGTGTTCACCCCTTCTTCGAATGTAAGTTTAGTCTAAACTTTGACATCGTGTTAAGGTCAACAGAAATATATTCATGTACTTGTAACTACATTATAAGGTGTCTCTTTATTTCTCCTTGTGATACACTACTTCTCCTTGTAAAACCGTCACTAAAACTTTTGCATCTGGAATCTTATCGACACTCATTTTAGTAATATCTTCATTTAGTAATATCATATCGGCTGATTTACCTACTTCAATTGAACCAGTAATAGTATCAAGGCCTAATGCTTTGGCGGGCTTAATCGTATAAGCATCAATAGCTGCATATATATCAGATAAGCCTTTCTCTTCAATACTTAGCGCATTCGAAATCGTCACAAGTGGATTTAGTTCATTTACATCCCAATCACTACTAAGTGATACGTTTGCTCCTGTTTTCCAAATGCGTCCTAACGGCATAATTCGTTCCATCTGTTGATTTGTAAAATACGCACTTGCCCAGCTTTGTTTCGGATCTTCTGCAAAATCATGACCTACTTGGAAATCAGCACTAATTCCTAATTTTGCAAAACGATTTATATCACTATCTTCTACCATTTCAACATGCGTAAGTGTATAAGGCTGATTCGCCCCTTCTTTTTTCGCTGCTTCAATTGCATTTAAACTCTCTCTTACCCCGCCATCTCCAATCGTATGAATGAGTGCACCGTAACCAATTTTATTGAGTTCACTCAACCACCACTTCATTTTTTCTTCTGGAATATAGTTCAAACCGTACGGCGTTCCTTTAAACCACTCAAATTTATATTTTTCTAGTATTTTAGCTGTGCTGTTAATGCTAATTCCATCACTATACATCTTCACTTGATTAATAAGCATTCTAGATGATACATCATCCCGCTTGATTTTTTTGAAATATTCCATTTGCTCTGCTTCATTTAAGTTCGGATATACCCACGGACGCAGTACTACTCGTGACGTTAACTTTTTCTCATCGTTAACTTTATTCCAAACATCTAACCAGCCTCGTTTCCAATAAAGACGTCCATCTCCGACTGTAGTAATACCATTCTTCGCAACTTCATCTAAACCGTCTAACAAACCTTCATAATTTTTTTCAAAGAGTTTAGGCTGAGAATTCCACGCTTTTTCCATTACGATATCCCCTGCTGTATCATACAGTAGCCCGAAAGGTTCTCCTGTTTCTGGATCCCGGATGATTCTTCCGCCTTGCGGATCTTTCGTCTCTTTATTTATTCCCGCTACTTCCAATGCTTTTGAGTTAACCCATACAGAATGAGAAGTTCTTTCCATAATTAATACAGGGTTATTAGGAAATAACTCATCAAGAACTTGTAATGGCGTTTGCTGTTCTGATTTTTCGTCCATATCTTTTAACAGCTCTTCCAAACTAAATCCTGTTCCACTTACCCATTCGCCATCTTTCACATCTTTTTTACAAGCCTTTAAATACGAGCGTTGTTCTTGCAGCGAAGCATCTGGTGAGACACTACAATTCCCTGCTGCTGGTGATTTCGCCTCAAATATATGATTATGATTGTCCACAAAACCAGGAAGAATAAAACGTCCTTGTAAATCCACCACTTTCGTATCTTCATTTATAAATTCTTCTACATCTTTGTTTGAACCAACAAATGTAATTTTCCCTTCTTTAACGGCTACAGCCTCTACAATGTCTTGCTTGCCATTTGAAGTATAGATTGTACCATTTTTAAACACTACATTTTTGGGCAATTCCTTAGGTAGAACAAAACTACCATTCTCACCTTCTCCTCCTCCAGGAGTACATGCTGAAACCCATGTCATACTTAGAATCAGGCAAATAATCATAATTGTTTTTTTCATATTCTTTCTCCTTTTTATTACGATGAATTACTTACATAAATAGAATAAGGATTGACATAATGTTAATGTCAATCCTTATTCTTAGTTTATTTTCATAACTAAAAAACAAATTTGTGTCACATACTCCTCTACTAAACAATCACATTCAGATCCCTTGATGTAAACCTCATATGGTGAATCATCTATTACATAACCATTTCTTTCAATCCATTTTTCTAACGCTATATAAGCGTAACCTATATAGTCGTAACTTCCATAATGCATAGTAGTAACGATTTGATGCGGATTTAATTTTTTTATTTCATATTCTTGTACTACGTCTTTATCGTTCTCATGCATAACTGGAATTCTTAATTCAATATCGCTTTCATTTGGGATATACTCTTCATCATAAAAAACTGTAGAAGGCGAGCCGACTATTCGGAAGTTATTCTTGTGTGCTTTTTCATATAAGTCATAAAAATAATCATCCATATCATCTATATTTATTTGTAACCTTTGAGAAATTACTGTTATTTCATTTCTCATCCCAATTAATATATCGTAATTTCTATGGCAAGCAGTATTTAAAGCAGAATTCATATTTACCATTTCATTCATTTCTGAAATAACCTGTAAATTTTGTTTTACTTCATGAGATAACTCTATAATTTGCGCTTGCATATGTTTAATAAATGAATCTTGATCTGACGACTGAAGAATGATTTTAATTTTCGGTAGAGGGAACTTATA
This sequence comes from Bacillus sp. EB106-07-01-XG149, assembly GCF_058791555.1. NCBI lineage: Bacteria > Bacillati > Bacillota > Bacilli > Caryophanales > Bacillaceae > Bacillus > Bacillus sp. EB106-07-01-XG149. Next base: position 212,163 of record NZ_JBYTDP010000004.1, on the reverse strand, counting down.
CTCCCTTAACTTTTTTATTTTCAATGCTATTTCTAACTGCCCTTGCTCATAATATCTATACCCATTCTCCGGGTTCACATATGCTGGTTTTAATATATCTTCTTTGTCATAATGCCTTAGCATCCGTGTACTCATTTTACAAATCCGCGAAAACTCAGTAATTGTATACATATACTTACCCCTTGAATACATTTTCTTATACGCTTATTTTAAAACCAATCAAAAATTTTCCTAATTGAAAATTCTTCATTCTGATTGTTCAATCTTTTTATTTTTGAAGGTAACAAATGATAAGGACAATACCAAGTTAAACAATTTATTGCGCCTCCCATTGTCGATATTTCTCCTACATGAATTTGAATAGCTTGTTTCTCCGTATGCTGTTGAATATGTCGTAAAACTTCCCTATCTTTAGGTAGTCCAAACTTAGGAACGTAAATCGTATCACATGTTTCTAACATATTTATATACAACCCTTTTGCCGATGCTATTTCTTGATCATATTGTCCCTTTTCTGTATATGACGATGGAACAACTATAAATTTAGCTTCTGGCATTTGATCTTGAATAATCTCTTGAACATTATATCTAAATTCATGATCCCCTAAAAAATCACTAATAAACATCGTATGTTCATCAATAAATTTAACCATTCCGTCTGCATGTGCGAGTACATCCCCTTCTTCAGCAGGAATAATAATAACTCGGCTCACATCTAGATCCCATTCCAGTTGCTCTATAATTTCTTCTTCCGTCCAATCATAATTATCATCAAATATGCGTTCCGTTAATATAACTGTATCTTTTTTATTCCAAATAAGATTTCCACCGTCTAATATCAATGGAGACTTCACATATTCAAAATCGTTCTTTTTCAACCATTTATTAAATTGTTGATCTAAATATCGCCATTGATCTTTCGGTAAGTAATTTGGTCGATATTTAAATTTAACTAAATGATTTGTGACGACTGGTGCAACATCTCTTAGCCAAATATCATCATACTCAAAAAAGCTTGTATGAAAGTCTTGCTCTTCAACAGATAAAGAAACAAGTTGATCAGTAAATGATTTATTTTCATCTAAATATTCATTAAAACAAATCAGGTCTTCATAAAATGGACGATAATAATCATTTGATTTATCTGGTATTGCAGTAAAAATAATTCCATTTTGTTTTTGTTCCATATTATTTACCTCGCTTTTTAATAATGGTTGAATAACTAATTTCACTATGCCAATTACTTCCCTCTTCATAACACTTTTCGAAACGTGCACATTTCATGAATGGATTATAGCACGGAGAAATATTATATATTTATATAAAAAATATATCCCTGTTGTTGAGCGAAAAATTGACTCTTGACAGAATTTTAAAATACAATAATAGAAATTTATATGAAAATATGAAATTGAATAATAGCATCATAAATCCTATCATTATGAAGCTAGTTAAGATTATTCCTTTCAATGCCCTTACTCCCTTTTTACAAAAAATAAAACATGACAAAATAGGTAAAAGTAACAATGTACCTATTTTGTCCTTACGTTGCTACATTTCAATCAATTACTTCAAATGAATCGGTTGTTGCTGTGTAATACAATGTATCATGCCACCATTTTTATAAAGCTCTCTCACATCAATACCAACTACTTTACGATTTGGGTATAACTTCTGAATCATATCGTTTGCGATTTTATCATTTGGATCATTATAATTAGGCACCAACACCACTGTATTCCCAATATAATAATTAATATATGATCCCTTATAATCGAGAGCTTTTCCATTTTCTAAAGTAACTTTATCTTTACTAAGGGGTAAGTATTCGTACTTATATTTCTGTCCTAATGCATTTTTTGCATCTAACAATGTGTCCATATCTTTGTTTGATACCCCCCACTCGGCTAGGTCATCTTCTTTCATCGTTACGATGGTGGATTTATTATGAAATTTAGCAAATCCATCAATATGAAAGTCCGTAATATCTAAATTAGGTACTCCGTCTAACCAAATAAAGTTTGTTACTCCAAGGTCACTTATATATTTTTCAATTTCCTTTTCTGATAAATTTGGATTTCTATTTTTATTTGTTACTGCACTTCGAGTTAATAAAGCAGTCCCATTGCTGTCTAATTCAATCGCACCGCCCTCAAGGACAAATCCCCCCCAATCAATCCTTTCAATCCCTACTTGTTTACTAACATTCTCACGTATACGAGCATCATTTTTATAAGGAGTTTTCTTTCCCCAACCATTAAATGCCGGATCTAATATTTTGAGATTTTTATTATTGTCATAAACAAAAATCGGCCCACTATCTCTTGCCCATACATCATCAGTAGGAGCGATAAAGAAATCAATTTTATCCATATTCAGTCCTTTATCTGTTAAAAGATTATTGATACGCTCTTTCTCTTCCTCATCATATGCAACAATATGGACTTTTTCACCCTCGGTTAAAGCGCTTGCCATCTTAACCCAAATCGGCTCAACTTCCTGCTTATACTCTTCACCATATGTGTATTCATGAGGCCATTGCAGCCATGTACCTTCATGTTTATCTTTTTCATCTGGCATCGTATATTTTCCGACTTTTTTCTGTACCTCTATTTTTACATTCTCTTTCCCTTTTGTATTTTCATTACCACCTTCAAAAGAACAACCACTAATAATCGCAGTGGATAATGTAGCTATTAAGCAAAACTTTACTATTTTTTTCATTTTTTCAACCTCCTGTTCTTATCTCCAATAATGTAAAGCTTCACATAGTGTGAAGCTCAAGCTTTTTCTACAATGTAAAAATTACCAATTCTTTTTTGCATTCCTATCATTTAACTAACTATATGTATTTATTCAACTACCTTCCTTACCTACTTATTTAACAAGCCGAACTTTCCGAAATAAAAAAAATCGGTATTGATAATTACATATCAATACCGATTTTAAAATTATTATTTTCCTTCTATTAAATCATTCGCCATTTTCCTAAACTCCTGATTAAACGTATCATTCATACCATTTTGTACGTTAGAGAATAATATTACAAACGTTCGTTTATCCCGGTTAAAATTATTAAATGTATTCCAACCAGCTAATACACCATGATTATGATAATAATCTGGATTAGTATAGAAACTAAATCCATATTTTCTTACAGATGATGCAGTAAACATATCTGATACACTTTGTTTAGAAATCAACTTTCCATCCATAATAGCCTCATCTAATCTTTTCATATCTTCAACAGTCGTATACATTTCACCACACCCATACAGCCAATTCATTTTTAACCGAGGCGCAGCTATTAACTCGTTATCTTTTTTCGTATAACCTTCTGCTAAAAAAATATCTTCAGGGAGAGTTGCACCCATTCCAGATTCATGCATTTCAACAGGCGTAAAAATATTTTCTTTCACATATTCAGCGAGCGGTTTATTCGATATCTTTTCTACAATATACGCAAGCACCATATAATTATAATCTGTATATTTCCACCCAGTCCCTGCAGGAAATTGCAATTTTTGTGCACCAATCCACGTTACTAACTTTAATCGTGACGCCGCATCAACCCTACCTTGTCCCTGATCTGGCAACCCAGACGTGTGTGTTAACAAATTTCGTAACGTTATGTTTTTATCTGCCGGAAATGATGGAATATACTTATTTACATTGTCTTCAATATTTAATTTCCCTTTTTCTTTTAGCTGCATAATAGATATTGCAACGACTGTTTTCGTAATAGAACCAATGCGATATTTCGTTCTTGGCGTTGTTACTACTTTATCTTTCACATTCGCATATCCATAACCTTTTCGTAAAATTACATGATCTTTACTAGCTACAAGAACACTCCCATTAAATCCTTTATCTTTTAAATATTGATCTAGTTTTCCAGCTGCAACTTCATAGCGCTTTTTCTCATTCGCATCAACTTCTTGCATATCGCCCTTTTTCTTACTATTTAAATTAGAAAATGCCTTTATATCATATTTCTTACCTTTATTTGCATGTATTAGTGTAACGACACTCCCACAAAAAATAGCAAAAATAAAGAAAACGATTAACCATTTCTTTAACATAATAGGAACCCTCTTTTATCTAGTTTCACTTAACATGCATCCATTCTATTCTATATCTTTTAATTTTGAAATATTTTATAATATTATCTATCTGTTATTCACCCAAGTCAACTAGATTCCTTTTTCTCATATTCAGTTTTTGGCTACTCTTTATTGTATTTCTTTCTTGCAAAATTTCCACCTTACAATCGTATACACCCTACTATAATTTCAACATCTTATGTAACATTTGTTACATATCATATAGAACGGAGTTGTAAACATAAAAAATACTGATAGACGCAATCGTTTAGATGACATGATGTTTCATTACAGGGTAACAAAAAATAACATAGTTTTAATTGAATATTACGGAAAGTAGATTTCCGTATTAAAAGGAAATGATGCTGAAAAATTTTTAAACAAAATAAATCATGCACATAACGATACAGAAAAACAACTCATTATGGCTAAAGTTACAGGAAATTTCAAAAGAGGCAATGAACGTCATTGAAAACGAATATCATTTATATTTTGATTATACAACATATAAAAAAAGAAATGTCGCTCATTCGGCATTTCTTTAGACTTTCTTCATAAAAAATTTACATTGCTAACTTTCTTTTATTTTTTGCTTTTACTATATAAACTCACTGCCGAAATACTTAATAATACCACTATACACAACCACGCACACGTATACCCTTTCTCATCGACAATATAACCAAATAAAACAGGTGCAACAATAATAGCAATTTGATTTAATGTAAGTGCCAAACTAACTGTTATTCCAACACATTCTTCACTTGCCAATTCAGCAACTTCGACGATAAAAAGACTAAACCAACCAATTGAAAAGAAACCTAACAATACACTTACACCATACAATACTCCACTTGTTACTGTATGTATGCTCATTACTAACAATAGAATCAAACCGATAGAAGCACAGACAGCTATAAATAATGGAGTGCTCCGATTTCCCTTATAAAACACATCACTAATAGCTGCTAATGCAACACGGCCAATCATTCCAGAAAAGAACATAACTGAAAATACTGTTCCAGCTACAATAGATGTAATAGATTGTTCTCTTACTAAAAATTTCATGAAGTGTCCAACTAACACCATTTGTAATGAAATCATGCAAATACCCGTTATATATATTGGATACAACTCTTTTTTACGTATCACTACTTTTAGCTGCATCCAAAAAGAAATTTTAATATGTTCTTTCCTATCATCCTCTTGAACATATGGCTCTTTATATAACATAAAAAATAATAATCCTCCAATTATACAAATGCATGCCATACTATTTATTGCGTAAGTCACATTATATTGTATTGTAAAAAACGGGATTAGCACTCCCGCTAACGCACCACCAATCGGTATACCAGCTTGCCTTATTCCCATCGCTAATCCGCGATTTTCTTTTGGGAACCATTTTAAAATCACTTTACTTCCTCCTGGCTGGGAAACACTATAAAACATTCCTACTAATAAAAGTACAAATAACAGACCATTAAATCCATTTACTATATTAGTTAGTAAAAACGAACCTCCTAGCAAAAATGAACTGATAGAAATCAACAACTTTTCATTATATTGATCGATTAACCGCCCAACAAAAAGCATACAAAATAACGGTCCCACATTTACAACACTTACTAACAATCCACTCTCCATATTTGTAAGCCCATATTCTTCTTTCCAAAATAAAGAGAAAGCTCCGACACCATATGTTATAAGTGTCGCTGTCGTTTGAGCAATCGTCGCAAACATTAACATAACCCACTTATGATTACTTTTCATCCTTTCTTCAATTAACACAATAATCCCTCCATCCCCTTTCATTGTATGAAAGTTCTGATATCATATAAAATAAAGGTTCATCATATAATCCATCAAAAAAATTGATACCTTTTCGGAGGGAAAATACGTGGACATAAAAGATTTAACTGTATTTTACGAAGTTGCTAAGGAGAGTAATATTTCTCACGCTGCGAAAAATTTGAACTATGTACAATCAGGCGTAACAATGCGTATGAAACATCTAGAAAATGAATTAGGTGTGCCTTTATTTTACCGTAACGGGAAAGGGGTAACTTTAACTTCTAACGGTGAGATTTTATTAACATACGCCAAACAAATTATCCACTTAATGGATCAATCTATAAAAGCAGTTCAAAGTAATGGAACTGATCCTAAAGGTACTTTGAAAATCGGATGTACAGAATCTACAACCGCGGTAAGACTGCCATCTATATTAACGGCCTATTATGAGAAATACAGAGAAGTCGAATTGATTTTAGAAACAAATACGACCGAACAACTAATTAGGCTTGTGTTAGAACGAAAACTAGACGGAGCGTTTATAGCAGGATCTACTCAGCATACTGAACTTCATACAAATGTATTTCGTGAAGAAGAATTAGTTCTCATTAGTAAAAAAACTTTATCCTCTCTTAAAAATATAGAAGATATGAATTTACTCGCTTTTAGTCACGGTTGCTATTATAGAAGTTTATTAGAAGATTGGCTTCAAGAAGAAGGCATCTCGCCTAAACGAGTATTAGAGTTTGGAACAATTGAAGCGATACTCGCCTGTGTAAAATCAAATATGGGCGTAGCAATTATGATGAAATCTATATTAAATGGTCATGCACATAACTTATCATTTAATCCTTTACCTAATAGATTCAAAAATGTTCCTACTACTTTTGTTACTAGAAAAGACATATATCACTCAGCTGCATTACAAAAATTTATGGAGATGATTTAACAGTGCGTGAAAAGAAAATGCGTGGGATGAAGCGTAAAACAAACACTATGATACAGCGAATTGAAGAACATACAAAAACGTTCCCTTCTGCTTTCTATGACGATGAATATTGGTATATGCCATTACCAGTTTCCCAAGCTTTTATCAATTCGTGTAAAACGCCTAGAAAAGTAAAACGATTATGTATACAAACTCTATTAAATCAAGCAAATCATTTAATAAAAATAAAACCGAGCGATACACATACATATAGAGTTGTTGTTTTGATTTCTATAGAAAGGTTGTGGGATTCGCAAATCATTATATTTAAAAATGAGGGGTACTTTCATAATTTCTTTAATAGAAATAGTGAATTTCAAAAATGGATTCCTCTTGCAAATGAATCTGATTTTTGGAAGACATGGGGAATTTCAATTTGTCCTACTGCCCAAATGTTGCACTTTCAAGAAGTCATTTATGATGAAGATGCAATCGATAAAAAAGAGATTTGGTTTATTGGAGAGTTATCTTAAAAGGGGTACTTTCAAATGAAAAGCTTCCCTTTTTCCACTTAACAAAATCGCTATATAATGAATCTATCATTTTACTATATAGGAGGTTTTTAAATGTTAATACCTAAATATCCTGATGTCCCTACTCTTACGAAAAAACAAATCGATCAAATTACAGAAATCGCTTTTCTAAAAGAAATAACACCACACAAATGTGATGCTATTTTCGTTTTCGGCGGTTCTCATCCCGGCAATTGGCAAGCTCCTCTAGAAGCTTATCAACAAGGTTTAGGAAATCAAATTATCGTTACAGGTGGTACTAGTTTACATGGCATGAAACATCCGAGCTGGAATTACGGGGATTTGTCAGAAGCAGAAGTAATTGTACATAAATTAATTGAACATGGCATACCAAAAGACGCTATCATCTTCGAGACAAACTCCCTTCATTCTATCGCTAATGTAATGGAAGCGAAAAAGATTTTTGATTTCACAAAAATTAATCGGTTACTCTTTGTATGTAAAAGTTTAGGAGCTGGTCGACAATATCGAGTATTAAAAAAACATCTACCTAACACTGTTACTTGTATTCCATATACATTTGATACAAGTTTCGATGATGAGTTTATCATTAATAGATATAATTGGATGGATAATGAGAAGAGTCGCTCTATGATTTTTGGAGAATACTTGAGAAATATTTGCTACGGTAGAAAAGGCGGTATTGTGCCACCTGAAAAAGAAGTTCAAGGCTTAGAAGAATATGTATCCTACTACTATAATCTAGCATAATAGAAAAAGGTATACCAAAACGTCGGTATACCTTTTATCCTATCTCACTTATTTTTCTTTTAGTACACTATGTAATCGATCAAGATAATTTGTAAACATTCCTGTAGCACCCCATTTAATTAACAATCTCATATCTGGTTTCTCATTTATTGTATAAGGGTGAATTAACAGTCCATTTTTCCTAGCCATTTTCATATATGACTCATCAATAATTAGTTCTCCGTCATCATTACGTAAGTTTGGACCAATACCAACTGCATACTTTTTAATTTCTTGAAAATCATCATTCGTTACACTTTTCGGTTCATGTGTAATTCCAGACCATTCAACAATCTCATTGTTTTCATTTGGATAATACCAAAGCAATTGAACTAACGGAATATTTTTATTCATACTATGAATCTTTGTTAAACTGTCTTTACTAAATGATTGAATCATAACACGGCTAGAAGACATGTTTTGACCTACTAAATTATATTTATTTAACAACGCTAACAATTTTTCTTCCATTCCTGGATACACATCTGGTGATTTTGTTTCAATGTAATACTTCATGCTTCTTCCGTACTTTTGGAAGATTTCTTCAAGAGTCGGAACTTTCTGCCCAACATACTCTTGCTTAGCCTTTTCTGGATAAGCTTTATTGAACCAAGATCCTGCATCTAAGCTCTTTATTTCACTTAATGTTTTATCTCGTACTTCACCTGTACCATTTGTAGTGCGGTCAACTGCTGTATCATGCATTGCAATCAACTGGCCATCCTTAGTTAACTGAATATCTAACTCCAAATAATCCGCTTTCATTTTTTTCACAAGATCATAAGAAGTAAAAGTATGCTCAGGTGCATGTCCACTTGCTCCGCGATGTGCAATATTTAAAAACTTATTCGTATTCCATTCATGCTTCCCTTCTGCTTTTGCATGAACAGCTCCCCCAGCAAAGATACTTCCCGTCATAAAGAAAATAACTAACACGCTAATAATTTTTCTCATCCTTCTAACCCTTCCTACGTTGCAAATTTCAACAAGTTAATGAGATTTACACGAAATAGAAGATATACTTTCATTATTTTTATAAGCTTATATGAAAATTCCAATCTTACAAATACAATTCCCCTATGTTATTACTATACTATTTATTTTCTATATCCCTCCTATTCACATGGAACTTCCTATTGATTACAGTTCACCAATAAAAAAAAGCCATAATTTATTTAGAGGACACTTCTGTATCCCTAAATAAATCTATGGCTTATCTCAAATATCTCCGGCCTCGATTAACTTGTCGAAATTAATCATACCAAACCTATTAAAATTTGTGAATATTATTTTTTCAGTGCAGTGGAGCATATAAGACAATGCTCCCATAGTTACTTAAAAATCACATAATAAATTACTCATTACCTCCTCCAGCATTACAGCTGAATCTACCACCGCTTTTTTGGAACGCCATCCAATAAATCCATCTGGTCTAATTAGTACAACTCCTTCATTCTCTATCCCATATAATTCACGAAAAACATTTTCTTGAGCAATAAAGTCTCCGGTTAAACCTACTCGATACACTTTTATATTTATTCCTAATTCAGATGAAACATCTTGTGCACACTCGGCCCAAGCGTGATTTTCTGCTCCAATAAGTAACACAAAATCATTTCCTAATAAATCAAGTATAGAAATTTCTTTTCCATCATACGTTCCACAAAAGTGTGGTGCTCGCGTTCCAGGTCTTCCGTTCAACTCTACGATATCCATTCTATGTGGAGTAGCTGAGTCATCTACTATCGCCTCTGAACAATAGTGATACCCAACAGTTACAGCTAATCCATCCATATTATTCAAACTGCCTTCCTCTCTATTCGCAGCACGGAACAATAAACTACTCGCATACTCCGTCGTTAATTTTGCAACAGGATATCTCTCTTCATAATATGTTTCTAACAATTTTGGATTTGCTTTCCCTTTTATAACAGCCGCTAATTTCCAAGCTAAATTATGTGCATCTTGTATGCCTGTATTTGAACCAAATCCTCCTGTTGGCGGCATAATATGTGCTGAATCACCAACTAAAAAGATTCGATTATCTTGAAATTTCACGGCTGTACTTTCAGTCGCTTCCCACGGTAAAACACTTACTATTTCTGACTCGATTTTTGTACTTCCAATTGCTGTTTGAATAATTTGTTTACAACGTTCTATAGTGAAATCCTCTGGCTCCTCTCCTTTTAATGGATCGTAGGATACATGGTAAATCCATTTTCTTTCGTTATCAACTGGAATAAGCGCACCAAGAACTTCCGGATGAAGTACCATAGAAAAACCAAATGCATCTCCTTGTATAAACTCATTTAAATCCGCTTCAAAATAAATATTCATATAATAGCCACCGATTGTACCTCGTCCCTCGGTACTTATCCCTAGCTGCTCACGTATTTTACTTTTCGCTCCATCCGCTGCAATTACATAGTCACAATGAATAATACTTTCTTCTTCCGTTTCACGATTCCGAATCGTTGCTATTACTCCGTGCTCATTTTGTTCATAAGAAACTAATTCATGATAAAAAGATAATTCTCCGCCTAATGTTCTCGCTTTTTGTAACATCATCTCTTCTAAAATAATTTGATAACAAGCCGTTTGTTTTGATGGACTAATCTCTTCTATTTTTTGAAGTAACTTTTCATCGTTTCCATACTGATTGGCCCTCATTTGTGCCAATTCTTCCTTATTCGCCTCAACTATTGTATGAACTGCTATTCTTCCTCGGCAATTTTCTAACGCTTTACCCGCCGATCTAATTCTTTGTTCTAAACCTAATTCTCGAAATAACTCCATCGTACGAAAAGTGATTCCACCTGCTTTCGGATGAATTGCAGTAGACGGGTGCCTTTCAACCAGTAAATAATCAACGTTATGTTTTGCAAGGAATAGCGCAGATGCTAATCCTGATACTCCTCCTCCAACAATTAAAACTGGTACGTAATTCGATTTCATAAATTTACCCTCCACATCATTGTTCTGAGCTCAGTGACATAAATATAATCAAAAAAACAACAAAGATATAGACTTATATTTCATTTTAAATTATCATATAGATAGATTACACCCCAAATTCTTTTACTTTTTCATACATCTATAATCTGATTGAATTATGCATGTATGAAAGAGTAAAACAAAAGAACTCACTTTATAGACACCAAAATAATAAAAACATTATACGCGGTCGTAACCCTGTAAAGTTATAAGGGGTTACGACCGCGTATTTTTTAAAAATCCTTACCCTCTATCATTTATAAACAACGTATTATTAAATCATTTTTTATTTTTAAACTTCATCCATTTTAATATGCTATCCTTTTCTATCCCCTACCATTTTCAACACATAAAATTTCATTCATCTCGATTTTCTTTCCCAATATTGCAGCTCATACAACAATCATGTAGCATTACCGTATCGATGTAATGGTTCATCATCTTAAACCTTTCGACTAATTACCAGGAGGTAAAGTGATTGAAATGAATAAACAAGAACAATTAAATGTTATAAAAAAAGATTTTATTGATTCTCAAAAAGTATTATTGGCAATTGGCGATGAAACTCGTCAAGCTATTTTGTTAGTTCTCATGGAAACGGAATGTCAAACCGGATTACGTGTAGGAGAAATTACGAAACAAACACACCTTTCTCGACCAGCGGTATCACATCACCTTAGAATTTTACGAGAAGCCGGTATTATTTTAATGCGAAAAGAAGGTACAAAAAATTTTTATTATATTGATATACGTACAAAATTAGGCGTATTAAAAAATCTTGTACTGGATATTGAAAAGCTATTGCACAACTTTTATTGAAATGTGGAGGTATAAGAAATGAAAGCAATGATAATTGATAAGTATGGAAAAGTTCCTATGCGTATGGCAAAGGTACCTACTCCTGAAATAAATGAACATGAAGTGCTCGCAGAAATTCATGCAGCTAGTATTAACCCAATTGACTTTAAAATACGGGATGGAAAAGTAAAAATGTTACTTAAATATGAAATGCCCCTAATCCTTGGTAATGACTTTTCCGGTGTCATCGTAAAAGTTGGATCAAAAGTGACTCGTTTTAAAGTTGGTGATGAAATATATGCACGTCCAAGAAAAAATAAAATCGGTACTTTCGCGGAATATATAGCCATTCATGAAGATGATATAGCTTTAAAACCAAAGAATTTAAGTTTTGAGGAAGCGGCGTCGATTCCACTCGTTGGCTTAACATCATATCAAGCACTACATGACATCATGCACTTACAAAAAGGACAAAAAATATTAATTCACGCTGGATCTGGTGGTGTTGGTACTTTCGCAATTCAGTTAGCAAAAATAATGGGTGCCACTGTTACAACGACTGCTAGTGAAGCTGGTTCTGATTTAGTAAAGTCTCTTGGCGCAGATGAGATTATCAATTACAAAACAGAGAATTTTGAAGAAATACTAAAAGAATATGATGCAGTATTTGATACAATCGGCGGGACAACACTTGAAAAATCATTCAATATTATAAAAAGCGGCGGCAACATCGTTTCCGTTTCAGGAATGCCGAATGCTCGTTTCGGTAAAGAATTTGGTTCCGGATTTTTCAAAACACTCTTATTTTCATTAGCAAGTAGAAAACTTACTGCACTTGAAAAGAATCATACTGCGCAATATTCATTTTTATTTATGAAGCCAAGCGGGGATCAATTACGCACTATCGCAAATTATATTGAGGCAGGAAAAATCAAACCAGTAATCGATCGAGTTTTCCCTTTTGAAGATGCTCAAAAAGCAATGGAATATTCAGAGGCTGGAAGAGCAAAAGGAAAAATAATTGTAAAAATAAAGTAATAATATAAACTCCATTTTCTTAAAATGGAGTTTATATTATTACTGTTAAATAGACATAGTACAGTGAAGTCCTTACAATAGATTGCAAGGGGAAATATCATATTATACTTTTAGCTAATTTTACAAAGAATACATACGTACAAATACATAATAAAAAAATAAACAAGGAGGAGATAAAATGACTAAAAATAATGAAGCTGGTTGGAATTTAGATAATAGTTATACGACTTTACCACAATCATTTTATACAGAAATCCCCCCTACTCCCGTAAGTTCACCAGAGCTAGTTAAACTAAATCATTCACTAGCTATATCTCTTGGATTTAATCCTGAAGAATTGAAAAAAGAAGTTGAAATTGCTATTTTCGCTGGTAATGCACTCCCAGAAGGAGCTCATCCATTAGCACAAGCGTATGCAGGTCATCAATTTGGACATTTTAATATGTTAGGCGACGGTCGCGCGCTTTTAATAGGTGAACAAATTACTCCTTCAGGTAAACGTTTTGACATTCAACTGAAAGGTTCTGGTCCTACTCCGTATTCACGCCGCGGCGATGGTCGTGCGGCACTCGGCCCGATGCTACGCGAGTATATTATTAGTGAAGCAATGTATGCACTCGATATTCCAACTACCCGCAGTTTAGCAGTTGTCACAACTGGCGAACCAACATATCGTGAAACAAAGTTACCTGGAGCAATTTTAACTAGAGTCGCTAGCAGTCATATACGCGTCGGCACATTTCAATATGCTGCAGCTCGCGGTTCTATCGAGGATCTTCAATCACTAGCTGACTATACGATAAAAAGGCATTATCCAGAAATTGAGGCTCATGAAAACCGATATACTGCATTACTACAAGAAGTCATAAAGAAACAAGCGAGTCTCATCGCTAAATGGCAACTTGTTGGATTTATACATGGCGTAATGAATACTGACAATATAACGATTAGTGGAGAAACGATTGATTACGGCCCTTGTGCATTTATGGACAATTACGACCAAGGAACTGTATTTAGCTCTATTGATACACAAGGTCGCTACGCATATGGAAATCAACCATATATGGCCGCATGGGACCTTGCGCGATTAGCAGAATCTTTAATACCGATCCTACATGAAGATGAAGAAGAAGCATTAAAGATTGCTCAAGACGAAATTTCAAAATTTAGCGTACAGTATGAAAACCAATGGTTCCTTGGAATGAAAAAGAAATTAGGACTATTTAGCAATGAGGACCAAGATCAATCACTTATTGAGCAACTTTTAAAAATGATGGAGAAACATAAAGCAGATTACACAAATACATTCCGTTCATTAACTCTTCATACGATCGAAAATACAGCCCTATTTGAAAGTCCTGAATTTAAAGAATGGTACAAACTGTGGCAATCTCGATTAGAAAGACAAGAAGAATCGAAGGAAAACGCCTACGAAATGATGAAAAATAATAACCCATCCATCATCCCAAGGAACCACCGCGTAGAAGAAGCACTAGAAGCAGCTGTCACAAATGGCGACTATAGCGTAATGGAAAAACTTCTTGAAGCGCTATCCAATCCTTATGCGTATGCTACAGATCAAGAAGAATACTGCGTTCCACCTGTACCGACGAATCGTCCTTATCGTACTTTTTGTGGGACTTGATTGTTTAATATATATAAAGATGTGTTCATACAAATTGTATAAACACATCTTTTTTATACTCTTTCCTCTGCTCTTTCTTTAACCCAAAATAAAATCCACTCTATTCCAATGAGCTTAATAATAACTCTACTATACAAATGTTGAGAAATATAAAACATCATTTCTAAATATTGTTATTTTTGATACTATATTTTATAAGAATATTCAAAAAGCAAGGGGATTTCATGAACGTTCAACTACAAGGTAATGAACAAATTACGAAATTATTTAATGATTGGTATTTAGCTATGCTTAAACAAGATGTGTCTCAGGCGACAAACTTAAAGCATGAAATTGAGGAAAAGGAACTAAACTTTGAGGAAGATGAAAACTTAGCATTATATCATTCCTTACTAGATTTTCGATATAAAGTTTTAGTAGATGGTTTAAGCATTTCAAAACATAGTTTTGATAAGATAGATTCTTATGCCATCTCATCTAACCATTCACTTTCTTACTACTATCATTTATTTAAAGCTATTCATGCTACCATAACAACAAACTATAACTTAGCTAGCGAACATTACGAAAATGCTGAAAAACTACTAGGAAATGTTTCAGATAAACTAGAGGAAGCAGAATTTAATTACCGGTTCGCTATCTTTAATCAACATTTTTATAAACCTATTGAAGCAATTCAATATGCTAATAAAGCACGAGAAATCTTTTTCATGCATAGAGATTACGAAAAAAATGTCGCTTCATGCGAAAGTGTTATAGGAGCAGCCTGTGTACAATTAAGACAGTACGAGCAAGCTGAAGAACACTACAACTCTGCAATCAATATTTTACAAAAACAAAATGAAGAATCTTTACTTTTAAGAGTACGTAATAATTTAGGATGGTTATATGCCAATCAAAACTTATCGACACTAGCTATTCGTCATCTATCTGAAGTAACGACAAAAATGCCTACCCATTTCAAAGCAATTTTCTTACAAGCCAGGGAACATTCTAAACTTGATGAAATAAATATTGCTGATCAATTCATAAAAAAAGGATTAAAAATTTGTACAGAACTAAACAATGAAGAATATATGCTTCACTTTAAAATTTTAGAGTCTCTTAACAATAATGAGTCAACTGAAGACTTAGAAAATATTATTCTTGAAGGAATTGCGTATTTCGACAAAGAATTTTTATATAACTACACTCAAGAATACTCAGAAAAATTAGCGATTAAACTTTACAATGAAAATAATCACATAAAGGCAAGTGAGTATTTTCATAAAGCGTTACAAGCAAAAGAAAAAACTTTTGAGAAAGGGGCATTAAAATGATAAAAAAAATCAGTTCTATCTTACTAGGATTATCTGTTATTGGAATTGTGTCTATTGGGGTAAATAGCTCGTTTACATACCAAGCAAGTCATGCAGATTTCCCTGCACCACAAAGACCTGACTTTGTTCAATCCGTTGACGTAAGTAAAGACTACAACTCAACAGCAGCTGTAAAAGCACTTTAAAAAACGAAAGACCTTCAATTTAGAAGGTCTTTTTTAAATATGCTTATTTAGAATGTTTCCCTTTCAAGTAAACTTTATTTTCTCATCAACTCCGCAATCCCCCTACTCCCCTCACTACCAACTTTCTCAAGTTCCTCCACAACTAAATTCCGTCTCTCTACAGAATGATTTTGACTTAACTTCGCTTTTCCTTCTATTTTATTTATCTTTATTTTAAAGCCCACTATACCTTTACTTAATCCTGCCCTATAATTCGAATCTACCTCATTTAGCGAGTAGGTACTCTGTGGATTTTCATATTTATGTACTAAATCTTGAAGAGAATCTATTAATTCCTGTTCATCCTCAACAATTTCCAACTCTCCATATACATGCACTGTAACATAATTCCATGTTGGTACTGCATCGTTTGTTTCATACCATGAAGGCGATATGTAACTGTGTGGCCCTTGGAATATAGCTAGTACTTGTTGATTCCCACTATCTTTCCACTGTTCATTCGGACGTGCGAAATGGCCATGTAAAGTTAGAGTCTCCCTATTTAATAACAACGGCAAATGCGTTGCATATGGTTCCCCGTTATGTTGAGAAAATAATGTCGCAAAGCTATTTTGTTCAATTATTTCGTACTTCATTTCTTCATCTTGTATTGCGAAATATTTTGGTATGTACATAAGCTCCCTCTTTTCCGGTCTTTTATTTCTCATTATATTTAAGTCTCGTAGCATTCAACAGGGCCAGTTTGTATTTGTTTTATAATGGCAGCGTTCTATTTCAAAAGAATAGGCAGCATGTATTCCATGCCGCCTTAGTTTATTTTTTCTAATATATTTGTAATAAATGCCGTCTTACCTTCGCTATAGCTCGCTCTATTTTTCGACTCTCTTGCTAATTCTTCCTTTAAACGCCCATATTCACCAGCAACATCTTCATGTTCACGAAGATAATCCCGAAACGCTAAATGTTTTCTTAACTCTTCGCTATTTTTATCACAAACATATAAATGATGTTCCATCCAAACTGTACTTTCCACGTGCCACGGAACGAAAGCATCCTTTCTGCCAAACGTCTCTCTTCCTTTGAAGCTCCATTCTGCCTGATGGTAGTATCCTATCGCTTCAAGCCTTTTTACTACTTCAGGAAAAATTTTGTACTCTGCTATTACTATATCAATATCTAATATTGGTTTTGTTGCAAGTCCTGTAACAGATGTGCTCCCAACATGTTCAATGGACAAAACAAGTTCTTTTATTACATTATTAATGAGCGATTGTAGTTTATAAAATTCACTTTCCCATAGGATATTATATTCTTCGATAGTTATTCTCTGTTTCAATGTATCTATCTCCCCAAAACAATTTATAACCTTTGAATATGAGTATCTTTAAAATCCGTCTCATATTTCAATCCATATCCAAACATTCGATCCATCCCAATATGTGCTGTCCATATTAAGCCAATCATTATAACGGTATCTATCTTAAAATAGACACCTATGATAGCTATTAATATAGATATAGTATATGTGTGACATATATTATAAACTTTAGCACCAACACGATTATTTATACCATATGCTAACATGGATATATCCGGGGCTAAAAGGAAAACCAAAAATATAATCCAACTAAATTCATATATTGAATACGCATAAATTGTGGCTACGAAAACAACCAGCCCTTCAAAATGTACAATACGTTTTTGCATTCTTTATCATTCCTATTTTTCTATATTTACCGATAAATTTTCATCACTGAAAGTATTCTTTGCATTTTTTGACCAGATGGTTGCTAATATCGGCCCTGCAATATTATGCCATACTGCTGCTAATACACTTGGAAGTGCAGCTGCTGGTCCAAAATGCGCCGTTGCCAGCGCAACACCTAAGCCTGAATTTTGCATTCCTACTTCTATTGAAATAGCCCTTCTTGTTCCTTCGTCTAGTCCAAGTACGAATGCTGTTATATATCCGAGTAAAAAACCAAATGCATTATGAAGCATCACTGCAATAAAGATAAGCAGGCCTGAAGAAGTAATGCTACTTACATTCGCTGAAACAACTGCAGAAACAATAATAATAATTGCTACAACTGATATTAAAGGAATAACAGTCATTCCTTTCGTAACAGTTGTAGGGAAAAACTTCTTCACTACTAATCCTAAAATAATAGGTAGGATAATGACTTGTACGATAGAAAGAAACATAGACATAGCATTTACTGGCATCCATTGTCCCGCAAGTAATAATAAAATAAGAGGTGTAGCAATTGGTGCTAGTAACGTTGATAATGACGTCATTGCAATAGACAACGCTAAGTTCCCTTTTGCTAAATAAACCATAACATTTGATGCAGTGCCACCCGGTACTGAACCGAGCAACACTAATCCAGCTGCTAATTCGGCTGGTAACTTCATAACGTAGGCTAGTACGTATGCGACAAGTGGCATAATGATAAACTGAGCACATACACCGATAATAACTGGCAATGGTTTTGTAGCAATGATTTTAAAATCAACAGCCTTTAATGTTAATCCCATCCCAAACATTACAACCCCGAGTAAAATTGTTATGTAACTAGTTAACCCGAGAAATGGTCCAGGAATGAAATATGCAATAGCTGCCATACAAATAACCCAAAATGCAAAATACTTTCCAGCTATATTACTTATCGCTTCTAGTACTTTCACCCAATCATCCCCTATCCTTCAACTGAAAAACTTTATTCGGATTCAAAATGTTTTGTGGGTCAAGAGCTTTCTTTATTTTTTCCATTACGAGTAATGCCGCCCCATGTTCTTCTTCTTGGTACTTCCGTTTTCCAATTCCAACACCATGTTCTCCCGTACACGTTCCACCTCGTTTAAGAGCATATAAAACGATACTTTCGTTTATTTCGTCCGCTTTTTCCACTTCTTCTTTATCGTTCGGATCAACCATTAAAAGCACGTGGAAATTCCCGTCTCCTACATGCCCAAGAATACCACCGACAAGACCTACTTTATCTAATGTCTCTTTCGCATGTTGGATTGCACCAGCTAATTCTGAAATTGGTACACATACGTCTGTACTCATAAGCTTTTTACCAGGATAACTATGAACGTAAGAGTACGCTAAATTATGCCGTGCATCCCATAATTTATTTCTCGCCGCAGTTTCCGTTTCAAAAGCAACTTCTTTACATGTATGATCAAAAACAATTTCCTTCGTGAATTCAATATCTTGCTTTAGCCCTGCTTCATTACCGTGAAACTCTAAAAACAGTGTAGGCTCTTCCCTGTAACTTGTTTCATTATAATGATTTACTTGTTTCATAGATAATTCATCTACAAGTTCAATTCTTGCAATTGGAATACCCGCTTGTAGTATGTTAATAACAGCTTCTACTGCATTATTTATAGTTGGAAACGATGCTCTCGCAGCCATAACATGTTCTGGTATGCCGTATACTTTTAATGTTAACTCTGTAAAGCATCCGAGCGTACCTTCTGATCCTACGAAAACACCATTTAAATGGTAACCTGATGATGACTTTGCTGCTAAATTTCCAGTATGTATTACTTCCCCATCAGCAAGAACGACTTCTAAATCACGAACTTGATCACGCATTACCCCATACTTAACTGCTGTCGTTCCGCTCGCATTTGTGGCAGCCATTCCACCTAACGTTGCATCTGCACCTGGGTCTACACTAAAAAACAATCCATACTTTTTCAATTCTTTATTAAGCTGAGAGCGAGTCACTCCTGGCTGTACTCTTACAAGGAAATCTTTCTCTCTTATTTCGAGTATTTTATTCATAAGCGAAAAGTCCATTGTAATTCCTTTTTCATATGGAATAACATGTCCCTCTAAACTAGAACCTACCCCAAAAGGAACGACAGGTTTTCCATGCTCACTCGCTACTTTCATTATCCTACTAACCTCTTCAGTCGTTTTCGGAAAAACAACTACATCAGGTAAACTACTAGTATGATAAGATTCATCTTTACTATGTAACTCTCTTACTGTCGTATTCACAACTACTCGATCTTCGGGAAGTACACTCTTTAATTCATTTACTAAACGCTCTACCGTTATTTCCATCGTACACTCGCCTACTTTCTATAAATTTGAATTACAAAATATGTTAACTATTTCATACATAATAATCCGAAAAATTAAATAATTCAAGTTTTATACATATGAAATTCGTTTCCTACTGTCGAATAAACAAAAAGAACTTGCAATAAATATTGCAAGTTCTTTTCTATAAAACTATATTTTAAATGACTTCTTTATTAACAACATAAACCAAACTAAAGTAACTGCCATTAACGAATGGGAAAATCCTACAATATAAGTTAACCCCTTAAAGTCCGCTCCATTTAGCTGAAGTAGCCCTCTCGCTGCTAATGAACCTAACATTAAAGTTAATGCAATGTTATGTAAAACAAACCACTTATTAAAACTTTTCGCTTCATGAAACGCGAATACTTTTGCTAATCCTAAAGCAATTAAAAAGAAGAAAAAGCCGAGTACAAGTGTATGTGTATGCAAAAGATTTAACAAAGTAGATCCTACAATCCCCTTATACTTTCCATACTCCCTAGCGAAAATCCCTGATAATAAGCCGATAATCAAATACGTAAAAGATGCATTATATAATTTTTTCATTATGTACCTCCTTGAGTAGAATGTATAGTGTGTCATATTTAGTAATAATGATAGTTATATAGTAAAAACTCCTAGTTACCTAGGAGTCATTGTATAAGTATCTCACTCTTTACAATCAATCCTAATTATAAAATATCCCTTTATACAAAACAAACGAACTTTATGTGAACAAGTAGAGCATAATTAAAATATGTTGCACTTTTGTATTTCGCAACCCATACTAATTGTTATAACTATTAAAGGTGGTGCAATGGATTGATAGTTCTTGAAACTGAACGCCTCGTTCTTCGCTGGTTTGATATAAAAGACGCTCCATTTATTCTAGAATTAGTAAACGATCCTGCATGGATTCAGTTTATTGGTGATAAAAGGATTAAAAACTTAGAAGATGCAAAAAAATACATCTTAAACGGACCCGTTGATATGTATAATAAAATGGGATTTGGTCTTTACTTAGTAGAGCGAAAAGAAGATTTCACTCCACTTGGTATGTGCGGTCTTATTAAAAGAGATTCATTAGAAGATGTCGATATCGGCTTTGCCTTTTTAGAGAAATTCCGTTCAAAGGGGTATGGCTTTGAATCCGCTTCTGCTGTAATAGACTACGGTGTACAGAACCTAGGTATGAAACGAATTGTAGCGATTACTACTATTGATAACATCAATTCAGGAAAGCTTTTAGAAAAAGTAGGATTGCAGTTCGAAAAGATAATTTCGGACTCAGGAGAAGATTTAAAATTATTCGGGTATAACATATAATAAATTATCAGATTTCTCTTTTAATCTAATCAAAAAACATTTCTTACATATACATTCCTAAAAGTTATTATAATTAAAATACTCATCTATTTTTTAACGTTATAACCACACTAATTTAAATCACAACTCTGATTTTCAGTACTGTATTTATTCTTAAAAACCCTCTATCTTGTTCTTAAAGTTGTCAAAACTCTTATGTAGTTAAATGAAAAGTTTATGCTAATATGTTACTAAGAAACTATGCGTTCCCTTAACCCTGTATCCGGCCCTGGATTTTTTACAGGGCCTTTGTTTATTTAATTTACTTATCACGTGCTGATACACATTAAAAGTCATTTCAAATGTAATAAACGATAAATAATAAAATAACTTTAGATAGTATGACCTGCAACTGTAATACTATTCCTTCAAATTTCTAGACGAGAAGACAAGTCATAAAAAAGGAATCACTGAAGAACAAGATAACAGCTTGAATAATGATACATCTTGATGCAAAATATTTTGGAAACCTAACTGCTAGTTAACTCAAAAAGAAGTTCTACTTAATATAGGTAGAACTTCTTTTCCCTTTACTTCACATGTACATAGTTCTCACTTATTCCTTGCTTAAAAACTTGAGAAACTCATCTTCATTTACAGGTTTACTGTAATAATAGCCTTGAATTAAATAGCATGCATTTTGTTGTAACACTGTTAATTGTTTCTTCGTTTCTACTCCTTCCGCAATCACTTTCATATTTAAAGTATGGGCTAGCGAAATAATAGTTTGTATAATTTCATCTCCATCATTTGAAGTTCCAATCCTATTCACAAATTCTCTTGGAATTTTCAAAGTATCAATTGGATATAAAGGTAGATACGCTAATGAAGAATATCCTGTACCAAAGTCATCAATTGATAAATGTACACCATATGATTTTAATGCTTTTAACTTCGATAAAGTTTCTTTTTCATCTACCATGGCAATTCGCTCTGTTAATTCCAAATCAATCAAATTAGCTGGTACTCCTATTTCTTCTATGGTAGATATAATCGTTTGAACAAAATCTTTCTGTTCAAACTCTATAGCTGATAAATTTATCCCCATTTTTAGATTTGTATAACCTGCAGAATGCCATTCTTTCAGCTGTAGACACGCTTGCTGTAGCGTCCATTTTCCAATTGAAATAATTTGCGATGTTTCTTCCGCGATAGGTATAAACTCAAAAGGTGAAATTAGCCCCAGCTCTGGATGTTGCCAACGTATTAATGCCTCTGCGCCAATAACCTTACCTGCCCTACTATCAATTTGAGGTTGATACAATAAAAACAATTCATTATTCTCAATTGCATTTGGTAAATCCTGCTCTAATCGTAATCGTCTTGTTATTTTTTGAGATAATGTCTCGTCGTACATACAAACAGCATTGCTACCTTTTTCCTTTGCACTATACATGGCGATATCAGCATGTTGTAAAAGTGTTTTGGCATTTGTTCCTCCAAATGGATACAACGCTATTCCTATACTAAGAGATAAGTAAAAGCTATGTTGATTTACTACAAATGGTTTTTCAGTTATACGAAATAGTATTCCGCTCAAATCCAATAGCTGTTGCTCTGTTTTGTTATGGACAATGATTGCAAACTCATCTCCCCCTATTCTTGCTAAAGGAATAGTTGGTGACAGACATGTCCTAAAACGTTTGGCAACTTCTTTTAAAACACTGTCACCAATTGCATGACCCAGTGTATCATTAATGGTCTTAAAGCGGTTTAAATCTATATACAGGAGTCCAAACTTATCCTGTGTTTTTTGTACACGCTCAATGGATCTGTCTAATTCTTGTTGGAAGAATATTCGATTCCTAATCTCCGTCACCGTATCATGAAATGCTAGATAGTTTATCTCATCCTGTTGTTGCTTCATCCTTGTTATGTCTTTTACCATTACATAACTCCCAAAAGTTTGTCCTTCTATCATAATAGGAACAATGGTGACATACCAAAAATGTATATCCTTCTCATTATTATTTTTCACACGTAACTGTAATGAAGACGAACTACATCGTTTCCCCTTCTTTAGAGCTGCTTCCAATTCAAGTTTATCTTCATCTAAAAAAATAGAGAAGCACTCTTTTCCTATTAATGCACCACTATCTTTTCCTAATAATATACTTCCAGACTTGTTTATATTTAATACGATACCATTTGGATCAATTGTTAATATAGGATCTGGATGATACTCATATAAGGATTTAAACCTCTCTTGATTTTTTACCAAATCATTAGATTTTTTTATTAAATCTGCTGTTCTTTGAGATACTTTTTGCTCTAATTGATTATTAAACACTTTTAATGTTTCGGTTAAATCTTTGTTTTGCATGCGTACAATTGTATGACGAATCAGTACAAATACAAAGGCAATACAATTTCCCGTAATCAGTGTAGATGAAGAAGTTTGCTCTTTCAAAGTAAAACCAATTAAGATTGCAACTGCAAGATAAGGGAATATGACAAGAAGTTTCTTTCCAAATGTCGGATTAATAATAAAATAATTTCTTCTAGAAGTTGCACTCCTTGGGATAGTAGCTGCAATGGCAATAAATAATAGAAAAACTCTATACAAACACCTTAATAATATGAGTGAACGATATGATAAACCATCTTGTAAATAGAAATATAAGTAGTCTGTAATGGACAATCCTGTTAATACTAAAATAAAAATAAATAATTTACTTTTCGCATTAAAAATTGCTGGTCGGAAGATAAGGCTAACTCCTAGTAAAAGAAGCAATAGATCTATAATTGGGAAAATAAATGAAAGAAAAACATCTCCAATTGATAAGAATAAGATATTTGCAGAAGGTTTATTAAATAGGTACCACTCTAAGGTAAAAATAGCAGTAACAACAATACATAAATCACAAATTAAATACGCTTTTTCCCACTTGTTACATTCCATAATGATTTTATAAAAGAACGCAAGGAGAAAGAAGAATAAGAAAAACAACAAAAATACATCAGAGATATTAAAATTTTCTATTGGTAATTCTACATTAAGTACTCGAAAAGCAGATATAAAATTCCCTATCAAGAAACACCCTATTGCAATTGTAATACAAACCCAAAAGACTCCTAGTTTAATTTTTCTTGACGCTATAGAGTAAAGTAATGAGATAAATACTGTAATTTCAACAACTAAGGATGATAGTCGTATATTAAAATCTGATACAAAATAGTGATTCGGAAAAACAAATAAAAATATAAAGCAAAAGCTTAAATAAGCTATTAGAGCTAATATCAATACATAAAATTGTACATGTGAATATTTGCGCAATGGACCACCTTCTTGATTTTTATTAAAAATGACTTGATAAGGCACAGCTCGTATTCATTAAAATGAGTGTTACCTATCATTCCATATTATGACCTTTTTTAAAAGATTTCTTTCTACATACCGCAGTCTTATTTACTCATCGTAAATTTGAATGATACAACTTAACTGTTCTTTAAATATGAGATAGCATCTAACCTTCCATTGCAACATAGTTAGTCGCTTATTGTCACACTTAGAAAGAAGGAAAATATACTATCATTAACTTAGAAATTCGAATTAAATTACCAAACTAACTGAAACCATTATAGTTACAACTAGAGGTGATGTCAATTTCAAATACCTCCCCTTTTAATGGACAAAAGACGTGACATCTGGAACAAAAATACGATGTTTATAAAAAAGATGTAATGTTATATCGACCTAACCAAAGAAATATAAATGATCTAGCATTAAGTGAAGATGATATTGCATCTCCACCAAAAGAATGTTACTCTAAAAATAGAATGATGAAAGGAATGATGGATGAATAATGATTAACTAATTTATATTTTAAGTTGAATTTTATAACTTCAAACTACAAAATATAGGGTTAGTCTATCCATTTTTATAATTCACTTCATACTTTATTTGTCATGATTCAAATGATTAATAAGTACTTATTAGTATAAGCGAGAGACTAATCCTTCCGATTAAAAATTGGGGGATTTTTTTATTCCCTTTTATGTAAGTTGAAATTTATTAATCGCTAAATTTACCTAACAAATAAAGGAGCGAGAAAAATGGATAATTCAGACACTATTGTTACACATGTAATGCTCTATATAAGTCGTTAATATCCATCAAACTTATATAGAGGAATTAAAAAAATGGATGGATGTTCCGACTTTATATGAAACGTTTCGATATATAAAGGAGGAATTATTATGTCAATGATAAAAGTTCAAAACTTAACTTTTTCATACCCAGGTAGCTTTGATAATATTTTTGAAGATGTAAACTTTCAAATAGATACGGATTGGAAACTAGGATTTATCGGTAGAAACGGACGAGGTAAAACGACTTTCTTTAATTTATTATTAGGGAATTATGAGTATAGTGGAAAGATCCTTGCTTCGGTAGAATTCAATTACTTCCCCTACCCTGTTGCAGATAAGAACAAATTTACTCATGAAATTCTTGAAAAAATTTGCCCCCAAGCCGAAGATTGGGAATTTCTACGTGAAATATCCTATTTAAATGTTGATGCCGAGGTCATGTACAGACCGTTTAAAACTTTATCAAATGGAGAACAAACAAAGGTGTTGCTCGCTGCACTGTTTTTAAATGAAGGTCAATTTCTATTAATTGATGAACCAACAAATCACCTAGACACTGATGCACGAAAAGTAGTCTCTGATTATCTAAGGAAGAAAAAAGGCTTTGTTTTAATTTCACACGACAGAATCTTTTTAGATGGATGCGTTGACCATATCTTATCTATAAATAGAGCGAATATTGAAGTTCAAAGTGGGAACTATTCTTCTTGGAAATTAAATTTTGAAAGACAGCAAGAGCACGAAGAGGCTACAAATGAGCGTCTACAAAAAGACATAGGAAGATTAAAACAATCTTTCAAGCGTTCAGCAAGTTGGTCTCATGATGTAGAAGCTTCAAAAAATGGAACAAGGAATTCAGGTTCTAAGTTGGATAAGGGATTTGTAGGACATAAAGCAGCCAAGATGATGAAAAGAGCAAAAAACCTAGAATCAAGGCAACAAAAAGCTATTGAAGAAAAGTCAAAATTACTAAAAAATGTGGAGAAAACTGAGTCATTAAAATTAGAAGCATTGAAGTTTAAGTCAAATGAATTAGTTACTTTGGCTGACGTGTCTGTTAAGTACGATGACCAAGTCGTGAATGAGCCAATTAACTTCGTAGTTGAACAAGGTGACCGAATTGTGCTTGATGGCAAGAATGGGAGCGGGAAAAGCAGTATCTTAAAACTAATTCTAGGGCATCCGATACAGCATTCAGGTTTAGTTACTTTAGGTACAGGACTCACCATTTCCTATGTCCAACAAGATACTTCTCATTTGAAGGGATCGCTATCAGACTTTATTGAAGAGCACAAGATTGATGAGACGTTATTTAAATCCATCCTACGAAAGATGGATTTTGACCGAATTCAATTTGAGAAAGATATATCTCATTATTCTGGTGGACAAAAGAAAAAACTGCTTATCGCTAAAAGTTTATGTAAAAAAGCCCATATGTATATATGGGATGAACCATTAAACTTTATAGATATTTATTCACGTATGCAGATCGAAGAGCTGATTCAACAATTTAATCCCACAATGATTATTGTTGAGCATGATAAGGCGTTTCAACAAACCATCGCAACGAAAACTATATCTATGTAACTTCACTCGAATAATTAATAAATCAAGCCATTAATCTATAAAGTATTTGAATGAAGTGTCGAAAAAAGCCTAATTTCTCTACAATACATTGAGAAATTAGGCTTTTTAATAGGAAAATTAGGATTCATAAACAATGCGTAATTTATATATTAGGCTTATCTGTTAAAGCAGAAATAATCCTGTTCACTAAGTCTTCTGGCATCCATTCATGATTCGTATCATTCGTTTCATTTGGTCCTAAAGAATCAATGAACTTTTTGAACTTTGGAAATAAAACAATTGAAGTGATCCAATGTATCGTATGATCTATAGAGAAGAAATGAAAAACTCCTTGTTTTTCGCCCTCCTGTAATATTTCTTTTAACTGTTCAAAATTACCTATGAAATATGGTTTAATCTTTTCTAATCTTGCACTTTCCTTAATAATCTCCTCATATGCCAATGCTCCAATTTCAGGATTTTCTTTTATATGTGTAGCAAAGACTGTTAAATATTCTTTAAGAGCATTGATAGGATTAAATTGATTCTTCTCAAGAAAATTAGGTAACTCATTAGCAAGGCCATATTTCTTAAACACTTCATAATACAGGTTTTCTTTCCCATTAAAATAGTATGAAGCCATAGCAACATTTACTTTCGCTTCTTTTGCAATTTCTTGTATGCTTGTACCTTCGTAACCACGCTCTCCAAATTTTTTCTTAGCAGCCTTCAAAATATTTTCCATCGTCTGCTCTCGAGATTTCCCCATTTCACACACCTCAAATAATATATATTTCACTTCAAAAATCCAATAAGGACTTTGAATAGAGTATCTTTTTAATGAAATTTAATTATATATTTAAAGTAGTAACTTAACAACCGATGAAGTCTTGATTACTTTAAACAATTCGCCACACAACGTACACCCCAAAAAGAAACATCTCCTGAATCTCTCCTACCCTATGTCACCATACAAAGAATTCTTTTAAAAATGAAATAAAAATAAACACCATACTTAAAAACAATATCCCCCTGTGTAGCATGAATAGCTTTCAAATACTTCATGCTCTTTTCTAATTGAGTATAAAAATGAACAAAAAAATAATAAGGACCCGAGTTTATCTATTTTTACAGATAAACTTGGATCCTTTCATTACATTATACAAATTTTCAAAAACCTTTATACTCATATCTTGATGAAATAATTCTCCATCAATTGTACCTCATTTACTGATTAGATTTGTTTAATCTCAATATAAGGTCCTTTGATGTTTAATTTGTTAATGTCATTTGAGATATTACCTACAGTTGTTTTTTCATTAAACGTGTAGACCTTTTCACCATTTACAAAGATACCCCAATTTCTATCTTCGTAACTGATACCATAACCAGCATTGCTAGATGTCGCTTTGAGTTGGTTTCCATTCATTGAAAAAGATAATTTCCCTTTTCCTTTGTTAAGTTGGTTATTCACATTGTTGATACTACTCATTTGTTCTTCAAGGGCTTTATGGTTATCAAGAGTAACTTGATGGTTTTTCCAGTCTAATTTATAGTTGTTTGTAAAGAACTCATTATATGTATCTTTATTATTTGTTCCCCACCATTTTGAACTTACCCATTCGATATTGTACTGATCTGAAATTCTACGATTTGTTATTTTTAAATCGGATGTAGATTCTGTTTTATCAGCAGTAATAACTGCTACTACATTAGGAGAAAAACCGTATCCTGTTAAAGCTGGTACTGTATCTTTTGAAACAAAATTATTCGTTCCTTCATTATAACTACGTGATTTCATAAATAGTTGATTACCATAGAAAGTATTAAATGTATCACGATTATAAATTCCCCACTCTGGAAAATTAAACGATTGGAATCCTACTTTCCAATTTAATTTTTTATCTGTGTGAGTCTCTAATACCGTTTTATAGTCTACTTGATCATAAGATACACTTTCTTTCCAAGCGAAGCTACCTGTAATACTTGCATCGGCATTTGGCCCTTTATCATTTACCCCAACTTTAACACTTCCACCAAGTGTATACCCTACTTCAGAAGTAACCTTTGCTGAAGTCATTGTATTAACTGGGGCAGCTTTATGAAATTGAGCGCTATCAACACTTGTTATTTCTGCTTCAGTATGATACGCTGATGGCCATTTTAAACCTGCGTTATAGTATCCGCCATTAATTGTATATTTAGCATCTATATTACTACCATCTGTTGTAACAATTGCGATTTTTTTATCTGCATAAGGATCCTCAATAAAAGAAACCTTTATTGAATTTTTGATATTCTGCTTCATGTCATAAGTAGTTTTAAAACTATTATAGACTTTTCCACCATTTTGAAGATTTTCTACAGTTCCTTTAGAATCTGCAAATGCAGATGTTGCTTGTACACCAAGTGATCCAGACATAATAACGGACGCTACCGCAACACTTTTAACTATTCCCTTTGCTTTTTTCATACAGACATCCACTCCTTCTTAAACATTTAAAAGGTATAAACATATTATTTTTAGCTCTCAATACTAGAGATAGGTTCATAACTTTACAATGTAGAAATTTATTAATCTTTATGACAATAACTATCAACACTTGTTTTTCTAATTTCCATCTCTTTTTTACTGATAACTATTATCAATATTATTAAAACACATAATAACGATTTAAACAACAATTTTAAATATGTATTTAAAATTGTTGTTTAAAAAAGTGTAAAAAAATTATAGAATTCTTTATTTCGAGAATTACTATATTTTCATTTACTTATTGCAACCTATATTCAGATACATTATTCCCTTTCCATTCATAATAATCTAAAATCCCCTCATAAATGGCTTCTGCTGCGACCTGCCTTCCGTTTTCTGTAGATAACTTACTATAATCGATACCATTATCTATAAAAGCAAGTTCCGTTAACACAGCTGGCATTTCATTTTCTCTTATAACATGAAGATCTCCATGTTTAACGCCTCTATCACGTGTTTGAAGAGCGTCTACTAATCGAGTTTGAATTTTTTCAGCTAAAACACGACTTTCTTCCACATGAGGATTTGTTTTTTCAGATTTAGAAGATTTATAGTAGTATGTTTCTGTCCCTTTTGCATTACCATTATAAGCATTTGCATGAACACTTATAAAGATATCCCCCTGATTTTGTTTAGCAAATTTAACACGTTCCTGTAAAGAGCTTTTTTGATCATGTCCAGGTCTATTATCAGATTCACGAGTTAGTAAAACTGTAAATGGTGTATGTTTTTCAAGCAATTGTTGTAGACGTAAAGAAGTGTCAAGTACAATCTTACTTTCAGGTAATCCCTTTGTGTCTTTTCCAGGATCTGCGCCACCATGTCCGGGATCAATAATTATTGTCTTATTTTCTAAAGGATTACTTTGACTATATTGAAGCATATCTGTTTTTGCGGTTAGTTGTGCAGCTTCAGCGCGTGTTATGAACCTATTTGGTTGCCAACCATTATCTGTACCAACTGAAATTTTTAAATCAATTAAAGTATTTGCAAACTTTTCACCCCAATGTCCCTTTAAATCTTCAAATTTACTTTGTCCATTGCTAGTGTTTTTATTTTGTAGTTTATATGCATTCACTAGCATAGTAGCCATAGCAGCACGAGTAACTTTTCCAGAAGGATTAAATATTCCATTTCCTTCACCTTTAATTATTCCTGCCTTTTCAGCTGCGGCGATATAAGGGGTTCCCCAGTGGTTTTGTGAATCTTTAAAAGATGGTTTTGCATTTAAATCAATGTGTATACCAAGAGCCCTTGTCATAATGGTTGCTGCAGAAGCTCTATCTAGTGTATCACTTGAACCAAAAGTTCCATCTGGATAACCACTCAATACTTGTTTATCAACTAAATAATTAACGGATTTGTCAGCCCATGCAGGAACATCTGGGAATTTGTGAGTATCTGCAAAAATACTAGTAGAATAAGATAGTAAACTTCCAGCAAGAATTCCTGTAGCAATTAATTTGTTCTTCAAAATTTAGCACCTCTAAAAAATTATTACAAGTTGGTAAATTATGTGTACTATAGTTAATCTTTAAATAATATGAATTCGAATAAAGTATAGATTAAGTTGGCGTCATCACTATATTATAAGATAAAGAATCTAGTATAGAATTATCATTCCGAAAAGAATCCTTCGACATACACTTATAGATTGAGACTATTACATTTATTCACCAACATTGTGTAACTAGTATAGTTACTTATATATATGAGTGTCAATTAAAACAACCTTACATTTTTGTAAGGTAACCAAATTAATAATATATCAAGTAATTATTAAATAATGTAAATAATTATCTTTTATTTTAAGAACAGATTGATTTAAGCACACTCCTTCTAAATTATCATTGATGCCTCTTTCAATTCCTAATGTCCCTCTTAAAAAGGGCACTTTTGAAAAGTGCTCTTTTTAAGAATTATGAAGCTACAAACCTAGAATTCCTACAATCTGGCGAGCCTTAACATTATCAATATAATAATGCATCTCTAATCCTCGTCTTTGTACACGGAGCACAGTTCCCCTTAATTTTGATAGATGCTGTGAAACAGTGGATTGTGGGATTCCTAATATTTCTGTCAACTGTGTAACATTACACAGTTTATGGTGCATTAATTCATTTACAATTTTTAATCGAACGGGATGTGCCATTACCTTTAATACATATACATCTTCCTCTCGGATTTTAGCTAGATCTCTATTAGATATTAATGTTGTCATTTCGCATTCCCCTTTATTATTAATTTCTATTTTCCAATTATCCTTATAAGTAGTACTTATAGATATTTACCATTTGTCCTGTTGAGAAAATGTATTCTCGTTCTTAAACAAAAAAAGACACCAATCCAATAAACAGCTTTTACTGTTCCAATGAATTGATGCCCTCTAATTTTTAGCCAAACTATATTTTGTTTTAAAAGGATTATTTTATAGTCTATTATATGATTTTAAATGAGACTTAACATTCTTTGTTACATAAAAAGTAATACTTTTCTCCCTAGTTTAAGTACAAATTTAAATTCTGATTTTTCTTTCTCACATTGTAAAATTAAGATGAAATGTTTCTTCATTTCATCTTATACAGCATATATTATGTATTTCTCAACACCAATAAACGTAGCTAAATCCCCTATAATGGTACCTCCAGATGGTAGCTGTCATTCCTTTTTAAAAGACCCTTTTCTTTAATTACAGGGCTTTTTAACTTTCCTCAATTAAAATATCCTTTTTATTTCATTATCTTGTTAACCCCAATGATATGTAAACCTCTTTTAATCTATTAATCCCCTATTACGCTCCTTCATGTAGAGATAAGGGAGACTTCTCGTTCAAATAATAAATTATGCATCATTGCATTTGATAACTATTTTCGTTGTAACTATACTGATTACAGTAATGCTATTAATCCAAATACTCTACGTGGAGGTTTTATTATGTTTAAAAAAATTATTGTATCTTCTATGGCGCTTACTATGTTGGGTGGGGCTGCAACTATGCTAGAAACACCTACTGCTCAAGCAGCTTCTTATA
This sequence comes from Bacillus sp. EB106-07-01-XG149, assembly GCF_058791555.1. Classification (NCBI taxonomy): domain Bacteria; kingdom Bacillati; phylum Bacillota; class Bacilli; order Caryophanales; family Bacillaceae; genus Bacillus; species Bacillus sp. EB106-07-01-XG149. Next base: position 179,339 of record NZ_JBYTDP010000004.1, on the reverse strand, counting down.
ACTCAACATCATCTTCTTACTTTGATGTCACTCCCGAAGAAGCAGCTGCTTTTTATCAATCTCAGGACTATAAAAAATTAAAAGCCTTTATGGATGACTTTGAAGCTAGAAATCCTTATGTTCCTGGTGGAGGCTATGCTCAAGGTAGTGTCCGTATGCAAAAATTCAATGATGCCCTTAGAGCTGCTAAATTAACAAATGTATACCAAGAATTTATTAGAATTTCGTACTACAATCATTATCCAGAACCAAATAATCAAAACAAATAAAATGCTTATTACTTTAACTTAGCCTAATTTTAAATGTATAGCCTAAAACTAGAAAAAACCACTTATATAAGGGGATTTTTCTAGCTTCCTATGTAATTCAGCTGAATACTGAGTTATTTTTATTTTAAGATTACTCACAACCGACATCCTCTTTTTTTACACAAACTAGTAAATTAGCTATAAAAATATCAAAATGTATTTATAAATTGTTGAAAACAATTCCCTTCTGTTTAATAGTAAAAAGCGAGCACCTTCTCGTAATTACATAAGGTGCTCGTTTTTATTTTCATGTGTAATTCTCGATTTAATATAGTTACTTTCTAGTAAGTAAAAACTAAATTAACTTATAAACAAGGCTTTTTAAATTTAATTTATAGATTTTACTGCAACCTGGAATTGTCCCTTAGAACCATCATCATTTGAAACGTAAATTTTATACGTTCCAATTGGTAATGGAGATAAAGCATTCCGTACATTTGTAACATTAATTTTTTGTTCTCCAGGTTTTATATAACCACCAACGATTAGCTCCATATTTGGACCTTTCACACTATATCCCATTGTATTTTGTCCATTATTTTTCATAAAGAAGCTTAAATTTTCACTCCCATTATATACAAAAGAAGTTACAGCCTCTCCACTATAATCCATTGTTTGAGTTAATAATAAGTCTACAGGAACATGTTCGACTATATGAATTGTATCATTCGTTTTGTGTATTTCTTCAGCATAAGTATTATTTCCTAACACACCAAGTGTTAATGCTGAAATTACTCCACAACTAAGCACTAGTTTATTTAACTTCATTTTAAGTTCCCCCTTGATGTTTGTAATCTATTACCATCATACCTTTTTTTTCAAGTGCGTTTTTATGTAATAATTCATATCTTTAAACCTATATATTTTAACTTTATACCTTAATAGTTATTGAAAAACTCACATTGATAAAGCTACAGTATTATGATACTAAAAAAGAACATGCAAATTTCAAAGTCCTTTTTAACAAAAATTCATACAACTAAGTACCAAAGCACTCAAATAAATAGCATTTCCATTTTAGATAAAATATACTAATGAAAAATTTTGAAATTTCCACTTTATAATTTGATATATTCCATGTTAATATAACGTAGGCTACAAAATATGATTCACAAGATATATTTTTTCACAGAATATCCATACTTAAAAACCCATTATTTTATTAGTAACTCAATCCCAGTTTTACCTATACAAAAGTCAATTACTAGTTTCATATGTATAAATATCTAAGTAGGTTTTTTATCTATTATTTTTCCTAACTTCCTTATCAATTCTAATACGATTAATATAATAGTACTTTTCAAGTGCCCTTCCTTTTTTAGATAAAAAGTCTACTGATACTAAACATCTAAGTTTAACTCATACATAACCCAATATACAAACTATCGGAGATGCAAAACTATGGGAATATCTACTCTTTTATTAAATACCTTTATAATAATAATTTGTATCCTTAGCTACCACGTATTTTGGCTAGAATTTAAAGAAAAAATAACATGTAATAATATATTGATTTCTATCCTTTCCTCCATTGCTATTATTTTTTGCATGACTTTTCCTTTTCATCTACATGCTGGATTTATTTATGATTTACGTTTTATTCCTATCATATTAGTTTTTCTATATGGAAATACAAAAAACATTGTTTTTATAGGAATTTTATATCTTTCTTATCGATTTTTCTTAGGCGGAAATGGAGTTCTTCCATCATTTATTATCTTTACTATTATTTCTGTTATAACAATGCTCTTTCGTTACTTATTACCAATGTATGTTAAAGAAAAAAAGATATTATTAAGCTTGCTTCTTATTTTAGTATGTACAACTTCACTTTCTATCTGCGGTATTGTAACTCAAATAAATACAGGTGGTAAAATTGACTCTACTCTCATAGAATTTTTATTAAATTATATAATCATTAATATATTTACAGTATTATTATCAGTGTATTTAATTGAGGGAATGATCGAGAAATATAAAATGAAAGAAAAGCTGCAACGGGCTGAAAAATTTTATATAGCTAGCGAACTAGCCGCGTCCATTGCACACGAAATCCACAATCCACTAACCACAGTACACGGATTCACTCAATTGTTAAATGAAAAACATGCCTCTAAGCTACCTCAGGATCAGTACTTAGAAATCATGTTAATTGAAATGCAACATATACAATCTACTATTAATAACTATTTATCTTTAACAAAACCACAGAACACCCTAAAAGAGAAAATAGATATTAATCATATTTTAAATCAAGTGAAAGACACTATTTCACCACTCGCTCTATCATACAAAGTTGAAATAATACAAAATAGTACAAATTCCTTTTATATAAATGGAGACCCCGAAAAATTCAGGATCTGTCTAAACAACATCATACAAAACGGAATTGAGGCCATGATAAATGGTGGAGTATTACAAATAAATATACAGAAAATTAAAGGTAATATTATAATCGATATTATTGATTCAGGGGTTGGAATGTCCTCTCAACAAATAAAGCGGATTGCTTTACCATTCTATTCAACAACAGAAAAAGGAACTGGGCTTGGTACTATGATTGCCTATAGTATTATTAAAGAATTAAACGGTGATATAGAAATAGAGAGTAAATTAGGTCAAGGTACACGATTTTCCATTAGTATCCCCTGCTAATATGACGTAATAAGTTAAACGTAATAAGGACCAGAGTATATCTGTTTTTACTGATAAACTCTAGTCCTTTAATTAAATCAAACATACTTAAATTTTATTATTTTGCTCACATCTCTATGAAATCATAATTCATCGATTGTATCTCATTTACTGATTAGGTCTACTTAACTTCAAGATAAGGTCTCTTAATACTTGATTTCTTAATATCATTAGATACATTACCTATAGTTATTTTTTATTTTAAATATTAAATTTTTAACATTCGTAAAGATACAATATCTTCATAACTGATATTGTAACCTGTATTACTTGATATAGACTTAAATTGATTTCCATTCATTGAAAGACAATTTCTCTTTTGCTATTTCACTTCTACCGTATAACCCCCTGTTCCTCCGCCATACTGATACACATGTAAATAATATTTTCCTGGATATGTGTAGTAACTTCCTACTAACTTATTCCCGTCTTGCTGGGCATACGTAACATAATTATTTAAATCCGCTTCTGAATAAAGAACCCAGTTTACTCCGATATTATTTTCCTTCGTTACATTAATTTGTAGGTTTTTCGCAGTTTCCACATTTATTTCAAAGTAATCACTCGTATCACCATTTCCTAAACTAGCACGTAAAACTTGATTTAATTGCAGTTTATTCGCTGTCTGGAATGAGTTATTTGGCTCTTTTTCGACACTGTTATCTTCTTTCTTTTGAACCGTTACATTCGTTGTAACCGTATTCGTTAATCCTTTGTCATCTGTTACTGTTAATTTTGCCGTATATGTTCCTTCTTTTGTGTATACATGGGTCGGATTTTGTTCATTACTTACAGTACCATCACCAAACTCCCATTTATAAGCAACAATTTTCCCATCTTCATCTCTTGATCCATCGCTTTTAAACGAAATTGCTTCATTTACATTTCCGTTATATGGACCATTTATAACCGCAACTGGTGCTTTATTCACAGCACCTTCTTCTGTATTCATACCATGGAATACAACATCATATTCAAATTGTCCTGATGCATTCACACGATAATTCACAAAATAAGCTGTTACTGTTTTATAACCTGTCCATTCTTTTGCACTTAAACGTTTTAACGTATCATTTACGTTTTGTGTAATTGTTTTCCAGTCTTCATATTCCCCTTTTACAGTAGTACCTGTATACGTTCCTTGCAGTGTAAATGTATTAAAGAACTGTGATTTATTTTTCTTAACTGACACATTACTTAATTTTGCTTCTGCTGTAATTTCTGCCGCAATATCTGAAACTGGTTTTGGTGCGTGAGTTGCTAAATAATCATCTGATACTAATGGAACATTATATTTCTCTCGGTTATCGACTAACATTTGCATATAGTCTTGATACTCTTTATTTAAATTCGTATCTTTACTTAATGCAGAGCGGTATGCATCATATGCTGTTACATCATTTTTTCTAATAAGATCATGAACTTTGTCAAACATATCATATCTCTTATTGTACATATACGATTGTAAAGCGAAGGAATAATTATAGAAATCCCACGTTCCATACTTTGCATTTAACGTTCGCTCTGCCGTATAACGTTCTGCTGGATTTGAAGATATCCCTCCTATAATACTCTTTCTCGGTACAACATTATCTGTTCTCGTTGCCCCTGCAAAAAACTCCGCATTCCCTTCTTCAAACCAGGATAATCTCTCGTTCTCATACATCTTACCTTGTCCCCAAAGCCCTGGTACTTCATATCTACCTTGCAAGTAATGCGTGAACTCGTGTCGGAACAATTCTTCTAAACTATAAATACTTTCTTCTGGCGTACGTTCATAAGTAAAGAACGTACCTGTTCCTTCTATATAAAGACCTCCGTTATTCGTTTCATACCCGTACAATTGACGGTTAAATTGATACTCAGCTGGACTATTATAAATAACCATCGTTAATACATCATCAGGATTTCCTTTTTCTAAAGGTTGATCACTTTCAACCGTACGATGGAATTGTGCCTTCACTTCTTTTGCCGCCCAATATAGACGTTTTACCTTTTCTTCTGTCACTTTATCTCCAGCTTTTAAAACAATTGCACCATCATCAAACGTATACGTTTTCGGCAAATACTTTTTCTTCCCATCTTCTCGTATTTGATCTAAATTAACAACATTTCCATTTGCATCTTTCCCGCCATAATTCGTCGCGATTTGCTCAGCCGCTACGAAATATTGCTCTCCTAAATACGGATACATTTTCATCGCGTCTGTTACAACTTGCAATCCTTTCGTTCCTGTACTATGGAACGTACCAACTCTACCTGTATAATAAATACCATTATTAATTAACCAACCATTCTTCTCTGTCACCGTTCCAATTAAAGCAAAACGACTTAATTCATTAATATAGCTATCAATTTTTTGGTACCATACTGTATCTTTCGGTGCTTTTCTCGTATCGTACAAATACGATTGAATGTCGTAATCAACACCTTGCATAATATCGTAAATCGCATTTCCAGCTGATAGATTGTCTACCAATGTAGAAAAATTATCGTTATATTGTTTGAAAATCTTTGCAGCTGATGTTATCGTTTCCACATCACTCGAAGCATTTCCTATTAATTTTCCGTATGATGATACAACTCTATTTTGTTCTAACGTACCAAGTTTAAAATTCGGGTTATTCGCAATCGTTTTTAATGCAGGTAAGCATTTATCATGATAGCTCCGCTCATTTAGTTTACTTAATTCTGTATGATAAAATCCTAAATAAAACCCTGAACGTAATACCTCTACTAAAGTCTCAATCCCTTTGGAATCATCTTTCGTATAAGCTTGTCCTTGCTGCTTCAATTTATCAATAATTGCCTGCATCCTACTATCATTTTGATAGAATGCAAGACTATCCTTATTAAACTGAAATAGACCCGTAATTTGCTCCCAATTGATTGTTACAAGTAAATCTACTAACTGCTGATTGCTTAATTGATTTAATTCAGCAATTGTATAAGTTTTCGCTGCAGCTAATTGCTTACTTTCCTTTTTCACTTCAGGTGGTCTTTGCGACAAATCAGCAAATTGTAGCCTTTTCTCAAAAGACTTGCTTTCAAGCACTTTTGATGAATGAGCTAATTCTTGCACTGGTAGTTGTACACCAACTGGCTCCATTTTGAGCACATTCCGATAAGAAACTTGCTCTCCCTTTGTACTTTCTGCCAATGTGCTCCCTTGAAAACTTCCTAACATTAAACTAGCAAAACTTACCCCTACTAACACTTTTTTTGAATAGCCTTTCATGCTCTCCCCTACCTTACATTTTTTAGTGTCCCGCACCATTATTTTACTATTCTTACTTTTTATTCTGTATTGAGAAAAAATAAGGGAACGTTCACACATGTATCCATACCGCGCAAAATTAACACTTGACTTTATGTGAATTTTATATCAAAAAAAGATAGATAATAGCGAAATTCCTGCTATATCTATCCTCGTTTTCAACGCTATGATTTTAACTTTATAAACGTAACTTCCGGTAATGTTTGCATATGCTGAATAAATTCATTCTTTTCTTCTGACGATATATTTTTTAGCTGCATCCCTACCTTATAAACTATTTCCGTACCTCGCTGTAAAGCTTCCACTTCATATGACAGTATTGGAATGCCTTTCACTTGAAGCATTTCTAATATTTGCTGTACCGCCTCATGTTTATTTATACACATTTGCACTGTTATATTTTGCGGAAATAAAAATTGCACCTTAAAAATACGACTCACAATCTCTAAACCAATTAAAACGAGAATCGTCGCTCCAATGCCTACTACATACATGTCAGCCCCTATTGCTAATCCAATTCCTGCTGTAGCCCATAAACCAGCCGCTGTCGTTAATCCTTTCACTGCCTGTTTTTGAATAATAATTGTACCTGCACCTAAAAAACCTACTCCACTAACAACTTGCGCTGCAATACGGCTCGGATCAAGAGCCATATGTTCTTCATTCATAATATCTGAAAAAGCATATTTCGAAACGACCATTATTAATGCACTTCCTACCGCTACTAGGAAATGTGTTTTTAATCCCGCTTCTTTTGATCGAATTTCCCTTTCAATACCGATTATTGCTCCTAACAAACCCGCAACACCGATTCGTATAATCAAATCAAAATTTACACTCACGAGCCCTTCCCCCTTTCATTCATTATAGATAGATAAAACAAAAATTATCACACACATCCATTTATCGATATAATAACATTTCATTAAAATATACTTAATATCCTAGGTGATTTATGTTAATATTTTCAATATTAACATAAATAGAATTCAGCCCACTTTTTATACGAAAAACCATAAACTTTACTTTCCATTTAAAAACGGGATATGGATTGCATAAAATGAGGTTGAGAAAGTTTAGAAAACGCTTACATTTTGCGCCGTATTTTTTTATACATACTACATAAATAAAGGAGCTTACTAACAATGAACGTCTCTTTACTTACACCTACTATCGATTTACAAGAAGAATACTTAGATTTTTATAACGAATGGAAAGATAGCGGTGAAACGATGATTCCGTGGGTTATCTCAAAAGATCCCTCTAATTTCACGGCAATGATTCAAGAACTTCACGATGCACATAACGGAATAAACCTCCCTGAATCTTGGGTACCAGACTCTACGTATTGGCTCGTTACAGATGAAAATAAAATTGTAGGAGCTGTTAATATACGTCATAGTTTAACCGAACATTTATTTAACGCTGGCGGTCATATCGGTTATGGCATTCGCCCTTCCGAAAGAAAAAAAGGTTATGCTACGAAGTTATTAGAGTTATCGCTAGAAAAAACGAAGGAATTAAACATCGAGAAAGTACTTGTCGTTTGTGACGAAGTGAATACAGGATCAGAAAAAACAATTTTACATAACGGCGGGCTTCGTGATGATGATTTCATCGAGGAAGATGGAAATGTAGTAAGAAGATTTTGGATTGAGCTATGAAAAAGTCATCCGATAAAAATAATCTTGTTATAGAGAAATATAGTAGAAGTAATGAGCTAAAAGTAAAACAACTTATTGATTTATACAATGAGGACTCTTATCTATTTAACTTATTACGAGATAATAAAACAAAATGTGCATATGTTGCCTACTATAAAAAAGATGTAGTAGGCATCTTTCTCACCTGGAATAATAACTTCCATCCATACTGCACATACTTTCGAATATATACGAACCCTTTCTATTCAGTGCTACACATAGAACAAATTTTATTAACCGAGATTCTAAAACGAGAAAACTTCAAATTACCATTAAAAACCTCTATATGGGAAACATCGGCTCATTTAAAAGCCTATTATAAAGAACATAATTTTACGGAAATCCGAAGAACATATATGCCGATATTAGACGTACGAAAAATCATAGCTATCGATACAATGCTTCATTCAAATTATGATGTACAAACCTTATCAAACATCTTGTCTAATAATAGCTTCTTTGAAAAGCTAGCTCACTTAGTAAAAACGAATTATGAGGATACTCACTTAGCAAATCCCGTTGCCTCATACCCGCTCGAAACTTGGAAAGAACAGATGTTAACTGATGATGTGTTACTAGATGGGAGCTTTGTAATGATAGATGAAGAGAATAAAATTATTGCGTACTCTTTCCTCCATACATCAGAAAAAGATAATACGGTAGAACTAGGATGGTGTGGGACTCACACTACAGAAAATTTATCCTTACTGAAACTTCTCGTTTTCAAACAAGCTATGTATGCAAGTAAACATGGTTATTCTTTCATTCAAGGTGAATTCGATTCAACGAGTATATATGCAATGGAGATATTAAAATCTTTTCCTTTCAATCCTTGTGCTACTTGGATTACGTATCAAAAAGAAGTCGGAAAGTGATTATACACCTTCCGACTTCTTTTATGCTGTCTCTATTTCAAACTGCACTGTAATACCACTAGGATCTACTACTGTAAATCCGTTTGTACTTTCGTTTACTTTATGTTGTTTTTCTATTAATCTTTCTTTCACTCCATCTAACGCTTCTTTATGCGGTAATACAATTGTATATACCTTAAGTCCAGTTGCATACGCTGGTGGATGAGGATTATTTACTCCGTTCCACGTATTTGCACCGATATGGTGATGATATCCTCCTGCAGAAATGAATAAGCAGTCATCTTCACGCTGTTGCACTTCAAATCCTACTGTCTCTACATAAAACTCGTGTGACTTCTCTACATCCGCTATTCGTAAATGTACGTGCCCAACGACAGTATTAGCAGGCAACCCATCAACCTCATAATCAACGAGTGTTGCCAGTTCTTTTAAATCAAGCGGCGTACTGCCTCCTGGTCCTTCTCCCCATTGATCGCGCGGACGGTCTGCATAAATTTCAATACCATTTCCCTCTAAGTCTTGTAAATAAAAAGCTTCGCTATACGTATGATCACTTGCACTATTAAACCTTGAAATTGGTAAAATTTCATTTGAATATGTATAACGCCCTTCTTGCTCAGCCGGGCTATCAATTACGTGCTTATTACGAATCACACCAAATAATGCCGAAGCAAACGCCTCACGAGTCGGAACTAAAAAGGCTACATGATATATACCAGTCGTACGCGGCTCTTGCAGTACCCCGTCCTCTAACTTTTCAAGAACAAGTAACGTGTTCTTTCCACCTTTTCCTGATAAATATGCTTTATTCGCCTCTTGCTTAATTACTTCTAAGCCTACTACATTCTCATAAAATGCAATTTGGCGCTCTAAATTTTGCACTTTAAATTCAACATGACCAATACGTGTTTTCGGATGAATTTGTACCATGAATAACTCCATCTCCTTATCCTGATATTTTCCTATTTCATATAACCGTTACTATGAAGGATACAACTAAAATCATCCTATGTAAATAAGAAAAGTCAGAATTTACACTCATTTTTTATTTTCATAATAAAAAAGTCACCTCTTCTAACTTTCAGAAAAGGTGACTTTATAACTATTATTTCATTTTATGTACTTCAGCAACTAACTTTCCACCCTGAATGCCCATATAAAGTTTCACAGGTGCATCATTCGTGTTTTCAAACACTAAGTCTAAGTATGGATATGCAATTGTAGCATCTCTTCCTTGTGGAACATAACCTACCGTTTTAGAATGTGTCGTTCTCTCTACCATTTTCAAACCAGCTTGATCTGCTGCATTGTATAATGTTGATGATGTTTGACAAACACCACCGCCATATCCATCTACTAATTTACCATCTACAATTTCTTTTCCTAATTGATACCCTTTATCTGGCGTTGTATCACCAATTAATGCATTGAAAGAGAAACTGTCTCCTTTTGCTAATACAACTCCATTTATGCTCGCTGCTGACAAACGGATATTCTCAATACGGCCACCTGCTGAGCCACCTAAATTCGTTTCATATCTACCAATTACCGTACCACTTCCTTGCGCATCACTTAATGTTGCGATAGGCTTTTTCTCAACAATAGGTAATTGATATGAAGAATCCCACATGCCAACGTTTAATAATTTATCTACTAATTCTTTTTCCATTAATTCATAAGAAGGTTTTCCTTCTTGCCAACTTCCATCAGGTGCTACACGTGAAGGGACCATCTTTTTGTCCACGCTTTTTCCAACCTCGCTAGCAACCTTCGTTACCGATTTTTTAAATTTTGCTTCGTCTTCAAAATAACCTAGACTCGATAAATCTAGCTTTTTCACTTCCGTACCAGTACGACCATCTACTAAACTAATAGAATCCTGTACCTCTGCTTTAGCCTCTACCGTGTGGCCACCAATATCACTTACTAATGCAACATCACTTACTTTTGCACCACAACCACTCACTATAGCTACACATAACACCCCAACTAATATACCCTTTACTTTACGGAACAATATACTCTCCCCTTTTTCCCAATATTACTTTTATGTATTATTTCATTTTTATGTATGTTTTGTTACAATCATTTTACAATATATTTATAAAATGTTACAAGTTATTTTTTACTCTATATAAATTACTCTTTTCTTTTCCAAATGTCTATACATATTTACATAAAAGTTTGAGTTCGATAGAATTGTAACCTTTATGTAACCCCACCTTTTTATCCAGTATATACCATAAATCAAAAGAAATACAAATGTAAAACTCCATATTCTTATTTATAAAGGAACATCCTGTGAACATAAATAGGTATTTGCCGTGCCACACTCCGCTTTTACACATACATTATGGTGAATTAACCTATTTTAAAGAAATGGAGGATGTTTTTATGTACCCCTACAATCCATACGATCCATATAACCAAAATGGTTATCAGCCTCAATATGATTTACAAGCACAATACCAACAATATATAGATCCAGCAGAACAAGTTAATCCATATGATCAAAATCGACAATTCCAACTTCCAATCTCTTTTCCTGGTACTGGAAACCGTCAACTAGAAAGACGAGTAAATGAACTTGAACAAAGAGTACGTCAATTAGAAAACACGGTTGAGCGTCATACACGTAGATTAAACCGATTAAACCAACGTTTACGTACAATAGAAAACAGACTAAACATTCCATTTTCAGCATTAGAAGACGGATTTTAATTTCGAAAGTAAAAATATATAAAGGAAGGGGCTCCCCCTTCCTTATATAAATTGACGAAAGTTTTTTCCATCTCTATACTGATAAGAGTTAATGAAATGAAACAAGGTGATAAATATGGATTTTGAAATAAATTATCTTTCCTTTTATGTTGTACAAGTAGAAGGAAAAGGTGAAGCTGTTGATAAACGCTACAAACATTTTCAAACGTTAGACGCTGAAGAGTATGAAGATAGCTCCTTAAAAGAATTTTTGAATGGTGAATTATTAAAAATTTCAAAGCGAAAAGTAGAACGTCATGCGAAAACAGAACAAGCTCCGACAAAGATCGGTCGCTTCATTGTAGAAGAAGGGCACGAACTTGATTCAAACCCTCATTACAACCTCTTTAATCGCATTCGCTTTGCGGAAACAAAAGAAAACTTCAAAGATATGAGTGAACCTCTCGTTTATACATATCTGGACACAAGCGCTGTACGCGGTGGTGTATTTTTAATTGCGCAAGCAAAACTACGCAAATACTTTGATGATCCATTCGTTTTCGTTATGAAATGTGACTTCGAACCGAAAGTCGCTTCTATTTCAGATGAATCCACGCTGATTCGTAACGTTGAAATGGCCATCACAACAAAAAACATGAAATCTATCCAATATCCGTACATGCCTGAAGAAGGTATGGTCGAAGTGGGTGAGCTAAAAATTCACCAAGCATCACACGCCCGCTACTTTGAAGACTTCTTAAAATTCGTCGAGTACGAACGCTCTATGCCTGAAATTATGAAAACACAAGTAATGGACATGGTATACGACCAAATTGAAGATGTATTTGAAGAAGGTACGGAAGAACGCGAACAATTCGACCAAGCAATGGAAGTATGGGCTGCCAGTCCGAAACGCGAAATTATGGAACAATTTTCAACCGAAGAAGTAATGGAAGCTACCGCTCAAATCGTCGAGCATGCTCCTGAAGTGGAATTAAAGCTAAAAGCAGATCATATCTCTGTGAAGGCCCTGCTTGCTGATTTCGGGGATCAAATACATATCGCAAAGGTAAATGATCGATACGTATTAATGATTGAGGCTGATACACTTACGTTTGAGAAAGGCTTCTCTCCAATTGAGTTTCTGAAGCCAGATGAATTGCAAGATGTGATTGAGCGGATTGAGAATAAGCAGCAGTATTCTTATGATCCGAACGGGATTGAATAAAGTGAAACTTTAATCAGTGGGGGTTTTGTTCATCCCCACTGATTATTAGTTGAACCAATCGGGCTTTTACGGGCAGTTGATCCCCCATCTAACTTCGTTGCTTCAGCTGAATTTTAAGGTGGGGGGTCTTACTGCCCGTTAATGCGGGATAAATCCTTCCATATATCTATTTTTACTGAGCGCTGTTAATAAGCGCTCTTTTATTTGGAACATAGTTGACAGTTATATAAAAAACCGATCCTACTAAGAATCGGTTTTTCTGCTTTATAACAAAATATGTTTATTTTTGATCCAAGAGGACATTTGTTGCAGGATTAAGTATATTGCTTCCTTGTTGTACAAACGTATTTCAATTAAAAGTAACTGCTGCAATATTTCTAGTTGACCGAGTCCTTTTATAAGTTTTTGGTGTTTTTCTTTTAGCCACTATGTATGTTGTTCAAGTGAAAATTTCATTTCACTTCACTACCTCAAATTTATTGTACTCGTAAAAAGATAATTGAAAACGATATTCTGGATGCTCTCTCACCCAATCATAGGCTTTTTCTAAAATATCCATTTTGTTTTGCAAATCATTAAGTTCACTACATTCGTCCCTTTTCTGTTTGCACAGAGGGCAGAATCCATTCACTATTTCGGCACTCGTCGCCCTAATAGTTTTACTTTCTAAGTCAACTACTAGACGAAGAATAAGAGAATGCTCAGCTTTTGTAGTCACCGTCATTTCAGCAAGCCCATCCTCATTCCAAAAGACTCCGTTTAATTCCATCTGTACGGTGACATCTTTAATATCCAAGTCTATCACTATCACACCTCCCTTGTATAAAACTCATATTTACTCTTCGATTTTAATCTTTAATACACCACGCTTTAAAGATATATTAAGCTTTTTCCAATTCTTCTTCTTTGCTATGAAAGGAAGTGTAATTACTGCTAATAGCGTGGTAAATATTATCCCAAAAACTAAAACTGTTACAATGTTAAAGATTGCTTCCATTTAACTCTACCCTCTTTCATTTCTATGGGCTCTAATTTTATGAATGTATTTAAAAATTCTTACCAAACCTTAATTTTCAAAGCAATTATAATGGCCTAATCACAACAAATCAATTCCTATTTAATATGAATACTTTATTCATCCATCAGTACAATGACGTTAAATTTATGTAGCTAGAAATAGAGGAGAATGTCATTTAACCTCTACATTCTCCTCCATCTCAGTCAAATACCTAATCTGCCTTTCCGCTTTTCTAACCGCCGTACGAAAATGCTTTTTCAGAAGTTCTATTGTAGCTTCACTTATATAATATCTTTCCGTTATACTTTCCCACGTGTCACTACTTTCAAATGCACTCCAAACGAAAGGACGCTCTGTATTTTTTCTCATTTCTTTAAATACCCATTTTCGCATCTTTTTTTTCGCTTTTTCTGTTAGTTTTCCGTTCTCTACAAGTTCAAGCTCACCATGTCTTTTGTACCGTTTATGAATGTCTCTCTCGCTATATACTTTAAGAAGTATATTCGCTGTATTCTCAGCATCCGCTAAAGCTCGGTGCTGCTTCCCTTCCCACGTTAAACCGAGCTGTTCTACTGCAAATTGTAAACTTGGTGTATGCTCAAATAACTCTTCATACGCTTGGAAAACAAACTTCTGCAAATCAAATTTGCTCTCTTTTTCCATACATGGGCATTCTACACCGTATAACGTACAATCATGAGATAGAAAACGATAATCTTCTCTACCCCATGAAACAAATACAGAGTCTTCTCCGATAAATTGAATAAATTTCTCTATAATTTGTGGGAATTTCTCCACACCAATTAAATCTTTCTTTGTAATTCCCGTTAATTTTGTCGTATGACGAGTGAGTCGTGCACTCGGCTTTACTAACTCCGAAAATTCTCCAATTACCTTCATTGTACTTGCTTCTATTTTTACAGCTCCGATATCAACTATCTCTGACGGATCTTCTGATTTATACGGCCTGAAATTTCTCTCTATATCGAACACAATAAAATGTGTAGCGTTTTCCAATTTATTTACCTCTTTCTAAATTCCTTTTCACACACATACTCTATTTTCAGTATTTATTTATTCATTCATGCACTTTATGCATGAAATACTTCGTCTAATAAACAAAAATTTAATCTCATTATTATATGTACATAGGAGGTTATTCAATAAAAATGCAAAAAAAAGAAGGGCAAGCCCTTCTTTTTTCCGTAATTACTTCTTGTTTACGTTTGTAGCTTGAGGTCCACGGTTACCTTGTTCTACTTCGAAAGTAACTTCTTGACCTTCTTCTAAAGATTTGAAGCCGTCGCCTTGGATAGCTGAGAAATGAACGAATACGTCTTCTCCGCCTTCAACTTCGATGAAACCGAAACCTTTTTCTGCGTTAAACCATTTTACTTTACCGTTTTGCATTTAAAAAATCCTCCTACAATGTACCTATATGTACATATTCATTTTCAACCACTTTACAATAATACTTCAAACATTAAAAAACTGCAACCCCAGAGGAGATTTAACATTGCTATCCTCCTCGGAAGTTACAGCTCATTTAAATCTCTATATTATTAAAAGTAAAATGGTTTAAAGTAACTATATCATATCAATATAATAAAAGTAAAGTTTTTTTTGCTATATAATTTTTTTCTTCCATTGCATCGCTTTTGATTCACCTGATCCAGCTACAACATAACCCTCTTTTTGGTTAACGATGCGCCAGCCATGCCCTTTAACTGAGTCACATACTGTAACAAGTTCTTCTTCTAGAAGTACACGACAAACCGTACTAATCCCCGCCTTATTTTGCGTTGACGTTGTATATAGCACATGTTGATCTACACTCAAGGCTAAATAGCTACTTGCTTTCTGCTCACTTTGACATGTATGCCAATATGTTTTTTCACTCTCAATACTTTCATCTATTTTACAAAAAGAAATATTCCCGCTAATACCCTTGCATGATCCACTCGCTGCTACTATATAAGAATTGTGTACAGTCAACGCTGAGATCATCTGATTCATCACGATTTTAATCCTCTTTAATTTACGTGTCTCCAAATTAAAGAGCCAAACACCACCATATTTAGCATGTATTTTCGTACCGATAAATAAGTAATGTTTATATAAAAATAACGATCGAATAGATGGTGCCCCGCCACCATACTCAAGAAATGGATGAATGGTTTCCCATGTCGAACCAAAATCATTAGAATGATACAACGTTTTATCTCCATGAGCAATGACTGTTCCTTGTACATTACTACAAACATTCCAACTCGTTGCTTTTGTTGGAAAACGCTGAACCGTCCAGTTCTCTCCACCATTCATACTACGAATAAAAATCCCTTCGTCACCTACACCATACACTACATTATCTTCGCTATGTAAATCCCTAATTCGTTTTTGAAAACCATTTAATATTTGTTTCCATTCTCCGTCTCGTTCAATAAATAAGCCATTATATGTAGTAGCTAACATAAGTTTTCCATCTCTTAACTTTGTAATAGCGGTCGCACTTAACATTGTCTCCACGTTGACACTCCCATTCTTAGAACTTCTCAGCAAATGCAATTGCAAAATTACTGCATTTTTCAACATCCTCTTCATCTTCTGGAGCTAGTTCGATTTTCAATCCTTCTTGCACAAGCTCTGCACCGCGTTCTACAAGTCTTTCTTCAAATATCGTTACCGCTTCACAAAATAGTTCATACGCCGTATCACCTGATCCGAATACCGCTACTTTCTTCCCTGATAAATCTATATTTTCTAAGTCCTCATGGAAATCTTCCGCCTCAAACGGTAATTCACCATCGCCCCACGTATAAGATCCTAAAATGATTCCATCATAGGCCAATAATTCTTCAGCATCCATGCCTTCCATTTCTTGCAATACTACTTCATGATCAAAAGCATCTAAACTAACTTTTATTAAATCAGCAATACTCTCTGTATTTCCTGACATACTTGCATAAGCTATTAAAATTTTTGCCACTTCGGCATCCCCCTCTTACAATAAATGATTCTCATTCTCATTATATTAATAATGAGAATCAATTTCAATTATATTTTTTCATTTTTATTTATTCCATACAAAAAAGCACAGATGACTATACAATCATCTGTGCTTTTTTATTACTTTTTAAAAATACCAAACGGCTTTCCAACTGGTAATACAACTTTACCGAAGTGTGTATTTAACACTGCTGCTGCTGAACCATAGAAAGATAATAATGAAATACATAGTTCAGAATACGCTGCTAAATTATGCATTGCATGCGGCATAACACCTAAAGTACTTAATGAAAGACCAATAAATAAGAAATCAATAAGGACGAAAATCATAAATAATACTTTATGTGTTTCCATTGCACCAATTGTCATAAAGATTGTGAAAATCAAATATCCAATAAAGGCTACACCCAGCTGTTTTGAATCTGCAGCTTGTGCTAATTTTTCGCCAAATACTCCAAGTTGAATTAACCAAGTCATTCCAACACCTAACCAAAATAGGCCGTATGCACCGAATGCTGTTGTACCGAACGTATTGTTATGCTTTGCATCGTGAATGCACGCAAAGATTTGTGCAAATCCTCCTAAAAAGATTGCCCACGGTAATACAAGTGAAACGCCATCTGTTAAGCCTAACTTTTGAGATGATGCTACAAGTGTTACCATCGCTAATCCAAATAGACCAATTCCAGATGGATCTGCTGTTGTCATTTTCACATGATGTGTAGTAGATTGATTGCTCATATAAACCTCCTGATTATAAACATACTCGAATACAATACTTAAATCAGAAGACTATGTCAATGGTTTTTTTTGTATGTTGTCAGACCTTACTTTTTATAATGATTGAATATACTTCCAACCACTTCATACGGTTTTATATTCACTTTTTCCAACTCGTGTATCGGCAACCACAACGGAATATAACTCCCTCTATCTTTCAGCTTGAATTCTTCAGCTTTACCACTTCTGAAAACTCCATCTATAATATGGGCATTAAAATAATGCTCCGTACCTTTATACTCCACCTTTGCAATCAGATGCTCCACTTTTATATGTACCCCTAATTCTTCATAAATTTCTCGCTTCGTTGCTTCTTCAGCTGTTTCTCCTTCTTCAATTCCTCCGCCTGGAAAAACATAATATGTTTCCCCTTCTCGAATACGTTTTATAAGAGCAATTTTCCCTTCCTGCACAATGATAGCCCCGCCGCGATTTCTTATCATTTTATTACCTCAATACGAATCGCAACTGTTCCCCACTTTTTTTCTTGTTCTTTCGTATATATTTTGTATGTACTTTCTAGCATTTCCTCTAAACTATCATTTTCACAATCCAATAATTTTTTATCAATTTGTTCGTACATTGCTTTAAAGCTTTCGTATCGTTTTATTTCCGTCACTTTGACAGTCATCGTTGCTGCTGTCGTAAGGTTCGTAAATACAATATGATCGCCTTGTTTTATAAGTTGACGTTTTGCATCGTATAAACGTACTTCATATACTTTTTTTCCTGATTTAATTGACTGAAAAGGTTTATTATATAATCCCATTTTGTATATCATTCATTCCACTCCCTTTTTATTCGTTGCACCTACTAATTGTGTATTACCAATTCATACAACACAGTTCGACTTATTCCAAGTTGCATATAATGTTCCATATCCATTACTTGCTTTAGAGAGGATGCTAAATTTGTTATGTTATTTTTAAATCAAAAACCTGAATATAATAAATATGATATTGGTGATTATACTTATAGTAAAGTAGGTCCAACCATTTTTTCTTGGAATGATGAAACGAAATTAAAAATAGGTAAGTTTTGTTCATTAGGAGAAGAAGTCGTTTTCATACTTGGCGGTGAACATCGCGCAGACTGGATAACAACTTACCCATTTAATGCATTTTTTAATGAAGGAGCACATATTACTGGTCATCCTTCTTCAAAAGGTGACATCGTAGTCGGCAACGATGTATGGATTGGTTATCAATCCTGCATTTTATCTGGTGTTACAATTGGTAACGGAGCCATTATTGGGGCAAAGAGTGTTGTCACAAAAGACGTACCTCCATATGCAATTGTAGCTGGTAATCCTGCAAAATTTATTCGATATCGTTTCCCCCAAGAAACGATTGACAAACTAGAGAATCTTGCATGGTGGGATTGGGATATTTCTGTAATAAAAGGAGCCATTCCATTTCTACTTTCCAACAAAATCAACGAGTTTTTTACCTCGCCCGAAAATGAATCTATGTGATTAATACAAAAAGAGCATCCTGAAAGAATAGGATGCTCTTTTTTGTTTTATTTTTTATGTTCGTGCAACTGATTACACGGAGAACATTGAAATGGAATTTTATCTAAGCAATTAAAGTTTGTTTCACAAATTTGTTCGATTGTTGGGACGAACGGTATGACCACAATATTACTTTCTATTATTTGTGTAACAGGTGGTAACACTGTACCTACTTGATGTTCGAAGCGAATACTCGCTTGATTTATATAATTTCCTGAACCACTTGGCGCACTCTGAACTACTACTTGGAACGAGACTGTGCGTGCTTCACCTGGATTTAAACTTCCTATCAGAAATCCTGATACTGGATTTACATTTGGCACTGGCGTATTATCAACCGTTACACTTCCAAGGACAAATTGAACACTACTATCTAACATATCTTGAAAACGAATATTTTGTATCGCTGTATCTCCCATATTTGTAATAACTGTCGTAAACGTAATAACATCTCCAATTGTTGCTGTTTGATGATCCGCTGTTTTTACGACTGTCGTTGAGACATTTTGAGGAATAAACGGGATAACAACTGTATTGCTATCGCCTTCAACTACTACAGGCGGTTCATTTGGATTCACAGTTGCAAACCCACTCGCTGTCGCTGTATTTGTAACTAAGTTATTTATTTGCCCTCCTGTTATTACAACTTGAAAATTAATAATAGCTGCATCATTTGGCTGAAAATCACCTAACGGAATACCCGTATTCGGGTTGGCAAATGGAAAAGGTACATCATTTACCGTTACCGTGCCATTTATAAATAGCGTATTCGGATCAATGATATCCGTTAAAACAATATTCGTCACAGGAACTGTACTATCATTTATAACAGCAATTCCGTAAGTGACAACATCTCCTACCATTGCTACTTCAAAGTTTGCTCCTTTTGCAACAAATAAGATTGCAGTATTTACCGTTACAATAACTGTATTACTCGTGTCCATCACTGTAACTGGCGGCTCTCCTGGTACTAAAATATATTCTGCTGATGCCCCAGCAACGTTCACTACTGTACCACCATCTGGAAAACTCGTAATCGTAGCTTCATATGTTACAATCGCCGTCTCACCGACTGGAATGTCTAAAATCGTAAATCCAACCTGCGGATTTACTCCCGGACGCGCTACTCCATTTATCGTTACACTATTTGGTACAAAAACAGCTTCCGGAGATAGTACATCAATAAATTTAACATTCATTGCATCAGCCGTACCAGTATTTAATATGCGAACACGGTACGTTACCGTTTCTCCTACTCCAACAATTGAATGATCTACTTCTTTCAGCATATCTAAACTGCCTCTATTTACTGGTGTGACTGTCGTATTACTTGAATTCGTAATTGTAAACGGTGGTTCTCCTGGAATCAATTCGAAATCACCAGTTACTCTCGCTGTATTCATAATGCTACTAGAAGGCGGAATTGCGATTACGTTTACTTCAAATGTGATTAATAAGCTATCCCCTACTGCAAGATCCGGTAATGAAAAGCCTACAAAAGGATCTAAACCTACTTGTGGAATCCCATTTATTTGCACACTTCCTGCAACGAATTCTAAACTAGGCGATGGGACATCAATAAACTGAACATTTATCGCAGTTACCGTTCCCGTATTTGTAACTTGCACACTATACGTTAACGTATCTCCTAATCGCGTTGCTTGCTTATTCACGGTTTTTATAACATTAAAGCGCCCTCTATTTACCCTTGTTATCGTCGTATTACTCGGTTCAGTTACTACAACAGGTGGCTCTCCTGGCACTAAAGTAAAGTTTCCTGTTATATTTGCAACGTTCGTAATTGTTCCTGATGACGGGATGGTTGTAACTATCGCTTGAAACGTCACTATAACGGTTTCACCAACGAGTATATCTCCAACTCCAAATCCAGTAATCGGATTTAAGTTTGGTTGCGAAACTCCATTTACCGTTACACTACTCGATACAAATGACGCTCCTGCTGAAATTGTATCAATAAACTGAACATCATTTGCTGTTACTGTTCCTGTATTCGTTATTTGAACCGTATACGTTAATACATCTCCAACGAGAGTAGCTGTTCTATTTACTTGTTTAATAACATTAAATCGTCCTCTATTTACAGTTGTGAGCGTTGTGTTACTTGGCTGATTTACTATAACTGGTGGTTCTCCTGGTACTAATATAAAGCTTCCAGTAACATTTGCCGTATTGGCAATTGTTCCGTTTGATGGAACACTAACAACGGTTACTTGGAATGTGACTTCTACACTTCCCCCTGGATTTATATCTGGCAGCGGGAATCCATTATTAGGATTGAACCCAGGTTGTATCACACCACCTATCGTTACACTATTCGGCACGAATGCTATAGAGGAAGGTAATACATCACTATATTGAACATTCGTCGCCGTCACTGTTCCCGTATTTTGAACTACTGTCGTATATGTGATTGTATCGCCTACTGCAACAATCGGCTCACTTACTGATTTTAAAACATTCAAACCAGATTCATTTATTTCGGTTAATGTCGTGTTACTTGTCGTCGTCTCAGTAATAGGCGGTTCTGTTTCACTTACAGCAAATGTAGCGGTAACGTCTACAAAGTTAACAACTGTACCACCTTCTGGTATGCTCGTTACCATCTCTTGATATGTGACAAGCACAAAATCATCTACAGGTATATCTGGAACTGTAAAGCCGATGAACGGATCTAATCCCGGTGCTGGTACCCCGTTTATGCTCACACTTCCCGGTACAAATGCTACACCCGCGGAAGTAGTATCTATAAATTGAACATTCGTCGCTGCCACTGTTCCAAAATTAAAAATCAATACATCATACGTTAAAATTTCTCCTACAATCGCTACTTCTTTATCTACTAGTTTTAACGGAAAAATAAACGCTATATTAATTGTCGTAACGACTAAATTTGTTAATATCGTTTCCGTAATCGGTGGTTCCTGCGGATTTGGTTGTGAAGTAAATGTAACGTCTGCATCATTTAATATGACTTCATTATCTGGAATTTCTGTAATCGTCACTCGGAACGTTACCTCAATACTTCCACCATTAATTAATAATGGAGTAACTGTAAATCCTATTTCTGGATTTACACCAAGTTGCTGCACCCCACCTATCGTTACACTATCTTCTACAAATGTCGTTCCTTCTGGTATGACATCTTGGAAGAACACATCTGTAACAGGTATAATTCCTACGTTTGAAATTAGCACGGTATACGTTAATACATCCCCAACCGCTCCAGTTGCAACGTCAACTGTTTTTGTTGCTGTTACTTCACCAGGAGGAGGTAACGGTATCGTAACTACTGTCGTATTACTTAAATTTGTTGTTGTTACAGGGGGCTGTAAAGGATTTAATAAGAAAGTAGCTGTTGCAGATGCGGTGTTTAGTACGGCTCCACGCGTGGATGGTGCAACTACTGTTACTTGGAACGTTACAGTCAATGATGTGCCAGCAGCTATATTAGGAAGCGTAAAACCTATATTTGGATCAAATCCAGGTTGAGGAGTTCCATTTATCGTTACACTATTTGCTACAAATGTTGTTTCTGAAGCAATTGGATCAATGAAAGAGACATTCGTCGCTGTTACCGTTCCATTATTTCTAATGACAACAGAATACGTGTAAATTTCTCCAAGTGCCGCTTGTTGTACAGATGAAGATTTTTGTATATTTAACTGCGCTGTGTTTACTTGCGTCACGACGAAATTGCTATTCGTAACAGTTGTTATTGGAGGATTGGCTGGATTTATAAGAAAACTTGCAGTAACGTTCGATTGGTTTCTTATATTTCCACCACTCGGAACGCTCGTCACTGTAACTTGAAACGTAATCGTAGCCGTTTGCCCGACAGGAATATTTGGTACTGGGAAACCTGCCATAGGATCCGCGCCTTGCTGAACGACTCCATTTATCGTCACACTATTTACTACAAACGCAGTACCAGACGGAATTGGATCTTGAAAAATAATATTCGTTGCAGGAACAGTTCCTGTATTTTGAATACGAATCGTATACGTTAACGTATCTCCTACACCTGCTTGTGGTGTAGTTACACTCTTTATTACATTAATTGATCCTACATTCACTCGTGTCACAACAATATTACTAATTGTTACAATTGTAATTGGCGGCTGCAAAGGACTTACTTGAAAATCAGCTGTTACATTCGCATTATTCGGAAGAACTCTATTTGGTGGTACACTCGTGATCGTCACTTGAAAAGCAACTGTTACCGTTCCTCCTACTGGAATATTAGCAAGCGGAAATCCAGTTGTTGGGTTTAAAACTGGTTGAGACGTTCCGTTTATTGTTACACTATTTGCTACAAACGTTGTTCCAGATGGAATTGGATCAAGGAATGATACATTTGTTGCTGCTACTGTTCCACTATTTTGTATACGAACTGTATACGTTAACGTATCCCCTACACCTGCTTCACTAGCACTTACGCTCTTCATTACATTTAACCCTGAAGAATTCACCACTGTCATAACAGTATTACTTGGCACTGTTACAGTAATTGGTGGCTCTGTTGGATTTACAAGGAAATCTCCAGTGACATTCGCATTATTGACGACATTATTTCCTTGGGGAATTTCATCAATTAATACTTCAAACGTAACAATTACACTCGTGCCAGTAGGCAAATTATTTAATGGGAATCCAAGTTCTGGATCTGCCCCTTCTTGTAAAACACCATTAACCAATACACTATTTTCAATAAATAAAGTCCCTTGCGGAATTGAATCTTGGAAAAACACATTTGTAGCTGTTACACTACCTGCATTAATTATTTCGATTGTATATACTAAAACATCCCCTACCGTTGCAACATCCGTATTCACTGCCTTCACAACTTCAAAGTTCCCTGATTGTAATGTTGTATTCACAACATTACTCGGAACATTGATTGTTACTGGTGGTTCACTCGGATTCACTTGAAAACTCGCTGTTACATTTGCTTGATTTAAAATATCTTCATTTTCTGGATCCTGTACAATTAATACGTCAAATGTGACTACAACTGTTTGAGCCGCAGGAATATTTGGAAGAGAAAATCCTGTATTTGGATTCAATCCACTTTGTGGTACTCCATTAATTGTTACAGAATTTGCAACGAATGAAACAGCGGAAGGAATAGGGTCTTGGAAAAATACATTTGTTAACAGTACGTTTCCTGTATTTTGGACGGCAATTGTGTATGTTAAAGTATCCCCTACCGCCGCTTGCATTGTATTCACTTCTTTTATTACATTTAAACCGCCTGTATTAACTTGTGTCACAACTGTATTCGTTTGTCTATTAATCGTTATCGGTGGCTGATTCGGAATAACGACGAAATTAGCAGACACATTTCCACGATTTGCAATCGTACCTCCTGATGGTGTAGATGTCACTCGTACTTGAAAAGTCACTGTCCTACTTCCGCCAGGAGATATATTCGCTACGGTAAACCCAGTCGCAGGATTTGCCCCAGGTTGTGAAACCCCATCTACAGTCACACTATTTAGGATAAAAGTCGTTCCAATTGGGATTGGATCTTGAAAAATAACATTCGTCGCAAGTACATTCCCGGTATTCTCAATTGTAACGGTGTACGTAAGAACGTCATTAACTGTCGCAAAAGCTCTATCTACTGTTTTTCTCGTTCTTATATCAGCTATATTAATTGTAGTAAATACAGTATTACTTGTCGCTTGGCCTGAAATTGGTTGCTGACCAGGCACTGGAATAAAGTTAAATGTTACACTCGCACGGTTTGGAATTGGATTTACAAGAGGATTAGATGTTACTCGAACTTGAAAGCGCACTACAGTCGTTTGCGAAGCATTAATACTTCCAAGATTAATACTACTTGCCGGATTTGCTCCTGGACGCGCTACTCCATTTACCGTAACACTATTTGTTATAAACGTTGTTCCAGCAGGTATACTATCAACAAAAATAACATTATTTGCAGCGACATTCCCATCGTTGGTCACATTCACTGTGTACGTTAATACATCATTAATTGTTGCCGTCTGTAGATCTACAGATTTTTGTAAACTTACATTTGCGCGATTTACCGTCGTCTGTACTGTATTTGAAGAAGCTGTACTTGTGATAGGAGGACTTCCAACAAAAGGACGGAATTGGTATGACACCATCGCACGATTTGAAATTGGATTCGGATTCGGGAATGACGTAACTCTCACTTGAAACGTGACAACTCTTTGAGCATTATTCGGTATCGTTCCTAAATTAATTCCACTAGCTGGATTGGCGCTCGGCTGAGTTACTCCACCTACTGTAACACTGCCTGCTATAAACGTAGTTCCATTCGGAATACTGTCTTGTAATACAACGTTTTCTGCACTTCCTGTCCCTGTATTCGGAACAGTAATCGTATAGGTGAGAATATCACCTACTGCTGCAACGGTTTTATCAACAGATTTAACAGGATTTATAATTGGCCCTGTCGCATCAATTTGAACACCAAAACCAGCTGCAGCATATCCATCTCCATTTGTAACGAAGCGAACAGTCGCTGACGTTTGATTATTTACTAATGATGACGAGGCATCTACATTCGTAATATCCCATCCTTGTCTTCGGACGGCTA
Organism: Bacillus sp. EB106-07-01-XG149; assembly: GCF_058791555.1. Lineage (NCBI taxonomy): Bacteria > Bacillati > Bacillota > Bacilli > Caryophanales > Bacillaceae > Bacillus > Bacillus sp. EB106-07-01-XG149. The sequence continues at coordinate 153,627 of NZ_JBYTDP010000004.1, read as the reverse complement.
AAGCTATCCCTAACGGCTGATTCAAATTTCCAAAGGTGCCAGTTGTATCTAAATTCCCACTATCATTACAAATTTGTGACTGAAAGAAATTATTTGCGGGATTTCTCGGTCCGAATAAAGCAACTGTAGCATTCGCATTCGGTCCAAAGCGAAGTTGATCTCCAACAATGTTAGAATCACCTTCTTGAGCAGTTACAAGTACTCTTCCTGTAACAGAACCTGTAGATGGAGTTGCGAAACCTGAAATAGTAGCATCAACTGGTGGTGATGAAGCATCAATAATTTCTTGGCCTGCATACACTGACAAATTCCGAAGTGGTAAACTTGTATTTTGATAAACTACCTCAAGCGTCCAACCAGCTGAACGACTGACCGTTGGATCAGCAGAAGTTCTTGTAGCCGGTACAGCACCCGTTGTATATGTTCCCGCTCCCCCTGTATTAACAAGATTCGTTACGTTAGCTGAACGTACGTAATAAAACTGGTTCCCTACTGAACCTTGCTGCGCAGTTGCAGGATCTGGTGTAACAGAAAACGTTCCTGCCGGTGTTGTAAATGTAATGTTATCATTTAAAAAAGCTGAAACATCCTCTGTATCGGTCCGGTATGTGCCGGCCCATACTAGTTCTGCGTATAAAATACTACTCCCTGCCGGAAGATTCAAAATTGCACTTGAAGAATTTAATGGCCAGTCATTCGTCGTTCCTGCTGGGAATCCAGGTACTTGGAGCGATGTATTTACCGTTGTAAATACATCAATCGTACCGAAGTTATTATTTGGTGCAGGCGATGTAGGACTTAGTCCTAACGTGTTCCCAGTGAACGTGACGGCACCAGTTACTGTTGTTGTAAAGCGATTCATAAAAGGCACACAATCATCTCATTTCAATTATAGTAAAAAGTGCTCTATACTATAAAATGTAGACAAACTATACAATGTACGTTGTCCAACAAAATTCCACATATATGGAGAGGAGTTTACTACACTATGCGCTACGTTATCATAACAGGAACTTCACAAGGTTTAGGTGAGGCAATCGCCACACAATTATTAGAAGAAAATACAACCGTCATCTCTATTTCTAGAAGAGAAAATAAAGAGCTTACTAAACTCGCAGAGCAAAATAACAGTCATTGCATTTTTCATTCCTTAGATCTTCAAGATGTACATAAATTAGAAACTAACTTTAACGAGATCCTTTCATCTATGAAGGAAGACAATATATCATCTATTCATTTAATTAATAATGCAGGCACGGTTGCACCAATGAAGCCAATTGAAAAGGCAGAAAGCGAGCTTTTCATTACAAACGTTCAAATTAATTTACTTGCACCGATGATTCTTACCTCTACTTTCATGAGATATACGAAAGACTGGAAAGTAGATAAACGTGTTATAAACATTTCATCTGGTGCAGGAAAAAATCCTTATTTTGGATGGGGCGCTTATTGTACAACGAAAGCTGGTGTAAATATGTTTACACAGTGCGTAGCAACCGAAGAAGCAGAAAAAGAATATCCAGTAAAAATCGTCGCTTTTGCACCTGGTGTTGTTGATACAAGTATGCAAGCACAAATTCGTGAAACAAATAAAGAAGACTTCATAAATTTAGACCGCTTCATCGCACTAAAAGAAGAAGGAAAACTACTGTCACCTGAATACGTTGCGAAAGCAATTCGTAGCTTACTAGAAACTGAGAATTTCCCGCAAGGTGAAGTCATTCGAATTGATGAATAACAAAAAGGCACGCTCTAATAGCGTGCCTTTTCATTTTATTTCTCTAAAAATATAAGTACAGACTCCGCAATTTTTTCATAACCAATTTCTTGATAAATTTTATTAGACGTAGGGTTTGCTAGATCAGTATATAACGTAGTCGTCTTATATCCTTCATCTAACATACGTTGACTAAGTGCAGCGACACAACTAGATGCGTACCCTTTTTTCCGCGCTTCTTTCGGTGTATATACGAAATTAACTGTTATATTGTTTGTAGTTGGTCTCGTTTTTGCAGCTACAGAAACAAGCTTCCCATCTACTTCTAAACCAAATAGACGACGGTTCGTAATTAATGTATGAGCGGTTTGTTTCGCTTCTTCTTTCGTAGTAGGAAGCCTTACATCTTCGCAAAATTGATAAATCCACTGTTCTATTAATGGTAGCTCATCACTACCTATTTCTCGAAAATACCCATCCTCGGTCCACTTCTTCTTAACTTGTTGTAATGCATACACACCTTGCTCCATTACAACATTCGTTTTCTTATTTTCTAACACGGCAATCTCTTCCGCTAATTTCTGTACAATTTTCTTATTACCAATCAATCCAGGAACATTTGAATATACTTTCGTTAATTTTTTTGCAAGTTCCACGATATCCTCTTCCGCAATTTCAGACGTAGCAACAATGATTTGTTTCTTTTCTTCTGTTTGAAGAAATACAACTACAATTTCTTCCTCTTGTTTGGCTACCCCCATAAATATCGGTTGTTGGACCATTTGTAATACACCTAATATGAGATTATTTTCCTGCTCATTCTTTTCTAAAAATGGTGTAACCTCTTCTTTAAAATTAAGAATCTCTTCGTATACATGTAATTGAATCATCGACAATCTCTTCCCTCTATTTATAGTTTCATTAAGTATTGGCGATTAATTCATTAAATCCCTCTTTTACGATTCAATATTATGCGAAGTTAACATATTCAAATCAGTTTCAGCTTGTAAAATTCTCTGTTTTTCTTTTTCAAATACCTCTTCTTCTTTTTGAAATGACTCTTTTCGATTTTTAATCATACGCTCCATTTCTTTTTTACTCGGTCCACCGTATACATTTCTTTTTTGAATAAATGCTTCTGGCGATATAATTTCATTCCAATCTTTTTCTAATAAATGTATTTTGAATTTTTCTTGTAAGTATATATTTACATCTTTTAAATGTAATTCATGCAGCTCCTTTTGCTGCTCCAATGACATATTCGCAATAACACTCGCTGCATGATGCGCATGCCGAAATGGAATGCTATAGTTTTTTGTTAAAACATCTGCGAAATCAGTTATCGTAATTGCATGTTTATAAGAACGACTTTTCAACGTTTCTTCTTCTACTTTCATCGTTCGAATCACTGCATTCATAATACAAAAAACACGAATGGTCTTTTCAATTCCTTTATATAAATACGGCTGCAAATCATCTTCTGTATCGACAATATCACCAAATGGTGTATTATGAATCATTTGAAATACTGTAAATGCTTCTCCTAAAGCGCTACTCGTAATCGCACGGGCATGTTCAATGGAAACTGGATTTCGCTTTTGCGGCATAATGCTACTTATTTGTACATATGGCTTTGCAACAGTAATACCATCATATTCTTTCGTCGCTAATAATAAAAAGTCATGAATCCATCTACTCGTATTCGTCATAATTACCATAAGTAACGAGCTAACTTCTAATAAATAATCCGCTCCAGCAACAGCATCATATGAGTTCTCAATTACATTTGTAAACCCAAGTAAATTGGCAACTCGCTCTCGTTTAATTGGGAAACTTGTTGTGGAAAGAGCGGCAGCTCCCATTGGAGACTGATTTATAAGTTTGTACGTTCGTTTCATTCGTTCTAAATCTCTCTGCATCGTATCATAAATAGCTAACGTATAATGACCAAATGTTGTGGGCTGCGCTGGTTGTGTATGTGTATAAGCTGGCATAATCGTTTCCTTATGATCAGCAGCAAGTTGTAGTATACTTTCTTGCAATAACAAATGATGCTCCATTAGTCGTAGTACATATCGCCTTAAACTCATACGATACATCGTTACACCCATATCATTTCTACTTCTACCAATATGCATATTACTTACAAAATCGCATTTCGCTTCTTGAGAAATTAAATGTTCGACTAGAAAAAAGAGATCTTCATGCTGCTCTGTATATAGCAATTGATCTTTTGGAATTCCCTCTATCTTTTTTAGTGCGTGTAATATAACTTTAGCTTCTTCCTTTTTCATTAAATTTTCTTCAGTCAGCATTGTAATATGTGCTTTATGCACTTGAAACATATCTTTTAATAAGTAATTTCGTTGAAAATGAAATACATGTTGTAATACACAATCCACATATGTTTTCCCAGGGAAATCAGCGCCTTCACTCTTTATAAACTCTTCTTTACTTTGTTTCATCACCTTTTCCCCTCTCACTTAAGTATTAATACCCATCATACCCACAGAGAGTAAAAAAGTGCTTGTACATAAAAATAAACTCGGTGCTCTCTGCACCGAGTTTACTTAATAAAAGTCGCATCATACTTATCACTTTGCAACACTTGGAAATGTAAGTTTGCTAAATGTTTCCGTATTTCTGCACTGTCGTCCTCATTTAAATTATTGGCTAAAAACACTATTTCTGTACAGTTCCCGCGTTTATCCATCGCATAAACTGCTTTTGTAACTGTCCATGGCGTATAACCATTCTTTTGCCCTGCATGTCTAAATGTTTTACGGTATTTTTTAGCACTCATATCCGTTTCAACGATATTAGCCCACACTTTTTCTTCGGCCTCTGTTAGGCCACCTTTATGATTTGCCTTTTGAAGCAGTACCATATAATCGTTTGCAGAAGCTGCTGGTAATCGATCTGACCAAATTTTATCGTAACGTTCCTCTAAATAAAGAGGTATTTCCTTCTGTAATAATGGCCCCTTCTTTTTTAAGCGTTCATGAATAATCATGGCATATTCACGATATTGCTCTTGAGACATTTCTTTTAACTTTTTCTCTATTTTATATTTCGGAACATGTAGTTCTTTATGCAAATATCCAGGGATGTATAAAGATGAAACAATCGGAAATAGCGGCTGATGTGCTGGAAGGGATAAACTTTGTAAATTTCGATTAATATTATCTAACCCTAACACTTCCATTAAATATTCAGCATTCGCATTCGAACTAAACTTAACCATTCCTTTTGCCACTTCTTCTAAAGAAACTGCCTCTTCTGTTATCTTGTCTGTCTTTTGCAAATACCTTTGCCATCTATCTTGTGCACCGCCATCTGTATTCGGCACATAATAACGATTTATATCATTAATGGAAACGAAACTAGACGGATCAATTTTTCCTTCCGTAACTTGTTTCGTATATTCAAGCGCCACAATTAACTTCATCGTACTAGCAACTGGCAATACAACATTTGGATTTACAGAATAAACAACTTTATCATTTCTCTTCACGAGAAGCGCACTATTTTTTTCATCTTTATGTTCTTCAATAAAGGATGCGATATACTGTGCATCATCATTATTTGAACTCCACACTTTTTTCACTAAAAAATTACCCGATATTAGCAAAACGAAAATACCCACAATCACTGCGCATACTATAGTTTTTTTCAAGTAAAATTCCTCTCCTATTGTATAACTCTTCTCTATCTATCTCTTACAAACAAAATAATGGAGATGATTATTTTAGTAATCATCTCCATTATTTTAACTTGTATTCTCCTATTATGTCTACGTCATAATTTTCACGAAGTCTTCGAGAAATTTTTTATAATGTAATGACCAACCAATTCGCACCCAATTCTTTAAAGATTTTGCATCAGGTTGTGGACGGAAATCAGCAATACTTTCTCCCTTTGCAATCCCTACTGTATCCACATCGACACGACGGTACACATAATCCAAAATAGACGGATTCGCCGCAACCATCATTGTAACAACGTCATGTACTGGGCTACCTGTTATTTTCGGATTTAACTTTTTATACGCTTTATAATAATACGTAAATATCGGTTCAATTAATTTATTAAAATTCGTTTTAGAGTGTTTCGTAATATATTTCACCATTTCTGGCGTAATAATTGCTTCAGATGTAACGTTAAGTGGCACTAATGTCAAATTCTTGGCATTTTGCATAACTAATTGTGACGCAATCGGATCACCATGAAAATTCGCCTCTGCGACTGGTGTCACATTGCCGGGCATTAAAAAAGCACCACCCATTATATAATATTCTTTCACATACTTCATCATCGGCTTTTCTAAAATAAATGCTGTCGCTAGTGTCGTTGACCTACCAGCATCAACAATGATTAATTCTCCTTTATACTTTTCAAGAATATCAAAAAAAGCACAAAAAGGTTTTATATTTGGCGAAAAAGCTTTTGGAGGTTTAATTGGCCCTAAACCGTCTGCCCCATGAATTTCTGGATAATACGTTGTAACATCTCCGGATAAAGGAATTTTCGCACCATTAATAACAGGTATATCCTCCCGCCCTGCCATTTGCAGCAAATATGCTGCATTACTTGTCGCCTTTTCTTGTGTTACATTTCCATATCCGGTTACAACACCAACAATATCAATATCAGGATGCATAATTCCATACATGATGGCTAAAGAGTCATCAATTCCTGGGTCTCCCAAAAATAACACTTTTTTCATCGACCTCAACTCCATCCCCTCAATTGTTATTAATTTATGAATAACCTTACATATACAGAATAAAAAAGAATAAATTCACACAAAAAAACGTAGTCCTCTATAAGGACTACGTTCTTCCTCTAACCTATACTGTTTTTCTTCACAGCACTCATACTTCCAATGATATAAGCGATAAACGCAAAACAAATTGGGAAGACAACTGTATGTATACCGAATGGATTTGGATAGAAAAGATGAATACACATATATGAGCCTACCCCAACTAAAATAGAGGCAAGCGCTCCTGTTGCATTTCCTTTTCTCCAATATAACCCTAATACAATTGGCCAAATGAATGCTGCTTCTAATCCACCGAAAGAAAATAAATTTAACCATATTAAAAAATCTGGTGGTTTAATTGCTGCTGCATAAACGAGCAGCCCTACGATACCAGTAATCCACAAACTTCCTTTTCTGATCGTACTGTCTGCTGCATCTTTATTTATGTAATTTACGTATATGTCTTTAATAATTGATGAACTTACAAGTAACAATAACGAGTTTACTGTAGACATAATTGCTGCCATTGGCGCGGCTAAAAAAACTCCGGCTAACCAAGGTGGCAACACTTCCATCGCGAGTAGCGGCATTACTTTATCTGGTACCGTTATACCCGGAAGTACGACTCGTGCAAATACACCTGTTAAATGCATACCAATCATAATTGTACCTACAACAACCGTTCCAATTATTAACGCTTGATGCATAGCTTTTGAATTTTTATAAGACATGGCACGCACGCTAATTTGCGGTAAACCAACAACACCAATTCCAATTAAAATCCAAAATGATGTCACATATGATTTCGTTAAACTACCATCCGCTCCGAATGGTGTAATTAAATTTGGATTGATTTGAATAAGCTCCTGCATAATCTTTTCAATTCCACCACCAGCAATGACAGTAGCAATTAAAATGATTGTCGTTCCAACTAACATAATGATTCCTAATAACGTATCTGATAAAGCAACTGCACGAAACCCACCAATTAATACGTACACAAGTACAGAAAAAGTAAATAAAAATAGTGCTGTTGTATAAGATAGACCCGTTAGCGATTCAATTAATCGTCCACCGCCGACCCACTGAGCTACTGTTGCTGAAAATAAGAAGATAATTATACATAACGCAGAAAGTATAACAACTGCTTTATTATTGTATCTTCCCTTTAAATAATCGATAAGAGTAATGGCTTCCATCTTCCTAGCGATAATTGCAAACTTTTTACCGATAACCGTTAAAACGATATACCCTGTTACAACTTGAATCGCAGATAATAATACCCATCCGAGGCCCATATTGTACGCAATACCTGGACCACCAATAAAGCTACTAGCACTACCGTACGTAGCAATCATTGTCATCGCTAATAATAAACCGCCAAGTTCACGCCCACCAAGAAAATATTCTTGTAAAAATTTATTATTAGCAGTCGCTTGTACGCGTCTTGAAGCATATACACCAATTAAAAACACAACGATAAATGAAATTATCATTGGAATGATTACATACCAATTCATCTATTATTCCTCACTTTTTTCTTCCTCATCGAGTGAAATATCTTGAAATACAAAACGAACAACTAAACTAAGTAAAATAACCATAACGACAAATCCAACGATACAGCTATAAAAAAACCATGCTGGAAAACCGAATACATATGTATATTCACTTGGATTTTTACTACCAAGCCCATAAGCAAATCCGTACCATATAATAAAATTAATAATAGCAAGTCCAAGACCAATTAACGCTTCTCTATGGGCAATTCGAAAGCGTGGATCATCATGATAATCCTTCATTTTTCTCCCTCCTCTCACGATGTATTATTGTACCATTGTTCTTCTAGTTTTTCCTACTAGAAAGCAAAAACAAGCAGGATTTTTTATAATCATATAGAAGACCCTCTTACATTACATATTTTTTACAATTGTAACACAAATGAAATTTGAATTTTCAGCATTTGTTAATTATGATTTAAATTAGAGGCTTTCCATCTAGTTCCCACATCCTTGATTTCGGAATAAACGCCGTCTCGTACTGCGTTTACATTATACTTTCAAGGGGGTTATACAATGAGTCAACTAGCTGTAAATCTTCATGAAAAGGTAGAAAAGTTTCTTCAAGGTACAAAAAAGTTATATGTGAATGGATCTTTCATTGAAAGCGCTTCCGGAAAAACATTTAAAACACCTAACCCAGCAACCGGCGAAACACTTGCCGTTGTTTCTGAAGCTGGTCGCGAAGATATTCATAAAGCTGTCGTTGCAGCTCGCATGGCTTTCGACGAAGGTCCTTGGTCTCGCATGAGCACTGCTGAGCGAAGCCGTCTTATGTACAAGTTAGCTGATTTAATGGAAGAACATAAAGAAGAGCTTGCACAGCTCGAAACGTTAGATAACGGAAAGCCAATCCGTGAAACAATGGCAGCAGACATACCACTTGCAATTGAGCATATGCGCTATTATGCTGGCTGGGCTACGAAAATCGTTGGTCAAACAATTCCTGTTTCCGGTGATTATTTTAACTATACACGCCATGAAGCTGTTGGTGTCGTTGGTCAAATTATTCCTTGGAACTTCCCACTTCTTATGGCAATGTGGAAAATGGGAGCGGCGCTTGCTACAGGATGTACAATCGTTTTAAAACCTGCAGAGCAAACTCCACTATCCGCTCTATACTTAGCTGAATTAATTGAAGAAGCTGGGTTCCCGAAAGGTGTTATTAATATCGTTCCTGGATTCGGTGAATCAGCTGGACAGGCTCTTGTTAATCATCCACTCGTTGATAAAATTGCATTTACTGGTTCTACTCCAGTTGGTAAACAAATTATGCGACAAGCATCTGAATCATTAAAACGCGTTACACTTGAGTTAGGCGGTAAATCACCAAATATCATCTTGCCAGATGCTGATTTATCTCGCGCGATTCCTGGTGCACTTTCTGGTGTTATGTTTAACCAAGGACAAGTATGCTCTGCTGGATCACGCTTATTTGTTCCGAAGAAAATGTATGATAATGTCATGGCTGACCTTGTCCTTTACTCTAAAAAATTAAATCAAGGTGCTGGCTTAAGTCCAGAAACTACAATCGGTCCTCTCGTTTCTGAAGAACAACAAAAACGTGTAATGGGCTACATTGAAAAAGGAATTGAAGAAGGTGCTGAAGTACTTTGCGGAGGAAGTAATCCATTCGATCAAGGCTACTTCGTTTCTCCTACAGTATTCGCTGACGTAAATGACGAAATGACGATCGCAAAAGAAGAAATTTTCGGTCCAGTTATTTCTGCAATACCTTTTAACGATATTGATGAAGTAATTGAACGTGCAAATAAATCACAATTCGGCTTAGCGGCTGGTGTGTGGACAGAAAATGTTAAAACAGCACACTATGTTGCAAGTAAAGTACGTGCTGGTACTGTATGGGTAAACTGTTATAACGTCTTTGATGCAGCATCTCCATTTGGAGGATTTAAACAATCCGGTCTTGGCCGTGAAATGGGATCTTACGCATTAAATAACTATACAGAAGTGAAGAGCGTTTGGCTCAACTTAAATTAACGAAAAAAGAACCTGGCCTATCCGGTCAGGTTCTTTTCATTATGTATTCCTTTAAACTTGTAGTCCTCCGCTCACATTCAATACTTCTCCTGTAATATAGGATGCGTATTCTGATGCTAAAAAGGCTGCTGCGTTCGCAATATCTTCTGGCGTTCCAATTCTACCAACTGGAATTGCGCCAACCATCTTTTCTTTCACTTTATCTGGTATCGTTTTTGTCATATCTGTATCCATAAACCCTGGACAAATCGCATTGCACGTAATGCCGAAGCTTCCAACTTCTTTCGCCGCTGTTTTCGTTAAACCTACAACTCCTGCCTTTGTAGCAGCATAATTCGCTTGACCTATGTTTCCTTCTCTACTAATTGAAGATATATTAATAATGCGTCCATACCCTTGTTGTCTCATGTAAAGAAGCGCTGGTTGCATACAATAAAAAACACCTGTTAAATTTACTTGCAGTACTTGTTCCCATGCAGGTTTCTCCATTTTATGTAACATTGCATCTCGCGTAATTCCTGCATTATTTACTAAAATGTGCAGTGTACCAAATGTTTGGACAGCGTATTCAATTAAGGACTTCGCATCATTTTGATTACTCACATCACAACGATACTGCTTCACTTCATATCCTTCATCTGATAATTCACGTGTCGTTTTTTGTAGCTTCTCTTCATTTACATCGCTAATTAATACTTTCGCCCCTAGTTTTGCATAAACCCTTGCAATCTCTTTTCCAATTCCCTGTGCAGCTCCTGTTACTACAGCTGTTTTCCCATTTAAAAACTCCATCCCTATCCCTCATTTCTATTACTTATACTGTATATTTCGGCTCTTTGCTTCCCAATTCCTCTTTGTATAAAAAAGTCTATTTGTGTCAAACTAACTTTGCAACGTCGCATAAAACACAAGGAGATTGTGTCGAATGAACAAAAAAAATTTCAAGCAAAACAAAGCTGCTGATGGCATTGATGTTGAGTTCTCTCGCGAACTCGCTGACCACAATGACTTAGAAGCAAACGCACGTGCAAATGCCGCTGCTGCACGTCAAAAACGCCAGTCAACAGAAAAATAAGGAACGCACAACCTTATTCTTTTCAACAGGGACCTACTACCCAACAAAATAAACCGAGAGATATCCTCTCGGTTTATTTTCTATATTTTTTTATATAATGTGCCAAAGTAAGTAGCGGATATATATAGGCATAGCTATGATAACGAATATAAAACCCACCTGGCAAACCTGTTCCGGTAGGATATTTTTCATTCACATAAGGATTCGCAAGCAAATATGAAATACCTTTTCGAATAGCTGGTGTTTCTTCATCATGGTAAGAAATGAGAGCATCTAACGCCCAAGCTGTTTGGGATGGTGTACTAAATGGTAAAGTAACGAACCTTTTTTCCACGCTACTGTGGCACGATTCCCCCCACCCACCATCTTCATGCTGTATATGTTCTAACCATAAAGCTGCTCTTTTCATTGATGGATTGCTAGATGGAATTCCGAGTGACCGTAAACCAGTCATAACAGCCCACGTACCATATATATAACAAATCCCCCATTTCCCATACCATGATCCATTTTCCTCTTGCACATTCATTAACCAATTTATCGCACTTTGTTTTTGTTTCTCAGGCAATTCATTTTGCGCGTATGTCCCGAAAAGCTCTAACACTCTTCCTGTAATATCTGGTGTAGAGGGATCTGTAATCATATCGCTTGCATTTTCGATTGGTAAATTTGCTAATAAATTACTCGTCACACCTTTTTCAAACGCTCCCCAACCACCATCATTATTTTGTAATCCTTTAACCCAATTAACCCCTTTCTTCCAAGCATTATCTACATTTTCGTTCCCTCTACTTCTTGCCAACGCTCTTAGCACAGCTGTTGTATCATCGACATCTGGAATTGTCGTATTCACATCCGAAAAACCCCAACCGCCTGGAGTCAGCGCCGGAGCATGTACGCTCCAATCAGCTTTTTTTGTATGCTGTTTTTTTAATACATACGCTGTTGCATGTTGAATCATCTTATTATCTTTCGAAGCGTGGGCCTCTTGTAACGTATAGCTGAGTAAAGCCGTATCCCATACAGTCGAAGGAGAGTTTTGCAAATGATTCCCTCTTTCCATCTTCCATATATAAGATGTTATCCCTGCTATAGCTTTTTGAATCATCGATGATTGAAGAGAATGTCCTAACGCGAGTAAAGCATAAATCATATAAAATGAGGCAGTTGCGTAACTATATAACGTTCCATTTTCATCAATACGCTCTTTCATAAAACGTTCGACTTCCTCATATCCTTTATGGTGTAAAGAAAGTGGATACGATATAATTTGTTTTACATCACTTAATAACGTTTGAAACAACGGAGACCGCTCCTCCCGAAACCATTCCCCGCCCCCGCCTGCGATATGATTTAAATTTGGCAGTAACTTTTTTCCTACTCGAAATCTTTTATTTAAACAAACCATCATCGGAATTAAATGGATACGTGCTGAGCTACTCAATTCAAATATACTGAGGGCTGAATCATTTTGCAGAAACATAATCGGTGTTGGCAAATGAAAAAGCGAAGGGTATTCATATTCTCCATGAATTGCTAATAAAAACTTCGTCATAAAATGAGCACGCGCCACGCCTCCACGTTCCTTAATAAACATTTCGGCTCGCCTCATATTCGCATCTTCTTTTGTATATTTTTTTGAAGCTAGTAAGGCAGTATAAGATTGAATTGTAGCAGATAAATTGCCACCCACTTCGTCTTCATACAATTTCCATGTTCCTTCATTTGTTTGAAGTGATGCTAATCTTTTTACAAACGGTTCTATCTCTTTATCTCTACCTAATAATTTTAATAAAAAAATCATATGGCAATCTGTTAATGGTGCTCCTTCAAAACAAAACTGCCACGTACCATCTTGCCGTTGCATCGTTTGAAGTGCAGTTGTTCTTCTCGCTATTTCTTCATGCACTTTTTCATATAATAACAAGTTACTCACCCACCCTTTCGAAATCCGTATAACGATATTCAAAAAGGTAGCTAAATATGTATGAAAACAAAGAAAAACAGAACATATAAAATGTTCTGCTCATAAGCAATATCCCACTCCGACAATAATCCCTACTAAAGCACCGACTACTACTTCATACGGTGTATGCCCGACAAGTTCATTTAACTTCTTATATTCTGTTTGTCTACCGTGAAAGAACTCATTCAATATTTTCGCTTGTTTACTAACTGCAAGTCTTACTCCTGAAGCATCATACATAACAATTATTGCAAAGATAGCAGCAATAGCAAATAAGGTACTTTCCACACCTTCCACAACGCCAACACCTGTCGCAAGTGCTGTAACAGTTGAAGCATGAGAACTCGGCATCCCACCTGAAGCGAAAAACTTTGCAAAATCAAATTCACCCGTTTTGAATAATTTAAAGACTACTTTCGTTAATTGTGCTAGAAACCATGAAATTACAGCGGCCATAAGCGGATCATTATGTAAAATTGTTTCCACGTTCTCAGCTCCCTACTGACTATAATGGAAATCTATATAGTATCAGTATAAAGAAAAATGCGTAGAAAATACTACGCATTATGATACTTTTGCTGATTTATTTTTTATAAATTTCGGTTGTTTCTGCACTAAAAACTTTGTTTTCGCTATTGAAAACACAAATAATGCAACCCATATACAGAAAAATGCCATCATATGAGTAGATGTGAAATGTTCACCAAATACGAATACACCTAAAATTAAACTAATCGTTGGTGCAATATATTGTAAAAATCCTACCATATAAAGCGGAATAAGTTGTGCTCCTTTTGCAAAATAAAAAAGTGGTAAAGCTGTAACAATGCCTGCTCCTATTAATAGTAACGTCGATGACATGGAAATAGATCCAAATGAACCGAATCCATGCGCTCCTGTCATAACGAGATAGATAATCGCAAACGGCGTCACTAACATTGTTTCCATCGTAAGACCAATTGTCGCATCATAGTTTAACAATTTTTTTGTTAATCCGTATAATCCAAATGAAAAGGCAAGTGATAAAGAAACCCACGGAATAGATCCGAAACGGACTGTTAAAATGATAACCCCTATTCCAGCTAAACCAACTGCAACATATTGCCAAAAGTTTAACTTTTCCTTTAAAACGACTGTACCAAGTAAAATACTAATAAGCGGATTAATATAATATCCAAGACTTGCTTCAATGACATGATTATGATTAACGGCCCATATGTAGACAAACCAGTTTCCGCTAATCAAGACTGAAGCTATTGTTAATGACATTAATAATTTAGGTCGTTTAAAAAGATTCACGAACTCCCCAATAAACTGACGAAACCTTTTCGTAACACCTAACACAAGTAACATAAAAACGAACGCCCAAACGATGCGGTGTGCTAATATTTCATCTGCTGGAACTTCCTCAACCCATTTCCAATAGATTGGTAGGATTCCCCACATCGTATAAGCACCAGCCGCATATATAATCCCTTTTTTTTGCTGTGCTGATTGACTCCCCATCTTCCCTTTTCTCCTCTTCTCATTTTTCTCCATTATACGGTCCCGCATGCTCACTTTACCAATAATCAATCTGCAATTCTTTCGACATTTCTCATACAGCAAAAAGTAAACATACTGTTATAACGACAAGTAACGGTATACCGAAAACAAATTTCTTTTTATGTGTTTTATGGTGAAACATATACATACCAATCCAAGCACCAACTGCGCCTCCAGCTACCGCTGATAAAAACAACGTACTTTCTGGCGTTCTCCACTGTTTCTTCTTCGCTTTTCGTTTATCAAGCCCCATAAGGCTAAAAGCTATAACGTTAATAATAATAAAATAAATCCATTTCATCGCTTTCTCTCCCTATGAAAAATTCGCTTAATGGTAACATGAAAAAACGATGGAAACAACTGAAGAACTCTTTTATTAATTAGTTACCTTTATATTTAAATAACCAACTAAAATTGCAGTTAAAGCAATTAAATAGAAAGATATTATGAGCAGAATCTTATATTGCCTTCCCTTCATCCACTACCATATCATCGAAAAAACTTCTCTCAATCTCTTTTTCATCAAAATGCAGAACTACAATTAGTCCTACATATAAAGAAACGAAATTTAGAAACCATTCCCCATTATCATCTTTCTTAGCTAAACATTTAAATATCTCTTGAAATTGCATACGTTCATCTGCAGCAACAACCGGGCGCACACCAAAATATTTCAATACGAAATGTAGGTTCAGCTGCACGGATAATGATAAAATATATTTTAATATCTCCGTATACTCCGCACTATCTTTTTGACTATACAACTTCACAAGCTTTTGATGTAAAGTAGAAATCGATAATTCTTCGTCAGTCACTTTAGTTGCTTCTATCGTTTCAATCATCTTTTTCATATCCATTACATTCACCCCTTCTGCAAAAAAACAAAAGCCAAAGCGTATTTATTTTATAATCAGCAATAATTGAGTATTTCTCATCTCTCGTTCTTCTTCACTAACTAAGTCATACTTTTTTAAAAGATGAAAGATATCATTTAATATTTCCTGTGAATGATTACCTTGCAAAAATCCCTTCAATCCTGTAAAAATCTCTTTAGGCAAAAAACTCTTTTGACTTTCAAGCTTATTCATTACATCTTCCATAGAATGATCGATATTACACGCCATACTAAACTTCCCCCTCTATCCTCTATAAATAATATCCTCCGCTAACGATGTAAACACTTCTCCTACAAGAGACTCTTCATCATATACAGATGAACCGTTATTTTCTTCTCGTTTTGCAAAAGGTATTTGTGCAATCACTTCTGTTTGCAATTGTTCTGCAAGCATTTCGCCGCCACCTTTTCCGAAGAGATAATTTTTCGATCCATCTTGTTCTTCATAATAAGCCATATTTTCTACAATCCCTAAAATCTCGTGTTTCGTATGTTTTGCCATAACACCTACTCTAGATGCTACGAATGAAGCTACGTTGTGTGGTGTTGTAACGATAATTTCTTGCGCCTGCGGGATCATTGCTGCAACATCAATAGCTACATCTCCTGTGCCAGGTGGTAAATCAAGAAGTAAATAATCTAATTCCCCCCAGTGCGTATTCGCAAGGAAATTTTGAATCCATTTATTTAACATCGGTCCGCGCCACATAACTGGGTTATTTCCTTCCGTAAAAAATCCCATCGACATAATTTTAACACCGTGACTAACAACTGGAATTGCTGTTTGATCAATCATCGTCGGTTTTTGATTCGTTTCCATCATAGCTGGAATGCTAAAACCATATATATCTGCATCTAATATCCCCACTTTTTTGCCCATACGAGCTAAAGCAGTGGCAAGGTTAATTGTCACCGTTGATTTTCCAACTCCACCTTTACCGCTCGTTACAGTAATAAATCGTATCCCTGAATCAAGGCGAAGCATGCTCGGCATTCCAGTTTCTGTTCTACTATTTTTCTTTAACTTCTCTGTTAGCGCAGCTCGTTCTTCTTGTGTCATAGAACCAAATGTCAAATCTACTTTAGATGCACCAATTGCCTGAAGAGACTCTTCCACATCTTGTTGAATTTTTGCCTTTAATGGACAACCTTGAATCGTTAGCACTACTTCAAGTTTAACCTCTGTTCCATTCATTTGTATATTTCTAACCATATTTAATTCTACAATACTTTTGTGTAACTCCGGATCCTCTACATGTTTTAATGCGTTCATTATTTGTTCTTGAGTAATCATAGAACTCATCCCTTCTCGTATTCGAATTTATATACAACATCTTCTTGGCGAAAAAGCTTATTATCCCCCACTAACGGGCGGGATTAATGCGACTATATCTCCAGCTTTTATCATCTCTTCATCCGTTACAAACTCTTCATTAACAGCCACCATCACTCTATCAAGCGATTGTAAGCAGCAGCTTGCTTTGAGCCATTCTTTTAATTGCTGAACTGTCATTTCTTGCTTTTCTAAAATTACTAGTCGATCCGATCCGACTTCCTCACGTAAATTTGCGAACAATAAAATTGTAATCATCTTCTCATTCTTCCTTCTTCGGTTTTCCATCCGGATATGCCGTATTTTCAATTTGATCTCCAATCCACATCGTTCCATCTTCCCAAAATTCTTTTTTCCAAATTGGGACGATTCGTTTTATACGTTCAATCGCGTATTCATTCGCTTCATACGCTACTTTACGATGCGGTGATGAAACTGCAATAACGACCGCAATGTCCATGATTTCTAACCGCCCTACTCGGTGCGTAATTGCTACTTTTGCGTCCGGCCATTTTCCATTAATTTCTTCACCAATTTTCGTAAGTTGTTTTACTGCCATCGGTTTATATGCTTCATACTCTAAATGTAATGTTCGTTTTCCTTTTGTTAACTCTCTCACCGTACCAATAAAAGTTGTAATTGTACCTGCTTCTCTTCTTGCGACTTTATTCGTTACTTCTTCAACTACAATCGGTATATCTACAATCTCAAATAGCGCTTGTCCCATTAGAAACACCTCTCACTTTATAAAATGCCCAAGGCCATTCACTACCTTCGTTATCTTCCAGCAAGAGAACATCTACGAACATATCTTTTTTATAACCTCTCGTACCACCTGGAAGTACAATAAATATATTTGTCTCTGCTAGAGAAGAAACCGAGCTAGATTTATCAAACCCTGACGGATAAGCAATTAATTGCCCTTCGTTATATGTCAGTTTTGCTCGCACAAATCTTGTAAATGGATTTGGTTTTAAAAAATCTTCTCCTAATAACGCTTTTTCTCTTTTTACATGTGCTTTTTCACTAAACATATACGTCCGAATACACGGCCTTACAAATAATTCAAATCCTACGTAACAAGCAGATGGATTTCCTGATAAACCAAATAATAACTTGCCATTTAATTGCGCTACAGTCGTAACACTTCCTGGCCGCATTGCAACTTTATTGAAAAGAACCGATGCACCTAACTTTTCGTAAATAGCTGGTAAATAATCGTAATCCCCTACTGATACACCGCCTGTTGTAATGAGCATATCCACTTGGCTTAACGCTTCTTTTACAGCTGTGAAACATGTATGAAAATCATCGCTAAACTTCCCAAAATATTTTACTCTTCCGCCCGCTCTTCGAATTTGAGACAATATCATATACGTATTACTATTTCGGATTTTCCCTGGCTGTAATGAATCATTTACATCCAGTAATTCACTACCAGTCGCTAACAATCCAATTACAGGCTTTCTCGCCACTGGTACCTCACTATATCCGAACGTAGCAAGAAGAGCTGAAATCCCTGGATGAATGTATGATCCTTTTTTTGCAAGAACCGTTCCTTTACGAGCATCTTCACCTTGAAAAGAAATATTGTCGCCCATTTTGAATGATCGCTTCACTTCCATATAATTGTTGCCAGCTTCCTCATATTGACGAGTCAGCTCTAACATAACAACCGCATCACACCCATTCGGAATTTGTGCTCCCGTCATAATTCGAACCGCTTGAAACGGACCTACTTTCTCATCGAATAGCGATCCTGCGCCAATTTCACCAACTACTTTAAATACAATTGGCGTTTCATAACCCGCTAAATTCGTATCTTCTGCTCTAATAGCAAACCCATCATACGGTGAACGATTGAATGAAGGTACATCATGGTCAGCTACTAAATCCTCCGCTAATATACGTCCGTAAGCTAATTCAATAGGTAGTAGTTCCTTTAATCCCTCATTAGTAAATCCCATTACTTTACGAACAGCTTCTTCAACCGTAATTGGCACTCTTCTTTCCATTATTGACAACCCTTTCTATTAACCGAATACGCGATAATATAATTGTTTCGCTTTCGAAATATCATTTGTACCATGAATGAAAACACGACCATCCCGAAAAATAACGACGCGGTAATCATCTAGTTGGCAAGATAGTAAATACAGATTCCGCTCTACTTTCCCTAGTTTGTTTAATACTTTTTCTATATCGTCAAAATCGTACTTTCTATTTTCTACTGGCCTAATTTGCACTGTATTTCTTCCGCATAAAGCAGCTACCTTCGTTTGGTTTTCGTATGATAAATAAGGATAAGTTCGATTCGAACCGCACGAAGGGCAATCGTCTGTTTTGCTTTTCCCTAGTTTTATAAAATGGTTTTGATTACTCCATATATCAAACATGAAAAATGTTTTTCTAATTGCTGAGAAATCTCCTACTAAAATTTTGAATGCTTCCGCCACTTGATATGCTGCGACAACTTGAACAGTCGGGCTAATAATTCCAGCTGTATCACATGTCACACCTGTAACAGGAACGTTCTTCAGCACACAATGTAAACATGGTGTCTCTTGCGGAATAACCGTATAACTCATACCGTACGATCCAACGCAAGAACCATATACCCAAGGAATATTATGTTTTTGTGATAAGTCATTTATTACAAATCGAATATCAAAATTATCTGTTGCATCAATTATTACATCTACATTTTTTAATAGGTCTTCCATATTTTCTGCAACTGCATCCATTACGAAAGCATGTATTTGTACTTCCGAATTAATTTGTTCTAGCCGATTTTTAGCAGCGATTGCTTTCGGTATTTTCTCTCTCACATCTTGTTCAGAGTACAATTGTTGCCTTTGTAAATTACTCCATTCAACGTAGTCACGATCAATAATCGTCAACTTGCCAATACCTGCACGTACGAAACTTTCGGCACTTGCACTTCCTAATGCGCCTGCTCCTACAATTAACACATGTTTATTTCGAATTTTTTCTTGCCCTCTACTCCCAATCGGTTTGAACAACTGTTGTCGTGAATACCGCTCAGCCATTACATACCCTTCCTCTCAAGAACTCTATTTCATATTAGAATGTTGTTTTTGATAACAAGCAAAGTAAGCAAATCCAACAAATCCAGCTCCTCCAATTACATTTCCGATAAAAACAGGAACAAAATTTTTAGCAAGATCCATCCACGTCAGATGACCTGCAAAAATAACTGCCGAGATGACAAACATATTTGCTACTACTTGCTGAAATCCAATCACTACAAATGCCATAATTGGAATCCAGATTCCGATTATTTTCCCGACAAAATCACTCGTTCCATAAGCGAGCCAAAGCGCAAGACAAACGAGCCAATTACAACCAATTGCTAATATTAAAGTTCTCCCAAATGATTCATGTAATTTCCCTTCCGCTATCGCTACCGTTTTATTTAAATAATCTCCCTCTGTTAATCCGCCAAGATGACCGAAACAATACGCAACAAAAATAGCTCCCACGAAATTCATGAAAGTAATCCAAACCCAATTATTTAGTACACTTACCAATGTAATTTTCTTTGCATAAAGCGCCATAGAAAGTGACATCATATTTCCGGTAATTAATTCTCCTCCTGCTAATACGACGAGCATTAATCCAACAGGAAAAACCGCTCCTCCTAAAATATTGACTAAACTACCCCAGCGCTCAGGTAAATTACCTAAAACGCGAATGTTAAGTAAAAAACCGAGCGAAATAAACGCTCCTCCTAAAAAACCGAGAATAAGCATTGCTGGCAACGTCTGACTTACTTTTTGAACACCGGCCTCAATTACAAGCTCAGCAATTTGTTCCGGTTTATGAAATGCCATTACCAATTCCTCCATTTTCTCCAAATAAAAAAGCAGCTTCAAAAAACCTCCTCAAAATAAAGGTTTTTGAATGCTGCTTAATTTCTCTGCACATCTTTTACAGAGATATCAATCATCACTTTTACTATAAAATAGAAAATCTACAAACGTTGCATACTTTCCATTTTGTATATACTTCCTCAAAGCGTCACTCTTATATATCAACCACCAATATGTGACATTTCAATTTTAGGCGATCTTTTTTTACTTGTATGACTTAAGCGTTCATCTGAATAACGATCTTCTCGGTTGTTCCATATATCACGTACGATATATGTTATTTCCTCGTCACTGTATCCAGATCGAAGTAGTTCTCTCAAGTCATTTCCTTTAGAAGCGAACAAACAAGTATATAATTTTCCTTCTGCAGAAATACGTGCTCTCGTACATGATGAACAGAAGGAATCTGTTACTGATGAAATAATACCTATCTCTTCATCACTTCCAATATAACGATAGCGAGTCGCAACTTCACCTGCATAATTTGCTTCTATCCGTTCTAATGGCATAACTTGATGAATGGCATCTACTATCTCTTGTTTCGAGACGACCTCTCTTAATTCCCAACCGTTATAATTCCCAACGTCCATATACTCAATAAAACGAAGAATATGCTTATTTTCCTTAAAGTATTGCGCCATCTGCAAAATATCTTGTTCATTTTTCCCTTTTTGAACGACCATGTTAATTTTAATTTTCATACCAACTTCAGCTGCAGCTTGTATTCCTTCCAGGACCCTTTGCACTTTGCTTCTATTACCATTCAAATAGAAAAACCGATCTTCTTCTAAGGAATCTAAACTAACTGTCACACGTGATAAACCCGCCTTATATAAATCAGGAGCAAACTTTTTCAGTAGTGATCCATTGGTTGTTAAACCGATATCCTCCACACCATCTATTTTATTAAGACGCTCAATAAGCTGCGGAAGACCTCTTCGAAGTAACGGTTCTCCGCCCGTAATTCGTAACTTTCTTACACCTAAAGAAACAAAAATACGTGTTATCCTTTCAATCTCATCAAAAGATAAAATTTTATCATTAGACAAAAACGAATAATCC
The DNA here is from genome assembly GCF_058791555.1 of Bacillus sp. EB106-07-01-XG149. Classification (NCBI taxonomy): domain Bacteria; kingdom Bacillati; phylum Bacillota; class Bacilli; order Caryophanales; family Bacillaceae; genus Bacillus; species Bacillus sp. EB106-07-01-XG149. The sequence goes on along the minus strand of NZ_JBYTDP010000004.1, from coordinate 131,816 downwards.
GGACCAAATATTTCTTCTGGCATACAATAGCGACAGCGAAAATTACAGCGATCAGTAACAGAAATACGTAAATCCTTTAAAGGGCGTTGTAGTTTGTCTAATGTGACAGATTTCATCTTTATTGCCTCGCTTTTACTTATTTTATATTTATAACACGCTCTGGATGCGTATATACATTTAAGGATTGATTCCGAATAAACCCTATCGTAGTAATACCTAATTCTTCTGCTAGCTGCAAAGCCAACTCGGTTGGAGCTGATTTTGACAATATAATTTCACAACCGATCTTTGCAACTTTCAATAATATTTCCGAAGAAATACGACCACTAAAAACAATAATTTTATCTTTTATAGAAATATTATTTTTTAAACAATAACCGTAAATTTTATCTAACGCATTATGTCTACCGATATCCATTCGGCTTAAAATAATACCATTCACATCGCACAAAGATGCATTATGAACGCCGCCTGTATGACGAAATGTCTCCGCAGATTGCTGCATTTCTTTCATTAACCGAAAACAGTCCTCTACATCAACCTTTACATGGATACCATTCATTTTTTTAGCGCTTAGTGCATCATTTGCAAAAACAAACCCTTGTCTACTCATACCACAACAGGAAGTAATATATCGTTTATTTTGCATTTGTTCATAATACGGATTTACTTTTGTCGTTGTTACATGTACAAATCCTTCTTTTTCCTGTACCCATATGTCATCAATATCTTCATACTTCCGAATGATTCCTTCAGATGCCAAGAACCCGATTACCATGTCTTCTATATATTCTGGAGTACTAACCATTGTAACAAACTCCTGTCCGTTCATTTTGATCGTGACTGGAAACTCTGTTACAATGCTGTCCTCTATATGCTTAAACGCCCCTTGTTCATAACGGAAGATTTCTCTTTCTACCTGTATCGGTTTCACGATCAGTATCCTTCTCTCACGTTATATTTTTATCAAAAACAAATACCGAAACTGCAATATCCTCTTCTACTTTCATATCTGAAAATAAATTCACTAATTTCGCTCCAACAAGTTCCTCCAAATGTTCACGGGAATTCGCAGCATACACTTCTTGAATCATTTTCGTTCTAGCCATATGAACCATTTCCGCACCGTCCATCGTACTTGAAATGAATTTTTCAGTAGGTGTTAAGTTTCCATAAAGGGTTGCAATCGCCATATTTTCAGCAAATACAGTATGAATTCTTTCTGGCCCTTTTCCGAAAAGTTCTTTTCGAAGTTTTCGTATCATATCATTAAATTCATGTACTTTTTTTGACATACAATTATACCTCCCAAAAGCCTCATTTTATTTTATTATATATTTTACCAAAATGATCCTTCCGCCCAAACTATTTCGTACAAACATTTGGGCGAAAAGGTTCACTTCATGAAGTTTATTCGTCTTTTAACCCTTTCCCCATACCTTTTAAGAAATGAAGTCCAAACCCGATAGCACGGTTAATGTCTGGGTCTTTCAATACTTTCATAAGATCGAATACCCCTACTTTTTTGTTACTCTCTAGATGTTCATTACCTTCTTCTAATCCTACTAATAAGCTACCTATAAGCTTTTTCGTAAGCCCCGGATCAAGTTCTGTTAAAGCACCCGCAGCACCCATCATATTATTAATTAAATTTGTAACAGGCTCACGAGTCACTTGGCCAAGAACAATCTTTGCGATTGGTTCTTTCGCCTTTAACATAGAATTTGCAGCTTCTAGCATTCCGATGTCATTTAATTCCCCAACAATATTAAACATTTGATTTAAAGCTTCTTCATTATTAGCTAGGAGCTCTTTTAAATCATCTAATTTTTGCTGTTTTATTTCTTCCTCAGTTAATTCTTGTTTTTGAATCATTTTTATAGGTGCAGCCATATTTTTCTCCTCCTACTTATCCGTTAAATGCACATACCCTGGACGTGCCCACTTACGATTTACCTCAATACCAGCTTGAGGATGACGTTTTTTGTTACGCGGGTTCGCTTTTGGCATCGGATTTGCGCCATCAACTTCTAGCACTTCCATACGCACTTTCGTTTGTTTATAAGCAGGTGTGTTGGTACGTACGTCCACAGCAGGACCTGTTAAGAAATTAATTGCTGTTTCATTATCTGTAGAGTTCATCCGTAAATATAACTCATTCGCTTTTACACGGTCTGTTACAAGTGCACGTAATTTTAGTGCTCCAAAAGGAGAGACAAGGCGAACTAATGAACCTGTTTTCACTCCACGTTCTTTTGCAAGTGCTGGAGAAACTTCAACAAACACACCAGGTACTTTCGTTTGAATACCTGTTGATTTATTTGTCATATTCCCTTCATGGAAATGTTCAAGCATACGACCGTTATTAATGTGAAGATCGAACTCCGCTGGGAATTCAGCTGGACGTACCCAGTCAGCAATTGCAAAACGAGCTTTTTTATCTGGGAAGTTAAATCCATCTTGGAACAGAAGTGGTGTATTCGTTCCATCAAAACTTCCCCAATGGAAACTATTCCATCCTTCAAGTACTTCATAATTTGCTTGTGAGAATAGTGGTGATAAACTTGCCATTTCAGCAAAAATTTCACTTGGATGGCTATAATTCCAGTTTGCACCTAATTTATTCGCAATCTCCTGCACAATCCACCAATCTGGCTTCGCATCTCCAAGCGTAGGAAGAACTTGATACAATCTTTGTACACGACGCTCTGTATTTGTGAAAGTACCTTCTTTCTCAAGAGACGGTGCTGCCGGTAATACAACATCTGCATATTGAGCAGTTTTAGATAAGAAAACGTCTTGCACAACGAAGAAATCAAGGCTTGATAACACTTCATGTACGTGGTTCGCATTAGAGTCTACAAGAGCCATATCCTCTCCGACAAGATACATAGCTTTCATTTTCCCTTCATCAATTGCGTGAAGCATTTCAATATTATTAAGACCTGGTTCACTATTAATTTTCACTCCGTAAGCCATTTCAAATTTCGCACGTTCCATATCGTTAGTAACGTGCTGATATCCAGGAAGCCATCCTGGTAAAGTACCCATATCACAAGCACCTTGTACGTTATTATGGCCTCGAAGTGGATATGCACCAGCACCTGGACGACGATAATTACCTGTTGCAAGCAGTAAGTTTGAAATCGCAGCGGAAGTATCCGATCCACCTGTATTTTGCGTTACTCCCATACCCCAAAGGATACATGTACCATCTGCATCACGAATCATTTCAGCCATTTGAATAAGTGCTTCTTTTGAAATACCAGTCATTTCTTCTGCATATTCAAGTGTATATTCTTTCAGACTCTCTTTGAAATCTTCAAAGAAGTTTACATTCTCATCAATAAATCGTTGATCGTGCCAGTCTTGGTCAATCATATATTTCGTAACAGCCATTAACCATACTTGATCTGTTCCTTGTTTTGGACTAATAAAGATGTCTGAACGCTCTGCCATTTCTGTTTTACGAAGATCAGCCACAATTAATTTTTGTCCGTGTAATTTATGCGCACGTTTAATACGTGTAGCTAAAACAGGATGACCTTCTGTCGGATTACAACCTACAATAATAACAAGACCGGATTTTGCGATATCTTTAATCGTTCCAGCATCTCCACCCATACCAATTGTACGGAATAATCCGTCCGTCGCTGGTGATTGACAATAACGTGAGCAGTTATCAATATTATTCGTTTCAAATACTTGTCGAGCTAATTTTTGAATAACATAATTGTCTTCATTCGTAATTTTAGATGAAGAAATAAAACCGATAGCATCTTTACCGTATTCTTCTTTAATAAATCCTAATTTACTTGCAACTACATTTAGTGCTTCTTCCCATGTAGATTCAACAAACGCTCCATTTTTACGAATTAAAGGTTTCGTAATCCGTTCCTTAGAATTTACGAAATCCCAACCGAATTTTCCTTTTACACAAGTAGAAATTGCGTTAACTGGCGCATCAGAAGAAGGCTGTACTTTAAGAATTTTACGCCCTTTCGTCCACACTTCAAATGAACAACCTACACCACAAAATGTACATACTGTTTTCGTTTTCTTCGTACGAGTATCACGCATGGCCGCTTCCACTTCTGATACCGCAAAAATTCCGCTATATCCAGGCTCAACTTCTTTAATTAAATCTACCATCGGTTCAAGAATATCTGGTTTTAATCCCGTCATAAATCCAGCTTCACCGAGCATCGTTTTCTCCATTAAAGCATTACAAGGGCAAATGGTTACACATTGACCACAGCTCACGCATGAAGAATCATTAATATTTACTCCTTCATCCCAAATAACTCGTGGGCGTTCCGCTTCCCAGTCTATTGATAACGTTTCATTTACTTGTAAGTTTTGACATACCTCAACACATTGACCGCATGCAATACATTGATTAGGATCGTAGCGATAAAACGGATGCGTCATATCAACTTCACTTGCATCTACTTTTGGTTCATAAGGATATTTTTGATGTTCAATCTCCATTAATTCTGCTGTATTATGCAGTTTACAGTTCCCATTGTTGTTGTCACATACTGTACAGTATAATAAATGATTTTCTAGTAACCGATCCATTGCCTCTGTTTGTGCTTCTTTGGCATGAGCAGAATTACGTTCAATGTTCATACCTTCTGTCACTACTGCCGAACAAGAGCGCACTAACTTTCCGTCAACCTCTACAATACAAGTGTCACATGTTTGAATAGGATCTACTTCTGGCACGTAACAAATTTGCGGATGTTCAATCCCGTTCTCATTAATAACACCCAATATCGTTGAACCAGGCTCCGCTGTATACTTTTTTCCGTCAATTGTAATATGAACCATGTTGTTATTCATGGTCTTTCCCCCTTTTTGAGAATAAAAAAACTCCACCACGAAAATATACGCACCACATTTCGGCACGTTATTATCATGGTGGAGTAGTTTATTAGCACATCTTGCTAAAATACCAATCCATTTATTCATAAATAAAACGATAGATTCATAACAGGTCATATCACGATTCCATCTTTAACACTATAATTATAGCGTTAAAGCTAAAAATATACAATATAAAATTTAAACTACGCATATGTCCGCATGGAACTATCCATAATAACCCATATAAACATAACAAGGAGTAAGCGAACAAATGGGGCCTTTTAATAAATGGATACGTGGTGAAAAATATTTTTCTGCACAAGAGCAAGCTGATCACATATTAAATAAATCTATCTCTTCTTCTCTTTCCCTTAATCTAAAGCACTTGTCAAAACTTTTTAGCGGTATTCCAGAATTAATTACACGGACTTTCCCGTTAAAAAACGGAAAAGAAGCCGCTCTCATATATATGGAAGGACTTGTAGATAAAACTGTTATTAACATCGATATTCTTCGCCCCCTCCTCTTTAAAGAGTGGAATGAGGACAATTTTTGGGAATCTTCAGTTACAATCGGAAATGTAAAAAAAGTTCAGCAATGGTCAGATATTGAACAGTCCCTTTTACATGGTAAAAGCATTTTATTTATAAACGAACAACTTACAGCATTAGAACTAGATACGCAATCGGCGCCAAAAAGAAGTATTGAAGAACCTACAACAGAAACTGCCATAAAAAGCTCACACGAAGGATTTAATGAAGTAGCGAGCGACAGTCTTGCACTTATTCGTCGATATATTCCAAATCGCGAATTGAAAGTGAAGGAATTCACTGTTGGTGAACGAGCTACTTCAAAGGTTTTTTTGCTGTACTTAGCAGACGTTGCAAACGAAGGCGTTGTACAAGAAATGGCATGCCGCATCGAATCAATCAAAGTGGATGCCATTATTACTACCGGAGAATTAGAAGGGTTTGTTGAAGATAATTCCTATACTCTCTTTCCGCAATTATCAATAACCGAACGCCCTGATACAACGGCCCATCACATTTTGGATGGACGAATTGCTGTTGTTGTAGACCGCTCACCCGGCGTATTAATTGGACCTATGACCTTTTCATCTTTTTTTCAGACGATAGATGATTACAGCTTCCGGCCAATGATTCCATCTTTCATACGACTACTTCGTTTTACCGGACTATTTATTGCAATATTTGCTCCAGCTCTTTATATTGCTATGATTTCCTTTCATTATGAAGTGATTCCACTTAAATTATTGTTAACAATTGGAGAATCTCGAGCTAAAATTCCTTTCCCCCCTATATTAGAAGCACTTTTGATGGAATTAGTACTTGAAATGCTCCGCGAAGCTGCGGTTCGGCTTCCTGGTCCCGTTGGACAAACGATTGGAGTCGTAGGAGGGATTGTCATTGGACAAGCTGCTGTTCAAGCAGGAATAGTAAGTAATGTTATGGTTATCGTCGTATCTATTACTGCAGTCGCTTCTTTTATCATCCCTAACATGGAAATGTCAGCAGGAATTCGGCTTCTTCGCTTTCCAATGATGATAACCGCTTCTTTGTTTGGGGTCATTGGAATTATGGTCGGGATGGCAGTTATCATCATCCATATTCTTTCTATGGAATCACTTGGTGTTCCTTATGGTGGTCCTTTTTCTCCGTCATTTGCTTCGGATTTAAAAGACATTCTTGTACGGTTACCATGGAAACTAATGAAGAAACGACCACTATCCCTTAACTTAAAACAAGAGAATCGACAACGCGATATAGAAGAAACGGAGGAAGATAAGTGACAAAGCGTGCAAAGAGGGAGATTAGTATATTTCAATACATTTTAACAATTAGTGGTGTTCAAGTAGGGTTCGGTGTCCTTACACTGCCACGTGAAGTTGCGCAAGGGGCGAATACAGATGGCTGGATGTCTATTATAATAGGATGCGCTATCACTACTTTAGTCAGTCTATGTATTGTAAAAATTATGGAAAAACATCCCGGGTATACTTTACTTGATGTGCTAACTCGTTATCTTGGGAAGTGGCTAGGAAGAGTAGGAATGATTTTTTGGATTTTATATGCTGTTCTTGCAGCTGTATCCTTAATTTTTTCCCTCTTATACGTTATTCACATTTGGATTTTACCTAGATCTCCAATGTTTTTAATCATGATGTTATTATCTATCCCAATGGTTATGCTCGCATGTAAAGGTGTTCTTATTATTAGCCGCTATGCTGTTTTTACTGTCTTATTTACACTCTGGATGCCATTGCTATTATTTATCCCACTTAAAGACGGGCATTGGGTTTATCTTCTTCCTCTCCTTAAAGAGGGATGGCTACCAGTTTTCAACACAGTAAAATCAACTATTATTGCCTTTCTCGGATTTGAGTTTGCATTTGTCCTTTATCCTTATCTCAGTAATAAATCATCTGCAAAAAAAGGAATCGTTATTGCAAATATGATTACTTTATTCGTTTACCTGCAAGTTACGTTCGTTTCTTTCGTTTATTTTAGCCCAGATGGTATAACTAAGTTTTTATGGCCCACTCTTTCTCTCGTTACACCATTTCACTTTTCATTTCTGGAACGGTTTGAAATTATCTTTTTGTCATTTTATCTCTTCATTATTTTTGATTCTTGCATTCCTTATATTTTCACTGCTTCAGATGGAATCAATCAGTTACTTAACAAAAAAGGGAGTTCATTACCTGTTTGGTTTTTATTATTCGGGTGTGTTTTCGTTTTATTTTTTTATATCCCATCCTCGTATCAAATAAGTGCATTGCGGGAATTTTGGGGAACTGCAAGTTATTTTATCGTTTTTCTATTCCCAGTCGTATTTCTCTTATACATGACACTTTATCAGCATTGGAAAAGGAGAAAAATTTAAATGAGACGCTTTATTTTCACTATATTTTGCTTTCTCATAACCTTTTTAACAGGATGTGGAGGAGATCGGCTCGACCTAGAAAAACAATCCATTTCATTAATTTACGGGTTTGACGCAAAAGCAAAAGGAAAATTAATTGTATACCACGTAAACCCTATTTTTAATGAAGATGTGGAGAAAAAATACGAAACTCATGAAGCGACAGTACATACCCCTCGAGAAGCAAAAGCAACATTTAATAGTTCAAGTAGCGGTTTAGTATCTACAGAAAAGTTACAACTCATTTTATTTAGCACGAAATTTTTAAAACAAGAAGGAGCTATGCCTTACCTTGATGTTTGGTATCGCGACCCTAAAAATACTGGAAATATGCGCATGGTTGCAGTAGACGGTCCAATCTCCTCAGTTATATATAATAATTTTAAAGATAAGCCTGCACTTCCTGAATATTTAACAGATTTAATTAATACGAACAAACTATACAATCGAACCGCGTTTACGACATTCCATGAATTCCATAGGCAAACTTTTAATAAAGGTATAACACCTGCTATCTCAGAAATAAAAAAAGGTAAAAAAGATATTCTCGTTACCGGCTCTGCATTATTAACTTCTCGCGGAATCTATAAAATGTCTTTAAATCGATATGAAAGTGCCCTTCTTCTTCTATTACAAAAGAAAGCGAATATCCCCGTTTCACTTACACTGAAAATCCCGTCTAATTCAGTTGAAAGTAATAGTCATCTAAAAGATACAGACGGCGACGATTTCGTAACAATAAATGTTCTTAGCATGAATCGTGACATTCACACAGGCTATAACGATAACCATTTCAAATTTAATATTGCAATGAATTTTAAAGTTTCCGTATCTGAACTTACATTCAACATGGATATAGACAAAGGTAGAAAGAAATTAACTTCACTTATTACAAAACAACTAAACAAAGATTTAAACAATTTAATCCACAAAATTCAAAAACAGCAACTTGATCCATTCGGGTTTGGTGATTATGCGAGAGCATTTCAATATAAAGAATGGAAAACGGTTGAAGACGATTGGCCGAGTGCCTTTTCAAAGGCTAATGTGAAAGTAGCACCTACTATTAAAATTTTAGAGAACGGGATTATTAAATAATAAAAACACGCTACCTGTTCTTATAAGTAGCGTGTTTTCATTTACATTACAATTATTATTTCAATGGACTATACTCTATTTCCATTTCTAACATTACTGTGTTTTTTAGCATATACAAAATATATAAATACACCTATTATTACCCATGCTACAAAACTAATTAACGTAAGCTGAGAGAGGTTCAAAGCTAAATATATACAACTTACTATTGAAACGATTGGTAAAAAAGGTACTAGCGGCGCACGGAATGGCCTTTTCATATTAGGATGTGTCTTTCTTAATACAATAACGGCTATAGATACAAAAACAAATGCTGTTATCGTTCCCATATTCACTAAATTAGCTAATAAATTCAAATCCACTAATCCTGCTAATAAAGCTGCAATAATACCTGTAACCCACGTATTAAAAAATGGGGTTTGTAAACGTTTATGTACACTTGAAAGTCTTTTTGGTAACAACCCATCTCGACTCATCGAATAAGATACACGAACAAATGCAAACATAGCTACTAACAGAACTGTCGTTAGCCCCGCTATCGCCCCCACCGATAACAATCCAGCAATTCTATCTTCTCCCACAATACGTAATGCATATGCAACTGGATCAGCGACATTCAACTCCGTAAACGGAACCATTCCAGTTAATACGAATGAAACACCTACGTATAGAATGGTACAAATGAACAATGAAACAAGTAGCCCAATTGGCACATTACGTTGTGGACGCTTCACTTCCTCTGCAGCTGTTGCAACTGCATCAAATCCTAAAAAAGCAAAAAATACAGTAGCAGCACCTCCTACTACACCATGAAAACCAAAAGGTAGAAATGGTTGCCAGTTCTCTGGTTTTACATATTGTGTCCCTACAACAATAAACCCTACAATAACAGCCAGTTTAATAATAACCATTATATTATTTATTCGTGCACTTTCTTTTGCACCACGACTTAATAAAAATGTAACAACTAAAATAATAAGAACTGCTGGTAAATCAATAATTCCACCCTTTCCCATACCAGGTGCCGAAGCAAATATTGTAGGGATATGAATATTAAATCCTAGTAACAATGACTGAAAATACGCTGACCATCCTGCAGCTACCGCAGAAGTCGCTAATAAGTACTCCAACATAACGCACCAACCGACTATAAATGCAAAAATCTCACCTAGTGTCATATATGTATATGAATATACACTTCCCGAAACTGGAACTGTAGAAGCAAATTCAGCATAACAGAAAGCTACACACGCACATACAATCGCCGCTAATATAAACGATAATACAATCGCTGGGCCAGCATGTTTCGCTGCTACAATACCTGTTAATACGAAAATCCCTGTACCAATAATTGCTCCAATCCCTAAAAGAGTTAAGTCAATTGCACCTAAAGTTTGATTCAATACTTTTTTCTTTTCTTCATCCATTGTTTTCTTTATTAAAAGACTCATTCATTGAAACCTCTTTTTCAAGTTTATCTCTTACTTATTGCAATCTTTATTACTGTTCTGTTTAAAAAATAAAAATATACATAATTCACTCTCCATAAACTTAATAATTTAATAAAAGACTGAAAAATCAATCTTTTTAAACTGTAGTAAATTGTAAAACAATTAATTCAGCAACACATCACTAAGAATGCTGATTGAATTTATCATATAATTAATTATATTGTCAACAATAAAATTAATTAAACAATAACGGTTAATTATGTATCAAACGTTATTTTTAAACATAATTATTTTCTTGAAAACATTGTTCCTTCTCATCTTTATATTTATATTCATTTTTTTATATTGATTTTTATACATTTTTCATTATATGAAATTTAAGAAACATCATCGTACCCTTAACTGAACTGTTATCTTCAAATAACAATTCAATTAAGGATATGGAACCATTTTAAAGCAAATAAAAAGTGCAGATTTTCATCTGCACTTTTTTTATTCTTCTACTTCAGCTTCTGCACTATTATTTTCAAGATGTTCCTTCTGAGCCTTTTCTTGTAGCTCAGCTGAAATCATTCCATAATAAATTTCTGGATACAATCCAAATATTTGATATACACTTCCTAAAAACGGCATCGGAATCCCTCTTTTCTAAAGTTGTATTGCCACTTTTAAGGATTCCCTTTTCATTCATTATACATTCGTTTTTGGCGTTTCTTCTTCATCATGAACGCTTAATAAATTTTGCCACTTTTTATAAGGAGCACTATTTGGATCAACATAACCTTTCGCGTACGAACGATCCCACAATTGTTTAATAAACATTTCTTTCTCTTTCTTTGCAACCATATCGGCACCTGTACCGTAATAGTTTTGGAAATATAACTCAATTTCATCAAGGAACAATCTTAATAATTCGTCAGAAGTTTCTTCTAACGTTGGATCATATTTCGCCTCACGGTCGTACATTAAAATCATATCTAAAATATTATGGACATGCTCTTTACGCAGCCATCTAATATCTTGAGCGCCTAATACAAACGGATGTGTATATAAATGTCCGCCTTGTATCATCGCCTTTTCTTGTTCTTCTTCAAATCTGGACAAGATGTTTTCATAAATAAATGGATTATGAAGCAATGCCCTGTGCAATTTGTAACTTTCGCTTGAAATATTTTTCCCCATCGACTGAATTAAGAAGCTACGTCCAACGCCGTTATATTGATACACGAATTGGCCATCAACAGCTACTAAACTAATCCAACGATACATATACGCATATAGAAGAGCGCGATTACATTTATCGTAATCTAACTTCGTTTGCGTTGCATTTAAGTCTGGCATGAATGCTGGTAAGTGCCAATATTTATCTAAATGCGGCGTTAAACTAGATTTTTTACTATTCAACTTGTTCACACGGCGATAGTAAGACTGAAAATAATCACCTTTATCATTCATAAATCCATTTGCAATGTGTCCAGACGAAAGCTTAGGGAAGTCTTGCAACGATAAACCGTAATGCGCACGATAACAAATGACTTCAAATGGAGAAAAAGCTTCATGTACTGTATCTTTTTCTTTAAACATTTCTTGAATTAATTCCTCTTGTAGTTCTTTCTTTAAAGATGGATGTATACCCCAATATTGTAATTCCCTATGATGGGAAACTTTCGGCACAAATGGACTAGCTAAATGGAACAAGTCTTCAATTTTTTCACGGACGTATTCATCACGATCACGCTTCTTATAATCCGCTTCTTTTCGTAACGCCTCAACGATATTCAGTTCTAATTTATCGCGATAGCGTATTTGTAATTCATCGTAGCAATAACTTAGTATGTGCTCACGATAAAAGTCTTCTACCTTTTTCGATTGAATCTCTTCTGTTTTCGCATCCCGGCAGTATTCTCCGTATAAACTCATATAAATTTCCGCAGATATATCTTTCGGTAATACACCTAAATTTAAATGTTGCTGCATATCTTGCCATATCTTTTCTTGCAACTTCTCTTCAGCTAATACGTATACATTCGTTGGATTTGTTTTCCCTTCAAATTCCTTGCTGCGTTTTTGGATTTCGAACAATAAATTTTCACGTGTTTCGTGTAAATTATCAAAAAATCTTTCCCAATATTGAATCATTTTATTAACAGCTTGATAAAGCGATTGATAAACGAGTTCTAATAGCATTTCTTTACGATACTCGTTTAATTTGTGTACGTACTGCGTTACAATATCTTCAAATTCTTTTTTAAACAAACGCTGCTGATTATTCATCATTTTTCCAAACCAGCCTTGTTGCTGTGCGATTTCTACTCGGCGAACAGCTGTTACCGTTCCATCAATATTACTCACATTAAATTTCTTATCGTAGTTTTGAATTAAATTACGCTTTTGTTCATTATTTTCATGTAGTCGATTCATTTTCTCGACTAACTGCTTTCGAATTTCATACAACATAAAACGAGCTGATACTGGATGAACAGGATCTGTTTTCTTTAAAAACCATGTATTTAATTGATAGGACTGCCCTTCAGAACCACTTGGTGAAAAACGGTCTGATTCAATCATGTCATACAATAGTGTCGTTACATGCTCATGTACGCGGCTCGGAATCGCATACGCATATAAACGAACCGCATGATCCACCCTTGCTACTTCACCTTTCATTTGCTCCATCATTTTCAGTTTCGCAGCCGAAATTTTACACTCGTGCTGCAGACGGTTTAATTCCTCATCTTTTTGCACCGTTCGCTGTACATAGCTTTCTACAGCCTCTAAAAACAGTTTAGATTTCGCCACACCCACTTTACCGCCCTCTGCTCCTTCACGCGTTTCATTGTACATTTGTCTATAGAAAATATGGGCCTGTTCTGGACGAGTAGCAAGATGTTCTAAGTCTTCTAAATAACTTTTCCCACGCTCTGGCTTTTCACGCTGCATCCCACGTTTTACATCTTGATCATATCTTTGCTTCTTCTCTTGAAACAATTGATCTAAATGAAGCCACGATTCATCCAAACCTTGCACAGCCCATTTTAAAGCACAATATTTTAACACGTGCTCATACGGATAAATAATCTTTGCCGTTCCTGCCCCGCAATATCGTCCTTTCCCGCTTGATTCTGCTAATTGCTGAATTTGATTATCTTCCTGTGCAAAATGATTTGCAGACATCGGACTAAATAACTGTAAATAAATCGTATTTGCCATTTGCTCCATATAATCTGATAAATTGTGCAGATGGTGTCCATGTAGATTTTCGTAATCGTATAGGAAACAATAATTGTACGGTAAATGATGTTGTTTAATCGTATGATTCGTTCTTCCGTCTTCATCTACTTGATCAGGTCGATATTCTAATTCAATCGTCACACCACCACGTTTTGATAATTCTCCAGTGGAACCGAGTGTAATGGCATGTAATTCTTTTAACGAGGCATAGCCGTTTGCTTGCACCGTTTCAAACTCTTTCGCACTAACCGTTCTCGTCTTAACTAAAACGTCAGGCATTAGAAACGCACCACGTATTAAAATGTTGTGATGCTGCAGTTTTTTACGAAGCATTTCACGTAAATATAATGCAATTTGTAGAAACATCCCTGAACCTGTTCCGCCCGCTAGTGATGTTACGATAATGACACGCACTCCATATTCCGTTTGATCGCTTGTAACCGGAAAAATCTTCTCGATTTCTTGCCAAAAGGATGTCAATTTATCTTCTTTCATCGCAGCAAGTAACGCTAAACGGGAAATGACGCGTAACTGTCCTGCCCCTTCTGTCAGTGGTTTATCAAGTATAGTCGGGTCCATTGGAAACCACTCTGGAATCGTTGGATCTCCCGCAATATACTCTCTTGGCGTTTTACTAGAACTCGTTTGCGTCTTAAACTTTCGAATGTGATCAAATTTACTCAATGTATTCACATCTGTATCAAATACGTGCATTGCTACCTTTTTTCGGCGCTCCTCAGGTAGCCTTTCATATATTTGATGTGTCACAGTACTACCGATTCCACCTAAACCAATTAATATCGTTGGAACTTGTAACGTCATGTGAACCACCTTCCTATTCTTGCTTGTTTGAAAAGAAGGGGAGAAAGATGAGACTCCCTCCTTTTCCCTACCTACTATTCACACTCATATTTGTAAATTTCTTTACCATACCCTCTATCAATTACTAAAAGTTCATTTGGATATAGCGTCTTATGCTCCATTCCAATCTCATCTTCTGTTATAAACATCCCATCAATAATCATTCCTACTACTTGTGACTCTTTCGCTACAAATATTGATTTCGAACCTTTCTTTGCTATAAACGTAACGGATTGCACAGTCTTTCTTTCTGCTCGGTATGGAATACCAAAATAGTGCTTCCACCATTTATTTTTAAGTAATTCTGGCTCAGATTGATATAACCAATCTTTCGCTACCTCTTGATCCCATTCGTAATACAATAGTGCTTTTCGGTGAAATCTTGGACGAACAATCCACCCTAAAACGATTATTCCTACTACTAACAATAATAAAGTGATAGGAATAACAAACTTAAAAATAAGCGCATATTTTTCATAGAACGGTGCATTTTGAATATGAAGTGATATATTTTTCTTTACTTCTTGTAATTTTGAATCTTGTATAGTGATGGTAGCTTCTACGGTGCCAGTATCTGTAAAATTGAATATGTCGGAGTAATGAGGGCGAGGATAAATATAAATTTGATTATCCTGTTGTTTTATTTCATAGTTGATTGATTGTTTAGATGTGACACCAGTAGATTTTAATAGTTTCTTTACAGCTTCTTCTGTCATCGGCTTACCATCTAACTGTGGTTGTATAATAAACGGTTTACTATTCTCTAAATTCGTTACTTTTTCTTCATAATCTTTCGTTATCGTTTGCAGTGATAATTTTGGTTTTTCCGTTACTTCGATTTTAAATTCTTTCGTCTGTCTGTAAAATCCCTTTATGTTCATATGAACTTTCCCGCGCACTAATCCTTTATCAATCTTCATTTCGTAGTAAAATACATGTTTTTTATCGTCCCACATCATCGGGTACTGTTTTCCGTCTATTTCTACTTCTGCCTGAAAATATGAAGACTGAATTGGTAATTCCGTAGGCTTCGCTTCAATAACAGCAGTAACACCTTCGTACATTTTTCCCACATTTTTTTGACTACTATCGTCTTTGTCATAAGTAGAAACAGTATAGTTAAGCGCCGGTTCAACTAGTACTTGTAGTCCTTCTTTCTCAATATCTCGATCCACCTCTATCGTATAAGTTCCTGGTTTAATAACTTCCTGATTTTCCGTACTTATATGAACTATATTTCCGAATAATTTCGCTTCTCCTGGTGCATGTATGGAATAGGAAGATTGTAATTGTAACGGTTTAGAAATTTGTGTGACCTGATAATTAGACAAAGAAGGTGATTGTCGTACAAGCGTCATACGCTTTAATGGAAATGGTGTTGTAATCTTTACTTTCTTCCCTACTACTTTCGTTTTTACAATCGATTCAACAGAAGAGAACGGATCACGATTTGCAACTAATGCTGCCACTTGATTGACGCTTTTTACAATACCATCCTCTCCACTAGATGGCATCGTAACTCCGTTTATCTCTTTCTTCCATATTTCTTTAAACGTATTTAGTTGTGCCTTTTCTTGCTGTCCTAAATCCTCTTCCATCGTAATTAAAATTGGATGTAACGATATCTTTTTTGCATCCATATCCTTCTTAAACTGTGCTAACTTCTGTGTAATTTGTTCTTTTCCGCCAACCTTATCTTTCTCTAAATCATTAAATGCCCCGTCAGTTAAGACAATAAGCCAAAATTCACGTTTTCCATCTATATCTGCTTCCTTTTTTATAGATTGCATCGCCGTTTCTACTGCGCTAAACGGAGTATTTAAATACGTTTTCCATGCTCCAATCCCCTCAATTTCTGTTTGTCTCTTATCCTTCGTTAACGAAATGTTTAATGGATCATTCGGCTTGCTCATTGGAACATAAGAGAATTTATCTTTTTCATCTAATAGCGCAACTAAACTTTGCAAAGCATAATTGGCATATTTCCAGCGATCGTTATTTCTCATGCTGCCCGAATCATCATATACAAGTGAAACGACCCTTTCCTTTGCCTCCTCTCCTTTTGCAAAAGTCCAAAAAGGATGTAACCATATAAATAGAAACAACATGAATGTGGCACAAATTCGAATTTTCATGATGAGGCTTCGCCACCTTTGTAGACAAATTCCTATGTTTAAATTTATGAGAGGAAACAAGATATATGACTTGTATTTTAGGACAACTAACACACCATAACTTTATTATGTAAATAGTTATATAAGCTGAATATGATTCCTTCTAGCGTTTTCCATCCGATACTATAAGTAAAAAAGCCTGTTTAAGCTCTACACTTAAAACAGACTTTTCCTACTTTTCATATTGAAAACACATATTAAAAAGTTTGATTTTGAACTAACACATCACTTCAATTGTAAATCCACCAGGTGCTTCCACATAAAACGTATACGCATGTGCACGTTTAGGAGCCTCAACCAAAAATCCATCTTCCTTCAATCTTTGATTTATCTTATCTACTTGTTCATTATTTTCTTGTGGAAATCCTACATGAAATGTTTTTGGATAGTGTACGTCATTCCCTTTCATTAACGTTAATATAAACCCATCGTTATCACGCATAACCGCAAAGCCATTTCCCCTTGCCCCGCTACAAGTTAAACCAAAATATTTTTCTAAAAACTCTCTAGCAGCTACTACATCTGAAACTGTTAAATTAAGATGTTTAATTTTCAAACCATCACCATCTTTCTTAATTTTCTAACATTTTATCACACAAATAAAAAACACGCCTTTCACAGCGTGTTTTATTGCTTCACATACACTTCAACAATCGGATTATCTTTATTATCCGCATGTAAGCGTAAATTCTCTTCACTTGTACTATAAATGCTAGCTAATAACATAATCGTTAACACATTAGGAGTTTTTGCATCGCTCCCGTATTTCCTTTCCAGCGCTTCCTTATATTCAAAATCCAAATCCCCCTGCACATATGTATACACTTCAAAACCATCTTCTAAATTGCAAACTACTGTATCAATAATATCTGCCCCAACTTGCTTCTTCATTTCCTTTCGCAAAGCTTCAATAAACTCTTCCCACGGTACTTCGTATATCTGAAACTGATCTGTAGATTTCATGCCTTTTCCTCCTTATATATCCTCTTACTATATTTCCCCTTTCCTATAACAATTATGATAGATAGGGCATTCATACAAGCCGCACTTGTCCCCTTTACATATCGTATTACTGTAATGGGGAAGGAGGAAAGAATATGCATAGACAAAAATGTTACGATACGTGCCAACGTTATTTCGGTAAAGTCGTTCGCATTGAAGATCGTGATGGTCGCATTCATTTAGGCAAAATAATTGATGTGACAAAAAGCTCTGTATGGATTGAACCAGTGCAACAGCGCTCATCTTTTGATACAGGATTTGGATACTATGACGCATATGCAAACGGTGGCTGTGACCTTTGTGGGGGCCTTAGCAGATGTGATAGTTGCGGATTTGGTTGTGGTGGTGGATTCAGCGGCTGTGGATGTGGCGGTCGTGGTTGCGGTAGTTGTGGCGGCTGGGGAGGCGGCGGCTGGGGCGTTGAACTCGGATTTGGTTTCATCTTCGGAATTACATTAGCTGCATTATTTTTCATTTAACATAGTAAAGAGTTGACTACCTTTAGTCAACTCTCTTTCTTTATTTTTCACATATAAAAATACGATGCCCTAAAATATGTTGGTACATAAGTCGTACATTTTCATGCTGTACCCATGCCTCATATAACTCATTTGGGATAAATTGTGATACATTCCATTCTGGCTCTTCTATATAGCCAGAGATCGTTTCTGCAATTGTACCACCGCCAGCAATTGTAATTCTTTTTAAATTTGCTTTCTGAAATAATTGTACCCATTCATTCTCAGTTAATAGTTCTTTCATCCCGTATAGTTGGGAAATTTTTTCTTCCTCACCCTTATCAATGTGCCTATCAATAATCATTTCAATGACAACAAGCTTACCGTCTTTCTGTAGTACACGATAGCACTCCGAAATAACCCTTTCTTTCTCTGTAAAAGCGAGTATCGATTCTCCAAGTACGAACTCAAATGATTCATGCAAACAAGGCAATTGCTCTACATTTCCTTCAATTAATTGAATGTCTATTCCTTCAAACGACCATCTATCCTTCGCCTTTTGAATCATAATCTCATTCTTTTCAACCGCCGTTACTTTATAACCATATTCTTTTGTCATATATGCCGCTGTTTTCCCCGTACCGCAGCCGATTTCAAGGACATTTGCTCCATATCTAAAAGGCAATTGTGCTAACAATTGTTTTGTTAACGTAAAACCACCAGGATGAGCACTCCCTATTCCGTAATAAGCTAGGAAATCGATGTATGCATTTCGTTCCATGGGATTCTCCCTTTTTTATTTTATATATTCAAGGAAGGAATAAAAGTGCATAGAAAAATCATTTTCAAGTGCTCTAATACCGCAACTTGAAAATGATTTTTCTTTTTATCCCACTATTCACCAGGCAGCCTGATTAAGGTTTCACTTTATTATTTCTCTTCTACATACGCCCATTTGAAACTATATTCCGGACTAATATTATGTTTCACAATTCCCTTTATATTTGGTTTCATTACATAGGATCGAGCATTTTGATATAAAGGTACAAGCGCTACATCATCTTCAAGTAAAATTTTCTCAGCCTTTCCTAACTCTGTCCAACGTTTTTTTGCATCAGCCATCCATTCTGTCTTACTTTTAGTAATAATGTCATCATATTTTGAATCTGAGTAGCTCATCTGGTTCTGAGAATTTGTCGTTTCAAACATATCAAGGTACGTCATTGGATCCGCATAATCTGGATTCCAGCCACCATATGAAAAATCATAATCTTGGTCTGATTCTAATTTAAGCTTTTGCTTAAATGGTTGCAGTTTAATATTTACTGTCACGCCTTTTAGGTTTTTTTCAACTTGATCTTTTACATACTCCCCAACTTTTTTCGCATTACCAGTATCATAATTTAAAAGTTCAATTGTGACTTGATCTTTTCCAAGTTCTTTTTTCGCTTCTTCCCAAGCTGCTGCTGCCTTTTTGGAGTCTTGTTTTAAACCATTTTTGAACGTTTCTGCGAAATCTTTACCGTCTGGTCCACTCGCTAAACCTTTTGGTACTAAGTAATCCACTGGTTTTGAACCATCATTTAAAATGACATTCGTTAAAGCTTTTTTATCAATTGATAATGCGATTGCTTCACGTAGTTTTTTGCTCTTTAACGGTGTATCTTGCCCACCACGTTTTTGGTTTAGACGTAAGTAAAACGTACTTGTTTCCGAATATGCGCCAAACTCCTCTTTATTATTTCTATACTTATCAACAAATTCACCTGATAAAAGTGCAAAATCGATCGCACCTGTATCATATAAATTCACTCTAGTAGCTGGTTCTTTTACTACACTAAAGTTGATTTCATCTAGTTTTACAGTCTTTTTATCCCAATACTGATCATTTTTCTTTAATTTCCAGCCTTGCTCATGCTTCCAATCAGTAAGAACGAACGGTCCGTTATATACTGTTGTATCAGATTCTAAACCGAATTTATTTCCTTTTTCTTTTACGAACTTTTCATTTAATGGATAGTATGACGCAAATGCCATTAAATTCAAGAAATATGGTACTGGTCTTTCTAGTTCTACTTCAAGCGTATAGTCATCTACCGCTTTTACACCTAATGTAGCAACTTCTGCTTTTCCTTGATTAATTGTTTCTGCATTTTTAATATAGTAAGCAATAAATGCATATTCAGCAGCTGTTTTTGGATCTACTAGACGTTGCCATGCAAATACGAAATCTTTCGCCGTTACTGGATCACCATTTGACCATTTTGCATCTTTACGTAATTTAAATGTATATTTTTTACCATCCTCGCTTTTTGTGCTAGATTCTGCCACAGCAGGAATTGGCTTATTATCTTTATCAAGGCGATATAACCCTTCCATCGTATTCCCTAAAATTTGTGCGCCAAGTGTATCTGTACTTTTTGAAGTATCCATCGTCGGAATTTCATTCGTTTCTGTACGATTTAGCACTTGCTTCGCTGCATATTTTATATCAGATTTTTTCTCTTCCCCGCCATTATTAGACGTTGTAGTCGGTTTCTTCTCCCCACCAGAAGATCCAGAACATGCTGTTAACGCCATACTCATTGCTAAAACTGGCACTACAACTGCCGTTAGTTTTTTCATTTTTTTCTTCATTCTTGTACCCTCCCCAATTATATGTACGAAACTAACTTTGAGAGATTTTCTATGAACTTAGTTAGTAATACTTTTTCACCAATTAATATCTTGGTAATTATCCTCATTTTTGAAGTTTCCATTATTTTATTTTCATAGTAACTATGTATTTTACTATTACTACTATACGAATTCTCCCCCATCTACTATATGTCAGTACTACTTTTCTTATTCTTCTCTATTTAATTGAATAGAAAAAGAGCGTGTTAATAGTAATGTTTCTACTTTGAACACGCTCTTTTTTATTATTTCCCTTCCGTTACATAAGCCCACTTAAAACTATATTCTGGACTGATGTTATGTTTCACAATTCCTTTTACATTCGGTTTCATTACATACGCTCTACCTGTTTGATATAAAGGAACTAATCCTGCATCTTCTTCAAGGAATAATTTCTCTGCTTTTCCTAACGTTTCCCAACGCTTCTTCGGATCAGATAATAATTCATTCCCTGCTTTTGCTACCATTTCATCGTATTTTGGATTCGAATAACTCATTTGGTTATACGGGCTCTTCGATTCAAACATATCAATAAATGTCATTGGATCCGAATAATCTGGGCTCCAACCTGCAAACGAAACTTCATAATCTTGTGCTGACTCTAATTTTAGTTTTTGTTTGAACGGCTGAATTTTCGTGTTAACCGTTACACCTTTTAAGTTTTTCTCAATTTGATCTTTAAAGTAGTCAGCAATTTTTTTCGCAGTACCATCATCATAGCTTAGTAATTCAATTGTCACTTGATCTTTTCCAAGTTCTTTTTTCGCTGCTTCCCAAGCTGCTGCACCTTTTTTCGGATCATATTTCAGACCATTTTTAAATGTATCTTGATAATCTTTACCGTCTGGTCCTGTCGCAAGTCCTTTTGGTACTAATTGATCTGTTGCTTTTGAACCGTTATTTAAAATAACGTTTGCTAAACCTTTTTTATCAATTGATAATGCGATTGCTTCACGAAGTTTTTTGCTCTTTAACGGTGTATCTTGTCCGTTACGTTTTTGATTTAAACGTAAGAAGAATGTACTCGCTTCTGAATACTCACCGTACTCCTCTTTGTTCGATTTATACTTATCAACGAATTCTCCTGATAATAATGTGAAATCAATTGATCCTGTATCATATAAATTTACTTTCGTCGCAACTTCTTTTACTACACTGTAGTTAATTTCTTCTAATTTTACAGTCTTATTATCCCAGTACTTATCATTTTTCTTTAGCTGCCATCCTTGTTCATGTT
Organism: Bacillus sp. EB106-07-01-XG149; assembly: GCF_058791555.1. Taxonomy (NCBI): domain Bacteria; kingdom Bacillati; phylum Bacillota; class Bacilli; order Caryophanales; family Bacillaceae; genus Bacillus; species Bacillus sp. EB106-07-01-XG149. The sequence continues at coordinate 109,816 of NZ_JBYTDP010000004.1, read as the reverse complement.
TCCATGAAGCCATCACAAACGGTCCATTATACAACGTTGTATCTGCTTCTAAACCGAACTTATCTCCTTTTTCTTTTACGAATTTCTCATTTAAAGGATAGTATGACGGGAATGCTAGTAAATTTAAGAAATATGGTACTGGCTTTTCTAATTCTACTTCTAGCGTATAATCATCTACCGCTTTTGCTCCTAAATCTGTTAGAGGTTTTTCACCTTTATTAATTGCTTCTGCATTTTTAATATAGAAAGCAATAAACGCATATTCTGCAGCAGTATTTTTATCGAGTAAGCGTTGCCATCCGTATACGAAATCTTTCGCTGTTACAGGATCACCATTCGACCATTTTGCATCTTTACGTAATTTGAATGTATATTTTTTGCCATCCTCGCTTTTCGTACTAGATTCTGCAGCTGCTGGGATTGGCTTATTATCTTTATCAAGACGATATAATCCTTCCATCGTGTTTCCTAAAATTTGTGCCCCTAGCGTATCAGTAGATTTAGAAGTATCCATCGTTGGAATTTCCTGTTGTTCTGTACGATTTAACACTTGTTTCGCTGCGTATTTAATTTCAGATTTTTTCTCTTCCCCACCACCACTAGACGTCGTAGTTGATTTCTTCTCCCCACCAGATCCAGAACACGCTGTCAACGCCATACTCATCGCTAAAACTGGCGCTACAACCGCCGTGAACTTTTTCATCTTTTTCTTCATTTTTGTACCCTCCCCAATTATATGTACGAAACTAATTTTGATAGATTTTCTAATAACTAGTTATCAGAAAATTCTTATTAATTAATATTCTACTAATTTTTCGGGTTTTGTAAAGCTATTTTTAAAATATTCTAAAAATTATTCTTTTATTATAGTAACAATTGTTTTTTTTACTATTATCACTATACAAATCCTTCCTTATATCTATTGATTTATTTACATTTAATCTCATAATAAAAGAGCATTCCAAAAGTAAATAGTCTACTTTTGAAATGCTCTATCATTTTATCTTACTATTGTGGACGATGAGATTCTCACTACAAAATAAGCTAAGAAACGTGTATATATCCACTTAAAGATAGTATTACTGTTTAAAATTATTTTCCATCTTTTTCAGTCATGTATGCCCACTTGAAGCTATACTCTGGGCTAATGTTATGATGAACGATGCCTTTTGCATTTGGTTTTTGAACGTATGCATCACCACGTTGGTATAAAGGTACAAGTGCTACATCTTGCTCAAGAAGTAATTTCTCAGCTTTTCCTAGCTCTTCCCAACGTTTCTTCGCGTCACCCATTAATTCTCCGCCAGCTTTTTTGATCATATCATCATATTTTGAATCAGCGAAGCTCATTTGGTTATGAGAATGATTAGACTGGAACATATCTAAGAATGTCATTGGGTCAGCGTAGTCAGGTCCCCAACCAGCAAATGATATATCATAGTCTTGCTCTGTTTCTAATTTCAGCTTTTGTTTGAATGGCTGAAGTTTAATATTAACAGTTACACCTTTTAAGTTTTTCTCAATTTGATCTTTTACATATTCCCCAACTTTTTTCGCATTACCAGTGTCATAGTTTAATAGCTCAATTGTAACTTGGTCTTTCCCAAGCTCTTTTTTCGCTTCATTCCATGCAGCTGCTGCTTTTTTCGCATCTGGTTTAATACCATTTTTAAATGTTTCTTGGAAGTCTTTACCGTCTGGTCCAGTTGCTAATCCTTTCGGTACTAAGAAGTCCGCAGGCTTAGATCCATCATTTAAAATAACGTTTGATAAATTCTTTTTATCGATTGAAAGTGCGATTGCTTCACGTAATTTTTGGCTCTTTAACGGTGTATCTTGTCCACCACGTTTTTGATTCATACGTAAGAAGTAAGTACTTACTTGTGAGTATGAGCCAAACTCTTCTTTATTGTTTCTATACTTATCAACGAATTCACCTGTTAATAGCGCGAAATCAATTGCATTTGTATCATATAAGTTTACTCTTGTAGCTACTTCTTTTACTACACTATAATTGATTTCATCTAGTTTTACAGTCTTTTTATCCCAATATTGATCGTTTTTCTTTAGTTTCCAGCCTTGCTCATGCTTCCAATCAGTAAGAACGAACGGTCCGTTATATACTGTTGTATCAGACTCTAAACCGTATTTATCCCCTTTTTCTTTTACGAACTTCTCATTTAATGGATAGTACGATGGGAATGCTACTAAGTTTAAGAAGTATGGCACTGCTTGTTCTAATTCAACTTCTAAAGTAAGGTCGTCTACTGCCTTTACTCCTAGTTCAGTTACAGGTTTTTCACCTTTATTAACCGCTTCTGCATTTTTAATTGGGAATGCGATAAATGCATACTCAGCAGCTGTTTTTGGATCTAATAGGCGTTGCCATGCGTATACGAAATCTTTCGCTGTTACAGGATCACCATTTGACCATTTTGCATCTTTACGTAATTTAAATGTATATTTTTTACCATCCTCACTCTTCGTGCTTGACTCTGCAGCAGCTGGGATTGGTTTGTTATCTTTATCTAATCGATATAAACCTTCCATTGTGTTCCCTAAAATTTGAGAACCTAATGTATCAGTATTTTTAGAAGTATCCATTGTTGGAATCTCATTTGTTTCTGTACGATTTAGCACTTGTTTCGCTGCTAATTTTTCTTCTGATTTGCTATCTCCACCAGAGCTAGAATTTGTGCTTGTTTTCTTATCTCCGCCTGATGTAGAACATGCTGTCAATGCCATACTCATTGCTAAAACTGGTGCTACAACTGCTGTTAGTTTTTTCATTTTTTTCTTTTTCACTTTCTGTACCCTCCCTAATTCTTAACGCTCTCATTTAAGAATTTTCTGATAATTCTGTTTTTCTTTATATATTTATCAGAAGATTCTTATTAACTATTATTCTACTAATTTTTCGAGTTTTGTAAAGTGTTATTATTGAAAATTTTTAAAAAATTATTTTTTTACAGTAATATTCATAAAAATTCCATACTCTTTCGAAACACTATATCTCATTGAATTCTATGTATTGATTTAATAGTCTTTATCTCCCTACACTATAAAACACTTGTAAATTATTGTTAATAAATAATGTATATCGTAACAAACCTCTTTTCTACAAAAATAAAAAGCAGACATTACGCCTGCTTCAATTCTCCTCAATCTGCTTTTCACTTAATCCTAGATGTGTTCTAAGCGTATTACTCAAACTCTGTAGATCTTTTTTATTAGGGTTATAATAATATACACGTTGCCCATTCGGACCGTTAGGTAAATATAAATCATCTCCGCCTAATTGAATCTTTTCAACTGAACCATTTAAACCGTATTTATAAAAAGATAAAATATCATCCATTACTAAATTTGTTTTAAAATCGCCTTCAATCGCCTCAACTACTTTTTCTAGCTTCGTAATCGAGCCTACACTTTTTAATTTACTTAACATCGCTTCAATAACAAGTTGTTGGCGCTGACCTCTCATTGCATCACTATCAATATGACGCGTTCTTGCCAGTGCAAGTGCTTCTTCCCCTGTTAATTTTTGTAGTCCTTTTTTCAAATGGATTGCGTCAGGTTCATCTTTACTATTTTGCTCCGTAAATTCAACTGGGACATTTACTTCAATCCCATCTAATCCATCAACAATTTTAGTAAATGCATTAAAATTAAACTTCACAAAATAATCAACAGGCACTTGTAACAATTTTTCTACCGCTTCCACTGAAGCTTGCGGTCCTCCATCTTTACCATTTTTAACGAAACCACTTCCATATGCATGTGTTATTTTATCTTTTTTCTTTTCAACTGGAACATATGTATATGTATCACGTGGTATGCTCGTTAATTTCACTGTCTTATCATCTTTATTAAAAGTAGCTAACAGTAGTGCATCTGTATGAAAAGCACCATTATACTCCTTTTGTCGTTCTTGATTTTCATCAATTCCCATAATTAAAAGTGAAACATTATTTGTAATTGGTTTTACGGCGTTCTCACGTAAGTTTGATTTTTCACCACGCGCTAAATTCAAACTAGACTTTTGTACGAGATTAGAAGTTTTCATATACACATAAGCACTGTATCCAACTCCGCCAAATAGTAATACTACTAACAAGACACTTATTACCGTTGTCTTCTTATATTTTCTTTTATTTTTCTTTTCTCTTGAAGAAGAGGTATTCTCCATATATTTCCCTCCGTTTTCTATTCACCTAATATGTTTTTCAATTTTTCATAATTAGCGCTATCCTTTTGAAATACATTCTCTTTCAATCCTTTGTTTATTTGTATCCATTCAGTCGTAATCGAATATTGAATCATACCTTCGTGGAAACTAAGGAATTTTAGCATAATCCCTGTATTTTTCTCTACAATCATTTCAAATTTCCCTCTTAAATCTTCAGATGTACTTACAGGCATTTCTATGTTTATTGTCCCTTCTATTTTGTAGCAATCCAGTCCAAGATACTTCGTTTCTTTATAATTCCAATCTTTATATCGAATTAATAGATCCGCAAATTCTGATTGCATACTATACTTCGCGAATCCCACATATTCATCATCGTATCTTTTTTTCTCGCCTGATTTTCTCAATAACCTTTCTGTGGGATTTAATTTTAATAGTTCATAGTTTTTTTCCTTCGGGCTCCATTTTGTCTCTTTATATGTATACTTCTCATCATCAAATTCTTTTTTCTTGCCCTCGTTATATATAATTGTTCGTTTTTTCGCTAGTTTATCTTCTTTCGAAGAGATACCACTTTGTTGCTCCGTATCAATCGCATATTTGTATGTTGTAGCAATTCTTGACGAACTAGAATATTCCTCAAATTGTCCTGAAATATTTTTAAAATGATCAATGGAATCCAACATCTTTTCATGAATTTTTTCTTTATCTGGATAATTTACGTTCGATTTTATTTCTTCTTCATTTTCATAATCAGAAAACGCCTTTTTCTTTACGTATTCAAATACTCCACCATTTTGAGCAAAAATTTGATCAGAAAACTCCGACATAGACACAATTGAAAGTGTTAGAACCGCTGCACTTATAACCATCATATAAACTCTGTAACCTTTCTTTTTTACAGGGAGATTATGTAGTGTACGATTAATCTTTTCATTTAACTCTGGCGGTACTATAACATTCTCGTCTTTTATTCTCTTTTTTAATTTCTCATCAAATAATTTTTTATTATCCACTCTTTACACCTCCTATTCCATCTTTAATCGTTTTTGCAGTTGTTCCCTCGCACGTGACAATCTCGATTTCACTGTTCCTTTTGGTATTTCTAAAAGCTTTGCTATACTCTCTTGATTCATATCTTCATAATAATAAAGAACCGTAACAGCTCTTAATTCTTCATGTAACGATTGAATCGCATTACACAAATCTATATCTTCATACTGATCACACGCACTCATATTGTAATCATTCTCTTCTGTCACAATTACCTTTTTATACGCTCTAATAATATTGTTACACTCATTCATTAAAATTCGAATTAACCAAGTTTGAAAAAACTCTTCTTTTTTTAATTTTTTTATATTTTCATAGGCTTTTAAAATTGTTGCCTGTATCGCATCCTCTATATTTGTCTCATCACGTAACATAGCCTTTGCAATACGATACATCTTCATTTTTTCTGTATGTATAAGCGCCATAAAAGCTTCATGATCACCTTTTTTCGCTAAGGAAACATCGGTTTCTTCTTTTACAATCATTTTATATAAAGGGATTACTTTCACAATTGCTCCTCCTGTTTCATCCTCACTTCAAATTTAACTTTACATGTATTAGACGGATGAGCCTAGAAAAAGGTTCATTTTTTGAATATTTCCATAAAAAAAGGTAAACATTCTTCATGTTTACCTTTACTCAGATGTAATTCTAAGGAAATATCCATCTGGATCGACAACTTTAAATCCCCGCATCTCCCACGGATAAGTTTGAATTTCTTCTTGTATTGTGCATCGCTTCTCTTTACAACGTTCATATACTTCTTCAATCCGATTGACAACAATAATTAGTTCAAAGCCATTCCCCTTCATGTCTTTCCGATTGTAAAAATAGTGATTTTCACTCAATGTTGAATCAGTAGCTAGTAACAGAGAAAAGTGATCGTGATTAAAGCGTGCTGCATGCATACTTCTTTTATACAACTGTAAACCAATTACTTCTTCATAAAACAATAATGACTTCTCAATATCATTTACATATAGCTTAACCCGGAACAAATGATTCATTCGTTTCCTCCTCATCAAAAAAAGCCCACTTTCTCAGTGGACTTTCTACTTTACAACGGTAAATCCCTTTTCCTAAACACTACAATTGCTACTATGAAAATACAAAGTGCTCCAGCAGTTAAACCTATACTCACTGGCCATATATTATACGTTCCCTCAGCAATTTCTTTCGGACGAAATAGCGTAAATAATGATATATTTCTCATCCACTCTAACTTATCGCTTAATTTACCTACCATATCCGTTACGAAAAATAAAATAGTTAAACTTGCTGAGTAGCTAAGTGCCTTTCTTTCGTCATTACATATACAAGAAAAGAAAAATGAATACGCACTAACGACTAAAAATATTAACCCACCGACTATATTTATCTTCAGGAATAATTCTTTATTTAAGTTATTATCTTGTAGAAACCACTCTGCACCTACTATACCCGCTACATACGTAACAGTTACTATGATTAGTAGCCCTAATACGAGAATAGCCGCTTGCGTGATTGCAATTTGCACTCTAGATACAGGTGTTGCTAGCAAGTATGCCATCGCTCCTTTATCAACATGACGAGCAATTAAATGCGTTGCAACTGTTACACAAAAAATTGTTAATATGATAATAAACAATAGACTATAATATTCGCCAGCTAAAAAATCCATTACGTTTTGAATCGGACTTTCCATTCCAACAATTTTTTTCACACTATCAGGCATAGCACTTATTAATTCATTTAACCCTTTCGCTGATACCATTGAAGGGAAGATCCAAATTAACAACCATAAATATAGAGCTGCACCAGTTGCATAACTCAAAATACTTTTTTGTGTTTCTTTCAAACTAGCTAAAAACAATTGCTTATTCATGCTTTATCCCTTCTTTCTTATCATAATAATGCATAAATAAATGTTCTAAATCCATTGCTCTCGTTTGAAGCGCCGTTACATTATAGTTTGAAAGTGTTTGTAAAACAGTTTGATAGTTTCCTTGCACAATAATCGATGCTTCTCTACCTTTCACCGCTTCAAATTGCAAATTACATTGTGTAAGAGATTCAATCTCTTCTTGCGATGATACGGTTACATCTATTACCTGTCGTCTCAAGCTTTGTAAATCATGAATATTTTCAACCGTTACAAGGCGACCATCTTTAATTATAGCCACTCTGTCACAAGTTCTCTCAATCTCAGTAAAAATGTGCGATGACATAAGGATTGTTTTCCCTCTTTGCTTTTCTTCTAATATTAAATCTATAAACACTTGCTGCATAAGTGGATCGAGTCCTGAAGTCGGTTCATCTAAAATTAACACTTCCGGATCATGCATAAAAGCAGCAACAATTCCTACTTTTTGCTTCATTCCTTTAGACATTTTTCGAATCGGTGTTTTCACATCAAATTGTAGACGTTCTATTAATTCATCTCGTCTTTTCGTATCCTTTAAGCCGCGCATTCCTTGCATTAACTTTAAAAACTCTAATCCGTTCATTCCTTCAATAAAAGAAATTTCTCCTGGTAAATAACCAACTTCCCTTTGAATCTTTGCGGCATCATTCCAACAATCTAATCCGAAAATTAAAGATTTTCCAGCTGTCGGTTTTATAAATCCCATTAAAGTACGAATTGTTGTGGATTTCCCAGCACCATTTGGTCCTAAGTAACCAAATACTTCCCCTTCTTTTACATCAAATGTAATATGAAACAAACCTTTTCCATTTGAAAACTGTTTTGTGACATTTTGAACTGAAATCATAATTCCACCTCATTTTTTGAAATATTTAATATGTGATATTTCAAAATTATTGTACTCCTCATCTTTCATATTCGCAACAACTTTTTGAAATATTTATATGTCCATATTTCAAAAATATTGTTTTCCATTATTTTTTCTTGTATATTTTAATTGAGGTGATTGCATTGAACGGCTTTGAAAAAGTGAAAGAAAAGAAAAAACGTGCTATTAAAGAAGCTGCTTTCGTATTATTTTCAGAACGTGGATTTAATGAAGTGAAAATAGAGCACATTGCAAAAGAAGCAAACGTTTCTCAAGTTACCATTTATAATCATTTCGGAAGTAAAGAAGCATTATTTAGAGAGCTTATACAAGAATATATCATATCTGAATTTCAATATTATAAAGATCTTGCAGCGGAAAAATTACCTTTTCATGATATGATGCAAAAAATGATTGTAAGAAAAATGAATACTGGTGGGTTATTTCAGCCAGATATGTTACTACAAATGATGCAAAGAGATGAAGAGCTCCGAGAATTTATTTATAGTTATCAAAACGAAAAAATCCTACCTTGGTATTTAGAAATATTAGAACAAGCACAGCAAAAAAATGAAATTAACCCTCACCTTACTAAAGAAATGATGTTACTATACATTCAAATGTTCACTAAACTAGGTGATGATTTCGGGGCTCAGCTTCTTGAAGGAGATCGCGAAAAACATATACAAGATATCGTTACGATGTTCTTTTATGGACTGTCCGTCCCAGAAAAATAATTTTTTCTAAAGAATAAATAAAATCACAAAAAAGCCCTTTGGATATTTAAATCTCAAGGGCTTTTTCATGTCAATAAAATGATTAAAACTAACTTTATCTTAAAGCAGTTAAATGCTGCTTTATAGATAATACCTTATTATAGATTAACTCTTTTAGCATAACTGGCTGAATTGAGATAATCGTTTCACCGAAATTCAGAAAATAACTTGAAATAAATTCAACTTCTTGCTTGTTAAAATAGCCTGTTATACTATAATTTTCATTTCCTTTTTGTATCTTCATGGAAGGATAATTCTCTTTATCAAAAATGTCTTTTCCTTTTTGATTAACAATGACACGAAAATCAATTGCATCCGGCTTTCTGTGAAAAGTAGTAAGATAACTTAATAATTCTTCAAGATTTTTTGGATTCGTATTGCTTGTTTCCACAATAGAAAGAATTTTATCACATCTAATTATTTGAACATGATTTGTCTCAAAATTAAAGATTTTAGCATACCACTGGCCAAATTTAGATTCTATTCGAATAAATTGGGCGACCAATACTTTCTCCTCATCTTTTTTTAAATATGTTAAATGATAAACTCGCTCAGCAAAAATTCCCTGTAAAATTTCTTTTAAGAACGGACTAAAATTACTATGATTTGTTACTTCAAAAGAAAGCGTTCGTTCCATAATTGAAATATTTTTACTCACATTATCAGGTAATACATGTTTAAATTTATTTTCAAGTGCAATACTTTCTATATTAAATGGTTTCGTCTTGTATCCATTTAATGTAAGAATCGAAAAGTATAACGCATACATTTCATCCACACTAAAATAAATTGGCGATAACACGCTATTTTCTATAATTTTATAACTTCCATTTCTACCTAGTTCAGAATATATTGGTACACCTATTTCTTCCAATGATTGAATATCTCGTAAAGCTGTACTTTTAGAAATAGCATATCTAACCATTAAATCCTTTAAATTAAAATGCCTTTTATTATTTAAGAAAATAAGCATATCATTAATTCGTTCCGTTTTTTTCATATTTCCCTCCCGAAAGGTGTCATGTATTGAAACCTTTTTAGTCTATATTATAATTATTAACTAATAAAGGAGTTATATATTTATGACATTAGAAATAGCTATTTTTCTTTCAATGAATGGGCATGCAAAGGAGGCAATTAATTTTTATACACGCAATTTAGAAGCTAAGCAGTTAATGATTGTTACGTATGAAGAACTGGCGAAAAGAGATCGTTCTTTTAAAATTACAAGTGAAAATAAGGATCATATTGCTCACTCTGTTTTAAAAATTGGGAATACAAAGCTAATGATAGCAGAAGATACAATGAATCCTAAGGAACGTTATAACGTTGGAAATAACATGTCACTTTGCATTCAAAGTGCTAATTTAGAAGAAATACAAAGATTTTATAATAATTTAGTTTCCGATAAGAACGTGAAGGTAATCTCTCCACTAGAAAAAAATATCTTTAGTGAAGCATATGGTATTATTGAAGATCCATACGGCATACAAATCCAATTAATGTATGACAAACGATTAGGCTAAATAATTAGCCCTATTCACATATTCTCAATAAAAAAAGACACGAAATTCGTGTCTTTTTTATTTTACAGTGATAACTCTACCCGTTTCACTACTTTTAATCGCTAATTGAATAAGTCGAATAACTTCTATGCCTTCTTGTGCTGTTACAGGTGGTTTCTCACCATTTATAATACTATCTCTTACACCTTTATAATACATATCATAACAGCCAACTTCTGTCGAAATACGCTCTAGCTTTTCTTCCGTGTCTAAAGTAGCGAAATTCTCTTCAGCATCTACTCCATAACCGTTATCGCCTGGCTTCATTCCATTTTTTAATTGTTCTTCCTGTGAATCCATACCGTATTTCACGATAGAACCTTTATCTCCATGCAGTGTAAAGTGTGGACCTGCTTGCTTTACGTAACTGCTACTATGTAAAGTGACACGTTTCACACCGTAGTGAAGTATAACATGGAAGTAATCATCAATCTCTGCACCTGGTCGTTGTTTGATTACATCTGCACTTATCGCATCTGGTTTCCCAAATAATGATAATGCTTGGTCAATTAAATGCGACCCTAAATCATATAATATCCCTGATCCTGGTAAATTCTTTTCTCTCCAGCGATCTCGTACATTCGGGCGAAAACGATCGAAATGCGCTTCATATGCGTATAGATTCCCTATTCTGTTTTCTTCTAACAATTTCTTTATCGTTAAGAAATCATTATCAAAACGGCGATTATGATATACGCTTAACACCACATTATGCTGTTTTGCTAATGAAATTAGTTCTTCGCCTTCTTCAATTGAAACAACGAATGGCTTCTCCACAACTACATGCTTACCATGTAAAATTGCTTCTTTTACATATGGAAAATGAGTTGTATTCGGTGAAGTAATGACCACTAAGTCAATATCAGCACGATTTACTAATTCCTCAATTGTGCCAACAACTTCAGCATTTGGTAATGCTTGTTTCACGAGTTCTTCTTTTGATGATAAAATAGCACGAATATCATATTCTTCTATCGTTTGTAATAATGGAATGTGAAATGTTGTACTAGAAAATCCAAATCCTACAATTCCTACACCTATTTTTTTCATGTTGCCCCTCCATTTATCCCGCTTTAACGGACAGTAAGACCCCTACCTCAAAATTCAGCGAAAGTAAAGAAGTTAGTTGAGGAATCAACTGCTCGTAAAAGTCCGATTGATTAAAGTTTCACTTTATGAGAACGATTTCATTCAGTTATTATAACAAGATTATTATTATTTACATAATAATTTGCCTAGAAAAAAGCATCTTGCCATTATTCATAGCAAGATGCCTTTTTTACTCCGGTCGTTTTTTCGTCCACGTTTCAATAACTTCACCTGTATCGTTAACATCTAGCACTAAACTACCGTTACTATACCGGTCTTTATTTCGATACGCTTTCGGATCAATTTCTTCTACAATGTGTTTCTCTGTCTTCATGTAAACTAGTTCATCGTCTCTAACAATTTCAATACCGACAATACGGTATGGATTACGTTTTAACTCCTTGAAAATAACAAGACCTCGCTTCGCCCTCGTTGATTTCTCAATTTCTGATGCTTTTAGACGTTTTACAGCACCGCGCTGCGTTACGAGAATAAGTTGATCTTTGTCACCATTTAACGGTTTACCAGAAGCGACATAATCATCTTCTTTTAAGTTAATTGCTTTCACACCAGCGGCCCTTACACCGACTGGACTTACTTCATCTTCATGGAAAATAAGTGCATATGCACCATAGGTTGCAAGAACAATATCACTCGTTCCATCTGTTGCAAATATATCTACAACATAATCATCTTTTTTCAAATTCACAGCGACGAACGCTCTTGAATAACGCTGAACTTTATATTGGTTTAATTCTGTTTTCTTAATCATACCATTTCGTGTAACAAATACAATAAATCGTTTTTCTTCTTCAAAGTTCGGTACGACGGTCGCCCAAATAATCATTTCATCCCGCTCGAGCGAAACGAGATTCGCAACGTGTTGACCTAAATCTTTCCAACGAATTTCTGGCATTTCATATACTGGCAGATATATATAGTTTCCTTTATTCGTAAATAAGAGGACTGTCTCTGTCGTATTCGTATCGAATCGCTCCAGTAAGATGTCACCCTCTTTCATACCGAAGTCTTTCCCGTTCGATGCATTATGTGAACGCCAACCTGTTCGTTTCACATATCCTTCTTTCGTTACAGTAACGATGACATCTTCCTGCGGAATCATAACTTCCACATCGATTTTAATTTCCTCAATTTGTTCTTCAATAATAGCACGGCGATCATCACTATATGTTTTCTTTACTCTCTTCAAATCTGTTTTAATAACTTGAAAAAGTCTTTTTTCACTTTGTAAAATTGCCTGTAATTCTGCAATTTTTGTACTTAATTCATCCGCTTCTTTTTCTAGTGCTGTAATATCTGTATTTGTTAAACGATATAATTGCAACGAAACGATTGCTTCTGATTGTGCTTCTGTAAAGCCGAATTTAGCACTTAAGTTATCTTTCGCATTACGCTTATCTTTAGAAGATCTAATCGTTTCGATTACTTGATCTAAAATTGATAATGCTTTCATTAAACCTTCAACAATATGTTGACGATTTTCCGCTTTTCGTAATTCATACTGAGAACGCTTTGTTACAACTTCTTTTTGGTGTCCAATATATGCATCCAAAATTTTTGGTAACGTCATAAGTGTAGGACGACGATTATTTATCGCAACCATATTAAAGTTATATGGAATTTGTAAATCTGTATTCTTATATAAATAATTTAAAATACCTTCAGCATTTACTTCTTTTTTTAACTCTACAACGATACGAAGACCTGTACGATCTGTCTCATCACGTACTTCAGCAATTCCATCTAGTTTTTTATCTAGACGTAATTCATCCATTTTTTTAACAAGGTTCGCTTTATTTACTTCATACGGAATTTCTGTAATAACGATTTGTTGCTTACCACCACGAATCGTTTCAACTTCCGCTTTTCCGCGAATAATAATTTTACCTTTTCCTGTTTCATACGCTTTTTTAATACCATCAATCCCTTGAATAATACCACCGGTCGGGAAATCTGGCCCTTTCATAACTGTTAATAAATCATCAACAGTACTATTCGGCTTATCAATACGCATCATCGTCGCATCAATTACTTCCCCAAGGTGATGCGGAGGAATTTCTGTTGCATAACCAGCTGAAATCCCTGTAGATCCGTTCACTAATAAGTTCGGGAACATTGCTGGTAATACAACAGGTTCTTCACTCGTATCATCGAAGTTTGACACAAATTCCACTGTTTCTTTATCAAGATCACGTAATAACTCAGATGCAATTGGTGATAATCGAGCTTCCGTATAACGCATTGCCGCTGCTGGATCGCCATCAACACTACCATTATTACCATGCATTTCAACTAAAACGTTACGTACTTTCCAAGTTTGACTTAAACGTACCATCGCCTCATATACAGAGGAATCACCGTGCGGATGGTAATTACCAATAACGTTACCGACTGTTTTAGCTGATTTACGAAACGCTTTATCATGTACATTTCCTTCTACATACATGGAATATAAAATACGTCTTTGTACCGGTTTTAAACCGTCACGCGCATCTGGAAGCGCGCGATCTTGAATAATATATTTACTATAACGTGCAAAGCGGTCACCTAACACGTCTTCAAGCGGGAGGTCATGAAACTTCTCTGCCTGCATGTTATTCCACCTCCGTCTCCATAATCATTTCATTTTCTAAAATATTTCCTTCTTCTTGCATACCAAATTGTACATTTCGTTCGATCCATTTACGGCGAGGTTCTACTTTATCACCCATCAATGTCGTAACTCGGCGCTCCGCTCTTGATGCATCGTCAATTTTCACACGAATCAATGTACGTGTTTCAGGATTCATAGTTGTTTCCCATAATTGATCGGCATTCATTTCGCCAAGTCCTTTATAGCGCTGCAGCATGTAGCCTTTACCGACTTTTTTTGTTACACCATCTAATTCTTCATCAGACCATGCATACTCAATCACTTCACTCTTACCTTTTCCTTTACTTACTTTGTATAAAGGAGGAAGTGCAATAAATACTTTGCCAGCTTCGATAAGTGGTTTCATATATCTGTAGAAGAACGTTAGTAACAATACTTGAATGTGCGCACCATCTGTATCAGCATCGGTCATAATTACAACTTTATCGTAGTTAATATCTTCAACAGCGAATTCATTCCCTACACCACCGCCAATAGCGTAAATGATTGTATTAATCTCTTCATTTTTAAAGATATCAGCAAGTTTTGCTTTTTCTGTATTGATTACTTTACCACGTAACGGTAATACCGCTTGGAAACGTCGATCTCGACCTTGTTTCGCGGAACCGCCGGCAGAGTCACCCTCTACTAGGTACAGTTCATTTTTTTGCGGGTTACGTGATTGTGCTGGTGTTAACTTACCACTTAATGTACCTTCTGATTTCTTTTTCTTTTTACCAGTACGCGCTTCTTCTCTCGCTTTACGAGCAGCTTCACGTGCTTGCGCTGCTTTAACTGCCTTTCTCACAAGAAGTGTAGCAACATCCGGGTTTTCTTCTAAAAAGTAAGCTAAATGCTCAGATACAATTGCATCAATTGAAGAACGAGCTTCACTTGTACCAAGTTTCCCTTTCGTTTGCCCTTCAAACTGAAGTACTTCTTCTGGTACACGTACAGAAACGATAGCCGCTACACCTTCACGAATATCTGTACCTTCTAAGTTTTTATCTTTTTCTTTTAATAACGATACTTTACGAGCATACTCATTGAACACACGCGTCATTGCTGTTTTAAATCCAGCTTCGTGTGTTCCCCCATCTTTTGTACGTACGTTATTTACAAACGAAAGAATGTTTTCTGAATAGCCATCGTTAAACTGGAATGCTAACTCTGCTTCAATTCCGTTTTGTTCACCAGTGAAGTATACAACCGGATGAATCGAATCTTTCTCTTCGTTTAAGTATGAAACGAAAGCTTCAATTCCTGTTTCATAATGAAAGACATCCTCTAAATCATTACGTTCATCTTTTATCGAGATTTTCATTCCTTTTAATAAGAATGCAGATTCACGTAATCTCTCACATAATGTTTCATAATTGTAATTTGTTGTACTGAAAATCGTTGTATCTGGTTTAAAATGTATTGTCGTACCAGACTCTTTCGTCTTCCCGATCTTCTCCAGTGTCGTTGCAGGAATACCACCATTTTCAAAGCGTTGTTCATAAATATTTCCGTCACGTTTAATCGTTACTACTAACCATTCTGACAAGGCATTTACAACTGATGCCCCAACACCGTGTAAACCACCACTCGTTTTGTAACCACCTTGACCAAATTTACCACCGGCATGAAGTACAGTTAAAATGACTTCAGGTGTAGGTTTCCCAAGTTTATGCATTCCCGTAGGCATCCCTCGCCCTTTATCTATAACGCTAATACTATTATCTTTATGTATTACGACAGAAATTTCGTCGCCAAATCCCGCTAACGCTTCATCAACGGAGTTATCTACTATTTCATATACTAAATGATGCAATCCACGGCTATCCGTACTCCCGATATACATACCCGGGCGTTTTCGAACGGCTTCAAGTCCTTCTAGCACTTGAATTGCATCTTCATTATATTGGAACTGATGCTTCGCCAAACTCCTTGCCCCTTTCCTAATCAAATCAGAACATATGTTTCTATTATAGAATAACGCCTCGACTATAGTTTTGGCAAGTTATCTTATCTCTTTTATATACCATTTTCAATAGAAAAATCCTTGTTTTTTCACAAGGATTCCTCTAGGCTACTATTTCAGAAAAATAATCGTTTGTCAACGAGAAATGGATATGTATGCCAAGATTATACATTCCAAACCTTTATCATGATCCAAATGATCAATATCCAAAATGGGATAACAAGTAACAATCCCCAAAAACAGCCTTTAAAAAATCTCATGATGAACACCTCGTTCATCGGCCCTACTTATTTATAACGAGGGCTGAATCAATCTTTCTCTCTTTAAAACCTATACTATTTTGTCATCGCATGTTCTACTTTAATGCAACGATCCATTATTACAGTATAGCCTGTTTCTTGCAAAAGTTTATATGTATCTTCATCTTGTACTCCTAATTGTGCCCAAAAAACATCTGCATCAATCTCTACAAACTCTTTCGCAACATCCATTAAAAATTCTGAACGGCGGAATACATTTACAATGTCCACATGTTCCTTAATATCCTTTAGTGAAGAAACTGCTTTTTCTCCAAGCACCTCATTTACTGTTGGGTTTACTGGAATAATGCGATACCCAGCATCTTGCATTGCTTTTGAAACCATATACGATGTACGTTCTGGCTTATCCGATAATCCAACAACTGCAATCGTTTTGCTTTTCTTTAATACTTCACCAATTTCCGTACGAGTTGGGTTTTCAATTGTCATAATCTATCCCTCCTATTCCTTTAGTATAGCCGATAAAGAAAGTCTCTTTCAATATGAAAGAGACTTTCTTTTATTTCAATTATTGATTCTTTGTAGCTGAATTATCTGCTAAAGTAGCTGTTTTCGTCATTTTTTGACCGTTACGATAGAATGTAACTTCTACTTTCTCGCCTACTTTTTTCTTTTCATATAAATATTTACGGAATTGAAGTGAATTTTCTACTTTTTGATCATCTAATGATACTACAATATCATATTGCTCTAAACCAGCTTTTTCTGCAGGTGATATTGGGTAAATTTTACCTAATACAACGCCGTTTGTTACTTCTTTCGGTACTTTCAATTGATTTACTGCATAAGCTTGCACATCTTCTAATGAAACGACACCTACTCCAAGAGCTGGACGTTTCACCACTCCGTCTTTTTCAAGTGATTCAATAACTGGCTTTGCAATATTAATTGGAATAGCAAATCCAATTCCTTCAACTTCTTGTTGTGCAATTTTACTTGAATTAATCCCAATTATTTCACCATTTTGGTTAAACAACGCACCACCACTATTACCTGGGTTAATTGCTGCATCTGTTTGAATAACTTGAGCATTCCAATCTGCACGCTTATCGCCATCGATATCTACTGGAATTTCACGTTCTTTGCTACTAATAATACCTTCCGTTACACTTCCATCAAACCCTAGTGGGTTACCAATTGCAATCGCTTTTTCACCCGCACGAAGTTTACTTGAATCACCTAAAGTGGCAACTTTATTTACATTAGATCCATCAATTTCTACAACCGCTAAATCTAACCAAGGGTCTTTCCCTACAAGTTTTGCATCTACCTTTTTACCATCACTTAGTTTTACAGCAAGTTTATTTGCTCCATCTACTACATGGTTGTTCGTTACAATATACGCTTTATTTCCTGCTTTTTTATAAATAACACCTGATCCTGAGCCAGCTTGTTGTTCTTGGCCTGTCGGTTGCATTGCAAATGGATCAACACTTTGTTGCATATTAATAACACCTACAACTACATCTTTCGCGCCTTCAATCATACCAGGTAAATCAGTTTCATTTTTTGCTTTATTGACCACAGGAACTACAGTACCTTCAACTTTTGAATCCGAACTGAATGATGATACAACCGCTCCATTATTTTGAGCCCATGGCATATATGGTGCCGCAAAACTAATTGTGACAGCCCCGACTACTGCTCCAACTAAACCTGTGAAAAAATATCCTTTTTTACTACCTGTTTTTTTCATTTCTCTCGTTTCACTATGCTCTTCATTCAAATTCGGTCCGTCGTAATATCCCATGTTTTATTTCCCCTCTCTGGTGAATTCGTACTTTCAGTATAGTCACAGTTTGTGTCCTTCTTGTGAACTCATCGTGAAATCCAATTAAAAAAATACTCTTATCTATCATTGTAGACAAGAAAAGTATTTTTTGTACATTCCACCTACAAAAGAGAGTATAAATTTGCTATATCCCAAAGCCAAAGCGCATAGTAATTTAACGGTTATTCTTCAAATTTGTAACCCACTCGAATAACAGTACCGATATGCTTCGCTTTATCTCCTAGCTTATTTCGTAGTTTTTTAATATGAGTATCAACCGTTCGGTCATCACCGTAGTAATCATATCCCCATAACTGATCTAATAAATGTTGACGTGACAACACAATTCCTTTGTTCTCCATTAAATAAACAAGAAGTTCAAATTCCTTATGTGTCAATATAATTTCTTCTCCATCTACTAAAACGGTTCTAGATAGACGATTCACTTCTATTCCAGCTAAAGACATGGCATTTTCTTCCGCTACTCCTACCACACCATCCGCACGTTTCAATAACGTCTTCGCACGAGCTACTAACACTTTCGGGCTGAAAGGTTTCGTTACATACTCATCCGCACCTAATTCGAATCCTAGTAATGTATCATCCTCATCCGAACGTGCTGTCAACATAATGATTGGTACTGCTGATTCTTTTCTAATTCGTCTACAAACAGACCATCCATCTATTTCTGGTAACATTATATCTAACATAATTAAATCAATTTCATGCTCTGCAAATAATTCTAACGCTATTTTTCCGTCTTCTGCTTCGATTACTTCAAAGCCTTCATTACGAAAATAATCACTAACGATTTCACGTAATCTTCTTTCATCTTCAACAAGTAATACTGTTTTATTCATATAATCTATCCCGCCTTTTTACTCTTTCAATCGAATAATACGTTGATTGGAGCTTCCGCGAAATGGAAGTGTTAAATCTTTTTTCTCGATTTCAAATCTTCCATCGACTAAAACATCCCCATAATGTAACAACTCTATCATATCATTATTTTGAGAACTCTGTATCTCTTCTAACGTATAACCTGTATACATCCAAAGATTTTTTTTCAAGTCTTTCACAGCTTTTGCTACTTTTTTCACTTCAGCAGCTTGAAAAAATGGATCTCCACCTGAAAATGTTACATCAGTTAATGAATTACTTGCAATCTCGTTCACAATTTCTTCTACTGTCATTTCAGTTCCATTACAAATATTCCACGATTTCGGATTATGGCAACCGAAACAACGATGCGGACAGCCCGCAAAAAACACGACTGTCCGCAACCCTTCCCCATCTACTACACTATCATGAATGATGTTCATCACTTTCATTTATGCTTCACCCGATCCATCTCTTCACTACGTTTCGCACTATTCCACTTCGACATATCTCCTACAAGATAACCTGTTATACGGCGAATTCTTTCTATATTAGCCTCGTCTCCATTTCCGCAACTTGGACATTCATTACCAATAACTCCGTGATAACTGCAGCATTTACAACGATCAACAGGATGATTAATTGAACCGTACCCAACGCCATGTTCTGCCATCGCTCGTACAATTTGTTTTAACGCCTGTTTGTTATGCATAGCTGCTCCGTCTAGTTCAATGTACGTAATATGTCCCCCGTTACATAGGGCATGGAAAGGTCCTTCTAAACGAATTTTATTTATCGCTTGCATGTTATAATAAACTGGAATATGGAATGAATTCGTATAATAATTATGGTTCGTTATACCGCTAATCACACCAAATTCTTCCCTATCTTTTTTCACAAACTTCCCTGATAACCCTTCCGCAGGAGTTGCAATTACTGAGAAATTCAGTTCATGTTCTTCCGTTGCTTTATCCATTCTATCTCTCATAAAGGAAATGATTTCATACCCGAGTTTCCATGATTCTTCATCTTCTCCATGATGCTTTCCTGTTAAAGCTACTAAGCACTCCGCAAGACCGATAAAACCAAGACTTAACGTCCCTTGCTTTAAAATGGATGCTACAGAATCTTCAGGCTGTAATTTCTCTCCACCGCGCCATACACCTTGTGAATATAAAAATCGAAAATCTCTTGCTCGCTTCGTACATTGATACTCAAATCTCTCTAATAATTGCTTAATTCCTAAATCTAAGTAATAATTTAACGCTTCAAAAAATGCTTCTTTTGAACCACTAATTAACGCTAATTTCACTAAGTTGATAGACGTAAATGATAAATTGCCTCTTCCAATCGCTGTTTCTTCTCCATGTATGTTAGACATAACACGGGTACGACATCCCATATAACATACTTCACTTTCCGGTCGTCCGTCATAATGTACTGCATTAAATGGCGCATCTAAAAATGAAAAGTTAGGGAATAATCGTTCAGCCGTTGTCTCTAACGCTAATTCAAATAAATCATAGTTCGGATCACATTCTTCAAAGTTCACACCTTTTTTCATTTTTAAAATTTGAATTGGAAAAATTGGTGTTTCCCCCTTACCAAGACCAGCTTGTGTCGCTTTTAAAAGCTGTCTAACTAATAACCGTCCCTCTTTTGATGTGTCTGTTCCATAATTAATAGAAATAAACGGTACTTGTCCCCCGCCCCTACTATGCATACTATTTGAATTATGAACGAAAGCTTCACACGCCTGATACGTATCATTTTCTGTTTCTTTCCATGCAAATTCTTCTATTTGTTCTTTCGTAAGCGGATATGACTGTAATCGTTTCTTATGTCTCGCTACTGTTTTTCTCACATATGGAGCTAAATCAATATCAAAGAGTGCAAATGATTGACCACCGTGCTGCATATTTTGATTCGCCTGAAAAATAATAGACGCAAGAGCCAATGCACTTTTAATATCCTGCGGTTGTCTCATATGCCCATGTCCGGTATGAAAACCGTTCGCAAGCATTTGCGCTAACGGAATTTGCGAACAAGTCGTCGTTCCTGTCGCATAAAAATCTAAGTCATGTGGATATAATATATTTTGATTTATCGCTTTTTTCACTTGATCTGACAATAAATTTTCAACTGCATAATATTTTGCACTCTCTGATGCGAACGTTCCCATTACTCCCATCGGAGAGCGACCATCTACATTTGCATTTTCTTGCATTAAATCTTGCTCACTACCGTGGACAATCGTCTCAAATACTCTCATTAATTCTTCTCCACGTACATTTCGTTGTAACATTTATAACCCTCCACCAATATGTTGTTGTCTTTTGATTAAAATGTTACTACATATAGTCTTGGTGTTTCTGTGAGAAATGTAACATTCCTGTGAAATTTTTTTCACGAAATAATGAATTTTTCATTTACAAAAAAGAAATGTGCTCTTTACAAATGTATGGTACAATATACGGGAAAAACTCTTTTTACCCTTTATCAACACATTTGAATAAAGGAGACTGAACTTATGGTTACTACATATCTTTTATTTATCGTTGCCTACTTACTTGGCTCGATTCCATTCGCACTAGTCGTTGGAAAAATCGGCTACGGAATCGATATTCGTGAGCACGGAAGCGGTAATCTAGGCGGAACAAATACATTCCGCACACTAGGGAAAAAAGCAGGTTTTATCGTTACAATTGCTGACATTTTAAAAGGTACATTAGCAACAAGTCTACCGATTATTTTCGGATTAGATGTTCACCCATTATGGTTCGGGTTAGCAGCTGTTCTTGGACATGTGTATCCGATTTTCGCGAAATTCCGTGGTGGTAAAGCTGTTGCAACTTCTGCTGGCGTGCTATTATGCTACTCTCCAGTTGTTTTTGCAATATTAGCTGTTGTCTTTTTTAGCCTTTTATTTACAACAAGATACGTATCACTTTCTTCTATGGT
This sequence comes from Bacillus sp. EB106-07-01-XG149, assembly GCF_058791555.1. Lineage (NCBI taxonomy): Bacteria > Bacillati > Bacillota > Bacilli > Caryophanales > Bacillaceae > Bacillus > Bacillus sp. EB106-07-01-XG149. Next base: position 87,823 of record NZ_JBYTDP010000004.1, on the reverse strand, counting down.
AACAGCCGTCGTTGCTGTTATTGCATCCATTGTTAGCGGGGATAAAATCTTCATTATTGCGATGTGTTTATTAGCAGGTATGGTTATTTATAAACACCGTGCAAATATCGGACGAATTATAAATAAAACTGAACCGAAAGCAAACTTTTCAAAAAAGCAAAAATAAGATCGTAACCCACATAACGCAAAAAGAAAACGTGAAGCATATTAATAGCGTCTTTTTGCGTTATTTTTTATACTAAAGAAAAAGCAACATAATTTGGAGGAACTATACATGAATCTTTCCGTAACAAAAGAAGCAGCACAATGGTATAAAAACGAATTAAACTTACAATCGGGTGAAACACTACGCCTTTTCGTACAATACGGCGGTTGCAGTACTGTGCAAAAAGGACTTTCTTTAGGTATTCGTAAAGATGATCCTGCACATCCTGCTGTTCAAACTCAAGAAGAAGGTATTAACTTCTTTATTGAAGGCGACGATGAGTGGTTCTTCGATGGACATAATTTAGCTGTTACATTTAACGACGGTGATGATTTCCCGCAATTTAATTATGAAAAATAAAAAAGCGTGGCTTCTGCCACGCTTTTTTATTTTTTCTTAATTTCCTCATATTTCGCATACCACTCTGGATATAACTTTTTAAATGATACGGGCCTAAATCCTTCTTTTTTCGCGCAAATATTCGTCGTACTTGCAGTAATACAAAGTTCACCTTCACCGTTATATATTTCATAACCATATACAACGCGAAGCGGACTAACAGTATCAATCCACGTTTTCACAATTGCTTTTTCTCCGTAACGCATCGCTTTACGATATGAAATTTGCAAGTCTAACACAGGAGAAATAATTCCCTCTTTCTCCATTTCAACATATGAAAATCCTAAATCTTGTATAAGTTTCGTGCGACCTAGTTCAAGCCACACCAAATAGTTTGAATGGTAAACAACACCCATTTGATCTGTTTCCGCATAACGGATTTCAACTTCATGTTCTGCTACAAACATATGTATTCGCCTTCTTTCACTTCTGCTGCCTTGCATACATTTAATCATAATACAGTGACATCAAAAATAAAATAAAAACAGTGAATCTTTTACTGAAAGGAGCAAGCATATGATTCAAATTGTAACTGTTCGTAGCGGTGATAGCGTATATAGCTTGGCATCAAAGTATGGATCAACACCTGACGAAATAGTAAAGGACAATGGACTAAATCCAGCTGAAACACTCGTTGTAGGTCAGGCACTGATCGTTAATACGAAAGGGAATAATTATTATGTACAGCCTGGCGATAGCCTATATCGAATCTCTCAAACATATAACGTACCTCTCGCTAGTTTAGCTAAGGTTAATAACTTATCTTTAAAATCCATTCTCCATGTTGGACAGCAATTATATATACCAAAAGGGACAAAACGCGCAGTAGAATCCATCGCTTATTTACAACCTTCAACAATACCAATAAAAGAAAGTTTGGTTAATGCTACGCGTGCCATTAATCCATTTTTAACATATTTGGCCTACTTCAGTTTCGAGGCAAAAAGAGATGGTACGTTAAAAGAACCAACTGAAACAGCTAAAATCGCTAATATTGCAACGCAAGGTAATACCATCCCTATGCTCGTTATTACAAATATTGAAAATGGAAATTTCAGTGCCGATCTGACATCGGTTATTTTACGCGATGCAACGATTCAAAACAAATTTATTACTAACATTTTGCAAACAGCTGAAAAATATGGCATGCGAGACATTCATTTTGATTTCGAGAGTGTGGCACCTGAAGATCGTGAAGCGTATAATCGTTTTTTACGAACTGTAAAAACACGCTTACCTAGCGGGTACACATTGAGTACAACGCTTGTACCGAAAACAAGTTCAAATCAAAAGGGCAAATTTTTCGAAGCTCACGATTATAAGGCACAAGGACAAATTGTTGATTTCGTCGTCATTATGACATACGACTGGGGTTGGCAAGGTGGTCCACCGATGGCTATTTCTCCTATCGGTCCTGTAAAAGAAGTACTTCAATACGCAAAATCTCAAATGCCTCCACAAAAAATTATGATGGGGCAAAACTTATACGGATTCGATTGGAAACTTCCGTTCAAACAAGGTAACCCGCCTGCAAAAGCAATTAGCTCTGTCGCAGCTGTTGCACTAGCTCGTAAATACAATGTTCCTATCCGCTATGATTTCACAGCTCAAGCTCCTCATTTTAATTACTTTGACGAAAACGGCGTACAACACGAAGTTTGGTTTGAAGATTCACGGTCTGTTCAAAGCAAATTCAATTTAATGAAAGAACAAGGTATAGGCGGTATTAGTTACTGGAAGATTGGCTTACCATTCCCGCAAAATTGGCGTTTACTCGTTGAAAATTTTACGATTACGAAAAAGGGCTGACATAAGTCAGCCCTTTTTGACTATTAAAAATCCGTCACAAAAAGAAGAATGACAACATTCTCCCTTTTTAACCGTTATCAACAATCGGTTGTTTGCCTGTTTGGTCTTGCATTTGCTTTCCTTTATTGCCACCAGCTTTTTTTGATTGTGTTCCAATATGATTCGGTGCAAAGTCTTTTGAATTCTTTTTCGGATTACCCATTACTATCGCCTCCTTAACACTAGTATCGTACTAGTGTTAAGAATTATTCAGCTTGCTTAAAAAGTTGCATTTCATAACGTTTTTCAATACGCTCTTCAATGCGATCGATTGCATCACGATCACTTAATAATTGTTGTTTATTTTCTTTCACAAGTTCGTCAAATGATTTACGGCGACTTCTTCTCATGCTGTTCACCCTCTCTCCTTCACATTCTTACTATACATAGTATGAGCAAATGAAAAACTCTTTAATCAGATTTGCAAGAAAATTTTATGTTTTAGTACTCCTAAAAAAACTCCGTGTACAACTTCTTGTACACGGAGTTTTTTATACCATTATATTTAAATATTCTTTTAACTTTTCATCTGCATTCATTTCACTTTGTTTATACTCACTTAGCGCTTGCAGTACGAAATCATACTGTCCTAAAATATAACTTTCTAATTTCAGGACATCCTCTAAGCTATTAAGCATAATTCTCGTATTACCAACTTCATTTTTTAACGCCGGTTCACAATTTAAACTCGTACATATTTCTTTCACATCATCTTCTAATATCTCTGTTAATACGTATTTCTTTCGCCCTTTTACTTTTACTCTCATAACTGGATAAAAAGCTTTTATATCTAAATAGCTTCCTACATTCATACAACGAATCCATTCGATATCACGTTTATTTCGTACAAGTATCTTTTTTACTGCTTCATATACTGCTGTTTCATCAAGTACTTCTGTATTCGATTTCCTGTTTGTTTCTTCTTCAATAGATGCACATTTTTGATAAACAGCTGCACAAGTAATACAATCATCAAATGCATTATGAGAACTTAAACGAATGCCAAGCATTCGCTTTAACGTTTCAAGTTTATGATTAGGTGCGTACTTCATATATTTCTTCGCTAAAAACACAGTATCAATCACTTTATTTTGAGGTTCAGGCAGCCCAAGCATATTTACATTACTTTTTAAAAAACGCATATCAAAAGATGCATTATGAGCGACAATAACATTTGTATGTAAAAATGCTAAAAATAAAGGTAATACTTCTTCAATCGTCGGTGCATCTGAAACACGATAATTTGTAATACCTGTTAAACTCGTTATTCGGTCCGGAATTGAACGCTCTGGATTCACATAGGAAACAAATTGATCTACTAGTTCATGATTACGATATTTCACTGCTGCTACTTGAATAATTTTATCATTATAAGGGTTAAATCCTGTTGTTTCAAAATCAATTACAACATAATCTAACGGTAAGGATATATTCCCCACTCCAAACACTCCTTTACCTCTAAACGTTTATATTTCTTTTATCATAACATGCTGCTATCACTACGTGAAAAAGAAAAGGCAGAAATGGTAACTTTCCACCTCTACCTTTTCACCGTTATTTTAATTTAGCAATCCGTTTCTCCATCTCTTTTTGCGTCATCGGTCCAATAAACTTATCTTGAATGACACCTTTCGTATCTATAAAATACGAAGTTGGAATCGTAATTACTTTATACGCTGTTGTCACATCAATGTTCTTGTCCAATAAAATAGGAAAAGTAATTCCTTTTTCTTTCGCAAAATTGCTTACCTTTTCTACTCCCCCACCCTTTTCTGAAGGCGTATAATTTATTGCTAAAATTTCTACATTTTCTTTATGTTCTTTATAGAAAGCCTCCATATCCGGCATTTCTTGCTGGCAAGGTCCACACCACGTTGCCCAAAAGTTTAAAATCACTTTCTTTCCTTTCAAATCTGATAACTTTACATTCGTTCCATCTAACTTCGTTAATTCAAAGTTTGGCGCACTCTTCCCTATTTCGATACCATTACTTGCAATCATCTCTTTCATAGCAGCTTCACTTTTTTCTTGCTCCCCTTGTACCGCCTGATCTTTTTTACCAAACTGTTCATAAGCTGCATATCCCGCTAAACAAAGTAACACTACAATAATCGTAAGCTTCCGCCACATTTTATATCACCCTAACGTATTTATCTTCTTATTAACCTAATTACCCAAATACTATATACCTTATTTTAGCTTATACGGACAAGCTTGGAAATATTCACAGTCAAAATAATTAGAATATTCTTATTTAAAGTGAAATTTTTTCCTTTTTATCATATAATTAGAAAAACAGATGACGTGTTTCTTATCTCCTTATGGACCCATTCACCTTTTTACTTTCTTATATAACCTTCAACAAAAGGGGGATTGTTTATGAATTCATTCGAAAAAATAACATTATATATTCTTAGTTTTCTTTTATACCCAATCGGCATTATTACATGGATCATTTCACTCTTTAGTAAAGACCTTGAAAAAAAGAAAGTAGGGCGTATTTGTCTCTACGTCTCTCTAGTCTCATTCGTCCTTTTCTTAATTCTCGGAATTGCAACTTTCCTTATGACTGCTACTTTTAACGTTGATCTGAATCACTCCGAATCGATCGAGTATCAAATAAATGACGCTGAATAAAGATAAGAACAGTGCTCTTATCTTTATTCATATCTCTGTAAAAACGAATGACTATTTATTAATTTTTCAGGACTTCCACATGCCACAATACTGCCTTCTCTCATTATAACAACAAGATCTGCTAGTATCGCTTTCTCTACATCATGTGTTGCCACAATTCGCGTTACATCTCTTCCTAATCCTTCTATCATATTCCAAACAGTTTCTTGATTGCTCGGATCTAATCCTGCAGTTGGTTCATCTAAAATAATAAGATTCGGATTTGAACCAATTGCTCGCAATAATGCAAAACGTTTTCTTTCTCCTCCCGAAAATTCTTCACCACTTTTATGTAGTACAGTTTGAATCCCTTCCGATAAATCTCTAATTATCGGCTTCACATTTACAAGTTCAATATTTTTTTCTAACTGGTGTTCTATATACTCTTCACCGAAATACATATTCTCTTTTACTGTCGTCCGAAAGAAACGAGGTTCTTGCCACACTGTAGTCATACGAGCCTCATCACCATAATAAACAATGTGACCATTAGATGGTTTATACAACCCTGTCATTAATTTTAAAAGCGTTGTTTTTCCTGCTCCACTTTCTCCTACAATAATAACGAGTTCACCTGGATTAATTTGCAAATCAATATTATGAATTCTGCATTTCTCTTCATCATTCTCCTGAAATGAAACATTTGTTACTGTCATCCCCATCGCTCTTTCTAGATTACTATTTGCCACTCGTTTATCTAAAAAGGAAAAAACTCTATTTGCCGAAGCAACTGCAACTTGTGTCATCATTAATAAATCGCCCACGTAGCGGACTGGAAAAAAGAGCATTTCAATTGTGGCTAATACTGCAACAATCGAGCCAACTTCCATTTCCCCTTTCATTATTTTCTGCGCGCCTATAATGAGAACAACGATATATGCTCCTGTTTCAATCACTGTTCCAACTACTCCAATGCAGTGTTGCATCATCGTCTTCTTTACTTCCGATTTATAAGACTGTGCCGTTACTCCCTTAAATAAGCGAATGGCCCATTTTTCTTTTTGCAAACTCCGTAAATCTTGTGCTCCTTTTACAAACTGTGACACCATCTCTACAACACTTGATTGATTGTTTTGAGCAATGCTTGCAATATTTCTTACCTTTTTCCCCATCACCATCGGAACCGTTGCACTAAAAAATAAAAACGGAGTTACCCACAATATGAACTGTATATCTATATGTTGTAGTGCTATGAACGCACCTATAAATTGTGCAATGGCGTGTATATATTCTATTAATATGGACCCATATAATCTGATCCAGTTTGGAATATCAGACACAACTAACGTCTCTAACTCTCCTTGTTTAATTTTCTCACTCTCTTCAAACGGTAATGAGAAGAAATGACGCAATACATCTATACGCTTCTCTCGTAATATTCGCTGACTCGCTTTTGAACTTACATAATCAAATGAAAGATTGTTCACCCACATCAACAAGCGGCTAGCTGCAAACAAAGTAATGTAAAGATACGCCTCCTTTAACTCTCGTTGAATAAGGTTATCTACAATTAATCCCATGAATAGTGGACGAGATAAATTTAAAATAGCAGCAAAGCATCCACTACATACAGCTGCTATTACTAATAATTTTTCTTTCTGTAACGGTAACAATATTCTTTCATGATGTTCCCTCCATTTTTATAGTAAAAAGAAAGGGATGAAACCAAATGGTTTCATCCCTTTCCATAAAATAAGGAAGCTAACAGTTGTTAGCTTCCTTATCGTTCATTTCAATTATTTAGTTCGAAACTTTTGACTCTTCAATTTTCTCACGAAGAACCATTTGTAAGATACCACCGTGACGGTAGTAGTCAATTTCTACTTCACTATCGAAACGAGCTACTACTTCAAATTGTTTTTCGTTGCCATCTGCATCAGTTGCAACTACTTTTACAAGATCGCGTGGTCTAACTGTTTTGTCAATTTGAATTTCAAATGACTCATTACCAACAAGGCCTAACGTTTCAGCGCTTTCGCCACCTTTAAATTGAAGTGGTAATACACCCATTAATACTAAGTTACTACGGTGAATACGCTCGAAGCTTTCTGCGATTACTGCTTTAATACCTAATAAGTTTGTACCTTTCGCAGCCCAGTCACGAGAACTTCCCATACCGTAATCTTTACCAGCAACAACTAGAAGACCTGTGCCATCTTCTTTATATTTCATAGCAGCATCATAGATTGATGTTACTTCACCAGTTGGCCAATATGTTGTGTATCCGCCTTCTGTTCCTGGTGCGATTTGGTTTTTAATACGGATGTTCGCGAATGTACCACGCATCATAACTTCGTGGTTACCACGACGAGAACCGTAAGAGTTAAAGTCAACAGGTTGTACGCCGTTTTCTAATAAGTAGCGTCCTGCTGGTGTATGCTTACCGATTGAACCTGCTGGTGAAATATGGTCTGTCGTTACAGAGTCTCCAAATTTACCAACTATGCGTAAATCTGATAACGTTTCAACTTCACCTGGCTCTTTAGATAATCCTTCAAAGAACGGTGGGTTTTGAATATATGTTGAATCATTATCCCAAGTATATAAAGCTTCATTTGAAGTTTGGATTTCATTCCAGCGCTCATTGCTGTTAAATACTTGTGCATATTCTTTCTTGAACAGTTCAGATGTAACAACGTTTTGAACTACATCTTCAATTTCTTTAGCTGATGGCCAAATGTCGTTGAAGTAAACAGCATTGCCATTTGCATCTTTACCGATTGCATCATTTTTCAAGTCAATATCAACAGTACCTGCAAGTGCATATGCCACAACAAGTGGTGGTGATGCTAAGTAGTTTGCTTTTACAAGTGGATGAATACGACCTTCGAAGTTACGGTTACCAGATAAAACAGATGTTACTAATAAATCGTTTGCTGCGATTGCTTCTTCTAATTCCTCTGCTAACGGACCAGAGTTACCGATACAAGTCGTACAGCCGTAACCAACTGTTTGGAAACCTAATTGATCTAAATATGTTGTTAAACCTGATTTATCTAAGTATTCAGTAACAACTTTAGATCCTGGTGCTAATGATGTTTTTACGTACTCAGGTACTACAAGCCCTTTTTCAATTGCTTTCTTCGCAACTAGACCTGCCCCAATTAATACGTATGGGTTTGATGTATTTGTACAGCTTGTAATTGCAGCGATTGCAATTGCACCTGTTTTCATCGTTACTTCTTTATCTTCTAATGTAACCTTCACTTCTTTATCGAACTCTTGCTCATTAAATCCAAGTCCTTGTGTTCCAACTGGTGCTACAACAGCTTTATGGAACGCATCTTTCATATCTGAAAGTGGAATTAAATCTTGTGGGCGTTTCGGTCCAGAAAGGTTAGATTCGATTGTATTTAAATCAATTTCAACAAGATCAGTGTAAATTGGATCTTTGCTGTCTGCTGTATAGAATAAACCATTTGCTTTACAGTATTCTTCAACAATGCGAATTTGCTCTTCATCTCTACCTGTTAAACGTAAGTATTCTAATGAAATATCGTCAATTGGGAAGAATCCACAAGTTGCACCGTATTCTGGTGCCATGTTTGAAATTGTTGCACGGTCAGCTAAAGGCATGCTTTTTAGTCCATTACCGAAGAACTCAACGAATTTACCAACTACACCTTTTTGACGTAATACTTGTGTTACTTTTAATGCAACGTCAGTTGCTGTAGTACCACTTGGAAGTGTACCAGTTAATTTCACACCGATTACTTCAGGTACTGGGAAGTATGAAGGCTGTCCAAGCATTCCCGCTTCTGCTTCAATACCACCAACGCCCCATCCAAGAACGCCGATACCGTTAATCATTGTTGTATGTGAGTCTGTTCCAACTAATGAATCTGGGTATGCAACTAAGTCACCTTCAGCATTTTTCACAGCATGAACAACTGGTGCTAAATATTCAAGGTTTACTTGGTGTACAATACCTGTAGCTGGTGGCACTGCGCGATAGTTATCAAATGATTTTTGTGCCCAGCTTAAAAATTTATAACGTTCTTCATTACGTTTAAACTCTAAGTCCATGTTGAATGCAAGCGCGTCTGCCGTACCCGCTCTATCAACCTGTACAGAGTGATCAATTACAAGGTCTACAGTAATTTCCGGATTAATTTTATCAGGATCCCCGCCCATATCTGCCATTGCTTTACGAAGCGAAGCCAAATCTACAACAGCTGGAACACCAGTGAAATCTTGTAAAATTACACGAGATGGTTTAAATGGAACATCGATATCTTGCACATCTTTCGTTCCCCATTTCGCTAAATTTGTAACATGTTCTTCTGTAATTACACGTCCGTCTACTTGACGAAGTACTGATTCAAGTAAAACTTTCACGGAATATGGTAATTGAGATACGTTGCCAACCCCTGTATTTTCAAGCGCTTTCAAATCATAATAATGATACGTTTTTCCATCTACTTCAAAAGTTGCACGTGATTGAAATGGATTATGTTTGACCATTATGTTTCCCCCCTGTTAAACGTGGCTAAGTTGTCTGAATATAAAATGTAGACAAACTTTTCAATACCTTACGATAATATCTTATTACAACTTTCTAAATAAGTAAATAATAAGAAACTTATAGATTATCATAAGTTTTCTTTATGTTTCTAAATTTGAATAGTGTTCACGCTCCTTATGAATACTATTACCATAAAGTAAAGTGCTCTATTAGTGCTTTACTTACAGTTCATACATACTATGAACTGCTCATCATTCAACATACAAAAAATATTATAGAGGTGAAATAAAATGGGTAAAAGAAAAGCAAATCATACTATTTCAGGAATGAATGCTGCATCTGCACAAGGACAAGGAACTGGTTACAATGAAGAATTTGCAAACGAACCTTTAACTCCAGCAGAGCGACAAAATAATAAAAAACGTAAAAAGAACCAGTAACGAAAAATCCCAAAAGGCATATTTTCCTTTTGGGATTTTTTCTAATGTTTATAACGTAGTAATTCCGAAACCGTTACAAATCGATATCCTTGTTTTTTCAGCTCAGGTAAAATTTTTGCTAGCGCTGCTACTGTTTGACTACGATCATTTCCTCCATCATGTAATAATACGATATCTCCACTTTTAGCATTTTTCACTACATGATTTACAATGGATTCAACCCCTGGATTCGCCCAATCACGTGGATCTTGATGCCACGACCATAGAACAGTTTGATAACCTGCTTCTTTCGCTGTTTTAAATACAGCATCGTTAATATATCCGCCAGGAGGACGGAATAGTAAAGGTTCTTTCACCCATTTTTTAAAAAATTTCTTTCCATCTAAAATATCATTTTCTAATTTTTCATCTGATGAATTACTCGCATACAAATGGTTCATCGTATGATTTCCAATTTCATGTCCCTCTTTTAACACTTGTTTCACTAAATATGGATTACGCTGAACTCGAAATCCAATCATAAAAAAAGTCGCTTCTGCTTTATATTGACGTAATAAATGTAAAATTTGTGTTGTATAAGTCGGATCTGGTCCATCATCAAATGTAATGGCAATAATCTTTTCATTATTAGGTACTTCCCATGTTACATAGCCAGTTGGTTCTAGCTCTTTTCTGAGCAACATTTTCGCTTCCACTTTTTCCACTTGAAATATATGTACTGCGCATAATAAAGAAAAAACCACTAAAAAAATTTTCTGTTTTAGCATAATGTTCATTAAAGTAGGAGGTTGTCGAATACACAACAACCTCATTTACTTTTCTAACTGATCTACATTTCGCATAATGTTTTGGAGATTATTTTCGTATTGCTCAAGTTGTGGACGTTGTGTTTCTGAAGCTACTTCTAACGCATTTTGAATCTGTTCATACGCTTCCTGAACCTCTTGGCGTAATTCTTTTAGATCATGACCGTAGTTTGGATCATTTTTTACAATGTTGTTAAATGCATGTTCTGCTTGTGTAACTCCTTGCTGCGCTGCTTGAAAAGCTTGTTGTTTATCTTTATGATATGGCATTATATAATCCCCTTTCCATAATAGTTAGTCCCATTTATCTTTACCTTTTTTTCTAAAAACATTCTCGTATAAATTTGCAAACTTCTCTCATTCTAAAGAGAAAGAGGAGGTGTCACATACAATGGGAAAAAACAATCGTGAAGCGAAAGAAAAAAAGGGACAACCTGAACCATTAAGCGGATCGCATAAAGTAAAAAACCGTAACCATTCACGCCAAAAAAATCATGCACATCATGATATGTAAAACAAAAGGTTCACACTAGCTACCTTTGTCACATACAATGTTTATATTTTTCCATTTATTCTTCACCCCCACTTCATTCATGCATAACATAGTATGAATTGAGATTTTACGGAGGGTGTCTTACATGGGCAAGAAAAAGAAGGATTGTCTTTTTCATGTTGATGGTTTCGAAGAATGGATGGATCAATTTTGTTCTGATTCTTGTAGTAACTTTAGTTTCCCAAATCAAATTCATATTGACCTTTGCGAAACTGAACAAGAGTACATTTTGGAAACAGATGTACCAAATGTATCCGAACAAAATGTAGTCATTAAAAAGATGGAGACAGGCCTAAACATTTGCATACTTCATGAAAACATTTCTTTGCAGCGGATCATTCCTTTACCCGCTACTATTATTTACAAGAAGATGCTAGCCTGCTTAGAGAATGGATATTTAGCCATTCATATTTCCAAAAATGAAGTTGCTAATAAACATGAAGAAAAAGTTCTTTTTCAAAGTGAGAAGTAAAATAAAGTAAAACTGTAATCAATAGGAGTTTTACTGTCCGCAAATAGCGGGATAAAGTGAAAATTTCATCAGTGGGGCTTCATCCCCCACTGATATTAGTTGAACCAATCGGGCTTTTACGGGCAGTTGATCCCCCACCTAACTTCTTTGCTTTCGCTGAATTTTTAGGTGGGGGTTCTTACTGCCCGTTAATGCGGGATAAATACAAAAATAAGCCCCAGTCATCTGCTGGGTCTTATTTTATTTCACATGTAATTCTAAATTACAATTTCTATCATGCCTTTTTTTCAATAAACCTTTTGTAACTAACAGTACAGGAAATGCTACAGTTGAAAATATAGCTAATACTGAAAATACTACAAACCCATTTTGATATCCGTAATAATCGAGAAGTACGCCCCCAAGCCATGGACCAATTACTGCTCCAATTCCTGAAAATCCCATCGCTCCAAAATATGTTCCTTTCAAATGTGAAACAGCTATATCATCTATAAACACATCCGTCATTGAAAACATGAGAACTTCTCCAATTGTAAAAATAATTGTGCAGACGGCAGCACTTAGCGTAGATTCTACTATTCCAAACCCAAACAATCCTCCGCTCACAAATAAGGTTCCCACCATAATAGATACTAACGGTGTATACTTTTTACATATTTGAATAACAGGGTATTGAATTACGACTACAACAATCGCATTTAAAGCTAACATATACGAAAACAATGTCACTCCATCCTGAAATATATGTGCATTTGCAAAATATTGAGATACTGTTGTCGTTAAGTGAGAAAAACCACAATTACTCAAAATAATACCGACTAATGCAACTAAAAATACGACATCCTTTCGCAATATACGAACTGCATTCAACATTGTGACAGGCTTTTCTGTATTTACTTTCTTTTTTTCAATTGGATACTTCTTAAATTGGAACGCTAATATAGCTGTATATAGAATATATACTCCAGCTGCTACTAAAAAAGGAATTGTTGATTTTGCGCTTCCAATCTGTAATCCGACAAGAGGGCCAATCGCCACTCCAACATTGATTGCACCGTAACGCAAATTATATACGAGTAAACGATACTCTGGTTTCGTTAAATCTGATAATAATGCTCTTGAAGTCGGTTCAAAAAAAGACCGACATAATCCATTTAAAGCATTTAATAAAAAGAAACTTAAAACATGATTTGCAAACGAAAAGCCTATAAATACAAACACCCAAACAATCATGGACCATATTATAATCATGTTTCGACCGAATCGATCCGATAAATTCCCTCCAATAAAACTAGCAAACACTCCAACAAGTGCACTCGTTCCGATAATAGCACCCGTCATTCCAGCTGATACACCTTTAACAGTCGTTAAATAAATTGCTAAAAAAGGAATACTCATTGACGTGGCAAACCTCGAAAATAAAGTCCCTATTATAATTGTCATTCCTAACGGATGAATATTTTGTAACTTCCCCTTCATCACTAAACCTACTCTCCCCGTTCTTACATAAAAAAAGAAAGCAAAGGATCTGCTTTCTTTTCCCTTTTTATACTTGAGCTGTTGATACTCGAGCTGTTCTCGTTATATCCATATCTATGCCATATGTAAACTGTAATTCTTTACAAACATCTTTAATTAAAATTGTGACATTATACTTCTCATTAAATTGTAAAACGATATTTTCTACTTCTTCATATGTATACTTATATTCCCCTGTAATGACACTTTTTAGATCAAAGCATTCATTTATACAAAGTTGCACAAGTAGCTGGTCATATTTCTCTATTACATCTTCTCTCTTCCACAGTACCTCTTTTACATATAACCGATCAAACTTCACACTTTCTCGATTACAGTCCGTTAAAATCCGGGTCATTTCATTTAATTCTCGATACAATTCAGAAATATTTTTACTTAAACTAAGCAGTTTATCTACGCCGTTTTCATATAACATATTCATTCCACCCCCGCATTTTCTTCTTATTATAGCAAGAAAATTCTAAAAATAGTTTCTTTCTTCTGAAATATTAGGAAACTAATTTCAATTGCTTTACAATGAAACTAGTGAAAACGAAAGGGGAAAGAAAATTGGAGCAAAAATTATATTACACTGACGCTTATAAGCAAGACTTTACTACAAAAGTTATAAAACAAGATTATGATAAAGACGGTAACTTATACGTTATTTTAAACGAAACGGCATTTTATCCAACAGGGGGCGGACAACCATATGATACTGGTACATTAAATGATATCGATGTAATCAATGTAGAAGAGATAAATGGAGAAATTCATCACTTCATTGTAGAACAATTACATACTGAAGAAGTAGAAGGTAAAATTAATTGGGAGCGCCGTTTTGATCATATGCAGCAACATGCGGCTCAGCACATTTTATCTGCTGCTTTTTGGGACCATTTTAACATACCTACGATTGGATTCCACCTTGGAAAAGAAACGGTAACAATTGATTTAGAAACAGAAAATCTTCATACAGAAACGGTTGAAAAAGCAGTACAAATTGCAAACAAAATTGTTTTTGAAAACCATCCCATCCGCATCGAGTGGATGAACTTAGAAAAAGCGAAAACATTCCCCCTTCGTAAAGAACCGACTATAACAGAAAATATACGTGTTGTTATAATTGAAAACTTCGACTACAACGGCTGTGGCGGAACGCATCCGAAACGTACAGGTGAAGTAGGTCCTATTCAAGTACTAGGGTGGGAGCGCAATAAAGGTGGCATACGATTAACGTTTATCGCTGGTTGGCGCACACTAAATTTAATGGGCCAACAACAACAAATTATGAAAGATGTTTCTAAACAATTAAACAGTAGCGAGAGTGATATCCCAGCAAAAGTAGCACAACTTCTTACTTCTCAAAAAGAAAATGAAAAAACAATACAAACAATGAATGAAAAATTATTATTTGCAGAGGCAAACGAACTACTTCAACAGCCTTCAGAAAAACATACCGGCATACTTATTTCTAAAGTATTTACAAATCGTTCTATGCAAGAAATCGCAAAGCTTTCTGCCATTATTACAGAACAACAAGAGCATGCCATTACATATTTCGTTATTGAAAATGAGGACAAACTACAATGCATCCTCGCTTGTGGAAAAACAGTCACGCTCGATATGAATGCTCTTTTAAAAGAGGCACTTCCTACAATTGAAGGAAAAGGTGGCGGAAATAAAAAGAGTGCTCGTGGTGGCGGAAAAGCGGTTATGACCGGGGACGAATTTTTAAATCAACTTGTTTCTTCTTTACAGTCAGAAGTGTAAAACATGTTTATGAAGGATAGCTAACTGCTATCCTTCAACTATATTTACAAACCTATATTTTGTTTCAAGCCTTGATAACTCCATGCACTTGCAAAACCTTCACTTATAAGAGTTATAAAAGTTTCCGAAAAACCATATTGACTTAAATCTTTAATCGGTACCATTTGCACATCTTGAATTGGATTATAATCAAACTCATTAGAAGGTAGCGTAATTTCACCTTCAATCCTTTCAAGCAGAAACGTAATATGTAATAAAGATGGACTAGCATCTGGTTTATCACAAACATAGAGTAGATTCTTAATTTTAACTTCTAATCCTGTTTCTTCTCTCATTTCTCGAATCATCGCTTCTTCTAACGTTTCACCATTCTCTACCCTTCCCCCAGGTAAAGACCAATTGCGATTAGCAACTTTTTGCTTTACTAGCAATACTTTTTCATCTTCAATTAAAATTCCCGTAACACGAACTTGCATTACACTTTCCATATGTAATCTCCTCTTCCCGTTATATTTACAAATTAACCCTTCCACAAAAAGAACATACGTTTTATAATTAAAGAAAATTATGGAAGAAAGAAGTTGTTACATCTATGCGTCCACCTTTAACAAAGTCTATATCACTTGAAGATTTCCAAAACTTTTATTGGTTAAAAGCAGAACTCCAAACATTTTGTCGTGAGCATGGTTTGCCAGCTAGTGGCTCTAAGATTGAAATAACCGAGCGTATCTCACATTATTTACATACTGGTAAAATATTAAAAAACAGCTCTAGTCAAAAGGTGAGTAAAGCTTCCCTCTCTTATAAAGAACTTTCTCTTCAAACGATTATTACTAACAATCACCGCTGCAGCGAAGATGTTCGTGCTTTTTTCAAAGAAAAAAGCGGAGCAAACTTCCGATTTACAGTAGCTCTTCAAAAGTTTTTTAAAGAGAATGTCGGAAAAACATATGAAGACGCGCTAACGTTTTGGTATGAAGAAAACGAACGAAAAAAAGATCCTACATACAAAACAACTATTAGCGCGCAGTTTGAATACAATCGTTTCACTCGCGACTTTTTCGAAGATCCAAATAACAAAGGGAAATCAAAAGCTGATGCTATCGCTGCTTGGAATGAAATAAAAGCAAAACCTGGTAGCAATGCTTATGTTCCTCAAAAAGTAGAAAACTAGTCCCTTTCTAGTTTTCCACTTTCTCAAATAATAGCGCAAGCCCTATTCCACCACCAATTCCTAACGTCGCAATTCCATATTTCATATGCTCTCTTTTCGCTTGATAAAACAAATGTGTCACAAGCATAGCTCCAGATGCACCGTACGGATGACCTAGCGCAATTGCACCACCATTTACATTTAATTTTTCGAAAGGAATTTGTAACTCCTTTGCACAAGCAACAACCTTTGAAGCAAATGCTTCATTTATTTCAAAATAATCGATGTCCTCTACTTTCATATTCATTTCATTTAATAATTTGTTCACCGCAAATATCGGACCAGTCCCCGGAAGATTTGGATCCACTCCAACTACAACACTACGAACGAAACGAAGTACAGGCTTATATCCTAATTTTCGGGCTTGCCCCTCTTCCATTACAAGAACGGCACATGCCCCATCATTTACACCGCACGAATTACCTGCCGTTACTGTACCATTTTGTAAAAATGCGGGCTTAGTTCTTTTAATCATTCTTTCATACTTCATTTCTCGTTTTATAGACTCATCTAAAGATCCATTAAAAGAAAGTATTTCATCTTGTAAATATCCATTTTCTACTGCTTGCAGTGTCCGTTTATAACTAAGGCAAGCATACTCGTCTTGCATTTCTCGCGTTATATTATAACGCTCTGCAACATATTCAGCTGCCACTCCCATATTAGGATCACCAATTGTTTCTGGTGAAAATCGCGCTCTATTTTGAAAAGGTGATGTACTTGTACTCTCTACTCCTCCTGCAATATAACAATTACCTGCGCCGCCTTGAATGAAATGACATGCAGTACGAATCGCTTCCAATCCGGCACCACATTGCCGGTCAATCGTTACACCAGGAATATGATAGCCAAGTCCTGCTTCTAAAGCAGATAATCTCGCAACATTCCCTCCCGGCCCCACAATATTCCCTAATATGACATCGTCTATTTCTCTCTCAATTCCTTTACTTAAAAACGTAAGAAGCGGCGTTACTAATTGCTGAACTTCATAATCTTTCAACATCCCATTCTTCTTACCAATAGGTGTCCTTTTTGCTTCTACAATAACCGCTCTATTCATATATTTTCTCCAGGTTTTCAATCATATTTTTTGCTGCAATACGAGCGATTTTCCCGCTATTTGTATACGGTATTTCATCTACAAAATGCCATTCTTTCGGTATTTTAAACGAGGATAATCGTTGTAAGCAAAAACTTTTTAATTGTTGCTTCGTAGCACTTCCTTTTACGATGGCGACAGGTTTTTCACCCCAATAACTATCTTTCACGCCAACTACAACTATTTCATCAACAGCTGTATGTTCATGTAATACACTTTCTATTTCTTCTGGGAAAATATTAATTCCTCCAAATAAAATCATATTCTTCTCTCTACCTACTATATATATAAAGCCTTCTTCATCTTCATAACCTACATCTCGCACTGTCATCCAGCCATCCGCAGTCAACTCTGGAACTAAAACCTTATCCAATATGTAGCCCATAAAAAACTGATCACTTTTCACATAAACAGTTCCTATCTCGCCTTTCTGTACTTCTTCTCCTGCTTCGTTACATATTCGAACTTGCACATTGTGACAAGGTTTTCCTACTGAATTTGGCCTTCTATCACTCTCTTCATCAACTAGTGCTGTTACAAAACTTAGTTCCGATGCACCGTAAAATTCATATTTTTGCGCATAAGGAAATATAATCTTTATTTTTTCTTTCGCTTCAGCTTCCCATTTCGCTCCTGACGAAATAATTTTCATTCCATTTTCTATTACTCTATTTTCTTTATATAAAGATTCTAGCATTGTCGGAACTGTATACATGACCGAAACGTGTTCCGTTTCTAACTTATCCAGCACTTGATCTGGAATAAACTTTTTCATAATATGCACCGTTTGCCCTACATATAATGCACTTATTGCACCGTATAAAAAAAGAGAATGAACGAGCGTCCCAGCTATTAAAATAGAATCTTCTTTTTTCATATGGAAGTCATGTATATTGCAATCAAAACTATGAACCCACGATTGTTGTGCACGTAAAAATGCTTTTGCCTTTCCAGTCGATCCTGATGTAAATCCCATATAAAACGGAGCATTTTGTACACTTTCTACAGGATTATATGTAGGAAGATAGTTCTCTATCATTCTTTTCCACTCATCAATTTCAATTACTCTTCCTTCTTCATCCGGTAGATCATTTACCTTATATCGCTCTGTCACAATCATAGCCGGGTTACTGATCGCAATTCTTTCTTTGAGCTCATCCTCTTTCCACTTTATATCTAACGGCACACAAACCCATCCGGCCATAGCAGCACCAGCAAATAGTTGTAAAAACTCCATACTATTTTCTAATACAATTGCTATCGTTTTATTCTGCGATTCTTTTTCATTCAACCAGTTTTCTACTTTACATACTGACTCAAACCACTCTTTATATGTTAATACTCGATCATTTTCCTTTATTGCTATTTTATTTGTTTGTAAAGAGGCATACTTTTTATATTCTTTTGTAATCCCCATTTGAGACGTCCTTTCTTTACAAAATAATAAAAAGAAACACGCAATAAACGTGTTTCTTCTCTTTCTTATCCCGCATTTGTATATTTCCCACTCTTGAGAGCAGGCGTAATAATATGTTTCAATGAACGATGTAATTTCGTTACAAGAATTGCTGCTATAATCGCTTTTATGCAATCACCTGGTAAAAATACGGCACTTACTTTCATCGTCTGCCATATAGAAACATCCATAAAGAAGGCTTGTACAATAATACCAAATACATAAACTACGAAAATACCACCAATTATATTAATACATAATACCTTTATTATAGAAACTTCACGTAAACGCTCAATTAAATAACCAATGACAAACGCTCCAACGATATAACCAAGTAAATATCCTGCACTTGGCCCAACAAATACGCCTGGACCACCGCGTCCACCAGCAAGTAATGGTGCTCCAACTCCAACTATAAGTAAGAAAATAAGCTGACTTAACGCACCAAGACGTGATCCTAATAATCCACCAGCAAGCATAACACCGAGTGATTGTAATGTAATCGGAACTGGTGTAATAGCAAGAGCAATTGGAGGTATTAACCCTAACACTCCCATAATAGAACTAAATAAAGCGACGAAAACTAAGTTTTTTGTATTCATATTTGCTTCTCCTATTGTAAACTTAAAACGATTTTTAGATAACATATTATAGGAGTTATAATATCTTTCTATTTAGTCTTTGTCAACTCATTTCAAATATAGGTTTACAATTTTTCAATTATTTCTCTTTATACAAATGCTCAAGTTCTTTCCGAAGCGCCTGTTTTAAAAACTTCCCAACAGATGTTTTCGGTATTTCTTCCATAAATACAATATCGTCTGGTAACCACCACTTCGCAAACTGTGGTTTTAAAAACTCATATATTTCTTCTTTTGTTACTGTACTATTTTTCTTTTGAACGACGCAGGCAATTGGTCGCTCTTGCCACTGCGGATGAGGAACGGCAACGACAGCTGCTTCAAATATAGCATCATGTGCCATTAATGCATTTTCAAGGTCAACTGAAGAAATCCACTCACCTCCGCTTTTAATAACATCTTTCGTACGATCAACAATTTTCACGCAGCCTTCCTCATCAACTGTAACAACATCACCAGTATATAACCAACCGTCTCGGAATCCTTCGACAGTACGATCATCGTTATAATAGCTTTCAGCGATCCAAGGTGCTCGTAAACATAACTCTCCCATCTCAGTACCATCCCACTTCACTTCACCGTTTGTACCGACTACTTTCATCTCTACACCAGGGACAAGATATCCTTGTTTTGAGCGGATTTCTAATTGCTCTTCATATGATAATTCTGTTTCATAACTTTTTAAACGTGCAAGTGTTACGAGTGGGCTTGTTTCAGTCATACCATATGCATGTACGAAAGGAACATTATATTTTTGTTCAAATGCTTTAATAACGCTTTTCGGTGCAGCAGCACCACCGCATAATATTCTCGTTATACTAGATAAATCGTAACTATTATTTTCTAATTCTTGTAATACACCGAGCCAAATTGTCGGCACACCTGCTGCTATCGTTACTTTTTCAGCTTGAATCATCTCTAATAAAATTTTTGGAGTAAACATTGGTCCTGGCAGAACTTGTTTAGTTCCAAACCAAGTAGCTGCAAAAGGAAGCCCCCAAGCGTTCACATGGAACATCGGTACAATTGCCATCGCCGCATCACTTTCCGATAAAGCAGCTGTATCCGCTAAACCGAGTGCCATACAATGTAGTACAGTACTACGATGCGTATATACAACACCTTTTGGGTTTCCTGTAGTCGCTGACGTATAACACATACCAGCAGGTGTATTTTCATCAATATCTTTTACAAATTGGAAAGTTGGATCGCCTTCTTCTAATAGCTTTTCATAATGATATACAGGTTCTAGCGTAGTATTGGGAAGTTCATCTTTATCAGTCATAATAATGTAGGCTTGTACAGTTGATAATTGCGATTGAATATTTTCAACGAGTGGTACGAGATCTTCATCTATAAGTAGAATGCGATCTTCTGCGTGCTGAATAATGTATGAAATATGTTGAGGAGATAAACGAATATTAATTGTGTGTAAAACGGAAGCAATACCAGGAATAGCAAAATACGCTTCCACATGTCGATGATGATTCCACGCTAACGTTCCTATACGCTCGCCTTCTTTAATTCCTAATTTTTTTAGCGCACTTGAAAGTCTTCTCGTCCTTTCACCTAACTGCTTATACGTTAACGTCGTAACTGTATCATGTGTCCGTGAAACAATTTCTTTCTTCGAAAACAGTTTCTCTGCTCTTTCCATCATAGAACTAATTGTTAGCGGTACATTCATCATCATATTGGTTACATCCCCCTTTAAAGCGTTTTCATTTTTCGTTTATTATAACAGACTTTTACGAATAATCACGACATTTTTCTGTATTTTCTGAATTATTTCTTTGGAAATAATTCAGAAAATACTAAGAGAAAATATATTAAAATTCCTTCTTACGATATATAAATACCGAAATGAAATAAGAAAAGATATATATGATAACGCCAAATATTGTATATAGAATTGAAACGTATACAGATGAATTTAAATTTGATATTGGAAATTGTTCTATTAGATATCCAATTACACTTTGTAATCCAAAATAAGTAACAAGTCCCCCACATGCGCCTCCAATTGTAATAGCATCAGATTTTTCTGCTCCAAAAACATACAGGAGTGGATAGGCTATCGCTCCAGCATTAAGAATGATGAAGGTCCCTAAAGAAACACTATTAAATATACCATCATCAATTGGTGTATCTGAAATGAAACCATGTACATAAAATATGCCATATGATAATACAGTACCAATGATTACAACTAAAAAATAGAAAAGGTAGTGACTTTGTACAATGTTATTTCTAGTAACCGGTAAAGTAAGTACATACTTTTCATAACCTGACTTACTCTCATATTTAATAACTTCAAGTGCAGGAATCGCAGCAAAAAAGATAATAAACGTAGCAATTAAACGGTACATTGAAGCATCACCAAAATAAAAAACGAATCCTGCTCCTAATATCGCTATTCCCATGAACATAAAGAAAGTTCGATACACTAGATAATAGTTTGTCAATAATAAACCTCTCATTTATTTTTCACTCCTCGTTAATAAGACACTCATTTCTTCTATCGAAATGGTTCTATGAGCAATCCCATTTGGTAGTTTATGCACATCTGATACAAGTACATTGAAATAAGAACCATTATTCCTTTTCACCACAACTATATCTTTGTTAATTAAAGTTAGTTGTTCCTCATCAACATCTACAATGGCATAATTGTCCAAAACCTTATCCTTTTCTTCATTCAATAAAATTTCTCCATCTTTTATAATGATAAGATGGCTAGCTATTTTTTCTACATCACTCATAATATGAGAAGAAAGTAGTATACCACCATTATTTTTACTCACAAAACTTTTTAATTCCTCCAACACCTCCTCTCTAGATGAAGGATCGAGACCTCCCGTCGCTTCATCTAGGATTAATAATTTTGCATTATGTGACAGCGCAACAGCTATAGTTAGTTTCATTGACATTCCACGCGAGAATTTACCTACTTTCTCATTAGTAGGTAAAGAGAAAGAATGAACTAATCGATAAAAATTATCTTGATCCCAAGATTCAAACATCTTTTCAAAAACTTTGTTTAGTTGCTTTATCGTAAGATGAGCCGGTAGATTCATAGCATCAAATACGACTCCTATCTTTTCCTTAATCTTGGCATCTTTATTTATATTTTCTTTACCAAATATTTTTACTGTACCATTATCTTTAGAAATTAATTGTAATACTGTTTTAAAGGTTGTTGATTTCCCAGCTCCATTGTTACCAATGAATCCAACAATTGATCCAGACCGCACATTGAAGGAAACATCTCTTAAAACAACTTTATTTCCAAATGCTTTACTTAAATTTACAATTTCTAGAAGATTTGACATCATTACACTCCTATCTTAACTTTTAATAAAAATATGTTTTCTCCTATTAAAAATTATCCACTTTTTCTCTCACTTTCTTTTTCAGTTTAAAAATAAGACGATTACTATATTCTTTATTTTCTACTAAAATTCGATACGCCTCTAATACTCCTAACACACGAACAAAAAGATAAACTCCGATAGCAATAAGTACAATACAATAAGGGTGATACTGTACTAATTCTCCTGAAGTGATATGCTTTTTCTCAAGCAAAAACGGGATTGCGCCTGCGGCTATAAAACAAAATCCAATGATCATTACTGCCGCATACTTTTTCTTAATAATTGCATATCTTTTTGTCAATTCTTTTAGAAAGTTTTGATCAAATAATAGTTCTTCCTTTTTCAATACATTGTATCGACTCTCTTCTATCGTTGCAGATACCATCATTGCTCCAATTCCAAGAACAGCAATAATAATGACAAGGAATGTCGACAGTGTTGCATCTTCCTTAAATAATAAATACGGTATTGTAGATAAAATAAGCAAACTAAATCCTAACGCAATATATTTAGAAATTTTTTGTCCATATACTATATACCCTTCTGCCATTTCCTTACTTACATAATAACCATCCACATTTTCATTACTTTGCTCAGCAGTTTCTTTTAATAAATAATCGAGTGATACTTCAAATACATTTCCAATCATTATTAACTTTTCAGTTTCAGGAAAACCTTGACCGTTTTCCCATTTACTAACCGCTTGCCTTGTTGTGTTTAATTTCTCAGCTAATGCTTCTTGAGAAAGCCCCTTTTCTTTTCTTAATTTAAAAAGCTTCTCACCAAATCCCATATGTGTGTCCCCCTTTGTTTTCTTAACTAAATTGTATGTAAACATAGCCCTTATCTCTATCTTCCTGCGGTTGCACTTTGTCAACTTATGGTTGCGATTGTGTTATATAGCGGTTTTATATACGATTTAGCTATTTTTCTCCTAAGATTGTGGCGTTAATAAACCACCCTCCCCTAATAACTAATTATAACAATTAAAGGTAATTATTGTTATAAAAAATAAAAACTCCCTTATTCATTTAAAGGAGTTTTCGATATGAAATATTCCAATAGGGACTAATTTTTCTTCCTCATATTGATTCACAATTTCTTCTATACATTTTTGTATGTCATATAGCGACAGTATATGTTGTCATCTCCTTATATAAGGCATACTCATATATATGTAAAATATTACTCCTAATAACTCCCCTAATAAAAACACTTCTCAATAATCATAACGGCTTCTGCTTAAACTTTTCATAATGTCTTACTTTTAATAAAAGGATATTCCCGCAATCTGTACAAATATAAGCATCTACTGGTGAAGATGTGAACATCGTCTCCTTTTTCCGTATTTGTGCATAACCGACAAACTCTCCTTCTCCTATGTTATGAGAACCACAATTAGAGCATGTCTGCACGTCTTTCTGTTTCATGAGAGCACCACCTTTAATCTGTTTCCACTCCCTTCGACAGTTCACTTCCATTTCCCTTCCAAAAAACTTCTTATTCTCTTACATTTCAACAGGAATCTCAGAACAAACATCGTATATATACTATGAAATATATTTATTGACGGAGGAATAGTATGAGTACAGTTATGACACTCAATGCAGCTCAAGAAATTGAAAACGCAGAAATACATATGCTCTCTTCTAGACTAAAAGCACTACAAGCGTTAGCTGAAAATCCAATGCAAGTACAAATGAAAAAGTTCGGGAGTGCCACTGCCTTTTCATCAAAAATAATTGCTGGTCCTGCTTTTAACACAGTAAAAGGCGTTACCTTTACAAATACAGATGAGATAGATGAAACCATCTCTTATTATCAATCGCTACAAATCCCTTGTCGTTTTGAAATTACACCCGCTCAAGGTACAGCTGAATTATTTCAATATTTATCTCAAAAAGGATTTTACCAATCCAGCTTCCATACCGCTTTATATAGTATACCGAGAGAAGATCCATCCCTTCTTCCTTCTAACATTTCAGTACGCCAACTAAAAGAAAATGAATTTCATATTTTTGCAGACATATATGTACGTGGATTTAACATGCCACCCTTTACAAAAGATGGCGTACGGCAAAATAACGAAATTCTCTACAATAAACCTGGCTGGCATTTTTTCATAGCCGAAGTTCAAAATACTCCTGCAGGCATTGGTGTCCTGTATATAAATAATGGGATTGCTTCATTAGCTGCTTCTGCTACTTTGCCAGAATTTCAGCGTAAAGGCTGTCATACTGCCTTAATTCAAAAACGAATAGAAAAAGCCCTAGCGAAAAACTGTCATTTAATAGTCTGACAAGCAAGGTTCGGTAGCGGCAGTCAAAATAATATGGAACGTGCCCATATGAAAATTGCTTATACAAAATCAATATGGACTGCAAAAGACATGTAATTTACATTCTTTCTCTTCTCATTACAATTTTATACATTTCATGACAATTCCTTTTCTATCCTATTAATCATTTGAATATTCAAACTATATTTGTTACGCTATTACTAGATACATCATTCAACTTGCAATATGAAAAGAGAATTCTAATCAAACTACAAGGAGGAGAAATGTATGACTAAACATAATCATGGTTTAAAAGAAAAAGTAGAAGGTGCTATTGATAAAGTAAAGGGTGAAGTAAAAGAAGTTGTCGGGAAAGTAACTGACAACAAAAAATTACAAGCCGAAGGAAAATGGGATAAAGTGAAAGGCACTGCTAAAGATACGGTTGGTAATGTAAAAGAGAAAGTACATGAATATAAAGAGCATAAAGAGAATAAATAAAAAAGAACAAAGATGTATGGTGGTGCAAGTAGGGAGTTACTAGATCCGAGAAAAAAGAATTTGTATTTTATATTTACCTGTAAAATCATTTTAAAACGACAAATAGATGCCTTCAGGCATCTATTTGTCTATAAACAGCTATTTTTCTTCTACTATATAACTTCCTAATCACTGAGGCTTCTCCTTACCAACATTCCCCAACATAATACCTTTGCTAGAGTAAAAGATTACTTTGTGAAATTTGGTTTTAGGTCGCCTGTATACGGTTCGTGCTCAACAAAGATTTTTATATCTTTTCCATTCGCATCTTTCCCGATTCTTGTATACGTAAATTTCTCTTTATTTAACTCTGTAAGTTCAAGGACCGCACCATATTTATTATTTCCTAACGAAGCGTGAGCTCTTATTTTATTCCCATGTACAACATCGAAGAAACCATAATCCCCACGACTTACCCCTGTGTTCACATTAAAAAACTCATATTTATTTGTATTTTTATCATATTTTGCTAGACTGATTAAGTTTGAGTTGTATTTTGTTACATTGTTACCCTGTTCGTCTAATACCACCGTTCCGTTCCATAGTGTACTAGATAAAATTTCATCTCCATCAACGTCTGTAACTATTTTCCCTGTCGAGATTTCTAAATTTTTATCCGGTCGCGTGAAAGAAAGTTCTTTTTCATGGTAAGGAACATGTTCAACAAACACTTCTACATCGTTCCCTTTTGCATCTTTCCCCATTCTTTTATATGTAAATTTCTCCTTGTCTAATTGCGTTAATTCAACAACTGCCTGATAATTTTGCGTTTCAGAAATTAACACTCTTTTCTTTCCATCATTCGTTATAAAAAAGGTACCGCTATCATTACGACTTTCTCCTGTACTTGCATTAAAAAATTCATACCTTGCAGTTTTAGCATCATACTTTGCAAGCCCGATGAAATTTTGATTTTCTTTCGTTACATCATTATGATCTTTGTCATAGACTTTTGTCCCTTTCCAATTTGTTTCACCAAGTATGCTAGCTAGTAGTTGCCCTTTCGTTTGCTCGGTTTGTTTAGTTTCTTGTATTACATTGTATAAAAATTGTGCGTACTGTTCACGCGTCACATCCATACTTGGAGCAAATTTCCCTCCTCCTACTCCTTTTGCAATATTATTTGTTTGAACAGCACTAATTGCATTTCTTGCCCATGAGTTCGTTGAAACGTCATTAAAAGTATGATCACTCTTTGCCTTTAAATGAAAAGCATTTGTAAGAACTTGTGCCATCTCTGCACGTGTTAAGGATGCCTTCGGTCTAAAGTCCCCATGCTCGTCACCCGTAAAAACGCCCATTTCTGTTAAAGATAAAATTTCCTTTATATAGCTTGTCGAATCTTCGCTTACGTCCCCATATGGGTTCTCATAATTTTTGTTTTCTGCCATATTAAAATAACGATACATTAAAGCTGCAACTTGTTCGCGTGTTACGTTATCGCCAAAACCAAATCTCCCATCATCATAGCCGAAAATGATTTTCTCACCTGTTAATTGATGAATCGCCTCATATGCCCAGTGCCCCTTTGGAACATCTTTGAATACACCAGTATGATTCGTTTGTGGTGTAACCTCTTCTGCTTTCACCTCTCCATTTTTTTCACTTAATAGACTTCCACCTAAAACTGCTGATATGATACATGTTTTTAAAATTGTTTTATTCATAACTTCCCAATCCCTTCCTTCATTTAACAAAGAATTACACCACTTATCTTCCAAAAGAAGATTCTATGTGAGCAATTCATGTTTTACATTTTGATTACAGCTAATTGGTTACACCTCCAAAGTTCTTTTTCGTAGTATCCATAGCTGTTATATATAGGAATTATAAATAGCAACTATAAATTGCCCATAAATAAATTATTAAAAAAAGATAAAATTAAGATAATATATTTTTAATCTCAATCTAAAAAAACGTTATTCTTTCTCATCTAGCTTGTTAAGAAAGAATAACGTTTTTAGTTCTAGGGTTCTTTTTGACAAAAAAAAGAGAAACTTTATTTTATATGCCAAAAAACAACTTCACGGCCTTTTCCAAACAGAACATCGGAAAAAGCCGTGGCATAATACTTATTTTATAATTGACGGAATACGGCCAAAATGGCTCTTTTTACTTCCCTTCACTCTTCTCTAACACATACAAATCTTCTTCAATATTAGATAGTTTCTCTGTTACAAGCTTTCTAGCATCTCCAATCGCTTGATTGTATGCAAATGGCCCTACTAATTTAATCATTTCTTCTATTAAACGCTCTGCTTGGAAACGCCCAATTTCATCTAAATCTTCTTCAACGAAAAATTGCTGAATTTGTGCTACTAGCTCTTCTTTTTTATCATTTGGTATTTTTATATTCATCATCATTTCTTACTCCTCTATATTTAAGATAGTACGTTTCTTAACTCTACCATAGAAAAGCGATTGCCAGGACAACTTTTTGTAACTCCTTCTAGCTCCCTATGACCGAGTATATTTTCTTTCTTTATAACAAACTGCTTCATAAACATTTTACATAAAGAATACAATGCATTCATTTGTGCGGTAGTTGGATCATATTTATCAAAATTACCCGTCATACATATTCCAATTGTATCTCTATTATTATCTTTCGCATGTGCTCCAATATGTAAACCTCGCCCTTCGACTACAGTTCCATCTTCTTCAATAAAATAATTGTAACCAATCCCGCTCCATCCTCTTACTTTTTGATGAAATTCATGTGTTTTATACACATCCCATCCATCTTCGGATGTATGGTGGATAATCAGTTTATTAACTTTCTCTAAAGGAACTAATTCATCTTGAAATGTTAAATTAACACATTTGATTTCCATTTGAACGTCCTCCCTTAAAAATCAATCATCATAATTGTTTTATCATCTGGTCTTATTCTCTTTTCCTCTTCTAGCTCTTCAATAATTGCTACATATTCATTTATACTATTCCTTCTTATATATGCAACAGTTTGTTCAAGTGGCCAATCTGGATGGAATAATCCGTCTGAACAAATAAAAATCCCGCTCACTTCATCTATATGTAGTTCACCATGTTGTAAATAATGTATCGCTTCTTTCATTCCATTCGCAACAGAATACCCGCCCTGCATATTTGCAAGATAACGATTATATTTTAACTGTTCTCGCACATCTTGAAAAACATGTTCTTCTGGTACAGATAAACCTTTTTTACGATCCTCTTCTCTCTTCTTTTTTGCTCGTTTACTAATTCCTTCAACCGTGTCTTGCGTTAATACTTGCATCGTTCCATTTTGAAGTATTGCAACAATCATACAGTCCCCTAACTGTGCGTATTCAATTTTCTCACCATCTATTTGAACTGCCGCAATACATGTACACCACAAATGCTCTTTCTTTCTCGTATCTACTTCATACTCTAACATTTTGCTTTGCAATGCTTCATTTGCTTTTGCAACGGCAACTTGCAAACTATGATTTTCACGTAATGAAGTAAAATAACTTGCAAATAAATGCGAAGCGATGTATGCTCCATTATGTCCCTTTTCATCACGAAACGGGACGAGCGGTGTTGCACCATCACATACACCATACATCTTTTTTTCTTCATTACAAAAATAAGAATCCTCACATTCTTGCTTCAACGGGCTTTTCTGTTGATACGTTTTTACCTTCATATCTGTATCCCCTTTCAAATGATAAAATACTCGAATTCTTTTGATTAATCTAATTTCCCGAAATAAACTGTTTTTACGCAAAACTTTCAATATCATATATAATCTTGAAATAATATGAATTTTTTAGTGAAGGACGGGAAAGAGATGGTCAGATTTCTTGGTGTTATTATCGGTTCTATTATTATTGCGATTGCATTTAATCTTTTCCTTATCCCCCACAAAATTTTAAGTAGTGGAATTGGCGGAATTGCTATTATTTTAGGGATTGTAACGCCTGTAAACACAGGTATTATTAACTTTGTATTAAACTTACCTATCCTTATTTTAGGATACATAGGCCTTGGAAAAAAAGTGATTTTTAACACTGTTATCTCTGTTATTGTATTATCTGTTGCATTATACTACGTTCCAGTAAAAGTCGTAGCAACAGACCCACTTTTATCATCTATCTTTGGTGGTGTCATTGCTGGAGCTGGTATCGGCCTTGTTTTTAACTGTAATGGATCAACTGGTGGATTTGATATTATCGGTATGCTATTGTCTCGAAAAAGAGACATTAAACTTGGTGGATTCCTTATTATTTTAAATGCAGTCGTTGTAATAATTGCAGGATTCTTCTTCACTTGGGATGTTGCTCTTACAAGCTTACTATCAATTTATGTAACTGGTAAAGTCATCGATGCTATTCATACGAAACATCGAAAGGTTACACTTATGATTGTAACAAATGAAGCAGAAAAAATGAAAAAACAACTTCTTTCAACTGTTGTACGTGGAATTACATTACTTGATGGTGAAGGTGCTTATTCCAGCGAAAAAAAACGTGTACTTATGACCGTCATTTCTCGTGAAGAATTAGCAAGTATGAAATTAACAATTTCCGAAATTGACCCTCATGCATTCGTTAACATTACCGAAACGGTTGAAGTATTAGGATTGTTTAGAAAAGGTTAAAAAACTAGGTGGATTTCCACCTAGTTTTTATTTTCCATAAATTCAATTCGATTTCCGAACGGATCTGACACATAAAATCTAATTACATCTGGCCGTGCATGATCATCTATTACTTCAATGCCTTGCTTTATTAACTCCTGTTTAAATTCATCAATTTTTAAAACATAAAAAGCTGGATGCGCCTTTTTAGCTGGATTGAAGTTTTTCTCAACTCCGATATGAATCTCTTGATTTCCACACTTAAACCAGCACCCACCACGCTTCTTTAATTCCTCTGGCTTCGTTATTTCCTCCATACCAATTTTATTACCGTAAAACTCTCGTGCTTCTTCTTCACACCCTACAGGCGCAGCTACTTGCACATGATCGATACCTTGAATATAATTTCTCATTTTCTCTCCCCCTCTTCTACCCTAATGTTATAAAGAAAACCTACTCCTGTAACTTACAAAAGATTTATAAAACAATATAAGCTCCCCTTATTACGACCTTACACTCACTTTTCCAAAATAAAGAAAACAAAATTTATTATATAACTTCCATTTTTTATAGAAATACACATTACATCTATATTATAGTTATGGATAGACAAATCTTTTTAGATGCTATTTGTACGGAGGAACTATTATGAGTCGTAAAAAATATTCATCAACTCAAAGAAAACGTCATCCGAACATTTCTAGACGTTTGCGAAACCATATACAAGATCGTTCATTAACAGAAATGTACGCATCTCTGTTCGAACACAATCCTGATAGTATTATTTCATTAAATTTAGAGGGAGTTATACTACATATAAATCCTTCTGCCGAAAGAATATTAGGTTACAATTCTTTAGAATTAGAACAGAAAAATATTACCTCTATTTTAGAAGCTCATATTTCTGAGCAAGTATTACAAAATATAAAGAATACTGAAGCAGATAATCAACAAGAGTATATCTTATCTATTTATCATAAAAGTGGATTCTTATTAGACGTCGTGACAAAACTAGTTCCTATTTTTGTCCAAAATCGTCTAACTGGCGTATATACTATTATGAAGCCTCTTGAAAAATCAGAAAGAATTGAGAATATGCTAAAAGAAAGTGAGAAGAGGTTACGTACATTAGTGAACTCCATGCCTGCGTTTGTTATATTTAAAGATCATGAGGGGCGCTGGCTTGAGGCAAATGATTACGCACTTTCTTGTTTCAATTTCCATCATGTACCTTACCATGGGAAAAAAGATAGTGAACTCATTCAATATAACGAAGCGTACCGAGAGGCTTTTTTACATTGTGAAGAAGTCGACGAACTAGCATGGCAACAAAGACAAATTCTTCATGGCGAGGAATTTATTATTCATAGAGATGATTTCGATCTAATCTTAAGTATATCGAAAGTTCCACTTTATCATCCTGACGGCTCCCGTAAAGGTCTTATCGTAATGGGAAGAGATGTTACCGAGCTAAAAGAAACGGAAAAGTTATTACGAAAATCAGAAAAGCTCGCAGTAGTCGGACAACTGACAGCTGGAATTGCCCATGAAATTCGAAATCCACTCACTTCTCTAAAAGGTTTTCTAACATTGCTACTCCCTGAAATAAATGAGGAGCAGAAATGGTATATCGATGTTATGTTAAGTGAGATTTCACAAATGGAATCTATCACGAGTCAATTTATGGCGATGTCTAAACCACAAGTATTATCTATCCAAACTTGTAACATACAAGCTTTAATTGAAGAGGTAGTTACATTTATTTTACCAACAGCTATTATGCATAGTGTTCATATCATTATGGATCATTTTGATTACAAACATGATATTCAATGTGATGGTAACCAATTAAAACAAGTTTTTATAAATATATTAAAAAATGCGATAGAAGCAATGCCAAATGGCGGAAATATTTACATCCAAACAAAACCATTAGATGATACCTTTATTTTAATACGGATTATCGATGAAGGTTGTGGTATCCCAGAAGAACGTATCTCTCGTTTAGGCGAACCATTTTATAGTTTAAAAGAAAAGGGAACAGGACTAGGATTAATGATGTGTTACAAAATAATTGAAGAACATCATGGTAAATTACACATTTCAAGCGAGTTAGATAAAGGTACGATCGTTGATATTCAACTTCCGCTTTCTTCATCTCATCTTGCAATTCAGTCGTAAAAAAAGAAGCATCTGCTAATTGTTAGCAGATGCTTCTTTTTTTACTTTTATAATACTGTATTGACATACCATTCTTTTGCTTTTTCTACTTCATCCATCGTTAATTGATGTCCTCTATTTTCCCAATGCATTGTAACAGTAGCGTTTGCATTCTCTAATAGTACCTTCAATTCCTCTGACTCCGCTGATGAACAAATCGGGTCATTTGTCCCAGCAGCGATAAATACGGATTTCC
Source organism: Bacillus sp. EB106-07-01-XG149 (assembly GCF_058791555.1). Classification (NCBI taxonomy): domain Bacteria; kingdom Bacillati; phylum Bacillota; class Bacilli; order Caryophanales; family Bacillaceae; genus Bacillus; species Bacillus sp. EB106-07-01-XG149. Next base: position 55,066 of record NZ_JBYTDP010000004.1, on the reverse strand, counting down.
CCGCTAAATTAGGCAATTGTGTTCCTCTTCTAGGTACCATTGGGTGATGAAGGACAGCACCTTTTAATGCATTTTCGTAATGGAATAATAAGCTTGCAGCAATGTTTGCTCCATTTGAATAACCGATAGCTAAAATATTATTTCTATCAAATTCATATGTTTTTGCAGCTTCATCTAAAAACTCATTTAATTCCTTCGTACGGAAAATCAAATCCTCTTCATCAAAAATGCCTTCTGCTAATCGGCGGAAGAAACGTGGCATGCCTTGTTCTAATACATTTCCCCTAACACTTAATACAGATGCTTCTGGATCAATTATTTCTGCAAGTGGTAATAAATCTAATTCATTGCCTCCTGTACCATGAAGTAATAACAACACTGGTTTTGACGTATCTTTTCCTTTTTGAAAAACATGTTTCATCATAATCCTTTTCCCCTTTCAATCACTTTAATCTAAATTTCTCACTTCAAATGGTAAAAGTGTTTGTTCAATTTGTTTTCTATGTGGTTCATATTGCTCTGGTAACTTTAATTCCTCACCCATCGTCTCTAACGATTCGTCATGAGCGAAACCAGGAGGGTCTGTTGCAATTTCAAATAAAATTTCCCCGTGTTCTCTAAAATAAATTGCGTTAAAATAATTGCGATCTTGTACAGGAGTTACGTGGTATCCAAAACGAGACACATGTTCTTTCCAGTCGAGTTGATCATCATCGTTAGTCGCTCTCCAAGCAATATGGTGGACTGTACCAACACCCATTTGGCCACGCCCGATTGTCGATAGCCTCAAGTCGATAATATTCCCAATATCAGCAGAAGAACGGAATCGAACGAATTCACCTTCTTCTCCAATTTTCTCAAGACCCATAACATGCTCTAACAATTCAGCTGTTTTTTGAGGTTGTGCAGATAAAAGAACAGCACCGCCAAATCCTTTAATTGCTACTTCTGGCGTAACTTCTCCAAAAGTCCAATTATTTAATTCGCCTTCTTCTCTTTCTACTAATTCTATATGCAAACCATGTGGATCATCAAATTCTAAATACTGCTCTCCAAATCGAGTCATTTTTGTATACGAAATATCGAATTTTTCTAATCTATTTTCCCAAAACTCCATTGCGCCCTTTGGTACGACATAAGACGTAATGCCTACTTGACCGTCACCAATAATTCCTTCACGAGCACCTGCCCATGGGAAAAACGTAATAATTGTTCCAGGCTTTCCTCCTTCGTTACCAAAATAAAGATGGTACGTGCCTGGATCATCAAAATTCACTGTTTTTTTCACTAAACGTAAACCTAACACACCAGCATAAAAATCTACATTTTCTTGTGGGTGTCCTACGATTGCTGTAATGTGATGAATTCCCATTGTTTTCTTTTCCATTTTCTCCGCCCCTTTTTATTTCATTTTAAAAAATTTTATACATTAAAATTCATTATTCATTTTGTCCATGCTGCAAAGTAAAATCCATCGTTATGATTTTATCTTCAATTCGAGATATAAGTTGTGAAATTACGCATTATCTTCTATATCACTAAATTTATCTCGAATTCGAGATAAATTCCAAAAAATATTTACTCCATCTGAAATCTTTATTCGGAAATAAATTATCTTGAATTCAATATTTATTATAAGTTACTTACTTTTAGTTGTCAATAAGCACTTATTTTCATTTTAAATCAAAAGAGAGTAAATGCTAGTTAGCATTTACTCTCTTCGCTAATTATTTCGTATGACTTTTAATCTACTAAACGTAGCTTATCTTCTATTTACTACTAGGAAACAATTCTGAAAGAGGAACTACCCGCCCCACCTCATCTTTAAACACAATATGCTCTCTCGTTAAATGACGCGGGCTCTTTACTCCCGCTGCTGCCGCAAGTGAGAACAAACTATATCTCATACTAACAACATAATTCATTACTCGCCATTTCTTCTCATACGGATCTAGCGCTTTTTGATAGTGCGGATTCGTCGTGGCAACTCCAGATGGACATTGTCCGGAATTACATTGAAGTGCCATTATACAGCCACTTGCCATCATAAATCCACGTGCTGAATTTACAGCATCTGCACCAATAGCTAAAGCAATTGCCACTTTATCTGGTGTAATTAATTTCCCTGAGGCAAACACTTTGAATTTGTCCCGAACACCGTAATGATTCGCTGTATCAATACATGTCAGTAATGCTGGAATAAGCGGTATTCCCATACTATCTGCCATTGATTTATACGTAGCACCTGATCCACCTTCTGAACCATCAATTGTAATGAAATCTGGATAAATATTTAACTCTTTCATCGTTTTGAATAAATCTTCCAACGGTTCCTGCTGTCCAATTACAATCTTCATCCCAACTGGTTTACCGCCGTTTTCTTGCAAACGTTGAATAAAATAAAGTGTATCTACTGCATTCTTTAAAAATGGAAATCGATTCGGTGAATTAATCGTTTCTCCTTCTCGCACATTCCGAACAGAAGCAATTTTCTCATTTACTTTTTGTCCTTCTAGATGGCCACCACGTATTTTCGCACCTTGCCCAAATTTCAATTCGAATGCTTTAATATTACTTTCTTTTGCTTTCTCCATAAATTTCTCCATTGAAAAATTACCATCCTCATCACGATATCCAAATAATCCTGGACCAATTTGCGCAACGATATTCGCACCTGTATGTAAATGTTCTGGAATAACGCCACCTTCGCCAGTATTAATCCACGATCCGCCAGCCATCTTCGCACCAAACCCGCTCGCTAAAATATAATTTTCCCCAATCGCACCGTAAGAAGTCGCAGATGCCCCAAACATGCCATGTAGCTTCCACGGATATTTGCGGTTTTCACCGACGATAATTGCATCGTCTTCTTCATATAACCAAAGATTCGTTGTATCCGCTGTCAATTTTTCTCTTCGTGAAAATAACCCTTCTTTATGAATCACATACTTTTTCCCTTCACGTTCTTGCGTTACATTCACACTTAATTCATCTGTTAATTTCGGAAATAATGTATTAGCGATATAATATCCAGATGCATCAAAATCTCGTTTTGATCCAAAACCGAGTATTTCTGAACGGTATTTTGCTAGAAACATTACACTTTGAAAATCATAACGTGAAAAGGGCTTTCCATCCGTATCATGATCAAACCAATATTGCCTAAATTCCGGTCCTATCTTTTCAAGTAAATAACGCATCCTTCCTAAGTATGGATGTAACTTTAATATAGAATGATGCGTCCGTTTTTTAATAAAAAATGTAATAATAAAAAAAATGATTAATAGTAACATCAATAAGAGCAATATACTAATAATAACGAGTAGCGTTTCACTCATCCCGCTTCCTCCTATGAAAATCCATAATAAAAGGAGAACACCTGATGTGTTCTCCTTTTATCTTTATTCAAATTAATGTAGCAAGATGCTCTTTCGCATCATATTCAACTAAACTTTCAGCATTTTTAATTCGATGAACAAAATCTGGATTAGCTATTAAAGGTCTTCCGAATGCCACTACATCAATTGTTCCTTCTTGCAACGCTTCTTCAGCCTCTTTCGGATTTAAATTCCCTACTCCTACAATCGTACCCTCCCAATATTTTCTTACTAATTGATGAAAATTCTTTCCGTCAGCAATAACTGCCGTATAATTCATCGTTGAAGGGTGAATCATCGTTAATCCAACTTCGTTGAACATATTTACAAACATTTCAATTGCAAGTTCAGGGTTTTCCCACATATAAGTTGGATTATCACCTTTGAAAGCAGAGAAACGAAGAAGTGTTTTATCAGCCCCAACAGCTTCTATTACAGCCTCCGTTACTTCTTTCATAAACGTTAGCCTTTGCTTTAAATCTCCGCCGTATTTATCAGTACGCTTATTTGCGAACTCATAAGTAAATTGATCGATTAAATATCCGTGTGCCCCATGAATTTCTACTCCATCAAATCCAGCTTCGATCGCGTTTTTCGCAGCTTGTGCGTATTGACCAATCACCTCTTGTATTTCTTCTAACGTCATTGCTTCTGGCATGTCGAACGGTTTACGAAAACGCGGAACATTTCCCTCTGCAGCGATAGCAGACGGTGCTTGTGGCATTTGCCCACCAATTATCTCGTGATGACTCATACGGCCAACATGCCATATTTGAGCAATAATCGTTCCGCCTTCTTTATGTACTGCCTCTGTAACAGGCTTCCACGAATTGATTTGTTCTTGCGTATAAATTCCTGGCACTCCCGGATTCCCTTTTGCTCTTGGGCTAATGACGATTCCCTCTGTAATAATTAATCCAACTTCATCAGCTGCACGCTTTCTATAGTACTCGACTACATCAGTACCAACGACTCCCGTTTCATGATTCGCGAAACATCTCGTCATCGGTGCCATTGCTATGCGATTACGAAGAGACCAAGATCCAATTTGAATCGGGTCAAATAACTTCGTTTCTTCAATATTTTCAAAAGATCCCCAAGCGTTTATATTTGTTCCTTCATAAATACTTGCTGCTTTATTATTTGAACTTGTCATTTTTCTTCCCCCTAAAAAATTCTTACTATAATCGCATCATACTTACTTTTAGATAGTAACGTCAATTTATACGCTCTTATGTAGAAATATTCGTATAATAAAACTAACTGTTTTTTAACTTTAAGGGTTCTGGTATTCAAGACTCTTACTGTCTATTTTTATATTCAGTAAGTGGATGAGAAAAATACTTGTTAAGTGGATGTTTTCTTTTCTTCTAGTTTTATTACTATAGAATATATTGGTAATTGTTTTTCAAACTATTTACTAAAAAAAACGATTTCCACTGTACTATATTCAAACTTACAGTTACGAGGTTTCAATCATTCATTTGTTTTTTATTATACAAACAAAAATTTTAGGAACGAATAAAAGACTCCTACATAGTTGAAAGTATTTTTTCTATTTATCCGTTCCTAATCCCCATGAAAAAAGGAGCTGTCATATAGTCGATAATTCGACTATATGACACTCCTTTTTAGTTGACCGTATATGGCTAACAATTCATTTATCTCTTTAATATAAAGAATATAAACAATTATTATCTCTTCACATATAAAAAATTCCTTAGCAGTAGAAGTGAGAGTGGTTCAGTATTCTTCTAAAAATAATAACTTATAAACCTAAAACAATGAAAGCCCTACCTCTCTTTCATCCTTACGGCTCCTCGTCCGTGCCAGTGTGAATCAGGATTGCAAAAATCAAGTAACTATTCTATCGAAGTGTTTAATTAAACTTCGAATATTCGTAAAGAATTTAAAAAATAAAAATGGATTTGATTGTAGTAATAACAAAAGAGGTTAATGCTCTAAAAGTGGTTTGAAAGAATTGAATGTCTTTGAAATGATTAATTCTCTATAATTATGTTCCCAAAAAATTCAAAACCTTTTTTGGGATCTAATACATTATTTGTAATGAATCTTAACAAAAGCTTTTTATTTGACTTTCCGTGATACCTTCAATTAATCCCAGTTCACTAATCAAAAATTCGTGTGCGTTATCTAACATTTTCTTTTCGCTTGCATTAAGTGCTTTTTCTTTCTGCATACGTAATAAATCACGTACAACTTCAGCACCTTCTTGTATTTTACCCGTCTTTATTTTATCAGTGTTCAATTTATACCTTTGTTTCCACGTAAGTAATCTATCAGATTCTCCATGTTGAAAAATATCCAATATGTGTGCTATTGCCGTTATATCCGTGACTGGTCGTATATTTGAGCTCAATATTCTCCCTGCCGGAATCATTACTTCCATATTACTACCCGACATTTTTATAACATAATATTGTTGTTTTTCTCCTGTGATTTCCTTCTCTTCTATGGCTTTAATTATACCTGCTCCCTGCATTGGATAAACAATGTTATCGCCAATTTGAAACAAATAATCCACCTCCATATATGGTAACCTTCTCAATCTTAACACACAATCAATTTTTTAGCAAAATTTTTATTTTATCATAAAATTATTTTTAATGTCAATCCTTTCGAACTAAGAAAATAATTTCGTAAAATATCATTAAAAACCCGCAATCTTATTAACTTTTCCACACATATATACATTCTAATTTCACCTTCTCTTTTTACATAAAAACACATTACTACATATAAGTAGTAATGTGTTTTTCATACTGAATCGTTAAACATTCCCTATTAATTTCACGCCTATATACTAACCTGCTTACGGACTGTCTCTCTCGCTAAAAGAAAACTCATAATCACTTGCGCAGCTACTCGACTCGTCATATCTCTGAAATCAAGGGTTGGATCAATTTCTACTATATCCATCCCTTGAACGTGCGGTTCTTTACCAAGAAATTCAATCGCATCAAGTAAAGTCGTACTATCCATACCGCCAGGACCAATTGCTGGACAACCTGGTGCAAATGCTTGATCTAGTACATCCATATCAAGAGAAATGTAAATAGAAGTCACGCCTTGATTTCTTAATACTTCAATACTTTCTGTGATGATATCTTTGATTTGTCGCTCTCGTACATCTTTCATTGTATACACTGTCACGCCATGTTTTTTTGCATATTCATGGTACGCTCGTGCATTTGAAAAATTACGAATTCCGATTTGAACGAGTTGTTTTCCTTTAATGACATCATTTTCTAGCAAACTACGGAACGGTGTACCATTTGATGGGCCACCATCATCTAAATTACGTAAATCATGATGGGCATCAAATTGAATAACACCGACCTTCCCTTTACTATTTGCAAACCCTGTTATACTTGGAAAACTAATCGAATGGTCACCACCAAGAACGATTGGTATCATGTTCGGATTTACTTTCGTTACATGACCAACTGTTTTCGCAATGCGCTTATGACTTTCTTTTATATCAGTCACATGCATCGTAATATCGCCGCAATCATATAAGACACTTTCTTTCATATCATGTTCTTCTGTAATTGCGTACGTGCTATATGCATCTAACATTGCACGAATTGTTTTTGGCGCAAAACTTGCTCCTGAATGACTAATAGATGGTTTAGAAAGGGGTGCTCCAATTAAGGCAGCACCGAATATTTCCAAGCCTTCCTCCCAATCTTTAATCATCTCACTCCATTTCGTCACTTCACGATCGATAAACTTTGCATTTTTCTTTAAATAGTGGCCGTGCTCCACGATTGTTCACCTCTTGTATATGCGATATTACCATTCTTCCATACTGTATTTACATGACTCACGCCGTAATGATACGGTACGTAAGCATAATTGTAAGCATCCCATAAAACTAAATCTGCCTTACGACCAACTCTAATCTTTCCAGCTACATCACCTCGATTAATTGCGTAAGAAGAATTAACTGTTACGGCATTCCAAACTTCTTCTGGTGTCATTTTCAGCTTGAGCATTGCAATGCTCATAATAAGCTGAATGTTCTCAGTTGGACAACTACCTGGGTTAAAGTCTGTAGCCAAAGCAACTGCAACACCTTCATCGATCATTTTACGTCCACGAGCAAAGCTTTCTTTATTTAAATAGAAAGTTGTTCCTGGTAATAAAGTAGCTACTGTATTAGAGTTTGCAAGCATTTCAATTCCTTTATCAGAAGCGCCCACTAAATGGTCCGCTGATGCTGCACCAATTTCAGCCGCTGCTTCTGCACCACCAAGAGGGTCAATTTCATCTGCATGAATTTTCACATCAAAGCCAAGCTCTTTCGCTTTTAATAAAAACTCTTTTGATTCTTCGACAGAGAACACACCTGTTTCGCAGAAAATATCAACGAATTCAGCTAATTGCTTCTCTTTCATTTCTGGTAGTAGGTCTAACATCCATTGTAAAAATTCTTTCGATCTACCTTTATACTCTTTCGGAACTGCATGAGCACCTAAAAATGTGGAAACTAAATCGATTGGATGCTCTTTTTGTAATTGTGCAGTTGCCTCTAATTGTTTCCATTCCGTCTCATCATCTAATCCATAACCACTCTTCGCTTCTACAGTTGTAACTCCGAAAGATAACATACGGTCTAAATGGAATTTCGCTTTTTGAACAAGTTCTTCTCTCGACGCCTGTTTCGTTGCATTTACAGTTGAAAGAATACCTCCGCCTTGTTCTAAAATTTCTAAGTACGGAACTCCTTGTAATTTTAGTGCGATTTCATTTTCACGAGATCCACCAAATACAAGGTGAGTATGCGGATCAACAAGACCAGGAGAAACCATTTTCCCTCCGCAATCAATAACTTCTTTCGCTTGTAATCCTTTCGCTTCTTCCGCTGTTCCAACGAAAGTAATTACGCCATTTTCAATTCCAACCGCACCGTTTTCGATAACAGGAAGCGTGTTCATCGCTTCCCGTCTTAACAAGCCATCTTCTTGATCCATTGTTAGTAATTGACCGATATTTATTAGTAAAGTGTCCAGCATGTTTTCTCCTCCTTATTTCATCATCGGAATGTTAACGCCTTTTTCTTTCGCAGTTTCCACAGCTAAGTCATATCCTGCATCAACGTGACGAACAACACCCATACCAGGATCAGAAGTTAATACGCGCTCAATACGTTTTGCTGCTGCTTCTGTTCCATCTGCAACGATAACCATTCCAGCATGAAGTGAATAACCCATACCAACGCCACCGCCGTGGTGAACAGACACCCAGCTCGCACCGTTTACACTGTTAATTAATGCATTTAAAATTGGCCAATCGGCTACTGCATCACTACCGTCTTTCATCGCTTCTGTTTCACGGTTTGGAGATGCTACTGATCCGCAATCTAAATGATCACGACCGATAACGATTGGCGCTGATAATTCACCATTTGCCACCATTTCATTAATAATGCGACCAAATTTCGCGCGCTCACCGTAACCTAACCAACAAATACGAGATGGAAGACCTTGGAACTCAACTTGCTGACGAGCCATACGAATCCAGTTACATAAATGCTCATTATCCGCAAACTCACGTAATATTACTTCGTCTGTTTTATAAATATCTTCTGGATCACCAGAAAGTGCTACCCAGCGGAATGGTCCTTTACCTTCGCAGAATAATGGACGGATAAATGCTGGAACGAATCCTGGGAAATCGAATGCATTTTTCAAACCTTCATCGAAAGCAACTTGGCGAATGTTATTTCCGTAATCAAATGTAATTGCGCCTTTTTCTTGCATAGCAAGCATTGCTTCTACATGTTTTGTCATACTTTCTTTTGATAATTGTACGTAACGTTCTGGATCTTCTTCACGAAGTTTCGCTGCTTCTTCTAATGTGTAACCTACTGGAATATAACCGTTTAATGGATCATGAGCAGATGTTTGATCCGTAACTAAATCTGGCGTAATATTGCGCTTCACTAGTTCTGGTAAAATCTCTGCCGCATTTCCTAATAAACCAATTGAAATTGGTTCTTTCTTCTCTTTATACTCGTTCGCAACCGTTAATGCTTCTTCTAATGATTCTGTATACATATCACAGTATCTCTTTTCAATACGACGATCGATGCTGCGCTTATCAACATCAATAGCAATGACAACACCGCCGTTCATCGTTACAGCAAGAGGTTGTGCACCACCCATACCACCTAAGCCAGCAGTAAGTGTTAATGTACCTTTTAATGAACCATCGAAATGTTGACGTGCCGCTTCGCCAAACGTTTCATATGTTCCTTGTAAAATACCTTGTGTTCCAATGTAAATCCAGCTACCTGCTGTCATTTGTCCGTACATCATAAGACCTTTTTTCTCTAGTTCACGGAAGTGATCCCAGTTCGCCCATTTTGGTACTAAGTTTGAGTTCGCTAAAAGAACGCGAGGTGCATCTTCATGCGATTTAAAGATTGCAACTGGTTTTCCTGATTGAACAAGTAATGTTTCATCGCTTTCTAACGTTTTTAATGAATCTACAATCGCATGGTAGCTTTCCCAGTTACGAGCTGCACGGCCAATTCCGCCATATACAACTAATTCTTCTGGTTTTTCAGCAACTTCAGGATCTAAATTGTTCATTAACATACGAAGTGCAGCTTCTTGAACCCACCCTTTCGTTTGTAATTCAGTACCTCTTGGCGCGCGAATTGTTTGTTTAACTTTTTCCATTTCAATCTCTCCCTTTTCTCATTTTATAGTGCTGCGTTTACATCTAATCTTTCTTTTATCGAATAATTCGTTTTTAACCAGTGCGTAATATTTTCAATATCCGTTGAGAATATGCGATCATTTGTAATAGAAGGTACTTGTTGACGGCCTTGATGGTAGAAGCTCTTCGTCACTGTACTCATGTTTTCAATACCGCGATATTCTGCTGCTTGCATCGCACAAATCATCTCAATTGAAAGAACACGTCTTACATTTTGAATAATTTGATGTGCATGGCGTGAAGCGATTGTTCCCATACTTACGTGATCTTCTTGGTTAGCTGATGACGGGATTGAATCAACACTCGCTGGATGTGCTAACGTTTTATTTTCAGAAACAAGTGACGCTGCAGCGTATTGCATAATCATTGCACCAGACTGAAGTCCTGGTTCTGGACTTAAAAATGGAGGTAAATCATTTAATTGCGGATTTACTAAACGCTCAATACGACGCTCTGAAATATTTGCAAGTTCCGCCATTCCTACTTTTAAGAAGTCCATCGCAAACGCAATCGGTTGACCATGGAAATTACCACCCGAAATTACTTTTTCCCCACCATCAAAGATTAGTGGATTGTCCGTTGCTGCATTCATTTCAATTTCTAATTTTTCTTTCACATAATTTAAAACTTGCCAAGAAGCACCGTGTACTTGCGGGATACAACGAAGTGAATATGCATCCTGTACTCGTAGTTCTCCTTGTTTTGTTGTTAATTTACTATCATGAAGGATGTTACGAATTCTGCTCGCTACTTCCACTTGCTCTTTATAACCACGCGCTTTATGAACATTTTCATCAAATGCATCAATAATGCCTTGTAATCCTTCAATTGTCATCGAAGCAATGAATTCAGCTTGATACGCCATTGCTTCTGCTTCTATATAAGAAAGAACTCCTTGCGCTGTCATCGCCTGCGTACCATTAATTAATGCAAGCCCTTCTTTCGCTTCAAGTTCAATCGGTTCAAGACCTTCTTCTGTAAGAGCAACCATCGCATGAACGCGTTTCCCCTTATAGAACACTTCACCTTCGCCTAATAATACAAGCGCAAGATGAGATAAAGGTGCTAAATCGCCACTCGCACCAAGTGACCCTTGTTGCGGAACGACTGGGTGAATTTTACGATTTACAAACTCAAGAAGCATATTTACAACAAGTGGTCTAACACCAGATACTCCTTTTAGCATCGTGTTCGCTCGTAAAATTAACATACCTCGTGATACTTCTTCAGGGAATGGATCACCTATACCGCATGCATGTGACTGAATTAAATTGTGTTGAAGTGCCTTTACATCATCTTTTTGAATAAGCACATCACTGAACTTTCCAAATCCAGTTGTAATACCGTAAACGACTTTTCCGTCCTCTACAATTTTCTCAACAACTTCGCGGCACTCCGCCACCTTTTGCATACTATTTGGACAAGCTGTTACACCTTCCCCTTCAAGTAACAACCTCTTCATTTCTTCAATTGTCAATGTGTGTCCTGTTAACGTAATCATTCTTTTTCCTCCTTAAAAAGGCAAAAGGGGACCTTATCTTTTTAAGACAGACTTCTGTCCTAAAAAAGTAAGGCCCCCTTCTAACTAATAGACTATGGGCAAATCATATGTGATTAATTCCTAAACCAATCGCCTCATGCTCAGATCCTTTTACAGGTGCACCAATCGTTCCATATAATGCAACAGCAACCCATTCGCCTTCTTTTTTTCCGTCGTATGGTCTACCGCGCACAATCGCAAAGCGAAGTCCTACTGTACGAAGAACGTCTGCTAACTGAATTTGACCTCTCGTCACTCCGTACAAAGCTTCCATAATTGCATGATAAAGTGCATGTGTTTCTCTGTAAACATCTGTTTCAATAACTTGGGTGCTCTTAGCCGCTGTTTCCATTGCTGCTACAACTTTTTGCGAATTCATCGAACCCACTTTCCCCGTACAATACTTCCAACCTTTTGGAATAGATAATACAGGGCTTTCATTCTCATCCGCAAGTGCCAACAACATGGCCATACGACCAATTCGATGTGTTCCTTGAAGAAGCATGTGACTCTCTCATTTCTTTTAATTATTTGAATATTTCTTAATTTAAGAATATATGAAAACGGTTAAATCGTCAATAGTTTAAACTCACATTCGAACAATTTTTTCATCCCCTCCATTTGTGTACACAAATTATTTACACGAATTTTTCAGGCGTGCTATAGTCTCACTAACAGATACAAAGGGGCGATATTTCAATGACGAAGCGAAAAGATATTCATTTTCGAATTGAAGAAAAATTACTTGAAAGGTTTGAATCTGCACTCCATTACGAAGGTTTAAAGAAAACCGACGTATTAACACACGCGATTCAGCAATTTTGCACGAAGGTGGAATGTGAAAAAATGAATGATGTAAAACGCCAATATAACGTAAGCAACCATTTACAGACACGTATCGATACGCATAAACATTACGAAGAAAAACAAGTAAATTTAGATGAACTCGTCATGGAACATTTACAACTTCAAGGAGAAGAAAAAATATTAGAGGTTGGGTGTGCTAATGGAAATTTTCTTTCCCTTTTACAAACTAACGGTCATAAAGGCCAACTAACCGGTTTTGATCAATCGAAAACGATGCTTTCTGAAGCTGCAATAAAGAATAGCATAATTGAATGGAGACTAGGTGATGCTGGTAAACTTCCTTTTGAAGCTAATCGCTATGACTGGGTCATCGCAAGACATATGTTATATCACATGAAAGATGTCGAAAAAACAGTTCAAGGATTCCATAAAGTAATTCGTCCCGGAGGCTCACTTTTAGCTACAACAAATTCTGACGTTACATTACCTCGTATAGTTGAAATGTGTAACCGCATGTTAGACGCATTTGATTTACCGAAAACAACATCTTCAGTCACTCCATTTTGTTTAGAAAATGGTAAAGAAATATTACAATCTGTTTTTCCAACTGTTGAAGAAGCAGTTATTCATAATGCTCTCGTTTTTCATCATGCTACTCCGATTGTAAACTATATTTCTAGCATGTTTCCATCGCTAAATATACCTGATAATACATATCTTCACGCCGAAATGAAGGAATGGCTAAAAAAAGAAGTAGAAAATGAATTGTCACTTCATAACGGTATATGGCGCGACCCGAAAACGTTAGCCATTTATCGATGTCAAAAAGAAAAAAGCTAGCAAATGCTAGCTTTTACACATTCTCATGTAAAAGTTTCTCCATCATCATATTGCCCTTACCACCGTAAAAATTTATATTATGTTCGTTCGCTACTCCAAAATAAGAGGCAACTGCTATTCCGAATGGTACAAATGCATGCCCCTGTGCTGTAATAATATTTGAGTGTCGCACAACTTCTTCATACACAAAATTTTCTACTGGAAAACAATCTAACTTTTGATAATCTATAGTCGCTGTATAAGAAATCCCTTTAAATAAACCTGCTCTTGCTAACGCATACGGTCCAGCACAAATCGCAGCTACTAATTTTTCTTTTTCAGAAAATTGGCGAATGACTGAAAAGAGAATATCTGCGTCTTTCATATGTACTGCGTCTCCCCCTGGAATGATAATCCCCTCATATTCATCTACACGCACTTCACTTAATTCTATATGCGGTTGTACTTGCAAGCCTGTTTCACTTATAATCAACTCTTTTGTTAAGCCCGCAGTAATGATTTCATATTTCTTTTTCAGCAATGCTGTTGCTACTGTTATTTCAAACTCCGCAAATGTTGGGTATACGAATAATAATATTTTTTTCATAGTCCTTTCTCCTTTAACCAGCCCATAAAATATGCTTCTAACTCATCCACTGTTAATGTATTCGTGTCCACATAAGTTACAGGAAATTGTTTATACCATTCTTTTTCAGTTTCTACTAATTTAAATTGTTCTTCGAATGTACTTCGATTTCTTGCCCCGTCATTATTTTTTCTATCATATAAATTTTCTTTCGAAACATCTAAATAAAAAATTGCATCCGAACAGCATTCTCTTAATTTATACAATTCATCTTTTAATTCTGTTTCTATATCCCACTCTTTCCCTATCACTTTCGGATAAAAGAGTGTATAAAATTCAATATCTTCTGGTCCGCGATCAAAAATCACGACTGAATCTTTCACATTTTGAAACTCCTTTATTTTTACTTCCATAAACATTTTTTGATTTATTATAAATCCTTCTTTTGAATTCATATCCAAATTTAATTGTTTTCGCTTTTCTACAATTGGATATGGATTTTCATATATAACTGAAAGCCCACATCTCTCTAACCTTTTAGCCAATGTTGTTTTTCCACCTGCCATCGGTCCTTGGAGTGAAATTACATATGCCATTCCTCTCATTCCCTTGCATTTTATTATATCTATAATATACAGAATTTTAAAAACTATCAACGGAATATATATCATCTTGTTTCTTATTCTTATCTAACTTATAATAAAAATAGAGATTATGACGGACGCATCAATAATGTAAGCTTGGAAATCCAAGCTTACATTATTTTTTGCTTTCCCTTTTCTAATAAAAAGAGTATACTAGTTTAGAACGTATGTTCTTAATGATTACATACAGTAAGGAGATAGAACAATGGTATACGATACAAAAGCAATTTCTTGGAATGAGTCTTTAAAACAACTTCAACGCCGCTATACAAACAAACAAGTTGATCGAAAAGAATTTGAAGATATTGAACTGATGGAATTCTTCCGCGATAACGACTACATTTCTTTACCTACACATATAAGCGGCCTATCAACAGCACGTTTTACTTCTTACTCTATTTTCACAACTGAAGATAAAGATCGTAAAGTTGGCACATTAATCATTGAATATGTAGAAGATGATAATAATAATTTATGTGTTGAACAACTATACTTTGTTTAAATGATAACGCTTGGTCAAAATGACCAAGCGTTCTTGCTTTCTATGAATATCACTGTTTATAATATGAATAAAAGAAAACCGCAATCATTAAGGGGGGATAAGCTTGCTCGAAGGATGGTTCAGTTGGTTCATAGTGCTATGGACTGTTATTTTATTAGGACTTATGTCTATCGGTGGATACTTTATGTTCAGAAAATTCCTAAAACGATTACCTAAAGAAGATGGTATGTCCATTTTAGATTGGGAAGAGCACTATATTAATAAAACTAGACATTTATGGGATGAAGAACAAAAACAATTGTTAGAAGAGCTCGTAAGTCCTGTTCCAGAACTATTTCGCGATGTTGCTAAATCAAAAATTGCTGGCAAAATCGGAGAACTGGCATTACAAGAAAAAGCCTCTCAAATTACACAAGATTTAATTATTAAAGGATATATTATTGCTACACCGAAACGTGATCATAAATTTTTAGTAAAAAAACTACAAGAAAAAGAGATTGATTATTCTAACTATAAATCTTTACTCGCAAAGTAACTTCACATTATTTTCAATAAAAAGGACAGCGCCTTTGACGCTGTCCTTTTTATTTTATACATATAACGTTTTCAAGTTAATTTCATATCTTTTTCATTATAAAAACCATCTTCTTTTTCCATTTCCTTCTGTAATTTCGTAAAGGAACGGTACATGGCAATTCTCCATGACACAATCATCGCGAATGCAAGTAAGAAGAACATGCCACTAAGTTGTCCTAAATCAAGAGATTGACTTAAGTATGTTTTAAATACAATCCGCACGACAAGTAATCCAATTAATATAAAAACAAATGCTTTTGAACGCTTCAAATAAATCTCTTGTCCTCTAATTTCAAATTTAGATGTTTTAATAAGAAAAATAGAGAAAAACAAACCGACGCCAATTGCTTCTAACATTTCTGCTGGAGTTAATCGAAATTCAGGAAAAACAAACATCAACGCTCCCGTGCTCATAAAAAATGGTGGAAGTATAATTTTTTTCAATGTTGCCGGTTTCTTAGCTGCTTTTAAACGAATAAACATCGCACCAACAGCCATACAAACAGCAACGATACTGGATAAAACAACTATGTTCATATTTTCTCATCCTTTTTTGTGGCTATATGCAAAATATACTTTCATTATATGCTTTTCCGTTAGTATTTCCAACATTTTCACAGAATAATACTAAAAACCGGTAAAACCACCAAATAAACTTGAGAAATATACGATAATTTTCGTCATCCAGTTAAAATATAGGAAGATACCCATGACAATCATAACGTATCCCCCGATTTTCATGAATTTCATACTATTTCTTTTAATCCAAGACATTTTCGTAATAAAGAATGATAGCACGAAAAATGGGATAGCAAACCCAAGTATGTATGCTATCATATAAATCATTGCTGATTCTGGATTTGTTGCTGCTAATCCAATGACAGACACTAAAATAGGTCCAGTACAAGGCGTCCACCCTGCAGCAAAGGCCAATCCAATTAGAACGGATCCAAAATAGCCACTCGGACGATTTTTAAACGTAAATTTACGGTCTTGCATTAAAAACTTCGGCTTAAATACACCGACAATAATAAGACCGAACACGATGATAAATATACCACCTAACTGTCTAATTAAATCTTTATAATTTGTAAAGATGCCTCCAATAAAACTTGTACCAAACCCAATTGCAATAAATATAATTGAAAATCCAAGTAAGAAAAACGCTGTATGTATCATACTTCTTTTACGAAGCATTGCATTTTCTTCTTTCAACTCAGAAACCGACATACCTGTTATGTACGATAAAAATGCCGGATAAAGCGGTAAGCAACATGGGGAAATAAATGATAAAAATCCAGCGCCAAACGCTAAAAAAATACTAATATCTTGCATGATTCCACTCCTCTCCTTACATATTGTAGCAAAAACACATAAAAATACTATGAACAATTCGTGAACTCACTTTAACCACGTGATAATAAGAAAAACTACCCTTACAAACAGTTTCTAATAAAACGTTTTTATTTCCTTCTATTATATAGAACAATCTCAATTGGACTACGAAACTTCTCTAATTGTTATTAACATAACAAAGGTAACATAGTTTCTCAAATGATTAGCACACTATAATGGACTACCCTTCTATCTCCCTAAAAAATATTTTTTTCAAATGCTGTCTTTATACAATACGAAGCTGATTTTACAATACTTTTATTATTACTAATTTCAAGATTATGCATAAATATCATACTTTTATTATTATTCTATAAAATGTCATACTTTTCTTTTATTTGACCCTTCATTTTTAATTTTGTATACTTCCCTCTAGTTATATATGTCCGTTAGGAACAATTTCATATAGATGGGAGGAATTTTTCATGCTTCGTTATTCTCTTTTAGTTTTATTAGGAGCGTGTAGTTATGGGATTTTAGCTATTTTCGTTAAACTTGCCTATGCAGACGGATTTTCACTTGGAGAGGTAATTGGCAGCCAATATTTGTTCGGTTGGATTATTTTGCTTGCTATTACTCTTCTATTTTCTAGACATCGTGTTCCATTAAAACAAGCGTTAATTTTATTCGTTGCAGGTACATCTGCAAGTTTTACTGGAATTTTTTATTATGCTTCATTAAAAACTGTACCAGCATCTATTGCAATTATACTTTTATTCCAATTCGTTTGGGTTGGAATTATTATTGAAGCAGTCGTAACAAAAACATTACCTTCAAGAGAAAAGGTTATTTCCGTTATTTTCTTACTTGCAGGTACATTTTTATCAAGTGGTTTACTAGAGAAATCAGCAGGTGATTTCGATATGACTGGAATCATACTAGGTTTATTATCTGCTGTTACATTCGCAACATACATTTTCGTGAGCGGAAAAGTTGCTGTTGAAGTACCTTCATTACCGCGCGGTGTTCTCTTAATGACTGGCGCTTTAACTTTAGTAATGATCGTATTCCCGCCAACATTTATTTTTAGCGGTGCAATTTCTGAAGGACTTTGGAAATACGGTTTAGGATTAGGAACATTTAGTATCGTTATTCCTTCTATCGCCTTTACAATCGGTATTCCAAAGATCGGTTCTGGCTTAGCGACTATTCTTGGTGCAGCAGAACTACCAGTTACAACAATTATGTCTGTATTCGTTTTAAAAGAAGCGGTGCTATCTTCACAATGGATCGGTGTATCACTTATTTTAATCGGTATTGCAATCCCGCAAATTGCCTATGCAATGCGTGGACGTTATCGTAAACATCATACACACAAAAAATTGGCAGCATAAAACGAGAGAGGATTTTCATTTGAGAATCCTCTCTTTTCTTATTGTATACTTAATGTAAATACTTTATTTAAGAAAGAAGGCATTATACGTGGCAGCAAATCTAGAGCAATTAACTGAGATGCTAATTTCTATTCGTCGAAATTTACATGAGCATCCAGAATTATCATACGAAGAATTTGAAACGACGAAGACTATAAAAAATTGGTTAGAAGAGAAAAACATTACGATTATAAATTCTAGTTTAGAAACAGGCGTTATTGCTGAAATTTCAGGGAATAATAGCGGACCAATTATAGCAATCCGTGCTGATATTGATGCCCTTCCTATTCAAGAAGAAACAAATTTACCGTACGCTTCAAAAATTCCCGGTAAAATGCATGCTTGTGGGCATGATTTTCATACAGCTGCTATTATAGGTGCCGCTTATTTATTAAAAGAAAAAGAATCTTCTCTTAGCGGAACTGTACGCTTTATATTCCAACCAGCTGAAGAAAGTAGCAATGGTGCTTGCAAAGTAATTGAAGCCGGGCATTTACATGGCGTGCAAGCTATTTTCGGTATGCATAATAAACCTGATTTACCAGTAGGTACAATCGGTATTAAAGATGGTCCACTGATGGCCGGGGTCGATCGATTTGAAATTGAAATTCACGGAGTTGGTACACATGCAGCTGTACCAGATGCTGGGGTAGACCCTATTGTCGCGTCCTCTCAAATCGTGATGGCACTCCAAACAATTGTAAGCCGAAATATAAGCTCTTCACATAATGTCGTCGTCAGTGTCACAAACATCCATTCAGGAAATACGTGGAACGTAATTCCTGAAAAAGCAACGCTGGAAGGAACTGTACGTACATTCCAAACTGAAACACGTGAAAAGATTCCAGCTCTCATGAAACGTATTATTCAAGGGGTTTCTGATGCATTAGGTGTAAAAACAGAATTTCGTTTTTATGCAGGTCCTCCTGCTGTTCAGAACGATACATCTTTAACAAACTTATCCTCTCAAGTTGCTGAAAAAATGAATTTAAATATCATCTCTCCTACCCCGTCGATGGCCGGAGAAGATTTTTCTTTTTATCAACAAGAAATACCTGGTTCATTCGTTTTTATGGGAACGAGTGGTACACATGAATGGCATCATCCAGCTTTTACAGTAGATGAGCAAGCATTACCTATAAGTGCAGAATACTTCGCTTTGTTAGCTGAAAAAGCACTTAAACAATTTGCATAAAAAAGAGCCGTTAAGAAATACTTAACGGCTCCTTTTTTTAAGTTAAATCGCGTTTTAAAAATACTGTATAGGAAATGCTTAAAAATACAAATAAATATAGTAATAACATACATGAAGCAAATGGGAATGTTACTCCATCAATAAAACTTCCATTCTTTGAAATACTGTATAAATCTGTGTTTGCTGGCAATAAATATTTCGCCCAATCATATCTAGTTGCTGCTAATAATGCAATATTTCCTGATAAAGCAAGAAATAGTGAAATACCAATCGCGCCTCCACTAGATCTTGTTAATACAGAAATCATAAATGCAAACGCTGCGTACACAATGGTCGGCAACCACGATAAAATATAATACTTACTAGCTTCCACAAAAATATTTTGTTTTATAATATTTCCATCTTGGAAAATAAGCTCGCTCCATGCAGGCTGTTGGAATTTATAAATAACAAGTCCACATAAAGTGGAGAAAATCATATTAAATATAAACAATAACGCTGCAAATATCACAATTGCTAAAAATTTAGCTGTCAAAATTTTAAATCGACTCGCTGGTCGTATCGTTAAAAATTTATATGTTCCCCAGCTATATTCATTCGCAAAAATTGTACTTGCATACACGAGGATAAATGGGAGCAATATTGGAAATACGATAAAACCTGTATCTCTCATGAAAGAAAGCGGAGAACTGCTTGCCGGTGCTGTATCTGTATCTAAATGCTTCATCTTAAGCTGATATTCCTTTACAAGCTCGTCCCCAGATCGTTCCGCTAAAATAGCTTCTTTTTTCATGCCTAGCTTTTTCTCAATTTCTACAGTTCGTTCTGTATAATCGGCTTTCCATCCTTTTGTTTCCGGTTCTAAATACTTTACCGTAACCCATCCTAATCCAATTATTAATACTGCAATAACTGCAAAGGGAATAATCGTTCGCTTTCGCTTAAATATTTTATACAGTTCGTTATACACTAAATTAAACAATATCTTTTCCCCCTGTTAATTCTAAAAATTGCTCTTCTAACGTTTTTCTTTCTTCATATACACGATACACTTGAATATTTTTCTCAAGCAATGTACGAATAACATTTGGGATTTCTTCATCTTTTACAGTAATAAGTAGATCATTACCTTTTATTAAAACATCTTGGTCTAACATTTCTGCTGCTTTATTCGCATCATCTACACGTATACGGATTGTCTCCATCTCTTCGCTTTGATTATGCTGAATATTTTGCGTCGCCACATATTCTCCGTGCTGAATAATGATAACTCTGTCACACATTAATTCAACTTCTGAAAGTAAGTGACTAGATACAAGTACCGCTTTTCCTTGTTCATGTGCAATTTTCTTTATGTACATTCTCATTTCATGTATTCCACTAGGGTCTAATCCATTCGTTGGTTCATCTAATATCAATACATCTGGATCGTGAATAAGCGCTTGAGCAATTCCTAAACGTTGTCTCATGCCGAGTGAATATGCTTTTACTTTACGGTCAATTACTTGTCCCATTCCTAACAATTTCACTACTTCATCGATACGTTCTTCTGTCACATTGCCATTCATCCGTCCAAAATATGTTAAATTTTCATAGCCGCTCAAAAATGGATAAAATTCCGGTGTCTCAATTACTGCTCCAATTTTCGAAGCCGTACTTTCAAATTGCTGTTTTACAGATTGGCCGTCAATCCAAACTTCTCCCTCTGTCATACGAATCATGCCGACCATCATTCTCATTAAAGTCGTTTTTCCAGCACCATTTGGTCCGAGCAAACCAACTACTTCACCCTTTTTAACTTCGAAACTAATATTTTCTACAAGTGTCTTTGAACCGATTCGCTTCGTTAACCGCTCAACCTTTACAATTGATTGTTCATTTGTCATACTATACAACCTTTCCTTCCCATTCTTTGTCAGGTCTTTACACTGTAACATGATTATTTTTATGTGTAAAATAGGAAAAGGCATGATTTCTCATGCCTTTCCCTTGAATTAAAATGAATTTTCATCTTGTAAACTTTGAACAAATCGAAAACATTGCATCATCGATAATAGGACGATAACGATCATAATTATACTAACAACTACTATTGCATATATTGTAATCGGTGCACTATTTATCCCTTGTATTCCTGCTATTTTCATAAAGATAATCGTAAATAATTTCAAAAATAACATCCCATTCACTAATCCAAAAACAAACGCTGCTCCATAAATAAATAATTGCTCCTGACATAATAAACATAGTACGTCATTTCTCTTCCTATTCTCTGCTACATAAGATTTAATTTCCTCTTTCCTCACTTGCAGAAGAGAAAACGTTATTTTATATGTAGTAAAAATACAAATAAAAATGAATACAATAAACAGCATGTAAAAGCTCATTTGAAATAAAAGTGTAGTCTCTAATTTCCCAATAGCTCCTTCATTAAATTGGAGCGATATCATAAAAAATAAAATCATAGTACTCATAGCAACCCACATGAATTGCTTCATCCTTTTGGCAGCAAATGTTCTTATATTTTTTCTCACTAACTGACATAAAGACATATATTCTTCCCCTACCTTACTTCATACCATACTCATTCTATACTACTAGTGTATAAAAATATGACATTTTAAACATCGCACTACAATCTGAATTTTTTCTAAGTCTTTAGTCCTAGAAAACAAAATGGTAAAAAAATCATATTCATAATATAATTGTAAAAAGGAGGGGGTTGCATGCGCATAAAATTGCTATTAATCTTTTCTTTATTATTTCTCACAAGTTGTAGCCCACTTAAAAACAATGCAGATGCCATTGTTGAGCCATATAAATTAACAAAAGAACAAACTTCTATTTTACAAATGACTCCTTTTCAAGAAGGAGACAGCATGTTTTATAACGTTACCCTAAAAAATGAAAAAGATGAAATACATGCTACAATTGATTATTATCAAAATGGTAAAAAAACAAACATAATTGCGAATATAGCTACCTCCCATTTTCAAAAAAAGAAAGTAAAGCTTTCTTTTTTACCACCTCAATCCCAACTCGATAAAGATGTACAAGTGCAAAAACATTGGTATGTTAATATTGAAGGTAGTTCCATGCTCGCTCCTGAAGAAGCACCTCCAATCGTAAATAGCTCTACCTCTACTACTCTTCAATCTGCAATAAACTTAACATACAATCAAAAGACGACTTTAGCGGCTATAATAAAAACGAATAAAGAAACCGTAAGAATTCCAATGCTTGAGGAAAAAACTGCTATTGACCAACTATTACAAGAAAACGAACATGTTTATCTCTTTAGTATAGAACTAAAAAAAGAACACTAAAGCGGAAATGCAATTATATTGCATTTCCGCTTTAGTGTTTAATGAGGTGTACTTTTTAACAAATTAATTAATCTCATCCTCAACTTCTATTCTTTTCTTCTCTCTTGCAATTTTCAAAAACTCTAAAAGTTCTGGATTAGTATTCATTTTTTTGTACGCTACTGACATTTCTGCAACAAAATTCGAATCACATAACTCTTTATATACGACTTCGGTTTTATACAATTTATTCGCCGATACAGGTATTACCGTAATTCCGATTCCTGCCGCTACAAGTCCCATAACTGTTTGATATTCCGTTGCTTCTTGTACAATGTGTGGACTAAATCCTACGTCGCGGCAAAGTGATAAAATTGTATCGTATAACGCTGGCCATACCGGTCTCGTAATAAATACGAACGGTTCGTCTCTTAAATCTTCAATATGTATTTCTTCCTTTTCAGCAAGTGGATGTGCCTTCGGTAAACATAACGTACAAGAAAGTTTTTGAATTGGTTCTAACTCTAGTAATTGCGTTGGAATTGGCGGACGCAAAAAGCCAATATCAATACGGTTATCATGAAGTGCATGCACCTGATCCGGTGTTGACAGTTCATGTAATGCAACAGACACTCTCGGAAATTTCTTTCTATACTCCCTTACGATAGATGGTAAAATATCATATATCGCCGCACCTACAAAACCAATTGAAAGTGAGCCCACTTCTCCCCTTTGGGCACTTTGTGCAACTTCTACTGCTTTATCAATTTGTTCGAACGCTTTTTTTACTTCTTTTAAAAACATTTCTCCAGCTTCTGTTAATTCAACTTTTCTCTTCGTTCTTGAAAATAACATAACTCCCATTTCTTTTTCTAATTGCTGAATTTGTTGACTAAGCGGTGGTTGTGTCATTTGTAAACGAGCAGCTGCTCGTCCAAAGTGTAACTCCTCTGCCACTACAACAAAATATTGCAAATGCCGTAATTCCATTTTGGACACCCTTTTCACTTTCAATTAATACATCTAATATATTAATAACATATAATTTATATATTAGACAAATTTTTCGAATGAACGTATAGTAGAAATTGTTAATTCTTTTTTACAATTTTTATGTAAAAAAAGAAAGAGGTGGGTACTGTATGAAATGGTGGAAATTAAGCGGACAAATTTTATTATTATTTTGTTTCGCTTGGACAGGTGAATGGATTGCAAAACAGGCACACCTCCCAGTTCCAGGAAGTATAATCGGTATTTTTTTATTGTTAATTTCATTAAAATTTAACCTAGTGAAAAAAGAATGGATACAGGACGGAGCAGACTTTTTATTAAAAGAACTTATTTTATTTTTCATTCCTTCTGCAGTCGCTGTCATACGCTACAAAGATACACTATCACAATATGGAATCGATCTCATTTTAATTATTATGATTAGTACACTTTGTGTCACTCTCGCTACAGGACTCCTAACAGAATTGCTACTAAAGCGGAAAGGATCCACACAATGATCGGCTTTCTTTGTTTACTATTAACACTATTCACATATTGGATATCGAAGAAAATGTATCAACGCTGGAATTGGAGCTTACTTTCTCCTCTTCTCGTCTGCCCTATTATTTTAATTGCTTTATTACTCGGACTAGACACACCTTATGAAACATATGAAACAGGTGGGCAATGGTTAACAGAATTATTAAAGCCTGCAACAGTCGCTTTTGCATGGCCAATCTATAAATACTTTGATTTACTCAAGAAACATGGAATAGCTATCTTACTTAATGTCATTGTCGGCTCGTTTTTATCAGTTATTACTTCAGCACTACTAGCAAATTATTTTCAAATTGATTCATCGTTAGAACATAGTTTAGCACCTCATATTGTAACGACACCAATTGCAATGGCCATTTCAGAAATGATCGGTGGTATGTCACAATTAACAGCTGTATTTGTTGTTTTAACTGCGTTAACAGGAGCATTGCTCGGACCTTCTCTCATACGTATATGCCGTATTAAAACAGCGCTCGCAAAAGGCATTATGTTAGGCACGAGCGCAAATGGAACCGGTACATCAAAAGCATTCGAAATCGGCCCTGTAGAAGGAACCATTGCAAGTTTATCTATGCTTTTAACAGCAGGAGCTAGTTTAGTTATCGTTCCGCTTTTCTTATCATGGATACATTAAAAAAGCGAGTGTTTAAACACTTGCTTTTTTTATTATATATTTATTTAAAATCTCATAATCCTCCGGGAAAGATAGCGTTAATTCCTTCACTTCATCTATCCTTTTCCAAGTAATTTCATGTATTAACTCATCAGGATCTTGGATTTTCATACTACCGCCTATTTTTTTAACGACATAATAATGAACGTATACAGGAACCCCGTATGTAATACCCTCTTTTTCGTATATTTTATTTACAACTTCCACATTGTAACCTGTTTCTTCCCAAACTTCTCGAATATAACATTCTTCTAGTGTCTCTCCCTTTTCAAGCCCTCCACTTGGAACAGACCACCTTTTTTCTTCACCCTTTTGCCCTTGCAACACCATTAAAACTTCATTTTTTTCATTTATACATACTGCTGCACAACCTATCCATCTTTCCATATACATCCCTCCCCTACTACTATTCGTCTTCTTCTTTATTTTCCCCTTGAAAAAAGAGGAAAAAAGGAAAACGATGACGAAAACTTACATCAACTTCATAGACAATCCCTTCTTAGAAATTAAAAATGGAAGGATGAAAATATGATTTCTAAATATGTTGTGGAATGTGTCTTTTGTGAAGAAAATCGAAAACCACGCCAAGCTATCGTAACAGTTCCCGCCACTACTCAGCTACTAGCCATTGAAAAAGTGCGTGCGGAATGTAAACGTCGTTTCGGAAAAGCTTTATTATTGCAAACAGAAATTAAAGAAGAAATAACTATTGAACAAAAAGAAAGCCGACCATAAATTGGTCAGCTTTCTTATCCGATCATATTTTCACATGAAGATTAGGGGCATCCTCTTTAAGGATCGGGATTTTCCCATTATGTACGTTCCATAATGGTCATCGAACAATATATTTCTATGCAATTAATTATTGAATAGAATAGGGCAAAACTTGTTCGCATTTTTAGAAAAGGGATAGGGATATAATTCAAGTATTACTTCAAATACTCGAACTTTACACTCATTATATTAAAGCAAATCCTTTTATATGGGAAATATGAATTACTTACATAATTCATTCGTAAAACATATTAGTTTGCTATATTATTTTTATTCCATCAATAACATACATCCAGCTACAACTGGTGTCATAATCATTGAAAACTTCAAAAGCATACGTGGTGCATAATTTGTAAACTTCGCTCCGATATACGCTCCTAACATCGTCCCAATTAATACTTGCAATAACAATATATAATCTAGATACCCTTCTGAACTATATCCTATCCCACCTCCAATCGCAATCGGCAATATAACAAGCATTGTTGTTCCTACAGATTGCTGGATTGTTAAACCTAATAGAACCATTAATCCAAGTTGAATAAATGGTGCAGAACCAATCCCGAATGAACCAGCCATCATTCCAGTGACTAATCCAAGACATATACATTTCATTATATTTTCTTTCGAAAAATCTTTAATTTCTGCTAAAAGTAGTTCTTCCCTATTTTGAAACTTAATTAATTTAACAAACATAAAAATTGCAGATAAAAATAACATCCCAGCTGTAAACCAATGAAGAAGATGCGGTGGTATAAGTGAACCAAGCTTTGCACCAATATAAGAACCAAGTGCTCCACATCCACCAACAATCCCGCCTATAGTAACCACAACATTTCCTTCACGATAATGACTTATAACCCCAGATAATGTCGTAAATGCCATAGCAGTTAAAGACGTTGCAAGCGCAACATGAATAGGAATGCGGAATACTAAAGTGAGTATTGCGATAATAAAACCAGCTCCCCCTGCTCCAACAAATCCTAATAAAACTCCCATTACTAACATCGTTATAATAATTGCCACAAACTTTCCCTCCAGTAAAGCAATTATCCATTATATTCTTCCTTGTATACAAATAAAAAGCATCCTAGATGGATGCTTTTTATTTCAATAATATGTACTTAATCTTGATTAATCAAAATAACTGCAGGACCAGCGACTACTACTCCAGCTACTTCTATCTTTTCAAATTCCTTTACTGTAATAGATATAACTCCTTCTCTTTCCATTAATTCTTTACTCAGGACATCAGTCGGGATTGCTTTCACCGTCTTACCTCCTTTTCATTTATACAATATGATACAGTGAAACTTTAATTAGGCTGCCCGTTTATGCACGATAAAAATAACCCAATGCATCTATATATATGCATCACCTCCGCTTTCATTCCTTATTCCCTTCAAAACCCTTCTCTCCCTTCCGTAACGTATTGAAAAATAAAAAAGAAGCTATAACATATAGCTTCTAAATTTATTTAATCTCTCTGCACCTTATATTTCAAAACTCTACCATCTTTGTCAAATTGTAAAACAAGATGTTCACTATCTATAGGGATAAAGCCACGTTCAGTTCCAAGATAGTACGAAGTGATAACCCCGTTTTCTCCATTTCTCGTTTCAGTAGGCGTTCCTAATAATTGTGTAATTTCTTCATTTGATTTTCCTGTTAATTTATATTTTTGTATTAGATCATCTACCATATGTACCCGTTTATCTTCAGCATGTAACCATCGATCTTGATTAAACTTTGAAGTGTATGTATTCATACTTAATTGTGCAGTACATACTATTAACGGAATAAGTGCTACTATTAACACTCCCGACATTTGCTTCTTTTCTTCATTACGATTTTTAGCAACATATAAGATCGACTTTTGAATCATAACTAATAAAACAAATGGCACGACTATTACAAAAACGCTCGTTACACTTAATGACATATGAGCCATACCAATAATAAACATAAAAGCAAGATACATTAGTATATACAAACAAATATAAACATACAAAATACCCCTTAATATAGTACTCAGAAAGCCCACCTCTTTTTAATTCATTATATAATTTATTCGATTAATGGTTTCTCGAAGTTTTTCTAACTCTTGCTCAGTATATATTATTTTCCCTGTTAAGATCTCATTTCTGAAGAACGTTACAATTTGCTCTCTATCTTTTAATCTCGGCGTTTTTTCTTCAGAAAGATCTAGCACTTCTTTCCCGCTCTCATTATAAAAATATACAATCGGTTTTACATTTTCCTTTACAATATCTACTTGTACTTCTTTCAAACAATTGTATAGAATATGCGATAGTTTCTTCGCTCTATATACTGGATTCCCTTCATTTTTCACTTGTATCGTTAATGAATCTTCACCTGTAATGTATGCAAACGTCTCTTCTTTCTCTTCCTCTTGTTGATACTTGCCAATTTCATCAATCATAAATGAATATATACTAGCATTGTCTTTCGTTAAGCCATGAATTAATTTCCCTGTCCATTCTTTCGTCTCAAGTACATACATACCCGTTTTACTTAAAACAAGATGATGAATTCGAAAATCATTTCCACCGTGCTGATTTCTAATAAAAACATTCGGCATAATATGAAATTCATTATCTTTTATTATGCCTTGATCTACGAAGCCTCGCTTCATATAATGTAATGTTTCGTGTGTATTCACTTCAGCTCCATTTTTCGTATACTCTCGCAAATTTGCAATTAATTGTTGAAACATATGTATTTCGTTACTATGCTTTTCTTGCACTTCAGTGCGTTCTTTACTATGTTGCACAGCTAATTGATTTTTCAACATACGCATATTTTCAAGTTCTCTAGCTGCACTTATTTGTAAATCATTGTATTTCTTCTGTTCCATATTTTTTAATGTATTTTGTTGTTCTTTATGCTCTGTAACTGTAGCTGCAATTTCATTTTCATACGTTTCAATTGCTTGTTTCTTTTCAAATTCTACTTGCTGACTCTCTGATTCTAGCTGCTTATTTTTATAGAACAGCACGAATGCTACAGCTAATAATAATAAAATCACACCTATTAGCAAATAATCCATATTTTTACTCCTTTATTTCATTTTCATTTATTTTTATAAACATCCATTATATTATACTATGCTTTCAATATACACTTTGTAAAAATTACATATTTTTAATGAAGAGAGACTTTAATAAGCGATTTTCCCCATTCCCCACTGATTGTTTCAGGTTGCCTGCAAATAGCAGAATAAAAGGCATCTCAGGCGAGATACCTTTTACGTGCATTTTATTGTACACCATACTCTATAAGCCTCACCGCGATGTAACTGTCTTATAACATTTCCATTTAATGATGGAGCATCCCGCAGATTCACATTATCACCAGTAATAGTCGCCACATAATGTTTATACTGAATGTAACTTGGATCATAGTATATCCATTCGTTTCCACCTAAAGCAAGCCAACCATCTTGTTCACTCAAAACTTCATACGATTCTCCTCTATTTAGCTGGCGAATTACACTAGATTGTAAAGATGGTCCACTCCGTAAATTTACATTATCGCCTTTAATTACAGCAACGCCGTAGACTGCAGTAGCAGTACTAGGTGGAGAAACATTTCCACCACCATTGGTTCCATTTCCTTGCAAAGCTTCTAATGAAACCGCTGCTGATACGTCACAATTTCCTACTACACCTGAAATTCGACCAGAATCTGTGTATTGCCATGCTGTCCACTCTGTCCATCCACCAGCATCAGCAGGCGGCGTACTAGAGTATTTAGAAATCCAAAGTGGAATATCACTTAATCCGTTAATTCCAAACTCATTAATATACCAAACTCCTGTATATAACATGACGTCTTTTCCAGTAGCCTGTTTCACATAATTTATGAAACTTCTTGCCCAATTAGATATAGCAGTACCAGTTAAATTACTATTACTCGGATTTATCGGTGATTCTAAATCTAAAACTGGCATTAAGTCTGTCTGATTGCTTTGTAATATGTTCACAAAATGTTTCGCTTCTGAAATTGCATCATTTAGTTCTGGATGTGCAAAATGGTATGCACCGATTAATACATTCGCATTTCGCGCTGCTTGTACATTTTGAACCAAAGTCGGATCAAGATTATTCACACCTTCTGTCGCTTTTGCATACGCCGCTGAAATACCCGATCCGATCCCTTCATTGCATTCCAATCAATGTTCCCTTCCCAATGAGACACATCGATAAACGTAATATTTGAACTAGATCTATCTTGCATATAAAAGCTCCTATCAATTTTTTTCATTTCGTATACATACAATATGTACAACTTTAATAAAGGGTCACGACGTTTATACTATAGACATTGAGAGCAAACATATTTTATAAACAAAGTAAAAAGGCCTTGTAATTACAAGGCCTTTTGTAAGATCCCTTTATTTTGTAGTAAATACATATTATAATACAACCCTTGCTCACTCAGTAATTCTTGATGTGTTCCTCTTTCTACTATTTCTCCATCATGCATAACAAAAATTTGATCTGCATCTTGAATTGTAGATAATCTGTGTGCAATTGCTATAGTCGTTCTCCCTTTTCGCATTTGCTGTAATGCTGTTTGGATCGCATCTTCTGTTTCTGTATCAATATTAGCTGTTGCTTCATCTAATACTAATACTTTCGGATTCGTTGCTATCGTTCTAGCAAAAGCAATTAATTGGCGTTGACCACTAGAAAATGCAGCTCCTCTTTCTACTACTTCTGTTTCATACTGCTCTGGTAATTTTTCAATAAACGTATTCGCTTGCACAAACTGTGCCGCTTCTTTTACTTCTTCATCCGTAATTTCTTCATTGTACATACGAATATTTTGTTTTACATTTCCCGCAAATAAAAATGCATCTTGCAATACGAGTCCTATTTTCTTTCTAATTTCTCGTTCTTCAAATTTCTCTAAATCTACACCATCTATTACAATATTTCCAGACTTAATATTATAAAATCGCATTAACAAATTCATAATAGTACTTTTTCCGCTACCAGTGTGCCCAACGAAAGCAACCGTTTGCCCTTGTTTCACGTGAAAAGATACATTTTTTAAAACATCACGTTTTCCATCATACGAAAAAGTAACATTTTTAAATTCAATTTCTCCATTAACAACTTGAGGATTTCCATCCCCTTTTTGAACTGGAGCTAAATCTTTCTCATCCATTAAATGAAATACACGTGATGATGAAACAAGTGCCTGTTGGAAGAATGATAATTTCATCATCATCTCATTTACAGGCTGGAAGAAACGATGTATATAATTAACAAACGCATATAAGACACCTACTTCAACAGGACTCTTCAATGCATCAATTCCAAATAAACCAAGTACTAACGCAATAGCCACAATATGAACTAAATCAGTTGCTGGACGTAAAAGTAACGCGTCTAACTTTAACGTCCGCCGCCCTGCACTATAATGTTTATTATTCACTTCTTCAAACTCTTTTCTCATACGCTTTTCTTGTCTGAACACTTGAACAATATTCATTCCTTGAATGGACTCATTTAACTTTGCATTTAACACGCTTAATTGATTACGTACTTCTAAATAAAAGGCTGCACTTTTCCGGCGATATAGCACCATAATCGCAAACATTATCGGAATTAATATGAGAGAAAATAGGGCTAGTTTTACATTTAATAAAAACATTGCTACTAAAATACCTATTAAAAAGACTACATTTTTGACAAATGTGGATAATACACTGACATAAAAATCTTTAATTGCTTCCGTATCATTCGTTATGCGCGATACAAGCGTACCAATCGGCGTACGATCAAAGAAACTTAATGACAACTTTTGAACATGATCATATACTTCAACACGCATATCTTGAACAATTTTAAAAGCGATATTTTGAAAATACAATAAGTCTAAATAAGTAAATAATACTTTTAATAAGTGAGCAATAAGATACACTACAAATAGAGTAACAAGTGCTGATTGATCAAAGTTACGTGGTACTAAATGTTCATCAAGAAATTGTTTAATTAAAAAAGGACCCATCATTTCAGTTACAGTTGCACCAACTAAAAAGATAAATGCTAAAGATAGCAACCTTTTATATGGCTTCATATAAGAAAGTAATCTACTTAAATCACTCCGCTTCTTCCCGGTCATCATACGCCTCCTTTCTCGACTAATGCTTCTAACTGCTGGCTCTCGTACATTTCTTTATACCAACCGTTTTCTTTCATTAATTGTTCATGTGTACCTCGTTGCACAATTCTGCCTTCATCCACAACAAGTATAAGATTGGCATGTTGAATTGCACTTAAACGATGAGCAGTAATAATCGTTGTTTTTCCTTCTCTTTCCCTCTTTAATGCATTTAAAATCGTTTCTTCTGTTTTTGCATCTACCGCTGATAAACAATCATCTAAAATTAAAATTTCCGCATTCGTTAATAAAGCACGTGCAATAGAGATTCTCTGTTTTTGGCCTCCAGATAACGAAACGCCTCTTTCTCCTACTACCGTTTCATATCCTTCTGAAAATTGGAGGATGTCATTATGAATACAAGCAATCTCTGCAGCGCGGGTTATTTCATTATATGTAGCATCCGCCTTTCCGAAGGCAATATTCTCCCCAATACTCGCTGAAAATAAAAAATGATCTTGCGGCACGTATGAAATGGCAGAACGGACACCGTAAAGTGTTACATCGCGAATATCCCGCTCCCCAACTTTTAATTCACCACTAAAATGATCATACTCACGGATTAAACATTTTAATAAAGTCGTTTTCCCTGCTCCTGTACGTCCGACAACGCCTAGTGTTTCACCCTTCTTCAAATCAAAGTGAACATCTATTAGCTGTAACAGTTCATTTTTCTTATATGAAAATGAATCGACCGCAAATGTAACATCACCGCTTGCTACTTTATGTACAGCATCTTCTCTATTTACTACATCTGATTTTTGCGAGAGAATTTTTTCTACACGGTCATACGAAGCACGCCCACGTTCCATAATGTTGAACAACCATCCAAAGGCTAACATTGGCCAAACGAGGGTACCTAAATACGTTGTAAATGTAACGAGATCACCTACAGTTAATTCACCCCTCACAACTAATACTGACCCGTAACACACTGCAATTAAAAAAGAAAATCCAACGATAAGAGAGATTGTTGGATCAAACAACGAATCAATACGTGCGACTAACATATTTTTATGTACAACATCTTCTGATTTTTTTCGAAATGCTTGTAAATCTTCTTTCTCTTGTCCAAGTGATCGAATTACCTTCATCCCACTCATACTCTCTTGCACTTTATCATTGATTTCTGAAAACGATTGCTGCGCTTTATGAAACCTTTTATGTAATAACGTTCCATAATAATTTGTCGAAATCGCTACAATCGGCATTGGAATTAAGCTTAACAATGTTAACTTCCAACTAATTGTAAAACCCATCGCTACGAGTACACATCCCCCAACCGCTAATGAGTCAACAAGTGTTAAAACGCCCGATCCAGCAGTTTGTTGAATCGCCTGAATATCATTAGTCGCATGCGCCATCAAATCACCCGTACGACGTGATTGATAGAAAGATGGGCTCATCTTTGTAAAATGTTCATATAAATTCTTTCGTAATTGACGGGCTAGTTTTAACGAAGATCCAAAAATCATAATACGCCATAAATAACGTAATATGTACATAGTAATCCCTACAACTACTAACAGAATAACCCACTTCAACAATTTTTCAGATGTTAATGTTCCATTATTAATTTCATCTACTACAATACCTAGTACTTTCGGAGCTACAAGTTCAAGAAGCGCGACACCAAATAACATAATAATTCCGATTATGTACGCTCGTTTTTCTTGTTTAAAAAACCACGCTAAATTAATAAATACCTTCATTTTTATCCTCCTCTCTTAAAATGAGCGATGTTTTCAGTTTACCAAAAATACTGAATTTTTAAAAGTTTTAAACGCTTCGAAAAATCCAATAGGAAAGGGCACTCTTATCGAGTGCCCTTTAGCGCTTATTTTGTTTGTTGCTTGCTCATCGCGCTCATCATTTGATTGATTTTCTTTTGGGAAGGTTTTTGTCCCATTTGCATCATCATCATTTTTAACATTTGTTCATTAATTGGTGGATTTTTTTCTAAGTAGTTCATCATGTATTTGCGGGCAATGAAAAATCCTAACGCCACGCCTGCTACTAGTGCTACTACGCCCACTAGAATACCTAACCAAATTGGCATATATTTTCCTCCTTCATGTTGTCTACCTTACAGTGTACTAAAACCTTTTCAATAAGACAAGATACAATTCGACATTTTTTACACATATGTTCGTACTTGTTTTAGAGGATTCAGCCATCCATACTTTGTATTTTCATAATCCATAGCTAAAAATGTTAATTCACACTTTCTTAACACCTCAAAGAAAGTCGTTTCCATAGAGACATTTCCAGAGGTATTCATGCGAATATAGTGTGGTTTCACCATTATTTCGCCGTATTCCGCTCCTGTATAAAGTGTATGTGTATGGTGTGTTCGATCATATTTACCAAGAACCCGCAAAGCTTGTTCTAATTTATGATGAATTTTCATTACTTGTAATGGCCTCGTTATATACATCATTTGTTTATATAACACTTTTTTCTCCGAAAGGGAAACAGATTCTGAAAATCGAGAAAATAAATCAAAAAACAAATATTCACGACCAAAGTAAGCTTTCGCAATATCCTCTTGAATTAAATACAATTCATACGTTTTCATCTTTTGCCTCCCAATCTGGACAACCTTTTCCCTTCATTATATAGAAGAAATTTTGCAATGATTGTCTGACTGCGGAGAGATAAAAAACTTTTTCTGTCGAAAAAACTCATTTACATAGAAAAACCTCTCCATGCTGGAGAGATTTTTCTAAAATCATTAAAGCATTTCTTTTACTTTACGAACAACGTTCTCTACAGTAAATCCATACTCTTCCATAATCTTCTCACCAGGAGCAGAAGCACCGAATGTATCGATACCTAACACATCTCCGTCAAGACCTACGTAACGGTGCCATCCGAATGTAGCACCCATTTCGATTGCGAAACGTTTTGTTACTGCTTTTGGTAATACAGATTCTTTGTACTCAGCAGTTTGAGCTTCAAAGCGATCCATAGATGGCATGCTGACAACAGCTGCGTCAACGCCGTCTACTGCTAGAACTTTTTGTGCTTCAATAGCTAGACTTACTTCAGATCCAGTTGCAAGTAAGATTACATCAGCCGTTTCTTTCTTGCTTGCAGAAACTACATATGCACCTTTTGCTACTTTTTCATACGTATCGTCTTTTGCACCTTCTAATGTTGGAAGGTCTTGACGAGTTAATACTAAAGCAGTTGGTTTGTTTGTAGATTCTAGAGCTAGTCTCCAAGCTGCAACAGATTCGTTACCATCAGCTGGACGAATAACAGATACATTTGGCATTGCACGAAGCGCTGCTAATTGCTCGACTGGTTCATGTGTTGGACCGTCTTCACCAACAGCGATACTGTCGTGTGTGAATACATACGTTACTGGCAATTGCATTAATGCTGCAAGACGAATTGCTGGACGTAAGTAATCAGAGAATACGAAGAACGTACCACCGTAAGTTTTTAAACCGCCATGTAGTGCAATACCGTTCATTGCTGCACCCATTGCAAACTCACGTACACCGTACCAAATGTTTTTACCGCTGTAATCATCTCTTGTAAAGTCTTTTTCGTTATTCATGTATGTTTTGTTAGAACCAGCAAGGTCAGCAGATCCACCGAAGAATGATGGTACAGACTCTGCAATTGCATTAATTACAGCACCTGAAGAATTACGAGTTGCTGCTTTTGATCCTAATTCATAAGTTGGTAAGTTTTGCTCCCAACCTTCTGGAAGAAGACCATTCATTGCCGCTTGCAATTCATTTGCTAATTCTGGGTATGCTTGTGCATATTCACCTAGCATCGTGTTCCACGCTGCTTGCGCAGTTTCACCAACATCTTGTACTGTTTTACGGAAGTTGTCATATACTTCTTCTGCTACATGGAAGTCTTGCTCAGCAGTCCAAGCATATGCTTCTTTCGTTAATTTTGTTTCGTCTACACCAAGTGGAGAACCATGTGAAGCTGATTTTCCTGATTTGTTTGGAGAACCGAAACCAATTGTCGTTCTTACTTCAATTAGCGTTGGGCGTTTTTCGTCAGCTTTCGCTTCTTCGATTGCTTTCGCGATAGCTTCAATATCGTTTCCATCCTCAACACGGATTACTTGCCATCCGTATGCTTTGTAACGATCTTCTACACTTTCAGAGAATGAACGATTTAAATCGCCATCTAATGAAATATCGTTTGAATCATAAAGCACAACTAGACGACCTAATTGTAAATGAGCAGCTAATGAAGATGCTTCAGCAGAAACGCCTTCCATTAAATCTCCATCACCACAAATAGCGTATGTATGATGATCTACTACATTATACGCATCACGGTTATATTTAGCCGCTAAATGTCTTTCAGCCATTGCCATACCTACAGCAGTTGCAATACCTTGTCCAAGTGGACCAGTAGTTGCGTCTACACCTGCTGTATGACCGTACTCAGGATGTCCTGGAGTTTTGCTTCCCCATTGACGGAAGTTCTTTAAGTCATCCATTGTTACATCATAACCAGATAGGTGAAGTAGGCTGTATAATAACATTGAACCATGACCTGCAGATAATACGAAACGATCACGGTTAAACCACGTTGGGTTATTTGGATTGTGTTTCATAAATTGAGTCCATAATGTATAAGCCATTGGTGCTGCACCCATTGGCATTCCTGGGTGACCAGAGTTTGCTTTTTCAATCGCATCGATGGATAATGTGCGAATCGTGTTGATAGAAAGTTGTTCGATTGAATGTGACATGCTATTCTTCCCTTCGCTTATATTAGTAAACGTTTTATACATTTATATGATAGCTTCCCACGCAAGATTATACAACATGTATCGACAAATATGTTGATATTTTTTTGGATTTTCATAAAAAAATCAATGATTTAGGGAATGTATGGGCATTCAATATGACATACTTTTTCATTATTTTTATTTTAAAAAGAAAGGGAATTATCTGTATATTTATTCATCATTTTCAAATTCCATAATGCAAAATATATCCTTCCCCATTTTTCACTCTGCAAAGCAAACGAATAAAAGAATTTAAATCTTGGCATAATTTATCTCGATCAAATACGTATCTTTCATATTCTCCATCAGTATTATTATCATTTTCCCATTGAAACTGCCCTGTCAGTTCGATTGTTTCTGGCGCTAGAGAAAACATGTTAACTAGCGAACAAAATAACTGTTCTGCTATCACTGCCCCTTGCTGTTCTATTTTCGTAATACCATAATAGTGAATTCCAAATCCTTCTGCTCTTTTCGCTGGATAATAGTTCGGAATCCAATGGGTAAAATCTAATAGATATACGATTAGCTCATCACTTAATACAACACACTCATCTATCTTTGCCTCTTCTTTATATAGAAAACAAAGTTCAATCCAATCTATACCTATAAAATCCAACCCTTTTTTTTCATTCGAAACAAATACAAACTCGTGCTGTAAAGCCAAATTATCCCCCCTATTGCTCACATTTATTATTCTTATTATATAAAAAAGCACCTTTTATAGGTGCTTAAAATAAATTATACAATTTTCTTCCGTATCGAACTTGAAATAAAATCAATGATAATTACCATTAAAATAATACCCAATAAAATAATACCCACACGAGACCAATTGCGTGAACTCAGTGCAAAAATTAGAGGCGTACCAATCCCACCTGCTCCAATAACACCTAAAATAGCAGCGGATCGTACATTAATTTCGAACCTGTATAACGTATACGATAGAAAATCCGGTAATACTTGTGGCAATACTGCATACCAAAGTATTTGAAAGCGATTCGCACCTGTAGCTATTAACGCTTCCGTCGGTCCTTTATCTATATTTTCAATTCCTTCTGAATATAATTTCCCTAACATTCCGATAGAGTGTAATCCTAAAGCTAGAACTCCGGCAAAGGAGCCTGGTCCAACAGCTTTTATAAATAAAAGAGCCATAACTAATTCAGGAAATGTACGAACAAAACTAAGTACAAATTTCCCAGTTCCTGACGTTAATTTTCCACTGCTCATATTCGTTGCCGCCCAAAAAGCGAATGGAACAGATAAAAAGGCAGAAATAAATGTACCTAATATCGCAATTGCCAACGTATCAATTAAGCCATGTAATAAATCTTCACCATCTGGCAAAGATACATACGACCAATCTGGATTCAATACACCTGTCATAATTGCTTTTGTAATTTCTCCTGCCGTATCCTTTATTCCCTCTAGCGGGACTCCTGAAAAAGCCCATACATAAACAAATGCAAGTGCTATAAAAATAAACCAGCGATACACACTCGGTTTCTTCGGTTTTGGTACAATTATCGTCGTTTTACTCATTATAATTTCTCCCGCAACAATGTACTTACATAATCAATTAACAATACAACAACAAGAGTATAAATAATAATAGATGCAGTTTGTTGATATTGTAAAAATCCAAGTGTACGGTCATAGTACAACCCAATACCACCCGCTCCTACTAAACCTAAAACAGCTGCTGCACGTACGTTCACCTCAAATGTATAAAGAACATAGGAGACAAAATGTGCTTTCACTTGCGGAATTACCCCATACACAATCCATTGCACTTTATTTGCTCCTACTGCTGTCATCGCCTCTAATGGACCTGGATCAATCGATTCCATTGACTCATACAACAATTTCGCCACGAGCCCAATTGAGAAAAAAGTAAGAGCTAAAATACCTGGAAGTGGTCCTATTCCAAAAATAGCTACGAAAATTGCCGCTAATAATAAATCTGGTATCGTTCGGATAAAATTTAAAACCAATCGAGCTGGACCGTACAAAAATGTACTAGTAAACACATTACTTGCCGCAAATAGTGCCAGTGGAATAGCTAAAATCGCTCCTAAAGTCGTCCCCATAATCGCCATACGTATTGTATCTAACATCGCTGTTGTAATAACTTGAAAATAACTCCAATCAGGCGGCACCATCTCTTTTAACAAATCAATTATATTAGGAAAACCAACTACTAGCTTTGAAAATGATGCGTCGACCTGTACACTACTTCCCCACAACAGTAAAATGACTAGAATAGCCGTTAACATATGTTTCAACTTACTCGGCGGCTTCGGTATCGATTTCGAATATATCGTCGCGTCATTCATTTAACTGCCACCTCTAATAATTCACTTTTCTGCGCTACGTCTCCATAAATTTCAGCAAATTTTTCATCCGTTGCCTCTTCTACTGAACCATCAAAAACAATTTCGCCTGCATGTAATCCAATAATGCGTGTCGCATATTGCCTAGCTAAATCAATAGAATGTAAGTTTACAATTGTTGTAATCCCAAAATCTTCATTAATTTTTTTCAAATCATCTAATACTTGCTTTGTTGTTAGCGGATCTAACGACGCAACAGGTTCATCTGCCAATATGATTTTTGCTTCTTGCGCCAACGCTCTAGCAATCGATACACGTTGCTGTTGTCCTCCTGATAATTCATCAGCTCGCGCATATGCTTTTTCTAAAATATTCACCCTTTTTAACGATTGAAAGGCAAGCTCCAAATCTTCTTTTGGAAATAGACCTAACGTTGTACGAAAAGTCGAATGGTATCCAACACGCCCAGCTAATACATTCTTCAAAACCGTTGATCGTTTTACAAGGTTAAAACTTTGAAAAATCATACCAATATCCCGGCGCATGCGTCGTAATTCTTTTCCTTTCGCAGCAGTAATAGACTCACCTTCAATCAAGATTTCTCCTTCTGTAATCTCATGAAGGCGATTTACCGATCTAAGAAGTGTAGACTTTCCAGCCCCCGACAGCCCTACCATTACAACAAACTCACCTTTTTGAATGTTCAAGTTTATATTATTCAATCCTTTTGTACCATTCGAATACATTTTGGAAACATTTCGAAATTCTATCACACATCTTACCTACCTTCTATGTATTCAAAATGGCAAACTAACTGGAAACATACACCTTCCAGTTAGCTGCCATTTCCATATGTATTATTGCGTTTTTACTTTCTTTCCATATTCACGAACGATATCAAATTTACTATCATCAGATTTAACATATCCTTCATGTGAATATACTTCTTTAATGATTTTGTGACCTTCCTCATTCTTTCCTATTTCAATGAAAGCGTCCTGTAATTTCTTACTCCACTCTGCATCTAAATCAGAACGTACCGAAATCGTATCGTTTGGAATGTTTTCCGTAAATTTCACTATTTTCGTTTGATCGAATATATTCGGATAATCTTTTTTCACAATATTACGAGCATCTTGGAATACAACAGCTGCATCTACATCACCATTTAAAAGCGCAATAAGCGACTGATCGTGACCTTTTAATGTAACAGGTTTCACATCTTTTAACGGATCAACGCCCTCTTTTAATAGTACAGCCGCAGGCCACACATATCCCGCTGATGACGTTACATCTTGATAACCAATTTTTTTACCTTTTAAATCTTTTACACTATTAATATTTGAATCTTTCTTAACTACAAACTCAGATTTATAAAAGTCTACTAAATCCTTTGTAGGAGCTCCCGTTTCATCATCTACTCCAAAACGTTGTGCTTGTAAAATTACGTTTGCAGCCTTTTTCTCATGCGCTAGCACATACGCTGTTGGGGGTAAAAATCCTACATCTACTTGCTTAGATGCCATCGCTTCTACAATTGTATTGTAATTCGTTGAAATACTAACTTTTACTGGAATATTTAACTTATCACTTAATAGCTTTTCCAATGGTTTTGCCTTCGCCTCTAACGTATCTGCATTTTGAGAAGGAACAAATTGAACATTTAAGGTCTTCGGTACATAACCTTTTTTCGTATCTTCAGTTTTACTTGCACTTGATTCTTTCGTTCCACAACCACTTAATAATCCCGCCGCTAGTACAACTGTCGTACTCATTGCAAAAACTTTTTTCAACATATTAATGCCTCCATTTTTGTTGTTATAAAATCGCCTTCCGTAAACATGAAGAAATATATCACACATTTTCACGTATAATTGCTTATTTACAGAATCTTTACACATTCTATACATTCTCATTAAAATTCTCTTCATATATTTGATATGCTTAATTAGTAGATAACAATAGAAAAGGTGAATGATATTGAATCCAAATCAAATTGTAACTTTAAACATTTTATTAACAAGTGATATACATGGCACTGTTTATCCAATTCACTACCAAGATAACTCTCAAGCTGAAATTGGTTTAGCCAAAATTTCTACTCTTATAAAAAAAGAACGTTCCCAAAATAGAAACGTTCTTTTAATTGATAACGGTGACTTCATACAAGGAACACCCTTTACTTATCATTACGCTACATATGAAGAAGATAAGAAAAATCCAATGTCTTTATTAGCGAACTATTTACGTTATGATGCTGCAGTTATTGGGAATCATGAATTTAATTATGGAATGGACATATTAAATAATGCTATTTCTACTGCAAACTTTCCCTATCTATCAGCAAATATTTTAGATAAAAACAGAAAAGAACCTTATTTCGGGAAACCATATATAATAAAACATATTGAATCAAATATAAAAATTGCTATTTTAGGGATGACAACGCATTACATTCCCAATTGGGAACAACCCCATCACATTCAAGATTTACAATTTGAAGATGCATTAGAAACAACAAAAAGATGGGTTTCTTACATTCGCGAACACGAGAAACCCGATTTATTAGTCGTAGCCTACCATGGGGGATTTGAACGCGATTTACAAACTGGGTTACCGACTGAAGTTTTAACAGGTGAAAACCAAGGATATGCAATGTGCCATGAAATTGAAGGCATAGACATTTTACTAACAGGCCACCAACACCGGGAAATCGCTCACACCGTAATGAATGGTGTAACAATTTTACAGACTGGATGTAATGGGCAATCAGTTGGAAAAATAACCGTAACCTTCGAAAGAATGGAACAGAAGTGGCTTAAAAAAGAAAGTTATTCAGAGTTGTTGACGGTGCAAGGAATTGAGGCAGATTCAGATGTTCTTTCCTTAGCATCTGATTATGAAGAGAATACACAAAATTGGCTCGATCAACCAATTGGAATAATCTATGGGGACATGCAAATTTCAGATGCTATGCAAACTCGTTTGCAAGATCATCCTTTTATTGAATTCATAAATAAAATACAAATGGATATAGCTAATGTTTCCATTTCTTGTACAAGCTTATTCCATAATACATCTCCAGGTTTCCCTAATCGCGTAACAATGCGTGACATCGTTTCTAATTATATTTATCCAAATACATTAAAAGTAATTAGAATAACTGGAGCGGATATAAAAGATGCCCTTGAACTCTCTGCTTCTTATTTCATATTAAAAGCAGATGGAACTATCATCGTAAACCCTGCCTACATAGAACCAAAGCCGCAACACTATAATTACGATATGTGGGAAGGAATTTCGTACGTATTAAACATTTCCAAACCAATTGGCGAGAGAGCAGAATCCTTACAGTATAAAGGCGCTCCACTTCATATGAACGAAGAATATGACGTCGTTATGAATAATTATCGCGCAAGCGGCGGAGGGAACTTCTTTATGTTTCAAAATAAGCCCGTAATAAAAGACATACCAACAGATATGTCTGAACTTATCGCTAACTATATATTGAAGCACAAAAAGATAGAAGCAACAGTCAATAACAACTGGAAAGTTATTAAATAACGGATATAATAAATAAAAAAGATGGGCTTCGCCCATCTTTTAGTTTAATTTTGCATTATCTTGCTTTTTTAAAGCTTTTAATTTCGCCGGTGTAACATCAGTACCTTCTTCGTTAACAACTTTAATTCCTTTAAGTTCGTTTAACATATTTTGACGAAATCCTTTTAAATATTGTTCACGTAGCGATTGGCGCTCACGTTGTTCTTCTTCAGTTAAACCTTCAGCTTTTGCTTTTTTCGCTAAGAAGTTAATGCGTTCAATGAGTTCGTGACTTTGCATCTCGAATCCCCCTTTTACTCAAAACTGATTATTATC
This sequence comes from Bacillus sp. EB106-07-01-XG149, assembly GCF_058791555.1. Taxonomy (NCBI): domain Bacteria; kingdom Bacillati; phylum Bacillota; class Bacilli; order Caryophanales; family Bacillaceae; genus Bacillus; species Bacillus sp. EB106-07-01-XG149. Next base: position 12,018 of record NZ_JBYTDP010000004.1, on the reverse strand, counting down.
ATACAATAGTTAGTCCTCTTTATCAAGCAATTGCTTTGTATATTCTACATATCTTCGATGTACAGTTGCTTTTGAAACATCATGACCAAAACCACGAAGTGTTGCTGCAATTTCTTCAAAAGTTAATTCATTCCGGCGTAAACGTACAATTTCCTCAATTGGCACTTCTTTTTTCTCACGTCCTATACTTAAATGACGATTTTTCAAATTATTCTCTGGACGAAATCCTTTCTCTACCGCTCTTTGCATGCCACGTTTAATTTTTAAATTGTGGATCTTTCTTTGATACTCTTCAACAATCCCAATTATATCTAGCACCATCGAATCAGAGTCAGAGAGTTCTAATTCTCCATTATGCCTATGCGTATATACTTTTATTCCCTCTTTATGTAAACAGTGCATTAATGCAATCTTTGCATTCCCTCTACCAAGGCGCGTTTCATCTTGTATGAGAAGTACATCAACTTGTTCATCGCGAATTGTATCTAGCACTTCTAATATGCCATCACGTTCAATTGTATAACCACTAGCCTGCTCCTCAATCACCTTTACAACATTCATTTGATAGCGCTCAGCTAAATGCAATAATTCATCTTTTTGACGCAATAATGATGTTTCCTGTTCTTCTTTTGTTGTGCTCACACGTGCATAAATAATTGCATTCATTTTGAACCCTTCTTTCTCACTATATTTTCCTTATTAGTGTATCATAAATTCGTCTTTCGTTCGAACTTATGTTTGTAGAATGTTTTTTCGCATGTTATACTTATTAATAAGAAAAATGAAAGAAAACGAGGTGTTAGAAAACATGGAAAAGTTAACGAAACGCCAGCAAGACATTCTCGACTTTATTAAGCTAAAAGTACAAGAAAAAGGATATCCACCTTCCGTACGTGAAATCGGTCAAGCAGTCGGCCTCGCTTCTAGTTCTACAGTGCACGGACATTTATCACGACTAGAAGAAAAAGGATATATTCGACGCGATCCAACAAAACCACGAGCAATTGAAATTTTAGGTGACAACCGAATGGATACAGAAACACAATCTGTTATTCAAGTTCCAATTGTCGGAAAAGTTACTGCTGGATTACCGATTACAGCAGTTGAAAGTGTAGAAGATCACTTCCCACTTCCAGCTAGCATTGTTGCTGGAGCAGACCAAGTATTTATGTTACGTATTTCCGGAGATAGTATGATTGAAGCTGGTATTTTCGATGGGGATTTAGTTGTTGTTCGCCAACAACAGTCTGCATACAACGGTGAAATTGTAGTCGCTTTAACAGAAGATAACGAAGCAACTGTTAAACGTTTCTATAAAGAAAAAGACCATTTCCGTCTACAACCGGAAAACTCTTCATTAGAACCTATCATTTTAAAACAAGTGTCAGTTATTGGAAAAGTAATTGGCGTATATCGTGATTTACATTAAGAATAATAAAAGAAGATAATTACCTTATCTATATACGGTAATTATCTTCTTTTTTTGTATTTTGATAGATTTTCATACATTTTATTTCTTATGAACGAGTTTCAATCGTCACATCGCCAGCAGCTGTTTTACCGCTAATCTTTTTACTACCATTGCCAATTGTTATATTTTTATTTTCTTCATTAAAAATCATCACGTCGCCAGCAGCGCTTTGCCCAGTTATAACTGCATCTTGTGGTTTTTCTAATAAAGTAATATCTACATCCCCAGCAGTTGAACTTGCCTCTACATCATACTTCGGATCATGATCCACAACATATACATCCCCGCTAGCCGTTTTCGCTGTTACTTTCCCTATTACCTTTTTTAAATTCACCTCACCAGCTTTTGTAGAACCCTCCACACTCTTAGCTGTGACATGTTTCAAATCTACTTCTCCAGCGAGTGTCCCAACACTTACACGATCACTTTTCACATCACTTACTTCTATTTGTCCAGTTGATGAATTTATTTTTATCTCTTGGTAAGAACGTTCTGGTACAAATATAGTCAATGTAGACGTTTGAAACTTGAAATTGTAAAAGGAAAAATCAAATGAAGCACCTTTTTCTCTTTCCCCAATAATTTTTAATGTATCACCATCTTCGGCAATACGAATCTCTTGTTTACGTGCATCTCCTGTGTGCTTTACATAAAAAGAAGAGTCGGGAGATTTTTGGACAACAATATCCCCAGCGTCTAACTTAACTTGTATATTTTTTAATGTTTCGTTTTTAATAACGTCTTCTTTGTTTCCTTTTTCTGCAGTTTGCACTGCTTTTTCATATGTTTGTGAAATCCCTATTACTCCAATAATGATACAAGCGATAGCTACTAACAATATTTTCTTCATCATCTACTCCCCTTTTATCATTTTGAAGTTCCATATTACATAACGTACGCATAACTTTTTAAACCACTTCGTACTATAATAAGCGATAATACATAACAACAAACCTACTCCAACAAACGTTATACTAACGAATACATCCAACCATATAAAAGTACCCATAAATACTTTTGCAATAACCAAAAATGGTGTCACTACACTAGCAATCCCACCGACCCAAAAAGAAAATATAAAAGCGATAATTGCAACTAACGGGCCTAACACAATAATGAAATTAAACAAACTAAGTCCAATCGCAGCCATGACAGCCCTTGTTATATTCGAAGTAGATGGGTCCTTTTTCATTTCATCAAAGCGATACAAAGCAAGTAAGTCTTTCGCAATTACTTTCGGAGAACCAAGGCCTTTTATTATTTCCGATTCAGTTTTCCCCTCTTCTTTCCCAAACTGAAAATGCTCTTCATAATCAAATAAAATATCTTTCCCCTCTTCTTCCGGTAACTTTCTAAGATGACTTGATAATTCTTTAAGGAACTGTTCTTTACTCATCCCATTCCACCCCTTCAATAATTTCTTGTACGCCTTTTGCAAAATCACGCCACTCCGTTACTAACAAATTCAGTTGCGTCTCCCCTTGCTCCGTTAGTTGATAATATTTACGAGGTGGCCCCTCTGTAGATTCTTTTAAATACGTTTGAAAATATCCTTCTTTCGTTAAACGACGTAATAAAGGATACACTGACCCTTCCGATATTAAAAATTTATTTGAGATTTGCTGAACAAGTTCATAGCCGTAACAATCTTTACGTTTCACAAGTGCTAAAACACAAAGTTCTAACACGCCTTTTTTAAACTGAACGTTCAAGGTCAATCCCCCTTTCTCATTTCAGTACTATTCAATACACGGTACCTATTATATCCATAATATAACACTTAGTATTATTCATTGCAAGGTACTATATTTTTCAATACTTAATTTTCGAATTAAATACATCCACACCATATTTCAACTTCCACATTTTCATTCATAGCTAGCACGCATTTTAAATAATCCACATGACTTTTTTCGGGCATTTTGCGGGCACCCATCTAATTCATTTCACAAGCCTTTATATTTGCCCACAAATAAAAAAAGCCCTGATACCGTAGTATCAAGGCTTTTTTCTCTCTTAGTATAGAGACATATATTGATCGCGTTCCCATTGGTGAACTTGCGTGCGGAAGATGTCCCACTCAATCTCTTTCGCTTCGATGAAGTGCTCAAGTAAATGCTCTCCTAGTGCACCGCATACTACTTCATTAGATTGTAATGTAACTAATGCTTGCGCTAATGTTGCTGGTAAGTCAACGATGCCAGCTTCTTCGCGCTCTTCTTTCGTCATTACATAGATGTTACGGTCTACTGCAGCTGGTGGAGTTAATTTGTTTTTAATTCCATCAAGACCTGCTGCTAATAATGTAGCCATTACTAAATATGGGTTTGCAGCTGGGTCAACACTACGTACTTCTACGCGTGTACTAATACCACGAGATGCAGGGATACGTACTAATGGGCTACGGTTTTGTGCAGACCATGCTACGTAACAAGGAGCTTCGTATCCAGGTACTAAACGCTTGTAAGAGTTTACAGTTGGATTTGCTACCGCTGTAAATGCTGGTGCGTGTTTTAAAATACCTGCGATGAAGTGACGAGCATCATCACTTAATTGTAATTCACCGTTTTGATCGAAGAATACGTTCTCACCATTTTTGAATAGTGATAAGTTACAGTGCATACCTGAACCGTTCACACCGTATAATGGTTTTGGCATAAATGTTGCGTGTAAACCGTGTTTACGAGCAATTGTTTTTACAACAAGTTTGAATGTTTGAATGTCATCACATGAGCGAATTGCATTTGCATATTTAAAGTCAATTTCGTGTTGCCCTGGAGCAACCTCATGGTGAGACGCTTCAATTTCAAAGCCCATTTCTTCAAGTTCAAGAACGATATCACGACGACAGTTTTCCCCTAGATCCATCGGCGCAAGGTCGAAGTACCCACCGTTATCGTTTAATTCTAATGTTGGATTTCCTTTTTCATCTACTTTAAATAGGAAGAATTCCGGCTCTGGTCCAAGATTGAAATCTGAGAATCCTAATGCTTCCATTTCTTTTAATACACGCTTTAAGTTGTTACGTGGATCACCATCAAATGGAGTGCCATCTGCATTGTAAATATCACAGATTAATCGAGCTACTTTCCCTTTTTCAGCTGTCCAAGGGAAAATTACCCAAGTATCCAAATCCGGATATAAATACATATCCGATTCTTCAATACGTACGAAACCTTCAATAGAAGATCCATCAAACATCATTTTGTTATCAAGAGCTTTTGTTAATTGGCTCACTGGAATTTCTACGTTTTTAATTACTCCTAAAAGGTCCGTAAATTGTAAGCGGATATACTTTACATTCTCTTCTTTCGCCAAACGGAAAATATCTTCTCTTGTGTACCTAGCCATTATAAATTCCTCCTTAGTCCCTCTAAACACCTTCAGAATCAGTTATCTTTAGTGAAAAAACCTTGAAATGTCACCTTGTCGCAATGAAGTCCGATTAAATCTACCTGTATGTTGTAGTTCATCTCGAAGTATTTTGCGAAGCTCAGTTTTTGAAATTTCTTTCGTTTCTTCTTTTACTTTCACTGTTTCTGTTTGATTTACTTTCATTAGTAACACTTGTTTAATACCAGCCATATTCAAACCTTGATCTAATAAATCTTTAATCTCTAACAACTTATCTACATCGTTAAATGAAAATAATCTACGATTCCCCTTTGTACGGGTTGGAGAAACAAGATTATGCTCTTCATAGTAGCGAATTTGACGTGCAGATAATTGTGTTAAATCCATAACAATACCAATAGGAAACAGCGGGGCAGAACGTCTATCTTCTTTCATTGTTTCAGTTCCTCCTTCGCCTTAACTGCTTCTCATTTTATACCATGTTACGTTTAGTGTCAATAGATGTTAGCTTTTCTTACATGATTTTTTTATAAATTTTTTCATTCTTTTTTCTAATGAAATTAATCATTACTTTCATTAGAAAAAAGCTGTCGAAATCGACAGCTTCCCCTTAAGAAATTGTTAATAATTCTTTTTCAATTAACGCATCAATTGCAGAACAAATCGCAATCTTCACATGTGAATAAGTTAACCCACCTTGCACGTAAGCAACATAAGGCGGACGAATTGGACCATCAGCTGACAATTCAATACTTGCACCTTGAATAAACGTTCCCGCAGCCATAATTACATCATCTTCATAACCCGGCATATAGTTGGCATATGGAGTGAAGTGAGAATTAATTGGAGATGCATATTGAATCGCTTGGCAGAATGCAATCATACGATCTTTATCATCAAATTGAACAGACTGAATTAAATCTGTTCTTGGTGCATTCCATGCTGGTGATGTATTCATTCCTAACTTCTCTAAAAATGCAGCTGTAAAAATCGCACCTTTTAGTGCTTGTCCCGCTACATGCGGCGCTAAGAAGAAACCTTGATACATTTCTTGCAGACTGTATAAAGATGCCCCTGCTTCCGCACCGATTCCCGGAGATGTTAAACGATATGCACACGCTTCAACATACTGTTCTTTACCAACAATGTAACCACCAGTTTTAACAATTCCACCACCAGGATTTTTAATAAGCGAACCTGCCATTAAATCTGCACCAACATGACATGGCTCTTGCTCTTCAATAAACTCACCATAACAGTTATCTACAAACACAACAACATCAGGTTTAATTTCTTTAACGAATGCTATCATCTCTTTAATTTGAGAAATAGTAAACGATGGACGAGTAGCATAACCTTTTGAGCGCTGAATCCCAATCATCTTCGTATTACTATGAATTGCAGTCGCAACAGCTCCAAAATCAACAAGCCCCTCTTCAGTAAGCGGAACTGCATTATAACCAATATTATATTCTTTAAATGAACCTACACCTTTTCCGCGTACACCAACGATTTCTTCTAACGTATCATACGGTTTGCCAGTGATGTACAATAACTCATCTCCCGGACGTAAAACACCGAATAACGCTGTAGAAATAGCATGAGTACCTGAAATAATTTGCGGACGAACAAGACCAGCTTCCGCTCCAAATACATCCGCATACACTTTTTCTAACGTATCACGGCCAATATCATCATAACCGTAACCTGTCGTCGGAATAAAATGCGAATCACTAATTTTATGTTTACGGAAACTTTCTAACACTCGAAACTGATTGCTTTCAATTACTTCATCCGCGCGTTTATGTACTTCTGTAATCTGGCTCTCTACTTCTTTTACGATTGGAGCAATTTTTTCTCCATTTTTCAAACGATCAAACATTTTTATTTTCTCCTTCTTCCACTAAAAATCTCTTTAATTGCACATTAAGCGATGAATGAGCAAAAATATACCCCACGCAATCATATACAAATTTATCTTCCAGAAACTCCATCTTTGTTAATAGCGTCTCCGTCTTTAATAGCATTAACAACTTACCTTCACTCGGTGGAATTTCCACTTGATAACGATTCATTTCTTCCTTCATTTTCGTTTCTATCGCTTCTTTTATATGCAATAAATCACTTTGTTCAAAGGCACTAGTCATTAAGAAGTCACTTTTCGGAAACGGAATAAAATTTTGATGTAATTCATCTTTTTTATTATATAACGTAATAATAGGAATATGATTAATTTCAAGTTCTGACAATAATTGTTTTACTGTTTTCTCATGCCCTACATAATTAGGATCCGCTGAATCAACTACATGTAAAATAACATCCGCTTCACCAGCTTCTTCTAATGTCGAACGAAAAGCAGCAATTAATGACGTAGGTAAATCTTGTATAAAGCCCACCGTATCAGTCAGTAATACTGTATAACCTGAAGGTAACGGCATCTTCCTTGTCGTCGGGTCTAGCGTTGCAAACAACAAGTTTTCTTCAAACGTATCTGCTTCCGTCAATCTATTAAACAGTGTAGATTTTCCCGCATTCGTATACCCTATTAATGAAACTTGAAATACTTTATTATCTTTTCTTCTCTCACGATATCTTTTTCGATGCTCCACAACAACTGCAAGTTGTTTCTTTATTTCATCAACGCGTGATCGAATATGACGACGATCCGTCTCAAGTTTCGTCTCACCCGGCCCTCTCGTTCCAATACCACCACCAAGACGTGATAAAGACAATCCTTGCCCCATAAGACGTGGCATTGTATATTGCAACTGAGCTAATTCTACTTGAAGCTTACCTTCCCTCGACTTCGCACGTTGCGCAAAAATATCTAATATTAGTTGCGTTCGATCAATTACCCTCGCATCTAATACCGAGGATAAATTCCGAATTTGACTCGGCGTTAATTCGTTATTAAATACGATAACATCCGGTTCTAATTCTTCCGTTAACATTGTAAGCTCTTCTAATTTACCTTTACCTATATAAGTCGCCGGATGAAACTTCGGTCGTTTTTGCGTTGTAGACACTAACAATTCTGCTCGTGCAGTCTTCGCTAGCGATGCAAGCTCTTTCATGGAATGCATAAACTTTTCATCATCATCTTGTGGCAATTGACAGCCTACTAATATGACTTTTTCTTTTTCTTCCATCAAATATGTTCACTCATCCTTTTCGAAATTTAAACCTTCTAATATAATAGCAGAGGAAGCACATTTCATCTAGTTAGCGGGGGAGAAAATTCATGGCATGGGAGATTTTTAGCATCATAGGCACAATCGCTTTCGCACTAAGCGGAGCCATTGTTGCAATGGAAGAGGATTATGATATTTTCGGGGTGTATATTTTAGGAATGGCAACCGCATTTGGGGGAGGTGCCCTTCGTAATTTATTAATCGGTTATCCGATTGTCGCGTTTTGGCAACAAGACATGTTATTCCAAATCGCACTACTATCAATGACGATTATTTTTCTTTTTCCTAATAAATTAATTAGACATTGGAAAAAGTGGGAAAATATCACTGATGCTATCGGCTTATCAGCATTCGCCGTACAAGGAGCATTATATGCTCAAAAATTAAATTTACCAATTAGCGCTACAATCGTAGCAGCTGTTTTAACTGGTATTGGCGGTGGTATCATCCGCGATCTTTTAGCCCGCAGAAAACCTCTCGTCCTTCGAGCTGAAGTATATGCCTTTTGGACGATTCTAGCAGGTTTCTTAATCGGCGCTCAAATTATTGTTAGCGATTGGGCTCTATATACCTTATTCATTTTAATTGTTTGCTTCCGCATGGTTTCTATTCATTACAAATGGCATTTACCGCATAGACGTATCGATACAAAAGAACGTTCAATGCATAAATAGCAATCTAACCTCTTTACATATCGTAAAGAGGTTTTTCTTTTCTAATGAGTTTTTCTTTACATAATGTTTATACTAATCCTCAAAGCGAGGTGAATACAAATGACAAACCATGTTAATAAAGGCGCTCAAAAAAGCTCAGTAGGTCAAATTGGACACGATCCTAATTCTGCACACGAAAAAAGCGCTAAAATGGAACACTTCCATAAATCTTATCAAGGAAAAGCAAAAAAAGAGTAAAAGCACTTATACAAAAAACAGACGCACAGTTTACGTACTGTGCGTCTCCTCTTCAAGCATCAAATCACAACTTGATATCCCAATTAAATCATATTTATCATACGTATCCTCTTGCAACAACCGCATAGCCTGTGTACGAATCGATTTTTCAACAATATTCCGTACATATCGTCCATTACTAAACGATGTAATTTGCGACGAGTACTTTACAGCATGTAAATGATCTCTAAATTTCCATTCAGCCTCTTTCGATAACTGGTATTCACGCTCTTCATACATCCTCTTCCCAATTTCCAACAGTTGATTTACTGAGTAATCAGAAAATTCAATTATAAATGGAAAACGTGATTGTAGTCCTGGATTTAATGAAAGAAAATGATTCATCTCTCTTGAATATCCAGCTAAAATCAATACAAAACCGTGTTGTTTATCTTCCATATGTTTTACAAGCGTATCAATTGCTTCTTTCCCAAAATCTTTTTCTCCCCCTCGAGCCAATGAATACGCCTCATCTATAAACAAAATACCTCCCATTGCTTTTTTTATTAAATCTCTTGTTTTTTGAGCTGTATGTCCGATGTACTCTCCTACAAGATCTGCACGTTCAGCTTCAACTAAGTGCCCTTTTGATAAAATATTCATCTCAAACAACAATTTCCCTATCATTCTAGCAACAGTTGTCTTCCCTGTACCTGGATTCCCTTTAAACAACATATGGAGTACTTGCTTCTCAGATTTCAACCCTATTTCTTGTCTTTTTTTATTCACATAAATCCAAGCATATATTTCTTTTATTATCTTTTTTATATCATCCATCCCAACAAGCTTCCCCATCTCTTCTTCAATTCTTTGCAGCATCTCATGTTTCGTAGTAGTTTCATTTGAAATTACTGTTTTATTTTCTGCGGCTGGTAAAGAAATTTTCTTTCGATGATTTAACACAATGTTAATTTGATTATTATTTTTCTTTCGCATCGATTGTTCCATACAATCACCTCATTTTATCCACTCACCAAATATTATTATTCCTGTCTCCCTTGCAAATGACTATTTTCAGAAAAGTTTGCTATAATATAAGAAATAATGAAGGTGGTGGGACTATGGAGACATCGGAATTCCATGATACAATACAAGCCTTTTCTATTTTTTTATTGAATAAAGGCCGAAAAGCTTCAACCATTAAACGTTATGTTTATGACATTGAAGATTTCGGACATTGGTTAGAAAAAAACAAAAAGCTCCCTTCCAGTAATATATGGGCTACACTTTGTACAAAAGACTACGAAGATTACTTTTCCGACCTAAAAAAGAATCGACATTACTCAGAGAAAACGATGCACCGTGTATTTATTGTATTAAATAGAATGCATCATTTTCTAAATATCCCTAACCCATTAAAGAACATGGAAATTTCTATTCAACCAGACCGCACACTTCGTAACGAAGATTTCATTTCATCTGATGAAGAAAAAAGATTAAAACATATAATCACTTCATTAGAAGGACTTTCAGAAAAACAACGTCCTGTGCGCCCTTTATTAATGGATCGTAATGTTGCTATTTTAAACTTATTAATCGACTATGGATTATCCTTACAGGAACTTACAGCGTTAACTATGCATCACGTTCACTTTGAAACTAACACATTTTCTATCCCAGCAACCGCAGGGGTAGAAAGAACAATTACATTAACTAACGAAGACAAAAAACAACTATATACTTATTACAAAAGCATCCCTGAACCCGTTCGTCCAAAATACCATAGTCATGACCCATTATTTATCGCATTTGATTTTAATCGCGGAACATACAGATGGGTATACGAAAATGATGCACCGAAGGGATTAACAGAAATCGCTATCCAAAAAATGATTCGCCTTGAAGTATCTAGAGCTAATTTACGCAAAGGAATCTCAGGACAACACTTTCGTAACACCTATATTTTAAACTTAATAAAAAAAGAAACTCCAGAGTCAGAAATTATAAAACTAGCTGGATTCAAATCAAAAGTTTCACTAAAACGATATTATCAATACGCAGAAAATAGAAAAAACGCCTTATCATAAGGCGTTTTTTCTATTTTTTCTTTAAACAAACGATTTTACTATGACCATTTAACTAATTTTTGCATCTACTATGATGAGTTTCATTCACATTCTCATTAGAAAGGAGAGATTTAATGTCTCGTTATGACGACAGTCAAAACAAATTCTCCAAACCATGCTTTCCAAGTAGCGCTGGACGAATCCCAAATACCCCATCGATCCCAATTACTAAAGCACAACTTAGAACATTTCGCGCAATCATTATCGATTTAACAAAAATAATCCCAAAACTTTTTGCAAATCCATCTCCCAAAAATATTGAAGATCTAATTGATACATTGAACCTACTAAGTAAATTTATTTGTTCACTAGAAGCTACTTCCTCCCTGAAAGCGCAAGGATTAGCTATTATTAAAAACTTAATAACTATATTAAAAAATCCAACTTTCGTAGCAAGTGCTGTATTTGTTGAACTCCAAATTTTAATTAATTATTTACTTTACATCACAAAGTTATTCCGAATCGATCATTGTACACTCCAAGAACTCCTTAAATTAATTGCAGAGTTACAAACTACTCTAGTTAATTCAGCTTCGTTCGGCAGAGGTCCTACCGGGCCTACTGGGCCTACTGGACCTCGAGGGAACACAGGCGCTACCGGTGCTACTGGGCCTCAAGGTAACACAGGCTCTACTGGTGCCACTGGACCT